>NZ_CP150634.1:0-1250744 GCF_038051925.1 Methylotuvimicrobium sp. KM2 | reverse complement strand
CTTTGATGACCGAGACAACTATCCATCGACGGCAAGGCATCGAGCAATTTTCGCGTATAAGGATGCGTGGGATTTTGAAATATCGAAGCGCTCCGTCCAGTCTCGACGATTTTGCCATTTTGCATCACGGCAATGCGATCGGCCATCGTCGAAACCAATGCCAAATCATGACTGATCAACCATAACGCCATGCCGGTCTTATTTTGAATCGCCTTAAGGAGCGCCAAGATTTGCGCCTGAATCGTCACATCCAGAGCGGTCGTCGGTTCGTCGGCGATCAATAAATCGGGTTCGCCGGCCAACGCAATCGCGATCATGACCCTTTGCCGCTGCCCCCCCGATAATTGATGTGGATATTCGCCGGCCCGCTTTTCAGGTTCCGGAATTTCAACCCGCGTCAATAATTCGATGACGCGTTGCCGAATCGTTTGTTTCGTCATCGAGAAATGTAATTTAAGCACTTCAGCAATTTGTTCACCGACCGTCATCACCGGATTAAGCGATGACATCGGATCCTGAAAGATCAATGCAACACGCCGACCGCGAATTTTGCACAACTCATATTCGGCCTTGCGCAATAGATCGACGCCATTCAGGTTGATTTCATCCGCCACGACGCTTGCATTGACCGGCAATAACCGCAATACCGATAACGCGGTAATCGACTTACCGGAACCCGATTCGCCAACAATTGCAAACGTTTCACCGGCATGTACCTCGAAGCCGATGGCATCGACCACCGGATTATCGGAGCCGAATTTGACTGTTAAATTTTTAACTTCAAGAACGGGGCTTCGGTTCATCCCATGCGCCTCGGATCGAATGCGTCCCTGACCGAATCGGCGAACAGATTCGCGGCAAGTACCAGCGTAAACATGAATAGGAACGATGCCGCCAACGACCACCAAACCACCGGTTCGCGCGCCATTTCAAGCCGGGCACCGTTAATCATATTACCCCAACTATGCGTGGTCGGATCGACACCGATATTGATATACGACAAGACCGCCTCAGCCAACACCAAAGAACTAAAGTCGAGCACGACAGAAATCAATACGATATGCATCACATTCGGCAGAATATGCCGAAATAAAATGACTCTTCGCCTGACTCCGAGCGCCGAAGCCGCTTGTACATATTCCATCTCGCGTAGTTTCAGTGTTTCGGCGCGCAGCATACGGCATAGTCCTGTCCAACTGGTCACTCCCAAAATTATGCATAAAAACAGTAGCCTCATATCGGCGCGAACGATCAAGCTGGTGAACTGTTCTTCATTTTTCGCCATATAGACTTGCACGACCAGAATCGAGGCGGCAATCAACAATACACTCGGAATCGAATTGAGGGTCGTGTACAAATATTGAATCGTATCATCGACCCATCCTCGGAAAAAACCCGCGAGAATACCAAATACGATTGCCAGCGGCAGCATAATCAGCGTCGTCAACGTCCCGATAACGAGCCCGGTTCTAATGCTTTTAATCGCCTGGTACAACACATCCTCACCGACTTTATCGGTGCCTAACACATGATAATACGACGACAACTCAAGCAATGTACCGCACACCGTCACGATCCAAAAGACGGTCCAAGCAACAGCCTTGACTGAAGCTTGACTTATTAAAGCATTTTGCCGGCGCCGAAGCCTTTGCACCAATAAGACAAGCACGATAACCGCAGGAATTGCGCTTTTAATGAAACCGATAGACGCCTTCATTAAAACATCGAAGAACAACTCGGATTCCGGATCATCCAAATGAGCCCCGCCGTATTGCAATCGCGGATAAGCCCATACGGGACTGCCATCTTCTAGCACCATTAACTCCTTGCCGAAAAGATGAGCAGCAAATGGTGCCGAATAAGTCTTTTCGCCATGCAAACGAATCGGCGATAGCCATTGATCCAAAACACTGACGATTTCATTGGAATCCTTCGAATGAAAATGCATCGAGTCGAGCAAACCCACCGCCACGAAAAATAGCAGCACCGTCAGCGATACCATGCCGGTCTTACTCGTGCCTATTTGCCTTAACGGCCGGCTCATTCGAGGGTTGCGCAGCATAGAAACCGACAACACGATCATGCCGAGCAGCAACACAAAAATAAGCGCATCGGTCCATAAAACAACCATTATGACAACCTGACTCTAGGGTCTACTAAAGTATAAGAAATATCGGTCAATAACAGCCCAACGATATAAAGCACCGAGCCAAGAAAGACCATTGACCGGACAATCGCGAAATCCTGACTGTTAATCGCATCGATCGTATAACTACCCAGGCCAGGAATACTGAAAAACGACTCCATGATCAAGCTTCCCATAAATAACAACGGCAGCACCACGACCACGCCAGTCAAAATAGGTATCATTGCGTTTTTTAACACATGCCGGAACAACACTTGGGTCTCGGACAAGCCTTTGGCTCTAGCGGTTCGCACATAGTCCTTTTCGACTTCCTCCAAAAACAGCGTTCTGTACCATCTCCCCCCGGAACCGATGCCGGAGATCACACCGATGACTATCGGTAGCACTATGAACTTCAACGCTTGAAAGCCCCCATCGTAGCCGGAAATCGGCACCAGCTTCAGCACCTTGCCGATAAAAAATTGTCCGCCGATGATATAAAACAATGACGATACCGACATCAACACGACACAAAGCACAATACCGCCGAATTCAAGATAAGATCGGCGAAACAAAACCATCAGCAAGGCGACGCAAATATTCGTGATCAGACCCAGCAATAAAGTCGGCAATGCCACTGCCAAACTGGGCCACATCCGCTGCTTGATATCGGCACCGATATTACGCCGGTCGCTATCGGAAATTCCGAAATCGAACCAAAACAAACCGGCCGATTTTTGAAAATAAATTGTTTCGGTGATCTTGCTTGTCCCGCTAGCCTCAGCATTCCACAACAGCGGCAAATGATAACCTCGCTGCTGCTTCCAGTTCTCGACGGCTTGCTCGGTGACATGCTTGTGCCCGAGTTGCATACGCGCCATATCTTCGGGGCTGTTTACGACGAAAAACAACACAAACGTCAGAATGTTTACACCCAGCAATAGCGGAAATGCATATAAAATTCGTCGGATGATATATTGAATCATCGCTAGGTCTCCAAAACCTTGTAAATCAATAAAAACTAATGAGCAATCGCTCTGATTTTACGGCGATAAGCGAGTATTGCCGGAACAATCAAGACAGCCAACAACAATAAAACGAGCACAATAGGCCAGAAAACCGGCTGATTCCACTGCTGTCTTTTTTCGGTACGCATGGCTGTATCGATGCGAACGTACTTTAAACGATTATTCGCCATTAAATTCGGCTTCACATTTTTATACCACTGGTGATAAAGAATGAAATCTTTCGGATAAAAGCCGAACAACCACGGCACATCATAACGAACTTGTTCTTGTAATTTCTGAATCAAGCGAAAACGCTCATCCGTGTTATCCATATTACGCATTTTTTCGAATATGCGATCGAACTCAGGATTTTGGTAATTACCGGTATTTTCACCGCCGAATTGCACTTTTCCGTTTGGTCCATAAAGCAGAAAAAAGAAATTCTCCGGATCGGGGTAATCGGCATTCCAACCCCACATATAAATTTGCGCATTGCCGGCACGCATTTTTTGTTGAAAACGATTGTAATCGGTCCCACGGATGACCAACTTAATCCCTAATTGTCTAAATTGCTTGCGAAACCAGTTTAATCTAGATCGATCATCGATACCCGACGAGGTCGTGTCGAAATACAGAATCAAGGGTTGGCCGGTTTTGGGATCTATCCCCCCGGGGTATCCGGCCTCAACCATTAATTGACGAGCCGCCTCAATATTCTTTCGCTTCGGTTTTCCGTCCACCCAATCGTAAACATAGCGATTGAGTCCTTCCTGCCCTTCTGCGTAACCGAATATCCCCGGCGGCAAAACGCCCTGCGCGGCTTCGCCGCGACCATTCATGAATATCGAAATAAATTCCTCATAGTCGACCGCGATAGCGATCGCTTGGCGTAACTTTCTAGCCTCATCGGACAAACCACCGACTAGGCTATCCAGCATATTGAAGCCCATATAATAGATCGCGGTGACCGTCGATGTTTTCAATTGAATGCCTTTTTCTTCCATCGAATGGGTCAAACCTACTTCGCCGCTGCCGGAAAATTGCACGGCTTGGTCGAAACTATCGGAGGCGATGCCGGATGCATCATAGTAACCTTGCAGGAATTTTTGCCAGTAGGGAATCGTTTCCTTTTCCAGCGTAAACACGACTTTATCGATAAAAGGCAGGGCCTTTCCGGCATCTTCGAGCAAGCCTTGCTCTCGATCATCAGGCTCGCCCTCGTCGGGATAGGCTTCGAAGCGAAAATTGGGGTTTTTTTCCAGCACCATGCGCCGATTCGGATTATTTTCCGCCAATAAAAAAGGTCCGGTACCGACCGGATACCAATCGAGCGTGATATTTTTTTCGATTAAACCATCCTGATGATAAAAAACATCGGCTTCCCAAGGCATCGGCGCGAAAAACGGCATTGCCAACCAATAACTGAATTGCGGATACTTGCCGTTGATTCGAATTTTGTAACGGTACTTGCCCAACGCTTCCGCACCGGAAAGTTTCCGCTGCATTAATTCACCGGTTTCGACATCTCGGGTAGCCTCATAAAACTCATCGAATCCGACAATATACTGCTTCATTAATTCAGCGATCGGCGATTGAATCTTTGAATAAGCCAGGCGTTTGATTTGATAAACGTAATCTTCAGCCACCAACTCCCGGGTCTCTAACTGATCGAAATCAGCCAACGCGTTTATGTGCACTATCTCCGAATCATTTAATGCATGATATCGATACGTTCCGTCACTGTTTTTGGCAAACGCCGGATGCGGCTGATAACGAACTCCCGCTTTGATTTCAATCAGATAATCGGTAAAGGCAATATGCGCTTCCGCAGCGTTTTCAGGTAACGGGTTACCTTCAACATCAAGATAGACTACTTCCGGCATTTGCATCGCGGTCAACGGTACCAATTCATAAGGCCTTTTGAGGTAGTGATATTGAAATGGCGGCTCATAAATCTGTCCGAGAAACGTATATTCGTTGGCGCTATAGGAAATCGCCGGGTCCAGATGCTTCGGGCGCTCCGTAAATGCAGAATAAAGTACGACCAAATCAGCGTCTTTTTTGGAATAAGGATTATTTAATTGCGAGATATCGCAAGCACTTAATAATATGGCAAATGCCGACAAAACTGCTTTTACACCGATAGTTTTAGATTTTATGTTCATCAGCAGCGTATTCATCCACAAAAGGCTGGACATCAAATTAACGGTTAGAGATACTTTGCGTTATTCTAACAATAAACCAATGGAGAGATAATATGGGTTTCATGCAAGGCAAACGCGTCTTGATTGTCGGCTTGGCCAGCAACCGCTCAATCGCTTGGGGTATTGCCAAGGCAATGCACCGTGAAGGTGCCGAACTGGCATTTACGTTCCAAAACGACAAATTGCAAGAACGTGTCGTTACAATGGCCGCCGAGTGCGGCTCCAATATTACTGTCGAGTGCGATGTCAGCAATGACGACCATATCGAAGGCGTATTCAAGGAACTGGGCAAGCATTGGGATGGACTGGACTGCATCGTGCATTCGGTGGCTTATGCGCCTAGAGAAGCGCTGGACGGCGATTATGTCGAAGCCACGACCCGAGAGAATTTTCAAATCGCTCACGATATCAGTTCTTACAGCTTTACCGCACTGGCTAAAGCGGGCCGGCCGATGATGAAAGGACGCAACGGCGCCTTGTTGACGCTAAGCTATCTAGGCGCCGAACGCGCGATCCCGAATTACAATGTCATGGGGGTCGCTAAAGCCAGCCTGGAAGCCAATGTCCGCTATATGGCCGTAGCCTTAGGTGCCGAAGGCACCCGTGTCAACGCGGTTTCAGCCGGCCCCATTAGAACACTAGCCGCTTCCGGCATTAACAATTTTAAGGCGATGCTGAGTAAAGCGGCTGATACGTCACCACTGAAAAAGAATGTCACCATAGAAGAAGTCGGCAATGCTGCGGCATTTTTATGCTCGGACCTGGCTTCCGGCATCACCGGAGAAATTACCTATGTTGACGCCGGCTATAACATAGCGGGTTTAGCTGCATCCTAATTCTTTCCAAGAATAACGCAGTCAAAAAAGGGAGCTTAAAGCTCCCTTTTTTGACTGTGAAAGTATGCGAACCGAAGCGGGTGCGGTTGCTCGATCGACAGGCGTCGGCGGCAGGGCAGATTTTTGCTCCTGCAAAATCTGCATTCATGCCATCCATGGCAATCAGTCGCCGCCGTCGAGCCTACATGGACGTATTTACGGCGTCCTGTCGGGCGAGTGACCGTACCCAGCCATTCCTCGCACTTTCATTTGTCGGGGCGATGGCCGGGCCTTCATGAACGTTATGCCATTTTTAAATCCGATAAGGCAACGCTTTTGCTAAAACGCTGCCCCAAGATCCGGACTCAATCATTTTGATCGGACAATTACATCGGCCTTTTCTTGCAAATTTGCCATTACCGCACTAAATAACGACTGACCTAACGCATTGGCAATATTTTTGGTTGCCAATTCCATACGTTTTTTGTCTTCTTCAGTCATCTTGCCATCAGTAACATTCTGCAAGCTCACCAACACTTGCTCACCGCTGCTCAAAGGCGCGACAAAAAGATTCGGCTGATCAGCGACAGGTTTGGCGGCTTTAAAAACAGCCTGCAAAAGTTCGCCGGGAACTTCCGAACTAGTGCGCGACAAGCCTTTTATCGATTTGTGACTAACATCGTTTGCTTCTTCGGCTAATTTCTTCAAGCTCTCGCCGGCTATTGCCCGGCTTTTAAGATCGAACACCCGCTCTTCAGCTTGACGTCTAGATTTCGACAACAACAACGCTTCGATGACGTCATTCTTGACTTCAGCCAGTTCGCGCACGGCAGCAGGCTGATGATCCTTGACATGCAGTACGATCAATCGATCGCCCTCCAGTTCGAGCGGCTCGCTGTTATTGCCTTTCAAGACATCTTCAGAAAACGCTGTATTACGAACCCTCTGTTCCGCGGCGATCCCTTCGCCTTGGTCACGGGTAAAGAGTTTCGTCGTTTTAATCGTCAACCCTAAAGCGTCCGCTACTTCGAGCAAGTCTTCGGAATGCTCGTAGCTGAACTCCGTCAGCGTTTGCCCAAGCTCGTAATATTTATTTTCGGCTTCCGTTTTTTGGTAGGATCGTTTTACTTCATCCTTAACATCCTCGAAAGACTTAGTTTCCCGGGGAATCAGTTCGGTCACTTTAATCAGGTGATAACCGAAAGCCGACCTAACCGGATCGGAAACCTCACCCAACTGCAGCGCACTCGCTGCATCCTCGAAGGCTTTTTCCATTACGCCGGCTTCGAATAGCCCTAAATCACCGCCGGATTTTGCCGTTAATTTATCATCGGACAAGGCTTCGGCAACTTTAGCAAACGACTCGGTTTGCAATTGCTGTTTTGCTGCCTGTGCCTTTGCCAACGCTGCCGCATCATCGGTTTCACTCGTCACTGCAAACAGTATGTGGCTGATTTTTCGGCGCTCTTTAGTGCTGAAAAACTCCTTTTGCTCTTCATAAAAAGCACGCAATTTATCGTCGTCAACCTCGACCGCGTCGGCAAGCTCATTAAGCGATAACTCGATATAATCGACCGAAACTTGCTCGGGGGTACGATAATTATCTTGATATTGCCGGTAAAAAGCTTCGATTTCTTCTTCACCAGGCTGCTCGTCAATCGTCTTGACCGAAACGGTCAAATATTCAATATCCCGTAGTTGATTTTGAATTTTAAAAAAACTTTCAACATCGTATGGTGTAGCAAAACTGCTTTTAACGACCGCATGTTGAAACTGCTCCATCATCAATGCATTCTTAATTCTGCCTACAAATTCCATCGAAGACATGCCTTGAGAACCCAGTAATGCTTGGTATTGGTTTTTATCAAACCGGCCATCCACCTGAAAATAATCCAAGGACTGGATAAAATCCCTAGCCGTTTTATCGGTTATCACCAAGCCTTGCGATTGCACATGCTGCAAAAGCACCTCATCTTGAATCAATTTTTGCAGCGCTTGCTGCTTAAGCGTTTCCTCGTCAATCTCCAAACCTTGCAAACTTTGACTGAATTGAGCGTAAGCTTTAGATACATCGCGTTGAAAAAAATCTCTATCGCCGACCGATGCAACCGGAGTTTCTTTCCCGACATCGACATAGTTTTGAATTCCCCATAAAGCAAAAGGCACTGTGATTGCAATCAGAATGACCCACGAGAACACGCCCTGCGCTTTTTCTCTTATCTTTGTCAGCATATGCTAGATCCTTAAATAAAAGTAACTTGATTTGTAAGAACACTCATGTGCATTGATTCTTAGGCTACCGCCAAATTTTCACTCGACTCCTTTTATACCTATCGTAGATCAAAGTTCGGCATCAGTTGCTTCCTTTGGCGCGGCCGAAATTTGAAGTGCGAAAGGTATAACGAAATTCGATTCAGTAATTAAAACGCTTGGAATTTAGGGTCTGGATGATCCCATCCATGCGAGTTTGGCGAGACAATTCGAACGCCATAACCCAGATCCTCCAGAAATTAGGATGCTCTTCCGATCAGATGGGAGTAATAGCTACCTTCAATCGAAGCAAAAAAAAACCCCGAACCGTGGAACGGCCCGGGGTTTTATATTTGGCGGAGCGGACGGGGCTCGAACCCGCGACCCCCGGCGTGACAGGCCGGTATTCTAACCAACTGAACTACCGCTCCTAAGTCTGTGGTGGGTGCTGAGGGGATCGAACCCCCGACCCTCGCCTTGTAAGGGCGATGCTCTCCCAGCTGAGCTAAGCACCCGACTAAAGAATCGCTAGTTTACAGCATCTTTTAAAGATTTACCAGCTTTAAATGTAGGAATTTTTGCAGCACTAATGGTAATTTCTTCACCCGTTTGCGGATTACGTCCTTTGCGCTCTGCTCTTTCTTTGACAGAAAACGTACCGAAACCAACCAACGCTAAAGAATCGCCTTTGCTTAAAGCTGTTGTTACCGCACTTAAAAAACCATCTAAGGCACGACCGGCATCCGCTTTCGTTAATCCTGATGAATCCGCGATAGCATCAATAAGTTCAGATTTGTTCATTATTCCCCCTAGGAAATTATTAAAGTTAAGTGTATAAGCAAAGCGCTTATTTTCTTATGCCGCCCCCCGCCACATAAGAAAGCGAACATTTATATCAACACGACTCCTTAAGTGTCAAGCTTTAAACTCTCCAGACCAGGCATTTTCCGGTTTTAAGCACACTTTAACAAAAAAAGGCCTATTAATGCGCGGTTACATTCTGTTTTTTTGCTTTAGCAGCCGCTTCGGTTTTTTTAGCATGTTCAATCGATTTTTTCTTATTGCCGGGAACAGGCATGTACTGCAACGCTTCAACCAAGACCTCATCGATCCAGTGTACACATTTAATCGTCAGCTTTTCTTTTATATTTACCGGAATCTCGGCTAAATCTTTTTCATTTTCCGCAGGAATCAAAACCGTAGTAATGCCTCCGCGATGAGCGGCCAGCAACTTTTCTTTCAGGCCGCCGATAGGCAATACTTCGCCTCTTAATGTGATTTCCCCCGTCATTGCTACACTAGCCTTAACCGGTATTTTGGTCAATGCGGAAATAATCGCGGTACACATACCGATACCGGCACTAGGCCCATCTTTCGGTGTCGCTCCTTCAGGGACATGAATGTGAATATCGTTTTTTTGAAAAACTTCATTATCGATATCGAGCACAGCCGCACGACTTCGCACCACAGTCATTGCCGCCTCGATAGACTCTTTCATCACATCGCCGAGTTTTCCGGTTGCGGTTTGCTTGCCTTTGCCCGGAATAACCGCTGTCTCAATCGTCAGCAATTCGCCGCCAACCTCGGTCCACGCCAAACCGGTCACTTGACCGATTTGATCATGCTCTTCCGCCAATCCGTAATTGAAACGCCTAACGCCCAAATATTTGTCCAGGTTAGTCGAATCTACTAGTACCTTAGCGTCTTTTTGTTGAAGCAACAAATCCTTAACGACTTTACGGCAAATTTTAGAAATCTCTCGCTCCAAGCTTCTGACACCCGCCTCTCGCGTATAGTAACGAATAATATCCCTGACCGCCGATTCATCAATGTCGATTTCTTTTTCTTTCAAACCGTTATTTTTGATTTGCTTGGGAATCAAATAACGCATCGCGATGTTGATTTTTTCATCTTCAGTGTAGCCGGCGAGACGAATAACCTCCATGCGATCAAGTAATGCCGCCGGAATATTCATCGTATTGGCCGTCGCTACAAACATCACATCGGACAGATCGAAATCCACTTCTAGATAATGATCCGAAAAGGTGTGATTTTGCTCGGGATCGAGGACCTCTAATAATGCCGATGCCGGGTCGCCACGAAAATCGGCAGCCATTTTGTCGATTTCGTCCAACAGAAACATCGGGTTTCGCGTTTTCACCTTAGCCAAATTCTGCAAAATCTTGCCGGGCATAGAACCGATATAAGTACGCCGATGCCCGCGAATTTCGGCCTCATCCCTAACCCCGCCTAATGCCATGCGAACATATTTACGATTAGTTGCACGCGCAATCGATTCGCCTAATGAGGTCTTGCCGACACCAGGAGGACCCACTAAGCATAAAATAGGACCCTTCAAGCGTTTAACTCTTTGTTGCACGGCCAAATACTCAAGAATCCTTTCTTTCACTTTTTCAAGCCCGTAATGCTCGGCTTCCAATACCTCTTCCGCCACTTTTAAATCATGCCTGACCTTGGTTTTCTTTTTCCATGGCACATTAACCATCCAGTCGATATAGTTACGCACCACAGTCGCTTCGGCCGACATCGGCGACATCATTTTCAACTTATTGAGCTCAGCGGTCGCCTTCTCTTTCGCTTCCGCCGTCATACCGGCCGAATTGATTTTCTTTTCAAGCTCTTCGATTTCGTAAGGCGCATCGTCCATTTCTCCCAATTCCTTTTGTATCGCCTTCATCTGTTCATTCAGATAATACTCCCTTTGGTTTTTCTCCATTTGTTGCTTGACGCGCCCGCGAATACTCTTCTCCATTTCGAGTAAATCGACCTCGCCTTCCATCAACGTCATCAAAGCTTCCAAACGTTGTTGAATATCGGATAATTCCAATATCGTTTGTTTATCGGAAACTTTCAGCGTCATGTGAGCCGCCACGGTATCGGCGAAACGCCCCGGATCGTCGATACCGGCTAGTGCATTCAAAACCTCGGGAGGGATCTTGTTGTTCAGCTTGACATATTGATCGAAAGATCCCATTGCAGTACGTTGCAAGACTTCCTGCTCTTGCTCGGACATCGTAATAATGTCATTAATCTCGGAAACCATGGCCGAAAAATAACCGTCGGAAAACTCATATTTATGCACCTGGCAGCGTTTACCGCCCTCGACTAGCACTTTTACGGTTCCGTCAGGCAATTTAAGCAATTGGAGGATATTCGCCAATGTTCCCACCTGATATAAATCGGTAAAATCCGGATCATCGACTTCGGCTTCTTTTTGTGCGACTAAAAGCACTTGCTTGTTATCCTTCATTGCCGAATCGAGAGCGACAATCGATTTGTCCCTTCCCACAAATAATGGAATCACCATGTGCGGATAAACCACGACATCTCTTAACGGCAAAACCGGCACGATCATTTTTGTTTGATGTATAACTGTCATTTCAATAAGCTTCCGCAAAAGGGGTCATTTATTATTTCTCAATAACTTTAATATAAGGCCACTTATTAAAATAGCAAGTTTTGAGAGAATAACCATCGCAAGTAAGCATAAAAAAGGGCTTTATATGTAACATATAAAGCCCTTTTTTATGCTAAGAAATATAGTAATTATTCACACCCACTATCGTTCCCACGCAGAGCGTCAGTGCCATTAAGTTAAGATCCTTGGAGTTTTACTCCCCTCTTTGAAAAAGAGTGGCTGGGGGAGATTTTTCCTCGTTCCCATCGCTCCAGCGTGGGAACGCATACCGATCTGGTTTCGACAGCCAAGGTACGGATTCCCACGGAGGACCGTGGGAACCAGAAAAGGCTTAACTTAATGGCAGTGGCGCAGAGCGTGGGAACGATACGTTTTGGTAGTGGCCTGTGACTCGCCTGACTAGCACCTAAATAACCAAGATAGTTACTTAGCCAGTGAGCTATGCCATAGCGGATTTGTATAACGCCATGGATAACGGAAGTCCTGCACCGAAGCTTAACTAGCAAAAGGGATATCAGGAATCCGAAGCCGCTTTTTTTATCTCGGACTCATAAACCAAAATCGGCTTAGACTCGCCCGATATCACACCCTCATCCACGACGACCTTTGTGATATTTTCCGCTGAAGGCAGCTCATACATTGTATCCAACAGGACATTTTCAACGATGGTCCTCAACCCTCTTGCTCCGGTTTTTCTTTCCATAGACTTGCGCGCAATGGCATGCAAAGAGTCTTCTCTAAACTCCAATTCGGCCCCTTCCATTTCAAATAAGTGCTGATATTGTTTGACGAGGGCGTTCTTAGGTTCGGTTAAGATCTTGACCAACGCTTCCTCATCCAATTCTTCAAGCGTTGCAACAACCGGCAGACGACCGACAAACTCGGGAATCAAGCCATACTTGATCAGATCCTCCGCTTCGACCTGGGCAAAAATTTCTCCGACATTCTTGTCGTTATCCTTGGCCTTGACCTCGGCGGAAAAACCGATGCCGCCTTTCTCGGAACGGGCCTTGATCACACGATCCAATCCCGCGAATGCACCACCTACAATAAAAAGAATATTCGCCGTATTGACTTGCAAAAATTCTTGCTGAGGATGCTTGCGACCGCCTTGCGGAGGCACTGAAGCTACGGTACCTTCGATCAGTTTCAATAACGCTTGCTGCACACCCTCACCTGAAACATCACGCGTTATCGACGGATTGTCGGCCTTCCTGGATATCTTATCGATTTCATCGATATATACGATACCCGATTCCGCCTTTTCAACATCGTAATCGCACTTCTGCAGAATTTTTTGAATGATGTTTTCGACATCTTCGCCGACATAACCGGCTTCGGTTAATGTGGTCGCATCGGCGATCGTGAAAGGAACATCCAGCAATCTTGCCAATGTTTCAGCCAACAGGGTTTTACCCGAACCGGTCGGACCGATAAGCAAAATATTACTCTTCGCCAGTTCGACCTCATCTTTCCTGGATTTGCTGCGTAATCGTTTATAGTGATTATAAACCGCAACAGCCAATGTTTTTTTAGCACGTTCCTGCCCGATGACATATTCATCCAGCACGTTTTTAATTTCTAACGGTTTCGGCAGAGAGCCATCGCCTTCTGAAGACTCATCCAACAATTCATCCCTGATAATATCGTTACACAACTCGACGCACTCGTCGCATATGTATACCGAGGGACCTGCAATCAGTTTTCTGACTTCATGCTGGCTTTTACCGCAAAAAGAACAATAAAGAAGCTTGTCGTCATCTTTACCGCTTTTGTCATTACTCATAAATAGACTCCCACATACCCCAAGACTGAAGTATTCGCATCAATCGATTCAGTAAAAAGGATATCCCGAACATTAGCAAATTGTTATTTGACAGTTTCGCCGACACGACTGGTCAAGACCTTATCGATCAAACCATATTCGACCGCATCGTGCGCACTCAAGAAGTTATCCCTATCGGTATCCAAACGAATCTTTTCGATGGGCTGGCCGGTATGTAAAGCTAAAACTTTATTGAGCTTTTCTCTAATTGATAATATTTCACGAGCATGAATATCGATATCGGAAGCTTGCCCCTGAAAACCGCCTAAAGGTTGATGAATCATCATGCGCGAGTGAGGCAAACAAAAACGTTTACCTTTAGCGCCGCCAGTTAACAACAATGCTCCCATACTCGCCGCCTGACCAATACACATTGTACTGACATCGGGCTTGATAAACTGCATTGTATCGTATATCGACATACCCGCGGTCACCGAACCGCCCGGAGAATTAATATAAAGATGAATGTCTTTATCCGGATTTTCCGATTCGAGAAACAATAACTGCGCAACAACCAGATTGGCCATGTAATCTTCGACTTGCCCTACCAAAAAAATCACGCGCTCTTTGAGCAATCGGGAATAAATATCGAACGAACGTTCGCCCCGAGCTGTCTGTTCAATGACGATCGGGACCAAACCGCCGGCCGCCTGTGGCTGCATGTTATTATTTAACTCATTTCGATAGTGCATTTGCATTCCTAAGATCTGTTACTTCTTGCCCATGATAGCATCGAAATTGACTTTTTCATCGGTGACTTTCGCTCTTTCGACAATCCACTCAACGGTTTGGTCTTCCAAAACCAGCTGTCGAATTTCATTCAGACGATTTTCATCGGAATAATACCAATTAATAACATCCTCAGAACGCTCGTAACTTTGCGCCATATCTTCAATCGTCGATCGTACTTTCGCTTCATCGACTTTAATATTGTTGGCCTGGATAACCTCGCTCAGAATCAAGCCTAAAGCAACTCTTCGACGCGCCTGCTCCTCAAAAACATCCCTAGGTAACTCAGACTCCTCTAGCTTGCGATTTTGCTTTTTGGCGTTTTCAACATAGGGCTTGATTATTTCCTCGACTTCCTGATCGACAAGCGTTTTAGGCAATGTAACCGAAATATTGGCATACAAACTATCCATTACGGCAGTTTTCAGGTTGTTACGCAGAGCTTGCCTCAATTCCCGTTCCATGTTGGCCTTAACATCCTCTTTGAAAGTCGTTAAATCGCCATCTAAAACTCCGTAATCTTTCAGAAATTCGGCGTCTATTTCAGGAACCACAGACTCTTCAACCTTGGCTACAGAAACTTCAAACTCCGCAGGCTTACCTGCCAACTTAGCGTTACCGTATTGTTCGGGGAATGTCACGGTAAAAGTTTTGACGTCGCCGGCACTCAAACCAATCAGATTGTCTTCGAATCCGGGTATCATTTTGTTGGCGCCGATCTCGACAGGATAGTCGTCGACTTTGCCATCGGTGAAATTCTCGCCTTCGCTAACACCAGAAAAGCTAATCCAAACTTGATCGTTAGCCTGAGCTGGACGCTCCACTGGAGCCCAAGTTTTGTTTTGATTTCTGATTTGCTCGATCATCGCGTCAAGATCGGCTTCCTCGACAGACGCCACTTTTCGAACCACTTCGATACCGTCAATTCCTTGAAGAGATATCTCGGGATAGACTTCGAACTCCGCCGTGTATTGGAAGCCCTCCGACTCATCGATTGGCTGAATATGCGGATATCCTGCCGGTCTTAAATTTTGTTCTTGCAGGGCTTCAAAATAAGTCGACTGAATCAAATCACCGGCGATTTCTTCTCGAACCCTATCCTTGAACATTTTTTTAATAACATGCTGAGGTACTTTACCCGGTCGAAAACCATCCAATTTGACTTCGCGCGCCAAGGATTTAAAACGGCTTTCCATTTTATCCTTAACGACCTCTTCAGGCACGCTCACGGTCATTTTTCTGCTTAATTCCGATGTTTTTTCGACAGAAACCTGCATTTTTTACCTCAGCTATTTTGATACGATTGGATTAAGACGCCTGATAAAGGCTTAAGACTTGGAAAAGTTAACGTTGGGAACACTAACTTGAAATGTAGCGTATTTAGAATTTATTGGTGCGAATGGAGAGACTCGAACTCTCACAGGCTACCCTACTGGAACCTAAATCCAGCGCGTCTACCAGTTCCGCCACATTCGCACATTAAATGAACGCGGCATTATATTCGATATACGCCATTATACAAACCTTTTTTTCAAACCATTTATTCATACTTATCTCATATCAAAGTTTCGATAGCGCTTATGGCAGTCCACGCCATTTGTTACAGTGACGGACATAACTTAAGGAATATGCACAAAATAACTTCTACAAATATACCTTTCGCACTTCAAATTTCGGCAGTGACAGAGGAGGTGCTTGGGTGTCCGGTCGATTTTCGCTCCTGCAAAATCGACATTCACGCCATCCATGGCGCTCATAAAGGCTTTGCCAGCATGGAGCCGGCATAGAGCCTACATGGGCGTATTCACCCAGCACCTAAATTAAGCCATGATTTTGAATCATTGCCAAAGACCTATGGAATTTAGGTGCTGGATTTAGGGCTGGGTTCACGGCGTCCTTTAGCGGGACACCCAGGCGCCGAATTTTGATCTACGACGGGTATAGTAGACTTTGCGGCGGCTCGATGGCTCGCTTGACAAGACGCCGTGAACCCAACTATAAACAATGAAACTAACATAGTGCTTCATGAGCAATGACGGCCCACGAATCGTCATCGCCCGCTTTTCGCAACACACACTAAAGAAAAAACGCATGCATGATTTAACAAAGCTCTTGTTTTCGGCGCTGCTGCTCCATGGCTGCCATAACGTACAAGTCGAAACCGTACCGTTGTTCGACGATTTGGGCGACCACCGCTATTCGATCGCCACTTCATCGACTGCGGCGCAACGCTATTTCGACCAAGGCTTGATTCTAACCTACGGCTTCAACCATGCCGAAGCGGCTCGTTCGTTTCGTCAAGCCTATCGCTTGGACTCGACCTGCGCCATGTGCTATTGGGGCGAAGCGCTAGTCCTTGGACCGAATATTAATGCGCCGATGGACCCAAGCACTGTCCCACAAGCCTATGCATCGGTACAAAAAGCGATGACACTCGCCGATTCGGTCTCCGACAAAGAAAAAGCCCTCATTCATGCCTTAACCAAACGTTATGTAAAAGAGGCGCCGGCAGACCGGGTATATCTCGATGAAGCCTATGCGGCGGCTATGCGCGAAGTGGCTCAACGCTTTCCTGACGACCCCGTCATCCTCTCTCTATTTGCCGAAGCTTTGATGGATTTGCATCCATGGGACTTTTGGACCAACCAAGGCGAGGCCAAACCTTGGACAGCGGAAATTATATCGACGTTAGAACAAGCTCTGGCTATCGATGCCAATAATCCACTCGCCAATCATTTATATATTCACGCTCTCGAGGCCTCACCATTCCCCGAAAAAGCGCTTCCGAGCGCTCAACGCCTGTCGTCCTTGGTACCGGCTTCCGGCCATTTGGTACATATGCCGGCGCATATCTATATCCGCACCGGGCGCTACCGCGATGCGATTATGGCCAATCAGCAAGCTGTTAAATCCGATCACGGCTATCTGAGTCACAACCATGCCGAAAGCCTCTATACCCTTGCCTATGTCCCGCATAATTTTCATTTTTTATGGGCTGCCGCAATCAAAACCGGACGCAAGGCATTGGCTATCCAGGCGGCCGCCGATACAGCATCCAAGATCAAACCGGAATTGTTGCGCGAGCCCGGCTTTGACGGCACCTTGCAGCATTTTTCCTTGATCCCGCTTTACACTCAAGCCCTATTCGGCGAATGGGAAGCCATCTTGAATGAACCTACCCCGGCTCCCGATCTACTTTATCCGAAAGGCATCTGGCATTATACGCGCGGACTGGCTTTACTCAGAACAAATCAAGCCGAGTCTGCCCGTCAGGAATTGGCTCAACTTGAAAAAATCTTGAACGATCCCGCTATTGCCGAATTGAAAGTGTTCGATTTAAACCCGATCGCATCGTTGTTGCGAATCGGATCGGAAATTCTGAGCAGCGAACTGGCCGCCGAAAGCAAAGACTACGACAAAGCCGCCGGGCATCTCAAACACGCAATTGAACTCGAAGACGGCCTCAATTATACCGAACCCAAGGACTGGTATTTGCCGCCGAGGCAGGTCTTGGGGGCGATTTTACTCGAAGCGGACCGACCGCAAGAGGCCGAACTCGTTTATCGCGAGGATTTGCGGCATCATCCGCAAAACGGTTGGTCATTGTACGGACTAGCGCAAAGCTTACGCGAACAGCATAAAAACCGCGAAGCCGATGAAATCGATACTCAGTTCCGGCACGTTTGGGCGGAAGCCGATGTCGAACTGACCGGTTCGCGATTTTAGGCAATTTCCAAGAATAAACATGTCTTGACCTGATTAGCAAGCTTCTTCAGCTAAAGCCCAAAGATCAGCATATCCCTAGCAGGACGGGGTTCGTAAGCCATGCACGTCAAGCTAAAAACGGCCACCCACTTCACGCTCTTTCCCAAGCTCCAGCTTGGGAAAAACACCCCGGAAGCGCAGCCGAAGGGCTCAGGGCAAGAGCTTCCTGAGACCGACACAACCTCCGCTCACTCTCAATCAACCCCGCGACTTGCTCGTTCAATTTTTCTTGATTGTCGGGAAGCTAGAGCTTCCTGAACAGGTTACCCAAGCTGGAGCTTGGGTAACAGCATATTTTAGTTTTTGCGACTACGACTGGCCTCTGCTTGGACACTTGGTTTCGGCAAGCTGAAGCATCTTGCTAATCAGGTCAAATTTTGGCAGTGTCAGGAGGAGGCGCCTGGGTGTCCGATAAACTTAAATTCGGCAGTTAAACCATGAAGCACATGAAGTTCATGAAGGATTTCTGGAAATTACTTAAATCTTCTCGCTAACCTTTTTGGTGAGCGAAAGCTTGATTCATACGCGTAATAAGTTATTGAATTAACCTTCTATTCTTCATGATCTTCATGGTGAAATGCTTTTTCTAGGATAAAGGCTTTGCCAGCATGGAGCTGGTATAGAGCCTACATGGACGTATTTACCCAGCACCTAAATAAGCCATGATTTTAAATCATTGCCAAAGACCTATGGAATTTAGGTGCTGGGTTTACGGCGTCCTTTAGCGGACACCCAGGCGCCGAATTTTGATCTACGACGGGTATACTATCCATAAAAGCGGCTCACAAAGCCCACGCCATTCACTATCATTTGATCGCCAAACGTTTAGCCAAACGGTGCAAATTGCCTCGATCGACACCAAGGCGACGGGCCGTTTTCGCCCAATTCGATCCCTCTTCGAGATAAGCAGTCCTGATCAATTGCCGTTGAAAATCATCGACCGCCTGCGACAAAGTAACATTTTCAACCTCTGGCATAACCGGCGAGGCTTGCGCAAGCGTCTCATGTTTCTCCGCGAGATCCAAATCGCCCGGCTCCAGTATCACCGAGCGCCCTCGTATCGACGAAGCCCTGAGCACCGCTCGCAAGATCACATGCTCCAATTCTCGAACATTGCCCGGCCAGCGGTAACTTTGCAGAACCTCGACGGTTTCGGCGGCCAATCCGGCATTAACCAAACCTAAACGCCCCCTAGCTTGATTAAGAAAATACCGGGACAGCACGGCAATATCGACGATACGTTCGCGTAGCGGAGCAACATGCAGCGGATAGACACTCAGCCTGTGGTACAAATCGGCGCGAAAACGGCCTGCCTTGACTTCCTCGGCCAACATTCGGTTCGTGGCGGCAATGATCCGCACATCGGCTCGATGACTCTTGTCGGAACCGATGCGCTGGATTTCGCCGAATTGCACCGCGCGCAACAATTTCGCCTGTATCGTCAACGGCAATTCGCCGACTTCGTCCAAAAACAGCGTGCCGCCATTAGCTAATTCGAATTTACCGGCGCGGTCGTTATTCGCGCCGCTGAAGGCCCCCTTCACATGGCCGAATAATTCGCTTTCGGCCAAGGCTTCAGGCAAAGCCGCGCAATTGACATAAACCAAGGGCTGATCGGCTCGCGGCGAACGGGCATGAATGATACGCGCGATGACTTCCTTACCGACCCCCGTTTCGCCTAGCAGCAGAACGGTCAAATCGGAACCGGCGACGATATCGATCTCGCCGCTCAATTTCCGCATTGCCGGGCTTTCACCCAAGGTTTGATTACTGCGCTGCAGGTTCTCGTTGACCAACTCACTAGCGACCAATTCACGGTGCTTTGCTAACTGCTCCAAACGATTGATATACGATTCATATCGCAACGACACCGTTGCCAAGGCAGCAAAAATGCGAAACACGCTGTCTTCGATATGATCAAAGGCACCGGGCTCCAACGAATCCGCGGACAGCACTCCGAATAGAGTGTTTTCATTATATAAGGCGCAACCGACACAGGCATGAACCCCAATCGTCCCATTGGCATCGTTACTTAGCAGACCGTCATAAGGATCGGGCCTCGGGTCGTTGACCGGGAACCTAACCGGGGCCCGCGATTGCATGATGACCGATAAGCGCGGATGAAGCTCCGGTTGAAACTGCATATCGAGGACCTTGGGTACCAAGCCGCGTGTCGCGACAGGGATCAATAGCCCGTCTTGATAACGCAACAGGGCGCACGCATGATTACCGGTAATTCTGGCAAACACGTTCAAAAATTCGGTATAACGCTCATTCATCGACAAATTAGCGGTCAAGGTGAGCACTACTTCACGTATAGCATTATCCATTTCAATAATCCCAGGCTGATCCGATAAAATACCGTGTTATTTAGACTCGTTTCGAGTCAATACGACACACCCCTATTTTACAACGATCACCTACAGCCTATGCAAGACTGTTCAGTAAATCTTTTTGGTATACGTCAAACCTCACTCCATCGATAAGTGTCATTATGACAACAATCACTAACACACCACAAAAAATTCCTTATTATTCAATAGCCTGAAATTTGGCCTAGTAATTGCTTCCGTATCCATCAAGTCATGCCGGAATACCCCAGTCGACGCGATCAACTGTTCTCCCCATACCGAAATCATTCACCGGCACCGATATTTATAGCAACCGAATAATTCAAGACAGGAAATCACCGATGTCAAAATCAATTTTGAACACGGCGCTAAGCCCCAACACAAACAATAGCCATGACTTCGATTACCGCGCGCTCCTTACTCGTTTCGGCAAACCGCGGCGCAATCGAATCGGCAGTATCATGACCGGTATATTCATATTACTCCTTCCCTTAGTATTATCGGGTTGCCAAGCGCCGCCGATCAAGGCGCCTGCATACAAAACCGCACAATTACGCCAGATCCTCGTCGTCCCAATCGAAACGCCGCCGCTCGAAGTCATTCCCGATCCCATCGACAACCGCCTACCGGTGCAGCGTCACTTTCGGAACATGGAGATCGCAACACCCTTGACCAAAAAGATCTATCTCAATCCGGGCAAGCTGCTAGTCTCGGGATTAATCAGCAACGAAGATGTCGTTACCGAGTTCGCCCCCGACATAGAACAAGACGCGCATCGCCCGTCACTCTCGCCCCTCGGTCAAGACTATTGGCTACCGAGCCAGGCTTTGGCTGAAAACCTAGTGACGCAATTGACCTTTAACAATATCAAATCCCAATTGAGTAGCCATTATTACCGGCTACCTAGCCCCACAGCTCGGTTCAGTAGCGACCCAGCCGACTGGCGCAAATCGGTTGCGCAGTGGTACGAACAAACGCAATCCTCGATCGACTACCGCTCGCTAAAGGATTCGGCCGGTTTTGATGCGGTTCTCGAAATCGGCATCGGACATTACCGAATCTTCGAAGGTCAAACAGCGCTACAAATTCTCATGCGCTTGGTCGATCCGGCCGACGGCACGGTCTTCGCCAGAACCAGCGCGGAAACGTATACGATTTCCGGCTCGTCGCAATCATTACTCGACAACGAAGGCCAACGCTTCAAACAACTGATTACCGATATGGGCATGCGACTCGTCGACCGCGGGCTCGGTAACATCGGGTTGCCGCTTCGGAAAACGGCTCTGAACCCATCTAAAATACCCTTCGTCGAAGCCCCGCCGGTCAATACACAATTTTAGCCTTGCCTCGATATGTTAATAGATTCGCCTCCCCCATGCTTTAAGGATTTGGCCGTAAATAACTTCCCTATTTTAAGGAGGGTTCGGTTGCTCGATTGGCAGGTGTCGGCGGCAGGGCAGATTTTTGCTCCTCGGCAATTGCTCCTGCATTGCCCTAATACACGCCATCCATGGCGTAATGCAAAATCTGCATTCATGCCATCCATGGCAATCAGATTCCGCCGTGTCAAGCCTACATGGACGTATTCACGGCGTCCTGCCAAGCGAGTGACCGAACCCTCAACAAGGCTCATAGTTCCAGGACGTTATTTATTACGAAATCCTAAGCGGCAATGAGCATCATTTATGCGAAACGCCTGAAAGGTTGGCGCTTTATTTTATTCAATGGCTGCCTGGGCTTGAGCCATGCCTTGGTCCTATTCAACGCCGGCGCCTACATCGCGATGCTGCCCCGCGTCGCCGGCGGCCTCGGCATTCCGTTGAGCTATGCCACTTGGACGCAAACCGATTATATGATCGGTTTGGCACTGTCCTTTCCTGTCGGCGGCTGGTTGTCGCGGCGCATCGGCGAATACCGCCCCTTTGTCGCGGCTTTTACGATCTTTGCGCTGGCCTCGTGGGTTTGCGCCTACAGCTCATCTTTCTATGTTTACTTGGCCGGACGCATCGTCATGGGCTTTGCCGGCGGTCTGACATTGCCGCTCGGACAGTCGCTACTGATCAAGGAGTTCCCGGATAAACGCAAATCGTTGGGCATCGGGGTCTGGAGCCTATTTACCTTGACGCCTTTCACCTTCGCGCCCCCCTTCGGCGGCTGGATCGCCGACACCTTGGGTTGGCGCTGGTTATTTTGGATCAACGTTCCGGTAGCGCTCACGATTGCCGGAGTCGTCGGCGCGCTACTCTACCAGCGCGGCTACAAGCGAATCTGGCGGCGCTTCGACTTCACCGGTTTTATTTTAATAGCCGTCATTCTGGGTTGCCTGCAAACGATTCTAAATATTGGCAACGACTGGGATTGGACGAATTCGCCGTTGATCGATGCCTTAATCATCGTCATGGCTATCAGTCTCGCCTATTGGATCGTTTGGGAAATCGGCGCACGTTATCCGTTTTTGGATATAGGACTGTTCGCGCATCGCAACTTCACAATCGGCGCCCTATCGCTGTTTCTGGGCTTTCTGTGCTTTCAAGGCCTGCTATCGATGCTGATCGTGCAATTGCAAATCACCCTAGGCTACTCGTCATGGCTGGCCGGACTAGTGTTTCTGCCGATGGCAATTTTCGCGAAACCGATGGGAGGGATCTTCCATGAAATCATCAAGCGCTTCGATGCCCGCCTATTGGCCTCTTTTAATTTACTCGGCTTCGCGGCGACCTATTTCTGGCTCAGCCGCTTCGATGTAAGCGACGCCTATGCCGATCTGTTCTGGCCCAAGCTATTGGAAGGCATTTGTTTGGGCAGTTTTTTCGTGCCGTTGACCGCGCTGATGCTGCATGGCCTGCCGCCGGAAAGGCAATGGCGAGCCGTCGAATTGGCCGGACTAATGCGGATTGCCGGAGGCGCATTCGGCATCACGCTGCAAACCATCATCATCTATCAACGCAAGCCGTTTCATATGACCCGGATAGCAGAAATCCTAACACCGCTCGCACCCCGTTACGACCAAGCCATCGAACCCTTACTCGCGACCGGGCTGTCCGAACGGCAGGCCTTCATTAAACTGGCCAAAATCGTGGAACGCGAATCGGTGCTGAACGCGATGAACGACGCTTACTGGTTGGCCGGCTGTCTATTCGTCGGCCTGTCGATCTTGGTTTGGTTCGCCTATCCGACCCGTCAACCGGCTAAATCGACGATCGCCCGCGCGCTAAGGCGCAAGGCTCAACAAGCCTTATCGGAGGGGCCATGACAGGTAATCCGGCCAAACAGCACACTGCTAGCGCCTGCCTACTCGGCGGTACGCTATTGATAGCCGGTTGCGCGTGGTTTCCCGAAAGCACGCAACGCGCCGTAATGAATGCGTTGCCCGAGATCGGCCAAACGATTCGCGAGGCGCAGCAAAATCTGCCGGCGGCCGATCGATGGCCGGACCCGGCTTGGTGGGACATTTTCAACAATCCGCAATTACAAACACTGATAGAAGCCTCGCTCGAAAGCAACCCGGACCTGAAAGCCACCGCGGCACGGCTAAGCCAGGCTCAGTCGATGGTCGATGCGCAAGCAGCCGAACTGTATCCGACCGTCCATGCCAACATCACCTTCAATGCCCAACGATTTTCCGCGAACAGCGTGCAAGTCAAATTCGCCGGAGAAAATTTCCGGCACATGCTGATCAACCCATTAATCTTGCGTTATCACCTGGACTTTTGGGGACGCGACAAAGCCGCTTTGCAAGCCGCTGTCGGCCGTGCCGTTGCCGTCGAAAACGAACTGGCCGACGCCAAATTATTGTTATCTGCCACCGTCGCGCAAGGCTATTTCGACTTGAGCGAAAGCACCGAAAAACTGAAACTGATACAACAAATCGTGCAACACAAAAAAACACTGCTAAAACTCGAACAGACTCGGCTCGAGCTCGGATTGGTCGAACGCTCCGCGCCGCTGAATACCGAAATCGAATTGAATGCGGCCCGGGAAATCGAAGCCGCTTTTCGCGCCAAGGTCGATCTACAGCGCCATTTACTCGCGGCGCTCGCCGGGCGTGGCCCCGACTGGGGACAAAGCATCGCGGCCGGCCCCAGCTTGTTTCCGAAACGCTTGAATCTACCGGCCAACCTGCCGTTGAGCCTTCTCGCACACCGTCCCGATATCGCTGCTGCCAGGCTGCATGCCGAAGCCGCCGCCGAAGAAATCAAAGTCGCCGAAACCGCATTTTACCCGGACGTCAACCTAATCGCATTTACCGGACTGCATAGCGTCAGCATGACCGACGTAATGTTACAAGGCGCAAGCTTGGCCTATGCTGTCGGACCTTCGATCGAGTTTCCGATCTTCGAAGGTGGTCGTTTGCGCGCTAATTTGACTTATCAAGAAGCCACCTACGATGCGGCGGTGGAACGCTATAACGCCAGTCTGCTGCATGCCGTACAAGAAGTCGCCGATGCTTTGACGCATTGGCAAGAGGCCGAAGCCAGACTCACTGAACAGCAACGTTCGTTGGAGGCGGCGCAAAGCAATGAAAGTCTCGCGCAATCCCTCAATCGAGCCGGACTCAACAATCGTAGCGATTTGCTGGAAGCCCGAATTCAGGTTTTGGATCAACGCTACCACTTAACGACGCTCGAAAACGAACGCTTCAAAACCGCCGTGCAACTCTTTAAAGCCCTGGGCGGCGGCTATACCGAAAACGACAAACTATGACGACAGCCGTACCCAAAAAAATTCGCCCGAAAGAAATCCTTCGCCAACGTAACCGCCGATTGAAAGGGATAACACTGGCGATATTACTGGCCGGCTTGAGCTATTTCGCTTATTGGTGGTATGTGAATCGAGATTGGGTCACTACCGACGACGCCTTCGTCGCGGGACATTTGATCACAATCAAAGCGTTGACCGAAGGTATCGTCGTCGAAGTCGCGGTCGAAGACACCCAGTCCGTGCAAGCCGGCGACCTATTGATTCGCCTCGACGGCAACCATGCCGAGGTCGCATTGCAACAAGCGAAAGCCGAATTGGCCGAAACGGTCAGAAACATCGTCACGCTGAAAACCCGAATAGAAACGCTCAATCATCGCGTGATTGCCCGGCAAGCTTCGCTGGCAACGGTTCGCCACGATCTCAAGCGCTACGAAAGCGCCCTCTTCGAAGGCGCGGTATCCGAACAGCAAGTGCAAAACGCCCGCGACCAACTGCGTGAATTGGAAGCGGCGATCGGCGAAGCCGAAGCGGAAAAAATGGGCATTCAAGCGCAATTACTCGAATCCGACATCGACCACCATCCATCCGTCGAAAAAGCCAAGAGCCGCGTCAAAAAAGCCTATTTGGATTATCGCCGAAGCAATATCTTCGCGCCGGTATCGGGCTATGTTGCCAATCGCCGCGCGCATGTCGGAGATCATATCAAGTCCGGCATGCCGTTAATGGCCATTGTGCCGCTAGACGAGGTCTGGGTAGAGGCCAATTTTCTCGAAACCCAAATCGCTTCAATCCGCCCCGGCCAATCCGCGGAAATCAAGATCGACGCTTACGGCGGCGAAAGGCTATACCATGGCACCGTGCAAGGCCTAAACCCCGGAACCGGCAGCGTATTCGCGGTACTGCCGACCAACAACGCCACCGGCAACTTCATTCATATCGCCGAGCGCGTGCCGGTCCGCATTGGACTCGACCCGAAGGAAATACAAGAACACCCGCTACAGCCGGGACTATCGACACTAACCCGGATCAACATTAGCGAAACAGGAGAGCCGCTCTTGACCTCGAACGCCGGCACCCGTACCGAGTTTTACCGTACTACTATCTTCGACAACGAATTGGAAGAAGCCGAACGATTAATCCACGAAATCATTTTTAAAAACCAACCTGCCAACTATCGCTTAAAAGAGTAATGACGAATTACGCGTGATTCTTAAAATCATTTCACGAAAACCGGCTAAATCTCACTGTTGATTAGTTAATTCCAGTTACCCACAAAACCTGTGGATAACTCTGTGCATATCTTGATGATGAAAGCTTCGATGCCGCGTAATTATTACGGTTTTGTTAAATTGTTCAATTTTTATACAGCCCTCATATTTTTATTAAATCAACAACTTATGAAGCAATACCGGTTTCTCTAAGTCCTTGATTTATGATTTTAGGTTCGGAAAACGCTTAATGCACTCGGTGTGCATAAGCCGGTAACGGTCAAGTCATTTTTTGATTATTTTTACAATCAAGAAACCTTGGTATGATCGGGATTAACAAAAAACTTGCCGGCCACGGGCCCGGCGGTTTATGTTGGGCGTTAAGAATTCCACATAAAGAGGAGATTCGCGATGCATAAACAATATATTCCCGCATCATTACGCTTGCTTTTTCTATCGAGCTTACTTGCCGCTAGTATTTCCGGTCTCGCCGCCGAAGGATCCCAAACCATGAGCCTTAAACTTCAATCCCCAGATTTCAACGAAAACGGCCCGATTGCCAAAACTTTTACCTGCGACGGAGACGATATTTCTCCAGCATTGACTTGGTCCGGAATACCGTCAAACACCAAAACACTTGTGTTGATCATCGACGACCCCGACGCACCGGATCCGAAGGCGCCGAAAATGACTTGGGTGCATTGGGTGCTCTACAACATACCGGCATCGGCCCCCGGACTGGCGAAAGCCGTTAGCGACGAAGAATTGCCGCCGGGTACACTCCAAGGCAAGAACGATTGGAAGAAAATCGGATATCGAGGACCGTGCCCGCCGACCGGCAAGCATCGTTATTTTCATAAACTCTATGCCTTAGATATCGAGCTACCTGACCTCAATGAGCCAACCAAAGCAGAACTTGAACAGGCGATGCAAGGACATATTCTCGACAAGGCCGAATGGGTGGGAACTTACGAACGTTAGTTATAAAATTAGCTAAGGATTTCCTGAAAAATAACTTCCTAAAGTTATGAGCTTTGTCGAGGGTTCGGTAACTCGCCTGGCAGGACGCCGTGAACCCAGCGCCTAAATTATCCAAGATAGTTAACCATAGCCAATGGGGTATGGAATTCATCCAGCACCTAAATTACTCCCTTCTTACTGAAGAATCGTTCAACTTTGTTGGGTATGGGGTATGCCTATCGAGGAGCGCCGTGAACCCATCCATGGGGGCTTGACGGCGGCTCCCTGCCGCCGACATCCTCGCTAGGCATACCCCACACCTTCTCGTTCTTATACGCTTTTTCGGTCAAAAGGGAGTAGCCATAATATTAAACATAGCTAATGGCTATGGAATTTAGGTGCTGGGTAAATACGTTCATGTAGGCTCTATGCCAGCTCCATGCTGGCAAAGCCTTTACCGAGCACCCCGAGGCCTCCTCCGGCACTGCCGAAATTTGATCTACGGCTATATAGGGAGTAAATGAGCAGGGGACGCTCAGTCTTGCCGATGGAATCATCGGAAACGCCCGACATAAACCGGACGTTTCTGTGTAGAGCTTTGTGTCAATTGCCGTTGAACGGATGCTCCAGCATGATTGTTTCGTCACGATCAGGACCGGTCGACAGAATAGCGACCTTAACGCCGATCAGTTCTTCGATTCTTCTGATATAGGATTTCGCGTTTTCAGGCAATTTGTCGTATTCGGTCACACCTTCGGTGCTTTCGCTCCAACCCGGCATTTCTTCGATGATCGCTTCGCAAGCTTGATAACGGTCGGCACCTAACGGAGCGGTTTCGGTGAATTCGCCATCCAATTTGTAAGCTGTACAAATGCCGATTTTTTCGAGGCCGTCGAGCACGTCGAGTTTGGTCAAGCAAATGCCTGTCAAACTGTTCAATTGCGCGGATTTACGCATCGATACCGCATCGAACCAACCGGTTCGGCGTTTGCGTCCGGTCGTCGCGCCGAACTCATGACCTTTCACCCCGAGATGCTCGCCGATATCGTTCATTAATTCGGTTGGGAAAGGACCGTTGCCGACCCGTGTCGAATAAGCCTTGGTAATACCCAATACATAATCGAGATTCAGCGGACCGACGCCGGTTCCGGTCGAGGCGCCGCCAGCCGTCGTATTCGACGAAGTCACATAGGGATAAGTACCGTGGTCGATATCGAGCAACGCACCTTGTGCGCCTTCGAACAATATCTTTTTACCGGTGCTTTGATATTTTGAAAGCACGTCGCCGACATCGGCCAACATCGGCTTTATTTGCTCGCCTTGAGCCAGAACTTCGTCGAGTGCTTGGTTAAAATCGACCGCATCGACTTTATAATAATTTGTCAGCATGAAGTTGTGATAATCGAGCAATTCTTTCAACTTATCGCTGAAGCTGCCGACATCGAATAGATCGCCGGCTCGCAAACCTCTACGCGCGACTTTATCTTCATAAGCAGGGCCAATGCCGCGCCCGGTCGTGCCGATGGCTTTGTTTCCACGCGCCAGTTCGCGGGCCTGATCGATCGCGACATGAATCGGTAGGATTAGTGCGCATGCCTCGCTAATCAGTAGTCGATTCTTGACAGAAATGCCGGCTTTCTCGAGAATTTCGATCTCTTCAAGCAATGCATTAGGCGCGAGCACGACACCGTTGCCGATCATGCATTGCACGTCTTTTCGCAGAATACCGGACGGTATCAGATGCAACACGGTTTTCTGGCCTTGAATGACCAAGGTATGACCCGCATTGTGGCCGCCTTGAAAACGGACGACAGCGTCCGCCTGATCGGTCAGCAAATCGACCAGTTTACCCTTTCCTTCGTCACCCCATTGAGTGCCGATGACAACAACATTTTTTCCCATGATGATTCCAAAATTAAGCGATAGCCTTAACAATCCAATCGGTATTATTTTTTTCCAAGATCGAAGTAAATCCAAGCTCTTTGTAGTTTCCGGTCTGTCCGGGTAATTCACGGATGACGGTACGGCCTTCGGCACGTAAATCCCGAATTTTTTCGGCCAACTCCCTGTCTTCGGAAGCGGGGGCAAAAATAATTTCCGGCCGATCAAGCGGAATAATGTCTTTACTTAAAACCGATAATAATTTTAAATCGGCGCTAAAACCGGTTGCAGGACGGGCCCTACCGAAGACTTCGCCGATATTGTCGTAGCGTCCGCCTCTAGCTATCTCGCGCCCTACGCTCGGCATGAAAGCCGCAAACACGACGCCGGTATGATAGCGATAGCCTCTGAGCTCGGCCAAATCGAAACTCAACGGCAAATCAGGAAAAGCGACCGCCATTTGATCGGCAATCATTTGCAAATCTGCCAAGGCCTGTTTTACGGCATCGCCGGCATCGGCAAACACGGCTCGTGCTTGCTCGATTGTTTCGTAACCACCATTCAGTTCCGGCAACTTGAGCAGCATTGTTTTCAGGTTCTCATCGACAGTCAATCCATCTATGAGCCCTCGAATTTCCGGCCGCGCTTTTCGCTGCAACGCATCGAACAATGCCGATTCGTCGGCATCGGTTAACTCAGCCTGTTCCGATAAGGCTCGATAAATGCCGACATGTCCCAAGTCGAGATGAATATTTTTCAAACCAGTCATCGCCAACATTTCCAACATTAGCGAGATAACTTCGACATCGCTCTCACGACCTTCGTGACCGTAGAGCTCCGCACCGATCTGCATCGGACTCCGGGTTTTTTCGAGCGGGTCGCCAAGCGTATGCAATACCGTGCCGACATAGCATAACCGGGCAGGCGAACAGTTATTAAGGTTATGTGCGTCGATACGCGCAACCTGTGGCGTCATATCGGCACGAATGCCCAGCATTTCACCGCTCAGCTGATCGGTTAATTTAAAGGTTTGGAGATCCAAATCATGACCGGACCCGGTCAACAGAGAATCCAAATAATCTATCATTGGCGTAATGACTAGAGAATATCCCCAACACGAAAAAACATCCAATAACTTGCGCCTAAGATTTTCCAGGTGCTTGGCTTCAGCCGGCAAGACTTCTTCGATACCATCCGGCAAAAGCCAAGTATTTTTTTGTTGCATTTTTTACGTACCCACTCAAACAAAACGCCCCGTAAAGACGGAGCGTTAGTTTTGTCAAATGTCCAATCGACTTAATTGAACAATAAATTTTACCAGTCTTTATTTCTGAGACTTGAAGTATTTAAAGAACTCCGATTCCGGATCGATGACCATCATGCGCTCAGGATCGTTAAATGTATCTTTATATGCATTGATACTACGATAAAAGCTGTAAAATTCAGAATCTTTTGTAAACGCTTTAGCATAGGTATCGGCCGAAATCGCATCGCCTTCGCCTCGCAGCTTCTCGGCTTCTCTAAAGGCTTCGGCAAGAATTACGACACGTTGTCTATCGGCATCGGACCGAATACGTTCAGCGGCCTCGGAACCTTGAGAGCGAAACTCCCTGGCTACCCGCTCACGTTCGGCTTCCATCCTTCTAAACACCGAGTTACTGACATCAGACGGTAAATCGATACGCTTGACTTGAACGTCGATAATATCGAGACCTAAATCAGCCGCGATCTCTCTAGTTTTATCAATCAAGATTTCCCGAATGATTTTTCGGTCGGTCGCGACCAACTGCGTGATATCGCGTTTACCGAATTCGCTACGAAAGGCATCCTTAATGATTTGATCCAGTCTTAAATTGGCCTGATTAATATCACCGCCAACTACCGTATAAAACGCCTTGACATCGCCGATTCGCCATTTGACGAAAGAGTCGACGATTACGTTTTTCTTCTCTGCGGTCAAAAAACGCTCCGGCGTAGTATCCATTGTTTGAATACGGCTATCGAATTTTTTGACATTATTGACGATTGGCCATTTGAAATGGATACCGGACTCATAGTCGTCTTTGACGATTTCACCCAACTTGAATTTAATAGCTTTTTCAGTTTCCGATACGGTAAAAACGCACATCAACCCAACGAATAGGATTGCGGCTACACCGATTAAAATTTTATTCAAAGTCATTAGCGTCCCCTTCCTTCACGACCGCGAGTAGTGGTTCGAAAAACCGGATCGATCGGCCTAGTTTGCGTCACGTTGCCGGTTTGAGGCTTTGGCGCAGATTCTTCCGTTGGAGATTGTTTAATCAATTTATCCAAGGGTAAATACATCAAATTATTACCGCCTTTAACATCAAGGAAAACGGTATTGGAATGGGTCAATACGCTCTGCATAGACTCGATATACAAGCGCTTACGCGTCACCTCGGGAGCCTTTTTATACTCGCCGAGCAAAGCCAAGAAACGACTGGCTTCACCTTCCGCACGAGCTATCACCTGCTGCTTATAACCTTCGGCTTCCTGCATCTTCCTAGCCGCGGCGCCGCGTGCTTTCGGGATGACATCGTTCGAATAAGCTTCCGCTTCATTGATTAAACGCTGCTGATCTTCTCGAGCCTTGATCGCATCTTCAAACGCCCCCTGAACTTGCTCAGGCGGCTGGGCATCCTGCAAGTTGACACTGGTAATTTGGACGCCCGATTCATAAGAATCCATGACCTCCTGAATTTCCTCCCGGATTTGCGCTACAATTTCAGTACGCCCTTCGGTCAAGACAAAGTCCATTTTACTCGAACCGACCACACCGCGTTGAGCCGCTTCGGTCACCTGTTTTAATGTGATCTCAGGGCTAACGATGTTGAACAGGAAATCCTTCGCATCCTTGACTTGATATTGCACAGCCAAACGGACATCGACGATGTTTTCGTCTTTAGTCAACATCAACGCTTCTTTCGGCACCGACCCCAAAGTCTGTTGAGATCCACCGCTACGATACCCGACTTCTATAAAGCGTTGTCGTCTGACATTAACTAATTCGACGCTTTCGATGGGGGCTGGTATGTGCCAATTCAAGCCGGCCTGGGTCGTTTCGGTGTATTTACCGAAACGTGTCACAACACCATGATTACCTTCATCTACGATGTAAAAGCCACTAAGGCCCCACAATACGACGGCACCTCCAACAAGAAACGCGAAGCCTTTCATCGAGCCGCCAGGCGAACTACCGCCTCCACCGCCCCCGCCAAAAATTCCGCCTATCTTTTCCTGAAGCGCTCTGATCGCTTCATCCAGATCCGGAGGTCCTTTATCGTCTCCTCCACGACCGCTCCAAGGATCTTTTTTACCGCCGCCAGGCTCATTCCAGGACATAGCTATGCTCCATTTGGATTTTCTTAAATTAAACATTAAAAAGACGTCTATTACAGTAAAATAAAAAATCGGTAATATGAAAAATCAACATTCGCAACCGCTTCAATCACTTAATAAACCTATAAATTTAAACAAAAATTATTTTTGTCTCTCACGTTTTACCCTTATTTTATTGACTGCTTCCGATAAAGACCGCAAACACGAAGAGAGCAACAAGCATTTGTATTATTGATAATCATCAAGTCGGGGATTATCCTAAAAAAACCACCTTTATACAAACCCACCTATCGAGATAAGAATATTCATACTACGCCTCCAACTTATCAAGCGATTTCAAAACACCCAAATGCTTTTTATCGATTTCGACTAGTAAATCCCATCCTCCCGTATCGCTCACTTCTTCCTCGAGGACCGTTCCCAGACGGAAAAGCTTCGCTCGAACGTCGCCTTGAGTTGGCAAAAGATTAATCTGTCGTCGCACTTTGCTGGAAGCAAAAATTTCGGCCAACACCTGATACAGCAAATCAATGCCTGCACCGGTTTCGGCCGACAACCAGACTCTCAGAGCATTACCTTCATCATCCCTATCGATATGCGGCTCAATATCCGGCAAGAGGTCAATTTTATTAAACACTTGCAGCTGTCTGATTTCATTCGCTTCGATATCCTCTAAAACCTGATTAACCTGGGCTATAGTTTCATCGCGGTCTTCGGCATTAGCATCGATCACATGCAGAAGTAGATTTGCCTCGCTAGCTTCTTGTAGTGTCGATCTGAAAGCAGCAACCAACTCATGAGGTAAATGCCGAATGAATCCAACGGTATCGGCCAAGACAATTTCGGCATTATTGGGCAATACGCATTGGCGCAAAGTTGGATCGAGCGTCGCAAATAACTGGTCGGCCGCATAAATTTCCGCGCCGGTCATCGTATTGAATAGCGTCGACTTCCCCGCATTGGTATAACCGACCAACGAAACCGATGGAACTTCAGCTTTTTTACGTTTACTTCGCCCTTGATGTCGCTGTTTGGCAACTTTATTCAAGCGGCGTTGAATTTGTTTGATCCGAACCCCCAAAAGCCTGCGGTCGGTCTCAAGCTGTGTTTCACCGGGTCCCCTTAAGCCGATCCCGCCTTTTTGCCGCTCCAAATGCGTCCAGCCGCGAATTAGGCGAGTGGATAAATGCCGCAATTGAGCCAATTCGACTTGAAGCTTACCCTCGAAAGTCTGCGCCCGCTGTGCAAAAATATCCAAGATCAAACCATTGCGATCGACCACACGAACTTCCAACGCTTTTTCGAGGTTGCGCTCTTGGCTTGGTGATAAAGGATGATTAAATAAGACGATATCGGCCGAATAATCGCTAATAGCCTGCTTGAGCTCCTCAAGCTTGCCGGTACCGATAAAATATTTCGAATCGGGGCTTTGCCGGCTGCCGGTCAACACATAAACCGGATCGGCACCCGCCGACTTAGCCAATTCTTTCAATTCCGAAAGGTCTTCGGGTGAAGTATGTAAGGTGAGGTGAACGAGCACGGCCCGTTCACCGGCATTTGGACGCTCAAACAATCAAGCGCTCCTTGTATCGTTAATCTTCAATGAGTTCGTTATCACGGGTGATTTTTACGGGTTTTCCTGGAACGATCGTTGAAATGGCATGTTTATAAACCATTTGGCTGACCGTGTTCTTTAGCATAATGACATATTGATCGAACGAATCGACACGACCTTGCAGCTTGATTCCGTTCACTAAAAAAATCGATACAGGGGTATGCTCTTTTCTGAGTGTATTTAAAAAATTATCCTGCAAATTTTGCCCTTTCGACATCCGCTTTCTCCTTATTATTTTTAGCTAGCCTAAATAAACTATGAATACACTATACCAATACTTTTCAGTAAGTCTAACTTAATTCGCAGAGCATTTTAACCCGTTTTTAATACTCTTGGACAATTATTAAACAATAGCACACTGATCGCCCTCGGCAATCAAGCATAACTGGAATCCAAGCAACCAAATCCTAGGGAAAATTTTCAATAAACGACTCTTGAACGACTATGTAACAACTTTTCCCGGCACTGAACAAAATCATCATAGCTTTCCAAAAACTTAATCGGCGATACCGATACCCTAATTTCGCGCATATCTAAGACCGTCGATGCCCGCACGTAGACAAAGGTCGGCGCGTTACCTCGCAATAATGCATCGAGCATATCTTCCGCTGCATCGCCATACACACTGAGCCGATCAAAATCTCGGCCATGCGCAGCACCGTCCAAATATACCGCATGATTAGGTGACGCTAACTCGTTATGTATCCAAGGTGCTGTTGCTTCGATGACATTCGCCTTAATGATATCGGCCTTAACTCGTCTTTCCTGCAATGAGAATTTTAACGCAGCCCCGGAACGATGACTGAACACCGCTACGCCATAATTGGGGACGGTTTGTTTAAGAAGGCACTCCGATTGACCGCTTTCAACGTCCCATTTTGCATCCATCATCGGCACTTCGTAAAACTCTGCATAAGCCTTTGCAGTCGAAACAATTAATAATAATACAATCAACCCACTAAAAAGTTTCATATTCATAACCCGGTCGTTTTTATCCATATACAGATAGTATCGGCAAACTAGGCGGATTATTTAAACTGATCCATGACAAAATCCTCGACTACCTTGACGAAGTGCTCAGGCTGTTCGGCATGCAACCAATGCCCGGCATTCGCAATTGTTGCGACAGCCGCGTTAGGAAACAACGCCGGAACGGCTTCGGGCCGAAAATAAGTGGAATTTTCTCCGGTTATGAACAATACCTCTCCGACAAAACCCGCCACTCCCTCGACGGAAGGAAAACCGACGATATAATCGGCCGACTGTTGGCAATAATCCAGATTGATGCGCCAAGCATACTGTCCATCCCGCAATATCAAGTTTTGCAATAAAAATTGCCTGAAGCCAATATCGGGAATCGCCTCAGACAAAAAATCATCAGCCTGTTTACGATTCGAAAGCGATGCTAAAGGCAAGCGGTCAAGCGCCTCGATAATACGATCGAAATTGTGTTGATAAGCGACCGGCGCAATATCCGCGACTAACAAACGCGACACCCGCTCGGGATAATTGAGCGCGAACCACATCGCGGTCTTGCCGCCCATGCTATGTCCAAGCAAGGTAGCCGATTCTAAATTCAGACGATCCATGAATGTCGCCAGATCGGATGCCATCAGCGGATAGTCCATGCTCTCGGCATGGGGCGATGCGCCATGATTGCGCTGATCCGGCACATAAACACGGAAACGCTCGGACAAACGCTTGGCAATTTGCCTCCAGTTGCGAGACGAAGCTAAGAAGCCGTGCAAGATAACCATTGGCGGCGCGCGCTCTTCGCCGAAGGTTTCATAATGTAACTGAATGTCGCCCATGACTATATAAAGCTGAACGCGGCACCGATCAAGCCGCCGAAAACACCGCCCCAAACCACAAGCCATCCCAAGTGTTGGCGGATAATGGTCTGCACGATTTCCTTGACTAGCTGAGGCGTTAATTGATTCAAGCGTTTATCGATAACAGTCTCGATTTTGTCGACAATATCTTCGCCAATCTTATGAGCGTCCAAACTATGATGTAAAGCTTCTTTGAAGCGCTCCGAATCGACCGTTTCGGTCAAAATGAGTTTCATTTTCTCGGTAAAAGGCTCTTTGAGCGGCTTTAATGCGTCTTCTCCACCCATCATCATCAACATGCCGCCGAATGAAGAGTTCATGATCGAAGCCACCAGACCTTCGTAAACCCGGTCATAATCGACTGCATTCAATATCGGCTCTAAATTCAATACCTTGCCGCCTTCCCGTTCTTCTTTCTCGATAAAATGTTCGACATTTTCGACGGTAAAAAACTGTTGCATCATCAGAAGCTTGATCGACGATTTAAACTCCTCGAAACGATTGGGGATGACGCCGGAGCCATATAACAACGGCACTTTTTCAAATAACATATGCACGGCCAACCAATTGGTAATCGCACCCGACAATGCAAAAAAACCGACCGCTTTCATTAAATCCTGCTGTACAGGGCACACATAGCCGGTAACAACGATCAAAACCGCCAGCAAGTTCGTGATTAAACTTTTGTTGAATAACTTTTTCATGATGATTTAAACAATAATAATCGTAACTATTCAGCGCATGCGATAGGTTGGTGTCAGGCATTGATTCATAAGGCTGTCTGCAACAGGACGTTGCAGTCAGAGCTTACAGGGATGTATTCACGCGTCCTTAGAAATCAATGCCTGACACCTGCTCATACATGACTTATGCTGAATAATTACTAATAATCTTTTCAATGGATGCAGTATCCGGGACTATGGGGACGATATCATCGGTTTCAAGCCGTTCAAACATATTGCCCGGCGCACCAACCCGACGACCAAGCCCATTGAAAGTTATAACCGCCGAGCCAACCGGTCACATCGAGTACTTCGCCGATGAAATACAAACCCGGCACATCATGGCAGCCCATCGTTTTCGATGAAATCGCGTTGCAATCGACGCCGCCCAGCGTCACTTCCGCGGTGCGGTAGCCTTCCGTCGCGTTTGGTTTGATCGTCCAATGGTTGATACTGTCGGTAATAGCATCGATTTGAGCAGCCGATAAATCCGCCATATTACTATTCAGCAACTTTTCTTCGATTAAATAGGCGATCAAACGTTTCGGCAATAATTCGGCTAGCACGGTCTTTAACGCGGCTTTAGACTTTGTCGTTTTAAGCTGCCAAAGATGCTCGGCAAGATCGGTCTCGGGTAACAAATCGATCGTCAAGAACTGTCCGGGACGCCAGTAGTTCGAAATCTGCAGCATCGCCGGACCGCTTAGACCCCGATGGGTAAACAACAAATTCTCGGTGAAACTTTGCTCTAAACAACTTACCCGGCATAACAGTGCGATACCGGAAAGTTCGGATAATCGCTGCTTGTCGTCCGGTTGCAGCGTAAACGGAACCAAGCCCGCCGAGGTCGGCCAAACTTTAATACCGAATTGTTCGGCGATTTTATAGCCGAAAGGCGTCGCTCCCATTTTAGGAATCGACAGACCGCCGGTAGCAATCACTAGCGAACGGCATAAATAATTTTGCAGCTTGGTGTTAATCAGGAATTTTCCATCGGAACGATGCTCAATGGCTTCGATGTGGGTATTCAAATCAATGTCGACACCGACCGAATCGCACTCGGTCAACAGCATGTTAAGAATATCCTTAGCGCTGTCGTTACAAAACAGACGACCGAATTCTCGCTCGTGATAAGGGATGCGATAACGCTGAACCCAATCCAGAAAATCCCATTGTGTAAATCGACTCAAGGCCGATTTACAAAAATGCGGATTATGTGAAATATAATTGTCCGGCTCAACCGAATAATTGGTGAAGTTACAGCGTCCGCCTCCGGACATCAGAATCTTTTTACCGGGCTTTGCGGCTAATTCCAACACTTTCACATTGCGCTTGCGCTTACCTGCTTCGATGGCGCACATTAACCCCGAAGCGCCCGCACCGATTACGACGACATCGGTTTCCACCATAGTTTATATCCGGAAAAAAGCGGCGAACTATACAAGAACCGCAATCAAATCACCAGACTTCGAGTCAATCAGCGTGAGAAATTAGCCTTGTAGGACATACATAAGCGACAAGCGCATTTGAAAAAAAGAGACGGGGCCATCAAAAACTTTTTTGCTCCGTATATCCTTCCGGCTCATGCATGACCACAGCGCCCAATTCGGCGAATCGAAACAAACGCATTGCGCGTTCGCCGTTATAATCAAGCACTCGCAAAGGACGATCCGCATTCAATTCTTGTTCGGCTTTTTCGAAATGATGTCCATAGCGATCTCTGGCCAAAGATATCGGAATTTCATAGGCCACAAACTTTTCGACGCCCTTGCCTGCCAGCACCGCTAAAAAAGACTGGTCGTCGACTTGCGAACGATCCGTCATCACAACCATCGTGCCGCTACCGGAGAATAATAAAAATACTTTCATCGTTTAAGCCTCCCGAAAACCCGTAAGCAACAACCTCAACCGGAGGTAAGAATAATATGACAAGCTTGAGCATGCTCGGCTGCCGTTCGACCAAGGTCAGTCAAATATCCGCCATCTGCTTGCGTTACCAAGCCTTTTTGGTACAAACGCGCTACCGCATCGATTACAGAGGCATTGGCATCCTTATGGATTTTGATTCCCTCGAGTGTCGTCGCTAGGTTGTAATGCAACAATATATTGAGTTCGTCCACTAATTCTTGTTTGAGCATGTATGTTCTCCATTTATTATTAATATCATTAGACCACAGAAGCGGATAATAACCATTTTCGAAAAAGTTCGGCGTTTATTTTGAATGAAGCTCCCGACAAGTTTTAATCCTATAAGGGTTAGCCCTCGAAAATAGTGAGCAGTGAAATGATTCGATATTTTTACTACTTGTCAAGCCCTCTTTCACCATACTACGCCGATCTAGCATTATTGCGCCCGAGTAACGAAGCGATCAGGGTTACAATTTTATCCAAAGCCCCCTTGTTATCAGCGACAAATTGCAATCCCTTTTGAGCCAATGCATCACGCACTGCTCGATTTTGATGGAAATAACCAATATTAGAGAGGATCTCTGCTTCATTGGAACATTGAACGGCTGCTTCAGCGGCTAACACATTGGATTGAATTTCTCTGAAATTATCCATGTAAGGGCCGAACATTACCGGAACACCAAGCGCTGCCGGCTCTAAAATATTGTGCCCTCCGACCGGCACCATACTGCCGCCGACAAAAGCCAAATCGGCAGCCGCATAAAACAACTTCAACTCGCCTATACTGTCCAACAAAAATACATCGGTTTCATCCGCACATTTCAATCCGGACGAACGGGTTATCAGCTTTAAATCATTGCCGACAACCAGTTGCTCGACTTCGGAAAACCGCTCAGGGTGACGAGGTACGAGCAGTAACAGCAATTTAGGTATCATGGCTTTGAGCTTCGGATAAAGACCCAAAAAAATCGCTTCTTCGTTTTTATGCGTGCTAGCGATAATCCAAATAAAACGTCCGGCGAAGTATTCCTGCTTCAGTTGCTTACCTCGATCAGGCAATTGCGAATCGATGTCGATATCGAACTTCATATTGCCGACCGATTGAACGCGCTCCCGCTCCGCGCCGATCGACACGAATCGTTCGGCATCTTCCTGCGTTTGAGCGGCAATTTGACTCACGCAAGTAAGCGCCGGCTTAATTAGGCTCGGAATTTTGGCGTAACCGCGCGCGGATCTATCGGACAATCGAGCATTGACAATGCATAATGGAATACCCTTTGCCTCGCAGGCTGCAAATAGATTGGGCCAAATTTCGGTTTCCATGACGACGCCAAGCTCGGGCCTAAATGCCGCAATAAACCGCGCGACCGAATCGGGCGTATCATAAGGAAGATAAACATGAGCGACAGAATCGGCTAAAACGGCTTGAACACGCGCGGAACCGGTCGGCGTGGTCGTAGTAATCAGGAATTTTTTTGCAGGATAATCTTGCTGAAGGCGCTTAATTAACGGAAAAGCCGCCTCGGCCTCTCCGACCGATACGGCATGAAACCAGATAAACGAACCTTCGAAACTGTGCCGATACAGCCCAAGCCTCTCCCAATATCGATTACGATATTCGGGCGCCTTGATACTCCGCCAAAGCAATCGCCCAAAAATCAGCGGCAATAATAAATAAAAAACGGCGGAATAAATAACTCGCACGATGTTTAGCCTTAACATTCCGGAAAAAAAGAGGGGGCACTAAGGATTTCGTAATATGCCCATCGTAGATGAAAATTCGGCCTTGGGGTACCCGTCAAAGGACGCCGTAAATACGTCCATGTAGACTCTATGCCAGCTCCATGCTGGCAAAGCCTTTACCGAGCACCCCAAGGCCCTCCTCCGACAATGCCGAAATTTGAAGTGCGAAAGGTATGTATTTCGTGTGTTTCGTGGACAAAAAGCTTTTTCCAGGATGATAATAGCTTTTCTGAAGCGCCAAAAATTTCCAATTAGCGATTTTTTTCAGCCGGTTAGCCCGTAATATTTTCCACCTGGCGCGCCACTTCGCCGGAGGCCAAGTCGAGAGCGCATTTGTAACATTCAAGCGCCGAATTTTTATCGCCTTTTTCGGTCAATAAGTCTGCTAACAATTGATAAGCCGAAACCGAAGGCTCCAAGGCAATACTTTTTTCCAAATATTGGCCGGCCTTATCCTTTTCTTTACAACGTTTACTGATTTTACCGAGAACTCTCAACAAAACTGCATTATCGGGATAGGCCTTAAGCCAACCTTCTGCGGTTTTAAGCTGCCTTTGAGGGTCGTTAGATTGAACGCTCCCGAACAATACCAACAAAGTTTCGTCCCAATCCTCGGAAATCGAGCGTGCTAACTCGTCCTCTATTTTGGCGCCCGCACCAACATCGATCATAGCGGCAAAATAAATCGCGGGAATCCCTTGTATACGCTTAATATAATCAGGCACCTCCTGCCAGACTTCTTGAATCTTGGTATAATCTCCGTTTTCCGCCGTCTGCCTCAACAAGCCGCTAAAAACCTCGGCTTCCAGCAGTTTGATTTCGGTTTCCATCAACACTTTACTTTTATTCATCGACGGAATAATTTTGCGTATCGCCTCCCAGTCCCCTAATTGGCGATACGTCTGATGCAACAGCTTCAAAACGCTGGCATGGCCGGGATTGATGGAGTGTAGTTTTTTCAGCGTGTCAAGCGCTTGGTCGAACTGCTGCTCCGACAAATGCATTTCCGCCTGGGTCAAACCAACCGCAATATCGGCGCCCGGCGATCGCTCCGCGGCAATTCTTAGATATTCATCGCGCTTTTCAACAGCTCCGCGCGACTGAGCGGCGCGTGCCGCGGTCAAATAATGAATCAATGGCGCGCCGCTATGCGAAGCATGTTTGATCAGAATTTTTTCGGCTTTTTCCCAATTTCCTTCCGCCGAATCCACTAAGCCTGCGATCAAAGCTTCTTGAGATCGGTTGTATTTGACGCTTTGACCATGAGATTTAACCTTGCCGGGTAGCCGAAGCAACCAGCCCAACAGGCGAAAAAACATATAGAACAGAAAAAAGGCGATGACTAACGTTACACCTAACACTACCAAAGAGGTTTCCAACGACCAATGGCCGATACCAATCAAGACATAGCCCGGATCGTCGTAGCGAGAAAACCAACTGTGTATCCCAAAAGCGACCGCGATGGCGATAAACAGCGAGCCCAGAAAAAAAATAATATTTTTCATAATGTACCCGTTGTTATATTTAGGATGACTCAGGAGCCGACAAAGCCTTATCGGTTTCGATTCTAAGTTTAGTGATATCGCGTAGCATTTTTAGCGAATGACTGATATCGGGATATTGACTATGTAAACTAATTGCTTCGAGCTTATCCAATTCGGTCACGAAGTTTCTGGCGATAGAATTACTTGTAAAATGTTCGGCTACCCATTCCTTGGCATCGGCAATACTGGCCTTGTATAAAACTTCGTTTTGCTGCACCAAACCGATTTTTATCATTTCTAATTTGACTCGCAATTGTTGGCGAGTAAACTGCGCTTCCTCCGGCGTAATAATTTCAGTGATGGGCTGGTCGGTATGCCTTACCGTTACGACACCTTGCAAACTTTTTAACGCTTTCGACAGAAGGTCGTGCTCTTCATCGGTATGCTGAGCATGATCGTGTATTTCTTCAGACGGCGTCAGAGGTTTACCTGAATAAGGTTTAATCAACGACAACTTACCGATTTCGGTCTCTAATGTTCTGATTGACGAATAAACCCCGACAATATCGAGCAATTGCACCTTACCTAATTCGGCAATTTCTTTGGCAATCTGTTCGCGTACTTTATAGGCGGCCGCATCGCCGCTTTCACGCAAACGTTGATCCGCCGCTTGCAAGGCTTCACGAGCAGTCTCGACATCACCGGTCAATTGCAGGCGCTGATTTGCGACGCTAAGCAAATACTCGGCATCGGCGATTAACCAATCGCCACGCGTTTTACCCAATTGGCGCTGAACCTGTTGAATTCGAGTATTCAAATCGGTACGCATCGCTTCCAATTTTTCGGACTGCAGTTGAGAAAACTCGGTTAAGGATTCGTTAATCAACCTATCTTTCGCTTTCAAATCCGATTCGATCGTCGTCAAATGCGATTGAATCGCGGCAATTTGCGTTTGGTAGCCGCTAATTTGCTTAGTCAATTCGAATAATTGCATATCGCCTTTAGAGACTTCACCGCCGAGCGTCTCCTGCTGCTGTCTTAATTGAGCAAATAAAAACAAGCCTATGCCAACTATCGATAGGATAACTAAAAAAACGATCACAGCCAGCCAAAACCCGCTTCGGGATCGGTGTACTTTTTCGCTGCTATTCGCCGTTTTTGTATCCGTTTCAGCTTCCGCTTCCCGCTCTTGATTTTCAGTCACTTCGGCCACACTATTCCCCATTGCACACAGTAGTTACTTTTCGAACAATCGCTTCGTCATCCGGACCGGAGGCTAAAACGATTCTTTTAAAGCCGATATCCTCGGCAAGACATTTCATTCTTTCGCTGATAACGACCAACGGGACGGACATCAATTCCGGCTTTGCGTAAGAACTTAACATTTCCACAAGATTGCGCAATGCTTCACCGCTGCTTACCGTGATCAGGCTAAGTTCTCTGCGTTTTAACAAATCGACCACCGGCTGAACATCGGATTGCGGTCGAATTCTTTGATAGACCTCGCAATATTCAACGACCGCACCTCTTTCGCGCAAAGTATCGGCAAGTTTTTCCCTACCGCCTTCGCCCCTGACTATTAAAAAGGAGCGTCCCTCAACCCCATGAAAATAAGGCAGTGTCAATAAAGCTTCGCTATCGAAACCAGTCTCAGGCACCCAATCCACGACGAGTCCCGCAGACTCCAAGGCTCTGGCCGTGGCTTTTCCAACCGAGGCGATTTTACACTGTTTAAATGGGGCTATTTTGCCATTATTCGCTTGGAGCGCAAAATTTACCGCATTAGCGCTAACAAAGATTACGCAATCGAAATACGGCAGTCTTTCCAGCTTATCGAATCCGCCAGTCGAGCGAGGCAGCGGAACAATTTCGAGTACCGGAAAGGGCACGGCCTGCCAACCACGACTTTCGATCATTCGAGTCAAATTGTGCGCCTGATGAACCGGGCGAGTCACCAGCACTGAAAACGGTTTTGCATTCGTCATTAATCTAAAACAAAGCTTGCAAAATTTTATCGGCGCCGTTAGCCAATAACTCTTCGGCAATAGACACACCGATCTGCTCGGCCTGTTCGGCCGGCCCGCTTCGTTCGGCGCGATATATCACACTACCGTCCGGATCGCCGACCAAGCCACGCATATAAAGAGTACCCGATTGCAAGGTCGCAAAACCGGCTATCGGGACTTGGCAACCGCCTTTTAATCGAGCATTCATCGCACGCTCCGCCGATACACAAATATGGGTTTCCGGATCATGCAGCCGACTCAATAATTCATTGATAACCGTATCGTCGCTTCGGCATTCTATACCGATCGCGCCTTGCCCAATGGCCGGCAGGCTTTCGCTAGGATCGAGCCGCGCGGCGATTCTATCCTGCATTCCTAAGCGAATCAGCCCGGCTGAGGCAAGGATGATCGCATCGAATTCGCCCGCATCGAGCTTGGCCAAACGGGTATTGACATTACCTCTTAATGTCAATATTTCGGCATTGGGAAATTTTTCCTTGATTTGACATTGTCTGCGCAAGCTGCATGTCCCTATTCTAGGTTGTTCGGGCAGCTCGCTCAGCGAAGCATAGTGATTAGACACAAAGGCATCGGTAGGATCTTCACGCTGTAAAATCACCGACAAATGCAAGCCATCCGGAAATTCCACCGGCACATCCTTCATTGAATGCACGGCAATATCGGCCCTGCCTTCCAGCATACCCTGTTCCAATTCCTTGACGAATAAGCCTTTGCCGCCAACCTTAGCCAATGGCGCATCCAACAATTTGTCGCCCTTCGTGGTCATCGTGACCAATTCGGTTTCGAGTCCAGGAAAAGCCCGCTTCAACCGGTCGGCGACATGTTCGGCCTGCCATAAAGCCAAAGGGCTCTTGCGAGTTGCGATACGAATGATTTGATTTGCCAAAACAACACCCAATATTCAACTAAAAATGCATATTGTAACCTGTCCGACAAGTACAATCCTTAGCGAGTTTCATTTTCGGCAAACAAAGCCTTGAACGGCCTAAAAAACTCACTTTACTTCTAGGCACTTACAGAACTCATGCCCTATTGAAAACTTTTTCTTCACAGATACGCAAATGGGGCGAATCAATAATTTTCAGAACAACGAAAGCCTGCGCATCGCTTATAATGAATTATTTTTAATTTCAGTACCGAAACTCATGACCAACGTTAACTCCGAAAAACTATCCAGCGCCCGATTTGCCGAGGCCACCGACGCCTTTGTAGAAATCTTTACCGCTTCGGTCGACTTCGACAAAAGCATGGCCCAGCAAGACATTCAAGGCTCGATCGCTCACGCAACAATGCTGGGCAAAATCGGCATCCTCACCGAAAACGAACGCGATGCGATCATCGACGGCCTCCAAAAAATCGGCATCGAAATCGAGCAAGGTCAATTTAATTGGTCCGTCAAACAAGAAGACGTCCATATGAACATCGAAGCTCGCCTGACCGATATGATCGGCATTGCCGGCAAAAAGCTGCATACCGGACGCTCCCGCAACGATCAGGTCGCGACAGACATTAGGCTTTATTTACGCGATGAAATCAAGCGTATCCGCGCCGAACTAACTCGCTTACAAAATGCGCTTTTAAACCTTGCCGAACGCGAATCAGACACGATCATGCCCGGTTTTACCCATTTGCAGGTCGCGCAACCGATCACTTTCGGACATCATCTGATGGCTTGGTTCGAAATGCTCAAGCGCGACAACGAGCGCTTAGCCGACTGCCTAAAACGAATCAATATCATGCCGTTAGGTGCCGCGGCACTGGCTGGCACCAGTTATCCGATCGACCGGCACATGACCGCGCAACTGTTGCAATTTGCCGAACCGTCGGCCAATTCATTGGATTCGGTCAGCGACCGCGATTTCGCAATCGAGTTTTGTGCCGCGGGCAGTTTGATCATGATGCATCTCTCGCGTTTCTCCGAGGAGCTGGTATTATGGTCCAGCGCCCAATTCGATTTCATCGATATTCCTGATGCTTTCTGCACCGGCTCATCTATCATGCCGCAAAAGAAAAACCCCGATGTTCCGGAGTTGGTACGCGGCAAATCGGGGCGCGTAACCGGACATTTGATGTCGCTGTTGATGCTAATGAAAAGCCAACCTCTCGCCTACAATAAGGATAATCAAGAAGACAAAGAACCGTTGTTTGATACTGCCGACACCCTAATCAATTGCCTGCGCGCATTCGCGGACATGGTGCCCCGCTTGAGCGCAAAAAAAGACAAAATGTACCGCGCCGCGAAACAAGGCTTCGCGACCGCGACCGATCTAGCCGATTATCTGGTCCGGAAAGGCTTGGCCTTTCGAGATGCACATGAAATTGTCGGTCGAGCCGTGCGGCTCGGCGTCGAAACCGAACGCGACTTGTCCGAGCTAACCCTTACGGAATTGCAACAGTTTTCCGACTGCATTGACGAAGATGTCTTTAGCGTATTAACGCTTGAAGGCTCGGTCGCCGCCCGAAAACATATTGGCGGAACCGCACCGGACACCGTTAGGGAGGCCATTAGCAAAGCGAGAGCCGAACTTGCAGGGAATGCTTGAATGCTGGTGAATGGTGAATGGTGAATGGTGAATGGTGAATGGTGAATGGTGAATGGTGAATGGTGAATGGTGAATGGAAAAGCATAGTCGAAAGATCGAGGCAAACCACTGATTTTTTACCCAAAAAAGAGTAGTTGAGAGCCTAAAACTACCGTACGCACTGAGTCCTTCGGCTGCGCTCAGGAGAGCCCTGTCGAAGGATGAAGGGTAGTTTGAGGCTTCACCAAACTGGTGAACGCGTTGTAGCCCTTTCATGCTTCGACTTGGCTCAGAACGAACGGTCTACAACACATGCCAACTGCTTTTTCTAGGATAAAAGGTATGGCTTGTGTCTATCGAGGACCGCCATAAACCATGCGAATAAAGCTAAGCACGGGTCCTCGTTGCTAAATCGTAACCGACCACTTCCGGCGAGTCTAATCAGCGTAGCCCGGATGGAGCGTAGCGCAATCCGGGAAACTCGGAGCCACGCCATTCCCGTATTCCGCTACGCTGCATACGGGCTACATGCTTTAATAGCAACTTGGGCAAGAGCGGATGCGGGTTGGCCGTTTTTAGTTTGATGTGTATGCGCCGTGAACCCACCCCACCCATGGGGAATTGACGGCAGCGCTCGAACGTCAAGAATAACGTATACCTTTCGCACTTCAAATTTCGGCAGTGCCTGAGGAGGCGCCAGGGTGTGCGGCAAAGGCTTTGCCAGCATGGAGCTGGCATAGAGCCTACAGGGATGTATTCACGGCGTCCTTTGACGGACACCCTGGTGCCGAATTTTGATCTGCGATGGGTATAATGCAAAATCGACATTCGCCCCGGAACCGACATTTGACTAACAAAGGGGATAACCTAAAGTTATAACAGTACGAAAAATTTTGCGTGATGGGAGCTTCCGCGCCTCAAAATCCCCACAAATCTTGCTGCACTGCCATACCGAAGACAATAATATGCCTGTCAATCGCTAACCATTCACGACTACATGGTTGAAAAAAAACATCTCACACCGATTCGCCTAGGTTCGCCCGGAGAAGATATCAGCAAAAAAGATTTGCTAGCGATTCTCCAGCGTTTCAAAAATTTGCATTTGCTTCAGCAAAAACGCATTCAAAGCTTTTTGCAACCGCGTCAACAAGTCTTTTTAGAATTACTCCCCTTGCTGTTTCATCAAAACGTACCGTTATTGCCCGGTTTTATTTCTTCTGAAACCCCGGCCGGCATTCTAGACTATTCACCGACACGTCAAGCCCTACTGCATGCCGCCCAATTTTCGAGAAGCTACCAATACAAAACGCGCGCCTTAGCAAATTACCCGATTCTAGGCTTGTTCTTGATGGGCAGCGTCGGCAGCATTGCCTTCACTAAAACCAGCGATATGGATATCTGGCTTTGTCACGACCCGGCCCTGCCGCCTTCCGCCCTAGAAGAACTTCAGCAGAAAGCCACCGCGATCGAAGAATGGGCCACGTCTTTAGACCTCGAGGTCCATTTTTTTCTGATCGATCATGAAAAATTTAAAAGCGGCCAAGATATCCCTATTTCCGATGAAAGCAGCGGAAAGACCCAACACTATTTATTACTGGAGGAATTTTATCGTACCGCCGTCTATATCGCGGGCCGATCCCCGGCTTGGTGGCTCGTGCCGCCGCAAGAAGAGCATCGTCATACCGGCTATATCAGTCATTTACTCGATAACAAATTCATCTCGGAACTGGAAGTCATCGATTTCGGCAGTTTGGAAAACGCGCCTCCTGAAGAATTCATCACCGTCACGCTCTGGCATATTTATAAAGCGATCGGCTCGCCGCATAAGTCGCTGCTAAAACTGATGCTGATGGAATGTTACGCAAGCGAGTATCCCAATACCCAATGGCTTTGTTCGGAAATGAAAAAAGCCGTTCACGGCGGTGAATTCTCGCTCGAGGATCTCGACCCCTATCTATTGATTTATCAAAAACTCGAGAATTACCTTAGCTCGCCCGCTAACCGCGCGCGCCTGGAACTGATCAGGCATAGCCTATATATTAAAATCATGGGCTTTGCCAATATCGAACAAGACCCGCAAAAACAACTCTATCGCACCGAATTCATCAAGCATATTGCGCATCGGTGGCAATGGCCGGAAACGTTGCTGCCTGAAATCAGCAGTCAACAGTCATGGAACATACAAAAAGCCACCCGTGAACATGACATCATTCTGCGTCATCTCGCAGGCTGTTATCGTATGATTTTAAATTTTGCCGGGCAACATGTTCAAAGTAATCTGAAGGACAATGAAGACCTCAAACTGATAGGCCGCAAGCTGCACTCCTTTCTAGACAAAAAACCAGGCAAAATCGAGTTTATTACAACCCGCTCGGCACTCCAAACCAAAGAACAGGAATTATCGCTCGTAGAAACTCGCTTCGCCGATAATCAAAGCGGCTGGAGCCTGTATCTTGGTCATGTTACTGCGGACAATCTTGCTGAACAAAGCCCGATAAAAAATACCTGGAGTTTAATCGAATTGCTGGCATGGATCATTGTAAACGGCCTATACCATAAAAAACTGAAACTTAACCTCGACAGCAAAACACTCACTCTCTCAAAGAACGAACTCCAAACCACGACCGAACAATTGCATGACTTCATTAGCAGCAGACTCGATAAATTACACCTCGACCTACCTAGCTATAAACAACCTAACCAATGTCAAAGCTCGCTATTATTCATCAATATCGGAACGGATCCTGAGGGTGAGCGCAATGACGGACGCCTTGTCATGAGCGAACGCTCCGACCCTTTTAGTTACGGCAAAAGCCGTCAATCGTTTGTTCAATCGGTAAACCGGATTTCCATCTCGAACTGGGGGGAGGTTACCGCAAGCCGCGCACTCGGACTGGACGGTCTATTCGACACCTTCACCGACATCTTCAACAATCATCGCCCTCCAATCGCTGATAGCGATGTCAAAGTTATTTGTAATACTTCGGCACGCGCCAATAGCATTAGTCAACGAGCTCAAAGCGTATTCCAAACGTTAATCAGTTGGTTCGGCCAGTCAAGTCCAGACGAATCGCCCCGATACATTCTGGCAGGAGCAAAAGATTATTATATTTTTCAGAGAAAAAACAGAACCCTACAATATCGAAGCATTGGAACTCGTCAAGAACTGTTAAACGAATTAAGCCAAGCCCAAGGGGTTTTCAGCCCGACGCATATCGACCCTTTTTGCCTGGAAGAAAGCGAGATCCCCGAATTATTAAAATTGAATAAAGCCAACACGATTCAAGTATTTCATACTGCCACGAAAACAGGTATACAGCTTTATTTACTGGACGAAAAAGGCGCGCTGTTTCGCCAGTACTACCCTTCCGCAAAGATCGATGGTTTGTTGCGCCGTTATCAACATTTTCTAGATAATATTCTGAACCGATATTTCTTTGACGACAGCCTGTTAATCGAGCACTATAAAATCCGACACAATCCCAGTACCATCATTAAATATACTCCGAGTGTTCCAAACAGAATAAACTTGACTCGCGAATTGGATATTCGCGTATCAGGAGAACACTCGGCATCCTACACGCTTTATTGCAACGAAAAAGAGTTTTCGACACTAACTTACGGTAAGCGCGCCCTTTCAGCAGCGGCGGAATATATTCTGGAATTTAGACAATCCAATCAGCGATATCCTATTCACATCAGTGATATCGACGTACCGCTCGCAAACTTAGGCATTGAAAACGCATCGGAATTACAAACCATTCACTTATTGAAATATAAACAAAAAATCGAAAACCGTTTGAACAGCATTTCGGGTACATAACACTTCTTGGATTCAAATGATTTATGGCAAAATCCTAAGCAGCAAAACTTTTTAATTCATACACCTTTCGCACTTCTAATTTCGGCCGTGCCGGAGGAGGCCTCGGGGTGCTCGGTAAAGGCTTTGCCAGCATGGAGCTGGCATAGAGCCTACATGGACGTATTCACCCAGCACCTAAATTAGCCATAATATTAAATCATTGCCAATGACCTATAGAATTTAAGTGCTGGGTTCACGGCGTCCTTTGACGGGCACCCCGAGGCCGAATTTTCATCTACGATGAGTATACATCACATGCACAACGAACAACGCAACCACCCAAGAATATCGGTCAAGGAATTAAAAGCCCATGTCAGCATCGACCGAGTCAGACAGGCTCCGATTGAAATTGACGGCGACGTAATCGACATTAGCTATACCGGCATTAAAATTCGCCTGAACTCTCCATTACCCGAGGAAAGCGAAGGTATTGTCAAAATTGTCATCGTGCTCCCGGAATCGCAAATCCCGATAACGATACACGGCGAGATCAAGCATTACTGCCCACACTTCGAATACGGCCTGCACCATGGCAACTATTCGACTGAAGAAGCCTTAGACGAATTAATGTTCGAATGCGTCAAACACGCCCAAACGAGCATCGCAATGCCGACAATATAACAAGGCAACGAATCCACAAAATGCTTTTGATCCTAAATTCGGCGGTTTAACCATAAAGCACATGAGGTTCTTTAATTAAGTATTTCAATATAAATATTAAAAAATATTGGCAACCATACAGGAGTAACTATTCAGTCCCCCGGCAATTATCGTTCCCATGCTCTGCGCTCATCGTTATACACAAGTATCGGTAAACTTGCTAAACAGAGGTCATCGTATATTTGGAAACGGTGTTGTTTGATAAATCTGCGGATATTGAACATCACTGGCTTTCCCTCACCTAGCGTTAGGTGAGGGAAAGTCGAGATGTTAAGTGACAATAAATGGTATCGAGGTCTCATTGGCTAATGATTGTAAAAGAGTAATTTTTGACTTATGTATGACGATGAGTGCTCTGCGTGGGAATGCCTGAGTACCGCTCCAGCGGTACGAGACGCTAGAGCGTCTCGGTCTTCATTCCCACGCCGGAGCGTGGGAACGATAGAGGGGGGGGGGGGGGGGTGAACAATTACATACAGGAGAGAAAAGTTATTTTGCAAAAGCATGGCAAGCTATTGCATTAACTTATAATTCTTCATGATGTTAATGGTGAAATGCTTTTTATAGGTTTATCGATCAAAGCGCTCTCGCTTTCAAAAAAGCCAACTCCGAAATCTCGGTCCAACGCGAGACTTGACTTCTGAAACCGACGACCGAATCGTAAACTTTTTTGACCGCAGGATCCTTTGCAGCCATTTCAGCAATAAGCTCGTCCGAAATCTGCTTGAGTTTTTTCAACACATCGTCCGGCAAGGGCAATACCGATACATTGTGCTTGTTAATTAAAGTATCCAAGGCTTGATTATTGCGCGCCGTGTATTCGCTTATCATGTCCATATTTGCAGCCTTACATGCCGTCATGACAATTTGCTGCAAATCTTTCGGCAATGCATCGAAGGCTTTTCGGTTGATAACAGCCTCGATCGTCGAGCCCGGTTCATGCCAACCTGGGTAATAATAAAACTTGGCCACCTTATGCAAACCGAAAGCCAAATCGTTATAAGGTCCGACCCACTCAGTCGCATCGATGTTATGTGACTGCAAAGCCGTGAATATTTCTCCCCCCGGCAAGTTAACCGTAGTACCGCCTGCGCGCCTCAAAACCTCGCCACCCAGACCCGGAATACGCATTTTTAATCCATCCAAATCGGCTACCGATTTAATTTCTCGATTGAACCATCCGGCCATTTGCACGCCCGAATTTCCGGCCGGCACCGGAATCAGACCGAAGGGCTTGTAAAGTTCTTGCCACAACTCCAAACCGCCGCCGTAATATAACCAAGCGTTCATTTCTTGAGCCGTAAAACCGAAAGGCACCGCCGAAAAAAACTGCGCCGCTTCCGACTTACCCTTCCAATAATAAGATCCGGAATGACCCATCTCTGCGGTTCCATTAGCAACCGCATCAAACACTTCAAAAGCGGGCACCAATTCCGAAGCCCCATAGACTTTGACGTTGATCCGCCCACCGCTCATCTCGGTGATCATTTGCGCCAATAAGTTAGCTCCATGCCCTAAGCCTGGAAAATTTTTCGGCCAAGCCGTAACCAACTTCCATTTAAAAGCCGTGTCGGCCTTACTGATTTCGGTGCCTGTCAATGTTACAGCACTTGCCGCGACCGTACTCACGCCCGCTTTTTTTATAAATTCTCTACGCTTCATATGCTATGCATCTCCGTTATTTCCGAAAAAGTCGATGATTACCCGCAATCAAAAAAATGGCTTTGAATGTAACGTGAGTTTAACGAAGATTCACAAAATCTACCGAAACTTTCAACAATAGCAACACGGTGATTTATGTTACTGTGAAAGTACAATGCCGGCTCCGAAGCGGGTGCGGTTGCTCGATCGACAGGCGTCGGCGGCGGCAGGGAAAGCCGCCGTCGAGCCTACATGGACGTATTCACGGCGTCCTGTCGGGCGAGTGACCGCACCCAGCCACTCCCTCGCACTTTCATTTGCCGGGACGATGGCTAGCCCTTCATGAACGTTACTCTAAAGCAACGAATCCCTTTATACATGGACGGAATATAGCTAATTTTGCTATACTTTCACGCCGTACGCTGATCGGAAACCGATTGGCGCCCACCGAAAAATCAACCTCACATTACCGGAGAACTTATATGGCAATTAAAGTCGCAATCAACGGCTATGGTCGTATTGGACGAAATATCGTTCGTGCATTGTATGAATCTGGCCGCAACGGTGAAATCCAAGTTGTCGCAATCAACGACTTGGGCGATTCCGCTACCAATGCTCACCTCACTCAATACGATACCGCGCACGGAAAATTCCCCGGTGAAGTCGGTGTCGACGGCGATTACATGATCGTCAATGGCGACAGAATTCGTGTACTTTCCGAACGCGATCCATCCAAACTCCCTTGGGCCGAACTCGGAATCGACGTCGTGCATGAATGTACCGGTTTTTTTACCAGCAAAGCCAAAGCTTCCGCTCATATCACCGCAGGTGCGAAAAAAGTCATCATTTCGGCCCCCGGCGGTAACGACGTCGACGCCACAATCGTTTACGGCGTCAACCACGAAACGCTAAAAGCTTCCGACACGATCATTTCCAATGCTTCGTGCACCACCAACTGTCTGGCGCCATTAGCAAAAGCCTTGAACGATAGCATCGGCATCAAACACGGCTTGATGACCACGATTCATGCCTACACCAACGACCAAGTATTAACCGATGTTTATCACAGCGATTTACGCCGCGCTCGTTCCGCAACACAATCGATGATCCCAACCAAAACAGGCGCTGCCGCAGCTGTCGGCTTGGTTCTGCCTGAATTGGCCGGAAAACTGGACGGCTTCGCCATGCGCGTTCCGACCATCAACGTTTCGGTCGTCGACCTGTGCTTTACGGCCGGAAAAGACACCAGCGTGGATGAAATCAACAGCATCCTGAAATCCGCTTCGGAAAAATCGAACGGTATCTTGGCTTACAATGACAAGCCCCTGGTTTCTATCGACTTCAACCACAATCCTGCATCATCGATCTACGAATCGTCATTAACCAAAGTCACCGAAGGCAACTTTGTTAAAGTCTTGGCTTGGTACGACAACGAATGGGGCTTCTCGAATCGTATGCTGGACACCACTGTTGCCTTGTGCAACGCAAAATAAAGGGCACTAATGTTACGAAGAACCAAAATACTGGCCACTTTAGGCCCCGCAACGGATAAACCCGGGGTCCTGGAAAACTTGTTCAAAGCCGGCATCGACGTGGTTCGCATGAATTTCTCGCACGGCTCGGCGCAAGACCATATTGACCGAGCCAACAAAGTTCGCGAATTAAGCCGCAAAACCGGACGCCGCGTCGGCATCTTAGGCGACCTGCAAGGCCCTAAAATACGCATAGCGCGTTTCAAGGAAACGAAAGTATGGCTCGATGAAGGCCAGAACTTCGCCCTGGACATCAACTTAGGGCCGAACGACGGCGATAACACCCAAGTCGGAATCACTTACGAACCGCTGGCCCGCGAAGTGCGCAACGGCAGTCGTTTGCTGCTGGACGATGGACGAGTGGTATTAGACGTCGTCGATACCGACGGCAAACGCGTCAATTGCAAAGTTGTGGTCGGCGGCGACCTGTCCAACAACAAAGGCATCAATCTTCTAGGCGGCGGCTTATCCGCTGCCGCCTTGACCGACAAAGACAAGGAAGACATCAAAACGATTGCGAAAATCGATTGCGATTATGTTGCGGTATCTTTTCCTAGATGCGCTGCGGACTTGAACGAAGCACGCGAATTGCTGCTGGCGGAAGGCTGCCATGCCGGCATCGTCGCTAAGGTGGAGCGCGCCGAAGCGATGGATGTAATGGATGAAATTATCCTGGCATCCGATGCGGTAATGGTCGCTCGTGGCGACTTAGGCGTCGAAATCGGGGACGCTAACCTTCCGGCCGCACAAAAACGACTCATCAGCCGCGCACGCGAACTGAATCGCATAGCGATCACTGCAACGCAAATGATGGAATCGATGATCGAAAACCCGATTCCGACTCGCGCCGAAGTTTTCGACGTTGCGAATGCGGTCGTCGACGGCACCGATGCTATCATGCTATCGGCTGAAACCGCTTCCGGTAAATATCCGGTCAAAGCGGTCGAAGCGATGGTAAGGGTTTGCGAAGAAACCGAAAAACAACCGAGCGTTCGAGTTTCGAAGCATCGTATGGATACGCAATTCCAGCGTATCGATGAAGCTATCGCGATGTCGGCGATGTATATGGCGAATCATACGACAATTGACGGCATAGCGGCATTGACCGAATCCGGATCGACACCGCTATGGATGTCCAGAATTAGTTCGGGAATTCCTATCTTCGCATTTAGCAGTCAGGAAAAAACTTTAGGCAAGGTAACGCTTTATCGAGGCGTATTTCCGTTCTATTTCGACAAACACTTGAAAGAACCGGATCATGCCGAAGTGAACCGTGAAATCGTCAAACAGCTAAGAAAACGCCATCAAGCGCAAAATGGAGATAAATTCATTATCACCAAAGGCGATCTGACCGGCGTACAGGGCGGAACCAACGCATTGAAAGTGATTACCGTGGGTGAAGGCTTAACGCCTTAATAACTCACTGGCATTCCTAAACAATGCACCAAGGGCGGATATTCTCCGCCCTTTTTTATTTACGGCGCCCGTTTGCAATACTACTCCCTTTATACTCAAAAATTAGCTAACTTTATAAAGGTATGGGGTGTGGCTAGCGAGGATGTCGGCAGCAGGGAGCTGCCGTCAAGCCCCCATGGATGGGTTTACGGCGGTCCTCGATAGACACACCACATGCCTTTTATTCTTAGACGGTTTTTCAATCAAAAGGGAGTAAACGAGATCAACCTTGGCTATAAAGCACCTGGGTTGGGCCACCTACCTGGGGACACCAAATCGCTAAAATAATTTTATCTTTTTCCTTTCGGAATCAAACCTAATAACTTAGCTACGTGTCTTTCGGTAATAAATGCCAAGAAAAACAACTGTATAAAATTATCTGCCTCGATTAGATCGAGACCGATCTTTTTCGGAACCAATTCCTTGCGAGTCCCAAACAATTGATCCCATATCGATAACACGATACCGTAATTACTGTCATGTTCGCTACGTAGCGCCGAATGATGAGTTCTATGCAGAGCCGGCGTAATAATCACTTTCGACAATAAATCTTCTTTATCGAAGGATAGATTTGAATGATGGAAGAAAATAAAAGACAGCTCGATCAATTCGATCGCAAGTATAACGTAAGCCTCCACGCCGAAAACAATGACGAACAGGCATTTCATAACGATTTCAATAAACAGATCGAATACATGAAAACGAAACCCGGTCGTGACATTAAAGGTTTTATCGCTATGATGAATTTTATGGAAACGCCATAAAAATTCGTATTTGTGGCTGGCATAGTGCCAAGCATAAATTGCAAGATCGAATAGCAAAAACGACAGCACCCATTTAATCGGCCCGTTAGACAGACCGCTCAATACGCCATAATTCGAAAACTGTTGTGCCACAAAAAAAAGCGAGGACGCTCTTAGCGTGGTTAAAATGACATTATTGAATAAGAAAGCCGTAGTATTGGTAACCACCGAATTCTTCGCGACTTTTCGATCGAACCGCTGGTAAGGCTTCAATCCCTCCATCACTAATAACAACAGAAATGCTGCTATCGCCAATGACAAAAAGATTTCATTCAACGGCAGACCTTGCTCAGCAACCGGTATAGAACTATCCGTAACGTTCATGGCGCACCTTGACTAATAGTACACATATCAACACCAAATATAGGAAGTTTTGTTGGATAAAGCCCTGGCCGATTGCCAAAATATTCCCCAATAAATCGGAATATTACAGACTCTCAAGTTCTTTGTTTAATTTATTGATTGTTTCTTCGTCAACTATTTGCCGGGTAATATCGTATTGCACGCCGAGAAAATAAATCAGCTTGCCGCTCCGATCGAATAATGGAATGATCTTAAACCGGTTATAGAATAGCTCTCCATTTTTTTTATAATTGCGCAAAACCACTTCAACCGGTTTTTGTGCATTTATAGCCTCCTTAATCCTCTTAATTTCTTCTTGGTTTCGATCTTCGCCCTGCAAGAATCGGCAATTCCGTCCAATCACTTCTTCTTGTGAATAACCGGTAACCGTTTCAAACGCTTTGTTGGCGTAAACAATCGGCATGTCGTCAAGGTCGGGGTCGGCAAGTGTGATGCCGTTAATACATTCATCCAGAATCAGCGAAAGAATTTGCGGAATCAGTCCCGGATCTTTTTCAGCAATAAAGGCCATGGTTATACTCCTAGATAAATTTACGATTGGAACATTCAGTATTGGCTGCCGGCGGCATTTAATGCCTTTAAATTAAGACCCTTCCGGCTCACCGTAATGACCACACAACAGTGCTTGGATGTTTTCCAGCGAATTTTGCAAGCCTTCCTCGATCGCAACGCGAATCAACTTTTCAAACGGCCTCATGAAAAAATCGACATGCAACAACTCAAAGCTTATTTCTAATCGAGTCGAATCGCTGCCGTCATTTTCCTCGAAGGTATAAACTTCACGAAACTCTTGGCTTACCGACTCCAGCGCCAATTTTTGCAACGGCACAAATTCGGTGATCTCGAACATCGACTCAACTTTTTGCCCTTGTTCTATTCTAACTTGCTTGGCTCTGGAACCGACTCCGATACGATGCTCCTGCAGCACCTCAAATTCGATAACTTCTAAGGCCCATTTAGGATAATTATCAAAAAAATGCAATCCTACATAATCAAACACGTCAGAGACGGTTTTTTCGATGCCTATATCAGCCTTCCCGATCAACGGTTTTGATAAGTCAAACGCAAACATGCCATTCCCCGGTCGATTCTGAGTTGAAGCTTTTTTTATCCGGCACCGAACCGTCATCGACAGGCATTTTCGGATGAATGTCGGTACTCGTCATGGCAACCTTATTGCTCATTAGCTTCCCCATATAGCATAGCTGTTTGTTTATGAAAGAATCGATCACGTTTGAGTACTCAACGCTTAACAGTTCCTTGCTTAGACTTCTGACTAAGGTAATCGGAACGCCTTAAGTCGAAAGAATTATTCAATCTTTCGATCTCATGTTGCGCATGTATTTGTTCGGTAATGTCGTATTGAACGCCTAGAAAATAAATCAACCGACCTTCGTTATCGAATAAGGGGGTAACAGAAAGACGATTGTAAAAAAGATCGCCGTTTTTTTTATAGTTTTTTAGCGTGACCTCAACTGCTCGTTGATTCCTGATCGCATCACGCAAGATTTCAATCTCCGGTTGATCATGATCTTTTCCTTGCAAGAAGCGGCAGTTTTTTCCAATGATGTCATCACAACTATAACCGGTGATTTTTTCGAAAACTTCATTCGCGAAGACGATCGGGTTATCTTCCAAATCGGGGTCGGACAAGGTAATACCATTAACGCAACCGTCCAAAATTTGAGTAAGAATGTGAGGAATGACTCCCGGATCTTTTTCTATTTGAAATTTCATGTTCGATATCCGCCATCTGACTCAAAAAATATCCGGATTGTTTAGCAATAGCCATCAAGTCTGAACTCGTTTTTAGAGCTCTCTAAGAAATGAGCACGAAATTACTGCATCATGCCCAGGCTTGCCATAACATTAAGTTAAACTCGTTATTCCGCCGTAGACTGGCGGAATCCGGTGCTATTGTGGAATAACCGCAACCTCCATGCCGTTAAATTCCGAATCCCTATTCAGACCAAACAATAATGGCTTACATTAGCATTGGTGGGGTTACCATGGTACGCATAGCGTACCCTACCCCCCACCTAAGACTCTATTAAGGTTTTGAGATTTCGAACCGTTCGGATCGCGCCCTCTCTCACAGCAATACGAATCAGCTTTTCAAACGGTAGCATGAAAAGCTCGAGCCTCAATAACTCGAAAGTAAATGTGACCTCAGTCTGCTCCGGCGTTCGCCCCGGCTTAAAATCATAAAAACAACGATAAGGATTCGAAACACCTTCGAAAGTCAATTTAGTAAACGGATCAAAGCAAGTTACCTTAAAAGTCGACTCGCTTCTTTGACCTTGATCGATTCGCACTTGCCTGGCAAGACTATTCAAACGTAACGGCGGATCGCTCAGTAATTCGCATTCGATGACCTCAGGCGACCACCGAGGATAATTTTTAAAAAAATCGACCCCGATAAAATTAAACACATCATCCACCGGTTTATTGATGATTGTGCTAGCCGTGCCCGAAGCGGAATGATCCGAAGTAAATCCAAACATTTACAGGCTCACCATTTGGTTAACAATAGAAACGAAAGTCCTAGTCATTGGCTCATTTATTCCATTCATTTCGATTATAACGAATTGTCAAATAGAATATCAGCACAATTAGCATTGGCAATCATACTCCTTGCAATATTGAAGATGTGGTTGGAAATAGCTTCCGGAAATATACTGAGCATACGCGCCACATGCATAACTACGCAAACCATGTGTATACCCATCGTAGATGAAAGTTCGGCCTTGGGGTGCCCGTCAAAGGACGCCGTAAACCCAGCGCCTAAATAAGCCATGATCCTAAAAAGAGCAGTTGATACCCTCAAACTACCGTTCGCCCTGAGCCCGTCGAAGGGTGAATGGTAGTTTGAGGCTTCACCAAGACGGTGAAAGTGTTGTAGACCCTTCATGCTTCGACTTAGCTCAGCACGAACGGTCTACAACACATGTCAACTGCTCTTTTTAGGATGATTTTGAATCATTGCCAAGGATCTATGGAATTTAGGTGCTGGGTAAATACGTCCATGCTCTATGCCAGCTCCATGCTGCCCCTCACCTAGCGCTAGGTGAGGGGCGGAGCACCCCAAGGCCTCCTGTGATAATGCCGAAATTTGAAGCGCGAAAGGTATTACTCCGCGTAATTGCCTAGTAAACCCAGTCGTTGTGTGCCAACGGCATACGATTCAACAAGTCCCGACGCTCACGCCAGTCTGGAAGAAGCTTTTCCATATGGGCCTTAAACCGTTCATTATGCGTACGTTCAAGCAGATGCACCAACTCATGCACTAGGATATATTCCAAACACTCGGGCGGCTTCTTCGCCAACTCTAAGTTCAGCCAAATACGCTTTGCTTGCGTGTTACAGCTGCCCCACTTGGTTTTCATCCTCTTAACGCCCCAATCGGCAGCGGCTACGCCTATTTTGTTTTGCCAAACAGTCAATAAGTCGGCGATTCGTTTCTTTAACGCATCTCGGTAAAACGAGTTCAGTACCAAAGCCCTGTTTTCAGCCGTCGCAGACGTACTGACATACAGGTGTAACCAACCACGTCCCAACTTGATTTCATGTTTACCGGAGCGCTCTACGACATTGAGCCGATAGCGTTTTCCCCATAAGTAGTGACATTCGCCACTCACCATTTCCCTGTCAGACTGACGGGGTTGTTTGGCAAATCCGCTTTGCTGCTTTTTGATCCAGGGAATGCGACTGATCACCGCCATACGAATAGCCGTATCCGTCATGGATTCCGGCGCAGACACCCGCACGCGGCCATCAGGCGGCAACACGCTGATATGCAGATTTTTAATTGCCTTGCGATTCAACTGCATCGCAATCGAACCGATTTCAATCATTGCCATCACTGATACTCTTTCTGCGCCTTGGCCAGTTCCATTACGCCTTGAATATCCACGTTATAACCAGCCGTTTCTTCCCTGATAGCATTGGCAATTTCACGCTCTTTAAAACGATCACCCGCCCAATCAGCCTTTTTGGTGTAACGAATCGCAGTATCAATTTTCGTTGCCAATACTTCATCATTGCCAAAGTTATCGTAGAAAGCTCGCTTGGCATTTGTGTCTATGGAAGGCGGGTAATTCGAAGTCGTTTGATCCGGGCGAATGACCTTGCGAGACAGCTCGCGAATTCGCTCCAGATATTCCTGATATTCAATGGCCTTTTGTCTGCGTAACTCAATCAATTCATCTAATAAAACAGACATCTGTTCGTAATATTTCGGATTAACAGGATTTTCATCCACGATGGTTTTACGCACATTGTTTTCGATGGTTTCAGACATGGCTTCTCGGTTCTTGCGGATACTCTCCGGCAAAGCATCCAAAGCATCGGCGCCTTTTTCGACAATCAGCTCGATGAGCCCGAGTTCTTCAAAATCCATCAAGGTTTCGCTATCATCAGCCCGAATATACATATCTAACAGGTGGCGCATCGCGGGTTCAAAGCGCTTCATCTCCACTAAATCACCGCCGGCCAGTTTTACCTCGTCGCGAACCTTTTCAAAGTGGGCGACTTCCGACCGGATTGCCTCAACGTCTTGTGCAGAATATCCGGCATCGACCATTTCGTTGGCGATATTGGCAAAGGCTCGCAGCAGCTTGGCCACGTTCTGGTACAGAGTTAATCTAAGCGCCTCCTTTTCAGTCAATTCATCCTGATTCGATCCTGACTCGCCACAAAAATAGTGAATGTAATCCTCGGTATTCCGCGGGGCTTTTACCGGCTCACATAAAGCGCGTACCATTTCCAGCGCATTATCCAAATCGAGCCTAGCTTGCTCTAAACGATCTTTTAATAGCCCGGCGACATCTTCCTTGTCGTAGCCGTCAAATGCGCCCTCCGTATAATCCGATACCGCTTTATCCAATGAGCGGAACAGGTCTTTGTAATCGATGATATAACCGTATTCTTTGTCATCACCATCCAAACGGTTTACCCGACAGATCGCCTGAAACAGGTTGTGATCGGCCATTTGCTTGTCGATATACAAATACGTTGCCGAAGGCGCATCAAAGCCGGTTAAGAGCTTATCGACCACAATCAGCAAGCGCATTTGCCCTGGCTCATTCACGAAGCGTTTTATCACTTCCTTTTCGAACTCCCCCACGCGCCTGGCTGCCAGCTCTTCAGGTTGCTCGAAATAATCCGCCAACATCTTGCGGTAGGTGTCGTATTTGAACAGCTTTTCCGTTAAGCCTTCACCGGTTTCTTCACCCTTAATGCCGGCAGCGTTAGGTTGGAAACTGGTAACAATGGCAATCTTGCCTGCCAAATCGGTTTGGCTGAACATCTCATAGGCCTTACAAACTTGATACACACTGGAGCACACCAACATGGCATTGCCGCGTCCGTCCATCAGGCGCGGCTTGGTATCCATGTCCAGTAGGATGTCATTCACAATCTGCTGCAAGCGCGATTTGCTGGACAGCACCTTTTGCATGGTGCCCCATTTCTGCTTGAGCTGTGTTTTGGCTAATCGAGACAGGCCGCGGGTTTTCGCCTCGAACCATTCATCCACTTTCTTCTGGGATGTGATGTTTTGGTCTATGTCTCGCGCTTCGTAGCGCAAATCGAGCACCACGCCATCGGCCACGGCCTCGTCGAATTTGTAGGTGTGGATATAGGGGCCAAATACCTCCACCGATTTTTTCTTGTCCTTTTTCATCAGCGGCGTACCGGTAAAGCCAACAAACATGGCCTGCGGCAGAATCGATTTCATCGCTTCGTGTAACTTGCCCGATTGAGTACGGTGACACTCATCGACAAATACAAATAGGTCGCCTTTGGCATTGAAATCCGATGGCAGAGACTTCTTCAGCTCCTCGATAAACTCATCGGTCGCGGCATCATTTTCCGAGTCAGACTGTCGCCCAAACTTATGCACCAACGAACACACCAACCAAGGATTGGGTTGATTGAGTGTCGCCACCAAGTCGGCACCGCTTTTGGTGCGATAAATATCTTCCTCAACACCGGTAAAGACCTTTTCAATCTGCTCGTCGAGCTCAGTGCGGTCGGTCACGATCAGCACGCGGGCATCTTTCACATTTTCGCGTATCCACTTGGCCAGCCACACCATGGTTAAGCTTTTACCCGAGCCTTGCGTATGCCAAATAATGCCGCCTTCACGCCGGGCAATATGGCGCTTGGCTGCTTCAATGCCAAAAAATTGGTTATGACGGCAGGTTTTCTTTACGCCAGCGTCAAATACAATGAAGTCGTGGATAATTTGCAAAAAGCGCTGCTTGCTACAAACGCGGCTCAGATGAAACTCCAGCTTATGATCGTATGGATTGGCGACGTCTTCTTTCCACTCCAGATAATGCTTTTCCGGCGTTTCAATCGTGCCGTAGCGAAGGCCTTGAGTATCGTTGCCTGCCATCACTAATTGCATGGTGGTGAAGAAATTGCGGATAAAGTCTTTCTTCTGGTTATCGAGATTCTGGCGGATACCTTCAGAAACCGAAACCGATGAGCGTTTCATCTCTATCACGCCTAAAGCAATACCATTCACATACAACACGATGTCCGGGCGTTTTTTGTTCTCGCCTTTAATGGAGACCTCTTCGGCAATGGCGAAATCATTGGCTTCAGGATTGTTCCAATCAATCAGCCATACCGTTTCATTCTGATGGCCCGCGCCTTCTTTATCCTTTACGCCATAACGCAGCAAGCGATAGACCTCTTTGTTGGCATAGTAGAGCTTTTTACCTTCGCCCAGTGCTGCCGCCGTATCCAACTGGCGAATGGCGCGATTAATCAAGGCTTCGCTCACACCGCGGCTTTTTAGCCAATCGACAAGGATATCGACCTCAATATTCTTATTATTGGCGCGATCCTGCCAATTACCTAAATAGCGGTAGCCTAAGTCAGCTTGAAAAAACTGAACAATACGGTTTTGGGTAATGCGCTCGCGCTGGCCGACGTTACTCATACCTTATCCTTACTCCCTTTTGATTGAAAAACCGTCTAAGAATAAAAAGGCATGGGATGTGTCTATCGAGGACAGCCGTGAACCCGTCCATGGGGGCTTGACGGCAGCGTTCCCTGCTGCCGACATCCTCGCTAGCCACACCCCATACCTTCATAAAGTTAACCATTTTTTGAGTATAAAGGGAGTAGTTATCGATATAAAACTGTTTTTAAATAGTCTTCTGTTGATTCAAACTCTGGTTCTTTGCCTGTTAGTGCTTTCGTCAACGGTACAATTTTTGTTCTTACACCCATGCCGCGATAATCGACGTAACCATAATCGCGTAAAACTTCCATGACTATGGTATTTCTCGGCGAGCGCTGACCAGCCTTCATTTTTTCCACAGTCATCGAGTTTGGTAAAGCGCCGGGGCTAATAACCTCCAGCCGGTCGGAATAACTGGCTACTTCAATCTCAACAAAGCGTGTCCAGTCGCGGTGGGCAAGTGCATTAATCAAAGACTCACGAACGGCTTCGAGAGGGTAAAACCATGTTGTCTCTCGTCTCAAATCCTGATTTATCCGGGCGGCTTCCTGAGAAATAAAGGGCTTCATGGCCGACATGAAACGCTCAATAATGCCTCCATCCAGTAAGGTTTTGCTTGCGCCATGGCTATCCCAACGGCCGACCATTGGTCCGTCTATTAAATCGTCCAGTAATGCTTGATATTCTTTATCTTTCCCTTGAAAAGCAAGCGCACGTAACCCGGCCTGTTTAAGGTGGCGGCGTGGCGTTTTGCCAAATAGCACCAATCCAGCGATGGTACAGCAGGTATTTTCACCGGCCTCGGTGATAAAACCCAGCCCAAGCAAGCGTTGCCGCCATGCATCGGGCGTTTTCGGAATATCGGGGTCATTAAGAATATCACGTAAATAATTCAGTAAACGTGCGTCGTCCAAACTGTTTATATCGGTTCGAGGTACTGGCATCAATTCGGTATGCAACATGCCGCCCAGTTCAAACAGGCGCATCTGCTGTTCTCGGGTGGCCTGCCGCGAAGTCGAGCCGATGCGGATGTAGATTTCTTCTTTGCCTGCATGGCGAACCACATAAGGTTTAGAAATACCCATAGGAAAACTGACGACAGCAACCCGTTTGCCATTATCCAGCTTCACTTCTTCGTAAAAAGGCAGGATCATTGGGTGAATTTTATTTTGAAAAACATTCATCACCCATTCTTCAAGATCTTCCCTTTGCACCCCGTTAATCGTGCCGTCATCTTCGACACCAAGCAGAACCCGACCACCTTGAAAGTTGGCCATGGCAACCACTTCTTTAGCAAGCTGTTCAGGGCGAATATCATCACGCTTAAATTCAACGCCTGAGTTTTCACCATTGGCAATAATTTCCAGTAATTCTGTTTTTAGCATAGCCTACACCTTGTTCATAAACTTAAATGCGGGCCTAAATACGCCACATATCCGCTTTTTTTCGGCATCGGGTTTCTGACTCAATACCTTTTAAGAGTGCAAGCCGTTGCGGCAAGCTCATATCAATGGGCATAAGATCCTCCCGCAGCAGCAGGCTTCACCAGGCGCGTCTTACCCGTTAGCAGTTCTTGCATCATGCCCTGTTTGATTTGGCGGGTTTTGCTCAGGCGTTGTTCCAGTGCCTGAATCTCTGCGTCCATATCAAACAGGATGGTAGCGATGGCGGTTTGTTCTTTTTCATCCGACGGCAACGTAATCTTGAATCCAGACATATCTTTATTTGTTATCTGGTTAATTGTTGCCCCCATAATTTCATTTATCTGATTCTGTATTAGATCTGATTGAAATTGGTAGAACACGAATACGGAGTGCTTAGTTCTAAATATCGACATAAATGCACCAAACGCACTTCCTTCTGCATTTTTATCAATTAACGCGCACTTTCCGATGAGCTGGCGACTTCCATTACGAACACAGATCAAAATATCGCCTTGCCTGACGATGACGCGTTCAGGCAGGTCCATATTGACAAAGACGTTATCCACGTAAGCCAATTTACCATTCTGGACATTGGACGAACGCAAAACCAATGTACCAAATTCAGCAACATCATTCGGCGAGTATGTTAGGCCGATAATCGTTTGGCCAATATCTCCGAGAGTCATAACTTCCCAATCCTCCGGAATCTCCCCCAACTCGCTTGGCTTGGTGCCTTTTGGTGTGCCATCTTCACGCAGGGCGAACTGCGGCAGGCGGGTGCGGCCGGTGAGGAGTTGTTGCATGGTGGCGGTTTTGATGGCCTGTTTTTTGGCGATCAGTTTTTCCAGCACGCTGATCAGCGCATCGACATCGGATAGGGCATTGGCGATGGCGGTTTGTTCTTCGATTGGAGGAAGTGCAATCATCGAGGCTCGAATTATGCCATTGTAAAGTCGAGCAATAGTACTGCCTTCAGAGGAAGCCCATTTAATTACCTTGTAATAGTGGTACAGGTATTCATTCAGCAATTTCCGTTTATTAATTTCGAGCCAAACAATATTTGAGTCTTGGAAATATGCGGGCTTGCCATCATAAACAACTGACTTCCCAAGTGTTCCAGCTGCTGAAATTAAAATATCACCTTCAGCAGGAAACGAATATTTTGCTTTGAACTCTTCATACAGAGAGTATGGAATATATGCATCTGGCTCACTTCCAAATGTACCTATTTTAAAAAATGGAATGGCACCTACTTTTTGAGTTTGCCCCGCAAGAATTCGCTTGCACATCCGAACTGCGGCAATCTCGCCGAGGCATGCAGCTTCCCAATCATAAGGAATAACTCCAACTTCGGTTTGCTTGTACCCAACCGGCACTTCATTCAATTGAGAATTGACAGTGGATAATTGATAGTGGCTACTCGCTTCTTTCACGGCGCTGTTTGTCATTTTCCATTCTCCATTTTCAACTTGCCACTCAACACCGCGCGCTCGCGTTCCAGCTCACGCTTCAATTCTTCTTCGGTCGGTAGATAAGGCAAATACTTGGCGGCAAATAGCTGTTTTTGCTCGGCCAATACCGAGTATTTCACTATAGCTTCGCTTTTCTCGCTGCAGAGCACCAGGCCAATGGTAGGATTGTCGTCATCTCCTTTGCGCTGCTCGTCGTAAAGGCGCACGTAAGTATCCATCTGGCCAATATCCTGATGTTTGAGTTTGCCCAGTTTCAGATCCACCAGCAGAAAGCATTTGAGTTTGAAGTTGTAAAATACCAAGTCGATATAGAAGTCTTCATCGTCAAAGCGAATGCGCTGTTGGCGCTCGACAAAGGCAAAGCCCTTGCCTAACTCCAATAAAAACTGTTGCAGGTTGCTGATAATGGCCTGCTCCAGTTCGTTTTCTTGGTAGGTTTTGTCTTGCAGGTTGAGGAAGTCGAGAATATACGGGTCACGCAGATAGTCTTGGGCTGTTTCGGCCAATGGCTGGGTGTTGGCCTCGGCTTCTTGCTCGACCCGTGCTCTGTCTTTGCTGGCCAGCAGGCGCTCGTAATAGAGCACGTTGATTTGGCGTTCTAATGCACGAGCACTCCAACTCTGGCTGATCGCCTCTTGCAGATACCAATCCCTTGCGGCTGGATTGTCGATACGCATTAAGGCTCGGTAGTGTGTCCAGCTTAATTCACTACGCACTGCGTCGTGAATTGGAAAAGCTAGATAAAACTGGCGCATATTACGCAGGTTGCCAACGTCAAAGCCTTTGCCTAAGCGTTCTGTTAACTGTTGGGAGAGTTGCTGTAATTGTTGCTTGCCATAGACCGCACGGCTTTCACCCTGTTGTTCTTCCTCAACAATTAGGCGACCAATCTCCCAATAACTTTGTACCATGGCAATGTTTACCGTTTGACGAACTTGGCTGCGCGCTTGCTCAATCTGGCGGGCAATGGCATCCACCAGATGGTTTAATCCGGTGAAGTTTAATTCACTCATACCGACCACTCCAAGCCCATGGCTTTTAGGTGCCCTGCTACTTTGTCGCTAAACTGCTCTACCGATTGGATAATAGCCGGTAACGGCTCGCTATAGCGCTCTTCCAATTCTTTCACTCGATTGGCCAGTTGCTGCGTCACTCGTTCGATTTCGGCAACAATGTTGCTTTCCAGTGTCGCCAGCCATTTATCTTCAACAATCAGGACTTTGATCTCGTCGATGCTCAGTTTGGGATACTGCTTAAACACGGCTAAATCGAGGGCATCTTGCGCCTCTTTCAGGGCTTTTTTGGACTCCGCTTCGGCATCGAACAGTTTCTTGGCCTGTTTAAGGGCGGCCTTTTCTTCCGGGTCTGCTGCCAGCTTCAAGCGTTCGGTAACCGTGGCTTTGGTGACTTTGTCTTTATCGTTCAGCGCTTCACTCAGCAGGCCATCTTCGCCGCCGTTTTCTTCCAAGTAGGTTTCCAGTTCTTGGCCGGCGCTATCGAGTGCGCCTTGCATGGCATCCGCTTGTTGCTGTTCGCTGGAGAAGAAACGGGCGATGATCAAAGCCGGTGGAATCAATTCGGCTTTGTATTTGGTTTTGTTAATCACCAAATCCGGCGTTTCTTTGAGTTTTTCGCCCTTTTTAACCGCCAATTCGCGCAGTACCTTACCTGCGGGCCAGTCATCCTGCACCAGTACATAGACATCGTCTTGCAGGGTATCCGCCCAGTAATCCATCAAAATCTGGTAAATGTCGTATTTGCTGAGCAGTGAGTTGCTGGAATAGCTTTCCAACAAGTCTTCACTAATGCGGTGAATGATCTGTTTTGGCTGTTCACCTGGTGCTATGGCTTTTAAGTTGGCGCGCTCAGACCAATCGGTAAAGGGCACAAGGCTCGCTGCGGCAAAGCTTTTAAATTCCTGGTGATTGAGAATGGTGCTTTTCACCTCGCTGGCTTTGACCAACGCTTGGCTGTAACCTTCGCGCACGGGTTCGAACAGGCTGGCGCGAATACTGGGGAAGACTTGCCAGTAACGTTCCAAAGCATCGATATCGGCATTGGGAATACCGCCCTGCAAATGGGCACTTAAGTCATGCAGGTCTTCCGGCTCGCTGGAATCAATGTAACGCGGAATATTCAGGTTGTAATCATTCGCGGCGATTTCGCTTACGGGCACCATGCGGGAATAGCGCGGCTGCTCCAGTTGTTTGGTGAACACATCGACGATTTTGTGAATATCCTGGCTGCGCAGACGGTTTTTGTTGCCGTCTTTCATAAAGCCTTTGCTGGCATCGACCATAAAAATGCCTTTCCTTGCTTGCGCGTGCTCTTTGTCGATCACAATAATGCAGGCAGGAATGCCTGTGCCGTAAAACAAGTTGGCGGGCAGACCGATGATGCCTTTGATGTAGCCTTGTTTAATCAGATTTTCACGAATGCGCGCTTCGGCATTGCCACGGAACAGGACACCATGGGGCAGAATCACCGCGCCTTTGCCGGTGCTTTTCAGGCTTTTGATAATGTGCAGCAGAAAAGTGTAGTCGCCGTTTTTTTCCGGCGGAATGCCCCAGGTAAAACGGCCAAATTCATCTTCTTGCGGATTAATGCCGCTGGTCCAGTTTTTATTGGAGAACGGCGGGTTGGCGACAGCGAAGTCAAAGGTTTTAAGCCGGCCGTTGGCGTCTTTCCACTGGGGATCGGAAATGGTATTGCCCTTCCAGATTTTAGCGGTGGCGGTGTTGTGCAGAATCATGTTCATACGCGCCAAGGCACTGGTGGCATTGTCCATTTCCTGTCCGAAAATACTCAAACCACGCGGCGCTTCATCGCTGGCTTTTAACAATAGCGAGCCTGAGCCACAGGTGGGGTCGTAGACGGTTGCGTCTTGCGGCGTATCGCTATTGATACCAATGACTTTCGCGAGAATGCGCGAGACTTCCGACGGCGTATAAAATTGGCCCTTAGACTTGCCCGATTCGGTGGCGAAGTGGCGCATCAGGTATTCGTAAGCATCGCCAAGTAAGTCGTCACCATCGGCGCGGTTATCAGCCAGGTTTAAGCCTTCAAAAATACCGACCAATTTACCTAGTCGGTCAACCATTTCTTTGCCTTTGCCGAGCTTGTCTTCATCGTTAAAGTCGGCCACGTCGATGACGCCTTTCAGGTCGTTCTCTTCAGCAAGCGCACTGATAACCTTATTGATTTTATCGCCGATTTCTTTGTCACCTTTTAGCGCAACCATATCGTCGAAGCTGGCACCTTGAGGCACCACGATCATGCCGTAAGGGTCGCCTTTGTACTTATCGGAGACGTACTTCATAAACAGCAGGGTCAGTACGTAGTCTTTGTACTGACTGGCATCCATACCGCCGCGCAGTTCGTCGCAGCTAGCCCAAAGGGAGGAGTAGAGTTCGGTTTTCTTAATAGCCATGGTTATTCCTTACTGTGCCGGGCGCTTGCCCGGTCCGTTTATATACCTTTCGAACTTCAAACTTCGGTAGTCTTGTTTATACTCATCGGAGATCAAAATTCGGCGCCGGGGTGCCCGTCAAAGGACGCCGTGAATACGTCCCTGTAGGCTCTATGCCAGCTCCATGCTGGCAAAGCCTTTGCCGAGCACCCCGGCGCCTCCTTAGGCACTGCCGAAATTTGAAGTGCGAAAGGTATAAACGCAGGCGCGGTTATGATAACGCTGCCATTTACCAAACCCGCGATTTGTTGCAATGGCTCTCATGACGTCCCGGCCAATAGCAATTTAGCTGCAGCGAGGAGCAGCATTTAGATTGATGTGTATGGCAGGACACTCCAGCGATGAAGTTTGACCGGCGAAAGGTCCCGCTTGTAGTACCAACCCCTGCTCTCCGCTCCCGACTTACTGCTCACCCTACTCATCACAAATCCGCCAAATTCCCTTTGGTTTCGAGCCAATGCTTGCGATCCGGCGAGCGTTTTTTGGCTAATAGTAAATCCAGTTGTTCGCTGGTATCGTCGTCTTCGGTTACCGTTAATTGCACGAGCCGGCGGGTATCGGGGTTCATCGTCGTTTCGCGAAGCTGACTCGGGTTCATTTCGCCCAAGCCTTTGAAACGCTGAACATTGATCTGGCCTTTCAACTTCTCCGCCTTAATTCGATCCAAAACGCCTTGCCGCTCGGATTCGTCGAGCGCATAAAAGACTTTTTTGCCGATATCGACCCGGTACAACGGCGGCATTGCAACGAAAACATGACCGGCTTGCACCAGCGCCTTGAAATGTTGGTAAAACAATGCGCAAATCAATGTTGCAATATGATTTCCGTCCGAGTCCGCGTCTGCCAAAATACATACCTTGCCGTAGCGCAGGCTTCGCAAATCATCCGAACCCGGCTCTATGCCCAGGGCCACCGCGATATCGTGAACTTCTTGGGAGGCCATGACTTGGCTCGAATCAACTTCCCAAGTATTTAGGATTTTCCCCCGTAGCGGCATGATTGCCTGAAACTCTCGGTCTCTAGCCTGTTTAGCCGAACCGCCGGCCGAATCGCCCTCAACCAAAAACAACTCGGATCGACCAATATCCTGACCGGAACAATCTGCAAGCTTACCGGGTAGCGCCGGTCCCGATGTCAATTTCTTACGAACGATTTTCTTGGCGGATTTCAATCGTTTTTGCGCGCTGGCAATGATGATTTCGGCAATTTTTTCGCCTTCGGAGGGATGCTGATTCAGCCAAAGACTGAAACCGTCTTTAGCAACGCCCGAGACGAACGCGACACATTCGCGCGAACTCAATCGCTCTTTGGTTTGTCCCGAAAACTGAGGATCTTCCAATTTGACCGACAAAATAAAATGGCAGTGCTCCCAGACATCTTCCGGAGAAACCTTGATGCCTCGCGGCAATAGGTTTCTGAAATCGCAAAACTCGCGCATCGCTTCAGTCAAGCCGGCCCGCAAACCATTGACATGCGTGCCCCCTTGCGCGGTCGGTACCAAATTGACATAACTTTCGTTAATCGCTTCCGGCAAACTATCCGCCGTCCACACGATACCCCATTCGACCGCTTCATGATCGGACGTCATTTTGCCCATGAACGGCGGTTCGGGATAAAATTCGGCATCTCCTACACGATCGAGTAAATATTCCTTTAAGCCGTCTTGGTAGCACCACTGCCATTGCTCATCGGTAAATTTGGATTGCAAAGTAATATTGAGACCCGGGCATAATACCGCTTTCGCTCTCAATACATGCCTGAGTTTACTAACCGAAATCTTACTCGAATCGAAATATTTTTCATTCGGCCAAAACTTGACCGAAGTACCGGTATTGTTGCGGCCCACCGAGCCCATTTCGGTCAACTCGCTCTGCTTTTCGCCGTCGGCAAAGGTCATGCGATACACCTTACCGCCCCGCTTGACCTCAATCTCCAATTGGGCCGACAAGGCATTCACGACCGACACACCGACACCGTGCAAACCGCCGGAGAACTGATAATTTTTATTCGAGAATTTCCCGCCGGCATGCAGTTGCGTCAAAATCACTTCGACACCGGGAATACCCTGCTCCGGATGAATGTCGACCGGCATTCCTCGGCCGTTATCGCCGACCGACACCGAACCGTCTTTGTATAACACGACAGCAATCGTATCGGCATGTCCCGCTATCGCTTCATCGACGCTATTGTCGACAACCTCCTGAACCAAATGATTCGGCCGGGTCGTATCGGTATACATACCCGGCCGTTTTCGGACCGGTTCCAAGCCGCTTAATACTTCTATCGCGGCTGCATTGTAATCATTACTCATACTTCCTAATCACTCATTATCCAATTTCATATATAATGGCCGGTTTGATTCCATCGCCCAATTTCTACCTACTATTTTATCTACATGCCGAAAAAAAAAACCACGAATTTATTCGAAGAGTCCCTAGCCGAGCTTGAGCAACTCGTCGAGCAAATGGAACAAGGTGAGCTATCTTTAGAAGATTCGTTAAAATCATTTGAACGCGGCGTCGCTTTGACCCGAACCTGCCAAAAAGCCTTGCAGGAAGCCGAACAGAAAGTTCAGATTTTACTGGAAAAAAACGGCACTCAAACTCTGGAGCCCTTCACCGATGAGTAACGCACTGAAAGACTATCTGACCTTTTGTCAAAACCGAGTCGAAAGAGCCTTGGAAGCCCGGCTGCCAAGCGAAAATCAAATTCCGACAAAATTGCACGAAGCCATGCGCTATTGCGTGCTGGACGGCGGTAAACGCATGCGGCCAATGCTAACCTACTGTACAGGAAAAGCCTTGGGCATTGCACCGGAAGATTTAGACGGAGCGGCCTGTGCGGTTGAATTCATTCATGTTTATTCGTTGATACATGACGATTTGCCGGCCATGGACGACGACGATCTCAGGCGCGGAAAGCCGACCTGCCATATCGCTTATGATGAAGCGACCGCCATTCTGACCGGAGACGCACTGCAAGCACTGGCATTCAAAGTCTTGGCGGACGATCCAACCATCCAAGCCGATGCCGAAAGCCGTCTAAAAATGATTACGATGCTGGCCAAGGCTAGCGGCTCTCAAGGCATGGTCGGCGGCCAAGCCATCGATTTAGAATCGGTCGGCACAATACTGACGCTGCCTCAGCTTGAAAATATGCATATCCACAAAACCGGTGCGTTAATCCGAGCCAGCGTCAACATGGCGACATTAACGAAGCCCGATATAGACCCTAACCAAGCAGAAGGCCTCGATCATTATGCGAAATGCATCGGCCTATCTTTCCAAGTCAAGGACGATATTTTGGACGAGGAAAGCGATACCGCAACACTCGGCAAAACCCAAGGTAAGGACAAGGACAACGACAAGCCGACTTACCCTGCCTTACTCGGCTTAGCCGGAGCAAAGCAAAAAGCCCAGGAACTTCATGAGCAAGCCATTGAAAGCTTAAAGGGATTCGGCTCCGAAGCCGATTTGCTTCGCGACCTGTCGCTTTATATTATTCAGCGGGATCATTAATAACCGACTTGAACACTCAGGTATTAATCTGCATAATCAGTCGGCAACCGCGTCCGTACCGATCAACAAGGAATCGATTTATTCATGAAAATCACAGGAAAATTCCCCATACTAGACAGCGTCAAGCTTCCCTCCGACCTTAGAAAACTGCCGAAGGAACTATTAAAACCGCTTGCCAAAGAACTGCGCGAATACCTAACTCACACGGTCAGTATTTCCGGCGGGCATTTCTCGGCAGGTCTCGGCACCGTGGAGTTGACCGTGGCGCTGCATTACGTATTCGATACGCCGCACGATCAATTAGTCTGGGATGTCGGCCACCAGGCCTATCCGCATAAGATCCTAACCGGGCGCAAGGAGCGCATGACGACGATCCGCACCCGCGACGGTATCTGCGCGTTTCCGAATCGTGACGAGAGCGAGTACGATGCCTTCGGCGTCGGCCATTCAAGCACGTCGATCAGCGCGGCCTTAGGCATGGCGATCGCATCGGGTTTGCGCGGCGAGGACAAGCACTGCGTCGCGATCATCGGCGACGGCAGCATCACCGGCGGCATGGCCTTCGAGGCGATGAATCATGCCGGTGCGATCGATGCGAATCTACTGGTGATCCTAAACGATAACGATATGTCGATTTCGCCGAATGTCGGCGCGTTGAATAATTATCTGACTAAGATTCTGTCGAGTAAGATTTATTCTTCGGTACGCGAAGAAAGCAAGAAAGTCTTGAGCAGCATGCCGAGCGTCTGGGAACTGGCGCGCAAGACCGAGGAGCACATGAAAGGCATGATCGTGCCGGGCACCTTGTTCGAGGAAATGGGTTTCAATTATATCGGCCCGATCGACGGTCACGATCTGGACATGCTGGTGTCGACGCTGGAGAATCTGAAGCAAATTTCCGGCCCGCGCTTCTTGCATATCGTCACCAAGAAAGGCAAGGGCTATCCGCCGGCGGAGAAAGACCCGCTTGCCTATCACGGCGTCCCGGCCTTCGACCCGAGCCGGGATTGCCTGCCGAAATCGGCTCCTTCTCCGCATCCGACTTATACGCAGGTGTTCGGCCAATGGCTCTGCGACATGGCCGAGCAGGACGAGCGCCTGTGCGGCATCACCCCGGCGATGCGCGAAGGCTCGGGCTTGGTCGCATTTTCCGAACGCTTTCCGAAGCGCTATTTCGATGTCGCCATCGCCGAGCAGCATGCCGTAACCTTGGCGGCGGGCCTGGCTTGCGAGGGCGCAAAGCCGGTCGTCGCGATCTATTCGACATTTTTACAACGCGGCTACGATCAATTGATACACGATGTGGTCTTGCAAGACTTGGATGTATTGTTCGCGCTCGACCGCGCGGGTTTGGTCGGCCCGGACGGCCCGACCCATGCCGGCAGTTTCGATTACACCTACATGCGCTGTTTGCCGAATATGCTGATCATGGCGCCGGCCGATGAAAACGAATGCCGGCAGATGCTCTATACCGGTTATATTCATAAAGGCCCGGCTTCGGTGCGTTATCCGCGCGGCAAGGGTCCTGGCGTGCCGGTCGATTGCAGCATGACCGCCCTACCGATCGGCAAGGCCGAAATTCGCCACCAAGGCGGACGTATCGCGATGCTCGCCTTCGGCAGCATGGTAGCGCCGTCGATCGAGGCCGGTAAGCAACTCGGCGCGACCGTCGTCAACATGCGTTTCGTCAAGCCGCTCGATGAAGCGTTGATTCTGGAACTGGCCAAGAGTCACGATGTCATCGTGACAGTCGAGGAAAACGTCGTCGCCGGCGGCGCCGGCAGCGCGGTCAACGAATTTCTGCAGGCACAAAGAATCGTGATGCCGGTGTTGAATATCGGCCTGCCCGACGCCTTCATCGAACAGGGTACGCGCGAGGAATTACTGAGTTTTTGCGGATTGGATACCCAAGGCATTCGGCAGAGCATCGAGCAATTTTGCGCGTGACATCATTGGCGAAAGCCGGCTTTGCTCGATTGACCATAGATAAACCTAAATTCGGCAGTTCAACCATGAAGCACATGAAGTTCATGAAGTATTTCAATAGATTACCTAAACATTGCAGCTAACCTTTCGGGTGAGCGAAAGTTGTTCATAAACGAATGACAAGTTATTGAGTTAACTTCTTATTCTTCATGATCTTCATGGTGAAATGCTTTTTCTAAGATAAAGCACTTCGCCTAGGGGCGAATTCATTGAATTCAGGATAATTAGGACTTCGAAACAAACCGTGGAAGTTGAGCGTCGGTGGCTTCGAAAATCGCGACGAAGGCGTCGCTCCCACAGAGAGCGGAAAACGCTCTGTGGGAGCGATCCCCTGATCGTCCCTCACCTAGCGTTAGGTGAGGGAAGGCCGAGAGTGATAAGTCACAATAAATGGCATCGAGGTCTCATGGGTTAAGCTTGCAAAAGGGTAATTTTTGACTTATGTATAACGATGAGCGCTGGAACATGGGAACGATAGCGGATGTGAATATACCTATCGCACTTCATATTTCGGCATTGACGTATGATGGAGGCACCGGGGTGTTCGGCAAAGGCTTTGACAGCAGGGATGCTGTCACAGAGCCTACATGGACGTATTCACGGCGTCCTTTGACGGACACCCCGGCGCCGAAATTTGACCAGCAAAGGGTATAATGACTCATAAAGTTAACCGTTTTTTGAGTATAAAGGGAGTAAACCACCCCGAACGCGATATATAAACTCTACATTTTAACTATGAACAAACTAAAAGAAAAAATCCGAGACATCCCGGATTTTCCGAAGCCCGGCATTATCTTCAAAGATATTACACCGCTGGTCAAAGATCCGGTTGCAGTAAGACTTGCAGTCCACCATTTACTGCATCCGTTCTTGGAAAGAGACATCACAGCCGTAGCCGGCATGGAGGCGCGGGGATTTATATTCGGCGCATTGGTCGCATGGGAGCTGGGATTGCCGTTTGTACCGCTTAGAAAACCGGGCAAATTACCCTATGACGTACAAAGCGTTTCTTACGACTTGGAATACGGATCGGCGACACTGGAAGCACATAGCGATGCGTTCGAAACCGGGGACCGTGTTTTATTGATAGACGACTTGTTGGCAACAGGCGGAACCGCTAAAGCAAGTTGCGAATTGGTAGAGAAACTGGGCGCAACCGTCGAAGCCTGTGCATTTGTCGTTGAATTGGATTTTCTAAAAGGACGTGAAAAGCTTGCAGCATACGAAGTTCATTCGCTGCTTCATTTTTAGCGCGAACCTCAAATTCTGACTATGTCCAAGGCAATCCAAAAGGTTCAGGGCTGGTTGAATCACCCGCCCCGCGCCTGTCGACAGCATGTAGCCCGTATGCAGCGTAGCGGAATACGGGAAATGGCGTGGCTTCGAAGTTCCCGGATTGCGCTGCGCTCCATCCGGGCTACACTGTTTAGACTCGTCCAAATAACCTGCCCCGCTCCTCAATATTTTTGACCGAACGACGACAACCATTAATCCTGAATTCGGCAGTTTTACCATGAAGCACATGAAGTTCATGAAGGATTTCAAGAAATTACCTAAATCTTCTCGCTAACCTTTTTGGTGAGCGAATGCTCTACTCAAACGCGCAATAAGTTATTGAATTAACTTCCTATTCTTCATGATCTTCATGGTGAAATGCTCTTTTTAGGTTAATCCAACAATAGCCTTTAATAAAGCTAAAATGTTTGAAAATGACAACCCTAATCGTTACCAGGCGCTTGATCGGTTAATTTTTCAGCATCATTTTCTTCATAAAACGCGTCTTCCAATTCTAACAATTCGTCTATATCGTCATTAGCGTCGACTTCAATATTGCCATCGTTGATCAGATTATTGCGCCACTGAAGATAAGATTCTCGGGTGAATACATAAGGATCCAATGCTGCTTCATCGATAAATTTCAGCGCACCGTCAGCATTAGCTCGAGAATTGATAACTTCCAACACTTGTAATGCTTGCGCCGGCATTCCAACATAGGTCGCCGGGTTCGCCGCGGTATCCAATACCGCTCCTGGGATGCCCCGGGTCGTCGAGGGCCCTAAAAAAGGCAGCATCAAATAAGAACCTTGAGGAACGCCCCACACCGCGAATGTCTGATCAAAATCTTCTTCATGATGTTCCAACCCCATGTCGGTTGCGACATCGAGCAAACCGCCCAGACCCACCGTAGAATTCACCAAAAAACGCCCGGAATCCTCGGCACTTTGCTGAAACTTACCCTGCAGAACATCGTTGATAACGGTATTGATGGTTTTTAGATTGCCGAAAAAGTTATTGACTCCAGTCCGAACAACATCCGGAGCCACGGTTTTATAAGCATTGGCGACGGGTTCGGCAACATATTCGTCAACCGTCATATTAAAAGCATACACCTTACGGTTTATGTCTTCGTAAGGGTCGACTTCCGACAACGATAAATCTTGACTCGCCGTCGTCGCGCAACCACTTAACCCGTAAGCTTGAGCACAAAGAAAAACGACAACCATTCGTTGAAACTTGCCACCCAAAATACCCATAAAAACCTACTGTTTTGAATAAAAATCGATTTTTTCGCTGATTTTTTCGATCAGCACGTCATAGCCGTCCCGTTTCAAGATACTGCCATACTCCGAACGCCTTAAAGCTAAATCGCTGACACCATTGGCAATGATGTTGATTATTCTCCAGCTATTACCCTTTTTCTTCAACATATAATCGAATTTAACATCCTTATCATCGGGTATGACCAAATAAGTATGGACGATAACACCGCCTCTTCCGGTCTCTTCCTCCGATTCGAATTTAAACGACTCGCCGGAGTATTCCTTAAAATTGTGCGCATAAGCCGCAACGCTGAATCGACTAAACACCTCGACAAATTTTTCTTGTTGATCCGACGACATATTCTCCCATTCTCGCCCGACCACGACTCTTGCAATCATATTTAAATCGTGGCTTTCACTTACCGGTTTTTCAAGCTGATCGAAACGGCCTTCATAACCAAGCTCTTTGCCGTTTTTCATAACATCAATTAACTCGGCTTGAAAATTTTCAACAACCTCTCTGGCGCTGAGAATATCCTCGGCATAAACTTCGGTTAAGCCCAACAAAAAAAGCAAAAAAAGACCCGATATTTTATTTATTATTAGACTCTGATACATAAAAACTCCGAAAACATTAATTTCCGGCATGCGTTGCCGGCCGTAAAGAAGATATACTCTTTCGCTCCTTCCCAAGCTCTAGAGACTGTCAAAGCATATAGTCTTACAAAATAACCATGAAGAATTAGATTGTTGCTTTTATGGTCTTTTTCTTCATTACCTTCATGCTCTTCATGATAAATAAATTTTTTACGATGTATTCACCAATACTTTCACAACCTCAGGAGTTTGGGAAACAGAATAAGTAAACCAAAACGTTCGGGACGAATTGAATACCTCGCCCCGAGCCCGGCCTCTCCTTAAGCAACGCCGAAATTTGAAGTGCGAAAAGTATAGGTATACCGGCAGCAATATCGCCCATGCCAATATCCATAAAGGCATGGACACCACTCAAACCGTGAGTATTCAGTTCCCCGGCCATTCTCGTTCCCACGCTCTGCGTGGGAACGATAGGGGGATGTGAATAATTACCTCAAACCTGCTTTAAGAATCCATCGCCTCGACAGTAATAGGAATACCGGAGAGACTAGAAGCCGGCTTTTCATTTGCATAAACAGGAACCGGCTCCGGAACCATGTCGCCTTCGGTTTTAGGCCCTCTGATCGCTGTCAATAAACCTTTAATCGGGTTTTTCATCATGTCTTCCACGGCTGTTGCCTCGTAACCGCAATGCGCCATGCAACTGGCGCATTTCGGATTTTTCGAAGTACCGTATTTTTCCCATGGCGTTTCATCGAGCAATTGCTGGAAGGTTTCCGCATAACCTTCGTCGGATAGCAAGTAACAAGGCTTTTGCCAACCGAATACATTACGGGTCGGATTGCCCCATGGCGTACAATTATAGCTTTGATTTCCGGCCAAAAAGTCTAAATAGAGCGACGAATGATTCAATTTCCATTTACGATTCTTGCCGATCTTGAAAATACCCCGGAATAACTCCTTGACATCGCGTCCTTTGATGAAGATATCTTGTTGCGGCGCGCGTTCGTAACTGAAACCCGGCGCGATTGTAATGCCTTCGACACCCAACTCCATCGCGTAATCCAAAAATTCGGCCACTTCTTTCGCTTTCTCTCCTTGAAACAGCGTGCAATTGATCGTGACTCTAAAACCTTTATCGAGCGCTAACTTGATCGCTTCGACCGCCCTATCGAAAACGCCGTCCTGGCAAACCGATGCATCGTGTCTTTCTTTATTTCCATCTAAATGAATGGAGAACGTCAAATATGGAGAAGGCTTATAATCATCAATTTTCTTCTTCAATAACAGCGCATTCGTGCATAGATAAACGAATTTCTTTCTCGCAACGATGCCTTCGACAATTGCCGGCATATCTTTATGAATTAACGGTTCGCCACCGGGGATCGAAACCATTGGCGCACCGCATTCGTCGACCGCTTGCAAACATTCCTCGACCGATAACCGCTTATCTAAAATATCATCCGGATAGTCGATCTTTCCGCATCCTGCGCAAGCCAGATTGCATCGAAACAATGGCTCGAGCATTAAAACCAAAGGATACTTTTTAGCCCCTTTCAGTTTTTGCTTAATAAGATAACTACCAACTGCTAACTGCTGACGTAATGGCACACCCACGGGCATATCCTCCATATTGACTGAATACAAGCAAGGCCGATCGTTATCAAGCCTCATATAACCGAAAAACGACCTGTTGCATGCTTGCAACAGACCAAAAATATCAAGCACCTTTCCATGAAAATAACTTCCGGCGAATCAAAACAACCCACCTAAAATATAAGTCCTTATAAATTACAATCATTTATAGATTTACAAGTAGAATACTATCTTTTCGGAATCGACTCCAGTTTTAGCATAATTTTATCGCCTTAAGCGCCAAACCGGAGCACATTGCAGCCTATTTGCAAAAATACAACATAAACTTTTAAATAGTTGATTTTTATTCTATATAACAGAGCCAGAGCACAGGATTTTCCTCATATTGGCTAGAAAACAACATTGCTTTGCAAAATACCAACAAACAGTCTATCATTGCCGTTAAATTCAGTCTGTTTCCAACACCCTCAAGACGAAATCTTAGAAAATAATCATGAGCGCATTACAACCAACACTGGACAAACCGGAGTCATTAACCGGCCTATCCGACGATGAATTTCAGGCACTGCTGCTTGAAGGCGTCTCCAGGACGTTTGCGCTCACGATTCCTCAACTACCGGAAAGTCTTTATCGCCCTGTAGCGAATGCCTATCTACTGTGTCGAATTGTGGACACAGTAGAAGACGAAGTTTCGCTTAGCCCGGAACAGAAAAAAACTTTCTGCGAGCGTTTCATCGAAACCGTCAAAACCGGTCATGGCGCGAATGATTTTGCCGCCGATCTAGCCCCCTTACTTTCAGAGCAAACCATTCCGGCCGAACATACGCTGATCGACCTGACGCCACGCGTCATTCAAATCACGCATTCGTTCGATCCGCAACAGATTGAGGCGCTGGCAACTTGCGTCGAGACAATGGCACAAGGCATGCCTGTCTTTCAGGCGCAAAATCTAAGCAATGGACTGCCGACCATGGCCGACATGGATAACTACTGTTATTACGTAGCCGGCTGCGTCGGCGAAATGCTCGCCAAACTGTTTTGCCATTACTCGCCCGAGATTGCGGCTAATAAAGAGCGCCTGCTCGAACTCTCGGTATCGTTCGGACAAGGTCTGCAAATGACAAACATCCTCAAGGATATATGGGACGACGCTAGCCGAGGTGTTTGCTGGCTGCCTCAAGATATTTTCGACGAGACCGGTTTCGACTTATCCATGTTGACGCCGGAAACCGACGACGAGAACTTCCGAAAAGGCCTTGAACACCTAATCAGCATCGCACACGGACACCTGCGTAATGCACTTGCTTATACGCAGCTGATTCCGTCGCACGAAACCGGAATTAGAAACTTCTGTTTATGGGCGCTTGGCATGGCGGTCCTGACCTTGCGAAAAATCAAGCAGCACTTGGACTTTAAACAATCGAACCAAGTCAAGATCACCCGAAACAGTGTCAAAGCGACCATTCTAACAACTCGTCTTACCGGGCGCAGCAACCTGCTGCTGTCCTTATTGTTTAATCTGACCAGCCGCGGGCTCGAATCGCCCGATTGGACTTACCACCCACAATCCCTGAAAGCTAAGTCAGCACTATAAAGGAAGCATTATGTTCACCGACGCCACTACAGAGACCAACACGCGCGACTTGTCCCGCTCCGCCACGGCTATCATCGCCAAGCCTAACGATTTAAACAAAGCTATCGGCAAGGCGCAGGATTACCTGCTAAAGCGACAACAACCGGACGGCCATTGGATTTTCGAGTTGGAAGCCGATTGCACGATTCCTGCCGAATACATCATGATGATGCATTACTTGGGCGAAATCGATACAACCCTGCAAGCCAAGATTGCCAATTATTTGAGATCGCGCCAATCCGAGGACGGCAGTTATCCGCTATTTACCGCCGGCCCGGGCGATATTAGTTGTAGCGTCAAGGTGTACTATGCGCTAAAAATGGCCGGCGATTCGATCGACGCGCCGCACATGAAAAAACTCAAAAATTACATCCTAAGCCAAGGCGGTGCGGCTCGCGCCAATGTGTTCACGCGCATAGCGCTAGCGATGTTCGAACAATTGCCTTGGCGCGGCGTGCCTTATATTCCGGTTGAAATCATGCTGTTTCCGAAATGGTTTCCGTTCCATTTGGACAAGGTTTCGTATTGGTCCAGAACGGTCATGGTGCCGTTGTTCGTTCTGTGCTCAGAAAAAGCGACCGCGAAAAACCCGAATAAAGTCGACATTCTGGAACTGTTCGTCGTTCATCCGGACAAGGAAAAACATTATTTTCCCGAGCGCACCGCGTTGAACAAGTTTTTCTTGATGCTGGACAAGCTCGGTCGCTTCACCCGTCCGCTGATTCCCCAAAGCATGCATCAAAAAGCGCTCGACAAAGCCAAAGATTGGTTCGTCGAGCGCCTGAACGGCGAAGACGGCTTGGGCGGAATTTTCCCGGCCATGGTCAATGCTTACGAAGCGATGCTGCTACTCGGCATGCCGAAAGATCATGAACTGGTCGTTACGGCTAGAAAAGCGATCGATAAATTATTGGTCATCAACGAACACGACGCCTATTGCCAACCGTGCCTGTCACCCGTCTGGGATACCGGCCTAACAGCCCTAGCCTTGCAGGAAGTCGACAAAAACGGCAATCGCGACGCTTTGATTCGCGCCTATGATTGGCTAAAATCTAAGCAATTGATAGACGAACCGGGCGACTGGCAAGTAACTAAACCCGACTTGGAAGGCGGCGGCTGGGCGTTTCAATATGCCAACCCACACTATCCCGATGTCGACGACACCGGACTCGTTGCGTTCGCCATGGCCGATTCTAATCTGCCCGAGTTGGACGAATCGATACACCGCGCGACACGCTGGATCGTCGGCATGCAATCGGAAAACGGCGGCTACGGCGCATTCGATGTCGATAACACATATTATTACTTGAACGAAATTCCGTTCGCCGACCACGGTGCCTTACTCGACCCGCCCACGGTCGACGTCAGCGCGCGCTGCGCGATGCTGATGGCACGCGTCGCAAAAGGCCACGACGAATACCGCCCGGCACTGCAACGCACCATCGATTATATTCGTAGCGAACAAGAAGCGGACGGCTCTTGGTTCGGACGCTGGGGAACCAACTATATATACGGCACCTGGTCGGTATTATTGGGCCTCGAACAAACCGATGTCCCTAAAACCGACCCGATGTATGTCAATGCGGCGAAATGGCTGAAAAGCGTGCAACGCGAAGATGGCGGCTGGGGCGAAGACAACTTCAGTTATCATGACGAACAGAACTTTCGCGGAAAATATCGCTTCAGCACTGCGTTTCAAACCGCCTGGGCCGTTATCGGCTTGATTGCGGCCGGCGAAGCGCATAGCCCGGAAGTCAAAGCCGGCGTTGAGTTTCTCATGAAAACCCAGTTGACCGACGGTAGCTGGAACGACAAATGCTTTACCGCCCCCGGTTTTCCAAAAGTGTTTTATTTGAAATATCACGGCTACGACAAATTCTTCCCGCTGTGGGCCCTGGCCAAATACCGTAACGCGATCAATAACTCGTGATCACGGGGATTATTGCCGCCCTACCGGAAGAACTAAGCACCCTGACTTCGGACAAACCGAAGAAAGGGTGCTGTCACGTCATCGCCGAAAATATCCTTATCATTCAATCCGGCGCCGGCCCGAAAAATGCCAAGCAAGCCGCTGAACAACTGCTCGATCAAGGCGCCGAACGCCTGATAAGCTGGGGTTGTGCCGCCGCGCTCGCACCTGACTTGCGCCCAGGCAACCTAACCCTACCCGAACAACTCATTAGCGATGACTTGGAAAGCATCGACATCCGATCTCCTTGGCTTGCTGAAGTGCAAGCGCTATTAAACGCGCTTACCCCTGTCGCGCATATCAGCCTAGCGTCCAGCAATACGCTTGTCGCCACAAGCAAGGACAAAAAAGAGCTCCATCGAAAAACCGGTGCCGCGGCACTGGACATGGAAAGCGTTGCCATCGCCAAAGTCGCTAAGGCTTGCCGAATCGATTTCCTAGCCATTAGATCGATCGCAGACCCCGCCGACATGAGCCTACCGAAAGCCGTCGCGCATGCATTGGACCAAAACGGCGAAGTCAATATCGCCAAACTACTTAACCATCTAATCAAACATCCCTTAGAATTACCAAGCCTGATACAATTAGGCCGGCACTTTCATGCATCGCAAAAAACATTGAAACAGGCCGCATCGATTTGGCTGCCATCAATCGTTAACTAAAAATCCGCGCAACGCCGGCATGACTCAGCATCACGACACCCTTATTCACAGATTATTACTATGGTGGGACCGCCAAGTCGTGCGTTTTCCGTGGACTTTGCTGATTCTGACCACGACTCTGTGCGGCTTTAGCCTGCATTACACGATCAACAACCTCGGATTCAATACCGATACGACACAAATGTTGTCGCCGGATTTACCTTTTCAAGTCAATCGCTTTCGTCTGAACAACGCCTTTCCCGAAGACGCCGCCGCGATCATGCTGGTGGTCGACGGCGAAACTCCGGAACAAATTTCCCGGGCCGCAGCCGAACTCGCACAGCGTCTAAGCCGTGACAAGGAACACTTCGAGTCGGCAATAATACCAACCGATAACGCATTTTTTAAGCAACAAGCCTTATTATTCCTAAGCCTTGACGAGTTAGACGACCTGTCGAAAAAACTGACCGACGCCCAACCGTTCATCGGCTATCTCGCGCAACACTACAACTTGGAAGGCTTATTCGAAATCATTCGCCAAGCGCTCGAGGAAAAAAATAAATCGTTACCGATGAATCTTACGCCGCTGCTGACTGCGATAGACGACACAGTCGACCGTCGACTCAATCGGAACCCTCGTTATTTATCCTGGCAAAACCTACTAGCCGACCACCGACTCAATACCGAGTCTAAACGCTCGATCGTCATTGCCAAACCCAAACTGATTTTTACCGACATCATGCCCGCCGATTTTGCGCTTTCGGTCGCGCGATCCGTGAGTCAATCGATCATGCAAGAAAACCCTGCGGTCCGCATTCGAATTACCGGCGAAACCGCTTTACAACACGAAGAGCTCGAAACAGTCAGCGAAGGTGCGATCGTTTCCGGAATCTTATCGCTGCTGCTTGTTTGCGCCTCGCTATGGTTGAGCTACCGATCCGTCAGACTCCTGTTAACTACATTGGCCGCATTGATCATGGGCCTGATTCTGACCGCCGGCTTCGCCACGCTCGCGGTCGGACATTTAAATATTATTTCAGTGGCCTTTGCCGTTTTGTATATCGGACTCGGCGTCGACTACGCCACGCATTTGTGCCTACGCTACCGCGAATGCCGTGCAGCAGGCATGAACAATGAAAGCGCAATTACCGAAAGCATCAACAGCATTGGCTTCTCGCTGTTTTTATGCGCATTGACCACCGCCATCGGCTTTCTCGGATTCATTCCGACCGACTACTCCGGCGTATCCGAATTAGGCATTATTTCCAGCGCCGGAATGTTCATCGGCCTGGGGCTTTCATTATCGATCGTACCCGCATTATTGAAAGTCATGCCTCTGGGTAAAACCGCCCCGTTTAGATCCTCGCAACTATCATCGGCCATCGCCCATTTTCCGTTTCGTCATGCCAAAGCGATCAGAACCGTCAGCATACTGCTTGCCATTGCCTCGGCCGCGATACTTACACAACTGGAGTTCGATTCCAGCACATTCAACTTACGCGACCCCAGCCGCGAATCGGCCTCTACATTCAAAGAGCTCTTGTCGTCACGCAATGAATCGCCTTATTCGCTAACCGGCCTTGCCGACAGCCTAGCGGAAGCCGACCGACGAGCCGAAGCATTACGCGCTTTGCCGACGACTCATGAAGCACTCACCCTATCGAGCTTTGTCGCCGGCGACCAAGAGGACAAACTCTATCGGATCGAAGAACTGGACATGATTCTCGGCGCCCAACTCAAACAATTCGGTAAACCGTTACTTGCCAACGATCAGCGCGATGCCGCGATTCGTTTCGCCGTTACATTACAAAAAGCCATCGATGAAGCAACGACCGCCGTCCCGATTCCGATACTGAAAACCCTACTCGCACGAATCAACAGCTATATTGAATTTGCCGACCGGCAACCCGAACCGAATGCCGAATACAGCCAATTGGAACAAAACATATTGGGCCTGCTACCTTATACGATGCAGCGCTTGAGCATCAGCTTGACCGCCCAGGCTTACGACCTGAATGACCTGCCGCCTTACATAACCGACCATTGGCAGAGTAAAACCGGCCTTTATAAAATCATGATCACGCCGGAGAAAAACCTAAACATCGTCAGTCACCGGGAAGCCTTCGTCAATGACGTACAAAGCATCGATACTACCGTATCCGGCTTACCGATTATCGATAAAGCCTCCGGCGACGCAATCATCCTGTCATTTGTCGAAGCCTTCGCTTGCGCATTCGCGGCTATCGTCATGCTCATGCTGATCATTACGAAAAACATCCGCGATACGCTATTGATGATCGGATCGCTACTGCTTGCGACCTTATTGACAGGAGCGACCAATGTCTTGCTCAACAATCCGTTTAATTTCGCCAACATCATCGCCTTGCCACTACTGATGGGCATGGGCGTCGACAGCGGCATTCATGTCGTGCACCGACTGAACAGCCACTGGTCGAACGGCGTCGACCTGCTGCAAAGCAGCACCGCACGAGGCGTCTTATTCAGTTCTTTAACAACCTTATGCAGTTTTTCCAGTCTTGCCTTCACGCCTCATCCAGGCACATCCAGCATGGGCTTGTTACTGGCGATCGGCATTTCCTTCACCATCATTTGCACGTTAATCGTGCTGCCTGCATTCAGCCGGCACAAAATATAAATTTAGAGGTCTTTTTATGTCTTTCAGCATAGCCGAACTATTAGCGCAACACAGTGAAGATAAATTTGAGTTGCATGAAAAACATTTGAACAATCAAATGGTTCGCGTTTTAAAAACAATCGGATACGACCGCAATTACAAACGCGCGATCGGCCAATATCTTTACGACGAACAAGGCAACGAATATCTCGACCTGTTGAGCGGCTTCGGCGTATTCGCGATCGGGCGCAACCACCCAACCGTAATCAGCGCCTTGCAAGAAACTTTGACGCTCGAATTGCCGAACCTGGTACAACTCGACGTCTCGATATTGAGCGGCTTACTGGCCAAAGAAATCTTGACGACGACACCGGAAAATCTCGAAAAAATGTTTTTTTGCAACTCGGGCACCGAAGCGGTCGAGGCGGCAATCAAATTCGCGCGCTACACCACCAAGCGCTCGAAAATCGTCTATTGCGAACACGGTTATCACGGCTTGACCATGGGCGCGCTCTCGCTGAACGGCGAAAAGATCTTCCGAGAAGGCTTCGGCCCGCTCCTGCCCGACTGCATTGCGATACCGTTCAACGATTTAGCGGCACTCGAACAAGCCCTAAGCAACAAAGACGTCGCGGCCTTCATCGTCGAACCGATACAAGGCAAAGGCGTCAACCTGCCCGACGATAACTACTTGGTCGAAGTCGAACGCCTCTGTAAAAAATACGGCACGCTATTCGTCGCCGACGAAATCCAAACCGGTATCGGTCGCACCGGCAAATTCTGGGCGATCGATCATTACGGCGCCAAACCCGATATGATCCTGATGTCCAAGGCATTATCCGGCGGCTTCGTACCGGTCGGCGCGGTCGCGATGACGCAGCACATCATGGACACCGTCTTCAATCGCATGGACCGCGCGGTCGTGCACGGCTCGACTTTTTCGAAAAACAACATGGCAATGGCGGCGGGGCTCGCCGGTCTTGAAGTCATCAAATCGGAAAACCTGGTTGAACAGAGCGCGACAGTCGGCAATGACATCATCGCCAGCCTGAATGCGCTGTCGACAAAATACGAATTCTTGAAAGAAGCGCGCGGTAAAGGCTCGATGATCGCGATCGAATTCCACGCACCGAAAAGCCTGACGCTGAAAGCGGCCTGGGCAATGCTGGAAGCGGCCAACAAAGGACTGTTCTGTCAAATGATCACGATCCCGCTGTTTAAAGAGCACCGGATTCTAACGCAAGTCGCCGGACACGGCATGAACGTCGTCAAACTGCTGCCGCCGCTGACCCTAACGCAAAAAGACAGGGATCATATCGTCAACGCCTTTGACCAAACCATCGCCGCAACCCATCAAGTTCCGGGCACGATTTGGGATTTAGGCAAAAACTTGGCAAGTCATGCGTTGAAGGGTAAGGCGGGGAAATAAGCTTGCAGTTTATTTAGAGTTTTATGATAAATATCGTCTTGGAACTATGCGCTTTGTTGAAGGTTCGGTAACTCGCTTGGCAAGGACGCCGTAAATCCAGCACCTAAATTCCATAGTCCATTGGCTATGATTAACTATCTGGGATAAATCAGGTGCTGAACTTTCGATGGGCACCCCGGTGCCTAAATTTGAAATGTGAAAAATAAGTACTTCACTCGGAAACACGTAAATAACAATGTAAGTTCCGAACAGTGTAGCCCGAATGAAACGAAGTGCAATCCGGGACATTCGCAGCCACGCCTTTCCCGTATTCCGCTGCGCTGCATACGGGCTACGGTTTACGATCGCCAGACATGGTTGTCATTCCGGGTTTCGGCCTATCATTTTGATGAGGTTGATTTTAGCATTGTAGCCCGGATGAAACGAAGTGCAATCCGGGACATTCGAAGCCACGCCTTTCCCGTATTCCGCTTCGCTGCATACGGGCTACGACTCCGCTTTTTCCCTGCTTTTGATTTGCATCAGCCAGCGCTGGGCCTGGTCTTTGGTCTGGCGATGCTTGCAGGCGCGCGTGAATGCGTTCTCGGCGGAGTCCATGCGGCCGCTGTTGTAGTAGACGATGCCGAGCATCAATTGCGCTTGCTGCCGGTTTTTCAGGTTACCGGTCGCCAGGGCTTTGTTCAGCATCCCGGCCGATTCGCTCCACTTTTCCCGGCTCAATAAAATATGGGCGCAGCGCAGATACAGATTGCCGTCGTTGCGCATCGCGGCCAACTGTTTCAGAATCGTAAACTCCTTGTCGTGTTCGCGCGCCATCGCCCAGCTATTGGCCAACAATTCCAAATTGGCCGCGTTGCGCTCGATGCGTCCGCGCTCCATCTCGCGGGTCAGTAATTTTGCCGCAAGATAAGGCGTATTTTTATGCATATACAACTGTGCAAGCCGGACGATTTGGTCTTTCGGCAATTCGAATTTACGGTGCGCCAATTCCAATACCGATACCGCTTTACCGTAGTCCTTCAACATCAAATGCACGTCGGTCAGGTTCAGCCACCAACTTTGTTCGTTCGGCGCTTGCGCGATCAGTTTGTTCAACAACGGCACCGCCTCCCGGTATTTTTTCTGTTCCAGGACGATACTCAGCAATAAGATTTGCCAATCTTGTCTTTCCGATAAGGCCAAGGCCTTTTTCAGATAACCCGCCGAACGATCGAATCGTTTGATTTTATAATACGCCAAAGCGCGCAGGTACCAGGCTTCGGCTGACGGGCGCGGCTCATTGGCGAACCAAAGATCCAACTGCTTGATTGCTTGTTCGAAACGTTCGGCCTGTACCGCGGCCTGCGCCAGGTTATAGCGTAAATTGTGGACGGTATCCGGCGGCAGCGTATCGGCGCCGCGCAGCGTTTCTTCGAGTGCGATGACGGCCTGAAGATAGTCGTGCCGTTCGAGATGGATATAGGCCAGATGCTGATGGATCAAGGCGCGTTCATAGCGGTTGCCGGCCACTTTAGGCAATTGCGCTTGCAACAGCGATAAGGCTTTGCTGAAGCGCGATTGTTCGCTCAATTCGCGGGACTGATTCAGCACCTTATAGGTTTCCGGCGAAACAGCATATTTTTTAGATTCGTCCGTTTCGGTCTCCGCCCTACCCTGCAAACTCAATAGCGCAAGCAGCACGCCAGTGATTAATCGCCGATTGACATTCCCGAAGCGTGTTCTGTTCCAGTGCATGATTATCTTTCCAAGTTGAAATAGATCGTCTGAACGCTTTGCCAACGGACGGCCTGACCGTCCACTTTCTTTTTCTGGAATTTCCAGTGACGAATCGCGCGTAACGCGGTGCTGTCGAAAACGCCTTTCGGTTCGGAAACGATGACTTGCGGATCGACGACCGTGCCCTCTTCGGTGACCGTGAACAGAATTTTCACTTTGCCTTCGATGCGTTTGGCCAACGCGCTGGGCGGATAGAGCGGCGCGGTGCGAATCAGCGGCATCGCTTCCTGAACAGAACCGAGTCCGCCGCCGCCCATTTCGCCTTTGAACGGTTGACCTGCGATGTTGAGCGCCAGGTCCATTTCCGGCACATTCATCGCCACCGGGTTGACTTTGACCGGTTTAGGGCTCGGCACCGAGAGTTCCGGCACCGTCAGCGGTTCGTTTTTCGGTTGCTTGGGCTTCACCCGCTCTTTCAATTGCGGCACCGGCGGCTCGCGCTTGAGCCTGACGAAATCGATCACCAAGCTCTCGGACGGCATTTTCAATAAGACCGGTCTCTGTGCGGCCATGCGCTCCATGACGGCGAACAGCAGCAAATTGATGAAGACCGCACCCAATCCGATGACGGCATGACGTTTCGCGATCATTCGGAAAACGCTGCGATCGAGACGTTGGACACACCGGCCAGACGCGATTGATCCAGCGCCTGAACCAGCAATTCGGTGCGCGCGTCGCGGTCGGCGGCGATGACGACCGAGCCTTCCGGATTTTCGGCATGCAGGCGTTCGACGTTTGCGCGCAGCGCATTGACGTCGACTTTGCGCCGGTCAATCCAGATTTCGCCGGTCTTGGTCACTGAAATGATGATATTGCCTTTTTCCTGACGCTCGGCCGTTTTCGCCGAAGGCCGGTTGACCTCCATGCCGGACTCCTTGACGAACGACGAGGTCACGATGAAAAAGATCAATAGGATAAATACCATATCGATCAACGGCGTCAAATCGATGCCGTTGCCGTTGAATTCTTCGTCTTCGCTGTGAATTTTCATAGAAATAATGTTACTTCGTTATTTTTGTTTGTTTGCGTAGCCCGTATGCAGTGAAGCGGAATACGGGAATGGCGCGGCTTCGGCCTCCCGGATTGCGTTGCACTCCATCCGGGCTACGGGCGATGATTTTTCCTCGTTCCCACCGCTCCTGCGTGGGAATGCATACCGGTCTTGTTGCGGCAGCCATGGTATGGGTTCCCACGGAGGACCGTGGGAACCAGAAATTGAACATCTGTCTTCTCAGCTATCTTTTTTTGCGTAGCCCGTATGCAGCGTAGCGGAATACGGGAACTTCGCGGCTCCGGCCTCCCCGGATTGCGCTGTGCTCCATCCGAGCTACGGGCGATGATTTTTCCTCGTTCCCACCGCTCCTGCGTGGGAATGCATACCGGTCTTGTTGCGGCAGCCATGGTATGGGTTCCCACGGAGGACCGTGGGAACCAGAAATTGAACATCTGTCTTCTCAGCTATCTTTTTTTGCGTAGCCCGTATGCAGCGTAGCGGAATACGGGAACTTCGCGGCTCCGGCCTCCCCGGATTGCGCTGTGCTCCATCCGGGCTACCAATCATTCCAACTCGTCCGCAGCCAGATCCACCAAGATTCTAATGCGTTCGTGCAAGTCGCTGCTGAAATACAGACCCGATAACGCGGTGACGAGTCCCGCCATCGTCGTCAACAAGGCTTCGGAAATACCGCCGGCCAAGCCGCGCGCATTACCGTTGCCGAACACCGCAATCACGTCGAAGGTGTCGATCATGCCGAATACGGTACCCAGCAAGCCGAGCAACGGTAATACCTTCGACGTACCGCGTATGCCACCGAGACCGGCGCAGGCGGACAGGCTCAATTGCTCCAAAAGGCGGCCGCGCAGGCGTTTGGCCACCTTGGCCGGCCTACGCCGATAGTGTTGCCATTCGCGCTTTATCGTTGTCAATTGCCGAGGATAAGCACTATACAGATACCAATAGCGTTCCAGGATCATCGCCCACATCGCAAACGATACGGCAAAAATCGCCCATAGCGCGGGACCGCCTTTGTCCATGAAGGCGCGGGCGATGTCGATCGTTTCAGCCGGAGACAACACGGACTTGTCCTCCACGGCTCGCCACCAATGCAGCGCTTTCCTCATCCAACAGATAGATCAGTTTTCGGGTATTGCCGTTCAACCAGCTATGCAGCAATAACAAGGGAATCGCGACAACCAATCCCATTTCGGTCGTCACCAAGGCGCCGGAAATACCCCCCGACATCAACTTGGGATCGCCGGTGCCGAATAGCGTAATCGCTTGAAAGGTCTCGATCATGCCGGTGACGGTGCCCAGCAGTCCCAGCAACGGCGCCACCGATGCGAAAATCGCGATGGTCGGCAGAAAGCGTTTGATTTGGGGACGTTCGCCGAGTATGGCCTGATCCAGTTTGAGCCCTAAGGCCTCGGCATCCAGTTTCGGATGTTCCTGTGCGACTTCGCGCAAACGACGGATCGCCGAATCGGTTTCGGCTTCGGGATCTTGCCTCTGATCCAGCATTTTCCGGTGCAGGCGCGTCAGCGAAAACGTACGTTCGGCAGCCAACAGCAGACCGATGACACCCAATCCGATGATCAAATAACCGATCGCACCGCCCTGTTCGATATGTTCCGACCAATCCGGCTTTTGCACCATCAACGACAAGATCGCGCCGCGCGACGGGTCCAGCGCGACCGGCGCAATGCCGTCCTTGCTTTCTTCCAAGGTTTTCGCCAGAGTCAAGAAACGCGCTTGAGGCTGACGGCCCAATTCGACCAAACGTCCGGTTTCCGGTAGATACCGCAGATACAAGCCGTCGGAGACTGCATTGAACGCACCGATACGTACGACTTCGCGGCGGCTTTCCTGACCGTCGGCGGTGATGACCGGCGCTTCGAAGCGTGCGACTTTACCGGCTTGCACCATTTCGTCCAGCAACAAATGCCAGAATTCCTCCAGCGCCTGGATGTTCGGATTGCTTTTCCGCTCGGCCAGCAATTTCGCGGTTTCCTTGCGGTCGGGTAATTGCGCGGATATGATCGAAGCGCTGAACAGGCTCAGCATGTCTTTCGACGTTTGCCGAACGATGCCGAACAATTCGCCCAATGCGCCCATGCGCTCGTGCAAGCGTTCGGTCTTGTCCTTGATGGCCGGTTCGTTGGCCTCGTATCGGCTTTTAAGTTCGGCACCGCGTTGCCGTTCGGCCGCCAATTTGGCTTTGGCCGATTGCAACAGCGAAGCCTGCCGATCGCGCGCATTGCGAAATTCGCGCTCGCGTTCGGCCAATTCCCGGCTTTCCAGGACGCTATCGGAACGCACTTGTTTGATCAATTCATCCAGCGTTTTCGGACTTTCGGCCATGACAGCCGGTACAACGGCAAAGTACAGACATAAGACCCATAGCGATTGTCTGATGGAATTCAGGTTTCGAATCGTCGATTTCATCGTGCCGTCTCCGGTGCCGATACCGGCAATTTGAGCAATTCGGGCGCGGCCTGTTTTTTCGCCACGCGCAAGGATTGTCCGATCGGAGTGCGGTATTCGCTCGGCAGAATTCGCCATTCTTTGTTTTCCTTATCCCAATAGCCGCATTCGCTGCCGTCCAGCGTCAAATAATACAGACCGACGCGGCCGAGGCGCAGAAACTCGACGGTACGATTGCCTCCGCCCATCGGCAATTCGCCGCTGTAGGCTTCGATCGTGCGCCCATAATCGGTTTCGATCAGATAGGCGTCGATCAGGCGATGGAATTTCTCGGCCAAATCGACATCGGAACGGTCCAGCAACTGCTCCAATTCCTCCACTCGCAGTGTGCGTTCCTGTTCGAGAAACGGCGCATCCAATTCGACGAATTTGCGCAGCACCGCTTGCATGCGCAACATTAGCGGAATGATATTACGCTGGGTTTCGTCGATTTCGTCCATCTGCCGGTCCAGCTCAGCGACTTCCTTATCTTGGCTATCGACGATCTTGGCCAATTGCGTATGATAGCTTTTCAAGTTTTCGAGTTCGCGAACGGCTTCGCGGTACTCGGCGAGCATCTGTTGCTGTTGGTCGTCCAGTTTTTCCACGGTAGCTTGCGAACGACGAGCACTTTCCAGCCGCTCCTGTTGAACTTGTACCGCGCTGTCCAGTTGCGCGCCCGTTACCGCCGCCGGCATCAAAGCCGGCAATAACAACCCGATACTCAGCGCGCGGAGGCGGGACCGATGACACATCATTACGTTTATCCTCTTAAATGTTATTTTATTGTAACTATTCAGTCCCCCGGCAATTATCGTTCCCACGCTCTGCGCTCGTCGTTATACACATCTCTGTTTGATAGCCGTCATTCCGGCAGGGATTGCCGGAATCCAGGCTGCATGGATAGCTTGAAGCTTGCCATCCATGGCACTGGATGCCCGCGTCCTGCGGGCATGACGGCACTTATGTATAACGATGAGCGCTCTGCGTGGGAACGCCTGAGTACCGCACCAGCGGTACAAGACGCCAGAGCGTCTCGGTCTTCATTCCCACGCCGGAGCGTGGGAACGATAGAGAGTGTGAATAATTACATATATTCGCTTTAATGAATTTTTTAGACCCGAAATCCGCAACCGGTCAACCAGTCGACATTTCGGAAGCCGCCAGACTGCTCAATAAGTCCAACGCCTTATCGAGCTTTTCCTCCAACTGCATGGCATACTGCCTGAGCTGAATGATTTCCTTATGCATCGTTTCGACATTGCTGTGAACATGCTCGAAATGCACTTGAAAATAGCGCGGCATCGGAAACGATTCGATTAATTGGCCGCTGAATTCTTTTAGCCCGAACTCAGTTGCCGCCCGATCCGTTATTGACGAAGAAAAATGCGGTTGTTTGTCTAGATCTATCATGGCTAATTCCTTACTCGGGCGTCGAACCCGAGTTGTTTATACCCATCGCACATCAAATTTCGGCATTAATGTATGGAGGCGTCAGGGTGTCGGCAAAGGCTTTGACAGCATGGATGCTGTCACAGAGCCTACATGGACGTATTCACGGCGTCCTTTGACGAACATCCCGACGCCGAAATTTGACTAGCAAAGGGTATAATTCCAACACTCATTGCTAATCATGCCCCCAGCTAATCGACAGAAGGCTTTACGATCGAATAAAGATCCGTCCCTGGAGTTGCCGCGTCCATTGGCTTCGTAACACTCATACAGGAAACAAAATCCGAATTGCGGGAGGATGTTAAATAACATTTCCCGGATTTTTTCGCTTCCGTTTATTAAGACGTTTCAAACACCAAAAAACCTCACCGTTATTTTGAATTTTTTTTGGTGAATGACCATTCGGCACAATCTACAACGCCTAGGTGGGCTTTTTTTGATAGCCCGTGTGGAATAATTTAGTTCGATTAATGTATCGGCGCGGCAAATTCGAGATAAATTTCGTAGTTTCGTAGCCCGTATGCAGCGCAGCGGAATACGGGAATGGCGCGGCTTCGAACGTCCCGGATTGCGCTATGCTCCATCCGGGCTACGGGGCTGGTAAATCGGATAGTTCGAAAACTCAATCTCGCCAGGGATTGATGACATCGAGCTCAGGGTAACTGAAGTCGCGAACATTGCGGGTAACCAGCTTCAATCCATGCCTAAGCGCTGTAGCCGCAATCAGGCTGTCGATCGCTGGAATGGGACGCCCTATTTGAGCAATCAATCGTCCCCAGCGGTCAGCTACATCAGCATCCACGCTCAAAATCCGACCGGAAAAAAACTGGGGCAGTTCTACTTCCAGCCAATCCAGTAGTTTGAGCTGTCGATCGTCATTGTTCAGCAAATCGATACCTTTACGGATTTCTCCCAAGGTTAGTACGCTGAGGTAAAGCGTGCCGGCTGGACGTTGTTCGAACCATTCGATGACGCCCTGATTGGGTTCACGGCGACGCAATTCCGATAACACGTTGGTATCGACCAGATAACTCATAGTTCGAATTCACGGGTCAGACTGGCATCGCGTTCTATGATGAGATCGTCCTGATCATAAAGTGGCGAACGACGCATGAATTCAACCAGCGACTGCCGATTACCCGTCAGTCGGTCGTAATCGGCGCGTGAGAGCAGTACCGCAACAGAACGACCGTGATGGGTGATGTCCTGAGGCCCATCCTGTTCGGCGCTGCGTAATACGGTGGAAAGACGCGCTTTCGCCTCCTGAATTTGCCATTTATGCATAATCAACCTCTAATTCTAACCAGTCTGGTCAGATTATAAGCGGTATTTGTTTTAAACGCACTTCACGTCACTAACTGCGCCCGGATCCATACGGCCATTGATCAGACTAAGCCAACGGGGTCAAGACTTGACCCCGTAGCCGGAAAGGCGTTTCGTAGTTTCGTAGCCCGTATGCAGCGCAGCGGAATACGGGAATGGCGTAGCTGCGAACTTCCGGATTGCGCTATGCTCCATCCGGGCTACGGTGCTTTATTTTGGCGGCCTTGCGTTTTTGCAACCAGCGCATGATACCGGTGACATAGAGGATTAACGGCGCCAGACCGGTCATGCACCACAAAACCCTCCCCGGCAGACCGAAGGCTTCACCGTTATGCAGCGGCCACATCAGGTTGAAAAAGGTTTCGCCGGCGCTGAATAGTTGCGGATCTTCGACGGCCAATATCTCACCACTGTATTGGTCTATCCACACCTTACTGCGCGGCCGCCTGCGGTTGGCTTCGCCAGCCTGTCGTTTCTCGATGGCGTAGACGCCGCCCGGACCGTCCGGCGTCGCCAGCCAGCGCAATTCCCCATAGGGAAACACCCGGTCCGCGATGGCCACGGCTTGCATGATGGAAATTGCTGGTTTCGTAGGGTGGGTTGTGCCCGCCCTACTGCTCAGGTTTTCTGGATCATGGAAATGTAGGGCCTCGACCTTAGTGAACGGCGAAACCAGAGGCATCAGGTAATCCTTGTAGGCGAAGGAAAAGCCGGTAAAGGCGAGCACAAACAAAATGACCAGAAAGTATGCCCCGGTCACTTTATGCAGGTCGTAAATAAACCGGGGCAAACTGGCTCTTGGTTTTATCACCAATGCCTGGCAGATTTTGCCAGGAGACGGCCACCACAAATACAGGCCACTCCCGACCGACAGCATCAGCAACACGCCTAGAAAACAGATGGCGTCGAAAGCCTTTCTGCTTATTTCCGCTCCGAAAAAAGGCTCGGTCAACAGACTGGCATGCAACGAATAGACTAACGTCCATAAGCTGTCACCCCAATAATGCCCGCCGGCGATTTCTCCGCTATAAGGATTGATCTGCAATCGGAGCGGGGTAAAGAACTTGCCGACTTTTTCTTCCGGTTTCGGATAAACCACCCACAGATAATCGCGTTCATAGCCCGGCATGAATAACAGCCAGCGACCGTTTTTTTGCGGATGACGGTGATGAATACGTTCCATCAGCGCATCGAGATCCAACGGTTGAGCGTTGCGTTCATGCTTCACCTCGGGCAAGCCCAATTCCTCCAATTCCCAATGAAACACATTGAACGAGCCGCTCAGGCCGAGGATTACAAAAATGAATCCAACCGACAGGGCGATTGAAAGATGAAGATTCAACCAAAATTTGCGTATTGTTTTTCGTTTGAAAATCATGACAGATGATATTGAAGTTTTGCTTTACATCTTCAGGCAGAATTCACAATTGATGTCCGAATCAATCCAAATCAACCATTGTAGGTCATGTTGTCGTTCTCTTGCTTCGTCACTTTCAACCAAGTCAAACCCAGCCACAAATGCATGTCGAGCCGGAGTTTGTGGCGATTTCTCCGCCGGGACGGTCGTTTTGTCTCATCATGTTTTATCAGTTGTGTGAATAAACGGAAGTAGCCCGTATGTAGCGAAGTGGAATACGGGAATGGCGCGGCTTCGAACTTCCCGGATTGCGCTACGCTCCATCCGGGCTACGATGCTACGTTCCATCCGGGCTCCGGCTACGCTGCTCAATACGCCAGCGATATCCGCCCAACAATCGAGCGAGGCTCGCCAGGCATAACCGTGGGGCCGGAATCGTTTGCAACAAAGTAGCGCTTATCCAGCACGTTATTGGCGAACAGCTCCAACTTCATGTTCTGATAAGTGTACGAAGCCCCCAAATCCCAAGTCGTGAAGTTGGGAAGTTGGATAGTGTTCGCGTTGTCGAGCAGCCGGTTTCCGACGAAATTCACGCCGGTAGAAAGGGTCAAATTCTCCAGCAATCCGCTGTCGAAGCGGTAATGCGTCCAAAAATTGGCCTGGTGTTCCGGAGTGTTCTGGAAGCGATTACCGACATCGCCCGCGTTGCTCTTGGTGATTTTCGCATCGATAAAGGCATAGCCACCCTGGACGAACCACTGGTCGGTAATCTGATAGGCCAACTCGACCTCGGCGCCTTTGGAGCGTATCTCGCCGGTCTGCACCTGGAAGCCCGGATTGGCCCGGTCCGGCGTGCTCACATTGGTCCGCGTGATATCGAAATACGACGCCGTTCCGGTCAAGCCCCAAGGAAAGTTGACTTTGATGCCGGCTTCCACCTGCTCCGACTGTCCGAGATCGAAAGGCCTACCGGAGGCGGTGCCGAAGCCGACCGCATCGGCCACGTTGAAACCCTCCCCGTAGCCGGCGAACAGGTGGACCGAATCGGTGACGTGAAATGTGCCGCCTCCTTGGAAGATAGTGTTATCCGTATCCGTCTCCGTAACTTTACCGGTGACGATTTTCCTCTTTCCGCTTACCCTGGAATGCCGTACGCCGCCCATCAGATCGAATCTGGAGGTAATCGATATGATGTCTTGAAAAGCAACCGCCCCCACCTCATAATTTCCTCCGAAGTTCAATTTAGTAGTGCTCAACACAGGATCTGTGTCTAGATAGATAGGATCGAGCGCATTGATGCTGGGGACGTTGATCCGAGGAAAAAATCCCCCGTTGAAATGGTGGTTGGTGTAATCGCCACAGAGAAATATCTGGTGTTTCAGCGGTCCGGTGTCTATCGTGCCGGTGATGTCGATTTGCCCGATAAAATCCCGATCTCTTTCCAGGAAATCCCGGCCTGAACGCGACACGTCGATACTCCCATTGACGGGGTTTAGCGTCGTAGCGTTGAGGAATGTTTGATCCTGGCGAACGCTGACTTCCCAATACTGAAATCGCGGCGATACCTTCCAATTCTCTCCTACGTCGATTTCCAGCCAGGCTTGAACCCTAGGAAGTTCGGTGTCCATATTGTCGAATCTTGGCTCGCCGAGAAAAGTGTCGCGCGACACCCGGCCCAAACCTCCACTATCCTGGACTGTCCCGATTGCCGGGAGCCCCGGAATTGACAGGCCTTGGCGATGCTGATACTCGGCATTGATGAAACCGCGGACCGGCCCGCCGTTGTCCCAAGACAATGCCAAGCCGAAATTCTCCCGATTCAAGTCCTGGAAATTGATAAACGTGTCGGTGCCTTCGATCTCTCCGGTAAACCGCGCCTTCAAGGCGCCGTCCGGCGTCAGTGGCGCATTGAAATCCCACTGACCGCTGGTCATGTCGCCGTCAAACTGGTCCCAACCGCCTCGGGTAAAACTCACTTCGGCGCCAAAGCGATCGTAAGGCCGCTTAGTAACGATGTTGATGACCCCGCCGCCGTTGCCGCCTTGGCCGAATATCGTGCTGCCCGGCCCTTTCAGGATCTCCACGCTCTGCACGTGACTGAGGGCGGAAAAATCGTTGGTATCGGGCAGGAACTCTTGCCGAATTCCGTTGCGAACCTGGTCAGCCTGAAATCCCCGGATGTTCACCTTAGGAAAGCGAGCGTAGCGCGACCCGAACACGGTCGCAGAAGGCACCTGTTTCATTATATCGCCGATGCTTTGGGTACCCTGGTCCTTGAATGCGTTCTCGGTAATTACTTGAATACTTTGGGGAACACGGACGGTCTCCATTGGGATTTTAGAGCCTGCGGTGGAATCCACTTCGATATATCGACTAAGATCGCCTCCGATAACTTTCATATCCAACTGCTCCACCGGCCCGGTCCAGGGCTTCTCCTCCGGCTCGGCCTTGACCAGCTTGAACTCGCCAGCCGCCGCGAGTAGAGTTTCGGTGCTTAGGCTGCCGGTTTTGGGTATCTCAAGCGTGATGACATTGCCGTCGACGGTGCGATAGCTTATTCCGCTGCCTTCGAGCAGGCGTTCGAGCGCTTGTTGCGGCGTGTAGCGTCCTTTGATGGCGTTGGCGGTCAAGGGTTCGGCCAGTTGCGCGCTGTACAGTAGTTGAACGCCGGTTTGCCGGGCGTATTCGGTCAAAGCCGGGACAAGGTTTTGTTTCGGGATATCGAATGCGAAGATTTGTTCGGCCGAAGGCTCGGCATGAAGCGGGGCGGGAAATACGAGCGAGCTCGAAATGACGGCCGCGAACAGCGGTGCGGCGGTAAATTGAAGCCGGTGTCGTTTATGCTTGGTTTCTCCAGATGCTTATCGAAAAATGAACGGTGTCTTTGATAAGACGGAGAAGTGATAAAGTACCGCACTGTTTTTTTTATTTTTTTATTTGGAAGGGTTTCGTAGCCCGTATCGAGCGCAAGCGTAATACGGAGAGTTCATGGCTTCGATTGTCCCGGATTGCGCGTTGCTTCATCCGGGCTACGGGATTGCTGTGTAGCCCGTATGCAGCGTAGCGGAATACGGGGAAGGCGTGGCTTCGATTGTCCCGGATTGCGCTTTGCTCCATCCGGGCTACGGGTTTGCTTTGTAGCCCGTATGCAGCGCAAGCGGAATACGGGATTATTCGCCGTAGTCGCCTTCACAATGTTGTGTTTCATCGCCCCAATCGGCCCGATAGATTCCTGCTTTGACATATCGGTGGAACGTCGAATAGGGCCAGTCCCGAACGCGAGTTACCAGCCCGTGTTTGACGGGGTTGTAATGGATGTAATCGAAATGCCGGTTTAAGTCGGACTCATTCCTGATCGTATGTTCCCAGAACCGGTTTTGCCATAGATCGTATTCGCCCCGGCGGTTCTTTTTCACGGCTACGCCGGCTTCGACGAGGCTGTTGGTAAATTGCCTCTTGATCCGTTTCCAACGCATTGAATAGTCTCTATCTTCAGGCGGCAGGGTCCAAATGGCGTGCAAATGTTCGGGCAGCACAACCCAGGCTTCGATATGAAACGGATGTTCGCGCCGCACATCCCGAACCGATTCCCGTAAGTCTTCGATGTAATCGACAAGCAGCGAGCGGTTCCTTTTTTGCAAGGTCACGGTAAAGAAATAGGTACCGCCTGCCACTCGGTTACGGCGATATGAAACCATTGATTACCTTGATCGATAGAGTGTCGTTTCGTAGTTCCGTAGCCCGTATGAAGCGTAGCGGAATACGGGGCGTTCGTGGCTCCGATTATCCCGGATTGCGCTACGCTCCATCCGGGCTACTTTAGTACAGCATCACATATTTACCAATGCCGGCCGATTTGACCGGCAGGGTTTGGCTAATGACCGCTAAAATCCGGTCGATTCGGTCGATGTCGAATACGCCGCTGACCCGGTGCGCCGCCAAAGTTTTGTCGGCCAGAATCACTCGGCCGGGGCGGTAGCGGTTGATTTCTTCGATGACCTTGTCCAGCGGTTCCGATTCGAAAATCAGACGGTTATCGCGCCACGCCCGTACTTTCTCGATTTTTACCTGCACCGCCGCACCGGGCTGTTGCCCGACGGCCGCCCTAACCTGCTCGCCCGGATGCAAAACAACAGCGTCGATGGTGGGATAGTCTGGCTGCGCAACTTGCACGGCGCTTTCGATGACGGTGACGCTGACTTCGCGGCTTCGTTTGCGGACAATAAACTCGGTACCGAGCGCTTTGATTTCATGGCCTCCGGCCGTGACGATGAACGGCCGGCCGGGATTTTTGCCGACCACGAATTCGGCCTCGCCGGAAATCAGTTCGACCCGGCGCGCTTCGGGAGTGTAACGGGTATTCAAGGCGCTGCCGGAGTTGAGATAGATCCGGCTGCCGTCCGCCAACTGCACGGTTTGCCGCGCTCCGATCGCGGTACGGTAATCGGCCAGCCAAGGCTGAATGCCGGCGTATGGGTTTAACCAGCCTATCAGTAAAATCAGGCAGGCCGCCACGGCAAGCGGCGCCCATCGCGAGATCCTTTTTTTTCCGGCAGGCTTCGGCTGTTTCGGATCGGCTTTCAAGGTTGGATGGCTTTTGCTATCCGCGCCGGCCTTACCGTTGTTATCCAAATAGCGGGCGACAAGCGCGCTGTCCTGTAAGCGGCCGAGGGCTTGCCACAACTCGAGCGCCTCGGCAAGCGCCCGCCGCCGGTTTTCGCCTTGCGCCAGCCAACGCTCCAATTCGCGCTCTTGCGCCAAACCGAATTCGCCCGAGGTCATGCGCGCCAACCAGACCAGCGCTTCGTCTTCCAATGTTTCGTTGTTATCTGGCGGCATATCGGATAGGCGGATGAATAATGAAGCGGTAAAAAAACATGTCCTTTTAATATTAAGACGAATGGACGTTAGTTTACCGTATTATTGATGTGCTTATTTTGAAAAGTTCCCGGATTAAAAATCGCTGACGTCAAATTATGAGCCCGTAGCCCGGATGGAGCGTAACGCAATCCGGGACGATCGAAGCCACGCCTGTCCCGAATTCCGCTGCACTGCATACGGGCTACGACCGACTCCATTGGGCACGAGGTTTGAACTCCGACCCAAACTTTTCATCTGCCTTGCGGTTTCAAGAACGCTTCGAACGGGATTGCAAATCCCGTTCGGTCTTAATTTTTTGACGATTATCGAGCAACGTAGCCCGGATGAAGGGTAGCGCAATCCGGGAAATTCGACGCCGCGCCTTTCCCGTATTCCGCTTGCGCTGCATACGGGCTACGGAATTACGCATCGTTTAGGGCTTTTTTACATTGCTTCAATGCGAGAATGATGTTCTTTTCGACCCAACTCACCGAAATATTCAATTCTTCGGCGATTTGTTTGTGACTGTAGCCTTCGAAGCGGCTCATCGTGAAAATTTTAAAGCATAACGGCGACAATTCTTCTAACGCCTGTTCGCATAACTCGAGTTTCTGCCGACCGAAAACGATTCGTTCGGGGCCGGGCGAGGCGTCCGGCAATTGGGTGTATTCATCGGTATCGATGTCGTCGGTTTCGCGTTGTTTGCGTAAATGATCGGTGGCCAAATTGGCCGCGATGCGATATGCGAAAGCGCGCGGATTAGCGATCGGTTCTGCGCTGTGAAGATTGATCAAGCGCAAAAAAATATCTTGCAGCAAGTCGTTCGCGGTATCCGCGCAGGCTATTCGCCGCACTAAAAACCGGTGCAACTCCTCTCTGTGCCGTTCGATCAAGGCTTGCGCTTCGCTGGGAGTGAATTCCAACATTTAGACTAGAAAATTATTGATTGAAGAGGAACAACCGAATTCATACGGTTAAAGCATTAAGCAATTAACAAGCCATTCGCAGTGCAATGGGTAAGCCTTTCGAAAACAGGCCTGTTATTAAACAACAATTTGTCTTGCGCTTAGTCATAAAACCCATGACGGAGAATTCCATCAAGCATTAGAAATAGGTTATTTCACACACCCAAATGCGGGATATGCCGCATTTTTCCGAATACACGAAGACATCAAAGCAGCTTTCGGAAAGACTAAAAAACCAGGAACAGCAAGAAAATACGGGTATCCGAATCAAACGTCCAAGCTCAGGCATAATAAATGCTTACTAAATTGATAGGAAACTCTATGGACCTCTGATTTTCACCTCCTCCACTCTCAATGCTGAAACCAAGCGCTCAACATATTGCCGAATTGATCACCGAACACCGGGACGAGTTGGATCGTTTCATCCTGCGTAAATTGGGATCGCAAGATATCGCCGCCGATATTCTGCAAGACGCTTTTTTACGGATGACCCATCAATCCGGCAATGAATGCATCGAAAACCCCCGAGCCTTCATCTTCCGCATCGTCGCCAATCTGGTCATCGATCATCAACGGCGTAGCGTCAACCGCTTGCCGCATGAAGCCGATGAAGAAACCCTTCACGCCATAGCGGACGGTTTGCCGTCTCCCGATGTCTGCTGCGAATCGCGGCAGCGACTCGAAATCCTGCAGCAAGCATTAAGCGAATTACCCGACAAATGCCGTCAGGCTTTTTATCTCAATCGAGTCGAAGGTTATACGCATGCTCAAATCGCACGGACGTTGAACCTGTCGGAAAGCATGGTCGCCAAGCATTTGCTCAGAGCGATGCAGCATTGCCGCGACCGTGTTCAATAATGCGTTCGTTCTTGTTGAGAGTTCGTTTCGCTTGCCGTCCTGCCGATAATTACGATCTTTTCCCGAACCATCGGCCCGAATCGGGTAAAATTCGTTGCCGATAACATCCCCGTGATACGTCATAGTATGTAAACCACTCTCGAAATATTTTGATGTCCAAAAAACCCGTATCGAAAATCCATGCCTTATCGGACCGAGCTTTGGAATGGCTGATTTTACTGCATTCCGGCAATGCGACCGAATGGGACCGGCAAAACGCCCACGAATGGCGCGCGCGCAGTCCCGCGCACGAAAAAGCCTTTGCGGAAGCCGAGCGGCTATGGTTCGACATGGGCGAAGCGCTGGCCGGCAAACCGCTGGAAACCGTCAAACCCCGGTTTTCGACGGCCAAACTCTCGGGACTGGCCGCACTGTTTTTGTTGGCGGCGGTTTTACCGTTTTTGGGACTCGACGACTATTTTTTCAGCGATTACCGAACCGGCGTCGGCGAGCGGCGCACGATCGTTTTGGCCGACGGCAGTCAAGTGCTGTTGAATACCGATACCGCGATAGCGCTCGATTGGAACGAGCAAGAACGGTCGATAACGTTGCGGCGAGGCCAAGCGCTATTCACCGTCGCACCCGACCCGAACCGGCCGTTTTCGGTCGTGACCGAAGATTGCACCGTCACCGCGCTCGGCACCGTGTTCGAAGTCCACACGGAGCGAAAGGCCACCCGCGTGACCGTATTGGAACATACCGTAAAGATCGAGCCGGTTTCAAGCGGCGTGCAAGCCTTGCGCCTGGAGGAAGGCCATCAAACCCGTTTCGGTTCGGCGCAAGGTTTCGAGCCGGTAAGCGCCGCCGATATCGAACGAATCGAGGCCTGGCAACGCGGCAAGCTGATCGTCAAAGATCATCCGCTATTCGAGGTCGTGACCGAGCTCGACCGTTATTACCGTGGCGCTACGATCGTCGCAGGCGGCCGTCTGCCGGATTTACGAGTCACCGGCGTCTTCCCGACCGGCGACCGGGACGGCGTGATCGCGATGATCGAAGCGGCGCTGCCGGTCCGGGCAACCCGGATCACGCCCTGGTTGACGGTATTGCACGAGTGAACGCGATGGTAGCCCGGATGACACGCAGTGCAATCCGGGAAGGCCGAAGCCACGCCTTTCCCGTATTCCGCTTCGCTGCATACGGGCTACGTTTTCTGGTTTCCACGGTCCTCCGTGAGAATCCATACCTTGGCTACCGCAACAAGACCGGTATGCATTCCCACGCAGGATCATTGAGCACCGTAGCCCGGATGAAACGCAGTGCAATCCGGGAAAGCCAAAGCCACGCCCTTCCCGTATTCCGCTCCGCTGCATACGGGCTACATGCTACATGCTACACTTTTTCAATCCGATAAAATTATCCGTTAGCCCATGACTCAACCATCCGATCCATCGAACGACTTCGATTCGCCTTGGAAAGAGGCGCTCGAATATTATTTCCCCCAGTTCATGGCGTTGTTGTTTCCCGAAGCCCATGCCGAAATCGACTGGTCAAGGCCGCATGAGTTTCTCGATACCGAACTGCAAAAAATCGTCCGGGACGCCGAATCCGGACGCCGGCACACCGACAAGTTGGTCAAGGTATTTACGCTCGGCGGCGTCGAAACCTGGGTTCTGATCCATGTCGAAATTCAAGGCAAGGCCGACCGGCACTTCAATCGCCGTATGTATCGCTATCATTACCGGCTGCAAGACCGTCACCCGAACCGGCGCATCGCGAGTTTCGCGATTCTGACCGACCGCAATCCAGTCCGGCAGCTTGGACATTACCGACAAACCTTGTGGCACACCGAAATCGATTTTAAATTTCCGGTCATCCGCTTGCAGGATTGGCACGACCATCGAACCGACCTGGAAAACAGCCCGAATCCGTTCGCGTTGGTGGTGTTGGCTCAACTGGACGCCCATCGCACCCGGCAAGACGATAGCGCGAGGAAAGCCGGTAAATTCGGATTGATACGGCTATTGTTGTCGCGCGATTATGCGCGTCAGGATATTATGGAGCTGTTACGGGTCATAGATTGGCTGATGCAACTCCCGGATGAGTTGGAGCGGCAATTAACCGATGAAATCAAACAACTGGAGGCGGAAACGATGACTTATGTGATGTCGATAGAGCGTTTGGCTCTGGAGCAAGGTAAATTAGAAGGAAGAATGGAGGGAAGAATGGAAGGAAAAATTGAAGGAAAAGCGGAAGGCAAAATCGAAGGAAAAATTGAAGGCGAAGCTGGAATACTTCAGCGCCTGTTGGTCAAACGTTTCGGCCCCCTGCCGGATGTGATTCAGCAACGTCTCGATCAGGCCACGTCGGAACAACTCGAAATCTGGGCCGAGCGCGTCCTGGATGCGCCGAACTTACCGGCGGTGTTTGACGATCATTAAGCACCGTAGCCCGGATGAAACGCGGTGCAATCCGGGAATGCCGAAGCCGCGCCCTTCCCGTATTCCGCTTGCGCTGCATACGGGCTACGAAACTGTTTTTGCTCCACCCTAAACCGAAGTGACCGACTTAAAAGGAGCAGACGCAATGGACCACGCATTCCCGAAGACCGTGACAATCGGCATACCGAAGCCGCAGAACCCGTAGCCCGGATGAAACACAGTGCAATCCGGGAAGGCCGAAGCCACGCCCTTCCCGTATTCCGCTTCGCTGCATACGGGCTACAAAAGAATAAATTCATTTAACAAAATTTATTTGCGATTACCGTTACAAGATTTTCCCTCCTGATCCGTCTTAAGCAATAGGCCGCTTTAGGCCGTGACCTTATCAGGAGAAACCATGGAAAAAAATGAAGATCATTTAGGCACCCGCGCCAAGTTTGCGTTCGGCCTCTTTTCCGTAGCGGCCGGACTATTGGCCGGGAGCATCGCCGCGCCGGCCGTGGCAAGCGATACCCCTTTCGCCTCGCCGCAATCCTTCGACATTCCCTCGCAACCGCTGGACAGTGCTCTGACCGAACTGGCCGACCGCGCCGGACTCAAACTGCTGTACCGCGCGGACACGGCCCGGCAAGCCCGCTCCCACAAAGTCGCCGGCAATTACACGCCGCAACAAGCGCTCGACATCATGTTGCACGACACCGGTTTGAGCTACCGCCTGACCGATGATGGTGCGGTCACCATCGAGAAACCTCGCACCGAATTCAGCACCGAAAGCCTTCTGGCGGCGGCCGGCGAATTCGAACTGGTCAAGGCCGAGCCTGAAGAAAAACCCTGGACCGGGCCGGTGGAGCAGTTGGATATGAAAGTCATCGGCGGGGATCTAAGCCGTTATATAGAAGTGGATTCCACTGCTGGAACCAAGTTCCCAATCGAAATTACCCGTGTACCGCAAAGTATTCAGGTTATCAACGAGGAGTCCATCAAGGATCAAGGGGCTCAAAGTATCGGTGATATCATGAAGCAAGTGCCATCCGCCAATGTGTTCGGCTCACGTTTTACCGGCGGGTTTCCTAGCGTCAGTATCCGAGGATTCAGGGCCGAACAGACCCGTAACGGCGTAAGGCAACTCTATTTTTCTGATGTCGATTTTTCATCTCTGAGTCATATTCAAAGCGTGGAAGTATTGAAAGGCCCTGGCGGTAACTTATTCGGACAAACCAGTGCCTTTGAAGGCTCACCGGGCGGAATCATTAACGTCATCACCAAACGACCGTACGATCGATTAGGCGCAGACGTAAGTTTTACCCGCGGCGGTTGGACTGGATTCGCCGGCGACATTACCAGCGGTCAGTGGGATTTCAACGTGCCGATGGGTGGTTTTAAGGCACGCTTCACCGGAGAGGTGGAAAGCTCCGATACCTTTACTAATTTCCAGCAATTGGATCGGCAGAATTTCGGACTGATGCTCACATACGATGACGGTGGCCCGGTGCGCGCCTATTTCAATGCAGAGTATCAGCGCGTCGAGAATCTACCGAATCCGGCATTGCCTGCGGTTGGAACTGTCGTAAACAGCGGCGTAGGTCGAATTTCACGAGACACTTATCTCGGTGAACCGAAATTCGACGAAGCCGTCACCCAGGCTCCACTGGTTCAGGCATGGGTTGAGATTGATTTGCTCGACAACTGGAACGATATCCTGAAAGATTGGAAAGTAATCCCTCGGTATCAGTATCATGAGTTCAAGGTAAGGATGGATCAAACCTTCAGTTCGAATAATGCGGCATCGGTTGATACTACCAGTAATGGAATTCTCGTTCCCCGTGGGGGACGTTTTAATTTTCATGAGGCCGACAAAGTCCACATTGGGCAAGTCGATTTAACCGGTAAATTGACAACCGGACCTCTGGAACATCAGATTTATATCAACGGTGATTTTCAGAAAACGAATTCATCTATTTCTTGGTTCGACAGGGTTAATATGCCCGACATCAACGCCTTGAAACCGACCTTTCTCACGATTGCCCCAGAAGTGGATCCGAATTCGATTGCTTTTGGATCGGAAGCAACGCTGTGGTCAGGCGGTTTTCAAGATGAGATTTCAATCACGAAGTATTTCGATCTGCTGGGCGGTTTTCGCTATACGAGCCTCGAATCGGATACCAATGTGTCCAACACCAACTTTCAGATTGGCGGTACTTTTCATGCCACGGATTCGATTCACCTGTTCGCCGGTTACGGAGAAGGTTTCGGCTTTCAGCCTGGTGCAATCACTGTTACCGGCCAGCCCTTTGATGCAGAGGAATCTGAGCAAGTTGAAGCCGGAATCAAGTTCAACTTTCCGTGGGGGTTATCAGGTACCGCATCGTTTTTTGAGTTGACTCGTACCAATGTTGGAACGCCTGATCTTCAAAATCCGGGGTTTAGTATACAGACCGGGGAAATTCGACACCGTGGAGCGGAAGTCGAACTAGCCTATCAAGTCACCGACAAATGGTATTTTCAAGGTGGCTACGCTTTTATCAACTCTAATATCACTAAGAGTAATGACGGCGACCAGGGCAACCGTTTTCAGAATACCCCTAAACATCAGGGAAGCTTTTGGACCCATTACCGTTTTGACAACAACCTCTTAAGCGGTTTGGCGCTTTCCACTGGCATCAATTTCGTCGGCGACCGGCCGCTAGACAATAGCAATAGCGTCGAACTTCCCAACTTTACCACTTGGGATTTGGGTGCATCCTACACATACAAAAATGTGAAACTGGATTTGTTTGCCAATAATGTGCTGGATAAACGCTATTTCACCGCTGCAGATCGATTTGTCGGATCTGCTGTAATCCCGGGCGATCCACGCTCAATCGTTGGCCGAATCTCGTTCACGTATTGATTTAGAATCCGGATGGAGCTTTGCAGCCCGGATGGAGCGCAGCGCAATCCGGGACGGTCGAAGCCGCGCCTGTCCCGTATTCCGCTTCGCTGCATACGGGCTACGTCCGTTCATTCACACCATCGATAGAACATGATGAGACAACACGATCACGACCGTCCCGGCGGCGAATTTACCGCTTCGGCAAGACCCATCAATACCCGTCTGAATCGGCTGAAAACCCGCCGCAAACTCTGGCTCGACGTGCATTTGTGGTTGGGTTTGACGTTAGGCTTTTTGCTGGCGATTTACGGTTTGACCGGCAGTATTTTGGTGTTCCATGCCGAAATCGACGAATGGCTGAATCCGACGTTGTTGACGGTCGAACCGCCCGAACGGACGGCTGCTTACCGGCCGCTCGCGGAGATTTTCGCCGCCGGCCGATCCGCCATGCCGAACAATGCAAAGCATACCTTCGCAACCTATCCGCGCAATGATGCGGCGGCGGCCTTCCGGCTGTCTTATGCGGTGCCGAACGGTAATGGCGCCAACGATAGCTGGCAGGTTTATGTCGATCCGTACACGTCCGAAGTGATCGGGAAGCGTTTGATGGAGTCATCGGATAGCTGGCTGCCGCATACCTTCATCGGCTTCGTGTTCAGGTTGCATTACGATTTATTGCTGCCGGAGGACGTCAGTCCGGTCATCGTCGGCCTATCTTCCGCGTTATTGATCATTTCGGTACTGACCGGCCTGATCGTTTGGTGGCCGTTGACCGGTAAATGGCGCAACGCGTTGACGATCAAGCGCCATGCAAGCGGCGGGCGCTTGAATTATGACCTACACAAGACTTCCGGTTTTTATACGGCTTTGATCATGTTGCCGGTGCTGTTTTCCGGTATTTACATGGTCTTGCCGCACAATGTCGTGCTGGTGTTGGAGCTGTTTTCGCCGGTCACGTACCGTTATTGGTTTAAATCCGTGCCGGTCGAGGGCCTGGAGCCGATTGCGATGGATCGGGCCGTCGCGATCGCCGGCGAACGCTACCCGAACGGGCGGCCACATTGGATATACGGCGCACCCGGTGCGGAAGATACCTATACGGTGTGCAAGGACGGCGTCGACCGGCCGGGCAGTTGGCTACAGCGGGTCTGTGTCGTGATCGACCGGTATTCCGGCCGGGTGCTCGATATCGACGACCCGGCGATCGGCACGGCCGGCGAGGTGTTCACGCATTGGCAGTGGCCGTTGCATTCGGGCCAGGCCTTCGGCATGACCGGGCGGATTCTGGTCTTTCTGACCGGCTTGGCTTGTCCGCTGTTGTTCGTCACCGGGTTGATTCGGTGGCTGCAAAAACGGCGGGCCGCGAATTCCAAAATGCGTAGCCCGGATGGAGTGTAGCGTAATCCGGGACGGGCGAGGCCACGAATTCCCAGTATTCCGCTTCGCTGCATACGGGCTACAGGGTTCAAGGCTTTTGATGTTCCGACGTTGACATGAAGTTTGTATAAATAATTTAAGCTAGGGTATGATCGTATCACTACTGTGTCATCGCACTTCACATGTCGGGCTCTTTGATTCCCTCATCCCTAAGGGAGAGGGGAAAATGTGCCGACAGTTGAAGCGTGAAAGATATAACGTTTGCAACTATTACATGACGGTGCTTTTATGAGATCGGTAAAGTTTACATCGTGGCAAGAAGATACATTTTTTCTCGGGTTTCTGAATGAATATCCTGATTATCAAACTCAAGGTATGACGAAAGAAGAGTTGATCGATAATTTGAAAGATTTATTAATTGATATCGAGTCCGGACAAATTCCTTATATCCGTAAAGTCGAAGAATTGTTGGTCGCCTGAATGAAGAGGCGCGATTTGATCAAGGCGCTTGAAAACATGGGCTGTATTCTTGTGCGTAACGGTGGTCGGCACGATTGGTACACGAATCCACAAACCAAGCAATCCCAACCGGTTCCCCGGCATAACGAAATCAATGAAAATTTGGCAAAGGCCATACTCAAAAAATTGCAAAATGCTTGATCCAACCCGGCGGCATGCTCCTTTACCATAGAGAATTATCGGAAATCGACCGGTTTGGTCCCGACGTTGTCGATCCACTCGCCATGCCGGATGAACCCCGTGCGATCGTATACGCTTCACCTTCCAGTCCGTAGGATGCGGTGAACAACGTGAACCGCATCAATCGCGAACGATGCGGTTCCTGTCGTCACCGCATCCTACGCCCTGCAAAAACACCGGGCCACGAATTCCCCGGATTCCGCTTCGCTACATATCCAGGGAAGGTGAGGTCTTGTGCGCAAATTCAAGACTTTACCCCATTTATCCTGATCCCGTTTACCCCATGTTCTCTACTCTATCCAATATCGGTGTGACCCCGATTTCCGGCGCTTCGCGTTCAAATTTACTCATAATGAGTCCACATCCGATAAACTTTAATCAGTTTTTCGTCGTCAACCACTTCATAGACCAAGCGATGTTGTTTGTTAATGCGACGACTGATTAAGCCTTGCATATCCCCTTTCAAAACTTCAAAGGCTGGAAGGATATCAGAAAGGATCTTGCTGTATTAACTCAAGCAGTTTTAACGTTTTGGGTTTTAAACCAGTAGAAGCTAACTTTTTCGCATCCTTCTGCGCTTGGCTCATCAACAAAACCTGGTACATTACCAATCCAATTGGCTCAACGTTACTCCCTTATCAGCAGGTTCCGACTTTGCTTTTTTAATGCTTTCAACCATGCCTTGAAAACCCCGCAAATAATCATCATCAGAAAGATAATCCTCGGAATCCACGACACTCACCTCGTTTTCAGAAAAATGCTGTAGCAACCAAATAAACTTATCGCTAACACTGTCATCAATTTTAAGTGTTAATGTTTTCATAATGATTAACTCCTTAATCAGAAGGATGGAGAGATTAAACTTGAAGCATTGTAGCAAAGGGTGGCAGATGGAGAAAAAGGATTACATTTTTCGCAATCAATTCGTTAGCAGCGCTGTAAACGGGCTACCGGTTGTCGTGTTGGGGCTCCTATCATCTCGGCAATTACTCCAGGCATTGCCCTACCTCCTGCATCCATCCCTGCAGTCGACCCCAACCTACGCTCCCCAAATATTTTGTCGTTTTCGCGGGAAGGCGCCCCAATCGGCGGGTAATGCACCGGATTTGATGTATCGTTGGATGCTGGAACGCAGCCAATCGGCTGGACGAAGGTCGTAGCACCGTAGCCCGGATGGAACGTAGTGCAATCCGGGAAGTCGAGACCGCGCCTTTCTCGTATTTCGCTGTGCTGCATACGGGCTACGATTTTCGATGGCCTGGCACGGTTCGTCGGCAGGACGAGTTAAATAACCCGTCCTGCAAAGGGATCGCGACCTATCATTTTAAGGAGGTCGATTTTAGCACCGTAGCCCGGATGGAGCGTAGCGCAATCCGGGAAGTTCGATGCCACGCCTTTCCCGTATTCCGCTTCGCTGCATACGGGCTACGATTCTCGATTATCAACCCAGGTTATCATTCCGGATCGTGGCCTATCGTTTTGAGTTTGCCGGTTTTATGCGTGCTTCGCCTTTCCGCAAAAACGCTATAGCTTACCGGCGTCAGCAATAAGCTGGCGGTCATACCGATCAGTAGTCCGGAAGCTAGCGCCAATGTCATCGGAATCAGAAATTGCGCTTGTTCGCTGGTTTCAAGCAAGGTCGGCAAGAAGCCTGCAAACGTGGTCAAAAACGCCAACAAAATCGGCCGAAACCGGACCGAACAAGCTCGAAAAAGTCGTTCTTCGATCGTTTCGGCGTTGTCTTCGCTCCGCTCGACGGCATCGAGCAATACCAGACTGTCGTTTACGACCACCCCGCTCGCCGCGACCATGCCGATCAGCGACTCCATCGATAACGGCAAACCCGCTAACCAATGCGCCCAAATTCCTCCGCACCAGGCGACCGGCGCTACCGGCATCAATATCAGCGGCATGGTATAAGAGCCGAAAGGTATCGCGATCAGTATATAGATTGCTACCAATGCAATCGATGTATTGACGATCAGGCTACGCATCATTCGGTTCTGTTCCCGGCGCTCTTCTCCGATTTCCAGGCTGAGCAGCGGAAATTCCTTTTGCAAGCGTGGCGCCAATTCGGCTTCGACTTTCGCATAGATCGAGTTGACATCGGCCAATGCCGGATCGACACGCGCTTGTACTTTCAAGACGCGTTGGCGCTGTAGCCTCGTTAATTTGGCGTAACCCGGCTGCAATTCGATCTCGGCCAACGTCGCAAGCGGCGCTAGGCCGCCGCCGGGAAGCCGAACCGGCAGGTTTCGAAGATCGGTCAAGGCTTGTCTTTCGCCTAACGGCAAACGTACGACAACCCGAACTTCATGAGCCCCTCGCTGAACCCTGTATACTTCGTCGCCGTAATAACCATGGCGCACTTGCCGGGCAATGTCCTGCAGACTCAAACCCAACGCTTCCGCATTCGGTTTCAGCCGCAAGCGCGCTTCCGGCTTGCCGGGTTCGGCGGAGTCGACGACATCATGCACTCCCGGATACGCCGCCAGTGCGTTCTTAAAGCGCGTCACGGCCGATGCCAGCACGTCCGGATCGGGAGCGGCCAAATCGAATTCGAGATCGTAAAGCACATCCCCTTCCTTATAAATAAACTCGATCTTACCGGGCGCAATATCGCCGATACGCCGCCGCCATTCGCGTATGAACGGCTCGACGGCGATGCATTGTCTACCGTCCGGCGACAATTCCGTCCAGAATCCTGCGCCGTACTCCCAAATCATCGTTTCCAAGCCGACCAACATCGTCGACGCGGGCTCGATGCTCCCGCAACGCTTGGAAAAATAAGCAAGCTTTTTGTCGGCATCGTCGAGTTCGCTGCGCATCGCCAACAACGCGCGTTCCACTTGCTCGGCGATCCGCCGCGTTTCGGCATAGGGTGATGCCCGAGGCAACTCCAGATGAGCCGAAAAACTGCTTTTCGTGACATTGGCCTGAAGCGTCCAGCGTAAATGGCCGCCCGCCACGAGTGCGGCACTCAGCAATACGAAGACCGCAAACACCGAAATCGTCAGATAGCGCCAAGTCAAAGCTTTTTTCAGCACGGGGCCGTAAACGCGCCGGATAAAAACTGCCAAACCGTCATTCAGCCTGCCGCGCCATTGCGCGATTCGCGGAAAACGCACGGTCCGCACCGTAGGACTCGTCAAATGCGCCGGCAAAATCCACAAGGCTTCGATCAGTGAAAACAGCAATACCGCAATCAGTACGCCGCAAATCGGCTGCATCATCCGCCCTGCCCAACCGGATACGAACAGCCCCGGCAAGAGTGCGATAATCGTCGTGGCAACAGCCAATATCACCGGCAGAAAAACTTCGCGGGCGCCTAGAATCGAAGCCGACACCGCCTGTTCCGGCGTTCGCTCCTTGCCTTCGGCATCGCTTGCGCCCTTGCGCCGGTGAATCGCTTCTCCAACGATAATGGCGTCGTCGACGAGAATACCGATCGCCAAAATAAAACCGAATAACGACAACATATTCAGCGAAATGCCGAACCACGGCATCAACGCGAAAGCGCCGAACATCGAAGTCACGATACCGATGCCCGCCCAAAAGGCCAATTCGGCGTCCAAAAACAGCGTCAGAATCGCAACAACCAACACGAAGCCGTAAATTCCGTTTTCGATCAGCGTGGCGATCCGTTCGTCGTAAGCCTCCGAATCGTCCCACCAGGTATAAAGGGATAGGCCTTCCGGCAAGCGATCCGACATCGACGCAACATAGCCTTTTACGCGGCGCGCGACGTCGACCGAGCCGTGCTCGGCATGAACTTCCCAACCCTGCGCGGTTTCTCCGTTATGACGCCATTCCGACAAGCGTTCCTGCAATCCGTCCTTGATTTCGGCGACATCGCGCAGCAGTACCCGTCCGCCGCCGGAATCGGCGCGCAATTCCATGTTGCCCAAAGCCTCGCCGTCCCGCGCTTTGCCGTTGGTTCGAAGCAAAATTTCGCCGTCCGGATTCTTGATCAAACCGCCGGACAGATCCACCGACTGCCGCCGTAGCGCTTCCGTCACGTCATGCAGCGACAGACGGTAACGCCGCAGTTTTTCCGAGGACACTTCGATCGCGATTTCATACGGGATTTCGTAATAATTCAACGCGCGGGTCACGCCCGGCAGGCGCGCCAGATCGCTTTGAATCAGATCGCCGAAACGTTTCAGGTACAGCGGGTCCGACCGCCCATGCAAGGCTACCCAAATGACGCCGTTATCCCCTTTACGATAAGACGGTTGCACGTCGATTCGTTCCAATTCTTCCGGCAATCGCTGCAAAACTTGAACCCGTCCGCGGACTTCGTTGATCACGTTGTTCTTGTCGTGTCCCGGCAAAACCGTCATTTCGACTTTACAGACGCCTTCCATGATTTGCGACACCAGACGCTTGCTTCCGGGTACGTCATGAACCGCTTCCTCGATTCGGATACAAATCGACTCCTCGATTTCCACCGGGCCGCCCCCCGGATAATAAGCATTGATTTCTATTCGGTTCGGCGAAAAATGCGGCAGGACTTCTTTTTCGATTGTCGTCAAACTAACGGCGCCGGCGAACAGAATCAGCCACATCAACAGATTCGCGGCTACCGGATTGACGGCGAACCAAGCGATAAGACCGGACGCATCGACGGCGGATGTAGACGGCGGAAACCGTTTCATCGCGCGGCACCCGCATCGGCATCGGCATCGGCATCGGCAACATGATCGTCGGCCGAAATTTCGGGCGTCGTTTTCTGTACACGGACCTTCATTCCTTCCACCGGAACCGGCACCCCGGAAATAACGACCCGCTCCCCTGCCGTCAATCCCGATTCGATCCAAATTCGATCCGCTTCCCGGCGCAATACGTCCAATCGCCGAATATGCAAGCGCAAGTCGCCGTCGATTACCAGCGCTTCTTGCATCGAATTCAAAACGCCGACAGGCAATTCGAATACCTCGCGCTGCTCGCGGCCTTCGATTTCGGCCTGTACGAACAATCCGGCCAGCAGCGGAACGCCGCCCTGTTCAGATTGATAGGGGTTGCGTATTTCCGCAATCAGATGCAGCAGTCCGGTCGTTTCGTCGACGACGGCTTCGGCCCTGACGATACGGCCTTGCCAGCGGTGCCGGGCGCCGGCTATATCGGCACTCAGCATAACGCCCGTCTCTCGACTAATGCCGCCGCCGGACGATACGAAATCGAACGGCAGGAATCCGAGTTGCTCTGCCGGAACCGGTAAGCGCACATCGGCCGCATCGGTCGCAAAAAGCCTAGCGAGCGAATCGCCGATTTGCACGTATTGCCCGATTCCGGCCTGTTTTTCAACGACGCGACCGGCAAACGGCGCAAACAAATCGCAGCGGCTACGGCGCAGTTTCGCATTCGCCAGCTCGGATTCGGCCGATTTGAGTTTCGCACGGGCTTCGGCCAGTTGCGGTTCGTGCATCGCCAGTGGCGTCGACTGACCTTCGCCCAGGGCTTGCCATTCTTCTTGCGCTTGTTCCGCCTGAGCCTCTTCGAACAGCACTTGCCTTCGCGCTTCGGCAATCGCGGCTTCCGCAGCCGCGACGGCATGATCGTAATCGCGAGGATCGATCGCAATCAACAATTCGCCGGCTTCGAAAAATCCGCCCGGCACGAAATTCGGATGCATTCGCACGATCTTTCCCGCCACTTCCGGCACCAATGTCAGCTCCTCGCGCGGCTTGACGATACCTTGCGAACGTATATTGATTTTGAGCGTTTGCGGTTGTACGGTGATCGTCTCGACCCACGGCGCTTCGTTCGTACGAACTTTCGGTTCGAGTTCCGGACGATTTGCGACCAGCGCCCAGGCGCCGGCAATGCCGCACGATAACACGACGATCGGGATTGCTATTTTGATGCTTTGCGTTGGCGGCTTTTTCACTCGCTGCCTCCGAGCGCGAGATACAAGGCGATGCGGTTACCGAGCAGTTGTCTTTTGACTTCCAGATGCGCGCTTTGCGCGTTGAGCGTGCTGCGGTAGCTATCGAGCAGCGTCAGTATCTCGATGAAGCCGTGGCGGTACGAATATACGGCCAACGATTGGCTGGCTTCGGTTTGTTCGACGGCTTCGCGCAGCGCCGTTTCCTGTTGTCTGAGCCATTCCTCTGCGGCGAGCGCTTGTTCGACTTCGCGGAACGCTTCGAGCGCGGTATTTTTGTAATCATTAAGCGCCTCGTCGACCAGCGCTTCGTTGCGCCGTATCTCGCCGGTCAAGCGCCCGCCGGTAAACAACGGCTGCAATAGGCCGATCGCGGCGTTCCAAGCCACCGCGCGCGGATCGACCAGTTCGGTTAAAGCCGGGCTGCGCGTGCCGCCGGTCGCGGTCAGCGCGATGCGCGGCAGTAAGGCTTTGTTGGCGCTTTCCAGCCGGGCGTCGGCGGCTTGCAAACGCTCGAACGCGGCGATCAGATCGGGACGCCGCGCCAACAATTCCGACGGCAAGCCGGCCGATAACGCCGCAGGCGGCTCCGGCAGTCGTGCCGATTCGAATTCGCGGCCGGACGGATAACGCCCCAACAGCACTTCAAAACGCCGAGTTACGCTTTGCAAGCGGTCTCGCGCCCGGGCCAATTGGGCTTCGGCATTGGCCAAATCGGTCAATGCCAGACGCAAATCCAAACCGCGCGCCAAACCGCGCGCGAAACGGCCGCGCACCAAATCGACCAGGGTCTTACGATCTTTGATCGATTGCGCGGCCACTTCGGCCTGAAGTTTGGCTTCGGCCAATTCGAAAAAGCTTTGCGCGGTACGGGCCGCCAACGATAAGCGCGCGGCGTGAAGATCGGCCTCGGCGGCCTCGGCCTCCAACACGGCGGCGTTGCGAAAAGCCCGGATGCGGCCCCACACGTCCAGCTCCCAGTTCAGGTCGAACAAGGCTTGGAACGCGCCGAATTCGGTATTGCCGAACCCGGCGCTACGCACCTGCGCGCGCTCGTAGCCCGGCGCGAACGATAACTGCGGCCAAAGCCCGGCACCGTCGATGCGTGCCTGCTCGGCGGCGGCCGTAACCCGCGCGGATGCGGATTTCAAGTCGAAATTATTGTTTAGCGCCTCTTGCACCAAGGCGCTCAGCACCGGATCGCCGAAGCCGTCCAGCCATCGAGCCGGTAAGCCGTCGACGGAAATGGAGCCGGACCAGGAAGAAGGCACATCGGGAGCCAGCGATTCAGCATCGCGTTTAGGCGCGGACATGCAAGCCGTCAGCCACGGCAACATGCACGAGACGAGAAACGCCCGTTTAAGATGCCATTGCGGCAATAACCGGGCGTATATACTTCGCGCGGCCACATTTTCGGCTTTCTGACGCGCTCTTTTGTCCGATAGCGGCGTTGCGAAAACAGTTACATAGCTTGCTATGCGCCTGTTTTCGCGCCTTGCTACCGAACAAAATAGCATTGCCATAAAATCCGCAAACATGACCTCGCGAAGTATAACAAGGACGAGTGAGAGTGTTCGTTGGATCATATCCCTATAAGACGTATGAGCCGGCATGAACCCGCACTTCGGCAGCGATTTTTTTTTCGATCGGCGTCACGGCGACTGCCGTATAAAGTAGTAAGAAGCCGGTTTTACCGGACTCCTGGATGCTGAACGAGATTTGCAAGCCCCTTCGTAACGTTTAGGAAACGACAAAGCAGATAATGACGGTTAGACCGTACTTCAGCCTAGCCCCAATGAAATCTTTCGTAGCCCGTATGCAGCGCCAGCGGAATACGGGAAAGGCGTGGCTTCGAATTTCCCGGATTGCACTGCGTTCCATCCGGGCTACGGTGCTATCGAGCCTTTGATGCTCGGCAACCCTGGATTTAAGGCGTAGGCCGCTTTCGCGCTAGCAAACCGCCATGCCAAACGAAGCACCGAGGCGCCGCAGATGGTGGATTGCCTGGCGGCGGAACCCACTTTACGATTCATCTACCTTACGGGTTACGGGTTACGGGTTACGGGTTGAAGCATAAAGTTACTCTGGCCCTGAGGTATCCCCACAAATTACACCTTTTCATCGTTCCTACGCTCTGCGTTGGAATGCATCCCGGGACGCTCTGCGTCCCCAGAGGTCGATAATCCCGACAAAAGCAACAAGAAACTCTCTACAGTTTCTCAATCCAATTGCCCGCCGCAATCGACGCAGAGCGTCTAAAGCGGCATTCCCACGCAGAGCATAGGAACGAGCGTTTTGTGTGGATACCTCAGACTCTGACCCTGAATATTCGAGATTTTTCTTGTCAACAAAGGAAGATTTTAACTATAGTGATTAAGATGATTATTTTAATCAATACAAGAGAGAAGCGATGAAAACCATTCCATCAACCGAAGCCAAAACCCATTTCGGGGCTTTGTTGGATGCTGCCCAACGGCATCCAGTCATGATCGAGAAAAAAGGCCGCCCGGTGGCGGTCATCATGTCCGAACATGAATATGAAGCGTATGAGGCGTTAAAACTGCAAGCTCTGCAACGGGATTTGTCTGCCGGAATTCAGCAAGCGGATCAGGGAGAATTGCTCGACAGCGATGAAGCCTTTGCCGGTCTTGTCTAACCCCCCCCCATTCGCCAAGGATCGTCATTTCATGGCAACAGTCAGTTTTACACAGCTTGCAAGACAAGACTTACAAAACATCAAGGACCATATCAGCCTGGATAAACCAAAGACGGGCACACACTATATGCGGCATCTGAAACAAAAGTGCGATGTGTTGGCGCAAACGCCAACGCTCGGTGTTCAAAGAAAGGAATATTGCGGTCTGAATAAGTTTCCGGTTGAAAACTATCTCATTTTCTATCGCATCACTGCATCGGGCATCGAGGTTATTCGTATTCTCCATGGCTCACGGGATATTCAGAGCATCCTGAACCCATAAGGAATACTGATTGGCAAACGCGAAATTTCGTGAAATTCTAAAAAAAGCGCAAAAAGGCACCTGGGCGATGTTAAGCCGGCTGGTGGCGGCGACAAATCCAGTCAAGTCGCCGATATTGCCAAGGCCATTGCATTGGCCGCCACTATTGAGGACTGAGCCATGACCGATAAAATCAAAATTGCCGACTTACCCGATTTCGACATTACCGAGCATTTGGATAATGACCAAGCCATTGCCAAGTATCTGACGATTGTTTTGGAAGAGGATGATCCCGCTGCTTTTGCGGATGCGCTGGGCCGTATTGCGCGCGCCCGTGGCATGACTCAAATTGCCAAGGCTTCCGGCTTGACGCGTGATGCGCTTTATAAGACTCTGCGCCCTAATGCCAGTCCTCGCTTCGACACGATAGTCAAAGTGTGCCGAGCACTGGGAGTTAAGCTGCATGCACAAGTGGCCTAGAAAAAAGGGATCAGATCCTGAGGCATCCCCACAAAATAGCTTTATAAAACAATTTGCTATAGATAAAAATTGATAGAACGTAAGTTGACGGCAGGAACCCAACACGACAACCGCCCCGCCACCAGCCAACCGACAACGCGACCAATAAAACCATCAGCAACCCACAAATGCCAAAACGGTTAAACTGTTGGGGTTCGTTGCCTCACACCAACCTAAGGCCCTCAATGTGAGGCACTACCATTCATTTTGTGGGTGAGTAGTTTCCACATTCAGGCTAGAATTGCTGGAGTAAACACAGGAGACAATTATGCTGAAAATTCTTTTCATCCGTGCTGAGTGGGACGAAGAAGCAAGTGTATGGGTTGCAACTTCAGATGATGTGCCTGGCTTGGCAACCGAAGCGACAACACTTGAACAGCTTTCAACCAAGCTCGAATATATGATTCCCGATCTACTAGATGCAAATGGCTATCCAGATGGCCCCGATGTCCCATTCGAGCTTCTTGCCAGAAAACTCTCGGTTGTTCACCGGATATCAGCTTAAATGGTTGCTAGTTTTACTCCGGACCTGAAAAAAATCTTGCAAAACGCAGGCTGTTATTTTGTAAGGCCAGGCAAAGGCGACCACGATATCTGGTTTTCTCCACATACCGGATTGCACTTTCCCGTTAACTCAAAAATCAAATCCCGTCACACCGCCAACGCAGTATTGAAACAAGCCGGTTTACCAAAACAATTCTGAACGAGAATATTCGAGGTCAGGGTCTGAAGTATCCCCACAAAACGCTCGTTCCCCTGCTCTGCGTGGGAATGCCGCTTTAGACGCTCTGCGTCGACTGCGGCGGGCAATTGGATTGAGATACTATAGAGAGTTTCTTGTTGCTTTTGTCGGGATTATCGGCCTCTGGGGACGCAGAGCGTCCCGGGATGCATTCCAACGCAGAGCGTAGGAACTATGAAAACACAGATCGTCGCTTTTTTGAACAGCCAACGAAAACACCTGACTACCCTGCTCGACATCGCCGAAAAAAACGCCCAAGCGCAAATGAACCGGTTGATTGCAGACAGTCAAAAAACCATGCTGGAAACGATGACCGGTGAAATCAAACGGCTGACTCGGCTAAAACAAGTCAATCCGTCGATTCGCGAAGATGAAATCGAATTCCAGAAAGAAACCGCGATGCTCTTGCACGAAAATATTCAAGACGCGCAATTAAGACTCGATGCGGTCAGGTTTATCATTACCAGTTAATGGGCTCTGGCAATGAAAAAAGTCACGGTCGGAAATTACCGCACGGATAAATTCTATCTCCGCATCGTCAAGGCAACGGCGGAATTACTGACCGAACAAGGCTATGTCGCTCCGGCCCAACTGTTCCAAAAAATGGAGATCTTGACGGAGACGGACATCGCCGCCTGGCGCCGGGGCCGATTGCCTTATTTGGAAAAAGCCATACGCTGCAATCTTGCCAAGGCCAACCGGATTCTAAGAATACTGAGATTCCACGCGCACGACCTTAATTTAAAACCCTCGAGCACGATGTATCTACGCAATCAACCCGGTAACCGAATGCCGCTTAAATTCACTAAGTACGGCGACAAAAAACTCGAGGAAGCCTATGCCAGACATCTGATATCGCCACGATTAAAAGTGTCTAAGCAATATGCCGAAACAGTGGGTGTGACAGAGGAAAAAGCAGCACATTAAACTGTGTTTAATAGGATTTTTCTAAAAATCTTCCTCTGGGAAACAATTCTGGAAGAAAAATGCAAAGATTCCCGCAATAAAGCCGTTTTTCGGGAAATTTACTACACAAAAATGCCTAAATGCGGAAAAGATATGCGAAAATTCGCACCTAGGTTAGTGTATTTTTCGAAATACGCGATCAGAGAGAACTTGTGTTTTTATTGATGAAAAGGAAAATAAAATGAATAAAAGATTAATCTTGGTTTTGTTTACAATGCTGATGGGATGTGCGGGTAAATCACACCAATCATTTTCAACAAATATTGCTTCTGAAACGCATAAACCATGTAATAAAACTGAAAAAGCAAAGGTAAATCTTATTGGTTTTTCAATTGGAATGAATAAATGCGAAGTTCCTGGTTATGCTGAATATGGTGAATTTGACGACTATTCAGGTAAAGTGAGATTGCATGGCATAAAGGTAAAACCTATGTTTGATTTTGACACTAATGATAAGGTTGAGGCTGTTTATATTCAAATAGGACCGAGGAGGTTTGAAGATTTAAAAGAAGCATATCGGAAAAAATATCCTGAGTTAAAATGCCAGAGTTCAAAAGTACAGAATAGATTTGGTGCACAGTTTGAAAATGAAACCTGTACCGTTACAGGTAAAGATGAAATATTGATTATAAGTAAATATGCTGAAAACATTAATAATGGAGTGGTACTTCTTAAGTCTTTAAAGAGTTATGAAGAATCCAAGAATAGAAGAAAAAAATATTATGATGAAATTTAATATTTCTGATCGTTTCGACCACGCCCAAAGCAAACCAAAACGTTCAGGGCGAGTTGAATAACCAGCCCCGCGCCTCAATCTTTTACGGGACGACGACAGATATAACCTAAATTCGGCAATTAGATCACGAAATGAACGCAAGTAATCAAAGGGTTACTAAATTTCTTGGTAAATATTCGGCCATCCCCTCATCCCCTAGATTGGTTTAAAGTGGACCCCAACGTCAATACAGAAAATGCTCTAATTTAAGGTGGAACCTGCTCTTTAAAAAAATAAATATTTGATAATTATTGCGCCGCAGGCGTTTTAATCATCCACTTTCGGTTCATGGCGGGCCTGTGGGCAAAGGGTGAATGAGTGTGGTTAAGCTCGTGGGAAACTGCTACGGCAGTTTTCCATCAGCTTATCCACACGGTCCGAAGGACATTCACGCTTTGTCCACAGGCCCGCCACGCGCCATGGCTGCTAGTCGCCATGGACTTCATACGGTGTCGCGTAATTTAGGCTCTGATGAGGCCTCGTTTCGTTGTAAAACTGAAAATACTCGGCCAGTCCGGTTTGGGCTTCGGTCATCGTTTCATAGCCTTTGACATAGATATTTTCATACTTGACGCTCCGCCATAAGCGCTCTACAAAGACATTGTCCAACGCCCGTCCACGGCCATCCATGCTGATTCGTATCCCGGCCTCTGTCAAGCGCCCGGTAAATTCCCGGCTGGTAAACTGGCTGCCTTGGTCGGTATTGAAAATATCCGGTTGCCCGTGTCGTAACGCGGCTTCCAGGCAATCCAGGCAATCCAGGCAAAAACCGGTTTCCATCGTGTTGGATAAGCACCAGGCCAAGACTTTACGACTATACCAATCGATCACGGCCACCAGGTAGGCAAAGCCTTGCGCGAGCCGGACATAGGTGATGTCGGTACTCCAGACCTGATTCGGCCGCTTGATCGCCAAGTCGTTTAACAAATACGGATAGACTCGGTGTTCCGGGTGACTTTGGCTGGTATTGGGCTTGGGATAGATCGCTTCCAAGCCCATCTTCGCCATCAGACCATACGGGAACGGCGTGGCTCCGAGCTCCCGGATTGCGCTTTGCTCCATCCGGACTACAGAGAATAAAAAACTGTCCCTGAGACTGGAGTAAATTCGTTACATTATAGCGAATTTCCTCGATTCATAAGGCTCTCATCTCTCAAACCATACTGTGCCGTTGTTTGAATATCGATACGTCAAGCGCGATGTCTTGTCGTGTTAATGTCCATATCGATTTTGAGTTGCGGCCAAAGCTAGCAATGTAAGAACTTAATAACCCTTCCCTTTCACTTTGTAGCGCGAAGCTAGAGCTTCGCGTATCTCTTTCCCAAGCTGGAGCTTGGGAAACAGCGAGAACACCATTCACCTTGAACCTTGAACCCTTCCCCTTGAATCTTTTTCCATCAAGCCCTATCGACAGGAAACGCCAAAACCTGCCCAATCGACTCGGCTCCGGCCATCACCATCAATAAACGATCCAAACCGATCGCCATCCCGGAACAATCGGGCAACCCCGATTCGAGCGCCTGTAAGAAGCGCCGATCTTTGTCAACAGGCGGCAGCCCATTGCAAGCTCTAAATTCGATTTCCTTATCGAAACGAGCCTCTTGCTCGTCGGCATTACACAGCTCGTAAAAACCGTTACCCAATTCCACACCGTCGATAAAGACCTCGACCCGGTCGGTTATTGCGAGATTATCGGCGTTCAGGCGCGCGAGCGACGATTGACAGGCCGGAAATCCGTAAACCATGCATAACCGGTCTTCTCCCAGATGAGGTTGCACGCAATGACTGAAAAGAAAATCCAGCCACAGCGCATGATCGTTTTCACAAATCGAAACGGCCTCCGGTAGATCTGCGCTTTCGGCAAATTCCCGGTAAATGCTGGCCGAAAAAGTTAGCGGGTCAAGGCCGGTATAATTTCGAAAGATTTCTTGGTAATTAACGGCATGCGTTTGCTTAAGTGCTCTAAACGGCTTCGCGACAACCTGTATCAACCGATCGATTTCCGCCATCAATTGAAATAAATCGAAGCCGACTCGATACCATTCGAGCAAGGTGAACTCGGGATTATGAAAACGGCCGGACTCGCCGTTTCTGAAAGCCTTACAGATTTGGTAAATCGAACCATAACCGGCTGCCAGCAAACGCTTCATCGCAAATTCGGGCGAAGTCTGTAAATACAGCGTTTGGCGATTCGGATGAAAGCTAAACTCGGTACTGAAAAAGGCTAACTGCGGGTCCGTGCCGATACCGTGACAGAGGAGCGGTGTTTCAACTTCGAGTACATTCGACTCGTCGAAGAACCGGCGAATCGCAGCCAGCATTCGCGCCCGCTGACGCAAATGCTCCAACGAACCGGTCGGTCGCCAATCGTCCGATATCACTATTCTTTGACACGCGAAACATACTCGCTGGTACGAGTATCGACCTTGATCACTTCGCCGGTTTGCACGAATAACGGCACGCGAACGACCGCACCGGTTTCCAGAACTGCCGGTTTGCCACCGCCACCGGAAGTATCCCCGCGGACGCCCGGATCGGTTTCGGTAATCGCCAATTCGACAAAATTGGCCGGCATGATCGAAAGAGGAACATCGTTCCATAGCGTCACGGTACACATATCCTGATCCTTGAGCCAAAGGCCGGCATCGCCGACAGCCTTTTCATCAGCCTGATATTGCTCAAAAGTATCGGGAACCATGAAGTGACGAAATTGACCGTCGTTATAGAGGTATTGCATCTCGATATCGACCACATCGGCGCCTTCTAAAGACTCTCCCGACTTAAACGTTCTTTCTATGACTCGTCCGGTTTTCAGATTTCTGATCTTAACCCGGTTGAATGCTTGGCCTTTTCCCGGCTTGACGAATTCGTTTTCGATAATTGCGGCGGGATCGCCGTCCAGCATAACTTTCAACCCGGCTTTAAATTCATTGGTACTAAATGTGGCCATATTTTCCTCACGACTGCCAATTAAGAATAAAGAATTAATTTAAAATAAAAGCTCGCCATTATAATAGACGCCCGAACTGTTAGAAACACGAAATCGTACCCGATGACCCAAAACCCTCCGTATATCCCGAAAATTTCCTGGCAACAAGAGCTTGCCGAAGCCTTCACGACTATCGCAGCGCTTTGCGCGTTTTTGGAACTCGACCCAAAAAAATTACCGATATCGGAACAAGCCGCGAAGCAATTTTCACTGAAAGTACCGAAAAGCTTTGCCGAAAGCATGCATAAAAACGACCCTGCCGATCCTTTATTGCTTCAAGTATTGCCGGTTCACGACGAAACCCTCGCCTACCCCGGCTTCAACGACGATCCGGTCGGCGATCTCATGGCTATCCGCGAAAACCATATTTTGCACAAATATCAAGGCCGGGTATTAATGATCAATACCGGAACCTGCGCGATCAACTGCCGATATTGCTTCCGTAGAAATTTTCCGTATGCCGATTACCAACTCGGACGCCAAAAACAAAACCGGGCCATCGAATTTATCCGCAATGATCCGAGCATAACCGAAGTCATTCTCAGCGGCGGCGACCCGTTGTTATTAAGCGATAGCCGTCTTGCCGAACTCATCGAGCAGCTCAATGCGATCGAACATCTAACCCGCATCCGCATTCATAGCCGCATCCCTATCGTGCTGCCATCGCGAATCACTGATGAATTCATCAAGTCCCTGAATACCGCACGGCCAAGCGTTACGATCGTCATGCACTGCAATCATGCCAACGAAATAAGTCCCGCCGTCGAGACCGCCAGCCGTAAACTCAAGCATGCCGACATCATGCTCTTCAATCAGGCTGTGTTGCTGAAAAACATCAACGACAATGCCGAACAACTCTGCCGGCTCAGCGAAACTTTGTTCCGCAACGGCATCGTGCCTTACTATTTGCATTGCCTCGATAAAGCGAACGGTACCGGGCATTTTGAAGTTTCCAATGGGGAAACTTTGGCCTTATACGAAACCTTGCAAAAAAGCCTGCCGGGTTATTTAGTGCCGAAATTGGTGCGGGAAGTAGCTGGGGCGCCATACAAAAAACCAATCGAAGCATCGGAACGTGTACTTTAAGTAAGTGTCCAAAATTTATTTCCCGATTTGGCTCGTATCAGGTAACGCTGGAAGAAGTGTGCGCGGCATGGACGCCGCGCCCAAGCCTATAGGGATATATTCACGGCGTCTTCTGGAAGCGTTACCTGATACTGGCCGATAAAACCGGGTAATTATTTTGAAACAATTACTAAAATTTACATGGACGAAGTGCGGATAATTTCTCAACGGAAATAGCCATAGGGTCTACAATGTAAAAGCTTAATGAATCATCAAAATCGGATACGATGAAACAATCTGAATCATTTCCTTTTACGTTAGAACAAGACGCGGTAGCCGACTGGTTGAGTCGACTCGACGTTAAAGACTCCATTGCCTCAGGCGCAACGTTTTATGCGGCATTAAAAAAAATACCGCATATTCGACTCGGCAACAAAGACTTGCTGGCCGTACTCGATATCTTGACCCCGTCGGTCTTACTTATTTCCGATAATTTGATCTCATCATTATTACCATCAATCATCGACGAAGGCTCGGTCAAGCCAAAATCCCGCAAACTTGCCAGACTCAGTAGTCAATTGTTACGTAGCCACTGCCTTGCCTACTGCCATGCATCTACTGCCCAATCCTTAAACGAAAAATGCAAGGCTCATGCCATCTTTACGGCCATGCAAATCGCAGGACTGACAATGCGGACAAATACATTGATTTCGGAGCGGAATTCCTCGACGCTTTGGCAAAAGACGGGAGAACTTTATCAAATCGCACGCAACGAACAATTAATACCTATTTCGTTAACGAGCAAAATTCCGGCATTTAAAGCGCATAAATCGATATCGTCGGTGTTAAAACGCAATCTGTTGTTCGCATTATTCGATCCTTACCCAGCACCTGCGGAACGAATCATCGGGTATTTCGATCTCGCCGATCGCATTGCCGATTTAGTCGCATTCGAAAAATCACTAAATCCGTCTTATAACTTTTACTGGGACGGTTGCAATAAAACCTTGCATCAAGACACTCCTGCCATACCTGACGAAAACAGCCTTATTTTCAACACCGAAGCAGTTGCGCAGCATCTATCAAACTTCGCACCGGAAATGGAGGGGCAAGACGATTTTTATTTCACTTTACGCCAAAAAATAAGCGGCTATCAAGACATTCTCGATTCAGTGATACTATCAAAGCCCGAAGCTTATTGTTATACCGCTGATATAACCCCAATATGCGAACGGCTCAAGCACCTTGAAAGAATTTTTAAAATCCATCGATTGGGCGGCCCTATGGCTAAGGCCGAGGTTCTGAGCAAAATGGAACTCGTGCCGATGGAAAGTGAATTCAAAATGCTAAGTCCTCGCCAACTTCATCTATCCCAAGATAGCGGCAAAAGCATTAAAGTTGAATGGATCAATATCCAACAGACGAAGTTTACGCAGTATATTTTAGGCCATGCAAAGAACGAAGGACTCACTGCCGGCCAACCGATTTTACTCTACAATCAACAAAAAATGCCTAGCATTGGCATAATCCGAAAAAAAAATCAAGAGCTCATCCCCTATACAACAGTTCTTGATTGAAATATTGCCGGGAAAACCCAATTCCGTTCAATTCCGCATTCAAACAACGACTATCGAAGCCTTATTGATCAGTACGCCGTCACAAATCGAAACCATTTTATTGCCGCCCGGCAAATATTCGACTGGAGACGAGCTGGCCCGGGCCGAACCTCTCGAGAAACGTTATTATCTCAACAAGCTGATCGAAGCCGAGGAACAATTCATGTATTATCGGATCGTTTCCGATTAGCGACACCATGCGGCACATGAGCCGCGGCAACATGCCGGGCAGCCGATTCGCAATGACCTTGCTGATCGTCGAAAAAGATATCCGCACCGAAAGCATCCAAAAAAGGACCTTTCGGCATGCCGCCTAAAAACAAAGCCTCATCGATTCTGACCCCCCAAAGTCTAAGCGTCCTAACCACCCGCTCGTGAGCCGGCGCACCCCTTGCAGTCACTAGAGCCGTTCGAATCGGCACGGCATCCGGGTCGAACTGAGCCTGGATACGATGCAATGTACTCAAAAACTCCTTGAAAGGACCGCCGGGCAGTGGATTTTTGGCTTGGCTGCACTCGTTTTCGGTAAATGCGCTTAGACCGCGCTCTTGATAAATGCGCTCGGAATCGTCCGAAAACAATACCGAGTCGCCGTCGAACGCGATGCGCAATTGATCATGAGACTTTTTCAGCGAAGAACCCGACAATATCGTCGCGGCCGCATAACCGGCCGCCAAGGCGTTAGCGACGTCAACCGCATTCGATGAAAGGAACAAATGCGCGCCGAACGCTCGAATATATTCGTAAGGTGAAACGCCGCTGGTAAACGCCGCGCGGGAAATATCGAGTTTATGATGCGCAATCGAATTAAAAATTCTAAGACCGGTATCGGCGCTGTTGTGCGACAGCAAGATCACTTCGACAATCGGGCCGCTTTTGCTGATGGCGTTCAACGCCAGAAACTTTTTGACCAGTTCATAACCGAAACCGGGCTCCAGTATTTCATCCTCATGTTCGATCTGGTAACGGCAAAAAGCCTCTTTGCCTTCCGTTTCGAAAATACGGTGCGATTCGTCCAAGTTAAACAAAGCCCGGGATGAAACCGCAACAACCAGCTTTTGATGCGTGATCTCGATCGGCGCCGTCATATCATCGGCGCTTATTTTTTACTGGTATTGAAGGTATACGACCGAACAATGCCGTTATTGTCGAAGCGAATGACTAAATCTTCGGTTTCGGCTGGCCCGAATAAAGAATATTTATATTTTCCGTACGTCCAAGTGTGGCGACCGTCCTCCATGCCCATCCGCCATGGCTGACCAAACATTTCCCGTACTTGATTTTGAGTCGTTTCGCCGATTTTTAGATCCATCACTCGCGATACGGCAAAATCCTTACCAGCTGTCATACAACCGGAAAGCCCCGCGACACCTATCGAACCGGCAAACAACATGAGGCCTAAATTCAAAGCCCGTAAAGAAGATAAACCAACGTTTTTCATAGCAATTGATCCTAGTCGATTAAATAATTTGATAAAACAGCATGGAAAAGCCATTATTCGGCATAATTCCACCGCGAAAGCCGTATTTAAATATTGAGCCATATTAACTGTTTACAAGGCTTTTATGAATTTTATTTACTTAAGTCCTAAGGATTTCGTGAAAAATAACTTCCTGGAGCTATGAGTTTTGTAACGGGTTCGGTAACTCGCTTAACTGGACGCCGTGGTGCCGAATCTTGATCTGCGATGGGTATATTTATGACCGAATCCTAAAAAACCGCGACTAAACACCTTGAAACGGCGTCCGCTGATAAGTCGTAAACACTCACTCGTCGAAATGATGAGAAAATCAGTCTAAAATGAATTTGACGTTAAAAAAAAGGTCTGAAAAAAATATCAATAAACACCGTGAGCCCAGGCTATGAAATGGTTTACCCTCTTTTGCGCATTCATCTTACCGGGATGCTCCAGCCTGCCCGTGGCAATACAAAACGCACCGGTGCCGGACATTCAATATACCGAAACCATCGATCATATCGACACCTATAAAAATCACCGAATACGCTGGGGCGGCACGATCATCCAAGTCGATAACGAGGAAAACCTTAGCCGACTACAGATTCTTCATTACCCGTTAGACAGATTCGGAAGACCGCAAACCGACCAAGAAACCGCAGGTCGATTCATCCTGGAAACTCCCGAATTTTACGACCCTGCCGTTTACCGTAAAAATACCCAAATCACAGCCGCCGGCACACTAAAAGGCAGCGATTCGCTTAAAATCGGCAACAAATCGCTGACCGTCCCCGTCATCGAAGTCCAAACGATTCATCGTTGGCCGGAACGCACTCAAAGAGATTGCCGCTGCGATTTCGGCGCAGGTTTCGGTTACGGCCCTTATCCCTGGGGCTTTTATCCTTACGGATACTACCGCTATCGTCCTCGTTTTTATTTTCCGTGGTATTAATTCCAATTTCGGCATAAACGCTTAATGCACCGGAAAATATACCGTTCGCGCCAAGCCAAGTCGAAGCATGAAGGACTCTATGACTCGCCAACCGTGCTCTATAGAATTACGCGGATTCAACTAACAAATTACTCACCCATCATCCTAGAAAAAGCATTTCACCATGAAGATCATGAAGAATAGGAAGTTAATTCAATAGCTTATTACGCGTTTGTATAGAACTTTCGCTCACCAAAAAGGTTAGCGAGAAGGATTTGGTAAGTTCTTGGAATCCTTCATGAACTTCATGTGCTTCATGGTTAAACTGCCGAATTCAGGATCATGCAAAAATATTCAATATTCCTGAACTGGCCAACGCATTTGCATTATCGACATCTTCGCTAGTATTAGCCGCACTGTCCGAGTTTTCAAAAACCTTGGTTCCACGGCTATTTTTCTGTCCGCCTTCGTTTTGCTGTTGAGCGGCTTGACCAAATCCCGGTAGCTTAGCTTGTTCGTTAAGCGAAGCTTGAGTCACGCTTATCTCAGCTACATTCAACTGTTGAGCTCCCATCATTTCACGTAACTTCGGGATCGCGGCTTCTATGGCTTCTTTTACTGCCGCTTGTTGAGCTGAAAATGCGATTGTAGTTTGATCCTGATTCATATCGATACGAATTGAAATAGGCCCGAGATGCTGAGGATTTAGTTTAAGTTCGGCAAACGGCATGGCCCGATTATTCATCCAAACAATACGTTCGCCTAGTTCCTGGTCCCATTCGGGATGCGCAATCGGCTTGCTCATAGCCGGTGCTTCGATTTTTGTTTGACCGGCAATTTGCCGATGTAATTGAGCCATATCCAACGCCATTTTCGGAACCGGTTTTTCAACTGCCGTAGTAGGCGCTAATTTTTTCTCGATACTTGCGGTTTTTGACTCGGTCTTGGCATGCAGGTCAACAACCTTTCCGTCAGTCGATACTTTGCTTTCCCCAGCAAGACGCTGTTCTTCGACCAGCGACTTGCCATTGCTCAACTCTTCTCCTTTTTGCAATAGATTCTTGATTAACTGAGGAATATTTCCTTCACCATCGGTAATCCCGGTGCCGTCCTGATTCTCAATCGGCAACTTAGTATTTGCATCGACCGCCAGTATCGTCTTATCCGGGTTTTCGATAATGTTCAGAGGCATCGTCGTTACCGGCATGGCTTGCGTATCTTTCAGAACGGTGCGCTCAAGCCTCTTCGTTGTTTGCAATATATCTCTGATTAAATTAGGAATATTTACTTCAGCATCGGTAATCCCGGTGCCGTCCTGATTCTCAAGCGGCAACTTAGTATTTGCATCGACCGCCAGTATCGTCTTATCCGGGTTTTCGATAATGTTCGGAGGCATCGTCGTTACCGGCATGGCTTGCGTATCTTTCAGAACGGTGCGCTCAAGCCTCTTCGTTGTTTGCAATATATCTCTGATTAAATTAGGAATATTTACTTCAGCATCGGTAATCCCGGTACCGTCCTGATTCTCAAGCGGCAACTTAGTATTTGCATCGACCGCCAGTATCGTCTTATCCGGGTTTTCGATAATGTTCGGAGGCATCGTCGTTACCGGCATGGCTTGCGTATCTTTCAGAACGGTGCGCTCAAGCCTCTTCGTTGTTTGCAATATATCTCTGATTAAATTAGGAATATTTACTTCAGCATCGGTAATCCCGGTGCCGTCCTGATTCTCAAGCGGCAACTTAGTATTTGCATCGACCGCCAGTATCGTCTTATCCGGGTTTTCGATAATGTTCGGAGGCAACGTCGTTACCGGCATGGCTTGCGTATCTTTCAGAACGGTGCGCTCAAGCCTCTTCGTTGTTTGCAATATATCTCTAATTAACTTAGGAATATTTACTTCAGCATCGGTAATCCCGGTGCCGTCCTGATTCTCAATCGGCAACTTAGTATTTGCATCGACCGCCAGTATCGTCTTATCCGGGTTTTCGATAATGTTCAGAAGCATCGTAGCTACAGGAATGGCAGCAGGGATTTCCACAGAAGTATGATCGAGCAACCTCGCTTCATCCGCTTCGACCCGCTCCATATTACCGAACATATCCGTCGCATTAGCCAACGACTCGGTCGCGGCCTCAATATGAGCGAGTACTTCACTTAACGTCTTCATGGTTTTCTCTAGATCGATTTCTTGATCGAAATGGCCCGAAACCGGCAATTTATTGCCCAATAAACCGGCAACATTTTGCATGGTCGAACTCATTCGTTCGGAATCAAAACTTGTCAACTGCGTTAATTGTTCGGTTAATTCCGCTAAATCAGTCATTGGCAACGTTAAATTTTCCTGCGATTCGGGTTGCGCGAGCAGACCGATCTGAGCCATCAAGGTTTCGGCAAAGCCACCGGATGCTTTATCTTCTCCCTGAAAAAGCCGGCTTAAATTTTCTTTGCCGATTGAACCGGATAGCATCGTCAATAAATTTAAAGCGTTCATATACTTTCCCTCTTAACTGTTACGGATTTATCAGGCATTTTTCGTGCCGCCGCGCCGCCCTGAAGCCACTCTATCATCCTGTTCGATTTGTTCGCGTCTATCTGATTGTTTAACTTCATCGGCTTGTGCCGCGTCAAATAATTTCGAAAGACTCTTAGTTCGATTATGCAGTCCTATCCAATTTCCGCGCACCCGACTGAGTTCCGTTTCCAATGAATGCAGCGCTTGCTCTTGTCCGTTAATCGCTTGATCGAGTTTATCCAAAAAAGACTTAAACTCCAGCAATTGTCCGACCCTAGCGCCGGTTTTACAGAAAGCGTCGAATTTTTCCTGATATTCCTGACGATAATTGATCAAATGGTCGAGCTGCATTTGCAATTGAACTTGTTTTTTTTGCACTTGCCCGAAGGTTTCCAAGGCTTTTTTCTCCTGGACAACATTCAACTCGACAATCGTTTTCAGGCGTTCGGATTTTTTCATTTTATTGATAACTACCGGAGTTAAGAATCGCGCATGAAATAACTTGAACAACTATCCTGACTCAGGAGCGGTTAGCGGTGAATAGCGTGGCATTTTAACCACTTGTCAAGCTCTAATTTCCCCTTTCCCCTTTCCCCTTTCCCCTTTCCCCTTTCCCCTTTCCCCTTTCCCCTTTCCCCTTTCCCCTTTCACCCTCATTCCCAAGCAAATCGGACAATTCCAAGATACTTCGACTCAGGTCCACCGGTTCATTCATGTCTTGTTGCAAAAAATTCCTAATCGCCGGTATTTTCTCAATCGCCAAATCGATATTCGGATTTGAGCCGGGTTTGTATGCGCCGACGCTGATGAGATCTCTGTTTTGCTGATACAGCGAATACAGACCTCTCAATTTTCGCACCATTCGTAAATGATCGTCATCGACGATATCCGGCAAAACCCTACTAACCGATGCCTCGATATCGATGGCGGGAAAATGCCCCGACTCCGCCAGCTCTCGCGTTAGCACGATGTGCCCATCCAATACGCCGCGAGCCGAGTCGGCTACGGGATCGTTGGGATCGTCGCCTTCGGTCAGCACGGTATAAAAAGCCGTAATCGAGCCGCCGCCTTCATCGCCGTTTCCGGCCCGCTCGACTAACCGAGGCAACTTAGCAAATACCGATGGCGGATAACCTTTAGTGGCAGGCGGTTCATCGATTGCGAGCGCGATTTCTCGATGGGCTTGAGCATAACGAGTCAACGAATCCATCAGCAGTAAAACATCCAAGCCCTGATCGCGGAAATATTCGGCAATACTGGTCGCAAGCAACGCTCCATTCGCCCGCATCAATGGCGGATAGTCTGCCGGCGTCGCAACAACGACAGAGCGACTAAGCCCCTCGGCGCCCAGAATTTTTTGTACAAATTCGTTAACCTCACGCCCCCGTTCACCAATAAGCCCCACCACCACGACGTCGGCATTGGTAAACTTAGTCATCATCCCCAGCAAAACACTCTTGCCGACGCCGGTTCCGGCAAATAAGCCCATCCTTTGCCCTCGTCCGACACACAATAAGGCATTGATCGCTCTGACACCGACATCGAGCACTTCGCGAATCGGCTTTCGGCTAAGCGGATTGACCGGAACACCGGTTAACGAGACTTGCGCATCGGTCTTCAGGGGTCCCTTACCATCCAAAGCATTACCCGCCCCATCCAATACTCGACCCAGCAAGCTAAAACCGACTCTGGCCAAATATTCCTTGTTCATCGGAATGACGCGGCAGTCGGGCTCCAAACCATATGGATCACCGGTCGGCATTAGAAATAAGCGATCGCCGGAAAAACCGACGACTTCGGCCTCAATAACCCTACCCGTTTTGGTTTGCACTTGGCAACGAGAACCTATGGGAGCTCTACAACCGACAGCCTCGAGTGTCAATCCGACCATTCTGGATAACTTGCCTTCCACGATCAGCTCCGGAGGCTGAACCAACCGCTTGGCGTAAGGTTTTAATTTACCGAGCCAAATCTCGTTTCGATTTAGTGAAGACTTCATGATGCTTCGTCCCTAACCCGTTCATCGCCGAGCACTTGAGCAATAACGGTCGCCAGACGTCTTTCGACCGAAGCATCCACATGAGACTGCTCCGCATCCACATGGCAACCGCCGCGACTGAGCAGAGGATCCTCTTTGATATCCCAAGGCGCCGGACGTTCATTCAACAAAAACACCGATCGTACCAATTCCGCATCCTCAGGATGTAAAGTTAGTGTTATTTCCCGCGTTGCGATAGGTAATACATTGACGGCTTCTCTAACCGTAGCCACAATTTGCCCCGGATCCGACTTAATTTCTCGGCGAACCAGCTGTTTAGCTATCGCTATCGATAAATCCACCAACTCTTTTTCGACTTCTTCATCCAGTGCATTCAAAGGCTCGCTGAGCGTCTCCAATATTTCAGCTAATTGCAAACCTTGTTCTCGCAGTCGATCCACGTTTTCGTCATACCCTTTTTTCAAACCTTCCTCGTAACCTTGCGACTGCCCTTCTTCGTAACCTTGCGTAAAACCTTCTTCTTTGCCTTTGGCAAAAGCTTCCTCATAGGCTTGCTGTTGCATCGCTTCAATATCTTGAACGGTCAACAGCGGACTGCGCGCTTTATCTCCTTCGCTTGATTTCGCGGGTTCGCGTCCCGATACATCGGGCATGTCCCAAAGGCGCAATGCCTCCAGTTCGTCATCGGTGAAACCCGACTGTTTAGACGAGCTCATCGCCACTGCCGCTGCCTAGCATGATTTCTCCGGCATCGGCCAACTTCTTCGCGATACCGAGTATTTCTTTCTGCGCCGCTTCGACCTCGCTGAGTCTCGCCGGCGGCGCCGCCTCTAGATCGTCTTTCAGCATTTCGGCGGCTCGACGCGACATATTGCCGAATATTTTAGCTTTCAAGCTGTCATCGACTCCACGCAATGCCAGCAGTAAGCGATCGGTCGATATTTCTCGCAATAGCGTTTGAATGCCTCTATCGTCAACCGTCGCGAGATCCTCGAAGACAAACATTTTATCCATGATTTCCTGCCCCAATACGGCATTATTATCATTGATATCTTCCATGATCTGCTCGCTAACCGAACCTTCCATGAAATTCAAAATATTTGCCACGGTATCGACGCCGCCGACCGATGACGACTTCATGCCATCGCTGCCCGTCAATTGTTTTTCCATGATTTCATCCAATTCCTTTAATGCCGCCGGCTGTATACCTTCCATCGTCGCAATTCGCATTAGAATATCCGAACGCATGTTTTCCGGTAATAAGGCTAAAACATCGGCAGCCTGGTCACTATCCAATAGCGATAAAATGATCGCGACAATCTGTGGATGCTCCAGACGTATTAGGTCGGCAATCGACCGCGTATCCATCCATTTCAATTGCTCAATCCCTTTGCTGTTAGCGCCGAGTAGAATTCTATCGATGATACTTCCCGCCTTATCAGCGCCTAAGGCTCCCGTCAGCATGTTGCGAATAAACTCATCCGAATTAATACCCAAGCCGGTTTCATCCTTGATTCGAGTAATGAACTCTTCAAGCACGGCATCCACCATTTCCGGTGAAATAGCGCCAAGCCCTGCCATCGTAGACCCGATCAGTTGCACTTCTTTAGGTCCCATGTGCTTCAGCACCGCCGCTGCTCGATCCTGCCCAACCGCTAAAAGCAGCAGCGCTGCACGCTGAGGATAAGTCAAATCGAGTTCTTTCTCAGACATCTTGCTTAGCCCAATTCTTAACGATCTGCGCGACTAATTGAGGATCTTCGTCAACTAATTTTTGTACATACTCCAACCGTTTCTCGTAACTCTGCGGCGCTTCCAGCAGCAACAGATCTTCGGTCTCGGAAGACAGCCCAAGCTGCTTCTTCGCGGCCTCATCGGCAGGCACCGCGTAAGGCACGCCTTTCTCGTCGAATGCTACGGCACCGCCCATGGCTTCGGCTTCCGCTTTTGCCAGCGCTAATGCCGCGGCTTTCCGTTCTTCTTCAGTACGGCCTATCAACCCCTGCATGGTCGGCTTTAAAACACCGAAAATCAAAAATAAAATAACCGCAGCAGCCGCCAACTGCTTTAAGGCGTCGATAAACCAAGCTTGCTCCCAAAGCGGCGCATCGGGCAATGCTTCAAGTTCATCCGCGACTCTAAACGCAACATTGGATACGGTCACTTGATCGCCGCGGCTACTATCAAAACCGACCGCTTGCCTAACCAAGTTACTCAGACGAATGATATCTTCTTGAGGATAAGGTTCGCTGGCGATACTCCCATCTTCGCGAACGACAGAACGGTTATCGACAACTACGGCCACGGACAATCGTTTGAGCACACCGCTAGCAAGACGAGTGTGCGTGATAGTTTTATCGAGCTCGTAATTCCTCGTGGCGCTCTTGCTGGAAGATCCTGACGATCCCGCCGGCGTTTCGGCACCTTCACCGGCTGCCACTTCAGGCGCTATACCGGCGGGTGGCGGCTGGTTAGTCAACGCCCCCGGCACACCCTGAATGGCGCCCATGGAACTGAGATCCTCCTGAGTCTGCTCACTTCGTAGCGCCGGCAGGTCGGGGTTAAACATTTCTTGGGTTCTTTCGGTCACGGAAAAGTCGACATCGGCCGATATTTGCGTACGTAAACCGTTGGCGCCGACCAATGGCGTCAAAATATTTTCGATGCGCGCCATTAAATGTTCTTCGATATTTTTCTTGTATTCGAACTGCTTTGAAGTCAGTGAGATATCGGAATCGGTTCCTTTAGCATTGAGTAAACGCCCGGTTTGATCGACGACCGTCACTTGCCCTGCTTCCATTAAGGGAACGCTGGAAGCGACTAGATGAATAATCGATTCGATTTGTCCTTTATCCAAGGTTCTGCCGGGATATAGGTTGACCATGACCGAGGCGCTGGGTTTTTTCTGCTGCCTAACGAATACCGACTGTTTTGGCATCGCCAATATCACCCTTGCCGCCTTAACACTTTGAATAGTCATGATCGTTCGCGCAATTTCACCTTCCAATGCTCGCTGAAAACGCATTTGTTCGATATTCTTGCTGGTGCCGAAGCCTTGTTCTTGATCGAGTAATTCATAACCTAAGCTGGTGCTGCGCGGTAAGCCTTGAGCAGCCAATCTTAATTTTAATTCGCGAACATCGGCCCCCGGGACCATGATTGCTCCCGAACCGGACTCGACTTTGTACTTAACGCCTTCTTTATCTAAAGCCTCGATAATTTCCGCCGCATCTTTTTCGGCGATGCCGGCAAACAATAAATTATAGGAGGGTTCTTGCGACCACAGCACGATCGCCACGGCCACCGCAACACTGAAAGCAAATCCGAGCATCAAACCTATCTGACGAGCCATTGTCAGCCCAGCCAAACCTTTCAACAACGGATTACCAGTATCCACTTCCCGTGTCTGGGGTGTGGATGTTCCGACTAATTCATTTGCACCTTGCTCGCTCATCTTAATTCACTGCCTATCTACATCGGCATATTCATGACATCTTTATAGGCATCGACCAGTTTATTTCTAACCTGAACCATGGCTTGAAAAGACACGCTGGCTTTTTGCATGGCTACCATCACTTCGGCCAAGCTAGCATCCGATTCTCCGGTTTCAAATGCTGTCGACATCGCACTCGCTGTTGCTTGCTGCGTATTCACCGAGTCGATCGATTGTTTCAACAACGAAGCGAAGTTAGCCTGATCGCTACTTTCCAACGCTCGCGGCTTGACACCTGCTCCGGCTTCGATAGACATCTGACGCATTTGCGCCAGCACCTGATTGACATTCATCTCACTCATGACATTTCTCAATTATTTCGACACGACTTCCAAAAAAACTAGCATTATCCGAGCCATCAGGCCGAACAAGGAATAGCAATGCCGGATTCTTTCATTCTGGCAATTTTATAGCGTAGTGTTCTAGGACTAATACCCAATTTTTCGGCCGTGGTTTTACGGCTACCGTTTTCGGTCAGTAATGTTTGCAGGATCATTTTTTCCTCCGCCGAACGTACTTGATCGCCTAAAGAAGATGTGTCTTCGGAGCTATCGACCCAAGCGTTTTCATTGAAGTATTCAGACATGGCATGCAGGTCTACATTCTCCTCGAAGATTAAATCTTCTACTGCGATTCGCTTACCGCTTTTTAAAATCAAAGCTCGCTGCATCACATTTTCCAATTCTCTTACATTTCCCGGCCATGAATAAGCTTGCATTTTATCTATTGCTTCACGATCGAAAACGGCTTCACACGCCGCGTCGAAACCATGACGCCGCAACAACTCGATAGCCAAAGGCAAAATATCGCCGGGGCGCTCTCGTAATGCCGGTATCCTCAGTGGAAATACACTTAAACGATAATATAAATCTTCCCTAAACAGGCCCTGCTCGACAGATTGCTTCAATTTTCGATTGGTTGCCGCCAAAATTCTGACGTTCAATTCAATCTTTCTATGATTGCCGATGCGTTCCACTTCTTTTTCCTGTAAGACGCGCAGTAATTTAGCCTGTAAACCCAAATCCATTTCGGCGATTTCATCCAGCAGCAATGTTCCATCTTGAGCCAACTCGAACTTCCCCGGCATCGATTGCACCGCACCGGTAAAAGCACCTTTTTCGTAGCCAAACAACATCGCTTCCAACATATTGTCCGGAATTGCGGCACAATTGACCGCGACAAAGGGTCCGTCGCGATACGGCGATTGCTCGTGTATGGCGCGTGCCACAACCTCCTTACCGGTACCGCTTTCTCCCTGCAACAACACCGTGACTTGGGTTTGCGCTACGCGCTCTATCAAGCGATAAAGTTTTTGCATCGCCGGATCCGGCCCTATCGTAAAATCCGCAGCCGGCGCATCGGTAACGGTGAATGCGGCAACTTTATCGATTAAAGCCGAAGCCTCGAAAGGCTTAACCAAATAATCGACTGCTCCTTGCCGCATCGCCCTAACCGCTTTAGGCACAGTTCCATAAGCCGTCATCAACAATACCGGAAGCCCCGAATACAGAGCGTTTATATTGCGCAACAGCTCGAAACCGTCCATCACCGGCATTTGCACGTCGCTTACAACCAACTTTACTCGATTACGCCCGAGCTTTGCCAATGCTTCCGTTCCATTATGCGCCGCTAATACCCGGTATCCTTCAAGTTCTAGCGTATCCGACAGCGCCTCGCATAGATCGGGATCATCTTCGACAATCAATACATCATATTGCTTCATCATATAACTCCTCGAACTTAGCTTGCCTTCCTGAAAACCCGCCGGGTAACGCCGGTTTCGTCTCCCAGGCAATCGGCATCTCCAATTCAAACACAGCCCCCATACCCGGCACCGAGTCGCAACTCACCTTGCCGTGATGCGCTCTAACGACACTGTCGACAACGGCAAGCCCTAAACCTGTGCCGCTGCTTTTTGTGGTATAAAAGGGTTCAAAAACCCTTTTATAAAGAGCTTTTTCAATGCCCGGCCCGGTATCGCGAACGGTAAAGATAAGTTTTTGTCGTGAAGACCGAACCACTGTCAACGTGACAACGCCTTTTCCGGCACAGGCATCAAGAGCATTGTTCAATAAATTCATAATCGCACCGCGTAACGCCGGCTCGTTACCTGTCAATATCTCGAAACCCGCCTCATTGTTGATGCTAAATTCAACAGAGTTGCAGGCTGCCAAGCGGTCCGCCATTGCGTCTTCGACATTGCCGAGCAAGTCATGCAGCGCGAAAGTCGCCATCGACAAACGACCTTCCTTCGCAAAAATCAGCATATCGTTTACCTGTCTTTCTAAATAATGCAGGCGCTCGAGAATCTTGCTTGAAAATTGTTGCCGTTTGTTCTCGCCTAAACCAGGCCTTGACATTTGCGAAGCATACAAAATAGCGGTTGATAACGGCGTTCTGACTTGATGGGCCAAGCTCGCGATCATTTCCCCCATGGCCGATAAATTATTTTGCCGATCGACCAAATCTTGCAGGGCCCGCATTTCGCTTACGTCGGATAACAAGACCAGTTGTCCCGCTCCTTCAGTCAATGCGTTATAACTCAAGCCGACACGCTTACCGTTCGGCAATTGTCGCTCGTGGGGATTCTCGGAAACCGCTTTAAGACTGCGCTCGGCTACTTCAGACCACGGCCTTTGCAATAATGGCTCATCTAAATATTCGAGCGCTGTGGGATTATAATCGGCGACTTTGCCGGAAGGCTCGATAATCAAAATACCGGCCGGCAAAGCGGTGAGTATTTGCCGTAAACGGGCCGCAATTTTTTCATTTTCCAATAGCGTTTTAAGTCTCTCGCTACGTGCTGCGGCCAACTCTTCGTTCAGCTTCGCGACTTGCCGTTCCAAATTTTGATAGGAAACCGTCAAATCTTGAGATAACTCGTTAAATAATCGAAAGGCATCGGCGAGTTGTTCGGTTTTATTGTGGGATTGTGAAATCGTTGATGAAGACATAGACTGATCGCTCCGGAATGGCTCAATCAGATTAAAGCAAAATACGGACCACTTTATTTCACCTAAACATTCAACGACTTACCGTCAAACTCCTGTTCCTTTCGTCAAAAATATGTCGACGTTATCGCTGCAAGTCGTATTTACGAAGCTTTTCAACTAGCGTCGTTCTCTGCATCTTTAAGCGCTTGGCTGCATGGGCAACCACGCCATTGCATTCTTCCAGAGCCTGACGGATTAAGTCGCTCTCCATGTCGCTTAAATATTCCTTCAAATCGATACCTTGCTTCGGTAATTGAAAGACTCCCGAGACACCTTCCGCCGCGTCGTTACTCTTGCGAACGGCTTCCGGCTCGAATGACTCTTCCGTAACAATTTTTATATTCTCCGGCACGACATAATGTTGAAATTTTTCAGGTAAATCCTCTGCGTCAACTAAACCATTAGGCTTAATAATCGCGAGTCTTTCAATCAAATTGGCCAGTTCCCTCACATTACCCGGCCATTGATGTTGCATTAATAGAGCTATCGCCGTATCGGTCAACCGCACCGAACCGCGATTTTCGGAGGCCATTCTCGCTATCAAATCCTTTGCCAACAAAGGTATATCTTCGGCCCTATCTCTCAATGCCGGCATTTCGATCGGAAAAACATTCAACCGGTAAAACAAGTCCTCCCGAAACCGATTTTCTTTGATTTCGTCGTCCAATTTGCGATGCGTAGCGGCGATGATGCGAACGTTACAATGTATTGTTTTATTGCTACCGACCCGTTCGAATGTACGCTCTTGCAGTACTCGCAATAGCTTGACCTGCATCGCCATCGGCATATCCCCGATTTCGTCGAGAAACAACGTACCGCCTTCGGCCAATTCAAAACGGCCTTGCCGGGTCGACAAGGCACCTGTAAAAGCGCCTTTTTCATGCCCGAATAGCTCGCTCTCCAACAATTCGCCCGGAATCGCTCCGCAATTAATCGGCACGAACGGCTGATTGCTGCGTAACGACCAATCATGTACAGTCCTAGCAACAACTTCTTTACCGGTACCCGATTCGCCAAGAATTAACACGGTTGCATCGGACTCGGCGACTTGATCAATGAGTTTACACACATTGACAATCGCCTTGCTATTACCCTTGAGACGTTGCTTCGACGATAAACGCCGCTCGTAAACTCGTCTATCAAGGGCATGGCGGGGCATTTGTCCGTTATAGATCGAAGCTAATATTTCATCTAATAATTTCTTTAATGCGGCATGAGTGGTCGGCCATACCAATTGTTGAAACAACATATCTTCGACTGCCGTAGGCAACACCTCGACAACATCCTTATCTTTCAACAAAATAACCGGAGCCCGTTCAGTCTTCTCCAAGGCGGATTTGATAACCGAAGCTTGCTTATCGATCGAATCGCCAATAAATACGGCAATTAAATCCTCGCCGCAACGTTCGATACCATCGGTAATAGTGGATGGAAGAGCCATTTCCACCCGATGCTCCATAAATTCTAATACTGCTTTGAATTGAAGCGCTCTGGTTTGATTATCATCGATCAATAAAATACACGGCCAAGCCATAATTCTTTTTTACCTGAAATATCCGTCTATCTTTGCGCGAATAACCCGCGCTCTAAAGTCTGGACTAGAAAATACGTCTAATGAATTGTTTTGCATAATATCGAAAAATCGGCATGCGATAAGAGGTTAGCCTATTTTGATAAAAAATCCTTAGCTATTATTTATGACGAGCTATATGAATGGTCCTTTGGCACAAAACATGACGGCAATACAGGACTTCGCGGAGCAACGCGGCGCCCTCGGAGATCAAAATTCGGCACCGGGGTGCCCGCCAAAGGACGCCGTGAACCCAGCACCTAAATTAGGCAAGATTGTTACCATAGCCAAAAGGCTATGGAATTTAGGTGCTGGGTGAATACGTCCATGTAGGCTCTATGCCAGCCCCTCACCTAGTGTTAGGTGAGGGGCCGGGCACCCCGGTGCCTCCTAAGGCACTGCCGAATTTTGAAGTGCGAAAGGTATACATACAGCACGCACCAGGCGCTCAATCATCGCTTGCCTACCTCCAATACGCAGTCTTGCATTCCCTTCCTAACTTGTGGACGAGCAAACTCGGGCAGCAATGGCGCGACTTGCGTTAGCCTAAACTGGGATAATCACTGGGTTCAAGACAGCATGCCGATTTAATATTATGGCGTTTTTCGACTACCCGGTAGCGCTTGCTAAATGCGGTGTGAGTTTAGTCAACTAATGTACGGATTACCAAAAACATCAGTTTTGCTGAAGGCTGTAAGGGACTAACCATAGGCTTTCGGAGCTGATCACAAAGATTAGACATTATATAAGATAAGGTTTCAAAATGAGAATTACTGTTGCACACCCATGCTAGCAAAACTTTTGTCGGACACTCGGCGCCTCCTCGGGCACTATCGAAATTTGAGGTTCGAAAGAAATGATGAGCTGGAAACAGACAGACGAAACCAAAGTATGCCAAAATGCGCTTTAAAGTATGCTATTCAACTCAGGTCTCATTATGAATGATTGTTTTATGATTGAAATTACAGCTAACGAAGCGCGTAGACTCGTTCGACGGGGAATAGTGTGCTCTATTAGGATCAACAACGACTCCAACCGCATTCGGGTATTCATCGTTATCGGAAGCGAAGCGGGACATGTATTAAACACTTCCTATCCAACAATCGAGTCGGCTCAAAGAGCGATTGACGAACTCAATTGGACGGGACCTGTCGTCATTGATTGACGATCGATAATCCGAGCAAAAGATAAAATTGAAGCGCCTATAATTGGCACCTCGAAATGATAGCATTATGATTTAATCGAAAATCACAAGCCTTTGATTCAATTGGTCGGGGCGAGAGGATTTGAACCTCCTATCCCTTGCACCCCATAAAGGTAAATCATTGTTTTTTACCGTCCAGCATAATCCCTACTCCGATATTATTTCATTATTTTTCATAATGTTATGAATTTGCATTGCCCGATACAATTTGTCTAAATCCAAGAAAAAAGGTCTCCCGAAAAACCGTACAAGTGAATCATGGCAAACAACAAAATCACAGACCTTGCTTTCCGAAAACTCAAACCCGGCGACAAGGAAAGGCTTGTTTCAGACGGCGGCGGCTTGTACATTCGCATTCGTTCAGTAGCTGATGGCGGCGCTATCTCCTTCAGGCTTAAATACCGTGTCGACGGAAAAATAAAATGGGCTAATTTGACTTCGAAATCCTTGCAAGCAGCACGAAGGGAACGCGATGAACTCAAGCTGCAGGTTAAATCCGGGATCGACCCAACGCTTGAAAAGAAGTTAGAGCAAGAGCGCCAACGCAAAAAGCAACTTGAGGAACAAGCTGAACTAGCCCGTCAACAGGCGCTTATCACCGTTAGAGATTTATTCGAACGCTGGGCCGCTACAGATTTGCAAAACCGCAAGGACAGCGGCAAGGAAATCCGGCGCATGTTTGAGAAGGACGTGTTGCCGGTTATCGGTCATCTTGCCGTATCCGATGTCCGTAAAGGGCATATCACCGAGATAACAGACGCTTTGTTATTACGTGGCGTGAATCGCATGGCTAAACTCATATTGTCATTGGTGCGACAGATGTTCAGGTATGCCGTGGACCGCGACATTATTGATGTTTGATCCTACCGCTAGCATACGTAAAGCCAAAATCGGCGGTAAATCCGTGGAGCGTGATCGGATATTAAGTGAGGATGAAATCCGGGAGCTTTACCGGAAGCTGCCCAATGCTAATTTTATATCGTCAACTGAGTGTGCTATCTGGATCATGCTTTCAACTTGCTGCCGTGTTGGTGAACTTTCAAAGGCCCGATGGGAGCACGTTGACTTGACAGCAAAAACCTGGCTTATCCCGGATGAGCATAGCAAAAACGGTAAACCTCATATCATTTACTTATCCGATTTTGCCTTGCGTCAATTTAAACGATTGTCGGAACATCGGGAGTCAGATAGCTGGATGTTCATGGATCGAAGCAAGACTCATCACGTCTGCGATAAAAGCATATCCAAACAGATAAACGACCGACAAACTGACCGGGTTAGAAGCAATAAAAGCCAGCATAAGGACGCATTGCGACTATCAGGCGGCAAATGGACACCGCATGACTTGAGACGCACTGGCGCAACGCTAATGGGTAATCTGGGCGTATTGCCGGATGTTATAGAAAAATGCCTAAACCACACAGAGCAGAACAAAATGAAACGTATATATCAACGCCAGGAACTGAAAGCCGAACAAGCCGAGGCATGGCGTATATTGGGCGAACGACTGGAGTTATTGACCGGAGATAACAAAAATGTCGTTCCGATAAAACGAGCAAGCTGAAGAAAAAACAATTTAAAGACGCACAAATGGCGTACAATCACTTATATCCGATTGGAGGAATTATGCCTACTACAGAAACAACCAAACAAGAGCGCATGCACATTCGCCTCGACGCACTTTCCAAACAAAAGCTGGAAAAAGCGGCCAGTTACAGCCATAAAAAGCTATCCGAATTTGTATTGTCTCAATCACTGGCAGCGGCTGAAAGCATCATCAGCGAGCATGAACAAATGACTTTATCCCAAACCGACTGGGAACTGTTTTTAGACGCTCTGGAAAACCCACCGGCTAAAAATGCCAAATTGAAAGAGGCTTTGGCATTGCATAAAGAGTCGGTTGTCCGGGATTCATGAAGTTAAAGATCGTAGCACTCAACGCCAACCACCAGCGCAAACTATTCGACTGCGGCGATGCCGGCCTGAATAGCTACTTGCAACAATATGCTCGCCAGAATGTAAAGCATCGTATCAATAAGGTATTTGTAGCGACAGATGCCGATTGTCCGCAAATCATTCTAGGTTATTACACTCTCAGCGCTGGCAGTATTTGTGTCGATGACTTGCCGCCAGATCATAAACTACGCTTGCCCAAATACCCGGTCCCTACCGCATTATTGGGAAGACTAGCGGTTGATAAGCGCCACCAGGGCCAACGCCTGGGGACGATATTATTAGCGGATGCAGTCCAGCGTGTGGAGCAGGCTAGCGAAGTGATGGCGGTTTATGCGGTCGTGGTGGATGCTTTGAACTCTTCGGCAGCGGCGTTTTATCAACAGTTCGGTTTTATCGCGTTTCCTGGTCAGCCTTTAAAATTGTTCTTGCCGTTAAACAATTAAACGACAAAATCATTTCATAATTCAACATATGAAATTAAGCCAAAGAGCTTGTTTAGTTCCGAATCGTTGGCATCCATTACTACAGATAAAACGGTTGGCAGCTCAGCATTTTCATGGAAAAAACCTAAATCACAACCGTGTCGTAAAAGCCAGCCAACAACCGCAAGACGCTTTTTCTTTTGTTCCTCCTGTTTTGTTTCTCGATAAAGCCATACTGCTCGCATCAGAGGGATCACTTCATCTTGCGCGGATTCAACTAACAAGTGCAATTCATTTTGAGTGATAAAGAAGGGGTCAACTGTTATAGTACCACCCCTTCTCAATCCGACCAAAGATGGATAAGCGATGACGGACTACAAACAGTTGACCGAAGCACAACGATACCAGATTGCCGCCTTATTGAAAGCAGGACAAACAAATAAAAAGATCGCCGAGATTGTTGGCGTCTCAGAGGGCACGATTAGCCGTGAGTTGACACGTAATCGCGGACTGCGTGGCTATCGTCCTAAACAGGCCCAGATCAAGTCGGACAGACGCAAACGGCAAGCCTTTAAGTCCGTTAAAATGACCGCGGAAGTAATTAGCTTAATCGAAGGCCAAGTGCGTCTGGATTGGAGCCCTGAGCAAATTTCGGGCTGGCTGGACAAGGAGCACGGCACACGTATCAGTCATGAACGGATCTATCAGCACATTTGGGCAGACAAACGCGCGGGAGGCGACCTGTATAAGCACTTGCGCCAAGCCCACAAGAAGCGCCGCAAGAAATATGGCTCGAAAGACAAACGGGGGCAGATTGTCGGGCGTGTCGGCATCGCAGAAAGACCGGCGATTGTTGACGAAAAGGGCCGTATCGGTGATTGGGAAATTGATACCGTCATCGGAAAAAACCATCAGGGCGCCTTGGTGACGCTGGTCGATCGTAAGTCCAAGTTCACCTTGATTAAAAAGGTCGATAGCAAGCATGCTGAAGGCGTGACGACAGCAACAATTGAGTTACTGACCAATTATCAGGACAAGGTACTGACGATTACCTCGGATAACGGGAAAGAGTTTGCCGGACACAAAGCGATCAGCCAAGCGCTCAATGCGCCAGTTTATTTCGCCAACCCTTATTGCTCCTGGGAACGTGGACTTAACGAGAATACCAATGGCCTCATTCGGCAATATTTCCCCAAGGGCAGCAGCTTTGAGGACATCACCGACGAGCAGGTCGAAAAGGTTATGCACCGGCTCAATCACCGCCCCCGAAAAGGACTGGACTATCGAACACCTCATTCGGTGTTTTTTGAACAACCAGAGTGCAAAGCCGCATGATTAGTGGGATTGCACTTATAACTTGAATCCAGGAAAAGTATTAAACATTCCTAAGACTGATATCGATATCAATCTAGCGGATGGTGATGCATATATCTCACTTGGGGAGGATATCAATTTAAATAATGTCTATGTCGATATCGAGCAAGACCCTCCTGCATTAGTCGAGTTTCCGCCCAAACCGCACAGGCTAAGCCGATGGGATTGGCAAACAAAAGCCTACGCAGAAGATACGAGCGAAATCATCGCCCTGTGCAGGTCTGAAGCCGAACGCAACATCGACCGAATAGCCGGTCAAGCCCGCCTAAACTACTTCACCGAAGCGCCTGGCCAACAAGCGACCTACCTGAGCAAACTGGACGACGCCAAAGCCTACATCGCGGCAGGATACCCGGAAGATGCTTCCCCTTATAAATGGGTCAAAGCCGAAGTCGACGCCACCGGCGCGACCGCCGCTGAAGTGGCCGATCTGATCGTAACCACGGCAGCGCAATGGGAAGAAGTGGGGGCAGCGATCGAAGGCGCTCGTCAAGCAGCCAAACGCGTATTAAAACTTGCCGAAGACATCGAATCAATTAACGCTGCGGAGGAGTCATTTAAAGGTGCTATCCAAGAGTTTTTGGAGTGACAAATATCGCGCAAAACTGGTGACAAATATCGCGCGAAGTTACATCAATCGATAAAAAAAGGTATCCCGAAAGGTATCCCGAAACCTTATTTTTATGATTTTGAGAATTTTGATATTTTTTAAGTCTTTGATTCAATTGGTCGGGGCGAGAGGATTTGAACCTCCGACCCCTTGCACCCCATGCAAGTGCGCTACCAAGCTGCGCTACGCCCCGACGATTTGAAAAAGAATCGAATGATACTGGATATTCGTTAAAAAGTGAATACAAACTTAACTATTCAGGCCTATCTATTGAATAATTAAAGCTTGCTAATTATTTAAGAATTTCCAGTATATCTTCTAATTCGCCGATCATTTGATGAATCAACTGCTTGGTCCTAGTTGAGTCTTCCTTGGCATCGTCGCTTGATAAGTGCGCCCTCGCGCCTCCTATCGTATAGCCTTGCTCATAAAGGAGCGATCGAATCTGACGAATCATCAATACATCGTGCCTTTGATAGTAACGACGGTTACCCCGCCGTTTTACTGGGGCTAGCTCTGAAAACTCCTGCTCCCAATACCTTAGTACATGCGGCTTGACCGCACATAACTCGCTGACTTCACCTATCGTAAAATAGCGTTTCGCCGGTATCTGTGGCAGTTCATTATTATTACTCGGTTCCAGCATAAGCTTCTACTCGGGCTTTTAGTTTTTGACCGGACCTGAATGTTACCACACGACGGGCGGTAATAGGTATTTCTTCACCTGTTTTCGGATTTCTACCCGGCCGACTGTTTTTGTCCCGAAGTTCGAATTTGCCGAATCCCGATAATTTGACCTGTTCTCCGTTTTCCAAAGATCCTTTTATTTCTTCGAAAAACAAATCCACCATGTCTTTCGCTTCGCGCTTGTTTAATCCAAGCTCGTCAAATAGCCTCTCGGCAAAATCAGCTTTCGTTAATGCCATAAATTTAATCCCTCAGTTTTGCATTGGTCTTATCGGCTAAAGCCGCTAACAGTTTGCTAAATATAGCATCTATTTGCGAATCGGTAAGAGTTTGTGAAAAATCTTGAAAAACCAGCCCTAAGGCAATGCTTTTGCAACCGGCTTCGACACCAGCTCCACGATACACGTCGAAAATCATAATGTCTTGTATCATCGGCTCGTTACAGCTTTTTATCGTATCGACGATTTGACCGGCCGTCACTTTTTCATCGACGATCAAGGCCATATCACGGCGTACCGAAGGAAACTTCGATAATGGTTTGAACGCAGGAATCGCTTTATTCAGCAACAAATCTTGGTCCAACTCAAACAGAAAAACTCTCGAATCGAAATCGAGCTGCTTTTCGAGCAACGGATGCAACATGCCTAACCAGCCTACATTTTCTCCTGACGCAGAAAGAATTTGCGCCGACTGACCAGGATGTAAAGCGGGATTCATTGCCGCCTCAAAACGAAACTTCATACCGGTTAAGGCAAACAGGGCCTCAAGATCGGCCTTAACATCGAAAAAATCGATTGCACGGCCATTATCTCCCCATTGCTCGGCATAAACATCGCCGATCGCGAGACCTGCCAGCATTTTTTGCTGATGAGTCGCGCCGCCCCGACGCACGAAACGTAAACCGGTTTCGAATAACCGGACCCGAGTATGCTGCCGATTGATATTATGCAAGGCGGCACGCAGCAAGCCGCACCATAAAGTGGTTCTCATCACAGCCAATTCCGATGAAATCGGATTCTGCAATGGAATAAACTCATCATCCGGCGCGATGATTTTTTGTATCGCCTCATCGACGAAACTATAGGTGATCGCTTCTTGATAACCTCTATCGACTAAAAAATCCTTCGCTCTATCGAGTTCGAGTATCGCTTCCGGCGCCTTGCTCAACTCCGAGCGCATGAATAATTCGCTTTGCGGCAGATTGTTGTAGCCGACAATACGGGCCACTTCCTCGATCAAATCAGCCTCGATGGCGATATCAAAGCGGAATCCGGGCGGGGTAACCTGCCACCCCTCTTCCGCTGTTTCGACCGACATGCCCAGACGCTCGAAAATATCGGAAATCACCTCATCTTCAAGCTCGACGCAAAGAATGTCCAAAACTTGTTGTTTGCGCAATAAAACCGGCAAGCGCTTCGGCAAGGCCGTTTCGGTTTTGACTTCCGTAACCGGACCTGCGCTACCGCCCGCAATCGAAAGAATCAGTTGCGTCGCTCTTTCCAGAGCTCGAGATTGTAAATAAGGATCGACACCACGTTCGAAACGATGCGAGGAATCGGTATGCAAACCATATCGCCGGGCTTTGCCCATAATGGTATCCGGCGAGAAATACGCGCATTCCAAAAAGATATTGCTTGTTTTATCGCCGACAGCGCTTTCGCTACCGCCCATAACGCCAGCCAAGGCCAACGCACAACTATCATCGGCGATGACCAGCGTTTCGTTATCGAGCACGATTTCTTGATCGTTCAACAGGCTCAGTTTTTCACCGGCCTCGGCTAAACGCACCCGAATTCCGCCGGTCAATTTATCGGCATCGAAGGCATGTAAAGGCTGCCCCATCTCCAACAATACATAGTTGGTGACATCGACCAAAGGCCCGAGACTACGCAATCCGGATCTTCGCAGACGCTCCTGCAGCCATAACGGGGTTTCGGCGTCAGGATTGACATTTTTAATCAATCGACCGGTATAACGAGGGCAATATTCAACAGCCTCTACCGCGACCGCTAGCGTCTCTTGATGAGCCGCCGAAACCGGCATCACATGTTCCGGTTTAAAATCCAAGCGATTCAACACCGCCACTTCACGAGCAATACCTTCGACGCTCAGGCAATCGGCCCGGTTAGGCGTCAAATCAACCTCGATCATATTATCGTTCAGCGACAAATAATCTCGAATATCGGTTCCCACCGGCGAGTCGACGGGCAATTCCATCAAGCCTTCGGCATCTTTTGCCAAACCCAGCTCTTTTTCGGAACACAGCATACCGAACGATTCGACGCCGCGCAGTTTCGACTTTTTGATTTTGAAATCGCCGGGCAATACCGCACCGATCAGTGCTGCCGGAATTTTCAAACCGACCCGAACATTTGCAGCTCCGCAAACAATTTGCAACGGTTCGGCCTCACCAACCTCGACCCTGCAGACTCGCAATCGATCGGCGTCGGGATGCGGCTCCATCGCCAAAACTTCGCCAACCACAACTCCGCTAAAATCGGCCGCCGCCGGCGTCACCGAATCGACTTCGAGACCGGCCATTGTCAATTGCTCGACCAGTTCCGCCGTCGTAATCGGCGGATTGACCAGTTCTCTTAACCAAGCTTCACTTAATTGCATGATCCGACCTTAACCTACCTAAATTGCTGCAAAAATTTCAGATCGTTTTCGAAAAACAGTCTTAAATCGTTGATTCCATAGCGCAGCATCGCCAGGCGCTCGACTCCCATGCCGAATGCGAAGCCCGAATACAGCTCGCCGTTAATACCCACCGATTTGAATACTTCGGGATGTATCATGCCGCAACCCATCACTTCGAGCCAGCCGGTATGTCCGCACACGCGGCAGCCTTTTCCTCCGCACATCACGCACTCGATATCGACTTCCGCAGATGGTTCGGTAAACGGAAAATAAGAAGGACGAAAGCGGACTTGAATGTCTTTTTCGAAGAAGGCGCGCAAAAATTCATAAACGACGCCTTTTAAATCGGCAAAGCTCACGCCGCTATCGACCAAAAAGCCTTCGACTTGATGAAACATCGGCGTGTGCGTCAAATCCGAATCGCAACGATACACGCGGCCCGGCGCGATGACTTTCAACGGCGGCTGTTCGGATTCCATCACGCGGATCTGCACAGGCGACGTATGCGTGCGAAGCACCGTATGGGCATCGAAATAAAAGGTATCGTGCATTGCACGCGCCGGATGATGATCGGGAATATTCAAGGCGCCGAAGTTATGATAATCGTCCTCGATTTCGGGACCTTCGACGACATCGAATCCAACGCCGGCGAATATTTTTGCGATGCGGCGCAGGGTACGGCTAACCGGATGCAAACCTGCAACCTGTTGCCCTCGTCCCGGCAGTGTCACATCGACAGACTCGCTCGCTAAGCGCTGTTGTAGCGCCGCTTCTTCTAACGCTTGCTTCTTCGCGTCAAGCGCTTCTTGAAACTGGTTTTTTGCTTGATTGATGACCTGCCCGGCTTCTCGTCGCTGCTGCGGCTCGAGGTTGCCCAATTCTTTCATCTGCAGCGTAAATAGGCCTTTTTTGCCTAGATAATGAACGCGCACCTGATCCAACTGATTTAGGTCTTGAGAATTCGCAAGTTCTTGTAAAGCTTGCGCCAGGAGATCTTCGAGAGTAGCCGACACTGCTCAACTCGCTATTAGAAATGAATGGGAAATATCGAAAAAGTGCGGTCGCTGCATTGCTGAAGCGGCCGCACTATGAAACGTGTATTTTAAAGAAAAACGCTTGGGGAGTCGGTCGCACTCGAGGAAGGCGCGCGATGCGCACCCTGCGTCATAGCTATTTCGAAAAATCGCGAAAAGCTGGAATGAACCGACCCGACCGGTTTTTCTTTTTTAGGGCTTACTGCAGTTGGCTTGCGCAATTTTAGCCAGTTCCGCGAAAGCTTCCATATCACGCACGGCCAAATCGGCTAACACTTTACGATCGACCACAACATTGGCTTTATTCAAACCATTGATGAAACGACTGTAGGACATTCCGCACAGACGCGCAGCGGCGTTGATACGAACAATCCACAAGGCGCGGAATTGACGTTTTTTCTGTTTGCGGTCGCGGTAAGCATATTGGCCTGCCTTGATCACTGCTTGCTTAGCAACGCGATAAACCCGGCTACGTGCGCCGTAGTATCCTTTCGCTTGCTTTAAAATCTTTTTATGTCTTGCTCTGGCAGTTACGCCACGTTTAACTCTTGCCACTGTTCTTCTCCTGTCGTTTTAACTGTAAGGCATCATACGTGTCGCCATGCGCACGTCGGACGGGTGAAGATGGGCCGCTTTACGCAACTGTCTTTTTCTTTTGGTGGACTTTTTTGTCAAAATATGACGCCGATGCGATTGTCCGCACTTAAATCCGCCTGCGGTTTTCTTAAAACGCTTTGCCGCACCGCGATTAGTTTTAATTTTTGGCATTTGTTTGCTCCGATTAAAAATAGTAAGTTTCCTTGAGATTTAAACCCGACAAGGCAAAATGCAAGGCCCTGAAGAATTTGTGTCGCATTACTCTAAGCAATGCTTTCTGTTGCATTCCTAGCAACAAGGACGTACAAACCACGCCCTTTTATTTTTTCTTTTTCGGCCCCATAACCATAACCATTTGACGGCCTTCCATTTTAGGGAACTGCTCAACTAAGGCCAGCTCTTCCAAATCCTTTTCGATACGCTTCAATAAATCCATGCCCAACTCTTTATGAGCCATTTCGCGACCGCGAAAACGGAGCGTGATTTTGGTTTTATTGCCTTCTTCGAGAAACTTAGTCAGGTTTTTCAATTTAACCTGATAGTCTCCTTCTTCGGTGCCCGGACGAAACTTGATTTCCTTAACCTGTATCTGTTTTTGCTTTTTCTTGGCGGCCTGCTGTTTCTTGTTTTGTTCGAACTGAAACTTGCCGTAATCCATGACTTTACAAACCGGCGGATCCGCATTCGGTGAAATCTCCACCAGATCCAGGTTGTTATCATAAGCCAGCTGCTTTGCTTCATCGATCGATATTATGCCGAGCGCTTCGCCATCCGCACCAACGACTCTCACCCTTCTACAGGTGATCGTGTCATTTATGCGCACTTCGTCTTTTTTCGCTGAGATACCCTAATCCTCCAAACTATGATTATTTTTTGTCTTCAATCTCGCTACCAAGCCGTTCGGTCAATTGATCGATTGAAAGACTGCCTAAATCTTCACCCTTTTGCGTTCTAACCGTAACTACCTGATTGTCCATTTCTTTATCTCCGATAATCAAAAGATACGGCACCCGCTGCATCGAGTGTTCGCGAATTTTAAAGCCTATCTTCTCATTTCTCAAGTCAATTATCGTTCTGAAGCCTTGTTTTTCAAGCTTACCTACGACTTGTTCGGCATATTCGGCTTGTCTGTCGGCAATATTCAACACGGCAATTTGCACCGGAGAGAGCCAGAGAGGGAATGTGCCGGCATGTTGTTCGATCAGGATACCGATGAAGCGTTCGAGCGAACCGAGAATTGCTCTATGCAACATAACAGGTACTTGTTTAGAACCGTCTTCGGAGATATAACTCGCGCCAAGCCGGCCAGGCATTGAAAAATCGACCTGTATCGTACCGCACTGCCAGACCCTGCCGATACAATCCTTTAACGAGAACTCGATTTTAGGTCCGTAGAAAGCGCCCTCACCGGGCTGCAACTGCCAATCCAAATCTTTATTGTTCAATGCGACTTCCAGCGCTTCCTCGGCCTTATCCCAGACCGAATCGTCACCTACCCTATTTTCCGGCCGGGTCGATAATTTGATAATGACTTCGCGGAAGCCGAAATCTTTGTAAACTTCAAACAATAAGTCGATAAATATCGAGACTTCCTGTTGAATTTGATCCTCGGTACAGAAAATATGCGCATCATCCTGCACAAAGTTTCTAACCCGCATCAAGCCATGCAAGGTTCCTGAGGGCTCGTTACGATGGCAGGAACCGAATTCGGCCATGCGAATCGGCAGATCGCGGTAACTTTTCAACCCGTGATTGTAAATCTGCACATGGCAAGGACAGTTCATCGGCTTGATCGCATAATCGCGATTTTCCGAATGCGTCGTGAAAATCATGTCGCCGAACTTATCCCAATGCCCGGATTTCTCCCATAACGATCGATCGACGACTTGCGGCGTTTTGACTTCCTGGTAGCCGTTCAGACGCAGTTTATTGCGGATGTATTGTTCGACCTGCTGATAAAGCGTCCAGCCCTTGCTATGCCAGAAAACCATACCCGGCGCTTCTTCTTGAGCATGAAACAAATCGAGAGATTTGGCTAACTTACGGTGATCGCGCTTCTCGGCTTCTTCCAGACGATGCAAATAGGCCTTCAGGTCTTTGCTATCGCCCCAGGCAGTACCGTAAATACGCTGCAGCATTTCGTTGTTGGAATCGCCGCGCCAATAAGCGCCTGCAATCTTCATTAATTTGAAGGCCTTTAGTTTACCTGTGCTCGGCACATGAGGTCCGCGGCATAAATCGGTAAATTCGCCTTGGGCATACAAAGACAAATCTTCATTGGCCGGAATTGATTCGATGATCTCGGCCTTATAAGCTTCGCCTTGATCCTTAAAAAACTTAACCGCATCGTCGCGCGACAACAGAAAGCGCTTGATTGCGACATCTTCGGCGACGATTTGCTGCATCATTTTTTCGATCGCTGCAAGATCGTCCGGCGTAAAGGGTCTCTTATAGGAAAAGTCGTAATAAAATCCGTTTTCTACGACCGGACCGATCGTTACTTGCGCATCGGGAAACAAGCGCTTAACCGCTTGCGCCAGCAAATGCGCAGCCGAATGACGAATTACGTCGACGCCTTCTTCATCTTTAGCAGTTACAATCTGCAAATGGGCATCTTGTTCGATGACCGTTTCGGCATCGACCAACTTATCGTCAATACGACCGGCCAATGTAGCTTTTGCCAATCCGGAACCGATAGACCGGGCCACATCCATAACTGTGACGGAATGGTCGAATTCACGCTGTGATCCATCGGGGAGTGTGATTACCGGCATGTTAATTTAAGACTGATCAAGGTTCACTAACAAAAAAGCACCGATATACGGTGCTTTGAAATTTGGTAGGCGCGATTGGATTCGAACCAACGACCCCCACCATGTCAAGGTGGTGCTCTAACCAACTGAGCTACGCGCCTAAGGTCTGTGTGTTCAGGCCGCCTATTATAACTATCCTTTAATTTTTTGCAACGATTAAAAATGAAATTTATTTAACTGATTGCATACGGTTTCTGTTGAAACAGAATCGGTGGCTATTGCGTTCCAATGCATAGCAGGCTTACTCCAAAGTCGCTCAGACTTCCGGATTCCAATCTTGCTGCAACCCTTTTTTCACCAAGTCGCGCAAATTGCCGAGCACTTGTCGCTGCACCTCGGAATCGCTGTCTCGAGAAAAAACCACATAAGCGGGCAATTTGAATTGCGGACTGCCGGGAACGAGGTGCAGCTTTTTCGCCTGAATAAACGACTTGGACATCCGAATAGGCAGGTAACACGAACCGCCATTGCTGATTATTAATTGTATGCCCAGCCAGCCGATATTAACCACTTGAGCGGGACTCTCCAAGTCCGGATAGTAATTACTGTGCTGAGCGTAAAAATCCGGTCCCCAGTCCACGTATACATAATCGTCGCCCGGCCAGGTTTTGTCGCAATCGGTAGCCAGTAGCACAAGGGTTTCGTCGAACAAATGCTCTACCACCAGGCCGGGACTGTGTTGCGGCGTATACATAAGACCGATATCGATATTGCCTTCGATAAGTCCTCGCATCAAATCTTCTTCGAACCCGATATTGCAGCGGATCGAGACGTCCGGCGACTGTTTGCGAACCTCCCCTATCCAATACGGCAGTATTTCCTCCCACAAAGCAATTCGAGCTCCTACGGTAATACTGGCACGGAATCGACTTGGCAAACCGATATCGTGTTGAGCTTGCTCGAGTGTCAATAACAGCGATTTAGCGTGCCCTAAAAATCGACGTCCTTGCTGCGTCAAATGAGCTCCCGACCGGTTGCGTACGAACAAAGGAACTCTCAAATAGGCTTCCAAACGCTGTATTCGATTACTCACCGTCGATTGTGTGAGATACAGCCTATTAGCCGCTTCTTGAAAACTGCCATTTGCCGCGACGCTTAAAAAAGTTCTTATCTGCTCAATATCCATAAAATTTAATATTCAAGTTTTCGATATTAAATGCAATTAAATATCGTTTGTCAAATGTAATATGCCGGTTCTATAGTAGTCTTCAAATCAATGAGAGTGGGTTTTAGATCCCGCCCGGTAGGTCGGCATTTCCGCACCCCAAACAAACTGGAGAATTTCATGATGTTCGATAAACGTATCATTTGGATTTCGACAATAACCAGAACGATTGGTATTCCAATACTTATGCTCGTGGCAATGAGCCTATTCGATACCGTTCTATTATCAAAAGATAGCTGCCCGAAGATAAGGGCTTCACGTAGTGCTGAGATGAAATCAGTGCTGTCCGAAATCGCACCGATCTCGGGCGAAAGCGGGACACCCGGTCATCCGCATTATCTCAAACTGGTTTTACCTCAGTGTCCAGATTTCATGATTTACCGAAAAACGGAGAGTGTTTTGGTCGCTGGCGCACTTTGCCATAGAGATAATTTAATCGAGCGGGGCCGAACGTCTGATGAAGTCCTAGACCCAATTTCAAAAACCAAACCATTCATTTTCCGTTCCGGCGCGCTCACCTGGCCAAGCCGAGAAATTATTTAGGGGATAGCTAGAGAGGGGAAGCTCCGATGAATTTGAAAATTTTAGGCGGCGTTAATCTTTCCGCAAAATACAAAGCTGGAATTTGGATAGTCTTGATGATCGCCGTCTATGCCCAATTCGATCTTTTGATTCACCTGTCGATTGAATTTCTTCATATTTCGTTCGAGATGTTCGAATTTGCTCTCGATCAACTGATCGAGCATATTTTTCATACCGATCTCCACACTACGCAGGTCATCACGTTTTACCTGATGCTGCTGATCGCGGCACTCCTTTTATATATGTTGGCCCGTTCAATACCGACCTGGTATCACACAACCAAACGCGATCTGCTTGATTGCTACCATCAACTGATAGACGAATTCTTGAGTAATTGGCGAACGATGACGGTAATCAATCAAATCAAATGGTGTTCGATTTTGGCGGCCTGCTCCGGTTTGTTGCTGTTGATGTTGGGATTATTGAGCTGATCGGTGAGTATCTTGTTTTAAAGCGAGGATATTACTATGTCGAATAGAAACATAAATGAAAACTACCGGGGCGTGTATTCGTTGCTGAAATTCGCTAAAAAAATATCCGAAAAGCGACAACCGATGAGACTATCGAATCGGTACAAAAGATCTGTAACTAGCAGATAGGCTGGAGTCAATTGATGCCCATGGCGATATTTTTTGCTGAAAGGTTACATGGTTGGCGCTTTGGTCTATTGAATATCGTATTGGCAGTCGGACACATGACGGTATTGTTTAACGCGGGCGCTTATATTTCATTGATGCCTCATGTTGCTGGGGATTTAGGTGGTGTAAAGCCCAGTTTTGGAACCTGGGCCCAAACCGACTTCATGATCGCCCTGGCGCTGGGTTTTCCATTGAGCCGCTGGCTTTCGGGAAAATACGGAGCTTACCGCGTATGGGTAGCGGCATTCATTCTCTACGCTTTTGCGTCTTATCTATGCGCGATCAGCAAAACTCTGCTGCTGTTTCTTCCCGCGCGTATCCTGCTCGGTTTTGTAGGGGGAATTACGCTCCCAGTCGGCCAAAACTTGTTGCTCGATGAATATCCAGAACACCTAAAGTTGCTGGGACTGGGATTTTGGGGGCTAATTGGCATCATGCCATTCACGGTCAGCTTTTCTATCGGTGGATTGATCGCCGATGAGATGGGTTGGCGTTACCTGTTTTATCTGAATATACCGATTGCGATTATCGTTGCCGCCATTATCGGTTCGTTGCTTGCGGGCAGAAGATACGATCGTAGTGACAGCCGTTTCGATTTTATCGGCTTTGTGTTATTGGCGATTATTTTAGGCGGCATCCAAACTATTTTGAACCAAGGAAACGACTTTGATTGGCTGGATTCGACTTTTCTGAGCGTGGTAACGGCCCTGGTGATTATCGCGTTGTCCTTGTTTGTTGTCTGGGAGCTTGGAGAGCGTCATCCGGCCCTAGATATAAGCCTTTTTACCAACCGTAATTTCGCCATCGGCGTGATTTGTTCGTCCGTCGGATTCCTGTTGATTCAAGGGATACTTTCGCTGCTCATCGTTCAATTACAAGTGTTACTCGGCTATTCGTCCTATTTAGCCAGCATGGTTTTTTTTCCGACGGTTCTGCTGGCGGTGCCCGTAACAATAGCATTGCATAGCTTATCCGTTCGTGTGGATGTCCGGCTGCTGGCCAGTCTTAATTTTTTGGGATTCGCAGGCATTTGGTATTGGATTGGGTTATTCGATGACCCCGGTTCTTTCGATCAGATTTTCTGGCCCATGTTGCTTCTCGGATTTTTCCTGGGTTCTTTTTTTGTGCCATTAACCCGTTTGACCGTACATGGATTTTCAGCCACAAAAGAGCAACGCTCGGCCGAGGAAGCCGGATTATTGCGCATTGTCGCAGGGGCTTTTGGCATTACTTTGCAAGGCGTTTTATTGTTTCGCAGAGCGCCGTTTCATCAATTGCATTTGGCGGATAATTTTGGTGGAAGACGGTTCGCGTCTCTAGACCTGCTGAATGAGTTTTCAACTCGGCTGAAAGCCGACGGACTTGCTCCGGAGGTAGTCAACGACCAGCTTGCGCTAATCATCAAACAACAAGCGGCGATATTGGCAATGAGTGATGCTTTTTTGTTAACCAGCTATTTTTTTGTCGGTTTGGCCGGACTCATTTGGTTCGCCCGCCCAGTCTATCTTCATCCGTACCGAAAAGACAGCAAAGAGATAGAAGCTGTTCGGGCGGAACAATTGATGGAAGAGCCATGATCAGCCGGTTGAGGTTGCTTCGAAGGGTGTCTTTCCTGGCGTGCCTGGTGATGCTCGCAATCTCGGGGTGCGCCTGGATACCGAAAGGTGGAAAACCGGCGGAGTTTATCGAGATGCCGCCCATCGCACATTTATCATCTGATGAGTCCACGGAATCACCGAATTTGTTGAAGCAATGGCCGAAACAGGATTGGTGGCAAGAATTCGGTAGCGATGAACTCAATCATCTTATGACAACGGCTTTAATGGATAACCCGGGACTCAAAGCGTCTACGGCTAGGTTGCGTCAAACGCAAGCGCTGGTTCGCGTGGAAGGCGCCCGTCTGCTGCCGTTCCTCGATGCGGACATGGAGTTCGTCAATGAACGCATTTCGGAAAATGGGATTTATGCCGCACTGAATCGTGAAGAAGCGGCGGGAACCAATATTGTCTTCGGGCAAATAAACCCATTGAGCTTCCGATACGAGTTTGACTTCTGGGGGAAACATCGTGCGGCGCTTGAAGCGGCCATTGGCGAAGCGGCGGCAGAGGAAGCGGAGCTGGCCGAAACCCGATTGCAGCTGACGAGCGCTATTGCAAGAGCCTATATCCGTGGCGTGGCATTACGGCAACAGCTAAATTTGTCAAAGAAAGTAGTTAAGCTGCAGCGCGAACTTCTTCTCCTGGTCAAAACGCGGCTAGAGCTGGGTCTTGACTCCGAAGATCCTGTGGAGCAAGCAGAAATCGATTTAGAAGTCGCTAACAAGCGAGTAGCGGGTGTACGTGATCAACTGGACATCCAAAAAAATCTACTGGCTCGGCTGGTTGGGACCGGACCGGACTCGATACAAAACTTATTTGCGGGCAAGGTCAATATTTCAAAGCAATTGCAGTTGCCCAACAGGCTTCCGCTGGAATTGCTTGCCCATCGGCCGGATCTCGCCTCCGCTTTACGCCGTGCCGAAGCGGCCGCAGAACGGATAAAAATGGCCAAAGCCAGCTTCTTGCCAACGGTCGATTTAACTGCTTTCGCCGGCATAAACGCTCTTAGAATGACGAAGGGGGCAAGCAGTTTAGCCAACATTCTATTTTCGGGCTCCAGTTTTTCGTACGGTGTAGCGCCCGGCCTGCGCCTTCCTTTGTTTGAAGGAGGGCGGCTGCGAGGTGAGCTGTCGGTCCAGCGAGCAGAATATGACGGAGCTGTGGAGCTTTATAATGACACCTTGCTGCATGCAGTACAGGAAGTCGCCGACAGCCTCAGCAGTTGGAAAGAATCCCATTTAATACTGAAAGCGCAAGCTCGCTTACTCACTTCATCGCGCAGGAACCAGAGACTCGCGGAGGATCGTTTCCGCATCGGATTGGACGATCGCCAGCCGCTGTTGAGTCGTCTGCACACCGTATTCGATCAGGAATATGCCTTGAAATCGGTCGAAGCGGACCATTGGATCGCCAGAGTGGATTTGATCGAAGCACTCGGCGGCGGGTACACGAACGATCTTCAAATCGTTCAACAGAAAATCATACACCCGCCCGATCACCCGGAAGGTTTTAATTTATTCAAGTGGTTGTTTTCCTGGTCAGGAATTTTCAGCGACCAACGAACGGACGACTCTGAAAGTTTCAGCTTCCTCAAATGGTTGACTGCCATGCCAACAATATTCGACGAAAATTGAACGACGTTTTACAGAGCAAAACTTATGAAAGTGCAGTGTAACAACTTACGCGCCCGCCGAAATCGCAGTTTGCAGTGGGTTGCCTTTATGTTGCTGATAGCGGCTTCGATCTACGCCTGCTATTGGTGGATTTATTATCGCGACTGGATTGTTAGCCACAATGCATTTGTCACCGGCAACCTGATCCCGGTCGAAGCGGATACGACCGGCATTGTCACCCAGGTTTTAGCGGAGGAAACTCAGTCCGTCAATAAAGGCGATCTCCTCGTTCGCCTTGATGAACACCGGGCGAAAACTGCCTTGAGCAAAACCGCGGGAGAACTTGGACAAGCGGTACGAGAAATCGGTGCGCTATTCGCTACTCATCAGCAAATCTGTCAAAAGCTGATTGCTCGCTCCTTTAGACTTGCCCGCGTACGTCACGACGTTTTTCGATTTCGGCAAGGGGTTCCTAGCGGATCAGTTTCGAAGCAAGCTTTGCAGAATGCCGAAGACCAGATGTCGGCTTTGGACGCGGAAATGATTGAGGCCAAATCCGAACTCATAGCGGTTCAAGCCAGAATTGGCGGTACGAGCAGAACGGATCATCCCGATATTGAAACGGCCAAGCAACACTTTATCACCGCCTACATCGAATATAGCCGGCAACGTATTTACGCTCCGGTATCTGGTTATGTCGCGATGCGGAAAGTTCAAGTCGGCAATCGGGTTCAACCGGGCGACTCTTTGCTGACGCTGATCCCGTTAGATCATCTATGGGTGGAGGCAAACTTACGGGAAACCGAGGTGCAAGGTATACGACCCGGCCAATCGGCGGATGTCGCCGTCGATATGCATCAGGGAAGTCATACCTTTCATGGGACTGTGGAAGGGCTAGTTCCTGGTACAGGTAGTGTTTTTGCCTTGTTGCCTCCCGACAACGCGACTGGAAATTTCATTCATATCGTAGAGCGAGTGCCTGTACGCATTGCGCTGCCGGAAGACGAGATATTGAAGCACCCTATTCGCCCCGGTCTTTCGACGATAACTTCGATTCATTTGCAAGACACCGGAAAATCTCCTATCAGTTCGATAACGAAAGTGTCAAGCCAGGAATATGAGACGGATATTTTCTCTGAAGAACTGCTTGAGGCGGAGTCAAAAGCTCAGGAAATCATTGCATTAAATCTGGTGACGCCAAATGAACCGTTAAAACTCGATTGCAGCGCTATCAATAACTAACCATTGAAAATCATATACCTTTTGCAGATCAAATTTCGGCGGGAATTGCCGAGATCCGGAGAGCAAGGATACTCAACAATTAACCAACTTGGGGTAAAAGCAATGGAAACCGAACCAACTCGATCGACTAAAGAGCTCAATACCACCGGTGAGACAGACTGGAAGGTTCAAATGATAATCTCTCACAACAATGCAATAAATAAAAATGACGAATTTTGGATGTTTACTCTCGATGCTCTTGATGATGATATTTGGATATGGTGCATCCATGAAAATAAAGTGTTTTGCTCAAGCCAATGGAAGAAATCACTGGGCTACCACAAAAATGAAATAGGCGACTCTTTTCAAGAATGGAAATCTCTCGTTCACCCGGATGATTTATTTGGATATTACACCAATTTTAAACGGCACGTTAATGGCGAAATCCCTCTGTTTACATGCGAACATCGCATGCGAAACGTAGACGGTAGCTATCGATGGTTTCGCGACAACGGTCGTGTTATAAGCAGGACAAAGAGCGGAAAACCGCTGCTTCTTGTGGGCTCCCACATTGGCATCAAGAAAGGAAATCCGGTTAAAAATTCGATGAGCGATGCGCAAAAAATGCTAAAAACCGCCTTATGTCATTCGTATTGCGTCGAGCGCAGTGATAGGCGTAAAAAATATTGGCTTCACAGCGGGGATTTGCGTTTATTTACCAATGCGGCTGTATCTGGAAACCATCTTAATTCACCTTTAGAATTTTCAAGATCGTTAAACAATCTCGACTCGCACGATCCCCGCTCCTTCGTTTGGGATCTAATCGAACGAAACGAATGTGAGCCGGATAACGAAAAACCGGCTTTTGAACATGCATTCACGAGTAATAGGAATACCTCAACGAATACCGGTAACAATAACCGCATCTTCGATGTCGACTCCTCTTTTATTCGATCGGTCGACAAGACGGCGAGCAGTCTGACCGAACACTCATATCAAATAATCCATGATCGCTTACAAAATGAAATTAACAAGACGCAGCGCGCTAATCGGCCGCTGGCAGTGTTATTAATTGATGTCGATGATTTCAATCATATCAAGGGTTCCTTTGGGCCAATAGTAAGTGAAAGACTATTGATTGAAATCGAAAAGCGCATAAACCGCTGCGTTCGGGAATACGATCCGGTAGTTCGTTACGGCGAGCATGAGATTGCGATCATTATCAGTGGCTTCAATGATTGCCTATGTATCGATAGAGTCGCTCAAGCCATCATTGATGCATTAGCCAATCCTTTTAAGTTCGGAAGTGAAATCGTTTATACCTCCGCCAGGATTGGAATCTCTATCTATCCAAATAACTCGACGGAAATATCGGAGCTCTTGAACGGTGCGAAGCAGGCTTTGTATTTCTCAAAACACCAGGGCGGGAACCGTTTCTGTTATTTTTCCCGTTCTCTGCAAGATGCCTTGCAAACCAGGATGCTGCTGAGTAATGATCTGAGCAAGGCTCTGCCCGATCAACAGTTTAAATTGTACTATCAACCTATCGTTGAATTGGTTACGGGCTCTATCCACAAAGCGGAAGCCCTGATTCGTTGGCAACACCCGGTACGCGGACTCCTTAACCCTTCCGAATTCATGGACATAGCGGAAGAAATCGGGATGATTGACGATATTAGTGATTGGGTATTCCGAACGGCGGCAAATCAAGTATTGCGATGGCACACCGCCTTCCATGAAAAATTCCAAGTAAGCCTCAATGTTTCTCCTCTACAGTTAAAAAACAAGAGCACCGCGAATTCAGGGTGGATCGATTATTTGCGGGAGATAAAGTTGCCTGCCGAGAGCATCGTGCTCGAAATCGTAGAAAAAGAATTCTTGAAAAACGACAAAATCATTTTCGATCGATTACTTGAATTCAGAAACGCAAATATCCGGTTATCTCTTGACGATTTCGGAACCGGTTTTTTATCTCTACCTTATCTTAAAAGATTTGATATCAATTACATCAAGATCGATCAATCTTTCGTGTGCAATTTAACTCAAAAAACTCAAGATAACGCCATTTGCGAAGCCATTATTTCCATGGCCCATAGGCTTGGCATGAAAGTCATTGCCGAAGGAGTGGAAACAATCGATCAATGCGACATATTGACCGCTGCCGGCTGCGATTATGGACAAGGTTCTTTGTTTTCCGCCCCCGTTCCGGCTTCAAATTTCGGCTCCGTCATAGGCATCTAATGCAGCGAAGACCGCCGCCGAACGGAAAAAGTTTAATAAACAACGGAAATATACAGCTGCTCTAACGAGCTACTGTCGGGACTCTTAACCCGTGCCTGACACTTAAATTTAAAATACTAGGCGGATCAAGATTCAAGTTGCGGTAGATTTTCGCCAACTCGGTTTCCGGGCGTTGGTTTTGCGGATGTGCAGGGTGCCGCCGTCAGCGCGCCGAAAGGAGGCGGTGACGCGTCTGTGGGCGAAAATGATGCCTCGGACAAGCTCCTAGCTAAACCGCGAATTGACGGCACCGATGCGTCGCGTTACGCTGATGTTTAACGTTTTAGCCATTTCCGAACCATCGAACAAAATCGTGATAGCAGGATATATAGAATGACAATGATACGCTTGAAGTGCGTTTTTGCATTGATTCTGATCGGAATCGCTAGCATCGGGCCGATTCCGATAGCCTCAACGCTTGGCGCGTTCGTCGCGCTATTCCGCCCTCGCTGGTTTAAAACCCTCGTCGATAATATCTATCGGAATTCGCGGCAAAACCCCACCTCGCCGGATAGCTCTGGCGCATCCGTCGGCAATCCGAGGCGCAAAAACCATGCGTCAGCCGCCGCCCGGCTTCAACTCTTATTGGCGATGATAGTATTCATGCTGCTCGATATCGGCCCCATACCGACCGTCAGTCTAATCGCGCTATTCATCGTCATCTTCCGCCCGCAATGGTTCCTGACGCTGATGAAAAGGGTTTATGGCGAGCAATAAAACCAAACAGCCCGCTCATTTTGAAGAACCCGGCAAAACTCAACACTCATAAAATCGCAATGGCCTCTGTCGTCGGCTCCGGAATTCCTGGGCAATCCGGATCCGGAACATGCTCGATAAAAATACGCATTTCGTTCATCGAAACATTTCCGAAGATTGTGGCTATTGAAACATCGGCGGCATCGCGTCCCGTGCCGATACGCACGATACCGTTCTGCGGCGCCTGGCGAGTAGCATCGAATAAATACCAACGATTACCCAAATAGGCTTCGAAACAGGCGTGAAAATCGGGCGTCGTCAACCCATAGGCATAACTGGAGACAAACCGCGCCGGAATATTCAAGGCCCTGCAAAACGCGATTCCCAAATGCGCGAAATCCCGGCAGACCCCGATTCGCTCGGTAGCGGTATCGAATGCGGAAGTATGCGAGCTACTGGTTCCGTATTGATAATAAACCTTATCAAAAATCCAATTACATATGGCCGTAACTCTGGAGTAACCCATCTGCTCTCCACCAAACTCCGAAAGCGCAAGGTTAACTAACCGGTCCGATTGACAGAAGCGACTGGGATAAAGGTAAGGCAAGGTCTCTTTCGGCAAATCCGCCGGCTGAATTTCCATGATCTTATTCGGATCCCCGTAAAAATGCGACATTTCGACTTCCGCACGATACGAAACATGCAGATTCGTTCCCGCCGACACATTGACTCTGAAATATCGATTTTCTAAAACGGGCGCCGCAAACTCATCAACAGGAATAGCAGGATTCAGTTGCAGATGCTCGTTAATGATCTTTTGGCAGTCGATCTGCGCGATTCGAAAATTAAAAATAAACGTACTAAAGGAATCAACCTGATATTCGAGATCGCAACCTAATTTATATTTCATTGCCTATCCTCCCAAAACCACAACAAATAAACCATCACCCACTAAACCCAATACCTTTAAGCACCTTCACAGAATAATTAATGCTGGCTCAGGATCGAATGCGCCTCAAAAGCCTGCCGAACGACAAGTTTCCCTTAACTTAAGGGTGCCCCCTAAACCCACCAACACTCTTTCCTCTTTCCTCTTTCCTCTTTCCTCTTTCCTCTTTCCCCTTTCCCCTTTCACCTTTAACCTTTAACATAAATCTCCTGCAACAATTTAATCTCATCCCTAAGACGCGCCGCTTCTTCAAACTCCAGATTCCGAGCATGCTTATACATTTGCTCTTCCATTTGCTTGAGCTTTTTGCTTTTTTGTTTGGGCGTCATCGCTTTATAGTCCGCATCGGGCTCGGTCACGGCTACGGCCTTCGCAACCGGTTGAAAGCCGGCGCCCGGAATCGCGATTTCCAAAATATCCTTAACCGACTTGAATACCGTTGCCGGCGTAATATTATTCATTTCGTTGAAACGGCTCTGTTTTTCGCGGCGTCTCACGGTTTCATCGATTGCCTGTTGCATCGAGCGCGTGATCTTATCGCCGTACAAAATCGCCTTACCGTGTGCATTACGCGCCGCACGGCCTATCGTTTGCACCAACGACACGGTCGAACGCAAGAAACCTTCCTTGTCGGCGTCCAAAATCGCAATCAACGAAACCTCGGGAATGTCCAAACCTTCCCGCAGTAAATTGATACCGACCAACACATCGAATTTGCCGAGCCGCAAATCGCGAATGATCTCGACGCGCTCGACGGTATCGATGTCCGAATGCAAGTAACGCACGCGCACGTCATGGTCGGCCAAATATTCGGTCAAGTCTTCGGACATGCGCTTGGTCAACGTTGTGACCAAGACGCGCTCGTTGACCTTAACCCGCTTAGTGATTTCCGACAACAAATCATCGACCTGAGTCGTTGCGGGACGGACTTCGATTTCCGGATCGAGCAAGCCGGTCGGCCTGACAACCTGCTCCACAAAGACCCCGGAATGCGCTTTTTCATAAGGTCCTGGCGTTGCCGAAACATAAATTCGCTGCCTGGATTTTGCTTCGAACTCTTCGAAGGTCAACGGGCGGTTATCAAGCGCCGAAGGCAATCTGAACCCGTATTCGACCAAGGTTTCTTTACGCGAGCGATCTCCTTTATACATCGCGCCTATCTGCGGAATCGTCACATGACTTTCATCGATAATGACCAAGGCATTATCCGGCAAATAATCGAACATCGTCGGCGGCGGCTCACCCGGGCCGCGACCGGACAGATAACGTGAATAATTTTCGATACCGGAACAATAGCCGACCTCCAAAATCATTTCGAGATCGAACAAGGTCCGTTGCTCCAAGCGCTGCGCTTCTACCAATTTATTCAGCGAATACAAATGCTCGAGACGCGCTTTCAATTCGATTTTAATCGCGTCAACTGCTGCCAACAATTGATCCCTTGGCGTGACGTAATGATTCTTCGGGTAGACCGTGTAACGCGCAATACGCTGCTTAATTTCGCCGGTCAACGGGTCAAACAGCGACAGTCGCTCGATTTCATCATCGAACAACTCGATACGAAGCGCCTCCTGCTCGGATTCCGCCGGAAATATATCTATGACTTCGCCGCGAACGCGGTAAGTCGCGCGGCGCAATTCGGTTTCGTTGCGCGTATATTGCATTTCAGCCAAACGGCGGACGATCGCGCGTTGATCGATCAAATCGCCGCGCACCAAATGCAAGACCATTTGAAAATACGATTCCGGTTCACCCAAGCCGTAAATCGCCGACACGGTCGCGACGACGATCGTATCCTCGCGTTCGATCAGCGCCTTGGTCGCCGATAAACGCATTTGTTCGATATGCTCATTCAGCGAAGCATCTTTATCGATGAAGGTATCCGAAGCCGGCACATAGGCTTCCGGTTGATAGTAGTCGTAATACGACACGAAATACTCGACGCTATTTTCCGGAAAAAACTCCTTCATCTCGCCGTACAATTGCGCGGCCAATGTCTTATTCGGCGCCAGAATCATCGCCGGACGCTGCACTTGGTTAATAACATTGGCAATCGTAAAAGTCTTGCCCGAGCCGGTCACGCCGAGCAAGGTTTGATGCACTTCGCCGTCGTGCAATCCTTCGACCAATTGGTTAATTGCCACCGGTTGGTCGCCTGCCGGTTGAAATCGGCCTTGAATATTAAATGCCTTTTTCACACACTCACTCTCTAATGGAATTTCAACAGCTATTATACATAGAGTATAATCATGTCTACTTTTACATTGATTTGACAGGTACTTATGAGCATAAAACTTTCCGGCAGAGTTCAATCCGTTAAACCATCACCGACACTGGCGATCACAGCAAGAGCCGCCGCCATGCGCGCCGCCGGCAAGGACATTATCGGCCTCGGCGCGGGCGAACCGGACTTCGACACACCGGATCATATCAAGGCCGCCGCGATCGAGGCGATGAACAAAGGCTTTACGAAATACACTCCGGTCGGCGGCACGCCAAGCCTGAAACAAGCAATCATTGACAAATTCAAAAAAGACAACGGCCTCGATTACCAAGCCAAGCAAATTCTAGTTTCGTGCGGGGGCAAGCAGAGCTCTTACAACCTGACGCAAGCACTGTTGAACGAAGGCGACGAGGTGATCATTCCTGCGCCGTACTGGGTCTCTTATCCCGACATGGTGCTGCTGGCCGGCGGCGTACCGGTCGTCATCGAAACGACACAGACGCGGCACTTTAAAATATCGCCGGAACAACTGCGCGCGGCGATTACCGACAAGACCCGGCTGATTTTCCTCAACAGCCCGTCGAATCCGACCGGCGTCGCCTATTCACTCGACGAGCTAAAAGCGCTCGGCGACGTATTGAAAAATTATCCCGAAATTGTCATCGCAACCGACGATATGTATGAACATATCCTTTGGCAAAAAGGCAGCTTCGTCAATATTCTAAACGCTTGCCCGGAACTTTACGACCGCACCCTCGTGATGAACGGCGTATCTAAAGCCTATTCGATGACCGGATGGCGCATCGGCTATGCGGCAGGGCCTGCCGACCTAATCGAAGCGATGGGCACCATTCAATCGCAAAGCACCTCGAATCCGACTTCGATTTCGCAATATGCCGCAGAAGCCGCGCTAACCGGCGATCAAGGCTTCATCGATATGATGATGACCGAATTCAAGAAACGCCATGATTTCGTCGTCTCGGAACTGAACAAACTCGACGGCATCGATTGCCTTGAAACCGACGGCACGTTCTACGTATTCCCGAACGTCGAACAAGCAATCGCCAAAATGGACAACATCAAAGATGACCTGGATTTTTCAGAATACCTGATCGAAAATGCCGGTGTCGCGCTGGTGCCTGGCTCTGCCTTCGGCTGCCCAGGCCACGTCAGAATCTCGATTGCGACCAGCATGAAAAACTTGGAGAACGCGCTGGAGAGAATTAAAAAGGCGGTTTGAAAAGCGGACCGGACCGGTCATTACTCTAGGAATCGAACGAATTATACTCATCGTAGATGAAAATTCGGCCTCGGGGTGCCCGTCAAAGGACGCCGTGAATACGTCCCTGTAGGCTCTATGCCAGCTCCATGCTGGCAAAGCCTTTACCGAGCACCCCGAGGCCTCCTCCGGCACTGCCGAAATTTGAAGTGCGAAAGGTATAAGAAAAAATGCTGTCGGACGCTTCGCCAAACTAGATCATATTCAAATTTGGCGAATGCTCCGACACTTAACCCAGCTTTAACAAGTATAGTGCCTACCGCCTATGCTATTGAAATATAATAATTAAAAATCATGCCAAATTTAACTTTGTAGCGCCATAAAATTAATTATTGCATATTATTCAATAACCTATTGACGCGCAATGTTAAGGCTGGGTTAAGCCCTTCATATAAATTCAGGAGTTGAGCGTGCTAAATGTCAGCAAAGAAAACGAATCGCGGCTAACGGCTCTTGCTGCGGCTGCCAACCAATCGCTCGATGAATTCATCGAAACCTTATTGGAAAATTATCAAGACGAATTGGAAATTAAAGAAGCCGAACAAGCCTTACAAGAGCCGGGAGGCATTTCATTATCAGAGCTTAAGACCAAATATGGCTTATGAAATCATTATCAAACCAACAGCAGAAAAATTCTTTGCAAAACTTCCAAAAGACCGACAAATCAAAATTTTTGCTTCAATTGAACAATTAACAATTGAACCAAGACCAATCGGCGTAAAAAAACTCAAATCAAAACTTGATTTATATCGAATTAGAGTTGGAGATTATCGAATTCTCTATACAATCAACGATAACATCCTGACGATTACCATTGTAAAAATTGGTCATCGCAAAGACGTTTACAACAAGAGATAAATATTAAGCACCGCTTCCCTCTAAAATACTGACTTAGAATCCGATGTTCAAACTTTATTTTCTGACAAAGCCAATCAACAACGCCCCATCCTTATCGAGTAGTTTTAGTCGATCGCCATCGATTTCATAACGGACGACCCGAGCCATGACATTCAAAAAATTCGCTTCGAGCTCCATGACGCCATCCTCTGCGCAAAACATTCGAGTCGTCTGCGCGGAATCGATTCTGAGTTCTTCATCTTGCTTTGTATAAGCCGCCGAATACCGATTACAACCCGCTTTGCCTTGAACAGTGCCATCGGCAAAATACGCATTCGCTAAAGCGGTATTTTTATCCGACACGATACCACCCTTGCCATTGTTGATGCCGGATACCTGCCATTGGTTTTTTTCCAAAGTCGGCTGGGTTTTTGTTTTGAACACCAATAATGAATTTCCTTCTTGGTCCGAAAGCGTCAGTAATCGAGCTTCTTCATCGTAGCGATAGCCGCCAACTTTAGCGAGCGAATCGAAATAACGGCGCTCTTGTTCGTTGATAATCTCCGAACAAGCCATCATCGTTGAGCCGACTGGGCTGACCATTAATTTAGATTCTTCCGATATCTCAAATTTCCCAAAATAACGATTACATCCGCCACTTCCGGATAATTGACCTTTCGTAAACAAGGCATCGATAATCGTACCATCTTTGACACTTGTCGTTTCGCCATTCGGCCCGATAAAGTGTTCTAATTGCCAGGCAATATTGTCCCACTTGAATTGTTGCTCGTCGTCGTTTTCCTCTCGGCTAGCATCAGTCGCGCACCCTATCAGCACACTGCATAACGCAAAAGTAATCCATCGTCTCATCATACTTTTCTCTCAAGTTTACTAGGATTTATTGAAGGCTTTACCCACCGGAACCGGTATTTTGCATGTATACCCGCTAGAAGGGCAATTAAAATATCATATATAGCTATCGTACTAAAAATTTCGGCATGTGCGTATAGAGACTGCGGGGTATTCGTTTCTATTGGGATGACTGTCGCCCCGCCCCATCCATTCACATCTAGAGATTCATTATGAGTAAAATTCTTTTCGTGATCAGTTTTACCGTATTACTCACGGCCTGCGCACAACAAGATAAGCGCGATTCCTTAGATCCCTTGCATTTTGACGGCACACCGGTTACAACCAGTATCATCGAAGGTACCGGCTGGCGAAGCAAGATAGTCGTTTATCGCTGCCATCCCGACACCGAACTGCAGGTCGCTTATTTAAACTTACAATCCGGGGAATCGTTCGCCGCCCTTTATTACCAGGGCTTGCTAAGTTTAATGCAGATTCGGAAAGCAGCTTCCGGCGCGCTGTATATTGCATTGGACGAGCAAAAAAGCCTACGTTGGCATACGAAAGGCGATTCCGGCATTCTGATATTTCTTGCCGCCGACCATACCGCGACAGAACAAGTTTTGCTAAGCGATTGCAAGGCTGTATAGCCGGAAGAAGAACGGTTTTTTGAGGTTTAACAAGTGTTAAGAAATCAAAAGGTCAGAGTTGTCGATCTTTACCTCTTCAGCTTTAACTAATAGAGCTAATGCATTACTTAGCCTAATTGGCGAAGGTATTCAGGCTTCAACAACTCTGCCCACTTGATTAACGCCGAATGGCCTCTCTTCTGCTCGCACGGGGTCAAGTTTTAAATTTACATCAAGTCTCGTTTATGCAGGCACGTATTTGCAAAATTCAAGACCTGCCCCATAGCTCCCTTTTTGCCGTCCGAGTGAGTTTGCCTTGTTAGCTGTCTTTGTAGACTTGGGAACGACGCCCAATTTTGACCACAACGACGACAATTTCGGCATCCTTGACCTCATAAATTATCCGATAAACGCCTTGCCGAGTGCGGTAACGCTCCTGACCGGACAATTTGATACAGCCTTCGCTCCTTGGGTTTACCGCCAAGGCATCTATTCGCTCCAGTATTTTCTTGACATCCTTTTTTGGAATAGCGCGAAGATCTTTGGTAATTGACTTCTTGAACTGAATTTCATAATTTGCCATGTAACTTTAAATCTTCCAGCAATTCCTCATAGCTCAGTGTTGGCTCTGCCGCCCGTTCTTCAAACGCACTCAGATCTTCTTGATCTTCGCGTAGAGCCATACGAACCGCCTCATTGACGAATTCGGAGACAGATTGATGCGTGTTTGCAGCCATAACCCGAAGGGCATGGTGAATCTCTGGTTCGAAGTAAACCGTGGATCTTTTTGATAACTCACTCATAAAAGGCACCTCTTTTTTTCCGATTATAGCACTTTAGCGCTATAGCGCCATAACGCTTCACACCTAACGTCGCTCATCACTCGCTAATTAACCCAGAGCGAAGCAGTGCGCATGGGTAGAGTAGAGAACAGGATTTCACTTTCCGTAGACATGGCCTATCTGTTTCCGCCCCTTTCGTCTGGCGGTGCCTCATTAGCTTTATCATAGTTAGTTTCTCCTGTCCTCCCTCATCAAACCGTGCATGCGCTATTAACGCACACGGCTTTCCGATGTTCTTCACACCACGGCATGCGCTGTTTTCCAGCCCGCCTTTGTCGGAACCTTGTATAACCCGTATCTCGCATATAACTGCTGGCTTGGGAAACGACCGAGGCCGATCCCACGGTCTTTGACCTTGTGCCGCTTCATGAGGTGCTTTCGCAGACGTTCTTCAGCATGCGTCTTCACCTTTTCCAGTACGCCATTGGAATTGCGATAGTGAAAGTAACCCGACCAGCCGCGAAGGCTGGCGTTCATGCTTCCTATAATATCTTCCAACGGTATCGGCGTACGCTCCCGTGCGGTCAATTGCGTTATACGGTCTTTGATTTTCGCAAGCGATTTCGGTGCCGGGCAGACATGCGGATAACTTTTGCCCGACTTCAATCCCTTGCTCACCCTGATTGAAAAACCCAAGAAGTTAAAACTTTCCTCTCTGGCATCAACTATGCGGGTTTTGGTATCATTCAACTCAAGATCAAGACGATCCAGCACATGCCGTACCGCGGCCAATGGTGCATCAACTGCACCTGCACACAGCACGACAAAATCATCCGCATAACGGACGATGCGCGCCTTTAACTTCCATCGTAGCTGATGTTTCTCCCATATCCGGTCAAGTAAATGCAGGTAGCAGTTCGATAGCAACGGTGAAATGACTCCACCTTGCGGCGTGCCCTTGCTGTTTGCTTTGCCGCCGCCCATATGCTTCTTGGTGCCGTCCTTATCCTCTTCGATGACCGGTGCTTTGAGCCATAGCTTGATGACGTGCAATATCGCACCATCAACAATGCGCTCGGCAATAACGGCCAGCAGTTTGGCGTGAGGGATGCTATCGAAGTATTTCGACAGATCGGCATCAATCACTTGGGTATAGCCCTGATGTAGCGCTTCCGCTATTTCATCAACCGCGTCGTGGGCCGATTTCTTTGGCCGAAATCCGTAGGAGTTCGGGCAGAAATCCGCTTCAAATATCGGTTCAATGACGAGTTTTACCGCCATCTGGGCTACCCGGTCGCGGATCGTCGGAATGCCCAGCGGGCGCTGACTGCCGTCCGCTTTGGGAATCATGACGCGCCGTACCGGACTTGGGTGATAAGTCTTGTCTTTCAGGTCTTGAGCTAATTCCGACAAAAACTGGTCTATCCCTATCTTCTGCTCTATGTCCTCGAAGTTCACTCCGTCAACGCCGGGACTTCCTTTGTTAGCACGGACAAGGCGGTAAGCAAACATGAGGATGTCTGCCCGCCACACCTTGTCATAGAGCGCATAGAAGCGATAGGCCGGTTCTTGCTTGGCCTTGGTATAGAGCTTCCTCTGTAGTGTCCTGATTTCATCAGGGGTTATTAGCAACATGGCAATCCCCTTTTCCTCCACTCTTCGGTTACATGAACAAAGCAGGGTCCCTTCCCTCGGTCTGGGTTATGTTGTCCCTAGACTTCCATCGGTACTATGAACCCCTCCGACTCCCGTTACGGCCTATTGCGCCTTCGTTTCCTTATACGCAATAGTCGATGGCCTCCCCACCGCCGCAACGGGTCTCCAGCACTGGGCAATGAATCTTCAAGAACATGCCGACCCTGCTACCCCGGAAGTCGACGGATACCACTTCCGTTATTTCAGTATCCATCCAACGGCCTTCCCCTTCTGACCACAGGGTCGGCTCCTCCAATTCGTTTACGAGGCTACGTGTAGGTTCACTTGCGTTACGGCCTGCTCTCTTGCTGTTTGGAAACTTACGACACCGTGTTACCACGATGCCGCTTCCTCATACTACCAAGGCGTACGGACAATTCCTTGGACGGGACTTTAACCCGCTAGATTTACTGCTGTTACTGCGAACGGTCAAGTCTTTTAATTTGGTATCAAGTCTCGTTTATGCAAGCACATATTTGCAAAATTCATCAAGGTAGAACAGCCAGTTACCCGACTGCCCCCTCACAAATCCCGGCGTGCGGAATTACCGCACCGGGCTTTTCAAAATTGCTCGCTTTGCACTGACGCGATGTTTCCTTGATTCCTAGAGAGCATGGCATATGCGCGGTTTGGCGAGTCCAAAATACGTGATCAGTTCCTTAAATCCTATCCAGTTGTAGCTCTTGCGTTGACTACGCCGATTGAGCGCCCTAAATAGGAGTTGAGTCACGTAATACACAAACCGATTAAGACTTTCCGCATTGCCCGTGACACCATAGTAGTTGTAATAGCCGATGAGCTTTCTATTTAATTTTGCAAATAGAATTTTCTTCGGTAATCCACTCTGATTCCGAAGCCATAGTTTGACTTTCGCGAGTGATGCATTCAGTTTCGCCCGCGATGTGCGCCGCTTTAGGACGGGTTTGCCCCAGTAGTTCACACCCCAGAAAAACTCGAACCCCAGAAACTCGAATTTCGTCTTGCTCTTGGCTTTAACGTGACTAAACACCATTTTCCGGGTCTTGTCTTCCGCTATCTCCAAACCAAAACGCGCGAGTCTTTGGATCAGCGCTCGATAAAAGCGCTCCGCATCTTTCGCATCTTGAAACGCACAAACAAAGTCGTCCGCATAGCGGCATAGATAAATCCGCCCTCTGCAATGACTTCTTACCGTTTCTTCAAACCATTTGTCCAGCACGTTAGCAGATAGATGTTCGCCAATATCGGGGAGATGATCCCACCCTGCGGCGTCCCCGTCGCGGGATGTATCACTTGCCCATCGGTTTCCAATATCCCCGCTTTCAGCCATTTTTTGATCAGCTTCAATAACGGTCGGTCATCTATCCGCTGCCGTAGCATGTCCAGCAGTGCCTCATGTTGGATGGCGTTAAAGAAGGCTTTGATATCCACTTCCACTACCGTATGATATGCCCTGCTGTTGAGTTCTCCCGTTAATGCCTGGATGGCTTGGTGTGCACTCTTGCCCCGCCGGTAGCCATAACTGCACGGCAGAAAGTCCGCCTCGTATATGGCTTCCAGCAGCCTTGCTACGGCCCGCTGTAATAGCTTGTCCGCTATGGCTGGTATGCCCAGCGGGCGTTGTTTTCCATCTGCCTTCGGTATGTATCTGCTTAGGATTAACTTGGCCCGATAGGTTCCCTGCTTAACTTGTTCCGCTAACGCTTGGATATTGCCGAGTAAATTCTCCTCGTACGCCATCGCATCGATTTTATCGACACCCGCACTGGCTTTCCGGTTGAGACTCTCCCAACACCAGAACAAAAATCCAGCCGTCAACAGGCCAAACAGATTTCTAAATCGGTACGTTTTATCTTGTCGCGCTTTATTCGCTATCCCCTGCAGGGAGGTTTGCTTCATTTCTCCAGTCCTTCATGCCCGGTTAAAGTTTCCTTTGCAGGCTACGCAATTTTGTCAGCCCCTTTCCCATGTACGTGGCAATGATTCGCCACATCCCTGTGGCTCACCCTGCGGGCGCTATTTGCGTCCAATTCTGCTCCGGGCAGAATTGTCCCACGCTCGGAGTACTATGAGCGGATCTGACTCCCAATACGCCTTCAGCCATCCTTCTTTCGGTTGGGTAGGCTTACCTAGCCATCAGACCAGGAGCTTATTGGGCCTCACAAGTTCTCAATCATTTCTCTCTATGCATGTCACGCTTTCGAACACCGGCAAATCCTCCAGAATCTCACTGCATATTCTGGCCCAACCTGAACACCGATTCTGATTCAATCTGAACAGTCATTCTGATCGAAGTTGAACACTGATTCTGATTCAAGCTGAACACTTTTTGGATAATTTCCAGAATGGGTGTTCAAGATGCCGGAATCGGTGTTCAGATTGCCAGAATCCTTCCTAACGCATTGTTTTTTAATTCTGAGTATCCTGTTTCGATTTTGGAATCGGGATATGGCAGCCAAACGAATTGCAATGCGAAAAATCAGAGAAGTTTTACGACTGCGTTTCAACGCCGGATTGAGTATTCGGCAAATCAGTGCCAGCACCAAGATCAGTGCCGGCAGTATTCAAAACATCCTTAAATTGGCCGAGCAACAGGGACTCTCCTGGCCTTTGCCGGATGACCTGGACGATCAGGCCTTGGCGTTGACGTTGTATCCGAGTTCCGATGCCCGGCCTTCGGCAAAATTTCAGCAACCGGTGTGGCCCGAGATTCATCAGGAGCTGAAACGGAAAGGCGTCACCAAGCAGTTGCTGTGGGAGGAATATACCCAGCAATATCCGAACCGCTGTTACAGCTACTCGCAGTTCTGCGCCCGCTATGCCGACTGGCTGAAGCGGCAGAAGCGCTCCATGCGGCAAAGTCATCGGGCCGGCGAGAAGCTGTTCATCGACTATGCCGGGCCGACCGTGCCGATCGTCTGCGCGTCCAGCGGCGAGATTCGCCAGGCCAGCATCTTCGTCGCGGTGCTGGGCGCTTCCAATTACACGTTCGCCGAAGCGACCTGGAGCCAGGGGCTGCCGGATTGGTTGGGCAGTCATGTCCGCGCCTTCGAGTTTTTCGGCGGCTGTCCGGCGCTACTGGTGCCGGATAATCTGAAAAGCGGGGTCAATAAAGCCTGCCGCTATGAACCGGAGCTCAATCCGGCTTATCAGCAACTGGCGGCTCATTACGACGTGGCGGTGTTGCCGGCACGGCCTTACAAACCGAAAGACAAGGCCAAAGCCGAAGTCGGCGTGCAATTGGTCGAACGCTGGATTCTGGCCAAACTGCGCCATCAGACGTTTTTCTCGCTAGCCGAACTGAATCACTGTATTCGGGCCCTGTTGACCGAGCTGAACGAGAAGCCGTTCAAGCAGTGGCCGGGCAACCGCCGGGAGTGGTTCGAACGGCTGGATCGGCCGGCCTTGTCGCCGCTGCCAAAACACGCCTACCAGTATGTCGCGATCAAAACGGCCAAAGTCGCTATCGATTACCACGTCCAGTACGATCAGCATCTGTATTCGGTGCCGCATCATTGCGTCGGAGAGCACGTCGAAATCCAGGCCGGCGAACGCCTGATCGAAGTCTATTTTCAGCATCAACGCATCGCCAGCCACGTCCGCAAGCACCACCCCGGCACCACAACTGAACCGGCGCATATGCCGGAGAAACACGCCAAGCACCAACAATGGACGCCGGGACGGCTGATGAACTGGGCTCAGTCATTGGGCCCCGAGGTGCTGTTGTGGGTGAAGACGCAGCTGGGCCGCAAGCAGCATCCGGAACAGGCTTATCGCGTCTGCCTGGGCTTATTGAATCTGCAGCGCAGCTTTCCGGCCGAACGCTTGAACCGAGCCTGTGCGATCGCCAATCGAGAAGGTCTGTATCGACTGAAAAACATCAAAGCCATTCTACTCAGTAACCGGGATCGGTTAGCCGACACCTCTCCGCTACAAACGGCCTTATTGCCCCAGGACCATGAAAATATCCGCGGGCCGGACAGTTTTCACTAAAGCCGGTCTCGGCTGATCCAAGCTAACCTTCAATCCATCACAACTCAACCAACCCTTACCCTAACCAAGAGGAGATCAACCATGATAGAAAACACTCTCAGTCAGCTGCGGCAATTGAAATTGACCGGCATGGCCTACGCCCTGCAAACCCAACGCGAGCAACCCGGCACCTATGACGGTCTGTCGTTTGCCGAACGCCTACAACTGTTGGTCGACCAGGAAACCCAGGAACGCCAGCAACGCAAGCAGGAACGCCTGGTCCGCGCCGCCCAATTCAAACTGAAAGCCCATGTCCAAGGCATCGATTACCACCATCCCCGAGGCCTTCAGCAAAGCCAAATGGCCGCCTTGCTGCAGTGCGACTGGATCGAGAAAGCACAGAATCTGTTGCTCACCGGTCCCTGCGGTTGCGGTAAGACTTACATTGCCTGTGCGCTGGGCCATCAGGCTTGTCTCAAAGGCTATAGCGTCCGCTATTATCGACTCTCTCGCCTGATCCTGACGCTGACCCAAGCCAAGGCCGACGGCAGTTACAGCAAACTGCTCAAAACCCTGGCCAACTTCGATTTATTGATCATCGACGACTGGGGGCTGGAGCCGCTCAAAGCCGCTACCCGCAACGATCTGATGGAAATCATGGATGACCGCCATGACCAATCGGCCACCGCCATCCTCAGTCAATTGCCGACCGACCAATGGTATCAATCGATCGGCGACAATACCCTGGCTGACGCCATATTAGACCGCTTGATGCACAACTCGCATCGGCTCAATTTGAAAGGCGAATCGATGCGAAAAAAATTGAATTCATTGACTCAAGTTGAACACTTGGGATAAAAATTCACTTCCACCGATGCGTTAGATTTTGCACTGTTCAAATTGACCAGAATCGGTGTTCAAATAAATCAGAATACGCACTCACCTTAGCGATTCCTTTGTGTAGGCTTCCGTCAGTCTTAAAACGTCGCCATTTGCTTTCTCGGTCTAACGATGCTAAATCAGCCTCAGGAAGGTGCAGCTCCCCTGTGACCTACATAGTTCTCTGTGTACGCTTCGCCTGACCTTTGTTCACGTTTGCCACAGTCGTAACCGTTGACAACGCTCCGCCGGAGACGCAACACTCGATACTGGTGGCTGGTTAGGCCTTACAAACTCAGTCCTTTGAATTTTCCAGACAGGGACTTTCACCCTGCAAGAAATGACAAGCTTCGCTTGTCGCACAAGACCTGATAATCATCTAGCCTGTCTCCCCGATCGGAACCCTCAGTGGTCTAATAAGGGTGATGATCGAAACAACCGAGGAGACAGACATGAAACTATACGGTGGAATGGATTTGCATTCAACGAATGTGGTGACGCAGCTGATCGACGAACATGACCGAGTCGTGTATCGGAACAAACAAGATTGCGATTTGGTCGATATCTTGCAAGGCTTGGAACCCTTTCAAGACAGCATCGAAGGCTTGGCGGTGGAATCGACGTACAATTGGTATTGGCTGATCGACGGCCTGATGGAGGCGGGATACCGGGTGCATTTGGTCAACACGGCAGCGGTACAGCAGTATGAGGGCCTGAAATACACCGACGACGACACGGATGCGTTTTGGTTGGCGCATTTGCTGCGGCTGGGCGTCTTGCCGACTGGCACGATTTGCCCGAAGGAAAGCCGGGCCGTGCGGGACTTATTGCGCAAACGCAGCCAATTAGTCCGGCAGCGTACCGCGCATATAGTCAGCATTGAAAACCTGTATGCGCGCAATACCGGCACTCGGATGAACAGCAATGCCGTCAAACGCCTGACGCAGGAACAGGTTCAACAGCACTTCGCCGATCCGAACCTGGCGTTGGCGGTCGAAAGTAATCGGGTGATCCTGATGGCGTTATCGGAACAAATCGAGGTGTTGGAAAGTGCCATCCTGGCACAAGCCAAACTGGATCCGCGCTACCGCTATTTGCTCAGTATCAGCGGCATCGGTCAAGTATTGGCCTTGACGATCATGCTGGAAACCGGCGCGATCGAGCGTTTTCGGCAGGTCGGCAACTTCGCCTCGTATTGCCGCTGTGTGGGCAGTGAAAAACTCAGCAACGGCAAAAAGAAAGGCCGGGGCAATACCAAAAACGGCAATAAATACTTGGCCTGGGCCTTTATCGAGGCGGCCAACTTCGCGATACGCTACAACGATCGAGCGAAACGCTTTTATCAACGCAAGGCCGCCAAGTGCAACCGTGTCGTCGCACTCAAAGCGGTCGCGCATAAACTGGCCAGGGCGAGTTACTTCGTAATGCGGGACCACGTCCCCTTTGACGACACGAAATGTTTTGTATGACCGAATAAGCGAATAGGTTGAGTAGCTGAACCGTACAAGGGGTTGGCTCATAACCACCAGACCTGATTGGCAGGCTGCTCAACCGACCCAATAATCGTTATCTCCCAAAGGGGGTGCTGATACGCCCAAGCCTTGAGCCACTCGGGGACTGGACCGTGACCACGGAAAACCACAAAACCTGTTGTGCTGTGCACAATTGGATAAGGCTTGGCACCGATCATTTTTCTGGGGCTCAACGTTGAGCCAGGGACGAACCGCTGAGCTCGCGTCAGCGGCATCGTCTTGATCCTGATGGGTGACTGACGCGCATCAGTTCGATGAGCGAATCACACAAGCGAGAAATCGGGCGCGTAGACAGCGAACTGAACGGAGTAACGATCATGAAACACAGGCAAAGCGGCATGAGAAAAGACTGTCGGAACAACGAGTAAACCGGTAACCGGTGGATTTGTGGACGCGTCCTGCGGACCGGTCCGAGCAGAGCCGTGTGGATAAGTCATGGACAGCGTCCCTGCTGCCCACAACTTACCCACACTCTCGGACCTCGCGACCACGAAACCCACCGGTTCAATAACAGGTTGAAGAGATTGGTCTTAAAAGACAGTGAATTCGAAAAAAACCAAAATTTGCTTGAGGGATTGGTTTGGCTTATTGACTACGACAGGCTAATGGGTGACCCCAGCTCTTTCTCTCTCAGAAAAGGCTATGAATATAGACCTGACCCTGTTGCTCCGTTTTGAGCGGCGGCAGAGTAAAACGGAGGCCGAACAAGCCTTAACGCAATGGCTGGAGCGAATCAAAGCATTAGGCCTAGACTGTTTTGCGCCTTTTATCACCACGTTGGATAACTGACGAGATAAGATCACCAACTATTTTATTGGACGCGAAACCAGCGGCTTTGTCGAAGGGCTGAACAATAAAATCACAGTGATCAAGCGCCGCTGCTATGGCATTTATAACCTGGGTCGATTATTCCAGCATATTTGGCTAGATGTCCAGGGACGCCAAATCTTGTTTGCGAAATAATTAATATTACAGTGACTTATGCATCTGACTATAATCAGAAATGGAGTCGAGTGGATTACTGTGTATTGAAGTTTTTTAACACTATATATGTAATATAATTGTTAGTAGCATTTTTTATTTTCATTATAGCTCCCTTATAGGCAATAGTATCACCTTCCGACAAGTCCATAGTAAAATTTGTTGTAAATGCATTTCTTGCTAGATTGTCTTGAAATTCACGATATGTGAAGTTCAAGATTCCTCCATTTTTTCCATTATATTCAATAATCTGCTGAAAGGAGTTTGGAGCAGCGCAAAAACCATTTGGATTCTCTGATATTGAAATTTCAGAAGAGCTATAACATGGTTTACCTGAACCAGGAGGGCAAATAGTCTTATCTCTTTTGTTGTAATAAACAAAATCAGCAACGCCATGAATTTGACCATTCGGACTTGTAAGCTCGACAGCGTTGGCAGTAGGAGTAATAAAAACATTTGAGCTAGAAGTTACCTGGCAATATGTTCCAGCTTTAATTCTGGAATAAGCCCCCCTTGCAGAACCTAATTCGATGCTATAGCCACTAATACCATGAGCCTGACTAATTAATCGATCTCCAAGAGATACTGTAGTTTGCTTATTTAGCTCTGGTATAGATATTGCCCTGTAGCTTACTAACGGCTTCTCATAAACTGACGCACACCCTAAAATAATAATAAAAATCAATAGGATCAATTGATTTCTGATCTTAACCATAACATTAATATTCTACAAATTTAAAAGTAAGATTAATTTATTTCCAAGTTTCTTTGGCAATTTTTCGTAGGAACTACTATGCAGATCTAGGCTTGCCGACCCGTCCTTACGTTATCTACATGGATGTAGGTAAGGGGTGTTCAGGAGCGGAAGCTTTTCAACCATATCCAAAGCAAACTAAAACGTTCGGAGCGGGTTAAATAACCCGCCTACTCTTCCTCTTCTTCGAGCAATTTCAATTTTAGCCAATGAATTCGGCGGCTGTCCGCTCGAACCACTTCGAACCTGAGCTTGCCTTCGATCACTTTTTCGCCTTTTTGCGGTAGGTGTCCGAGCTTGGTCACGATAAAGCCGCCGACCGTATCGTATTCTTCGCTGGATAGATCACATAAGAAATATTCGTCGAAATCTTCCATCGGCGTCAACGCCTTGACCATATATTCGTTTTCGTTGCGCTGCACGATATAACCCTCATCGGGCTCCTGGTCATGCTCGTCCTCGATATCGCCGACGATTTCTTCGAGTATATCCTCTATCGTCACCAAGCCTGCCGCGGTACCGTACTCGTCGACGACGATGGCTAGGTGATTGCGATTGGTTCGAAACTCCTTCAACAACACATTCAAGCGCTTGCTTTCCGGCACGATGCTGACCGGACGCATCAATTCCTCGACTTTGATGTCATGATCGGTCTCGGTTAGAGCATAAGGCAGCAAATCTTTTGCTAACAAAACGCCGACCACTTTACTGCGGTCCTCTTCGATCACCGGAAAACGCGAATGACCATGTTCGAGCACCAACGGAAAAATGGTTTTCAAGTCGGCATCCCTCGGCACGACGACCATTTGCACTTTCGGAATCATGATATCCCGTGCCCGCATTTCCGAAACCTGAAGCACGCCTTCAATCATTGCCAGCGCATCAGGGCCTAGTAAATGTTTTTCCCGAGCTTCCCGTAAAATCTCAAGAAGATCTTCCTGATCTTGCGGTTCGCCGCTCAAAAGTTGTCCTAGTCTGCCGATCCAACTTTTTTGCGGCGTCTGACTCGGATAGGGTTCGTCGTTCATACCTCGTTTGCCTCGTTATACGGATTATCGATGTTCAATTGTGCCAATATTTCGATTTCTTTCGCTTCCATTAATTCGGCTTCGTTATCTTCGACGTGATCGTAGCCCAGCAAATGCAGGACTCCATGCACGATGATATGCGCCCAATGATGATCCAAGGTCTTATGTTGTTCCAGTGCCTCCTCGGCCAAGACCGGCGCGCATACGACTAAATCGCCAAGGAGCTTGGATTCGATATAATCCGGAGCGTCGAAAGGAAAACTCAAAATATTAGTTGGGCCCGACTTAGCTCTATAGTGTTCGTTGAGTTGACTAATTTCGGGTTTATCAACGATACGGATCACCAACTCGGTATCGTCGGGATAATCTTTTAGCGCGGCGTTGACCCAGGTTTGCAATTGACCACTATCCGGCACATCGTCCGAGGTGGTCTCTTGTTGAATTTCAATGCTGTTCATCAAGGGTTCGGGTGTTTTTTCTCATAAGCCTCATAGGCTAGGACAATTCGCTGTACCAACGGATGCCTAACGACGTCTTTGGCGCCGAAAAACGTAAAACTGATGCCGTCGACATTTTCCAATACTTTCAGCACATGGCGCAATCCCGACATTTTTTCGGACGGCAAATCGATTTGCGTGATATCACCGGTAATGACGGCGGTCGAACCGAAGCCAACCCGCGTCAAAAACATTTTGATTTGTTCGACGGTCGTATTTTGCGCTTCATCGAGAATAATGAAGGAGTCGTTCAAGGTTCTGCCGCGCATGAAAGCTAACGGCGCAACCTCAATGACATCGCGGTCTATCAATTTTTCGACGCGCTCGAAGCCGAGCATTTCATACAAAGCGTCGTATAGAGGACGTAAGTAAGGATCGACTTTTTGTGCCATGTCGCCGGGTAAAAAGCCGAGCTTCTCGCCGGCTTCCACGGCTGGACGCACCAATATGATTCGGCGTACCTTTTCGTTTTGCAAGGCTTCTACCGCGCAAGCGACCGCAAGATAGGTCTTCCCGGTTCCCGCGGGACCGACACCGAAATTGATATCGTGAGTCGTGATTTTTTTTAAATAATTTTGTTGATTGGCGCCTCTGCCTTTGATCACGCCGCGCTTGGTTTTGACCGTCACTTGATGTTGAGCCGCCGTTTCGGCCTTGACCGCTTCAAGGGCTTCGTCGATACTGGCATCCTGCATCGATAGATGCACTTGCTCGGGAGTCAATAATTCCTGTTCGGTGCCGGCAAATAGCTTATGCATCACCGCGCAGGCTGCTTTGACCGCCTGTTCTTCACCGCTGACTTTGAAATGATTGCCTCGATTGGCGATTTCCACCAGCATACGCTGTTCGATCTGACGCAGATGGCAATCGAATTGGCCGCAAAAATTGGAGAGTCTGCTGTTATCGGCCGGCAACAGCGTAATTTCTTGAGATGACATCAATTGCTTAAGCCACCGCAGTTATTTTTGCGGTCGAAGATTCGACCATACGCCCGCGTAGAGAATTAGGCAAGGCCTCGGCTATGTACACGTCGACGAATTGCCCCGCTAATCGGGGATGGCCAATGAAATTGACGACGCGATTATTTTCGGTTCGACCCTGCATTTGTAACGGATTCTTTTTTGACGGACCTTCAACCAAGACCGTTTGCACGGTATCGACCATGCTTGCCGAAATTTGGGCCGCCATTTCATTGATGCGGTTTTGCAAACGTTGCAAACGCTGCTTTTTGACTTCGAGAGGCACATCGTCCGGCAAATCGGCAGCGGGCGTACCGGGCCTTTGACTGTATATAAAACTGTAGGAAAGATCGAAGCCGATCGTCTCGATCAAATCCATCGTATCGTCGAAGTCCCGATCGGTTTCGCCCGGAAAACCAATGATGAAATCGGAAGATAGAGAAATATTCGGGCGAACCTCGCGCAATTTGCGAATAATCTCGAAATAGTCGTCGCGCACATGACCTCGCTTCATTTTTTTCAAAATCGCATCGCTGCCGCTCTGAACCGGTAGATGCAGATGATCGACCAATTGCGGAATTTCGGCATAGGCCTCAATCAGGCTGTCGCTGAATTCGACCGGATTCGACGTCGTAAAACGAATCCGGTCGATGCCGTCGATCGCCGCCACATGGTGGAGTAAAAGCGCGAAATCGGCGATATCGCCGTCCGCCATTAACCCCCGATAAGCATTGACGTTCTGCCCAAGCAGATTGACTTCGCGAACGCCCTGCTTCGCCAAGACCGTGATCTCGGCAATCACATCGTCGAGCGGACGGCTGATTTCCTCGCCCCGTGTATAAGGAACGACGCAAAACGTGCAATATTTGCTGCAGCCTTCCATCACCGATACGAAAGCTTTAGGCCCTTCGGCACGCGGTTCCGGCAAGGCGTCGAATTTTTCGATTTCGGGAAAGCTGATGTCGATGACACGCTTATGTTTGTTGCGAGCTTCGTCAAGCAATTGCGGCAATCGGTGCAAGGTTTGCGGACCAAAGACAATATCGACGAACGGTGCGCGCTTTTGTATCGCCTCGCCTTCTTGACTCGCCACGCAACCGCCAACGCCGATGATGACATCGGGTTTCAGCTCCTTAAACGGTCGCCATACGCCCAAAGCCGAAAAGACTTTTTCTTGAGCTTTTTCGCGCACCGAGCAAGTGTTGAGTAATAAAACATCGGCCTCATCGGGTTTGTCGGTCAACTCCAGACCGTGAGATGCTTTCAGTACATCCCGCATTTTGTCGGAATCGTACTCGTTCATCTGACAACCGTTGGTCTGAATATATAATTTTTGCGTCATTGTATGTACATCTAAAAAAACACCCCATCATTACAACGGAGAAAAGTGGCGGCTATTTAATCACCAAATCGAAAACAAAAAAAGCCCTCAATCGACTGACGAGAGCTTGCAAAGGTCGCGTATTACCCTTCGCCTATTCCCTATAGGCATGCAAAATCCGGTTTATTCATAGCGAACGGCGGCTCGATTCCAAAACTTAATCTGTATTATGGAGATTATTTTTTATTCTTCAAGCCCAAACACAAGCGGTGAATAGTGAAAAGATGTGAATTTCCCACCATTTGTCAAGCACAAACTTCCCCTTTCCCCTTTCCCCTTTCCCCTTTCCCCTTTCCCCTTTCCCCTTTCCCCTTTCCCCTTTCCCCTTTCCCCTTTCCCCTTTCCCCTTTCCCCTTTCACCTTTCACCTTTCACCTTTCACCTTTCACCTTCAATATCACTCCGAATTTCGGATGATCGAAATAATGCTCTTCATCAAACTTAATTCGCCTTGATTCGGACAATCTAAAAAATCGCTCGGGATCGGGCTGATACTCAAGATCTAAGGTCACGGTCAAAAAATCGCCTCGTTCGAGCTGAAAAAAACCGTCCAACACATTAGCGGCATCCTGAATTCGAACCGCATCGCCGGCACTGTCTACATCGATGGCTTGAACCCATGCATAGTGGGCGATCGGCTGATACGTTGAATAACGCGAAAGCGTAGCGTAGACATGGGATAACGATTTTTGTTCCGTGGCGGCCTGAGCCAATGCCGAAACTTCGACGACCCGACTCGGCCATTGTATCCCGCTGCGGGTTTGATCGAACAATTCGGTCGTCGGCATGTCTTGCCCGAATATAAGCAATTCAATTTGAAAACGATCCTGCGCCGAAACACATGAGACTCGCATGATCAACAACACAAACAAGATCATGCGAAATGCACTTTTATTATTGGTCATTATCATCTCTTCGCAATTTCAAACACCTTTGTAACCGGACGTAATCGGATAACGCCGATCGCGGCCGAAGGCTCGAGGGGTTATTCGGATACCGGGCGGCGATTGCCGACGCTTATATTCGTTGCGATCGACCAGCGTAATCGCCCTAACAACATGCTCCTCGGCAAATCCTGCAGCAATAATTTCGCCCGCCGATTGGTCGAACTCGACATAACGCTCCAGAATCGGGTCCAGAATTTCATAAGGCGGCAATGAATCCTGATCGACCTGATCCGGCGCCAATTCCGCCGATGGCGGCCGCGTTATCACTCGCTCCGGAATGACTTTCGAAATCGAATTACGATAACGCGCCAATGCGTAAACCAAAAGCTTCGGCACATCCTTGATCGGCGCAAATCCGCCGGCCATGTCGCCATAAAGCGTCGCATAGCCGACACTCATCTCGCTTTTATTGCCGGTCGTCAGCAACAATTTACCTTGCTTATTCGACAAAGCCATCAGCAAGACGCCGCGACAACGAGCCTGAATATTTTCCTCGGTCGTATCCTTGGCGCTGCCGGCAAATACCGGAGCCAACATCTCGCTGAATGCCGTAACCGCCGGTTCGATTGGAATCATGTGATAGTTCACACCCAACGCCTTGGCTTCCGATTCGGCATCTTCGTTGCTCATCGTTTGCGTATAGCGCGAAGGCATCAACACCGCTTCAACCTTATCGGCACCGAGCGCATCGACTGCCAATGCCAGTACCAGCGCAGAATCGATACCCCCGGATAAACCCAATAAGGCGCCGTTAAAGCCGTTTTTGCTGACATAATCGCGAATCCCCAAGACCAAAGCCTGATATTCGCTCGACACCGGTCGATAAATCGGAGCGCATATCGATTTAATCGGTTGCTTGCCGGCAAACTCGACGACACTGAGCTGCTCCCGGAATTCCTCGGCGCGAAACGCGACTGCGCCGTCGCTATCGACTACAAATGACGCGCCATCGAAAACCAATTCGTCTTGTCCGCCGATTAAATTGACATAAACCAAAGGAACTCCGGCAGCTTTGACTTGATCGCAAACGACCTGCTCGCGCTGATGAATCTTACCCGCATGGAAGGGCGACGCGTTTAGGGTCAACACGATATCCGCACCGGCCTGGCGGTTTTTGGCGATCAAGCCCGACTGCCAAACATCCTCGCAAACCGTCAATGCCAGAGTCAAACCTTTCAGGTTGAATAACACGTTTTCAGAGCCGGCCGTGAAATAACGCTGTTCGTCGAATACACCGTAATTCGGCAAAACATTCTTATGATAGCGCGCAATAATTTCTCCCGACCTGCACACTACCGCCGAGTTAAACAACTTGCCGCCGGACTGTTCGGGGTAGCCGAAAACCACATCGATGCCTTGCGTCTGTTCGACTATGGCTGCCACGGCTTGCTGCGCCCGGGCAATAAAATCCGGCCTCAGTAACAAATCTTCCGGCGGGTAACCGGTTACCGAGAGTTCCGGAAAAATGACAATATCGGCTTTTAGCCGGTCGCGGCTATCTAGTGCCTGCGCGATGATCTTTTCGGTATTGGCTTTGATATCGCCAACCCGAAAATTGCTTTGTGCAATGGCTATCCTGAGAGTCGTAGCGCTCATAAAATATAATTTTCCTCTCTTAAATTCCTGTATCGCGGCTAGGCTGGATCGAAGGCAAAAAGACATCCGAGTGTCCTGGTCACTGTCCTGTCATTATTCGGAGTGATTTTACAGGAACCGGAAAAATAGTTCGCGATTGGTATTAACCTAACGCTCATGAAGACCCGGTCATCGCCCCCGCAAAGAAAGTTCGAGGCGGGGAGAGGATGCGGTCACTCGCCCGACAGGACGCCGTGAATACGTCCTTGTAGGCTCGACGGCGGCTGTCCCTGCCGCCGACGCCTGTCGGTCGAGCAACCGCACCCTCTTCGGAACCGGCATTTTCGTTGCTGAGATTTTGCATATCGAAAAATTAGATAAAGAGTCCAAATCTACGAACTTCCTCCGGCTTGGTGAAGCCCCAAATTACCCTTCACCCTTCGACAGGGCTCTCCTGAGTGCAGCCGAAGGGCTCAGGGCGAACGGTAGTTTGAGGCTCTCAACTGCTCTTTCTAGGATTAAGTATAATTTATCGCAACCGGGCGATTTTTATTGCGTATCCATTCGCTCCAAGAACCGGCATAAAGCTTGGAGCCGGCGAAACCCGCTATGTCCATCGCCAATAAATTATGACAGGCGGTCACGCCGGAACCGCACATATGTACGACTTTTTCAGCCGGTGTGGCACCGATCAATGCTGACCATTCATCGCGCAAGTCTTGCGCCGATTTAAAGCAACCATCCGTTTGCAAATTACATTGAAACGGCCGATTCAGCGCGCCTGACACATGCCCCGCAACCGGATCGATAGGCTCTTGACGCCCCGAAAAACGTTCCGGCGTCCTGGCATCGATCAATTTGATCGATTTTCGCGCCAACCCGTTTTGCACTTGTTCCGCACCGAGCCAATTCGAATCGTTTAGGTAAGGCCTAAACAATGCGGGTTGCATCGAAGGCAATGCCGTCGTGATCGGATAAGCGCCTTTTCTCCACTGTTGAATCCCGCCATCGAGCACCGCGACCCTATCGTGCCCTAAACAATGCAACAACCACCACAAGCGGCCGGCAAAGGCGCCGCCGGCATCATCGTAAACCACGACCTGACTGGCGTTTGATACGCCCCAGTCCCCCAGCTTTTTACATAACGAGTTAAAATCCGGCAATGGATGGCGACCGGTTAAATCCGTGATTCCGGAAGATAGATCCCGATCGAGATGAACATAACGGGCGCATGGAATATGGCCTTGCCGATAAGCTTTGCCACCGGCTTCGGTATCGGCCAACGAAAACCGACAATCGAAAACGACCCAGCCGGGAGCCCCGATATGCTCGGCTAATTGATCGACGGAAATTAAATTTGCATAAGTCATTATTGTTTATACCGTAAGAATGATTTTTCCAATATGTCGACTACTTTCCATCAATGCGTGCGCCCCCGCCGCTTCGGCCAAAGGTAACACCGTATCGATAACCGGATGAATGTCACCCGACTCCAAAAGCGGCCAAACATGCTCGCGTAGCTTTCCGGCGATCGCCGCCTTAAAGGCACTGTCGCGGGCTCTCAAGGTCGAACCGGTAATCGTCAATCTTTTCAAAAATACTTGCAATAGATTGATTTCGGCTTTCGGTCCGCCTTGAACCGCGATTTGAACCAGCCTGGCATCGAATGCCATGCATTTGAGATTGCGCGGAAAATAATCGCCGCCGATCATGTCCAAAATCACATCGACGCCTTTACCGCCGGTCAACGCCAAGACCTCTTCAACGAAGTCCTGCTCGCGGTAATTGATAGCGGCATCCGCGCCTAATTCCCGGCAAAAAGCGCACTTATGCGCCGACCCCGCAGTCACGAACACATGAGCGCCGAAGGCCTTGGCCATTTGTATCGCGGTGACGCCGATTCCGCTGCCGCCGCCATGCACCAACAAAGTTTCGCCGGGCTCAAGTCCGGCGCGATCGAATAAATTACTCCAAACCGTAAAAAAAGTTTCCGGCAGTCCGGCCGCCTGAATCGCCGTCATACCTTTCGGAAGGGGCAAGCATAACTCGGCTGCGGCAGTGCAATACTGCGCATAACCGCCGCCGGTCACCAAGGCGCAGACGCGATCGCCTAATTGCAAATGCCGCACTTCATCACCCAAAGCCGCGATAGTTCCTGCTACTTCCAGCCCGGGAATATCGGACGCGCCGGGGGGCGGCGGATATAAACCTTGGCGCTGCATGATATCGGGGCGATTGACGCCGGCCGCCTCGACGCGTATCAACACTTCATCGGCTAAAGGCATCGGCAGTGGCCGGTGCGTCGCTACTAACTTACCCGGAGCGACGATTTCAATCGCTTGCATGTCTTGCGGCATTTTCAATAACCCTCAAATTTGCCTAAACCGTGCGTGTTTTGAACGAGGTAATGAATTCGTAACAAATCTTGGCGTCCTCGGCGAGTTCCTCGAAACCGATAACTCGCTTTCGCCAAGAGCTAAAGTCTGGTTCATCATTCGCTTGATCTACTTCGCGATAGCCCATACTCCATTCAGGAAAAAGACGTCTCCGCTCCGGGCCTTGAATAACCACCTGCATATCCTTGTGTCTCGGATCCAATTTAATCTTTTCGGTCAAAGCCATCACCTTTTCAGGCGAGCCCTCTATCAGCTGCATGAACCAACCATCCCGATGCAGCAAGCAACCGGTAATACCGTTTAATTTATTAAATTGCCGGGTCTGCTCCAATAAAGCTTCGATTTCATTATCCGGCATCGGTCGAACAGCTTGGCTGACATACAGCACAAAAAATAGCGGCGACGGCGCATCGGGCGTTTCGGTTTCGATTTCGCGCTCGACGCTTTCGACAAAGGTATTCCAATCCAACGGTCGATAAAAATAATAGCCTTGAATATAATCACAACCGAGTGCGCGCAGCTCTCTCAACTGCAATTCATTCTCAACACCTTCGGCAACCATTTTCAGACCCAAACCCCGCCCCAAGCCGATGATAGCCTGTGTCACTAAACGGTTTTCTTGCTGATTCTCCAAACCGTCGATGAAGGCCCTATCGATTTTTAGTACGCTAACCGGCAACCTGATTAATTGCGCCAACGAGGAATAACCGGTTCCGAAATCGTCGACCGCCACGCGCAAGCCTTGATCGGCAAGACGACGTAACATGCGTAGATTCGTTTCGACATCGGCCATCAAAGACGTTTCGGTGATTTCAAGCAATATCCTCGAAGGTTCGGCACCGGTTTCACGAATGATTTCGGCAAATTGATCGGAAAGCGATTCCTCATCCAACTGCCTTGCCGAAACATTAACCGAAATATAAGCGGGTGCATTATCACCCCATAATCGACGCCATTCGGCTTCAGCCCGGCAGGCCTCCCGAAACACCCAGTTGCCGATCGCGAGGATAGGGCCGGTCATCTCGGCAATCGGGATGAAAATAGCCGGAGAAACTTCACCGGTTGATGGAAACCAGCGCAGCAGTAATTCAGCCGCTATGATACGGCCGGTTGCGGCGCAGACAATCGGTTGAAATCGGGGGGAAAAATCATCGCGCTCGATCGCCATCCGCAAACCTTGCGTAATCGACAACCTCAAGCGCACTTTTTCCTGTAAGCTGTCGTTAAAAAAATACCAGCTATCCTTACCCAGCATTTTAACTTCAGACATCGCCGTATCAGCGGAGCGCAACAAGTCATCGGCCGAATGCGTGCTGCCTTGTCCTACCGCGATACCGACACTGGCCGTTACCGATACCTGATTGCCATTGATATCTATTGGCTGCCTCAAGGCTTCATTGATCCGTTCGGCGAGCGTTGAAATCATTGTCGGGTTCTCTAATTGCTCGCAAAGCACGACAAATTCATCGGCAGACAAATGCGCCACGCTATCGCCTGGCCTAACGATTTCCATCAAGCGCCTTGCGGTCGTTTGCAACACCTGATCGCCAACCTTGTGATCATGTATATTATTGACTAGACTAAAATTATCGAGATCGACAAATAACAAGGCAACGTTGGTGCCTTGCCTGCGCGATCGTTGTAAAGCATCCGTCAGCCTTTCGCGTAGAAGTCTTCGGTTCGGTAATTCGGTTAGTGCGTCGTGCGTTGCGGACCATAAAATTTCGTCTTCAACTCGTTTGTTTTCGGTAATATCGCGCATCGTGACGACTAACAGCCAATGCCCGTCCTGACGAAATTTAGCGATCGAGGCTTCCAAAGGAAAAAAAGTGCCGTCCTTACGATAGCCTGTTACCGGGCTACGCCCACTCATGCGCCTCTCGGTTTCTTCGCCTTCGACGAATAAGCGAAATAACTCGACATGCCGTTCGCGCAAATGCGGCGGCAGCAACAAATGAACCGAAAGCCCAATTAATTCTTTGCTGGAATACCCGAATACCTGGCAAGCATTCGTGTTGGCTTCGACGATGATACCGAATTCGTCGGTCGCCAAAATCGCCATATCGGCGATTGACAGGATATCCCAAGCGGTACTCAATTTTTGCATTAATTGCTTGGCATCGTCGGTAATTAATTGCGAGACCGAATCGACCTTACCCGCTTCGACCGGTTGTCGTGTCTGCATTCGATAACGATCAGGGATTACTGGAGGTATGAGGCCGAAGCTTTCGATAATTCTAAACGAACCCTCAGCGGTACACCGTGATAGATAGGTATTGACATAGGCATGATGAGTATTCGCATCCATTTGCACGCGTCCTTGCGGACCTTTGATAGACACGTTTTCCAGTGCCGCAACCAAGGCTTCGGGATACACCGATCCGGCAACCTCTGCAGCTTTGGCGAAGGCCTGCACGCATAAATAAGTTGCCTCGCCGAAATTCGTCAACATACCGTTTCCGTATGGCCAAAGACCGTCGATGCCCGGCAGTTGCTCAAGCCTCGCCAAATAGTTACGGTTTTCCGGCGTATCCACGCTCATGAAATAGGTGTTCGAAGAATAAAAGCCCTCGCGCACCGAGGCCGGCAACCTTGAAGCCATTATCTCGTCGAAATGCCCCATGACGACCGTCATACGGTTTTTTAAACCTAATTCCGAAAAGCGGCTTAATAACTTGACTTGATCGATGCCGGCAAAAAATGGCGCAAAAACATCGGCCCCCGAGTGAGCAACTTGTTTTAACAAATCGTCGATTTCGCGGTACGAAACGCCGATCGATAAATATTCCTCTCCGACCACCGCTCCGCCCAGTTCCGTCAAAGCGCGTTTCGCGGCATCGATAGACCCCCTAGGCCATTCATAATTATTACCCGCGAAAAACATTTTCTGACCGTAATATTTGGCCATGCAAGCAATCATTTTATCGATTTGCTGATTAGGCAAAGCCGCAAAATGAAAGAAATACCTACCGGATATACTGCCTTCGTAAAACGAGAAGTTGAGATAAGGTATTCTTCTCGGTTCGGCGACTTGAGTCGCGACCAGAATCCGGGAGTTCGACAGCAGATTACCGATGATCGCCGAACAACGATGCTCGTCGACAAGCTTGATAGCTGCTTGCACCGCTGTTTCCGGCAAGCTGCCATCATCCTCGACGATCAATTGCAAAGGCCGCCCAAGCACTCCGCCCCGCTCGTTGATTTCGCCGCAAGCAATCGTTGCGGCACGAACGATTTCGTCACCGTAGATCCCGACTAATCCTGTCAACGGGGGCATGAGCCCTAGTCGTATCGATTCATTACAATCGTAATTACTCACTGTGTTGCTCTACAATTTAGTAACCATTCGGCACATATCTGCTGACTTAAACATAGACTATTGATTTATTTTGGGAATGATACAGCTACTCCCTTTATACTCAAAAAATGGTTAACTTTATGAAGGTATGGGGTGTGGCTAGCGAGGATGTCGGCAGCAGGGATTGCTGCCGTCAAGCCCCCATGGATGGGTTCACGGCGGTCCTCGATAGACACATCCCATACCTTTAATTCCTAGGCGGTTTTTCGATCAAAAGGGAGTAATACCTAAGTTTAATTCGAAGTGCCTTTACAAGTCAGATCATTAAATGCCGCACATCCCACACAAAGAAAAAGATTAACAAAAGTACGTTGAATCCATCAATACTGTCAAATTGCAGTGACTACTCACATCCATGGAACAAATCCATTAACACCGATAAGGGCGGATATCGATAATTGACTTTATATCATATAACTGTTAATAAGTTCCGCTGGCCGAAAAAACCACTTAATTAATAAAAATAGGCCATTCATTCCAAGAGGGGAAAACAATGTCATTGAATCCGAATAACGAGCATAGCGAATTGCTCGGCCAGTTAGCGCACCTTGAACAGCAAGTTTCAATTTTAACACAGGCTCTACAAATGAAATCCGAAACAGTGGAGTCGTTGGAAAAATCCTTATCGGAAAGCCATAGCCGCTTAACCGAACTGGAAGCGGCTCTTAATATCGCCCAGCATTCCTTGCTCAGTTTAATATGGATGAAAATCGCCGAATACCGCCGCCTTCTACAAGGCGGCAAACTCGGCGCATCGACGGTAGCCAAACTCGCACAAATCAAAGACCTTATCGAAGTCGCCCGTTCATTGCCCGTAACCACTAAAAACTATTTCGCTATGAATATACTGGAAACCGGCACACGCAAGCTGAACGACGCCAAAGTCGATGTGTTGAAATATTATCAAAACATCTTGAACGCACTGGCAAGCCGCCATAGCGATATGCTCGACCAATTTAACGGCAATTATCGCCACTTGACCGACGAAATTCTTCATATGCTCGACCAAAAAGTGTTGTGGCCGATTAAAAACGCTCGCGACGACTTCAAGGAGGTTTGGCAAGCAGCCCCTGGAGAGATCAAGTTTTTTTGGCGAGGAAAAATTGTTAGCTCAATCCAACAAAGAGCCGGCTCCACTTTTATCGAAATTCACAAATTACAGATGGAGGCTCAAGTTTTGCTCTCTCGGTTCGCACGCTACCTAAAACAATTATTCAACGACATGCAAACCTTGATTACCGACAAAATCAATGGCGTTAAAGAAAAAAGTAACGAAGGGAGTATCGGTCGGGACATGACCGGAAGCTATGCCTAATCATTGATTATTCTGGTTGCCGCGGTCCTCCGTGGGAACCCGTATCTTGGTTGCCGAAGGAAGATCGGTATGCATTCCCACGCAGGAACGTGCGAACGCGGAAAGTACTGTGGGAGCGACGCCTTCGTCGCGACTATCGAAGCTACTAAAGTTCGATATACACAGAGTGATCAAACAGCACCTTTAGTTATGCATTATTCTGGTTCCCACGGTCCTCCGTGGGAACCCGTACCTTGGTTGCCGAAGAAAAATCGGTATGCATTCCCACGCAGGAGCATGGGAACGAGAAAAGAACGGGCATGAATCATGCCCGTTCCATTATTGAGTCAATTAACTCTGCATGGCACCATTGTTTTTGAGGCTTAGCTTCAACAAGGTCCCTATATCAAACCGGAAGCGTTTTTTGATGGCATTACCGGAATAAGCATTCCGAACGACTTCGCGTTCCGCCTCCAACCAATCAAGCATTTCATTACCCGGTTCAAAACCGCGCTTTTCGGCTTTGAAATATGCCGCTTCGGCAATCATCGGCATGGCCTCGGGCATCTCATCGACTGGATTCGCCTTGGGTTCCGGCGTCACACCGAACTTTAACAATTTGAAAAAAGTCAGCGGCGCTTGACCATTCAGTCCAATTTGTTTGGGATCCAACTCGATCAAAGTTCCAAACAAACGATCCCAAATCGAAAACACCGCGCCGTAATTTCTGTCATGCTCGGTTCGAACCGTCGAGTGATGAACCCGATGCAGATAGGGAGTAATGAATAAGTACCCTAGGTCTTTTTCTCGAGAAAATGCAATATTTGCGTGATGAAACATAACAAACAGCATCATCAACAATTCGTAAGCCAATACACTGGCCTTATCGAAACCGAAAATGACGATACTGAATGCTTTAATGAATGTAGCGGCCAATATCTCCAAAATATGCACACGATAGGCGGTCGAGGCATTCAAATACGGCTCACTATGGTGGACTTTATGAAATAGCCATAAAACATCGAAGTCATGACAAGCCTTGTGCCAAAGATAAAATACCAAATCCAGCAAAAGTAACGACAACGCGGCCTTCATCAATGAATCCGACATCCCGCTCAAAATACCCGCACCGGAAAAATTCTCGGCCACAATCAGCAACGATGAAACCGACAACAACGACAACACCAAACTGTTGAACAACAATAAAGTAATATTAACCCGATAAGAGTTTTTTAAATTACTTTTCGGCAATTTCTTTCGAGGACGATGCGCCTCAATGGCGGACAAAATGATAAAAAACATCAATAATGTAAATCCAGCTAGGTCGAATGAAGCGATCATCGGCCAACCAGCTACCGCCTCAAAAAAACTCATGGAAGTATTCATTGTTAAAGTCATGGAATTATCCTCACAGAAGCATCAAAAAATAGTCAAAAACCGGCTAGAGCTGCAACCATCGCCCCGCCACTTTTTTTCATGGTCACTTTGTTCGAAGCAAAGCACTTGCCAAACTCCATATATTTTGGTAAACACTTAATCCATCCATTAACAACAAGTTATTTAATCCTTAGATTTCATCATATTAAAAACGTTTCCCAGGCTTTTATAAAACCCGTTGCCGCTAGGCAAACAATAATTCCTGTTGCAATAAAACAACTAATTGTATCAACCAGGTGCAATTGTTTCTTATTTGCGCACCAAAGTCGCACTTTAAGCAGCATTATTCACAGAAGCGATCAAATTATCGTGTCGCACCAACCCGCTAACGTCATTAAGTTAACCTGGCATTCAGGCCCGAATGCGCTTCAAAATCCTGCCATGCATGGCGAAATGACGAACTTCTCTTAACTTAATAGCAGTGACTCTTAGGCCCCTATAACCAAAATTTGTTTTTTTACGACTAACCTGTATCCTAAGCGCTAATCGATAAAAACAAACTCGTATAACTACCATCAGCGTCAATAACAACCCGAGTCAACGCCCATTTTATGAGCTCACTATAGGAACATAACAGTGCGCCAACGACTTTCAAAAGCAGCGATCATCACACTCTTGTATTTGGCTTTCGCAGGCTTTTGGATATTGGCTTCGGATTGGCTAGTCGGCTTACTCATCACCGACCGAACTCTGCTGGTGCGCATTCAAGCTTGGAAAGGCGCTGCCTTCGTGTTGATGACCGCGCTCATCCTTTATGCATTGTTGAGATTAAAACTTCCAACCCAGGATGAAGTAGACTCCGGTGTCTTCAACTTTCGAGCCGGTTTACTAATAGCCGCTTACATTTCAATAGCCCTCTCGATTGGCGGCTTCGGCTATTTGGTATACCGCCAACAGGCTGAAGAGTTCACCGCCCAGCAATTTTCCGTAGAGTCGACCATCGTAAAATCCAAAGCCCGTCATATCGAAAACTGGTTAACCGAACGCCGCCAGGACGTCAAACTGATACAATCCCACCCGGCACCTCTAGCCATCGATGCACACGTTTCCAGTCAATTAGATAAAACACTTGAAGCAAAACTGCAAAGCTATTTCGACGCCCTGCTCGAAACCAAAGAATGGGTCGGCGTAAAGCTCTATACCAAGGAAGGACATCCTTTATTCGCAACCGGCGAAGCCATCGAAACTTCAGACGCACTGCGACAAGCCATTATCGACTCGTCACAATCCCAGCGATTGACGATCAACGACATTCATCGCCTCAGATCCAATCCCGACCAATATCGCCTCGAATTCATCACACCGATAATCGTCAACGAGCCGCAAAAAACCTTTGTCATGATGGTATTGAGCGCCGATCCGACTATACAGCTTTACAAATCCCTCAATGAATGGTCGGCCATTTCCGCCGATTCGGAATTATTTTTAGTACGCCGAGAAGGCGATGAAGTGGTCTATCTCAACAAAACCGAAGGGATAGCCAGCTCTCCGCTCGCAATCCGCAAACCGTTAAGCCAAACCAACTTGTCCGCTGCCCGAGCGGTGCTCGACGGAGCCGGTTTTTGCAGATGTATCAATGACCGTGATCTGGAAGTATTGGCGGCATTCCAACCGATTTCCGACATGCCTTGGCATGTCTTATTAGAAAATAACGCCGATACAATATTGAAACCGTTGAAACTACGAGCAAAATTAATTTTTCTAGTGGTAATATTCGCAGTTGGCGCCGGAGGTCTTGCCGTTTTGCTGCTCTGGCGCAGTCAACAAATGCGCTTTGCCTTGTTCCGGCAACGGCAACTGGAAGATCGAGCGGCAATTGTCGGACATTACGACAGATTAGTTAAACTGGCGCGCGATATTTTTTTACTAACCGATCTCGAAGGACGCATCGTCGAAGCCAACGAAGCCGCCTCATCGGCATACGGTTACGAGATCGACGAATTGCGCTCGATGACTATCCGCGACTTAACGCCGTCGCATCTTCAGGCCGCCATCCAAAACATCTGGCCATCCGCCGACACGAAGGACGGAGCGTTGTTCGAAACACTACAATTACGCAAAAACGGCGATATCTTTCCGGTCGAAATCAGTTGCAGCCCTTTAGAGATCGACGGCAATCATTACCGGCAAAGCTTTATTCGTGACATAAGCGCTCGACAAGCCGCCGAAGAGCAAATACAGCGCCTCAACAAAGCCTATGCAACACTCAGCGAAACCAACCAGGCAATCGTAAGAACTCGCGATCCGAACAAGCTTTTTCAACGCCTCTGCCGCATCGCGGTCGAATACGGCGGTTACCTTGGCGCTTGGATCGGCCGCATCGACGAGATATCCGGTCGAATCGAACCGGCAGCCAGTTTCGGGGCTCTCGACGAATACATCCGCCAAACCGAAATCGCGATCACCCCCGATTCATCGAAAGGACGGGGACCGACCGCTAACGTCATGCGCAAAGGACGCCCTTATTATTGCGAGGACTTTCTCAATGACGCGATAACAGCGCCATGGCATGGCCTGGCCCGGCAATACGGCATCGGCGCATCGGTTGCACTGCCCTTGCGTTGCGGCAACCGATTGGTCGCGGTATTCAACCTTTATGCCGCCGAAACGCATATTTTCGACCGTCAAATGCGCACTTTGTTGGAAGAAATGGCTCAGGATATTTCTTTCGCACTGGATAATTTCGAACGCGAAACCGCGCGCAAACAAGCCGAATATAGATTAAAAACACTCTTCGAGACAATACCCGATTTTGTATGGCTAAAAGATCATAGCGGGACCTTCCTGGCCTGCAATCCGGCTATCGAAGAATTATTCGGAGTCCCGGCATCCGAAATTATCGGCAAAACCGATTACGACTTTGTCAGCCCGGAAACAGCGGACGCTTTCCGCGCGAACGACCTGGCCGCGGCAGCCGCTGGAAAGCCGGTCACGAACGAAGAAGCGCTGACTTTTTCGGGAGACGGGCGCAATATTCGGGTGCAAACCACGAAAACCCCGATGTACGATGCCAACGGAAAACTCATCGGCGTTCTAGGCATCGCCCGAGACATCAGCGAACTCAAACAACAGCAAGCTCTGCTCGCCGCAGCTAACAACGCCTTGGAGCAAATCGCCGAAGGGCGACCGCTAACGACAATACTGAAACATATCGCGCGCAACATAGAACAGCACAGCCCCGACATGCTGTGCTCGATCTTGCTGATGGATGCGGACGGCTTACATCTTAGACATGGGTCGGCACCGAGCCTGCCTGCTGCATACAACCAAGCCGTGGACGGCATTGAAATCGGGCCTTCCGTCGGTTCCTGCGGCACCGCGGCTTTTACTAAGCAACCGGTATTCGTCGACGATATCGCCGAAAGCCCGCTATGGAAAAATTATAAACACCTCGCTCTCGACCATGATTTACGCGCCTGCTGGTCGACGCCGATTCTTTCCGGAACCGGCAAGGTACTCGGCACTTTCGCGGCTTATTACCGAACGCCGCGCCACGCAACCGAAAGCGAGCGACAGCTGATCAATGCCTTTGCGCATTTAGCCGCGATTGCGATCGAAAGAGAACAGGATACTCAAAAACTTAACCGGCAATTAGACGAACTGCGCCGCTGGCACACGGTCACCTTAGATAGAGAGTCGAGGATCATGGACTTGAAACAAGAAGTCAACGCCCTACTAACCCGGCTCGGCGAACCGACGCGTTACTCCGCTTCAGTACCGGAACTCAAGCCATGATTGCCTCCGGAGCGCTAGCAATACTCCAAAATGCCGCATTATTACTGACGATCGCGCTAGCCTTCGACATGACGGCCGGGCGCTTGTTATTCAAACCTAAGTTAGCCGGACAAATTGCAATCGGCTTGGGGATTGCCTTGATCGGCATGGTCATCATGCTGACGCCTTGGTATTATCAACCCGGCATCATCTTCGATACTCGGTCGGTGCTGTTAAGTATTTCCGGCTTGTTTTTCGGCGCCATCCCGACCGCCGTTGCCATGGCCGGCACAGCGGCATTACGACTCTATCAAGGCGGCATTGCGACATGGACCGGAGTTTCGGTCATTATCGTATCGGGACTCGCGGGCATACTCTGGCGGCATTTTCGGCCATCGCCGCTCGTCGAAATATCGTGGCGCGAACTTTGGCTATTCGGGCTTATCGTGCATGTTTTGATGCTAGCCTTGATGCTGGTTCTTCCTTATTCCACCGCAATACAGGTCCTGTCTGATATCGCCTTACCGGTTTTGACGATCTACCCTTTAGCGGTTGTAATGCTCGGATCGCTAATGACAATAAGGCTTCGGCGCGACCGCGACACCGCGATGCTTCGAGAAAGCGAGACGCGATTTCGCACCTTATTCGAGCAAGCGGCGGCAGGCGTTGCACAGGTTGACATACGCACCGGCCGCTTCATGCGAATCAATCGGCGATTTTGCGATATCGTCGGATATACCCGCGATGAAATGGAACAACTGACCTATCAAAGCATCACGCATCCCGAAGATGTGGCGGCCGACAACGCAAAAACGCAGCGGCTCCTGGCCGGAGCAATTCGCGAATTTTCGATGGAAAAACGCTATATCCATAAAAACGGCGACAGCGTTTGGGTCAACTTAACGGTTTCGCCGTTATGGGAAGAAGGTCAGTCGCCGAACTGGACGGTCGCGATCGTGATCGATATCACCAAACGAAAACAAGCCGAACAAGCCACTCATGCGGCACGAACCGAAACCGAACAATTGTTAAAGGAATCGGACCGGCAGCGCTTGGTTTTATTAAGCTTGATCGAAGATCAAAAGGCCGCCGAAATTGCATTGAAGGAAAGCGAAACGCGTTATCGTTCACTTGCCAATAATGGGCGCGTGCTCATTTGGTCGGCGCGCCTCGATAAGATGTGCGACTATTTCAACGAACCCTGGCTTCAATTCACCGGACGGACGATGGAACAAGAATGGGGTTTAGGCTGGGCCGAAGGCGTGCATACCGATGACTACGATCGTTGCGTGCAAGTCTATAATGAGGCTTTCGACAAGCGCGAAAAATTCTCAATGGTTTACCGCTTGCGGCGTCATGATGGGGAATACCGATGGATTATCGACGACGGCGTACCTCGTTACGATCACAAAGGCGATTTTGTCGGCTATCTGGGCTATTGTTTGGACATCACCGAACGAATCGAAGCCGAACAGGAAGTACTCAGACTGAATGCCTATTTGGAACGACGGGTTAGCGAGCGCACGGCCGAGCTGGAGCAAGCCAATAAAGAACTTGAATCATTTTCTTATTCGGTTTCGCACGATCTACGCGCACCGCTTCGCGCCATTAACGGTTTTGCGCAAATTCTGGCACGCAGGCATAGCGATACGCTCAATGACGAGGGCCGCCATTACCTCGATAATGTCATCGAAGCCGGAAACCGTATGAGCCAATTGATCGAGGACCTACTGGAATATTCTCGCACCGGGCGGCGCGCCGTACAAATGAGCCCGATAGCGCTATCACCGTTGCTGAAACAGCTATCGGCAACATTTGCCGAACGTATAACGGCCACTCAAGCCACGCTTGAAATCATCGAACCGCTGGCATCGCCGATCGGCGACGTAACGTTAATTGGGCAAATATTATCCAACTTACTCGATAATGCGTTGATTTACCGTAAACCGGATATACCGCCCAAAATCACAATCACGTCGTGCAATAATAACAGTCAAGTAATTATTCAAGTGACCGATAACGGCATAGGTATCGAACCCGAGTATTATGATAAAATTTTCCAGGTTTTTCAGCGCCTGCACAATGAGGACGAATACCCGGGAACGGGGATAGGTCTAGCCATCGTGGCAAAATCGGCACGCATGATGGGCGGTTCGGTAAAAGTCGAATCCACTCCCGGCAACGGCAGCTCGTTTAGTATTCGGCTTCCCGCCGCCAATTAAAGCATGAGAATCGTTATGAATAATGAAGCCATTATATTGTTAGTGGACGATAATCGCATGGATATCGAATTAGCACTGGACGCCTTTCATGAAGCCCGATTGATCAACCGAATCGAAACGGCCTCAAGCGGTCGCGAAGCACTCGATTATTTATTCGGACGCGGCGACTACGACGACCGAAAACGTTATCCGCTACCAAATCTGATTCTGCTTGATCTTAAAATGCCGGGTATCGACGGCTTCGATGTACTCAAGCAAATCAAAACCGCACCATTGATCAAACGCATACCGGTCGTTATTTTGACCTCATCACGCGAAGAAGGCGATCGGGCTTTATCTTACGATATCGGCGCTAATTCCTATCTTGTCAAACCCGTCTCGTTTTCCGGCTTTATCGAAGTCATCAAGCAAATCGAAAACTATTGGTTAAGTCTAAATATCGGGCCGCCGCTCGGAGTTACCTCGAAATCTGAGGTATGAAGATGATCAAATCATTCACGGAACGTAACGAATTATTGCGCATTCTGATCGTCGAGGATGTGCCGGTCGATGCCGAACTGATGGTATTGCAACTGAAGGAAGACGGGTTAAATTTCGATTGGCAACGGGTGCAATGCGAACAGGACTTTCTGCAAGCGCTCGATAACCGACCTGATTTGATTTTAACCGACTGGTGTCTGCCGCAATTTAGCGGCCTCAAAGTCTTGGAACTGCTTCATAACCGCGATAACGATATTCCTGTCGTCGTTGTTTCCGGCAGTATCGGCGAGGAAATCGCGATCGACGCCTTGCAAAAAGGCGCATTCGATTATGTACTAAAAGATCGCCCTGCTCGCTTGGGCGCCGCGATCCGGCATGCGCTTGAGGAAAAAGAGCTTCGCGATGAACGCAAACGCTATCTCGAAAAACTGCGTCTCGCCGACCAGGTCTTTGAATCGACCGGCGAAGGCGTCATCGTTACCGACATCGACGCCAATATCGTAGCCGTTAATCCGGCCTTCGAACAAATCACCGGCTATACCAAGATCGAAGTGCTAGGTAAAAACCCCCGCATCCTGAAGTCCAACCACCAAGACAGGTCGTTTTTTTTCGAGATGTGGAATACATTATTAGGCACAGGCCATTGGCGCGGCGAAGTCTGGAATCGACGTAAAAACGGCGAAGTTTATCCGGAATGGTTGACTATCAGCGCGGTCAAAAACAGCGAAGGCGCCACCACGCATTTTGTCGGCGTATTCAACGATATCAGCTCGGTCAAGGAAGCTCAGGCGCAACTCGACTTTCTGGCTCATCACGATGCATTAACACGCCTACCCAATCGCACTTTATTCAGAGACCGTCTCGGGCATGCCCTGATCCATGCGCAACGGGAAAACAACAATCTGGCCGTATTATTTCTTGATCTGGACCGGTTCAAAACAATTAACGATACACTGGGACACTCGGTCGGCGACGACCTATTGAAACAAGCCGCTGAACGTATGCAGCAAGCGATTCGAGCCGACGATACGCTGGCTCGACTAGGCGGCGACGAATTCGTTCTGCTTTTGGAAGACGATTCCACCGCGCATCACGCGGTCGTCGTCGCACATAAATTATTGCAAATCTTTAACCGGCCGATGTTCATCGACGACCACACGTTAACCGTGACCGCCAGCATCGGCATCGCACTGTTTCCGCACGACGGCAAAGATGTCGACACGCTATTGAAACACGCCGACCTGGCCATGTATCAAGCCAAACAACAAGGCCGTAATACCTATCAGTTCTTTTCGTCAGGCCTAACTACCGGCGCTTTCGAGCGCTTGATCATGGAAAACGCTCTGCGCGGCGCGGTCGCTCGAAACGAGCTTTTGCTTTATTATCAACCTCAAGTTAACTTGATCGACCGTACGCTTGCGGGAGTCGAGGCGCTAGTGCGTTGGCAGCACGAAGAATTAGGCATGATCTCGCCTGGGAAATTCATTCCGTTAGCCGAGGACATGGGTATTATCGGTGAAATCGGCGAATGGGTTTTAAACGAAGCCGTCAGACAAATGGCCGAATGGCAAGCACAAGGCTTCGACATCCCTCGCGTTTCGGTCAATTTATCGATGCAACAAATCGACCGGGAGGATCTCGCAGGACAAGTATCCGCCGCCTTGGAAAGAATGAGTATCCCTGCCAAACATCTGGAATTGGAAGTGACCGAATCGATGATCATGCGCCAACCGGATCAAGCCATGCGCATTTTGGAGAATTTGCGTCAACAAGGTATCTTGCTATCGATTGACGATTTCGGCACCGGTTATTCCAGTCTGGCTTATTTAAAAAACCTCCCGCTGGACCGGTTAAAAATCGATCAATCCTTCGTGCAGGACATCGGCCGCGATGAACACGGCGAGGCCATCGTTCGAGTTATCATCGCGCTGGCTCGAAACTTAGAATTGGAAGCCGTCGCGGAAGGCGTCGAGTCCGAAGAGCAAGCCCGATTTCTTGAACGCGAAGGTTGTAATATCGCTCAAGGTTATTTATTCGCGCGGCCCATGCCGGCGGATGAATTGATCCGACAAAGCGATCGATATCGATGCTCCGGCGGGAAAGCGAATTAGATAAAGAACCTTAGGATTTGGTCGTAAATAACTTCCCTATTTTAGGGAGGGTTCGGTTGCTCGATTGGCAGGTGTCGGCGGCAGGGAAAGCCGCCGTCAAGCCTACACGGACGTATTCACGGCGTCCTGTCAAGCGAGTTACCGAACCCTCAACAAAGCTCATAGTTCCAGGAGGTTATTTATTACGAAATCCTTAACTCACAAACTTTCACAGTAAATATTTCGGGCTGCTTTGATCACATTCGAAATGTTTAGAACGGGGTGTCAACCGCCGTCCTGCCGAGCATTGAATTGGCTTTACTCGGTTTAGCTTTCGATTCGAGTTTTAGTGTATCCTAAGATTCTTTATCAAAGCTTTAGGGCCTATTGCTCAATGAAACTTAAAACTCGATTATTTAGGCATTTTTTACAGGTTCTTTGCATTGTCGCCTTGTCTTTACAAACCGCAGTAGCTCAGGACTTCCACACATGGAGTTACCATCGTAACTGGGACCGCTTAGCTAACCTCGAATACACTTTAGCACGATCGCCGTTACCGAAACGGGGACTATATGACTTGATCAGACTTGAAATCGTTTGCAAGGCGAATCAATTGCAACTCATAGTCGATTCCAACAGTCTGATTACATCTCAAAATCAACCGTTCGACTTCGATTATCGAATCGATAATCAAGCGTTCGTTACCATTGAAATGCGCACTTTTTCGGATTCGAGACGAAGAGCCTATAACGACGAGCATGCACAAGCATTTGCCGAGGCGTTACTCAACGGAAAATCGGTTTTCGTGCGCATACATACCATGCTCAAAAAGATATTGTCGGGGGCTATGCCGCTAGATGACGCGCAAGAACCCATCACTCGCGTTCTCGCCGATTGCGGCATACAACAATCCGACTCGAGCAATGAAACAGAGGATTATGGCCTGATTGAATTCGAACACGACCTAAAGCGATTGCCGACGACGCAGCAACGACAATTGCTGAATCGGATCCGACAAATGATAAAGGAACTTGATGACCGCTAGCCATCATGGTTTTCCGGTTCCCACGAACCTCGGCTCGTCGTTATTTACCTTTCGCACTTCAAATTTCGGCAGGCTCTAAGGAGGCACCGCGGCGCTGGGATAGAGCCTACATGGACGTATTCACCCAGCACCTAAATTCCATAGCCTATCGGCTATGGTTAGCTTTCTTGGATAATTTAGGTGCTGGGTTCACGGCGTCCTGTCGGGCGAGTGACCGCACTCTCTCCCACACCTCGCACTTTCTTTGCCAGGGCGATTGCCGGGCCTTCATGAACGTTAGGTGACAATAAATGGCATCGAGGTCGCATTAGCTAAGATGGCAAGATCATAATAATACACGATTTATGTATAACGATGAGAGGTCCTCCGTAGAACCCCATACCGTGGCAGCCAAGGCAAAATCGGTATGCATTCCCACGCTGGAGCGGTGGGAACGAGGAAAATTTCGGCGCCGGGGTGCTCGGTCGATTATTGCTCCTGAAAAATCCACATCCACCCAGCACCTAAATTCCATAACCCATTGGTTATAATTGACTATCTTGGATAATTTAGGTACTGGTTTTGCCTCCACATTCCCATCGATTCGGTATTAAACCTCACATGCTCAAACGTTTTCTTATTCTCATACTATTTTCTGTGTTGATTTTTGGCGGTATTTTCGGTCTGAAGTTTTACCAACTTCATCAAGAAGCCGGTCGTTTTCAACCTCCGCCGCCTGCCGTCGTTGCAGCCACCGAAGTCACCCAGGAAATCTGGCCTTCCACTTTGTCCGCGGTGGGAAGCTTGACCGCAATAGCCGGCGTCGACGTCAGCAACGAAATCGCCGGCAAAGTCGAAGCGATTCATTTCGATTCCGGCCAATCGGTTAAAAAGGGGCAATTGCTGTTGGAACTGGATGCGTCGACCGATCGCGCAGAATTACAAGGACTCGAAGCCGAAATGCGGCTCGCCAAGGTCCGCTTCGAGCGGAGCGAAAAGCTAATAGATAAAAATTTCATTTCCCAATCCGATTACGATCAGAACCATGCCCTACTCGACGAAACCGCCGCGGCCGTTCATGCTAAACGCACACTGATTGACAAAAAACGTATTCGCGCACCTTTCACAGGAAAACTCGGCATTCGTCTAGTCAACCTCGGCCAATACTTAACGGAAGGTTCGGCAATCGTGTCTTTGCAACAACTGGACCCGATTTATTTGGACTTTACCGTCCCCGAACGCTATCTGCATCGACTCGTTAAAGACCGCCAAGTTATTGCGACCGTACAAGCTTACCCGGACCGAGAATTCAACGGCAAAATCAGCGCCGTAAGTCCGCTGATCGATCAAGGCACGCGGTCCGCGCAAGTTCGCGCCATGTTAAACAACAGCGAAAAACTGCTGCATCCGGGCATGTTCGCACAAATCAACATTTTATCGGACCAAGCACTCAAGGTACTGACACTACCCGATACCGCGATCACCTATAACCCGTACGGCAATTCGGTATTCGTGATCGAACCGGCCGAGAAAGGCCTGATCGTTCAAAGCCGGCAAGTCGAAACGGGACAAACTCGAGCGGGACGCATCGAAATTATTAACGGTTTGAGTCTCGGGGAACGCGTCGTCAGCGCCGGCCAAGTCAAACTACGTAACGGCATGCCGGTTAAGTTGGATGATAAACCCGCCCCTGGCGAACGGAGGATTTCACAGTGAAGTTCACCGACCTTTTCATCGAGAGACCGGTCCTCGCCAGCGTTGTCAGTCTATTGATCTTAGTACTCGGCTTGAGAGCCATCACGGCGCTGGAGCTCAGACAATACCCGGAAACCGAAAATACCGTCGTCACGGTTACCACGTCCTATCCCGGCGCCAGCAGCGATTTAGTGCAAGGCTTCATTACCACGCCCCTACAGCAGGCCATCGCCGAGGCCGACGGCATCGATTATTTGTCCTCGAACAGTCGCCAAGGCGTTTCGACGATTGAAGCGCACATGCGCCTTAACTACGACCCGAATGCCGCGGTCGCCGAAATTCAAGCGAAAGTAGCTAGTCAACGCAATGTCTTACCCGCCGAATCGGAAGACCCGGTCATTACATCGCAAATCGGAGATACGACTGCATTGATGTATGTCGCGTTATATAGCGATACGATGAAACCTTCGCAAATCAGCGATTACATGCTTCGCGTCGTTAAACCGAAAATCCAATCGATACCGGGTGTCGGCAAAGCCAATGTACTCGGTAATAAAACCTTTGCAATGCGTATCTGGCTCGACCCCAAGCGCATGTCGTCGCTCGGCGTAACTGCCGAGGATGTTGCGAATGTGTTGCGCTCGAACAATTACTTGTCGGGAGCCGGTCAAACCAAGGGGAATTTCGTTACGGTCGATTTGAGCGCGACAACCGATGTCGTCAGCGAACAGGATTTTCGAAATCTAGTCGTCGGCAATCGCGGCGGTACGCTAATCAGGCTATCCGATGTTGCCGATACCGAATTGGGCAGCGAAGATTACGACATGGTCAACTGGTATAAAGGCAAGACCGCGATTTTCATGGGTATCGAACAAGCACCCGGAGCCAACCCGCTGACGGTTGCCTATGCCGTCCGCGATATGCTGGACGAAATTGAAAAAGACTTGCCTGAAGCCATGCATATCCTGCTACCTTACGATGCGAGCCGTTTTATCCAGGATTCGATCAACGAAGTCTTTCGCACGCTGGCCGAAGCATTGATCATCGTCTTATTGATCATTTATTTATCATTGGGCTCGATTCGCGCCGCACTGGTTCCATCGATCACAGTCCCCTTATCGTTGATCGGAGGCACTTTTTTGATGCTACTCATGGGGTTTTCGGTAAACCTGCTCACCATGCTGGCAATGGTTCTGGGCATCGGACTAGTCGTCGACGACGCGATCATTGTCGTCGAAAACGTGCATCGTCATATCGAATTGGGCAAATCCAAATTCGAAGCGGCCATCGAAGGCACGCGCGAATTGGTTCTTCCGGTAATCGCGACAACGGTGGCGCTGGTTGCGGTCTATTTGCCGGTCGGTTTCATGGGCGGACTCGTCGGTACGTTATTTACCGAATTCGCTTTTACCTTGGCCGGCGCGGTAGTCATTTCGAGCATTATCGCACTCACCCTCGCACCGATGCTGAGCTCCAAAATATTGAAAGACCAAGGCAAGGCCGGCCGTTTCGAACATGCGGTCGAAGCAATCTTTAACGATTGGTCCGAACGTTACCGAAAATTGTTACACCCGCTTCTGGAAACGCCGTCGATAATCATAGCTTTCGCGCTGATGGTCTTGATCAGCATTTATTTCATGTTCAGTCTATCGCAAAAAGAACTGGCACCGACCGAAGATCAAAGCATACTGTTCGTCATGGCGACCGGCCCGCAAACTGCAACCTTAAACTACAACGAAGCCTATGCCGAAGAACTGATCAACCAGTTCGAATCGATACCGGAATACAACGAAAGCTTTATGTTGCTGGGCTTCGGCGGCAGCAACAACACTGTATTCGGCGGCTTTAAAATGCCTTCGACCGCATTGCGCAAACGTTCGCAAATGGCGATACAGCCGGAATTGCAGACCAAGGTCAATACCATCGCCGGCTTTCAAACCGCAGTCATTCCTCGGCCAAGCTTACCGGGATCGGGAGGCGGCCTTCCGCTGCAATTCGTAATCGTCACCGATGCCGATTACGCATCGCTTGACCAAGTAGCGGATCTTCTGGTCGATCGTGCGACACAAAGCGGGCGCTTCAATTTCTTGATGAAGGAAGTCAATTTCAACCGCCCCAAAGCGACTCTAGTCATCGACCGCGATCGAGCAGCTGATTTGGGACTGACGATGCAAGACATCGGCAGCAACCTAGCATCTTTACTCGGAGGGCAATATATCAACCACTTTAGCCTGCAGGGGCGAAGTTATAAAGTGATACCGCAAGTCGACGATTTATCGCGCCTCGATACCAGTAAGTTCGAGCATTATTATTTGCGTACCGCATCGGGCGGCCAAGTACCCCTGTCATCGCTGGTGCATATCGAACAATCGGTCGAACCCAGTAAACGGACGCAATTTCAACAACTTAACAGTCTGACTGTATCGGGCATGATGGCGCCCGGCGTAACACTCGGCGATGCCATGGACTATTTGGAACAGCAAGCCGATGAATTGTTTCCGCGCGGTTATAGTTACGACTATACCGGCAGTTCCCGACAATATGCCCAACAAGGCAGCGCTCTGGTCGTGACTTTTTTCATGTCGCTGTTGATCATTTACTTAATGCTGGCTGCGCAATTCGAAAGCTGGCGCGACCCTTTGATCATTCTAATTTCGGTCCCGCTCTCGATCGCCAGCGCCCTAGCTTTCATCATGCTCGGCTTCGCCTCGATCAATATTTATACGCAAGTCGGCTTGATCACGTTGATCGGTTTAATTGCAAAGAATGGTATTTTGATCGTCGAATTCGCCAATCAATTGCAGATCCACGAAGGCTTAACCAAACGCGAAGCGGTAGAGCAAGCAGCGAAAATTCGGCTCCGGCCGATTTTAATGACCACAGTATCGATGATCGTCGCGATGGTCCCTTTACTGATCGCCTCGGGCCCTGGCGCTGCCAGCCGTTTCGATATCGGCTTGGTAATCGCTAGCGGTCTCGGCGTTGGAACGCTATTTACGCTCTTCGTCGTCCCTTCCTTTTATCTGTTACTGGCAAGAGACCGCTACACCGAGCGTGAAAATCAAACTTGGGTTCGAAACGATTGAGCCGACATTTTTTGCGAAAGTGTTTTGTTGAGCTTGCCTACGAGTTATACTTCTCGCAGTCATATTTTCGGCTTTTCATTGATCGCAACCACGGATGGCGGTCGAAAACAGCGACGTCGGTTCTTCAGGCATCTCAAAAACATCCACATAGGAATACGGTGCCTAGGGCATCGCTTCTTTCCGACGAGGTCTCTGCCGCCATTAACCACCCTATAATCGCATTTGAAAAGACGATACCGTGACCTTTCAAAGCACGTTTATTAACCCAACCGGAAAAAAAAAAAAATAACTATGTCTAAATTTCCAATCGATCTCGGCGCTTATCAGCGCATTTCACTCGATCCAAGCAGCAATAAACTGACCGCCGAACAAAAATCGGCGCTGCAGGCCAACATTCAATTATGCCGCGATGCGATCGTATTTTTCACAGCAACCGGCGCCGCCAGAGGCGTTGGCGGACACACCGGCGGCCCGTTCGATACGGTTCCGGAAGTCATGATTCTGGACGCCCTGTTTCGCGGCAATGACGATAAATTCGTTCCTGTCTTTTTCGATGAAGCAGGACACCGCGTTGCCACACAATACTTGATGTCCACGCTAAACGGCGATTTACCGGCCGAAAAGCTGATGCATTACCGCGAAGCGCATTCTCATCTACCGGGCCATCCTGAACTGGGCTTTACGCCTGGCGTAAAATTCAGCTCCGGTCGCTTAGGTCACATGTGGCCTTACGTCAATGGCGTGGCGATGGCAAACCCTAGCAAGACATTATTCTGCCTGGGCTCCGACGGCTCGCAACAAGAAGGTAATGATGCCGAAGCGGCACGCCTTGCCGTTGCTCAAAATCTCAACGTGAAACTCATTATCGACGATAACGATGTCACGATCGCCGGTCACCCTTCCCATTACTTGGGCGGATGCAGCACCGCTAAAACGCTGGAAGGCCATGGCGTTAAAGTACTGGAAGGCGACGGCGAAGACCTCGACGACTTGTACCACCGCATCGTCACCGCGATCAACACGCAAGGTCCTGTCGCGGTCATCAATCACCGCCCGATGTGCCCCGGCATCAAAGGCTTGGAAGGCTCGACCCACGGTCACGATGTCATCTCGGTTAAATTGGCGCTCGAATACTTGGAAGCCAACGGTCAGCAAGCCGCTGTCGAACACCTAAAGTCTATCCAAGCACCGAAACAAGACTACACCTTCCTCGGCTCCAGCGACAAATGGGATGCCAACCGAAACGTCTTCGGCGATGCGTCTGTCGCGATTTTGGGCCGATTGTCCGAAGCGGAACGTCTGGAAAAAGTCCGCGTGATCGACAGCGACCTCGAGGGCTCTTGCGGATTAAAGAAAATTCATGATGCTTACCCCGAGATTTTCATCTCTTCCGGCATCATGGAGCGCGGCAACTTTTCCGCGGCGGCAGGTTTCGGTATGGAAGCCGGTAAGCAAGGTATTTTCGGCACATTCAGCGCTTTCCTGGAAATGTGTATTTCCGAAATTACAATGGCGCGTTTGAACAATTCCAACGTGTTGTGTCATTTCTCGCATTCCGGTATCGACGATATGGCCGACAACACCTGCCATTTCGGTTTAAACAACATGTTCGCCGACAACGGTTTGAGCGACGGTTACGACACCAATCTGTACTTCCCGGCCGACCCGAACCAAATGAAAGCCTGCTTGGAAACTATTTTCTTCAACCCGGGTCTGCGTTTCGTCTTCTCTACCCGCTCGAAAGTCCCTATGATCCTTGATAGCGACGGGAACGATTTCTTCGGCGGCAATTACCAATTCGTTTCCGGCAAGGACGAAGTCATCCGCGAAGGGACGCAAGGCTATGTCGTCAGCTTCGGCGAATCCTTATACCGCGCGCTGGATGCGGTTGAACGTTTGAAACAAGAAGGCATCGATGTCGGCTTGATCAACAAACCGACATTAAACGTCATCGACGAAGACATGCTGGCCAAAGTCGGAAAATCGCCGATGGTGTTGGTCGTCGAATCGTTCAACCGCAAAACCGGTCTGGGCAGCCGATATGGCTCATGGTTACTGGAACGCGGTTACACGCCTAAATTTGCTCACATCGCCACGCATAAAGAAGGCTGCGGCGGCTTGTGGGAGCAATTCCCGCACCAAGGCATCGATCCGAACGGCATCATGGCTAAAGTCAAGGATTTGCTCAAAGGCTAAACCTTATAGGCAATCACACCGGATTGAGGGCTTTCATCCTTGAAAGCCCTCTTCTCGAGCCATAAGGATTTCGTGACGGCCATGTGTATATACTTCGTAGCACCGTAGCCCGGATGGAGCGCAGCGCAATCCGGGATGGGCGAGGCCACGAATTTCCCGTATTCCGCTAGCTCTGCATACGGGCTACGTCCTTACCAGATATAAAGCTTCCGGTTTCGGTATTCCCAAGCTGGAACGCGTGGGTTAACGGGCCTATTCTACATAATCAGATTACCGATTATTCTTCGATATCCAACTCTTTGATTTTACGTGTCAGCGTATTCCTACCGTAACCCAGAAGCTTAGCCGCTTCGTGACGTTTTCCGCCGGTAAAATCCAATGCCGACTTAATCAAAATGGCTTCGACTACCGGTATCGTATGTTTGGCGATCTCCTGATCGCCCTTATGCAATTGGTACTCTATATTTTTCTTCAATACCCCTTGCCAATTCTCATCAGCCCCGCCCGACTCCTCTCGACTATGCAGCAATTCCGGCGGCAATTCATTCTTGTGAATTTCCCTACCTGAAGCCATTACGGTCAGCCAACGACACAGATTCTCGAGCTGGCGTACATTTCCCGGCCATTCCAGGGCCTTCAAGAATTGTTCGGCATCAGGCTTAAGCACCTTTAATTCGGTATTCAATTCGGCCGCGGCTTTACTTAAAAAATACTGCATTAGCAACGGAATATCTTCTCGGCGATCTCGAAGTGGTGGAATATGAATGCGAATAACATTCAAGCGATGAAATAAATCCTCGCGAAACCGCCCTTGAGCGACCAAGGCTTCAAGATTCTGGTGTGTCGCGGCAATGATCCGAACATCGACCTTGACCGATGAATGCGCACCGACCGGATAAAATTCGCCGTCCGCCAGCACTCTCAACAATCGCGTTTGCAGTTCGGCGGGCATATCGCCGATTTCGTCGAGGAACAGCGTTCCGTGATTGGCTTGCTCGAATCGCCCCGACCGTCGCGCTTGTGCTCCGGTAAACGCACCTTTTTCATGCCCGAATAATTCGGATTCCATCAAATCCTTAGGGATCGCGGCCATGTTCAATGCAATGAACGGATTACTCGCTCTTGGACTATGACGATGTAAAGCCTTGGCCACCAATTCCTTGCCGGTTCCGGACTCGCCATTGATCATCACGGTAATGTGGGAGCGAGCCAATCGACCTATCGCCCTAAATACTTCTTGCATCGCCGGAGCGGCGCCGATAATTTCGGGTGTTGCTTCAGCGACATGGTTATTATGTATCGATTCCTGCCTTTGCTTGGAATGCTCACACGCGCGTCGAACAACCTCAACGACTTCTTTTATATCAAACGGCTTGGGCAAATATTCGAAGGCCCCGCCGTGAAATGCCGATACCGCGCTTTCCAAATCGGAATGTGCGGTCATCACGATCACCGGTAAATCCGGATGACTGCTTTGCACGCTCTTCAACAACTGCAAGCCATCGATGCCGGGCATGCGAATATCGGTGATCAACGCGTCCGGTTCTTCGGATTTCAACGCTTCGAGCAACACGTTACCGTTAGCGAATGAACGGGTTTCGATCGCGGCTTTTTGCAGGGCTTTCTCTAATACCCAGCGGATGGATTTATCGTCGTCGACGATCCAAACCATGCCCGAATTACTCATGGTGATTCTCCAGGGGTAAATAAATTGAAAAAACGGTACGACCAGGCTGACTATCGCATTCGATCATGCCGTCATGTTGATTGATCAAAGACTGTGCGATGGACAAACCCAGCCCTGTTCCGCTGGCCCGTCCGGTAATCATCGGATAAAAAACCTTGCTCATCATCTCTTTATCGATTCCGGGACCGGTATCGATAATATCGATTCTCGCGGTCAATTTATTTCTTTTGCGACCTATCGTCATCTGCCGGCAAACTCTGGTTTTTAAAGTCAGTACTCCGCTGCCTTCCATCGCCTGAACGGCATTTCTTACAATATTCAATACCGCTTGAATCAATTGATTTTTATCGGCAAAAACATCCGGAATACTAGGATCGTAATCCTGAATAACGCTCAGTTTTCCGTTCGCTTCGATAAGCACTAATTGCCTAACTCGTTCGACAACTTCATGAATATTTAATAGCGCTTTATTCGGTAGCTTATTAGGGCCGAGCATTTTATCCATTAAACCTTGCAGTCGATCGGACTCGGCAATAATAATTTGAGTGTATTCCTTCAGTTCAGGATCATCCAATTCTAGATCCAGCAACTGTGCCGCGCCTCTTAACCCTCCAAGGGGATTTTTGATTTCATGAGCCAGACCTCTGACCAACATTCGAACGGTTGATTGCTGAGATAATAATTGCTCTTCCTTAGAAATGCGTAAATGCCTATCCAGTTGCTGCAACTCAACAATTATCTCAGTAACCTGATCATCATTGATAACGGGCGTTGCACTAAAATTAACCGTAATGCTCTGATTCATAATATCCAGGGTTAATTCGCGATCGACTAAGGGCTCATCCATACGTAGGCATTGCTCCAGATCCAACCGCTGCTCCGAATCGACCGTCTTGAATAACTCAATGGCGCTATTGCCCAACAAGTGTCGAGCACTATCGGCGAAGAGAATCTCACCGGCGGTGTTGATGTAAGTCAGTTTAAGCTGCCGATCGAATAGCAAAACCGCTTCATTTAAGTGTTCGAGAATCTTTTTATACACGGTTTTTTAAAGTCATGAGCTTATCGGTTAATCGAGAAAGAAATATTCATACAGAGAAAACGATCGTCTTACTAATATAAAAAGCAAATATTGGACCAAAATATTTAGGTATTTACCGAAGACCTCCGGGGGGGCCATGTCTTGCCACAGGCCCTCACGTCCTTGTGACCTGAGTCCCGATAATCACTGCCGGGATGACGGTTTTTTTCTTGTTCCCACGCTCCAGCGTGGGAATGCATACCAATCTTGCCTCGGCAGCTACGGCATAGGTTCCCACGGAGGACCGTAGGAACCAGAAATGTTTTATGTAATATTGGAGGGGTTGCCATGGAACACGAAACGTACCCTACGGAGATTCAGCGTCCTCGAACCGCAGAGCGGTTCGGACTGCATTCCCACGCAGAGCGTGGGAACGATACTCTCGATGATATCACCCTACTCCCTACAACTCCTTCCTCGTTCCCACGCTCCAGCGTGGGAACGCATACCGATCTCGCCTCGGCAACTCCGGCATGGGTTCCCACAGAGGACCGTGGAAACCAGAAGCCCTTGCCCCTTTCCTCTTTCCTCTTTCCTCTTTCTCCTTTCTCCCTTCCCCATCATTTCCGGTGCAAAACGAGAATAGAGAAAACTATTGACCGGCACTTTTGGTGCGCCCAAATAAAAAACGCCCCATTATGGGGCGTTTTGTTATTGTATTTTCGATTCGTTATTACAGACTGTAATACATATCGAATTCAACCGGGTGCGTGCTCATCCGCAGACGGGTCACTTCTTCCATTTTCAACGCAATATAACCGTCGATGGCGTCATCGGTAAACACGCCGCCTTGTTTCAAGAATTCGCGATCACTATCCAATGCCTGCAAAGCTTGATCGAAAGCATGGCAAACTTGCGGAATCGCTTTTTCTTCTTCCGGCGGTAAATCGTACAAATCTTTATCCATCGCATCGCCTGGATGAATTTTGTTTTGAATGCCATCCAAACCCGCCATTAGCATTGCCGAGAACGCTAAATAAGGGTTAGCGGTCGAGTCGGGGAAGCGCACCTCGATACGACGTCCTTTCGGATTGTTAATGAAAGGTATACGAATCGATGCCGAACGGTTACGTGACGAATAAGCCAACATTACCGGCGCCTCGAAGCCTGGAACTAAGCGCTTATAGCTGTTTGTCGAGGCATTGGTAAATGCATTCAGCGCTTTGGCGTGCTTGATAATACCACCGATATAGTACAACGCTGTTTCCGACAAACCCCCATATAAGTCGCCGGAAAATAGATTGACGCCATTTTTAGCCAAGGACTGATGAACATGCATACCGCTACCGTTATCCCCTACGAGAGGTTTCGGCATGAATGTCGCGGTTTTACCGTAAGCATGCGCAATATTGGTCACGACATATTTCAAACCCAGCACTTCGTCGGCTTTTTTAACCAACGTACCGAATTTAACACCGATCTCGCATTGGCCGGCAGTTGCAACCTCATGGTGATGCACTTCGGTAACCATGCCCATTTCTTCGAGAATCAAACACATCGCGGAACGCATATCCTGCAACGAATCGACCGGAGGCACAGGAAAATAACCGCCTTTCACGCTTGGACGATGCCCCATGTTTCCGTCTTCATAGGCTTTTTCGGAGTTCCAGCCGGCCTCGGAAGAATCGATCTTGTATGAAGCGCCTGAAATATTGGCCGACCAACGTACATCGTCAAATACGAAAAACTCGTTTTCAGGACCGAAGAAAGCCGCATCGGCAATTCCGGTGCTAGCCAAATAAGCTTCTGCGCGTTTCGCTATAGAGCGCGGATCGCGTTCGTAGCCTTGCATGTCGTTCGGCTCGATGATATCGCAACGCAGAATCAGCGTGTTATCGTCATAAAACGGATCCATCACCGCCGTACTTGGATCCGGCATTAGAATCATATCCGACTCGTTAATACCTTTCCAGCCCGCAACCGAGGAGCCATCGAACATCTTGCCTTCTTCAAAAAGATCTTCATCCACATCATGAGCAGGAAAAGTCACATGCTGCTCTTTGCCGCGCGTATCGCAAAAGCGAAAGTCGACAAATTTAACATCGTGCTCCTGAATCATTTTAAGTACATTTTCTACAGACATGTAAGTTGTCTCCTAGGTTGATTGTTATATGTAAATTTTTAAGAATATTTCGCGATAACGATATCATTTTTTTGAGTTGCAATATAGCCGCCCGGAAAAGTTTTATAACCCTTCTCCATTAACCAGTCATTGATCGGCGAGCAAATCAAAAAGAACCGTATGCTCCATGTAACGAGCATGAAATAACTTCTTCAAATAGCGGCCGGAGGTTCGCTAGACCTCAAAACGATTGCTGCAAATGAATGGTACCGGCTTTCGAAATCACTACATACTATTTTTAAGCACGTCACATGCCATATAAGCAACTAATTGATCTCAATTACAAAAGCAACGTCGCTCATCGACAGCCCACCCTTCTTAGCATCATTATGGTGCGCAGTTTAAAACAAGTTGCACCACATTGACACAAAACAATATCTCCTGTTAAGGCAAGCGCCCAAATTTTGGGTCAATAACATCCTTGACTTTTATGGCACGCTCCGTGCTTTAAACAAATTCGAGTTCGTAACTTAACAAGAGGCATAGAGATGAAATTAATAACAGCAATTGTTAAGCCCTTTAAGCTGGACGATGTACGCGAAGCGTTATCGGAAATAGGGGTTTCAGGAGTCACCGTAACGGAAGTTAAAGGTTTTGGCCGCCAAAAAGGCCATACGGAATTGTATCGCGGCGCGGAATATGTCGTGGATTTTCTACCAAAGGCCAAGGTCGAGGTAGCCATCGGCGACGAACAGCTCGAAGCGGCTGTGGAAGCCATTTCCAAAGCAGCCAATACCGGCAAGATTGGCGACGGCAAAATTTTTGTCAGCAATCTCGAGCAAGTCGTCCGCATCCGAACCGGTGAAACCGGCGAAGAAGCTTTATAACATCGTTAACGAGGAGATCGAAAGTGGATAAATTAGTTGAATTAAGTTACGCGCTCGATACATTTTATTTTTTAATGAGCGGCGCGCTAGTCATGTGGATGGCGGCCGGATTCGCGATGCTTGAGGCCGGTTTGGTCAGAGCCAAAAACACCACCGAAATTTTAACCAAAAACATCGCCTTGTTTGCGATCGCCTGCATCATGTACATGCTGGTCGGTTACAACATCATGTACCCTGATGAAGCGGTCAACAGTGTATGGCCCGGCATCAGCTTCCTGCTCGGTGATGACCATACGACCGAGGCCGTAATGGGCAGCGAAGGAGAAACCTATTACTCGAAAATGGCCGACTTTTTCTTTCAAGTCGTGTTCGTTGCGACAGCGATGTCAATCGTGTCCGGCGCCGTTGCCGAACGCATGAAGCTCTGGTCGTTCTTGGTATTTGCAATCATAATGACCGGTTTTATCTACCCGCTGCAAGGTTATTGGAAATGGGGCACAGGCTTTCTCGATGGCCTTGGCTTTCTCGATTTTGCCGGTTCCGGCGTAGTTCACATGTGTGGCGCGAGCGCGGCATTGGCGGGAGTAGTATTACTCGGTGCACGTAAGGGAAAATATGGAGCAGACGGCTCAATCAACCCAATCCCAGGCTGTAATATGCCGCTGGCAACCCTTGGAACTTTCATTCTTTGGATGGGTTGGTTCGGATTCAACGGCGGCTCGGAACTGAAAATTTCGGACATCGGCGAAGCTAACTCGGTTGCCCTGGTCTTCGTCAACACCAACATGGCCGCAGCCGGCGGACTTGTAGCCGCTTTGCTAACTCATCATTTCATGTTCGGCAAGGCCGATCTTTCGATGACGCTGAACGGCGCCTTGGCAGGTTTGGTCGCTATCACCGCAGAACCGTTAACACCTACACCACTGCTGGCCACAGGTATCGGCATCGTTGGCGGCGTACTGGTCGTGTTTTCAATCATCACCTGGGACAAACTCAAAATCGACGACCCGGTCGGCGCGATTTCGGTCCATGGCGTCGTCGGTCTTTGGGGACTTATTGCGGTTTGTCTCTCTAATGACGAAGCAAGTTTCGCGGCACAAATGATCGGCGCATTAACGATATTCGGCTTCGTCTTCTTCAGCAGCCTACTGACTTGGTACATAATCAAGCTAGCGATGGGCATCCGCGTCAGCGAAGAAGAAGAATACAAAGGCGTCGATTTCTCCGAATGCGGCATGGAAGCTTACCCCGAGTTTACGACCGAAGGCAGCAAACGCTAACGCGTTGAACTACCAACAACGGGCGCGTCGTGCGCCCGTTTTTTTCGGAAAAAGTAACGCCCCGCATCGGATTAAGCCTTATGAAATTGTAACTATTAGGATATTTAACTATGATTGCGGCTTAAACCGAACCCCGAAAGGGATACGATAGCAACTTAACCACTCTGGAAGATCAATATGAAATTAATTACAGCGATTATCAAACCATTCAAAATGGATGACGTCAGAGAAGCCTTATCGGAAATCGGCGTTGCGGGAGTTACTGCCACCGAAGTCAAAGGATTCGGGCGCCAAAAAGGGCATACCGAACTTTATCGCGGCGCGGAATATGTCGTGGACTTTTTGCCCAAAGTGAAATTGGAAATTGCCGTTTCCGATGAAATCCTGGATCAGGCCATTGAAACCATTGTCAAGGCCGCTAATACCGGGAAGATAGGCGACGGCAAGATTTTTGTGACAAGTCTGGAGCAAGTGATTCGCATCCGAACCGGTGAAACCGGCAGCGACGCCATTTAACCCTGCCTTAAGCGATGCCTATCATAAAACATTGAAAGTTAACTAAAAATAAACATTATGCACGACAATATCGACCCAGCCTTCATTGTAAAAGCTGGATAAAATTCGGCATGATTTTTTAGCTTATATCACTCAATATTTTAAACCATAGGCACTATACATTGGCTAAGGCTGGGTTAAGCTCACGAACAAGCCTAAAACTATTCGGTACCTGGATATGATTTATTCCCGGTACCGACAATTCCGCGCGCGTCCACTAAAAATTTATAATAATTAACGAGGACAGCATGACCCTTAACAAACTGAACAGTTTCATTTTACTGTTCGGCCTACCGCAACTTGCCGCGGCAGGCGAACTCAATCAAAGCAATACCGCATGGGTATTAACCTCTACCGCATTAGTGCTCTTCATGACTCTGCCCGGGCTTTCCCTGTTCTATGGCGGACTCGTCAGAAGCAAAAACGTGCTATCGGTGCTAACGCAATGTTTCGCAATCACCTGCATCGTTTCGCTGCTATGGCTTGCAGGCGTATATAGCCTGATTTTCGACGACGGAGGAGATTTGCAACAAGTTATGGGCGGCACCCATAAATTTTTCGTGCCCAGCTTGGTCACGGATTCTCTAATCGGCGACATACCGGAAACCGTCTTCTTTATGTTTCAAATGACTTTTGCAATCATTACGCCGGCTTTGATCGTCGGCGGTTTCGCAGAGCGCATGAAGTTTTCCGCCATTCTCTGGTTCAGCGCCTTGTGGTTGCTGCTGGTTTATGTACCGATATGTCATTGGATCTGGGGCGGTGGCTGGCTCGCCGACTTGGGCGTCATGGATTTCGCCGGCGGCATCGTGATTCATGTCAATGCCGGCGTTGCTGCCCTGGTATCGGCCTTAGTTCTCGGTAATCGAAGAGGTTTCCCGACTACTGCGATGCCGCCTCATAACATGACGATGGTGTTAACCGGCGCAGGCATGCTCTGGGTCGGCTGGTTCGGCTTCAATGGCGGCAGCGCGTTGACCGCCGACGGTTCAGCCGGCATGGCGATCCTGGTAACGCACACCGGTGCGGCAGCCGGCTCTTTAACATGGATGTTCATCGAATGGATCAAATTCGGCAAACCCAGCGCATTGGGCATCGTGACCGGCATGGTCGCAGGCCTCGGCACCATAACGCCGGCTTCCGGCTTCGTCGGTCCCGCAGGCGCATTGGTGATAGGCGTTACTGCAGGTGCGCTCTGCTTTGTCGCCACTCAATTCATGAAGCGAAAGCTGAAAATCGACGACTCGCTCGACGTATTTCCTGTTCATGGCGTCGGCGGCATCGTCGGATCGCTTTTGACCGGCGTTTTCGCTGCCACCAGTTTAGGCGGATTGGGTTTGGACGAAGGCGTTTCGATCATGGATCAAGTCGGCGTACAAGCGCTGGCGGTCGGCGTCACGATTCTCTGGAGCGGTTTTTTTAGTTATTTGATCTTGAAAGTCCTGGATCTACTGATCGGTTTAAGAGTCACCAAAGACCAAGAACAACAAGGCCTGGATATCGCAACCCACGAAGAAACCGGTTACCACAATCTAACCTAATCTTCCCTACCGGAAAGGATGGACGGTTTCGTCCATCCACATTATGGCGGTGAATAGTGAATAGTGAATAGTGAATAGTGAATAGTGAATAGTGAATAGTGAATAGTGAATAGTGAATAGTGAATAGTGAATAGTGAATAGTGAATAGTGAATAGTGAAATAATTCATGTTTTTTAGTGCTTGTCAAGCGCCGATTTCACCTTTCACCTTTCACCTTTCACCTTTCACCTTTCACCTTTCACCTTTCACCTTTCACCTTTCACCTTTCACCTTTCACCTTTCACCTTTCACCTTTCACCTTTCACCTTTCACCTTTCACCTTTCACCTTTCACCTTTCACCTTTCACCTTTCACCTTTCACCTTTCACCTTTCACCTTTCACCTTTCACCTTTCACCTTTCACCTTTCACCTTTCACCTTTCACCTTTCACCTTTCACCTTTCACCTTTCACCTTTCACCTTTCACCTTTCACCTTTCACCTTTCACCTTTCACCTTTCACCTTTGCCTACTCACCGCTCGCTGCAAACTAGCCGCCACAATTCTCCCCCCAATCCTCTTTTGGAGTATAAAATAACGATAACCACTAAATTTTTCATGGCGACGCGGAGGCCGAATGAATACCGCTGTTTTATTAGAACGGATACAAAATGGATTACGAAACCGAACCAAAACTATTGCAGTCCTTTCGATCTTGTTTGCATTGTATGCCCTCGCCGGCTTTTGGATCGTGCCGGCCGTTCTGAAAAAGCAACTCCCTAAAGTCATCCACCAGGAAATCGGACGCGAGGCTGTTGTCGAAAAACTATCGATCAATCCATTCACGCTGGAAATGGCTGTCAACGGCTTCGAATTAAAAGAAACCGACGGACAAACATTCGCGTCATTCAAAGACCTTTATATCGATATCGCTGGCTTCGATTCAATTACGCATTTTAAGCCTATCATCGAGAAAGTTTCCTTGACCGAACCCTTCGTCAGAATCGCCAAAGACTCTGAAGGCATATTCAATTTCGCCGATTTGACCGAAGCGGACCCGGAAGCACAACCTATCGAAGAAGATACCGGAATATTTGCGTTCCGACTCCGCGGCCTAGCCGTTTTGGAAGGATCTGTCCTTTGGGACGATCTTCAACTGGCCGAACCGCAAAAAGAAACTTTCGGCTCGATTAACCTATCGTTGAGCGAACTCAATTCGGTCGATTCCGAACCTGCCCCGCTGCAATTTTCTTTTATTTCGGACTCGAGTACCACGCTCGATTGGCAAGGCTCGATCACACTTAAGCCCCTACAATCGCAAGGCTCGATTAAACTGGAAAAAGTCGGATTAACTCGAATCGGACAGCTTTTTTTACAGGAAATCGGCGATATCAAAGTCGACGACGGCGAACTGAATCTTTCGGTCGACTATACGTTGAATACCGAAGAGGACGGCATAACCGCAGCAATCAAACCCATCCGGTTCGGCGCCGATAATCTCAAACTCAAAATCGCCGCAGAACCCGGCCAAGACTCCGATATCGAGGCTAAATCACTCAAGTTCGATGCCAATTACGAACTGACGATGTCCAATGACGAGATAACGCTCAAGACTACGACGCCAAACCAACTCAATGTGGGCAACCTCAGCCTAAATATCCCCACGGAACAGGGACAAAGAACCGATATTAGCGTTAAATCCGTCGGATTAGGCGCCAACTTCAGTCTGGCAACAGCCAATGGCGAATTAAAAGTCAACACCGATACCGCTAAACTGGCACTCGACACATTCATCCTGAAACCTTCCAAGCCTTCCGCCGACATCCCTGAACTATCGGCGCATAAAATGGCTTTCGATGCCGTCTATACAGCCGAAAGCAATGAACAAGGTCTCAAACTGAGCATAGATCAAAGCCGATTCGATCTCAACAAACTAAAAATGGCCTTCAAGCCGCATACCGAACTGCTCGAAGCCGAATTGAGTCGTTTAACGATTGCAGCCGATGTGACAGTGACCCCTGACATGGCCATCCAAATCGAAAAAGGCAAAATAGATCTGAGCGAACTCCAATTCGGGGCTAACGGGCAAGATAGCGAACTCATCAACATTCCGGCACTAGCAGCTAGCGGCATCAAGACCGATACCGCTAAACAGCGCATCCATATCGCGTCGCTGACATCGAAAGGCGCGAAGCTGAAAGCCTGGCTCAACCCGGACGGTCAATTCAACTATCTAGCTCTATTCGGTGACGAAAGCACCGAAAAAAACGATTCGCTACCGACATCCGATAGTAAACCCTGGCAATTCGTGCTCGACTCGTTCACTATCGACGGCTATCAAATAGCGTTTACCGACAAAACTCAAAAAACACCGGCTCCGATCACCTTGTCCGATCTGACCGTCGGCATCGAGCACTTAACGGATCAAACCGATCAAAAATCACCGGTTCGTTTACACACGAAAGTCAATGAAACCGGCTCGATCAACATCGAAGGTCGATTAGCCCCTACCCCGCTATGGGCCGACCTCGAACTCAAAGTCGATGCGATCGCGCTAAAAACTTTCCAACCCTACTTGGAAAGTCATGTTCGTTTGGACCTCATAGAAGGCGATTTTTCCGCTCAAGGTCAGGCTTTATTGGCAATCAATGAACAGGACGAGCTGGACTTGAAATTTCAAGGTGATGCTCATATAGACAGGCTGTTAACTCGCGATCAAGTTCAACGCCGGGATTTCGTCAAATGGCGTAAGCTTGATCTCGGCAGTATTTCGATTGACCTAGCGGCTAACCGGTTCATTTTTGAAGACATCCGCTTCGACCGGCCTTACATTCGCGTATTGATCAAAAAAGACGGAACGACGAACTTCAACGATATCGTCTTAGCGACCGAAACACCGGAGACCGAACAGCCCGAAACCGAATCCGATAGCCCAATCCATTACCATATCGGCCGAATCGAAGTCAAAAGAGGCTTGTCCGATTTTGCCGACTACTCGCTGATACTGCCTTTCGTCACGCAAATGAATAATCTTGAAGGCGTCTTGTCCGGCATTTCGTCCCAGCCCGGCGCTACCGCCGATCTGTCGCTGCAAGGCAAGGTTTATAATTTGGCCAGTGTCGGCATTGCCGGCAATTATCAAATGGACAGCGGCGATTCAGCGATCGAACTTAATTTCAAGGACATGCCGTTGCCGCTGGTCACGCCCTACATGGCTCAATTTGCCGGTTATAAAATCGAAAGAGGTCAAATGTCGCTGGATCTCAAATACACGATCGACCAAGGCAAACTCAACGCACAGAACAATCTGTTCATCGATCAATTCACGCTCGGCGAGAGAGTCGAAAACCCCGATGCGGTATCGCTACCGTTAAATTTAGCGATTGCATTACTGAAAGACTCCAAAGGGCAAATCAATATCGACTTACCTATTACCGGAAGTCTCGACGATCCGGAATTCAGCGTCGGCTCGTTAGTGATGAGAGCGCTCGGCAACCTGATAAGAAACATCGCCACATCACCATTCAGAGCCATCGCATCAATGTTCGACGCGGAACAGGATTTAAGCGCTATCACTTTCGAACCGGGCAGCACCAAAATCGCAGAGGCCGAAAAAGCCAAGCTCGACGCATTGGCTAAGGCATTGAAAGACAGACTGGCTCTCAGATTGGAAATCAAAGGCGCCGCTTTCGAGGCTCTGGACTGGCCGGCGTTGCGCTCGGAAGCGCTTAACGATCAACTGAAATCGATGAGAGCGAAAGAACTCAGAGCGGAAGGTAGAAGAATCCGCGCGGAATATGTCACGCTATCCGAAGACGAAGAACAGCGTTTGCTGGCACAACTCTTCATCGAGAAATTTCCGATGCTGGCCGACTACACGCTCTTCGGCAGACCAAGATTGAAAAATCCCGAACAAGGCGACTTTTATGAGATCGCTCGGAAAACGCTCGAGGCGACCTTGGAACCCGATCAACAACGACTAAACGACTTAGCAGTACGCCGAGCCGGAGCAATACAAAACTACCTGATTGCCGAAGGCGGTATCCCCGGAAACCGGATATTCCTACTCGCGACAGAACTGAATCCGGTTAGGAAAGAGCCAGGCATCACTGCGACGCTGAGTTTGGGTACGCGGTAAGCGAACGAGAAATAGTCCGCCCTACAAAGGAAAAAACGCGTCAACTGCTCTTTTTAGGTTTATTTGTCAGAAATCCTAAGTAACGTTCATGAAGGCCTAGCCATCGCCCTGGCAAATGAAAGTTCTCTGGTGGGGAGGGTGCGGTCACTCGCCCGACAGGACGCCGTGAATACGTCCATGTAGGCTCGACGGCGGCTCGAAAGCCAAGGACGGCGTGAATGCAGATTTTGCAGGAGCAAAAATCTGCCCTGCCGCCGACGCCTGTCGATCGAGCAACCGCACCCTCTTCAGAACCGGAATTGCCAGAACGGAGATTTGTATATCGAAAAATTAGATAATTGGTCTAAATCTATGAACTTTCACAGTAAGATTTAGCGCCGAATAAATGCCTAGAACTCTGCGCATTTTTATTGCCTTGCATCAAAATGATATCATTCCACAACTAACTTCATTATCGGAAAAAATCATGCAAGCACTGACAGACCGAGAGCTTTATAAAGCCCTCGAATACGCCAAAAGCATCGACGAGACAACCGGCAGAAAAATCATGGCCGACTTCCAAACCGACCAGACGATGCTCGCGCAGATGCTGTTCGGTATTTTTCCCGGCATCATTGCCGAGCAGAATCAAGACATGGCGCATTTATTCATGGATTTGTGCTTCGACTTGCTCTGCGTATTTCAAAAAGCCTTCGGCCCACTGCCCGCGCAAAACGAACTCGATATCGATTGGCTTCAAAAACAAGCGATGCTACTCGATACCGAATTGCAAGCCGTGAAGAAAAATCAAGACATGGACGAAAAAATCCGGAACTCGTTGCAACAAAGAATGATTTCAAGAACACACGATGAAACTCCGCAATCCGGGCTCATTGCATTTATGAACGCAGCAGTCGATGATTATGCCTCGGAAAACCCAAGCCGGGTACCTGCCACACAAATCACGCAAGCGCTGATTCTGGTTGCAATCCGCCTATTCAATAACCTCTACACGCATGCTCGGCAATCCTGATATGTCGGATATTATGAAATTAACGGTCGGCGAACGATTCGATCACAATTTGCCTGACGAAGGCATGAGCGTAATTCTGGTCAACGGCACCCCGGTGCTGACCTTTAATTTTTCGCTGAATCGACAACAAATCGATGCCTTTTTGAATGGCTCGTGTTCGTTCGGACTTTTTACCGAGAACGATGCGCTGTTTTTTTTGTTTAAGATCGATAATTTTCTGGAATGGTCGGACCTAGCTTTCACAATTCACTTAGCCGGCGATGAAACTGTCGCAACCGGCCCCGGCTATCTGCCATTCAATCTGGTATTGGTCGATTCGGCTACAAGCATCGTCAAAGGCTTGCGCGTCGTTACCACAACGCCGGAATTCGGCGCCATACTGGCAGACATCACCGAACAGCAAGCCAAGCAGCCATTCGATACGATTGCTTACTACAAAACGATCGGAGACATTTACGAAAAATACCCGTCGGCCAGCGACATGTTGAAAAAAGCGCTAATCGTCGAGGAAGGCGGGATTACATTACCGAAACACTAAAACTGAATATCGAATAGTTCTCGTTTTTTATTGTTTGAATGGGAGAGGGGGGCCGTCCATGGCGTCGAACTTACTATGCCCTTCCTTATGCATTATCCTTCGAGTCAATGCAAACCGGCTATCCTGCCGATTTGTCCAGTCATCCCGACCGGAAACGGTCAACTTATTCCTTAATTCGCCGCAAATGGATGCGTTGCAGTCGCTTTGCCGGCCACGACTTCCTGAGCGGTTGGAGAACCGGCAACGGCACGCTCGATTGCTTCTTTAGTCGCTTCGTAGTTGTATTGTTGAATTTTGGCGTCGTCTTCAGCCATCCAGTGGATAAAAACACCTACCGAAATAAACAGATTGTCGGCTTCGTCGGCAGGAATAATGCCGCTTTCGACCGAATCAGCAACCGCCATCGCCACGCCGCGCTGAGCGGGTCCGAACATTTGGACGGCTTGCTTGGAACCTTTGATCGTGACCTTATTGAACATTACGGTCGCAGGTTTTACCATCAAGTTAGGGGCAACAACAGCAAGCAAGCTGGAGAAACCGTCTTTGTTGTTTGTCAGGCAGTTTGCGAAAGCGGTTTCGGCAGCCGAACCGCGTGGGCCGATAATCAGATCGATGTGTGCGACTTCGTTGCCGTCGCCAACTAATGATTCGCCTACGCGTAAATTACTGATTTTTGCCATGCTTGTTGACTCCTTAAAAATAAAGATGAACAGAGTTTGAAAATTAAACTGAAACCTAATGCGGCACATTCCGCTTAAGTCGTGAGGCATTGTAATTCCGATTCCTTTCAGACACCTTTCATGGAATTTTTAGCACCGTAGCCCGGAGGGAGCGCAGCGCAATCCGGGATGGGCGAGGCCACGAATTCCCCGTATTCCGCTGGCGTTGCATACGGGCTTCGCCCTAATCGTTATCAAACCGGCATCGATTGCCGGTATTTCCGAGCGAGGCAGGGTATTCAACACACCACAAAGACTTCGGCCTGCTTTGCCTTAAACTTCAGCCAACATTTGCTCGATCATCGCTTCGGCACGGCTCAGGTAACCTGAACCGAACAAATTAAGATGATTCAAAATATGATAAAGATTATAAAAAGTCTTTCGAACCCTATAACCCGGATCTTCCGGCAAAACCTCATGATAAGCCGCATAAAAATCCCGGCTAAACCCGCCGAAAAGCTCGGTCATCGCCAAGTCTGCTTCGCTGTCCCCGTAATAACAGGCCGGATCGAAAATTACCGGCGCCCCGCCGGTTTCGACAGCGGCATTGCCGCCCCATAAGTCGCCATGCAACAAAGACGGTTTCGGTTGGTAATCGTCGAACAAGGCATCCATATCCGCCAATAACCGCTCTCCTTGGCTTTGCAAACGGCCTCGATAACCGTTTTGCTCCGCCAATCGTAACTGAAAGCCTAAACGCTGCTCGCGCCAAAAACCCGGCCAATCGTCATAACGGCCGTTCGGTTGTAGCGTACTCCCGATCGTATTGTCTCGATGCCATCCGAAATAAGGCCGCTCCGCACCATGCAGTAACGCTAATTGCCGCCCTAATTGGCGCTCGGAACGAGAATTCGAAGAAGCGAACTTGATATGTTCTAAAACCAAAAACGACCGGTGCTCGGTTTGCCCGCACACGACCGGTTCGGGCACCCTTATCGTCCGCGTGCCGGCTATTTCTCTTAAGCCTTCGGCTTCGGCCTCGAACATATCGAACGAAGCCGGACGATTCAATTTTACAAAATAAGTTCGTTCTTCACTCCTCAAACGGTAAGCTTCATTGATATCGCCGCCGCCGACCGGTCGGGCTTCCGTTACCGAAAAAGGCCGCCCGGTCGCCTGTTCGATTTGCTCGGCGATTGCTTGCCAATTCATCGTCATTGTCGTCTCTCCGATTTGATTGAATTGCAGAACCAAAGATGTTACCGATCGCAACGCCTCTGCGGAACGGGTTATTTAACCCATCCTAAGGCGCTGAAAGTTTGATAGGCTGCTAAGGTAGGATGGGTAGAGCGGAGCGAAACCCATCATGGAAAGTCATGACAGCCATTGTAACAAATCGCGGGTTGGTTAATGGCTGCGTTATTAAAACCGTACCTGCGCTCAAACAAAGCGATGAGTCTCCGCTTCGCTGCTACCCACCCTACGGCACTACAGCGCCAAAAGTTTGATCGTTAATGTAGGGAGGAGCGGAAACGGTTTAGCGGTTCTTTGCTTGATGCCTATGATTTGTACCCCCCCCCGTACGCCCATGAAAAAGAAAATAGAGAAGCGCGCGCATAACGCCGGATTCATGCGTCAACTTTCAAACGACAACTGATTACCAAACACATTGCACCAATCCAAATCGAATTGCGCGACTGCGGGATTCACCGCCGGATGCCCCAGCATTTGTTCGGCAATCTCGATCGGCAGAGTAATAGCGCTCACCCCCGCAGTTAACACATCGAGTACTTGCCGAGTGTTCTTGAAACTAGCCGGCAACAATTTACACGACAATTTTTGGCGATCGAGCAAATTTTGTAAATCGGCAACCACTTGCGGCCCATTCTCGCCCATCGCATCGATTCTATTGACATAGGGCGCCAGATAATCCGCTCCGCACAGGGCCGCTAAAAAGCCTTGCTGAACGCTATAGATAGCCGTGGCCAGAACCGCTATCTCATCGGCTTTGATTTTTTTGATTGCGGCTAATCCGGTTTCATTGGCCGGCACTTTCACTACAATGTCGTAAGGTAAATCCTGTAAGCGTTTCGCTTCCTCGACCATGCCGTTGACAGTCGAACTAACGACCTGAACATGATAACGAGCTTCGGGACCGATCAATTCGGCCAAATTCAATAATAATTGATTTAAACCGACCCCGGACGTGGCAAGGATCGATGGATTAGTCGTCACGCCCTTGACTGGCAAGCAGTCATGGAAACGGGCTATTTGCGCGGTATCGGCGCTATCGAGATAAAGTTCGAACATAAATTAAAAAATCGGGTTGAAAAAATGACTGCTCGGCAGTCGTTAAATTAAATTGCACACAAATAGCTCAGCTTTGCGGATTGGGGTTGATTCATTGTTCCCCTGCTGTTTCCCAAGCTCTGGAGACTGTGAAAGTATTGGCGAATACCATAAAAACATATTCACCATGAAGAACATGAAGGCAATGAAGAAAAAAGCAACGACCTAATTCTTTATGTCACTTCATGGTTAGTTCGTTATATTGAATACTTGCACAGCCTCTCTTGCTTGGAAAGGAACGAAAACCTACGCCTTGGCTGTCGAGGCAAGATCAGTATGCATTCCAACGCTGAAGCGGTGGGAACGAGAAAATCGTAAATAGCGTCTTGTCTTCTTAGCTAATGTGACTTCGATAGCATTTATTGTTATCTAACGCCCCGACTTCGAAATCGCGATCAGGGGATCGCTCCCACAGAACATCCTGCCCCTAGCTGGAGCGGTGGGAACGGGAAAACTCAAGCCATTCAATTTTTCATCAAGCCCAAAATCACCGCGATGTGCGCTAGTTCCGCCAGCGTCGAAACTTTGAGCTTATTTCTAATTTGCGTGCCGTAATTGGCGACCGTTTTGTAGCCCAAACAAAGCTCTTCGGAAACTTTGTGTACCGTCATGCCTTTCGCAAGTAAGCGGAATACATCGAATTCCCGGGCCGAAAACGCCTCGATAATTGCATGGTAATCCATCACATCCGACTTTCCGGTTTGATCCTTGAGTAGACCATCTTCGATGTAAATTTCGCCATTTGCGATATGCTCTATTGCCATCGCAAGATTGGCCGCCGCACTGTTTTTACTGATATAGCCTTTGGCTCCGGCCGCAATGGCTCGATTAACATAGACCTGTTCATCATGCACGCTAAACACCAAAATCTTAGCCTTACTATCGCGTTGACAAATACGCCGTATCGTCTCCAGTCCGCCTAGGCCGGGCATCGATAGATCCATCACGGCGACATCGACTGCATGTTCCTGCATCAATTGAATCGCCTGCTCCCCTCGATCGGCCTCGGCAACGATTTCGATCGTATCTCGCGTCCCGAGCAACATTCGAAACCCCGCGCGCACAACCGCATGATCGTCGACTAAAATAATTTTGATTTTACTTTTCATAGAATAGGTATCGTTGCGCTAACTGCCATGCCCTGACCGGGTTGCGAGCGGACGCTCAGCTCGCCATCGAGCGACTTAATCCTTTCTTGAATGCCTCTGAGCCCGAATCCTGACGATATCCGATTGATATCGCAACCGCGCCCGTCATCGGCCACCTCCAAATGCAAACAATCACGATTTTCGCCTAAAATTTCCAGTACTATTTTAACGTGTTTAGCCTCGGCGTGACGGATTGTGTTGGTCAAACATTCCTGAATGACACGAAATATCTGTATCGCAACATTTTGATCAAGCGAATCCAACTCGTCCGGACACTCAATGGTCAAATTCAGCCAAGGGTTCCTTTCCGACCAATGGTTGACCATATCTTCGAGCGTGGCTTTCAAGCCTAACTCGGTCAAAATCAAAGGATGCAATTGATGCATCATCGAGCGTACGATAGCCATCAAATGATCGCAGATATGGCTGATCGACTCTGTAATTTGACGGGTATCGGCTTTTTCATGCGCAGCAGTGACCGCCATGACCTTGATTGCCGTCAACGATTGACCCAATTCGTCATGTAATTCCTGCGATAAACGCCGGCGCTCCTCTTCCTGAATTTTTAACGAATGCTTGGTTAAGGCACGATTTTCCTCACGAGTCTTATCGAGTACGCCGGCCATATGATTAATCGCCCCGGCGATACTATCGTATTCCTGAATCGAAAACCTCGGCAACACTTCCCGATACTGTCCGGTTTCGATACGCCTGAGACCGTCGACGATCGTATCGATAAATCGCAGGGTTTTATGCAAGGTTTGGTGTACCGCCAAAAAGATCAATATAATCAATAAGCACAGGGTAATAAAAAAAGCGACCGTTTCATGCCAAACCTCGACAGTCTCATCCATCGGATTCGGCTGAATAATCAGCATCAATGCCTTGCCGTCGGCCATCACGATTGGATAGTGCGTTTCGGCATAATCGGCGGTAACCAAACTTACAAACCAACCCGGAGGCATGTCGGGCCGGTCTTCACTGTGCAGCGAACGGGTCACTTGAATCGTTTCACCGGTCGGTTGCTGGACGCGGATATCCAAATGGCGTGTTTCTCGTAAAGCGCTAAGCCAATAAATCCAATCCGACTCCTTCATGGTTGCAGAGGCCGGTTTCGAAAATCCGAATTTAACCAATTGCAATGCCAGGTTTAGAGAAGAGCCGACTTCTTCAGTGACCGCCTCCCGAGCCCGCCAAATCGCGATCGAACCGCCTAGTATCAATATACAGACGAATAAAAACAAAATTCTGATAATTAGTTGGAAACGTAAGCTCATCTTGGCCGAAATTGGGTTAAAACATATCATTATCAAGACGTATAACCCGCCACACTATAGGAAAAATTCATTTTTTCAGTATATTCTGAATTCATCTTGCATCAGACATTAACTCCAATTGCGTGGAGCGCGTTATTATGACCGACTTTTCATTAAACACCACCTGGCTTATTCCGTCGCCGATCGAAACGGTCTGGCTCTACTTGATTCGCCCCGAAACTTGGCCGGACTGGTGGAGATATGTTGATTCGGTCGAAAACATCTCGTCCGGCGCATCGAAGATTCCCAATAATAAACGGCGCATTTATTGGAAAACACGTCTGCCCTACCGATTAGTCATTGAATTGACCGTTACGCGCGCCATTGAGCATCGCTACCTCGCGGTGAAGGTTCAAGGCGACTTGGTCGGATCGGGACATTGCCGAGTTTCGGGCAATGCCGAGTCGACTCGGCTCGAATTCGATTGGCACGTCGCAACCTGCAAACCGTGGATGAACCGCTTTGCCTTTCTTTGCCGGCCGATATTCGAATGGAACCATGCACAAGTCATGAAGGAAGGCGAACGTGGATTAGTCTATTTAACGACACTTAAAAATTCATCGATAACGTGAAATAATAAGGAACGACCAATTCCATTGTAATTGTTCAGTCCCTTCGTAAGTATTCAGTCCACCCTCTTTGAAAAAGAGGGGCTAGGGGAGATTATTTAAATAAATCCCTTCAATCCCCCTTTTTCAAGGGGGAGGCTAACAATTACACCTGAATTGCAGTAATTTGCCAGCGGGGCTGAATACTTACATTCCACTCACATACCGGAAATCCATCACAAAATGGCTCAATACATATATTCAATGAACCGGGTAGGCAAAATTGTCCCGCCCAAAAAATATATCCTAAAGGATATTTCGCTATCCTTCTTCCCGGGCGCCAAAATCGGGGTGCTGGGCTTGAACGGCTCGGGCAAATCGACGCTATTACGCATCATGGCCGGAATCGACAAGGATATCGAAGGCGAAGCGATCCCGCAAAAAGGCATTCATATCGGTTACTTACCGCAAGAACCGCAACTCGACCCTAACAAAACCGTGCGCGGAAACGTCGAGGAAGCCGTAGCGGAAATCAAAGCGATACTGACCCGATTCGACGAAGTCAGCAACGCTTTCGCCGATCCCGACGCCGACTTCGACGCGCTACTCGCCGAACAAGCCGAACTCCAAGACAAAATCGAAGCAGCCGGTGCTTGGGAATTGGACCGTAAGCTGGAAATCGCTGCCGATGCGCTTCGCCTGCCGGATTGGGATGCCGATGTCACGAAACTATCGGGCGGTGAAAAACGCCGCGTCGCATTATGCCGACTGTTGCTATCCAACCCCGACATGCTGCTGCTCGACGAACCGACCAACCACTTAGATGCCGAATCGGTCGCATGGCTGGAACGCTTTCTACACGATTACTCCGGAACCGTCGTCGCGGTCACGCATGACCGTTACTTCCTCGACAACGTCGCCGGTTGGATTCTGGAACTGGATCGCGGACAAGGCATTCCATGGGAAGGCAATTATTCGAGCTGGCTCGAACAAAAAGAAAAACGCCTGGAATTGGAAGAGCGCCAAGAATCTTCCCGAATGAAATCGATGAAGGCCGAATTGGAATGGGTACGTTCCAACCCGAAAGGCCGCCATGCGAAAAGCAAGGCTCGCTTGGCGCGCTTTGAAGAACTGTCTTCGCAAGAAGCGCAAAAACGTAACGAAACCCAAGAAATTTATATTCCACCCGGCCCTCGCCTCGGCGATATCGTGATTCACGCCGATAACATCAACAAGGGTTTCGACGATAGATTACTGATCAACGACTTGAGCTTCAAACTTCCGCCGGGCGGGATTGTCGGAATCATCGGACCGAACGGCGCAGGTAAGACAACATTGTTCCGTATGATGGCCGGATTTGAAAAGCCCGACTCCGGAACCGTGACAATCGGTCAAACCGTACAACTGGCCTATGTCGATCAAATGCGCGACAACCTAGACCCGAACAAAACGGTTTGGGAAGAAATTTCTGACGGTCTCGACATCATCACGGTAGGTAAATACGAAACGCCATCACGCGCCTATGTCGGTCGCTTCAACTTCAAAGGCGGCGACCAGCAAAAACGCATCGGCGATTTGTCCGGCGGCGAACGCAACCGCGTACATCTGGCCAAGCTATTGAAAAGCGGCGGCAACGTCTTGCTGCTCGACGAACCGACTAACGATCTCGACGTCGAAACCCTGCGCGCACTTGAAGAAGCGCTGCTGGCCTTCCCCGGTTGCGCGGTGGTCATTTCGCATGACAGGTGGTTCCTAGACCGGATCGCGACGCACATGCTGGCCTTCGAAGGCGACAGCCAAGTGGTCTGGTTCGAAGGCAATTACGCCGACTACGAAGCCGACCGCCATCGCCGTTTAGGCACCGATGCCGACAATCCGCACAGGATCAAATACAAAAAATTGACTTAATCGACCCGATGAAAATAGTAGCGTAGGTCGGGTTAGTGCTAGCGTAACCCGACATTTTGTCCGTCGATTGTCGGGTTACGGCCTAGCCTAACCCGACCTATCCGGCTGGAGCATTTCTGCCTGCATTGGAATACTAAAATTAGCCGGCAAAAACCACATCGAATTCCTTCATATACGCGGCAACTTCTTTGCGATAAATCTCCCGCACCGGCAAACTTAAATCCCCCGGCTTCAAGCCGCGCTCCTGCAACGACTCGACTTCGGTACGGATGTCGTGAATATCGTAAATCTCCAACGCACCAAATACTGCCGCGGTATCCTTCATGCCGAAACGCTCCGGCTGCTGATTTTTCTTCAGTTGAAATACACCGTCGTCCAGCAACAACAGACTAACCGACTGATCGAATGCCGCGATCGTCAATACGCTATCCAATGTCTCCTGCATCGAAACACCAGTGAAAGGAGGTTTACGCAAGACAAACAGAAATTTCTTATGCATAAACTACCCGAATACGATGCAACGGTCGGCTTCGAGGGTAGCTTCGACCCATTGCCCTAAACCGGAAATCCGAAAACCGCCAGCTAAATCATCATCCTGTTTACCGACTTGACTAGCTTCGTCGGAATGAAGCAATCCACGCCTTTGCGCAGCGGAAATGCAAACTACCAGATCGATTGCATATTGTTTTGCCAACGCACTCCACAGTTTCGGAAAATTAAGCTCATCAGCTGGAGGCATTGCATAATTGAAGGCATGATAAATTCCTTCCTGATAAAAGAATATGCGAAATACCGAGTGCCCTTCGGCCAATACTGAGCAAACGAATCGGTAAGCATAATAGGCGCCGCTTGATTCAGTGGGGCCACTATTGATTTGAATGGCGAATTTCATATATTTTGTCCTAAGGATTTCGCGAAAAATAACGTCCGAGAGCAATGAGCTTAGAATTTGGGCATAAATAACTTCCCTATTTTAGTTGGTTCGGTAACTCGATTGGCAGGTGTCGGCGGCAGGGAAAGCCGCCGTCAAGCCTACAAGGACGTATTCACCCAGCACCTAAATTCCATAGCTTTTTGGCTATGGTAACTATCTTGCATAATTCATCCAGCACCTAAATAAGCCATGATTTTGAATCATTGCCAAACACCTATAGAATTTAGGTGCTGGATTTAGGTGCTGGGTTCACGGCGTCCTGCCAGGCGAGTTACCGAATCCTCAACAAAGCTCATCACTCCAGAAAGTTATTTTTAGCGAAATCCTTAGCAGGATGTCGCTTGCAACCCAGTCCTAAACGTTTCGACAGCGGCCAAAGCTAGTCAAAACGTTCGGGACGGATTACTCCCTTTATACTCAAAAATTAGCTAACTTTATAAAGGTATGGGGTGTGGCTAGCGAGGATGTCGGCAGCAGGGAGCTGCCGTCAAGCCCCCATGGATGGGTTTACGGCGGTCCTCGATAGACACACCACATGCCTTTTATTCTTAGACGGTTTTTTGATCAAAAGGGAGTAACTAACCTGCCCCGCCCTAAGTTTTGCCGATAACGCTGTCTTTTTTGCGAAAGCGAGTAAAACGCTGCCTGATGTCCATTACCTGTTATGCCAATCGATCGCCTTGATCGCCTCGATGGTATTTTCGACCTCAGGGAACAAATCATCCTTACACAATTCAATAGCCTCCCCAATGCCAAACTGTATAATCGGCAACAACATGGCAGAAGGAACGTCTAATCCGTAACCTTCCATCAAGCGCGGAGCAATTTCAGCCAACAACCCTGCTAATTCCGTTTGAGCCTTACGACGATTGCTGTACTGCATTATCATGCCGTACCTAATTGCCAATTTTCGAAATTTAGCTTCCTCGGTAATAATAATCGAAGCCGCTTCATTATGCGTAATGCCAAACATATCGGCAAAATTTTCGGCATATGCCTTGACCAACAAATCCGGAAACCCTCTATGCCGGCTAATAGCGGCTATAATCATCCGCCCCCCGATCGCACGGTCGTATTGACGAATCAATAAATCGGCGCCGAATTCCACAAAAACATGCGAAACCTCAAGCAACACTTCATCGGCAATCCCACCCCCCAAAAGCGCTAACCTAGGCGCCAAGACTTCATTCAACTGAAGCGCTTTAGCGATAACATAGCGCTCCGGATCGTTATAAGGATTGCCATGAGCAAAAACATCTGCGCCATTAACGTTGTTATGAGTCACAAAACCCAATGCAACAGCTTTTTCTCGTTTGGTTTCGGCTAGGTCGAGCACCGGCAAAACCGTGTCAAGACCCTGTTCGGTCAATCCATGAGTGACGTGATAAAGATGTCGCATGTGCTCTATGGGTGTGTCATACATTAAATTGAAGACATCACCCGCCATCTGACCATACACCACATTGACCCCCAGAATACCCTTTTCGCCCAACCTTCCGCCTATGTAGGCATGTATGGCGGGCCCCCATGCATAAACAGGCGTGGTGAAGCCTACCAAAGCGAAAAGCATCCCAATAATTGATGTAAGGCGTTTCATAATAAAAGGCAAAACATGGAGTTAAAAAGAACAAGTTATAATAACCATCGTAGATCTAAATTCGGCGCTGGGGTGCTCGTCAAAGGACGCCGTAATACGGCCATGTAGGCTCTATACCTGCTTCATGCTGGCCCCTCAGCTAGCGTTAGGGAGGGCTCGAACACCCCGGCGCTTCCTCGGACACTACCGAAATTTGAAGTGCGGAAAGTATAAATGATTAATTGAAATCGCATTCATAGCTCCCGCGTCGCACTAAACTTAATATCCGGCCAACGTTCCTCGGTCAATTGCAGATTGACGCGGCTACTGGCAACGTAAACCAAGAAACCGCCGCCGTCTTCGGCGAGGTTCTCGAAGGCTTTTTTCTTGAATTCCTCGAGTTTGGCCGGCTTGTCGGAACTGACCCAGCGCACCGTCGAAATCGGCGCATTGTCGTAGACGCATTCGACATTATATTCGGTCTTCAGACGGTGCGCGGTCACATCGAACTGTAGCACACCGACCGCACCGAGTATCAAATCGTTGTTCTTGAGCGGCTTGAACAATTGCGTCGCACCTTCTTCGGTCAATTGCACCAGGCCTTTTTGCAGCGCCTTAGCACGCAGCGGGTCTTTCAGCACGACGCGCCTGAAAAGCTCCGGCGCGAAATACGGTATGCCGCCGTATTTGAGCGTTTCACCCTGCGTGAACGTGTCGCCGACCTGTATCGTGCCGTGATTGTGAAGGCCGATGATATCGCCCGGATAGGCTTCCTCGACGTTTTTACGACTGTCGGCCTGGAAAGTCAGCGCATTGGCGACTTGAACGTTTTTGCCGGTGCGAACGTGGTAGATCTTCATGCCTTTGTCGAACTTGCCGGAACAAACGCGTAAAAACGCTATGCGGTCGCGGTGCGCAGGGTCCATGTTGGCTTGAACCTTGAAAACGAAACCGGTGAATTTATCTTCGTCGGGACGAACTTCCCGCTGCTCGGTCTCTCGCGGCAAAGGTGCCGGCGCATACTCGGCGAACGCATCGAGCAATTCGAGAATACCGAAGTTGTTGATCGCCGAGCCGAAAAAAACCGGCGTCTGTTCGCCCTTCAGATATTTGTCCATATCGAACTCGTGACTCGCGCCTTTGACCAGCTCGATTTCCTCGCGTAATTCGTCGGCCTGATCCTTCAGTAGTTCATCCAAGTGGTAATTATTGAGTCCTTTAATCACTTCGGCCTGAGCGATCTTGCCGGCGTGCTGCGGACTGAACAAATGAATTTCGTCCTTGTACAAATGGTAAACTCCTTTGAAGCGTTTGCCCATGCCGATAGGCCAAGTCATCGGCGCGCATTCGATTTGCAAGACGCTTTCGACTTCGTCGAGTAATTCGATCGGCTCACGCCCTTCCCTGTCCAGCTTGTTAATGAAGGTCAAAATCGGCGTCGTACGGAGACGACAGACCTCCATCAACTTGATCGTTCTGTCCTCGACGCCTTTCGCGACGTCGATTACCATCAACGCCGAATCGACAGCAGTCAAGGTGCGATAGGTATCCTCGGAAAAGTCTTCGTGCCCTGGCGTATCGAGTAAGTTGATGATGCTGTTTTTATGTTCGAACTGCATCACCGAGGTCGTAACCGAGATTCCCCGCTCTTTTTCCATTTCCATCCAGTCCGAAGTCGCATGACGCGCCGCTTTGCGCCCCTTGACGGAGCCGGCCAACTGAATCGCACCCCCGAACAACAATAGCTTTTCGGTGATCGTGGTTTTACCGGCGTCGGGATGGGAAATAATCGCGAAAGTACGTCTGCGGCTTAGTTCTGAAAGTAACTCTGACATGGATGTTCAATAAATGAAAGATGGGATAAAAACGACAAATTATACCGTATTATCAATTCCTTTGTATTTTCAATATAATGGCGCCAAGTTGGCTTGGCCGGTAGAGGTAGCCTTAAATGAAACACCGAAAAAGAACTCATTAAAGGAGATAGTTATGACAGTTTTACATCGTTTGATCGCCGCTATGGTATTCATGAGTCTGTCGGCCTGCTCGAGCCTGTATTACAGCGGCCTCGAAAAAATCGGCATTCCGAAGCGGGATGTTATGGTACACCGCGTCGAGAAAGCCCGTGACACGCAAGAGGAAACCAAGGAACAATTTAAATCTGCTCTGGAGCAATTTACCGCATTGACCGACTTTAAAGGCGGCAATCTCGAATCCACTTATAAAAAGCTTAACGGCGAATACGAAGCCAGCGTAAAAAAAGCCCAAGAAGTCAACAAACGTATCAGCGACATCGAGGACGTATCCGCTGCGCTATTCCGCGAGTGGGAACAGGAAATCGGAGAATACAGCAGCGCCGCGCTGAAACGAAACAGCCAGCAAAAACTCGATGCGACGAAAGTGCATTATCAGCAACTTATCAATGCGATGAAACAAGCCGAGTCCCGAATCGAACCTGTCTTGTCGGTGTTCAAGGACCAAGTGCTGTACTTAAAGCATAATCTTAACGCGCAGGCCATCGCATCCCTCAAAGGCGAATTGGGGTCGATACAATCGGACGTCTCGGCGCTAATTACCGCAATGGAAAAATCGATCAACGAAGCGAACGCCTTCATCAGGACAATGGAAAGTAAATAGCCGGCGATACATCACGGGTAAGTATTCAGATCCTCTCCGCTGTTTCCCAAACTCCGGTTTGAAAAACCCATCACCCTGAATTCGGCAGTTTAACCATGAAGCACATGAAGTTCATGAAGGATTCCAAGAACTTACCAAATCCTTCTCGCTAACCTTTTTGGTGAGCGAAAGTTCTATACAAACGCTTAATAAGCTATTGAATTAACTTCCTATTATTCATGATCTTCATGGTGAAAGCTTTTTCTAGGATCACGTAAGCTCTTGCTTACCGGCTTCGAGAAGCTGGAGCTTCTCGTACTGCATTCCCAAGCAAGAGCTTGGGAATGAGCGCCCATTCACCATTCACCATTCACCATTAACCATTAACTATTAACTATTAACTATTAACTATTCACTGCTAACTGCTAACTGCTAACCAAATGATAAGTCATTGAACTTCATCTCACCAAATACGCTCTTGATTAGCATTAAAGACAGAAGTTATTCGGACAGTTATAATCGGACTATTTTCGATACAGCTCAATTGCAGGAGACATTTTAATGACCGACACCAAACATTGCCGCCTTTTGATTTTGGGTTCCGGCCCCGCCGGTTATACCGCAGCCGTCTATGCGGCACGCGCCAATCTCAACCCGGTCATGATCACCGGGATGCAGCAAGGCGGTCAATTGACGACGACGACCGACGTCGATAACTGGCCCGGCGATGTCGAAGGATTGCAAGGTCCCGACCTGATGGAAAGAATGCGCCGGCATGCCGAACGCTTCAACACCGAAATCGTTTTCGACCATATCCACACTGCCGACTTATCGGCGCGTCCTTATAAACTGACCGGCGATTCCGGCGTTTATACCTGCGACGCATTGATCATCGCCACCGGCGCATCGGCGAAATATTTAGGCATGGAATCCGAAGAAGCCTTCAAAGGCAAAGGCGTGTCAGCCTGTGCAACCTGCGACGGCTTCTTCTATAAAAACAAACCCGTTGCAGTGATCGGCGGCGGCAATACTGCGGTCGAAGAGGCGTTATACTTGTCCAACATCGCCTCGCAAGTGACGATCGTGCATCGCCGCGACAAATTCCGTTCGGAAAAGATTCTATCCGACAAACTGATCGAAAAATCGAAAAACGGCAATGTCGTGATCGAATGGGATCATACGCTCGACGAAGTGCTCGGCGACGATATGGGCGTGACCGGTATCCGAATCAAAAGTACCAAGAGCGAAGAAACCAAGGAATTGGATGTGCATGGCGTATTCATCGCGATCGGCCACACGCCCAATACCGACATTTTTCAAGGCCAGCTCGAGATGGACCACGGCTACATCAAGGTTAAAACCGGCCTGCAAGGCAACGCGACGGCGACCAGCGTACCGGGCGTATTCGCGGCCGGCGATGTAATGGATGCCGTTTACAAACAAGCCATTACTTCGGCCGGAGCAGGCTGCATGGCAGCGTTGGATGCCGAGAAATACTTGGATGAAATGGAGTGATACGTCGCACTTGAATTTCTTTCGATTAATGAGCCCCGTCATTCCGCCATGAACTGTCGGAATCCAGTGCCATGGATGGCAAGCTTTTGAGGCACATTAGAGCTACGTAGGGTACGCTATGCGTACCATGGCAACCCACCAATGCTAACCGCAAAACCTTATGGTTTAGGGTTCGACGCTTAACGGCAAAAAGGTACGCGCAGCGTACCCTACAACTTATGTATAAGGATGAACGCAGAACATGGGAACAATGCAAAACCGGCGGAACCCTAAGGACAATCATTCGATAAAGCCATAAAACCATGCAATTGACCGTACTCGACCCCTTTCGTCCGAATCAGCCGTTCCCCCCGCTATACAAAGCCCTCGAAGAACCTAACGGCTTACTGGCGCTAGGCGGGTGCTTATCTACCGAACGCCTGATTAATGCTTATCGAAACGGAATATTTCCGTGGTACAACCCCGGTGAGCCTATCCTTTGGTGGTCGCCCGATCCCAGATTGGTTTTATTTCCGGACCGGGTTAATATTTCCCGAAGCCTTGCCAAAACCTTACGTAAAGGACTGTTTACCGTTACATTCGACCGCGCCTTCGACCAAATCATGGCCTGCTGCGCCGAGCCGCGCCAAGCTTCTTCAGGAACCTGGATCACCGATGAAATGATGCAAGCCTATCAAGACTTACATCATCAAGGCTTGGCTCATTCGGTAGAAACTTGGTTCGATGGCGAACTAGTCGGCGGGCTTTACGGTGTCGCGATCGGTCAAGTTTTTTTCGGCGAATCGATGTTTCACAAACGAACCGATGCATCCAAAGTCGCCTTCGTGACCTTGGCCAGACAATTAAAACAATGGGGCTATCGACTCGTCGACTGCCAAGTTCAAACTCAGCATTTGCTGAGCCTGGGCGCTGAGGAAATCGCCCGTACCGACTTTTCCGAATTGCTTAAACGCTATTGCCCGGCAAAACCTTCGACAGACGCATGGCAAAACTGACGACCACGATACCATTATTTCTTTCCGAGAAACATTCGTGCAGTTATCTGGACGACAGGATTGCCTGCTCGGCATTCGTGCATCCTTCTTTCGAACTCAACAACGCATTCTATTCGCGTTTGCTCGAGCGAGGCTTCCGCCGTAGCGGCGATTATGTATACGCCCCACGCTGTCCGCAATGTCAAGCCTGCACCCCTGCCCGGCTTCCTATAGCCCAATTTAAACCCAAACGCAATCAACAGCGCTGCTTAAAGAAAAACCAAAACACGCAAACCGTCATTAAACCGGCACAATTCGAGCAAGCGCATTACGATTTGTATTTACGCTATCAAAACAGCCGCCATAGCGACGGCAGCATGGCTAAATCCAGCCCGGAGGAATATTTAAATTTTTTGGCCAGCCACTGGTGCCATACTTTTTTCGTGGAATTTTTGATTGACGAACAATTGATCGCGGTCGCAACCGTCGACCGGCTTGATAACGCGCTATCGGCGGTCTATACCTTTTTCGACCCGGACTTCTCGCATTTAAGCCCCGGCATGTATGCCGTGCTCTGGCAGATTAAATGGGCCAAGCAATTGAAGCTAGATTGGCTTTATCTGGGTTTTTGGATCAAAGATTGCCAAAAAATGGCCTATAAGATCGAATACCAACCGATAGAATTGTTGATCGATAATGTTTGGCAGGCGTTCGATTTAAGACGCTGAGGATTTTGCGATATAACCATCGTAGATGAAAAGTCGGCACAGGAGTGCTCGATCTCACCTAGGGCACTGACGAAATTTGAAGTGCGAAAGGTATACAACCCGGAGGGTTCCGCTGTGCGCACCATGAATACGTAAGCCATAACTTATAAGTTGACTTTACTATAAAAAAGGAGTAAAGAAGATACTAAACCATAGATGTAGTAATGGTATTTACATGAAGCAGCAAAGGAGATCTGTTATGAAACTTAAAAGCGTAATCGAAGCAGCCCTATTCGCAATCATCTTAGGGCTAAGCAATGCAGCGTCGGCAACGGAGCAACCTTATCCCGAAGGATGTTATAGCTGGGATACAGGTAATTTGTCGATAGTAGTCAATATCCCTCGCCTGGCGAGAGTCAATGTGAGCTTACCGGGAGTGGGTCTTTTTGGAATGGAGCATAGTTTTACTTGGGGTGGCGATTATTTCATGCCTCTACCGCTTTTAGACTTATTGCAAGATTTCGGAGGAGATGATCTGGAGGTCCCCGCCGGATTTAACGGCACATGGGAAATGACAAGAGGTCGTAGATTTAGTGTCGACGTCCAAGATATGGACGAATTGGCTGGAATGCTTGACGAATTTGGATTGACGTACAATCTGACAAAAAGATTCAACGGCACCGTCTCCAACGACGGCAATGTAATTAAAGGCAATTTTTTACTGGGACTTACCGTTCCAATGCAGGACTTAGGAATGCCCGGCAGAGCACAAGTCAGGATAGGAGGCCGATTCACAGGTGAAAGACAATCGCTAGAGCCTTGCCCCCAACCTGTTTCGGCTAGCGCCGCTATACAAGATGATCAAAAAGACCCTAAAAACGCCAAAGCCTCAACATTCGGTCAAATATTTATTAAAATGCTGAATCAAGCACAAACAATGGCTAAGTAGCCCCTATACCTTACAGTCGGCTGCCGGAACAACAACCGGCAGCCTGACAGCGCGCCACGGCAACCCAACGATTTTTTAAGTACCGTTAGAGCGCAGCTATGGCGCTTACAGTCCCTCTGCAAGAATTTATACCTTTCGCACTTCAAGTTTCGGCAGTGCCAGAGGAGACGCCTGGGTGTCCGATAAAGGCTTTGCCAGCATGGAGCTGGCATAGAGCCTACATGGACGTATTCGCGGCGTCCTTTAGCGGACACCCAGGCGCCGAATTTTGATCTACGACGGGTATATACCTTTCGCTCTTTAAGCTTCGGCAACGCCTGAAAAATTGTCGAGGCGTTCGATCCCTACCTAGCGTTAAATGAGGAAGGATAGATCCTGCATTGACGTATTCACCCAGCCCCTAAATCCAGCACTAAATAAGCCATGATTTTGAACCTAGAAAAAGCATTTCACCATGAAGATCATGAAGAATAGGAAGTTAATTCAATAGCTTATTACGCGTTTGTATAGAACTTTCGCTCACCAAAAAGGTTAGCGAGAAGGATTTGGTAACTTCTTGGAATCCTTCATGAACTTCATGTGCTTCATGGTTAAACTGCCGAATTCAGGTTGAATCATTACCAATGGTTTATGGAATTTAGGTGCTGGATTTAGGTACTGAATGGCGTCCTGTCAAGCGAGTCGCCAAACAGACACTACCTCTTACCCCGCTCGATCAAGGCATACGCCGAATGATTATGAATCGATTCGAAGTTTTCCGATTCGACAATATAGGCGCTGATCCTCGATTCCGCTTCCAACCGGGCAGCGACATCGCGCACCATGTCCTCGACGAATTTGGGATTGTCGTAAGCATATTCGGTGACATATTTTTCGTCGGGCCGTTTCAGCAATCCGTAAATTTGGCATGAAGCTTCTTGTTCGACCAGATCGATCAATTCTTCGATCCAGATGAAATCATTGATCAGTACCGTCAACGTCACATGAGAACGTTGATTATGCGCGCCCCGGTCCGAAATGGTCTTGGAACACGGGCATAGACTGGTGACCGGGACGACGACTTTGATGCGCGTTTGCACTTCACCGCCGGCAATTTCGCCGATCAAGCTTACTTGATAATCGAGCAGGCTGCGCACGCCGCTGACCGGCGCGACCTTGTCGATAAAAAAAGGAAACTGCATTTCGATATAGCCCGACTGCGCATCCAGGCGCTGCACCATTTCTTCGAGCATCGAGCCGAACGATTCGACGCTGATTTCGCGGTCGTGTTGATTCAAAATCTCGACGAAGCGCGACATATGCGTGCCTTTGAAGTCGTGAGGCAAATTGACATACATATCGAATAGACCGATCGTGTGCTGTTCGCCGACCGACCGGTCCTTGACCCGTATCGGATGGCGAATCGCCTTGATGCCGACCTTGTCGATCGCGATACGCCGCGAATCGGCAATGCCTTGCACGTCGACGATAGCGTTTTCCGAAGAGGGGATGCTTGATTGATTGTTCATCGATGAATACCTTGAAATAAATATTGATAGCCCGGATCGGTTGAACTTTCGACACCTCATTGCCGCAACGCGTTCATTACGGTTTCGGCCAAAGTCTTGATATCGCCGCCGGCAATAAAGACCAGGCGCCCTCGGTTATCGACATTCTCCCGCAGCGGCATCGGCGACGGCGGAAACAATTTACCGGCAATGCCATGGACCGCCATCGGGCTGTCGTGTTCCTCGGTAAAGATCACGCCCTTCACTCTGACGATAGTACTTTGCGGGTTACCCAAAAGTTCTTCGAGCACCACTTGCAAGCGCGTCCAAGCGACCGGCTGTTCCAGTTGCAACGACACGCTATTGAAACCGTGCTCGGGCAAATCGCCGGACCGAGGCTGAGCGATCGGGCGAAATAGGCTACCGAAATCGAGCAGAGCCTCCGCCAAACCTGCATCTTGCCCCGATTCGAGATGCGCAATCGACGGCGCCAATTCGTTCAGGCGGTTTTGCACCCGCTCGACTTGCGCGGCCTCGGCCAAATCGGTTTGGGTCAGTACGAGCTTATCGGCCCAAGCGATCTGCGCTTGGGATTCGGGAAAACGCGCCAGATACGTTTCGGCGGCTAGCGCCGAGACGGTCGTAATCATGCCTTGATAATGATAGCGCGGCGCCAACCAACGCTCGTTCAACAGCGTATCGAGAATCGGCTCGGGACTGGCCACGCCGCTGGTTTCGATAAAAATACGGCTGAACGGTTTATCCGGTTTGGCATCGTATGCCATGCGCAGATTTTTTAACATCGGCGCTAACGAGCCGCGCACTTGGCAGCATAAACAACCGCCCGACAGCGTTGTCAACGGGATCTTATGCTCCGCGAGCAGTTCTTGATCGATCGGCGTCGAGCCGAATTCGTTGATGATCACGGCCGAATGCGGTTCGGCGCGGAGCAAGCGATTCAATAGCGTCGTTTTGCCGCTGCCGAGAAAACCGCTTAGCACGATCACCGGTATCCGTTCGATCGTTTTCGATGAGGCCATGACACTTAATTGATAAAATTATCGAAGGTTAGGGTTCAGCGTTGGCATTAATCGCAGCGTAGCAGAATACGATAATTTCGTAGATTCTACTGAGCCGGGCGGCACTTAGCGACATCCGGACTACTAATCTGGAATTTCGTTGGTAAAATCCAATGTCAATAACAAGCGCCGAGGGCAATCCTCGCTCGGTTTCGGCGAACGATGCACCGCGCCGTGCCGTTCGTTCCCGGCCCAATTGCTGCCTTTCAGCAGACCGACCGAAAAAGCGGGCATTCGATGAATCGAGGATTCGTCCAAAATCACGCCGGCTTGCCTGTCATTCAAGCCATGCGTATGGATGCCCAATTTGGCGCGGTCGACCGCTCGGTCTTCGAGCCATTCGGTACCGATGCCACCGTAAGTCGAGACCATGCGGCACGGCACATGATCGACATGGAATTTCGGGCACATCGGCCGGTCGAGGGTTCGTAAACGCAAGCCGACGCGCTCGAGCTCGAATAAATCGCAAAACAATGTCGTCAGCATCGCCGCGTCGCGATAAAACTCAAGATAACCATCGATATTCGATGCATGAGGAATCAAGCCGCTGAAATCGAAATCGGCGATCGAAAGATTATGAATCTCGCTAATTTCTTGAGGACTTGCGAGCAATGAATCGATGAACGACTCGATACGCGGATCGATGCTGCGCTCAATCACGCACAGATTGACTTCATCCTGATAGATTCGGCTCAAATCGGCCAAATCGTCGGACAGTACCGCTTCCGAATAAGGCGCGCGAAATAGGTCTTGGGCTAAGGCGGACATGATTTACCTCGTTCAATTCATGATGTCTTCGGCTTCGGTTTCGGCCGTTTCCAGCCAAGGCGGAAAATCGTCTTGATAGTATTGCCAGGCTTCGGCGCCCGCCGCGAGCTCTTCATCGGTCAATAAACAGGCATCGAGCTCGTTCCGGGTTTGTTCGGCATCGACATTCTGTCCGATGAACACCAATTCCTGGCGGCAATCGCCGAACGGCTCCCGCCACTGAGCTTCGATATCGTCTTTATAGGCTTCGGGCCATTCGCTTTTAGTCACAGACGCCCACCAGCGCCCCGCGCAGCCGTGCTGCATGATGCCGCCGGCTTGCGACCATGTGCCGACCCATTCGGGCCGCGACGCGAGCCAAAAAAAGCCTTTCGAGCGCAATAATGTCCCGTTATTCCAATCGCCGTGATGCAAATAGTCGTAAAACCGTTCAGGATGAAACGGACGGCGGGCATGATAGACGAAACTGGCGATGTCGTATTCTTCGGTTTCGGGCGTATGCGCCCCTCGCATCTCTTGGAGCCAACCGGGTGCCTGCGACGCTTTGTCGAAGTCGAAACGACCGGTATTCAAAATTTTGACGAGCGGGGCTTGTCCCATGATCATCGGGATAATTTCCGCATCGGGATTCAAGTGGGTTAGTATTCCGGTCAAATTGGCGAGCTCGTCGCGGCTGATTAGGTCGACCTTGGAAATCAGAATGACATTGCTGAACTCGATTTGATCGACCAAGAGATCGGCGATATTGCGTTCGTCGTCCTCGCCCAATTCGGCGTCGATTTCCTTCAACGATTGGGCTTCCATGTAATCACGCATGAAATTGACCGCATCGACGACGGTCACCAAGGTATCGAGCTTTGCGACATCGGATAGGCTGCGCCCTTCTTCATCTCGGAACGTAAAGGTTTCGGCGATCGGCATCGGTTCGGCAATACCGGTCGATTCGATCAATAAATAATCGAAGCGGCCTTCGCGAGCCATTTGCCCGACTTCGACGAGCAAATCCTCGCGCAGCGTGCAGCAGATGCAGCCGTTGCTCATTTCGACCAGCTTTTCCTCGGAACGGTTGAGTTCGATCTCGTTCTTGACCGTCGCGGCATCGATATTGACTTCGCTCATATCGTTGACGATCACGGCGATCTTGAGATTGTCCCGATTGGTCAAAATGTGATTGAGCAGAGTCGTTTTACCGGCCCCTAAAAACCCGGACAAAACCGTTACTGGCAACTTGGATGGTGTATCTTCGATAAACATTGGGAGAGTCTTTGTGTTGAATCAATTGTTACAATATAAAATATCTTTAAGATATCGCAATTTCGCTGTTCCTTTGCCCTAAATTCGGCAGTTTAACCATGAAACTCATAAAGGATTTCAAAAAAATGTCATTTACTTTTTTACCATGAAGAGCATGAAGGACTTGAAGATACAGCATTTTCAATCTCAATGTGTTACTAACCATTAAAAAAAGGAAAAAAGGGGGCAGGTTACTTTTTATGCATCGATTAACCCCTTTTCCGCCCTACTCCCTTTATACTCAAAAAATAGTTAACTTTATGTAGGTATGGGGTGTGGCTAGCGAGGATGTCGGCAGCAGGGATTGCTGCCGTCAAGCCCCCATGGACGGGTTTACGGCGGTCCTCGATAGACACATCCCATACCTTTTTTCTTAGATAGTTTTTCGATCAAAAGGGAGTAAACTCAAACAAAACGATGGAGTTCCTCTTCGCTGCTACCCCCCTACGACTCTTCCCTTCATTATCTTCATGCCCTTCATGGTGAAATGCTTTTTCTAGGATAACGTATTGGGATACCGAATCGATACCTTATCTCAATATTTGGTTTCAGGCTTGAAAGAGCCGCTCTCCCAAAAGCTAAGTCCTTTGAAAGCATGGATCGCGACAAAAGGCGCTTGCGCCGCCTTAACCAGCCACTCGGCAGGAATCGCATAAAAATGAAAATCATTGCCTTCCTTTCCGATAAAGGTCATTAAGCCGACCAATTCGCCCGCTTCGTTAAAAATACCGCCGCCGCTGGCTCCCTGCATGAAACCGGCATCGATTTCGAATACATGACCGGTATGATAAGGATGAAAGGCAACAATCGAGGCCGGCCTGGAGCGCATCCCTAAGGCGAAAGGATAGCCATACATGTAAACCGGCGTTCCAACCGAGAAGTCTGCGGATAAAGCCAGCTTCGCAGCAGGTAAAGGGATGGAATCGGTTTCGAGAATACAGGCATCCAATTCCGTCAGGGCGGCCTGTTTCAATACCGGATAAGCATGGCCCGATTTAAATAAGACGATTTGCTCCGCATTTCGCGTGACATGACAATTGGTCGCGACCTTGCCTGGCGCTATAATGACGCCGGATCCCATATAAGTTTTTCCGGCTGCATCTCGGGCGATCACTTTGACGACGCTGAGCGACAGTTCCATGTCGGGCTCTATGGCACAAGCCTGAGACGAGCAAAAAAGCCCAATTGAACACCAAAATAATCCGAAACTTCGAATACGGCTCATTTTTCCTCCCAGCTAGCGTAAACGAATAGAACTCGGGTCAACTTTTTCGACCTATCCTGGAGTTTTTACCGCAAGAATGTTTAAAGTCAATTAGATAAGGTTATTTCTGATTCCCTCGGTCCTCCGTGAGAATCCATACTTTGGCTGCCGAAACAGGATCGGTATGCATTCCCACGCTGGAGCGGTGGGAACGAGAAAGAAGTGCGCAGTTTGTTTAGATCCTAGATTCGAAGCATACACAGCCTTAACGTCTAAAATGCGACGCGAACACCTAACTCCACGGCACGCCCGGCTTCGGGTGCGATATTGCGTAGATAAGACACCGAATTACGGATATCCTGATTCAGCAGGTTACTGGCTTTGACGAAGAGCAACAAATCGGCGGTATCGCCGGCATTAATCCGATAATTCGCGGTACTATTCAAAAGCCAATAACCGGGGGTTTCGGTCTCGTTGTCACCCGGGTTTTCCTGCCTTTCGGCTCGTGTAATGCGCACATTCGCGGCCCATGCCGAATGCTCCCAAGAAAGCTGCATGCCGTACCGTAAAGGCGGCATTCGGGGAATATCGCTGCCGTCGGTAAATTGTCCGCGCACGTAATCGCCGAAAAACTGACTGTCCAACTGTCCGTAACGCGTTTTCAGCAACGGAAAGGTCACTTGCGTTTCGAAACCCTTCAAAATCGCATCTCGTTGTTGCGCTCGGAAAACCGGCAAACACTCGTGATCATGATCGCATTCATCCTCGATCTCGCCATGATCTTCGTCGAAAACCTCGCCTGTTCTGATTTGCGCGATGTAATTGTTGACCCAGTTATGATAAAGATTGAAGTCGGCATGAACCCAGTCGCGCTCGAAATGCAGCCCCAATTCCAGATTGTTCGCAGCCTCGACTTCCAATCCCGCATTTCCGATATCGAAACTGTTGGTCGCTAAATGCGGACCGTTGGAAAACAATTCCTGTACGTCCGGCGCGCGCTGGGCATGGGTAAACGACAAGCGGACCGAATCCTGATCGGTAAAATGCCAGAGCGCCGATGCCGAACCGCTCACCGGCGTATGCGAGCTTTGCTTTTGGCCGTCCGGATCGATGAATTGCTGCTCGACGCGCGCGCCGAATTCATAAGTCATCGGTCCTGCATGAATGTCCTGGATCGTAAAAAATCCGAACGAATCGATATCGGAACGCGGCACGACCGCTTCATCACCCTTTGCTTCGAATTCACTGTTTTTGGTTTGCACGCCGACCACACCGTGATCGAACAATAGCCAAGGCTTTTGAATCAACTCAAGCCGACTATCCAATCCGGTGTTGGTATAGACCGTGCCCTTTTCCCCGTTTTCGATTTCGGTGTGTTTATAGTCGTTGTAACCCAGCCTCACCTTTAATTTTTCTGCAAACGGCAGCGGCTCGAGAATCTCGCCCTTCATGTCATAGCGGGTTTGCTTCAGGTCGATGCGCACCCGTTCGGGTATCTCCGCATCATGATGTTCGTCCTCTCCTTCTTCGTCATGATGCGCATGTGCTCCGAGCGGCACCCCGTAATTGTTGTCGAGATGGTTGATGGAAAATCCGATAAACCCCGGATCGCCGACAAAGGAAAAGCCTACGGTTCCGGTGCGCGCCCGAGTGTTCGAATTCAGCAAACGTCCCCGACTATTGAAAGTATCTTCATCGTCATGATCGTCATGGCTTTCGGCCTCGGCGGATTCGTCGACCGCCAATCCGGGAATCTGCATGTCGATGCTTTCGCGGAACATGCCGTCCAGATGCCACGCGAAGAAATCCTTGCCGCCTTCCAATTTGAAAGCCGTGGTCTTACCTTCGTTGACGAAGTTATAGCGCTGTTCGGCCGCGCCTTCGATCAATTTGTCCGGAACACGATCCGGAATGCGGTTGTCGATGACATTGACCACGCCGCCGATCGCGCCGCCGCCGTAAAGTAGCGTGGCCGGGCCTTTCAATACCTCGATCCGTTCGGCCCAAAAGCCCTCGGTGCTGTTCGCATGATCCGGACTGATCGAGGCCGCATCGAGACTGCCCAAGCCGTTTTGCAGAACTTGCGCTCGCGATCCGGTTTGACCCCGAATGACCGGTTGTCCGACACCGGGACCGAAGGATTGACTATGAATGCCCGGCTCGTACTTCAAGGTGTCGCCGATCGTGCTACCCGCTTTCAAACGCAATTCTTCGCCGCTCAAAATAGTCACGGGCAAAGCGGTATCGGAAGCCGATTGCGGCAATGGCGAACTGACGACGATTTTATCCAACATAATGGATTTCGAAGCTTTGTTTACATCGGCAGCATGACCCACCGAAGCGAAGGGAACTAACAATAATATAAATAATTTGTGCATGAATTCAGACTAACCGGCAATTTATCGCGACTATTTCTTAAATTTTTCTGCAAAGCAGCAAAGAGATCCATAAAAAAATAATAAGATACGTTATACTGTAACAATCGGCAAGCGGATTTTTTTCTCGCTATCCGAGCTCAAACCCAAAATCGCTTTCGAAGGATTTCACCACCCCTCCCCTCTTCGAATGAATCCTCCCTCTGGAGCCCGCTAATTCCTTAATTACGTTATAATACCGGCTCGTTTTTTCCAAATCAAAAGGCCCAGTCATGTCAAAAACCAAATTATCGATCCTATTGCCGGTACTTTCGGTATTCGCTACTCAATTGACCGGTTGCAACACGCCCGCACCCAGCAAAGGCGATCTGATGATTAAACAAGGCGGTCCATTCATCGAAGCCGGCATTAAATGGAATGAAGGCAGCCGCCTGGTCAAGGACGGCAATAAAAGAATTGCCGAAGGCCGCGATACGATCAACGAAGGCAAGAAACTGGTCGCGCAAGGCGAGCTTCAAGTCAAAGATGGCCAAAACATGATCGAACAAGGCAAAAAACTACTCGAAGAAGGCGAAAGGCTTTACCAAACCGGTCGACCTCAAGAAAGCGCTTATCCATCTTACCCGGCGCCTCAACCCGCCGAGTCGATCGAAGTCTTTCCGTTATCCGATTAATAAATCCCTGACAGCATGGGCCGAAATTTTCGGCCTTCATTTTTATGTTAAGCATCTTCAAGTGCCGAAAAAGCCTCTGTCTCCCGGCATTGTTGCTTGTTTCTTGCAACGGCATCGCCGCTACGACACTTGAAAGCGAAAGCGGTTTTCAAGCCATGCTGCGCCGTTTGCTGCCGTTCGACGTTTTCGAGCCCGATACCCCGGAGATTGTCATTTCAGGCGTCAGCAGCGGACAAAAAGCCAATGTGCGCGCCTTCTTGAGTTTGGCCAAGGAAGCTTGCGACGCGCCGCAATGGCGGCTCAATCGTCTATTCGCGCAAGCCGAAACCGAAATCGACAAAGCGATGCGGGCGCTTGGCTACTATCACACCCGCGTCGAAAAAAAACTGGACTTCAACGAAGACTGCTGGCACGCCGAATTCAAAATTACCCGCGGCCCGCCGGTGCGCATCGAAGAACTTGCCATAAGTATCACGGGAGAGGCGGAGTTCGATACGGCGTATAAGCAATTGCTTACCAAAAACCCCATCAAAACCGGCAAAATTCTACACCATGGACGCTACGAATCGTTCAAGAGCAGTTTTCAATCTCTCGCCCAGGAACGCGGCTATTTCGACGCCAGATTTCTGAAAAGCGCGATCAAAGTCGATACCGAACGCAACAGCGCCAAAATCGTTCTCGATTTCGCATCCGGACAGCGCTATTTCTTCGGCGAAGTCAATATTGATCAAGACATTCTGAATCCGGACTTCGTTCAACGCTTTATCCCGCTTGAAGAAGACGAGTCTTATTCAAGCCGAAAACTGGCCGACACCTACAACAATCTAACCGCAGGCGGTTATTTCAGGACCATAGAAATCCGGCCTCGTATCGACGACGCGGTCGCTTTAAAAGTGCCGGTCGACATCGCGCTCTATCCTCAAAAGAAACACAGCTACGAAGTCGGCGTCGGTTACGACACGAATTTCGGCCCGCTGTTCAGCTTAGGTTATACCAATCGGCGGCTAAATAGGCGCGGACACACTTTCAACGCGGCCTTGGACCTGTCGCCGGTGCTGTCGACCGCGGAAAGCCGCTATAACATTCCGCTACAACAACCGACCAGCGACTTTTTCAGTCTCGGCGCGGGCTTCAAACGGGAAGATCCTGATGCATTCACTTCGAATATGTTCAAACTATCGGCACAACGGCAACGCATAGCACCGAGCGGCTGGCAGCAAATCGGCTTTCTGGATCTCGTTTACGAGTCGTTCCAATCGGCCGATGTCGATAGCAGCGCCTTGTTATTGATACCCGGCGTTCGCCTGCAATACACGCGCAGTAACTCGCCGATCCGACCCACCGAAGGTTATCACTTGAATTTTTCTTTGGCCGGCGCGCACGAATCGGCCGTCTCGTCGCTGAGTTTCGTGCAAGCCGGCGCCGGCGCGCGATTGATTACCGGCGTGCCTTGGTCCGGGCGCTTCATCATGCGTGGTGACGTCGGCGCAAGCTTAGTCAGTAATTTCGAGGATTTGCCAACGACATATCGTTATTATGCCGGCGGCGCGCAATCGATACGAGGCTACGAATACAAAGAACTCGGTCCGACCAATGCGGCCGGCCAAGTGATCGGCGGCAAGATGCTGTCCGTGTTGAGCCTCGAATACGAACAATTCATAGGCGATCAATGGGGCGTTGCGGCCTTTGTCGACGGCGGCAACGCGCATAACGATTTCGGCGATATCGATGTAAAAATCGGCGCGGGACTCGGCATCCGCTGGATATCGCCGGTCGGTCCGGTGCGGATCGATTTCGCAGTGCCTTTTCATGAATCGGGTTCGTCGTTTCAGGTGCATTTCTCGGCGGGATCGCAGCTGTGACCGCAAAAGCTTTTTTCAAGGCGCTCGTGCTGACACTGATCGGTGTGCTGTTTAGTCTACCGATCGCACTGTTGGCGATACTCGGCACTGAACCGGGCAGCCGCTGGCTAATACAAACTGGGTTAAGCGTCGCCGAACTCGATGCCGAAGTGGAGCGCATCGACGGTACGCTGCTTGGCGAGCTAACCCTAAACAAACTCGTCTACCGTAGCGAAACCGAACAGATCACGCTGGACACATTCGTTTTCGGCTGGAAGCCATCGGCCTTGTTGAGCGGCACACTGAATATCGGCAGGCTTGCAACGAACGGCTTATCAATCGAGATAACGGGCGAGGCTCCCGAGCCCGTAGATGACGAGCCTTTTTCGATGCCGAACATCCCTTTGGCTATCCTAATCGATGATATCGACTTACAGGCGACACGTTACCGAAGCGGCGAGCAAGACATCATGATCGACCGCTTTCGTCTGCGCGCCGCCTTGATCGATAATACGTTGCGCCTGAAAGGCCTCGCGCTGGAAATGCCGGAGGCAGCCATTTACGGACGCGCGGAAGTCGAACTGCAAGCAGATTTTCCGTTATCGGCGCAATTGGCCTGGCAATTGAAACTTCCGGAAACGCCGTCGATTGACGGTGAAATGACCGCACTGGGCACGCTCAACGAACTCATGCTGACGGGCCACGCCGAAGGCCCTTTTCGGTTAGATCACGAAGCCCGGCTCAATTTGGCCGACAGCGTTCCGGCCTTTTCGGTCTCCGGCCGTTGGCAACGATTGCAATGGCCGCTGGACGGCAAAGCCGATATCGCAAGCCCTAAGGGTGAGTTTACGATCGACGGCAACGTGGATGATTACCGCATCGATCTGGCCGCACAACTGTCGGCCGAGCAGGAATCGTTCGAATTGCAATTGGCAGGCTATGGCGATAGCGATTCGTTGACGCTCGAACGGCTGGAAATGGCGCCCAAACAAGGCCATTTTACCGTTGCCGGCCGTGTTGTGTGGTCAGACGAACCGATCAGCGTCGATTTAACCGGCGATTGGAAAAAGCTGCAATGGCCGCTATCCGGCCCGCCCCAGGTCGAAACCGAACAAGGCCGTTTCGACTTGAGCGGAACCTTGGACGATTACCGGATCGAATTGAATACCAAGCTGGCAATGGAACAATTGCCGCCGTTCGACCTAATTTTCAACGGACAAGGCAGTACCGAAGCGATCGATATACATCAATTGTCTCTACGTCCGAAACAAGGACGGTTGGACCTGAAAGGCCAAGTTTCGTGGCGCGACGCGATAGATTTCGCGCTGGACCTGAATGCCCAAAGGCTCGATCCGGGCGATTTTACGCCCGACATCAGCGGCTCGCTCAATCTTCAAGCCGCGGCATCAGGACGCTTTGCCGAAGAACAATTGACAGGCATGCTCACGATCGAAAAACTGCATGGCACGCTTTTCGATAGCCCGATTCAAGGTCGAGGCAAACTCGCTTTCGCCGAACAGCACCTGACAATCGACCAACTACAGCTGCAATCGTCCGCTAATCGCCTGACGGCCGACGGCATTCTGGCCGAAACCCGTTCCAATCTCGATTTTTCGATCGATGCGCCCAATCTCGCGGCGGTTTGGCCGGGACTTTCCGGCTCGATCAAGGGCAAAGGCACCGTTCGTGGCAATTACCTGGACCCTGCCGTCAAAGCTCAATTAAATGCCAATAAACTCAATTACCAAGATTTTAGATTCAGCCAGCTAACGCTGAATCTCGACTATGCCGAAGCCTTGGGCCAACGCTCAAAACTCGACCTAGTTCTGCAAGGCTTAGAGTTGGATGGGCAAGCGATCGATGAATTGAAGCTGCAAGGCTCGGGATCGTTGAGCGCTCACCGGTTCGACGCGAAGCTGATATCGGACATCGTACAGCTTCAAACCGAGCTGACGGGCAACTTTAGCAAGCAACGCTGGCTTGCCACACTGGAAAGACTCGACATCGACCCAGCGCAACTCAAGCAATGGCAACTCGAACGGTCTTGGCCGATTCGGCTGGATTTCGCCGGCGACGATATCGGTGTCAACCTGCCAGAAAACTGCCTCATTCAAGCCGATGCGGCGATCTGCCTAAGCGCCGACGGCTCGATCGAGCGTCGTCTGAACGCCACTGCCGAATTACGCAGTATCGATTTGGCCACGGCTAAACCGTGGTTGCCCGAAAACATGAGCCTAGACGGTGCGCTCAATGCCAACGCCAAATTACTAAAACGAGGCGCGCGCCTGACGGCCGATGCCGACGCCACGGTCGCAAATGCATCTCTACAACTTTCCCGAGACGGTAAGAAACCCCTTATTTTTGCTTTGTCCGAAACTCGGATGAAAGCGCAATACGGCGACGAACGACTCGATGCCGAGTTGCGCATCGGATTGACCGGCCATGACTTCATCAGTGCGCAAATCAAAACCGCACCGCTCGCCGCAACAAAAGCACAGTCTTTGACAGGCAACCTGCAAGCGTCGATTGCCGACTTAAACCTGGTCGATCAGCTAGTGCAGGATATCGAAAACCTCAAAGGCCGGATCACGGCCGACCTGACCCTTGCCGGCGACACCGAACGTCCGGAAATCAGCGGTCTGCTGCAACTCAGCAATACCGAACTCGATGTACCTGAAATCGGCATTCATCCGCACAACATCAACCTCAGATTGTCGGGGCAGCCGGGACAGCCCGAACAGTTGGCCTTGTCCGGACGCATCGACTCCGGTAAAGGCTCCCTCTATCTCGACGGCGCCTTCGAGCTGAATCCGGAAACCGGCTTTCCGGCGGAGCTATCAATCACCGGTAGCGAATTCGAAATAGCCCGAATTCCCGAAGCCGAAATCAGCATCTCACCGCGCCTGACGGTCAAGCAAAGCGAAGCGGTAATCCGAGTCGCCGGCGACGTCACCGTCGACAACGCCGAGTTGAAACTGGTCGAATTACCGGAAACCGCGATCGCGCCCAGTGCCGATGAAATCATTATCAACCGGGAAATTATCGAGGAAGAAAAAACCGCTTTAAATCTGCAAACCGATATCGGCATCTTGCTCTGCGAACAGGCGCGCTTCTCCGGCTACGGCATGGATACCCGACTGACCGGCAATCTGCGTTATACTTCCTCGCCCGGTACGCAACGCATGCTCGGACGGGTCGCGATGAAAGATGCGAGATACAAGGCTTACGGCCAGGATTTGACAATCGCGAAAGGCGAATTTTTATTCAACGGACCGGTGGACAATCCGTGGCTAAACTTCGAAGCGACACGCAAAGCCACCGGCGAAGATGTGACTGCGGTATTGACTGTGACCGGGCCGGCCAAATCGCCGCAAACCAAAGTATCGAGCCGACCGCCGATGCCGGAATCCGATGCACTCGCCTATCTGCTGACCGGCCGGTCGTTACAACGTACCGGCGAATCGCAAGCCAACATGCTGGCTAAGGCCGCGATTAACTATGGAGCCGGCGAACTTTCGTGGCTCAGCAACCAGTTAGGATTCGACCAATTCGAGGTCGAGGAAGCACAGCGCCTCGAAGACACCGCCGTGCGCCTCGGCAAATACATTAATCCCGATTTATATCTAGGTTTTTCATTAGGCCTATTTTCCAATACCTATGCCATCATTTTGGAACAAAAATTGAATCAAAATTTTAGTCTGCAGACCCGTGCCGGAGAATCGCAAAGGATCGATTTGAAGTACCGGTTGGAAAAGGACTGATTACTCTAAAGGTACTGTTATGAAAAAGAAGCTACAGGCGTTGTTCATCCCGCTATTCGTCCAATTGCCGGTTCACGACACCGACATGAGTCGAAAACCGGTTAGTATCTGGGAAGACATTCGCGAAAAAGGCAAGCTAATCGTTTTGACTCGCCAAGCGCCGACGACGTATTACCACGACGACGCCACGCAACAAGGTTTCGAATACGAACTGACGCAACAATTGGCGCGGTCGTTGAATATCGACGTCGAATACAAGGTCTACGACAACACTTTCGACATCATGGCGGCGCTGGCCGCCGGCGAAGGCCATATCGCCGCGGCCGGATTGACCCCTAGCGAATACGGCGCGAAACATTTCCAGTACGGGCCGAGTTACAAAACCGTCGAACAACAAGTCGTCTGCAATAAACGCGGCAAACTGCCGAAAACCAACGAAGACCTGCTGAATCATTCACTGCTGGTCATTGCCGACAGCCGTAGCGATGAAAAACTGTCCGAAATCAGACAGCAATACCCTGAACTATCATGGCAAAGCACCACGACGTTATCGACCGAGCAAGTTCTCGAACAAGTCGCCAACGGCGCAGTCGATTGCACGGTCGTCGAATCGAATATCGTTACAGTTAACCGCCTGCATTTTCCTAATCTAATCAACGCCTATACGCTATCCGAAGAAAAACTGGCCTGGGCATTGCCGAACAATTCCTCAACTCTCAGGCAATACATAGGAAATTGGCTCGCGCGCATACAAAGCGACTCGACGCTAAAAGCGATTAACGAACGCTATTACGGCTACGCCGAATTGTTCGACTACCATGATGCGGCGGTTTTTTTGCAACGCGTCAAAAAACGCCTGCCCAAATACAAATCTTATTTCAAACAAGTCGCGGCCGACTACAACATTCCATGGACATTACTGGCAACTCAGGCTTACGGCGAATCGGAATGGAACCCTGACGCGAAAAGCCCGACCGGCGTTCGCGGTTTGATGATGCTAACCAACAATACCGCAAAATCGCTGGGCGTAAATGACCGGCTCAATCCCAGACAAAGCATCCGGGGCGGTGCGAAATACATGCAGCAATTGCTGAAAAGAATTCCTCAAGAAGTTGCCGAAGAAGACCGCATCTGGTTCGCGATGGCCGCCTACAATATCGGCATCGCCCACCTGTACGATGCACGCGAACTGGCCAGAAAAATGGGCAAAAACCCGAATGTCTGGGCCGATATCAAACAAGTATTGCCGCTGCTGTCGGAAAGGCGGCATTTCAAAAACCTAAAATACGGTTATGCGGCCGGCAAGGATTCGGTTAAATACATAGACCGCATCCGGCTATATCACGATCTGCTGCGTAAAACGGAATCATCGAAATCGGTTTAAGCTCATGATAAACCAACTCATTTTATACTAAAAAACGACTACCTTTATGAAGATATGGGGGGGGTCTGGTTCCCACGGTCCTCCGTGGGAACCCATACCTTGTCAGCCGAGGCAAGATCGGTATGCATTCCCACGCTGGAGCGGTGGGAACGAGGAAAGAAACTTTAGGAATGCTGGTTGCTCTTGTCGGGATTATCGACCTCTGGGGACGCAGAGCGTCCCGGGATGCATTCCCACGCAGAGCGTAGGAACGATGAATACTAAAAAACGACTACCTTTATGAAGGTATGAGGTGTGGCCAACGTGGCGGAGTACGCGGATTGCGTGGCCTCGAACCTCCAGGATTGCGCTTGCGCTCCATCCGAACTACGCGGTTAAACTTTCATTTGCCGGGGCGATGGCCGGACATTCATGAACGTTACTGAGAAAGTTCGCCAAAACGAACCCCTTATCTAATTTTTCGATATGAAAAACAATATCGGATCCGAAGCGGGTGCGGTTGCTCGACCGGCAGGCGTCGGTGGCAGGGATTGCCGCCATCGAGCCTACATGGACGTATTTACCCAGCACCTAAATTATCTTTATCTATGTAATCAATCATGGCCAATAGGCTATGGAATTTAGGTGCTGGGTTTACGGCGTCCTGTCGGGCGAGTGACCGCACCCAGCCGCCCCTCGCACTTTCATTTGCCGGGACGATGGCCATGCCCTCATGAACATTAGGCTGAAGACTTTTCAATAAGCGGCCCGCCCGAGTTACCATTGACATCGACCCAAAGATAAGGCAACCCCAAAGTCTCTAGCCAGGCAGGGCCTTGCTCTTCTCTCAGCATCGCAATGGTCGAAGCACTGCCCGAAACCACGCAAAAGTCGCCGACGACACTGACCGAGGCCAAAAAACGCACCGGCCACCCTGTTATAGGATTTAGAACATGGCCATAACGCTCACCTGCGATTTCTAAACAACGCTCGTAATCGCCGCTGCTCGCCAAGGCGCCGCCTGTCAAACCCAATAATTGCATGACCTCGCCTTTACGCCGAGGATGCGCGATGCCGATTTGCCAAGGCGAACCGTCCGGACGGGGTCCGACGATTTTAATATCGCCGCCAAGATTGACCAGACCATGCTCGATGCCGGCCTGCTGGCATAACCCGGCGGCGCGATCCACTGCATACTCTTTGACGATTCCGCCGAAATCAAGCTCCATACCGAACACAGAAAAACTTAATTTCGGCGGCTGCCAGCCGATCTTATGCCAACCGACTTTATCCAATAGCGATTGAATTTGCCCCTCATCCGGCAAGATATTCCGGTCGAAACGCCAAGCCTTGCGCAAGATACCGGAACTGATATCAAACAAGCCGTCACTTTGTTCGTAGCAGGTTTGTGCGTAATTCAACAAGCCGGCCGTTTCGTCATCGACACTTATCGATCCCGCCCGAGCGGCGGCACGGTTTATTTCGGATAAGAAACTATCCGAACGGTAACGCGAATATAAACGCTCCAAACGCTGCACATCGGCGATGACAATATTCGCTGCCTGTTGGGCGGACTGCCGCGAGCGAGCAAACAACTGTATCTCGCAGGGCGTCCCCATGGCTTTGAAGTTGAAACGAAAATATTGTAGAGATGTTTTTTTCAAATCGAAGTTCAGTGGGCGTGGCAATAGAGCAGGACTTAATTGCCGTATACCCATCGCAGATCAAAATTCGGCCCCATTTTGATCTACGATGGGCAGAATTAAAACATATAACTCCACGTTGCAAACAGAGAGCCCTTACGTTCTAATTGAAAACCGTTGACATCTTCATGGACGGGCTGCAGCCATTCAACACTTAAATGATTACCGGAAAATTCACCGCCCGGCACTACGACATTCAAACCGAAGCCGACATCCCAAAAGCGACCGCCATAGTTTCGCGGGTCATCCAATGTGGACCCTGTCGGATTGACGTTATCGCAAGGCTCGGAAGCATTAGAATAGTTTACCGAGCAATTACCCGCTATCGGATTGAATCGACCGCTGATCGACCCTTCGGTCGTATAAACACCACGCACGGAACCGGACAGCCAATTGAAAATACTATAGCTACCCCAAGCGCTAGCTTGAAACATATTACCCAGCGCATATCCGGATGAGTTTTGATTCTGCATACGGACAGTTCCGCTGGCTTGCGCGCCCCACGATAACTTGTCGTACTGGCCGAGATAAGTCAAACTCGGTAAAAAATCCCAAGTCCCGCTACCGAGTTGCATTTGGTAATGAATAAAACCGCCGTCTTGCGTATGTTGACGATTGAGCTTAATGTCGGTATCGCCGGTCGGCGCGCTAAATCCAATCCCTAAATTCACATGGTGACCGCGATGCTTAAACAGCTTAAACATACCGAACATCAAGGTATCGCCAATACCCCCGGCCTCATGTCCGCCATGCAAGTGGTCTGCCCCTACGTTAACCGGCGGATTAATACCGGTCAATGGCCGTTGATTCATACTCATATCCATAAACATCGGCATCACCATGATATTAAACCAATCGGTCGGCGCATACATTAGATCGATCATATGCATATGCATGTCATGAAAGGTCGGCACCGTTCGATAACCGTTGGCGACCATTGACGTATCGCCAGCTTTACCGGTTCGATTCAGCATATTGCCGGTTTCCCGTAAATACTGATACACATACCCCACCATGAAGTCGCCTTCCTGATTAAGCATGTGCCCCCCGGTACACATCAAGCCGGCCGGCATGAGAGGTTCGTGCTCGGTCATATTATGGTGATGATGACTATGATCATCGGTCAAACTGCGTCCCAAATCGGAAAAATTAACATTGAGCTCGGCATTCGCGACGAGAAAGTTAAAATCGGCATAAGCCGGCTCGCCTCCACCGCCGATTTTCCAATCGCCGCGATGCATGTAATATTCCACGGAAGCATCGAGTCTGACACCCTTAGTGAATTGCTTACTGACCGTCACACCGCCACTCAGCGCGCCAAAGCCGGAAAGCCTGTGATCGCTGGAAAAGGTTTGTGTCGGTAGCTTGCTGTTATCGCGGGAATCCCTTGCGTTGCCAGGATCATCAGACGGACCGGCTATCAAGAAAGGCGTATAGAAATCGGCTTCGCTTTGGGAATAGTAACGCACCCGAGGCGTGACCGACCAGCCCAAGCCCAAAGGCTGCACCCAATCGGCATCGAAGGTATGCGCATTGATACCCCAATCGTCGAAATAAAACCGGTAATCGAAATGCAGCGCCGCATCGAGCGGATTGATATATTGCACCCAGCCTGTATCGAAACTCCATTGATTGCGTAATTCCGGCCGCTGCTCCAAAAAGGCCTTCGATTGACCCACATATCGTACATCGGCGGGGCAATCCAAGCCAAAATCGCATTGTCCCGACACATTGGAGTCGATAAAAATCGCCGTGACGGCTTTATATGGGTTGCTCAAATAACCGGTACTGCGGGTGTAGCTAGCACCGAATTTAGCCAACGCGCTTTTGGTGACAATTTGCGTCAAGCCTAAATTGACCGTCCAATCCTCGCGTTTGCCGCGCAGCACATTTTGACCGAACGGAACGGCTTCGAGCTTTGCGTATCGGGGCTGTAACCCAGGCAACGCGCCATCATAGGCGCTGGTATTGATATAATTTTGCGCGTCATGGTTAAGCAGCGCCGAGGTCGAGCTGTTCGCATAGCTCAAGCCTCCGCTGACCGTAGTCGTTTTTTGATTGAAATCGAGCGTCATGCCCAAATTGGCAAAGCGCGACTCATAATCGTTTTCGATCGATAATCCGCCGCCCGCGCTGACCGTGGCCTCATCCCATTCATAAGTCAGGTTGAAACTGCCTTCCTTGCGAACTTCCGGAGAGGCAACCGACATCGTATGAACATTTCTTTCATCGACACCGAGACTACGCACTTGAAAAGTGTCCCTATCCAGCTTAGTGCGTATCGGCCTCAACTGAGAGTCAAAAAAGACTCTACCCGCAGCCGACCCGCCCGTATTTAAAAACGGCGAAGCCCCTGCCATCGTCGCGCCGGAACCAAACGCGACATTGCCTTGACGGGTAGCCGGTGCGGTACTCACCGGCGTGGCGCCGGACCAGGTATCTTGTACATACTTGAAAGCGAATTTGATACGGTCGGCCAGTCTAATATTTGCGGTCGTTTGCAGGCTATCGACAGTTATCGGTTTGAATTGGCTTCTATTGAGAACAACCTCACCATCCAAATTGGTCACTTCGCCCAAATCGCGTCGGCTTTCTTCATAACGACCGTACTGAAAAGTAAACTCATTGTCTTGCGCCGCCGGAGCCAGTCCAGGCAAAATCAATGCCGCGGCCGTCAATGCTTGTAAACTGGTTCGCGCCGGCTTGTCATCGTCCTTGACAGATTTGGATTCGTCAATAACAGCCACAACCGCCTCCAGTTGCAGAACTACCCGCTCCTGCCGCTTCGCGGCTACCGTAATTGTGTCCGCGCAAATCGTTTAGCAACGGATGGCGATCCAATGCCATTTGCGGCTTGGCCAGAGTGCCTCGCTCCCACGGCTCGACCGTCGCACAGCCCTGCAATGCGAAACCCCATATGAAAAAATACCAAGGTATTAATTTAGTCAATACATTCATGATTTAGTGTTCTTATTATTTTTTATACCCATCGCACTCAAACTCCGGCATTGACCTACAGAGGAGCAGAGCCTTTGCTGAGGACCCCGGTGCCAAATCTTGATCTACGGAGGATATATGCTCCAATCCTAAGCGCTTATTCCATCAAAACCTGTTCGACCGCCTTTCTAAACTCTAAAGCCTCACCGGAGCGAAATCCAAGATGCACTTTTCTAACGATACCGTTCCGGTCGATTAGATAAGAAGACGGCATAGCTTTGACAGCATACTGTTGAGCACACTGCTGATTAACGTCGTCGACAACTGAAAATTGCGCAGGATTTTGCGCCAAAAAATCCTTGGCATCTTGCAAATCCTCGTCGAGATTGACAGCAACCACCTCAAGGCCTTGATCTTTGAGTTCGCGTTGCATTTGCGACATGAAAGGAAACGATTGCCGACAAGGAACACACCAAGAAGCCCAAAAATCGAGATATACGACTTTTCCTTCAAGCTCCTGCCAGGAAATTGGCGGGTTACCTTGCATTGCCGCCAATTGACATTGCGGGGCCGGTTGGCCAGTTAAGTCGGCATTAGCAGAATTAAAAAAAACCAGCGAAGAAAAACCGGCTGCCAATGCTATCAATTTTTTACGAGACATTATTTATTCGTTAGTTATGGGAACAAGTTTTCAGTTTTGTGTTTTTATACTGAACTATAGTCATCGCATTTCAAGTTTTAAAATTTATGTATGGATGTATACCCGCCGTAGCTAAAATTCGGCGCCAGGGTGTCCGGTCCCTCACCTAGCCCAGCTTTAACAAGTGTAGTACCTACCGCCTATGCTATTGAAATATAATAATTAAAAATCATGCCAAATTTAACTTTGTAGTACCATAAAATTAATTATCACATCTTATTCAATAACCTATTGACGCGCAATGTTAAGGCTGGGCTAGCTTTAGGTGAGGGACCGGACACCCAGGCGCCTCCTCTGGCACTGCCGAAATTTGAAGTGCGAAAGGTATAGTCCATTTTTGAGTCAATACCAAACAATGAAACATGCAATAACAGGACCATTTTACCCGCACCATTGTCATTTGTTTGTTATATTTAAACTCTACACTGAACTCGGCTTGATTACTCCCTTATATACTTAAAAACTACTCCCTTTTGATTAAAAAACCGTCTAAGAATAAAAGGTATGGGATGTGTCTATCGAGAAACGCCGTAAACCCATCCATGGGGGCTTGGCGGCAGCTCCCTGCTGCCGACATCCTCGCTAGCCACACCCCATACCTTCATAAAGTTAACCATTTTTTGAGTATAAAGGGAGTAGCTGGCCTTAATAAAGGCCATGGAGGGTGACTGCCGACATTCTTACCTTCGCAGCATGAGCAATCTTTAAAAAATGCGGGATATCACACACAGCATGAGTTAAATAACACAGTTTAATTGCACGCACCCACTCTCCGCGCAACATCGAAAACGAGGCCCGCTAGCGAGTACCCTAAGCACCACGCGACATTACCGATAATCCAAGACAACAAAAAACAACCGAACTCCCTCCTAAAACCCGCCGCCTTCCTCCGGCCGGCTCAAAAGATACCGATAAATCTAACAAATAATCGCAAAAATAGCCCACCATCAACTCACCATGAAAACTAATACCATGATTTTGTTGCTTTATCTACAATTAACCATAAACTTAAATTCGGCAGTTAAACCATGAAGAACATGAAGTTCATGAAGGATTTCAAGAAATTACCTAAATCTTCTCGCTAACCTTTTTGGTGAGCGAAAGCTTGATTCATACGCGTAATAAGTTATTGAATTAACTTTCTATTCTTCATGATCTTCATGGTGAAATGCTTTTTCTAGGATAAACGTTCTACGATCAACATGGAGACTTGGCGCTAGCCGGTGCAGTTCGGTTACAACCGAGTCACCTTGACCCTATAAAAAACATTTGCGCACGACAGACACGAGATTTACATTAATATTCAATTAGTTATATTATCCAAGTGACTTACCTAATGTGTGATTCAAAAAATTCAGGTAGACCCATGATTACTTTCGTGATCTTGTGAATTGACAACCGAATTTAGGTTGACGACTTAATACCGTAAGTAAATGCGTGTTAATTTTATGTCATATAACATAGTTTAATTAAAAAGCAGGCATTTTCTCAATAAAAAAACTGAGCCTATCAGTAGAATATTCAATTATTATTTATTTTTGGCATGATTGTTGCTTATACTCTAATTCAAACCCATCTTTCTCGTCGAGAAAGCTGAAATGAAAATAATATCTCTCAATTAATCAACTAGAGGAAAGAAATGCCAAACATCACCATAAGAAAAGCACTCTTTGCCGGCCTAAGCCTAGCGTTTTGCGGATTGACCACAACCGCATACGCTCACACCGGAATCCAAAACCAGATCAACGACACGGGCACCACTTATAACAATATCGTCATCGGTCACACCTGCACACTCGCCAACGGAAGGAAAATACCAGTCACCGCACAAAGCGTGGTGTTTCCTACAGTCACCCCCTATTTTACCGTTGACGACGCACCAGTCGATATCAACTTGGAAGATTTCACGAACATATCGACCTTGACCAACTGGCCGCAGCTGATTCAGAATAACAATATATTCAAGCGTCAAAGCGAAAAAACAAACGCCAATGGAGACGTGATCGGATTCGAAAGCATCAACGGCAAACTCGACCCTAGTTTACATGGTTTAGTACCCTTCCGCACAGGCGGCATTAGCTTCAAAGAAGACACCACGGGCATAGTCGGACCAGCTTGTATACAAAGACTGCAAATAAAAGTCGCGATCGCCGATATTTGCAGAAACAAATTCCCTCCTGTCGAAGGAACGGCAAACACATGGATACCGAATACAACCCCTAAATTCACTACAGAAATGAATAATGCCACACCGACTCCTCGGAGCGGCGCGCCTGCGACACTAACGATTAACAACCCTAATTGCGCGGAAGGCGAAACCGTGGTTATGTGGCCGTCAGATCAAGACGTCGACGCCAATTTGCCTATACAAAGAAGATGGGGCAGATAACCAGTAACATACGCATAAGCTGGGCCTAGAAATAGCACAGCCACAAACACCCTTAGAGTGTTTGTGGCTTACTTTTTTCTCAAAAACCTAAGACATTTCATCGAGAATCGCACTTTATCATCACGAATAAACAATGAACAAAGCATAAACCGAACCAAGACCATCGACCTTGAGTTTTTGCGGACACTCAGCCCCTTACTTTCTGCTCGGTAAAAAATCCGCGCGGCACTACCGAATCATTCTCGCAAGCACTAAAATGACGGATTTTTCACTCCAACCTTCACTCATTTATTCATCAAACAAACAGAGGTATTGATTATCATGTATGTAAAATCTGTTTTTTTTGTCAAAACCGCTATTTTGACCGCCTACTTAGTCGGCAATATGACATGGGCTCATGACCTTACCGACAACCTTGAAAACCCAGCCGGAATAGAGAACGTCTATACCGTCACCTGCGCAAACAACTCCACCCGCATGGAGGCGCGGCTACGCGCGGTATTCGGACCAACCTTGGCCCTACACATAGAAAAAGACGGTCTTTCGAACGAAACAAGCACCCCTGCAAGCGGCTTTAGCCCGATGATTGCCATTCCGGGCGGCGGCGGCGCTTATACGGTAAGCATTAGAAAATTCGACGCCGGCACTTCCCTCTTCGCGCTTGAATACCATTGCCAAAATGAAACCGATCATACGGAGACTTCACGCTCGACCGTAAAAACCAACAGCCCTTTAAATGGAGGAGACACAACTCCCGATCTGAGCCTCTCTCTTGGATTATTGACCGAGTCCATTGTGAACGAAGGCGAAAACTTCTACGGCGGCATTGCGGTACACGACAGCTGTCAAGGCGGAACCGGCAACACCCGCGTCATGGGGCATAGCGTCTTATTTCCGACGCAAGAACCAAACTCTATCGTGACTCGCATCGATACGGAGGAAAACCTAACGTTAGGCAATGAATTGACCGTTAACAGCCTGGCAAATTTACCGCAACTCATTCAAAGCAACAGCCTCTTGGCCAGACAAAGCGAAAAAACGGATGCCAATGACAATGTCATCGGCTTCAATCATATCAGAACCCGAATCGCTCCAGGCTTGGAAGGCGTGATCCCTTTTCGTCTGGGACGCATTCAGTTTAAACCGGAATCGTGCGCTAAAAATCTCCTCATTCGGTTGGCCGTGGCCGAGATCTGCAAACGCAACGCATTCCCGCCACAACCGGGAACGGCTAATCTTTGGATTCCGAACACGACAGCACGCTTTAATGACAACACCGTTCACGGCCTCGGAGAGGCACCAACACTGACCGTCCAGCGTAATTTAACAGCCAACCCATTACCAGAAGCATGCGATCAAGGTTATGACGTACTGATTGAGCCTTCATCGCAAGACATTGACAATAACCTGCCGATTCCAAGATTTTGGAATTAATGCTTCAAATACCGATACATCGACGCCGAAGCCCAACACATCAACCGATTTGAACTGATGTAGCTTAGGCGCCTGATAACGATTATCACGGACGCAACGCCATGGACGGCAACCCTCCCTGCCTCGTTCTTGTTGGATGAGTCGCTTGGAAAACTCAACCAGCCCTTATATATCTTACGCGGCAATCGAGGGTTAAATTGGCGTATCCCCCCTCCTCGCCGAACGAGGTTTCTAAACGGCGTCTGCAACATTTTCAGCCATGATGGGTTTCCACCCATACGCATCAAGCTAAGGATTTCGTGATAAATAACGTCCTGGAACTATGAGCTTTGTTGAGGGAGTCTAAACAGCGTAGCCCGGATGGAGCATAGCGCAATCCGGGAAGCTCGGAGCCACGTCATTCCCGTATTCCGCTTCGCTGCATACGGGCTACGCGCTTTAATAGCAACTTTAGAAAGAGCAGACGTGGTGTGGCCGTTTTTAGCTTGATGCATGTGGGTTTCCACCCCGTCGGATGAGCATGGGAATGATAGATGCGTGAATATACCTTTCGCACTTCAAATTTCGGCAGTGCCTGAGGAGGCGCCAGCTCCATGCTGGCATAGAGCCTACAGGGATGTATTTACCCAGCACCTAAATTATCTATGTAATCAATCATGGCCAATAGGCTATGGAATTTAGGTGCTGGATTTAGGTGCTGGGTTTACGGCGTCCTTTGACGGACACCCCGGCGCCGAATTTTGATCTGCGATGGGTATAATTATCCAAATTTTGATTCACGACGGGTGTAACGCACTATAATAGTGCAAAAATAGCCCGTTGGACCGACTCATATACTCGGCATTCCCAATCAATTTGCAATTAGGCCGTTACAATAGCCCCCCTCATTCCCGGCATAACGCCGAATATAGTGCTTTGGCGCTCGCCTCAACGCTTCCTTTATAAAACTGGCAGCAATATTGCTTAATTTAAATTGAATTTGGAATTGTGGGATTACGAGGTAATCTGTTCTGGATTCCTTTTCAAAGGGTCATGTTATTTTCGATTTACTCTTATTCAAGGGGATTATCATGAAAAAAGTTGCCGTTCGACAAATGACAAAAAGTGAAGACCGAAGCGGTTCGATCAAGATGGTAGTGTTACAGCTTGTTTCCGTCACTGTATTGGTCGCCATTCAATTAATGTAGCTTTTTGTTTGGCCTATGGCGCAACAAGCCGGCCTTTACCGAAAACATCGGTTTTTTGGCTAATCGACCGGTTCGAAGCGCTTAACTTTAAACTTTCAAACCCTTCCCACATGCCTGTGAAACCAGGTATCCACGGCCATGGACGGCCTGCCAAGCGGTTCAATCGGTTTGAGCATCAGCTTCATTTTTAGCAGATTCTTTTTCGGCAGTTTCTTCGTCATTCTCGGCTGATGCAAAGGTTTCAATTGCGCGCCTTAACCAACTATATACCCGCTTGACCATCATGGATTCATCAGCGCTAATGCTAACTTGCCGATAATGCGTATTGTCTTTTGCCGCCAAACGTCTTTTCGCAGCGCTAACGTCCATATTCGGCATCTCACGACTAACCAATAGATCGAGTAACGGGAGTTCGGCCTCCCTAATCCATTCCATAGTTCTAGCGGATATATTACGAGTCACCGGAACATCGATTATCGCTAATGCTTTAATATCGTCTTGCAAAGCATTTTGAGCCTGCAAAGCCATTAATGCCCCCATTCCATGACCGACGATCACGATATTTTCATATTCCTTTTTCTCCAAAAAATTTACCGCAGCTCGCAAACGGTCCGTCGCCTCGGCAAACAAAGCAAAATAATCTTCCGCCTCGGCCCACGGCTCTCTTAACGGCATCTGAAGCGCTAACGTCGACCAACGATGTTTCGGCAATTCGGTTCTAAGCCCATGAATCAATGGCTTTCTATCCGGATGCGCACCTTTATCGTGCAATATAATTGCCGCTTCTTTGATATCCGGATATTCGGTCTCGGTATAGATACTTAAAAACTTTCGGTCATTCGCTTGTAGCCAAACGATTTCACCGATATTCAAAGTTGCGGCGATTCGTTCGGCGTAATCGGCCTCGCGGACGACATCGGTTGCACCACAAACAAAGCTCCCGAATCCACCAATCAATACCAACCAGTATTTCAGCCTATTCACCGCTTAATGACTCATTTGCCAATCATCGGGAAACCATTTGCGTTTTTCGGTAACGCGATTTGATCGCCATCGCCAAATCGTGAACCGCCATCGCATAGTAAGAACTTTGGTTATAGCGAGTTATGACATAGAAGTTGGGATGACCAATCCAGTAATCATCGCCAATAGATTTTCTCAGTAATATTAAATGCAGCGGCCCCTCGCATTGGCAATAGCGCGCCGGAATCACTCCTGCTTGCTTGAATTGAGGCAGCGTATATTGATGATTGACACCGGTTTCAAGCGTATGAGCTTGCGCACCGTTCAGTTTAGCGGGCGTCACAACCGGTTGCCCCGATTGCCAACCGTGTTGCGCGAAATAATTGGCCACGCTGCCGATAGCATCTTCAGGATTCCATAAATCCTTGCGCCCATTCCCGTTAAAATCGACAGCCCATTTTAGAAAACTGGTCGGCATAAACTGTCCCAAGCCCATCGCGCCGGCAAACGAACCGACCGGCTTGGACGGATCGAAACCTTCCTTGCCGGCCATGATCAGAAAATTTTCGAGTTCGCCGCGAAAATAGTCGCCGCGCCGCTTATAGTCGAATGCTAATGTCGTCAACGCATCGATGATACGGTGATTGCCGATATAACCGCCATAGGAGGTTTCAACGCCGAGAATTCCTAAAATATATTCCGCCGGAACGCCGTATTTATCCTCCGCGCGTCGCAAAGTCTCGCCATGTTTCATCCAAAACGAAACACCACTGTTGATATGGCGTTCGTCCAAAAACTGCGCGCGATAACGCGTCCAACCGCCTGGCGCCGGCTTCGTACTCGTTTTTGCGGCTTGATCCGATTTATGCAAATAATCCAAGGTCCATTGTTTTCGTTTAGCCTGTGAAAATAAGCCGTTTAAATAATCCCGGCTGAAACCATGCTTTTGAACCATGCCATCGATGAAACGGTGCAAATCGCTATATCCCGCATAGTCTCCGGAAACCGACGCGGCGCGATAGAGACCGATTTGTTTTGGCCGCAAGGGTTTAGCAACCGGTTTGGCGACAACCGGAACGGACGCCTGATCGGCAGATTTTTGAAACGGCGGGTGCTGCTGAGCCGTTGAGGAACATCCGGTTAGCATGAAAATAACGACGGCTATTTTTTTATACATCTTAGGTTACCTGGCGGAAAAACTCGATTCGAAGATCTATACCCATCGCAGATCAAAATTCGGCGCCGGGGTGTCCGTCAAAGGACGCCGTGAATACATCCCTGTAGGCTCTATGCCAGCTCCATGCTGGCAAAGCCTTTGCCGCACACCCCGGCGCCTCCTCTGGCACTGCCGAAATTTGAAGTGCGAAAGGTATATTATAGGGTCCTTAAATCCAAATTAAGAGTTAAAAATTTATTCCAATCCACAATAGAGCGCTTAGCCTACGCTACATTAAAACAACCGATGCCTTTCTGCGATTTGCCGAAGAAAAACATAACATCCTAAGGCCGCTAGTAAATGCTTAAGAGTATGCCCACTAATACCATATGACCAATGGTAGACAGGACTATCCGCGACCTCAAAAGCCTTCGCGACACCATATAAACCAAAAAAAATCCAATAGGCCCATCCATGGGTAAAACGGGGTTTATACAGCATCAGTATCAACGGCAGCAACAGTAACGGCAAGAATTGAACTAGACCGTATAAACGTAAATCGCCACGGCCTTGCAACTCGCTATAGTCCCAGTAAAAAACGGAAGCCAACCCGGTCAATAGTAGCGGATACAGTAACTTCGACGCGACTTCTTCAGATATATATTCGCCGACAATCACCGAAAAAAATGACATAAAAGACAAGGTCATCGGCAATCTATCCCAAATCAACGTGCGATTATTCGGGTCCAGATGATAATAAATCGAACCGATTCCCACTAAAGCCACGCCGCTAAAAAACAGCATATAAGACGGCAAGATGACATCGACGATTTTAGAGCGATCGACGGACAAAAGTGTCTTAACGCCGAGCACCCCTACCAAGATAAAAGGCAAGTTGGACACGACATTGAAAAAATGTTTAATGCCAAGCTCTTCTCTTTGATCGGCAAACTCATGATAAAACCGATCTTGGGGAATTGCCGGAAAAAAAAACATCACGATCACAGCGACCAAAGCGATGGCTATTAGCATAGAAGCTCGATAGTCGAGATTATTTTTCATCATCCAGCATCCTTCAAGAATTGCAAAAAGAATAATCATAGCCGTTCATTATTGAACGCTATATCAAGAAGCTATGGAGACTCCTGATAAACAACCACCCTATTTCGTCCACTATGCTTGGCTCGATACATCGCCTTATCGGCCGCTTCGATCATCGCAGGATAACTTTTATACTCCGGAGAATATACGGCCAATCCGACACTGACAGTCAGTTCATGATCATGAAACCGCTCGCTCATCACCTTGCCGCGCCGTTCGATTTCACCTCGTATTCTCTCGGCGTAACCCAATGCGCCGGCTTGATCGGTATTACGCAACACAAATAAAAATTCTTCGCCACCGTAGCGGCCGATCAAATCGCCCGGGCGCGTCATGCTCCGTAAGATATCCGCGACGATCTTCAAAACATCGTCACCCGCCTGATGACCGCACACATCATTAAAATGCTTAAACCGATCGACATCGATAAATCCTACCGCGATTTTGGTTAATACCTGCGGTTCGCTTTCGAAAAGACGCGCCAAAAACTCATTTATTACACGCTTGTTAAATAATTGCGTCAACGGGTCGATCTGAGACTCCTTTCTTGCCAGGGTATACTGCTTGGCATTCATCAACGCGATACCCAGCTCATTAACGATCGGCAACATTTCACCGAGAACCTTTTCATCCATTCCTCGTCCGCTTAACGAATTATCGGCATAGAGCACACCGACCAACTTGTTATGTCGCAAGACAGGCAGTGCGATAAACTCATCGACTTTGATCCTATGAAGCATCTGTCGATCGAGATTATCTTCCTTTCTTATCAAGACCGGTTTTTTGTTACGCAGACAATCCAATAGCTTACCGGTGACTTCACCGATTGGAATTTCAAACGGTTGCAATTCATCTTCAAGAATCGACTCCGGCCACCAATGCGCAGCAATCAAGCCCCGACGTTTCGGGTCGATATTTAACATTATGACTCGATCGAAACCGAAATCGCTTTGAATCGCCTCTAAAGTCCAAGGTAAAAATTCTTCCGGATCGAGACTCCGGTGAGGGATCGTTAATATTGAACCGTTCGAGGCGACTCCGGCATTGCCTCCATTCGATTTTTCATGCCGGGTTTTGTTGCCGATAACGCTGAGTTTAATCGTTGCCTGGACCAGTGTCGCTCTAAGTTTATGAATATTAGGAAATGAAATACCGTAAAACTCTCGGGTATTGGCCATTTCCCGGTCGACATGTTCAAGTAACTGCTCCAAATTCAACTTATCGATATCGATGATCTTTAAGACTTCTGCTTGTAAATCCGGACTACAAATTTTTTCGCTGGACCCCACACCTTGAACCCATGCAATATAATTAGCGAATGAAATAATCGCGGTCTCGGTTTTAAATTGAGCATACGGGGAGTCGACGGGCGGCATTTCGTGATGAAAGCCGATCATTGCGGTAATCGCAGGCGGTAAGTTCCAAGTCGCGCAGAAAACCAAACCGATTTCGGTATGCGTTAAGCCGAAAAAAGTTTTCTCGCTTTCCATCAGCGACCGATCGCTTTTATCGTATGCCGTTAAATAATCGCTATACGACACACGTCCATAACTTTCTAATACGACTTTGCCGACATCGTGCAACAAACCGCCTGTGTAGATCATGTCCGGATCGGGATGTTTCAAGGTTACGGCAATCGCCTTACTCATCGATGCGACGAATAAACAATGCTGCCAAAAAAACATCTGATTGAACGATTGCTTCGATTTATGCCGGATTAGCCGATTATAAAATAACTGATCCAAGGCGGCCTGCCTAACGGCTGAAAACCCGAGCATATTGACCGCATGCTTGATCGAAGTGATTTTTTTAGGCAAACAAAATGCCGCCGAATTAACAATCCTTAGTACTTTAGCCGCCAACGCCGGCTCCGTCTCGATTACCTTCGATAGATCTTTTACCCGGGTGTTTTCATCGTTGGTAAGTTTAAGCAATTTGATCGCCGCAGCCGGAATTAACTGCAAATGCCTAACTTCCTTTTTTAAAACCGCGCGCGCCGCCTTAGCAATCCCGGCGGGATAGCCAAGCAAATCTTCGTTTGCTGAAGCGGTATTGTTATCCATAATGTGGCTGCTTATATCGATTATCGTTAAAAATTGCAGAATGCACAGGTAGATTATGTGAAAAATGACAAGCCGGCAATGCGCAATTACCCACATCCTCTACACTAGAACATAAAGCTTCAATAGTTTTAACACCTTCTTTTCATTCTAACGTTCGTGAAAACCTAGCTATCGCGCCGGCAAATGAAAGTTCTCTGTCGGGAGGGCGCGATCTCTTGAGCGACTCGGAAGCGCCTACCCAGGGTCTAACCGACAGAATTAGGATAAAGGTTATATGATTTTCAAGTAGATATTTGAGAACTATGAAACGTATCAAGCAATTGTCCAGTGATATTTTGCCCTCCGCTCTGATTTTCCTGATGAACTAAATTACCAGCAATTCCCAGTTTGAGCAGTTTCGCCGATTTTAGGGTGTGGGGCATGCCTGTCGAGGAACGCCGTAAACCCATCCCTGGGGGCTTGGCGGCAGCTCCCTGCTGCCGACATCCTCGCCAAGCATACCCCACACCCTTTTGGATTCCCAAATTGGGAATTGCTGCTGAATTACATTCGCTTACCTATTTTGAGTAACTTCTGCTATATTCACTCGCCAACAAGAAATGAAAGCACATTCCGAATCATCATTTTAGACGGAAAATTACAAGAACAATCAATGCTATCAGGACGAAAATATGTCAGAGTTTATTTATGTGTTAACCGTTATTTATTTTATTTTTGTGGTTAAAGAGGCCGAAGGGGAAAACATCACAGCATTTTGCCTTCGTGTCTTACCAAGCATTTGGCCGCCTATACAAGAATCGTATGCAAGTCTACGCGATCGTTTCTTTAGTTTAATCAACTTTAAACCGGCTAGCTTCGCATAAAACAGCGCATTGGGTACTTACCGAAAAATGGCTGAACCGAAAACATACCTGAATGTGCCGTATGCGCAAAAAGATGCGGCTAAAGCGCTCGGCGCAAGATGGGATCCTGCCCAAAAGAAATGGTATGTCCCAGGAAATAAAGACATATCACTTTTTGCGCAATGGCTATCACAAGACGCAGCACCCAAGTCGACTTTGGCTTCCGATGCTGGATCTGCTTCATCCAAAAGAAGCCACACAATTAATAACGCCGGCTCGGGCGTTATGACCTATGCAACGGATAAAGACTTTGTAGCCTATAGCGGTGATGAGCCGCCATGGGAATAAACTTATACTCATCGCACATGAAATTCGGCATTATACTCCCTCGCCCACATTGGGAGAGGGCAGGGGTGAGGGTTTTAAAAAACCGAAATTTGATGTGCGAACACTATACAACAACGAATAAAGCCACTCGAAGCGCGTAATCAAATTGATCGATTTTGTGCCTCTATCGATTTACTGCTAATCTTCAGGCTTTAAAAAGTAACCATGGATCCATTGTGAATAGCAGTTCCGTTCAAGCCATTGCCAAACAAAGCCGTCTTGCGGCACGTCAATTATCATCGACATCCGAGTCACTGCGTAATCTTGCGCTTTCAAAAATGGTCGACTCGCTTCAATCAGCTAAACGCCGAGTTTTGGAAGTCAATGCCGAAGAAGTCGAAAAAGCTCGGCAAGCCGGGCATTCCAATGCATTGGTCAAACGCTTGACGATCGACGATAAAGTTTTTCAATACATGATATCCAGGCTAAATGAAGTCGCTCGGAGACCGGACCCTTTGAATCGCGTACTCGAAGGCCATACCAATCCCGCCGGGCTTCAGGTATTTAAAAAATCGGTACCGCTTGGCGTCATCGGCATCATTTACGAATCACGGCCTAATGTCACCACCGATGCCGCCGGGGTCTGCATCAAAAGCGGTAATGCCGTCATCTTGCGAGGCGGGTCGGAAGCACTGCAAACTAACATGCTCCTGGCAGATGCAATGACTAAAGGCGCTGTAGCTGCCGGACTTCCGGAACATGCGATACAGATTATCCGCATGCCAGGCCATGAAGCTGTTGGAGAACTGCTCATGATGGACGACTATGTGGACGTGTTGATTCCGCGCGGCGGCAAGGACTTGATCAAACGCATCGCCGAAGGTACCCGAATTCCTGTCATCAAACATTACGACGGCATCTGTCATCTCTATATCGCGGCAGACGCGGCCCCTGCTCAAGCGGTCGATCTAACGATCAATTCGAAATGCCAAAGCGTTCAAGTCTGTAACGCACTTGAAACCTTATTGATCGACCAAAAATGCGCGGAACAAATGCTACCGCTGCTTCAGGCGGCATTTGACACAAACAATATCGAGCTACGCGGCTGCGAAAAGACACAAAAGCTCTTACCAGGCATTGCCCCAGCGACAGAAGAAGATTGGCATAGCGAATATCTGGCGCCGATACTTTCAATAAAAATCGTCAACGGCATCGATGAAGCGATTGATCATATCAATCACTATGGGTCGGGGCATACCGATGTCATAGTTACGCAAAGCCTTAACATGGCTCAAAAATTCGAGCATCAGGTTGACTCGGCCTCGGTATTGATCAATGCTTCCACAAGATTATCGGGAGGCGGCGATTACGGCTTGGGATCGGTAGTCGGCATCAGCACCGACAAACTACACGCCCGCGGGCCGGTCGGGCCGGACGAACTAACAACCTATAAGTGGGTGGCCTATGGAAATGGTCATTTGAGGAATTAACTTATACTTACACTGTATAATGGACCCCAAAAACTGAACAACTATACCCGTCGTATGGTCGGTATCGACCCAAACCAGTCGATCATCTGTCATTTCGAACGACTGATTTGTCAACTGGATCCGACATCCACAGGAAGAAGAAATAGTGGGCGCGTCCCTCTTGATTGGAAATCACACTGAGAATTTCATCTCGCCAGACTTCATGCCGATAGTCGGTATTAACTCAAGCAAAAATCATCAGGGCGCCTTAGGATTTAGTCGCAAATAACTTCATTATTTTACGGAGGGTTCGGTTGCTCGATTGGCAGGTGTCGGCGGCAGGGAAAGCCGCCGTCAAACCTACATGGAGGTATTTACCCAGCACCTAAATTATCTATGTAATCAATCATGGCAAATAGGCTATGGAATTTAGGTGCTGGGTAAATACGTCCCTATAGGCTCTATGCCAGCTCTATGCTGGCAAAGCCTTTGCCGAGCACCCCGGCGCCTCCTTAAGCACTGCCGAAATTTGAAGTGCGAAAGGTATAAGTCAAAAATTTCCGTTTTGCAATCTTAGCTAATGAGTCCTTGATACCATTTTTTTGTCGCCCAACGTTCCCGATTTTCCCTCACCTAGGGTTAGGTGAGGGAAAGCCACTGATGTTCAATATCCGTAGATTTATCAAACAGCACCGTTTTCAAGTATACGATAACCTCTGTTTAGCAAGTTTACCGATACCTGTGTATAACGGCGAGTGCTCTGCGTGGGAATGAAAAAAATTTATATATCTATCAACCAATTTACAGCCAAAAAATTGTTTTATTTGGCTATTTCGTGGGGATACCTCAGGATCGGAGCAAGTTGACAAAATGTATTCATGGATAAAAATCACATGAACCCTGAAGTTTAATCAATAAATCATCGGATGAGCCGGTGATTTTCATGTTACTCCTTTTAGAAGGAGTTTATCGACTGATTGCTAAGGGTTCTATTTAGCCATTCGGAAATAGGGATTGAGTGGCTCTTGTGGGTCGACAGACGACTGACAACCTTGCCAATCGGCAAGCCACAAAGTCAGTTCGCGCGCTTCCCCCATGCATTTCAGTTGCTGATCTATCGCATCGTGATTACCCCAGACAACATCATTTAATACACCATTTTCCACTTGGGCTTCGATGTCTTTGCAGTAAAGCCCTTTATCGCGTTGAACGAAGAACCCGTAAGTACGGCAAGCGATAGGCCGGTGGAAATAGACGCGACAAGTACCGGTCGATTGATCTAACAGCGGACAGACGATGGGTCGAGAGGCTTGTTCGACCAGCGTCGCAACCTCTCGACAAATCGTCTGAAGCGCGTCTTGAGGCAATAACGAAAGTCCGTCTCGAAGTAACGTCCATTCGGCTTCCGTCAACTGTGGGATTTCCGCCAGTCGATGACAGCAACCGTCGCACCCCGAGCGGCACAACCAATCCGGATGATCGGCACGAATCAGTTCGACGCGTTTATCGATATCGGCATGCAATTCAGTGAGTGTCATCATGGGGGATAGTTTTTTGCAAGTCAGATTGGCGCGTATTATATACACGCATCGAGTCATAACGAATGGACAATCGCCGCATAGATGCAGATACCCAAGCCTGCCGCTATCCGTAATGTCCAGGGCAGCCGTGCTGTCGCTATACGATGATTTCTGATGTTTCAACGTTATCCTGCCGCCGGGCTGCGCTTTCTCGCCAACTTTTTCCGTTGCCTGATCAAGCCTTGGGCTTTGTCTTTCGGCCGTCGTCTGTAAAGATCGATACCTTATTGGATACTCCAAGCAATCAGTTTGGTTTGAGCGGAACGCTGAATGCTGTTAGCGATTCTTAATGCCTCTTCTTGCGTCTGCGAGGAAGTCTTTTGGTATACCCATCGCAGATCAAAATTCGGCACCAGGGTGTCCGTCAAAGGACGCCGTAAACCCAGCACCTAAATTCCATAGCCTATTGGCCATGATTGATTACATAGATAATTTAGGTGCTGGGTAAATACGACCCTATAGGCTCTATGCCAGCTCCATGCTGGCAAAGCCTTTGCCGCACACCCCGGCGCCTCCTCAGGCACTGCCGACATTTGAAGTGCGAAAGGTATAACTGTTTTTTTCATGATCACGCGATAAACGTTATAGTGATTGCATTTGTTGAATAAGGAGTCAGGATGTCTAAATCCAGAAGCATTGTCGTCACAGGCGTAACACGCGGCTTAGGGCGAGCCATGGCGATCAAGTTTGCCGGCTTGGGGCACACCGTGATTGGCTGCGGACGGTCTCGAGCGGCGATAGATACCCTCAATACCGAGCTGGGCGCGCCGCATCGGTTTGATGCGCTTGACGTCACGCAAGATGCCGATGTGGCAACCTGGGCGGAATCGGTCATCAAGGACTTCGGGCCGCCTGATCTGCTGCTCAATAATGCTGCGTTGATCAACGAGGTCACACCCCTTTGGCAAATTTCAGCACAAGATTTCGATGCGCTTATCGACGTTAATATCAAAGGCGTGACCAATGTGATTCGCCATTTTGTGCCCTTCATGATCGAACAGCAATCGGGCGTTATCGTCAATTTCAGCTCGGGCTGGGGTCGAAGCACGGATGCCGGCGTTGCGCCCTATTGCGCGTCGAAATGGGCCATCGAAGGACTGACAAGATCATTGGCGCAGGAACTCCCGAAAACCATGGCTGCGATTCCTTTGAATCCCGGCATTATCGATACCGATATGCTGAAACTCTGTTTTGGTGATGAGGCCCAGCATTATCCGTCTGCAGAACGCTGGTCCGAAACGGCCGTACCGTTTCTGCTTGAGTTGAGTGCCCGCGATAACGGTACACCGCTATCCGTGCCTGGTTATTAGGCTTTAAATTGGTTTTTATTTCAGATGCATTCTTTAAACATTCCCGAACAAGCCCCTTTGGTTAATGTCACCATTGAAACGCCTCGCGGCAGTTTTTTAAAGCGGGGTTCCACTGGAAAACCGGACTTCATCTCTCCGCTGCCCTGTCCATTCAACTATGGCTCAATTCCGGCTTATATCGGTTCGGACGGCGATTTTTTGGATGCAGTCGTGCTTGGCCCGCGGCTTCCTTTAGGCGCATCGATTTCAGTTTATGCCTGGGGAGCCGTTGGAATGATCGATGGGGGCGTTTATGAAGACAAATTGATATGCGCTCAAAAACCCATCTCCGTGAAACAGCAACGGCTGATTCTTCTGTTCTTCATGATTTATGCCAAGGCCAAATATCTGCTGAATTTAATCAAGGGGCGCAAGGGACGCAACAGCTGTGAAGGGTGGCTCGATGCAGCAAGCGCACTGGCCAGAGCAATACCCTCCTCTATTCATCAGGTCAAGGATGCACTTTAGTTGGACCGGCTGTCTGCTAATTCTTGAAGGAACTCTGGCCTTCATCGCGAGTCGTAGTTGCGGAGATAGTAAAACGTCGGTGTGTTTGAAGTGTTATCACACAGATGCACCGACATTTTTATGTTTCTTTTTTTCAGCACTTCCCTCGGCTCCGATTATGAAGTTAAAATGAACTCCGAAACTTTAGTATATAAAACATAAAGAATTATTATGAATCATATATAAACCATTTTTTGCTTGCCGAAGCGCTTTGGAACTGCTAATTTGGTTCGCATATAAATCACGAGACAACCCTGTGATCCATTTATAAACCAACAGCTAAACCATGGCCAAAGTATCGGCACGCTCCTATTCCCGCTATAGCCGTGAGGCGATGACGCTTCTGGGCAAGCTCATTCGTGCTGCAAGAATAGAGCGCAAGATGACCGCACAAGAGGTTGCCGAACGCGCCGGTATCTCGCGCGGACTTTTGCAGCGCATCGAAAAAGGGGATCCCAAGTGCGAACTCGGGGCAACTTTTGAAGTTGCCGCCCTTGTCGGCGTCAAACTTTTTGATACCGAAGCGGCGACGCTCAATGGGCATATTCGCCAAACCGAAGACAAGCTCTCGCTTCTCCCGAAGTCTGTCCGGAAAAAAGTAAAAGTCGTTGATGATGACTTCTAACAAAGCCGATAAAGAAGCCTATGTCTGGATATGATTGCCTGAGGCAACCGAGCCGGTCGTCGCGGGCAAGCTTGAAGCCGACGATCAGGGCAATATTCATTTCAATTACGGCAAAAGCTATCTGGAGCGCGTCAAGGATACGCCTCCGGCTATTCCCATCTACCTGCCGGAGCTACCGCTCAAGAAGGGAGTATTGCCACTACCGGATGGGCTGAGCATGCCCGGCTGTATCCGTGATGCCGCGCCGGACGCATGGGGACGGCGCGTCATCATCAATAAAAAGCTTGGACGGAAAGGCAAAGATACGGATACCGACGCGCTTGGCGAACTGACCTATTTACTGGAATCGGGCTCTGATCGTATCGGCGATCTGGATTTCCAGCGCTCTCCAAGTGAATATACCTATCGCACATCAAATTTCGGCGCTTCAATATCTTCTCCCTCCGGGAGAAGGTTAGGATGAGGGGATAAAAAAACCGAAATTTGATGTGCGAACACTATACATCCCCCGCTCCGCAAGTAATGCCCCGCTGGAGGAATTGCTTAAATCCGCGGAACGAGTCGAGCAAGGTATTCCGCTCACGCCGGAGCTGGATCAAGCGCTATTCCATGGAAGCTCTATCGGTGGTGCACGCCCCAAGGCCTTGATCGAAGACCAAGGCACAAAATTCATCGCAAAGTTTTCATCGAGTTCCGACCTCTACAGTGTCGTAAAGGCTGAATTCATCGCCATGCGGCTGGCGGTCGCAGCCGGGGTGAAAGCCGCCACCGTAAAGCTTGTTCAAGCGACCAATAAGGACATCCTTCTGATCGAACGGTTTGATCGCGTAAAAACCGCCCATGGCTGGACGCGCAAAGCCATGGTTTCCGCTTTAACAATGTCTGGCCTAAATGACATGATGGCGCGTTACGCAAGCTATGAAACGTTCGCAGAAATCATACGGCACCGCTTCGACAACCCCAAAAAAACGCTCGAAGAGCTGTTTTCACGTCTCGTCTTTAACATCTTGTGCGGCAATACCGATGACCACGCACGCAATCACGCGGTCTTTTGGAACGGCAAAAACTCAGTCTTACACCCGCTACGATATTTGCCCGCAAAATCGTACCGGCAATGAAGCCTCACAAGCCATGCTCATTTCCGGGAACAACAATCTGAGTAAACTCAAGTCGTGCCTTGCGCCAGCGCCTCACTTCCAACTCTCGGAGAATGAAGCGAAAGACATTTTCGATAGGCAACGCGAAGCCATTGAAGCGAATTGGGACAACGTGTGCGATGAGGCCGAGCTTAGTGAGATTGATCGAAAACTATTTTGGAAACGGCAGTTTCTGAACCCTACGGTGTTTGAAGAGTAATGCTCATTCATTCGTCGGTTGTTGATGCTAAATCCTTTGACAACCGCCTGGGTAGCGACACTTGGAAATATTGCTCGCCAAACGAACCGATCATTTTGTGGCTCATATTTTTAAATACATGAGCCACAAGTCTTGTTGTATTGAATCTGTAAGCATCAAAACCATAACCCTAACTGTTCCAGTTGCGGCAAGCCGGCCTGAGAGCACAAAACGCTTGATTGATTGAATCATTGGTCCTACAAGTCGAGGACGATCGGTTGATGCCTGAGACAAAATCTTTCATCATGCAAGCTGGCGTTGACATAGGTCGTTTCACCGTGCTTTAACACGCCATGACACTCATGTATGTGGCCAAAGACGTGAATTTTCGGCCGGACGCGTTGAACGGCATCGGCCAACGCTTCGCAGCCGACATGCTCGCCGTACACCTTATCCAAAATGCCATGGGGCGGCGTATGCGTTATCAATACGTCGGTATGACTCGGAATGCCATCCCATATCTCGGCTAACCGAGGACCGCGCGGTAGATTGAACGCCCAATCGCAAAACTCCGGCTGCCATGGCGATCCCCAAAAGTTCACGCCATTGATTTCAATGCCTGCGTCTTCAAGGTAAATGGCGTTTTTGAGCAGATTAATTGCCGCGCCCTTCCCCGCTATTGCAAACGGCCAGTCATGATTTCCGGCAATCACGAGTTTGCACCGGTGCGGCAGCGTACCTAACCAATCGTCGAAACGCTTGACCTCGGCTAGGCGTCCCTCTAAACAGATATCGCCGGCGACGATCAATACATCGCCGTCCGGCACCGACACTGTTTGCTGTGCATCGTGTAGGTCTGATAGGCAAACCAGGCGTAAAGCGGGTCTATTTTGATTGTCGATCGGCGTCATTGGCGCTCCTTATGTCTTGTTGCTAGACCTATTAACCTAAAACCGATCTTCCGCAAACATTTATGAAAGGGTTTCGTCATCTCATGAAATCTAGCAGCAATTCACTGACAGAAAACGCGATTGGCGCTGGGTTCTGAGGAGGTTTCCGTTCGATGCGCAATTCATTCGTCGTCGCAACCATGACGCCCCACTGATCCGGGTATCTTTTTCGAGAACCGTTGGCAGCTTTGGCCAAGATTGACTCTTGAGCGATCAGCCAAGTCCTTTCCTTCGAAAAATGGTCTTCCATTTCGCGATCAACCGCCTCTTCTACCTGAATTACAATAAAAGCCACATCGATGACTCGATGCTCATTGAATACGACCATGATGGCATCGTAACCATAGCTCTTTTGACCTTCGCTGAGTGGATTAAAAATCCGCAAAGCAGCGCCACTTTCATAACCCAAGCTATCAGGATCGGTAGCTTCAAGACGACGAATAACATTGTGTTTGAATGATAACTGTTGCTTATACAGATTCTTTTCGTCTACGACGGGACGCTGGGTACCCCGCCCTCTCGCGGTTTGACCTTCCGGCATCGCTTCCCGGTAAATTTGCCAAGTCTTGAGGAGTTGCGGCCGTTTGATTTTTTTATGGTACAGCGCCTCAGCCAAACCGTTGAAATCGCTCTCGATCGCAACTCGATTGATTTTTTCCAACAATTCGAGAGAGTCGGCGTTAATGCCTTCCGGAATATCCAGCGGTGACTTTACGTTTGCCCATCCGCCCGTTTGCAATTCGACGGCAAAACGCCCAACCCTCAGATAGCGCCAAAGTACTGAAATCCGCACGCCCTCATTCTCGGCACGGGTCTTCAGCCAATCACTAAAACTCTTGGCCTTGTGTTCTCGCCAAACTTGCTTGTCCTGGATATCAATCAGATATTGGGCTTCTTGACGCCAGTTGAAATTGCGGAGCTTAGACATAAAACGCCAGTAAATGCATGAACATTACGAGATCATGGACGATTGAATAATGATTATTGAAAAACACTGAACATCTCATCCGGCGTGACTAACTAAAATATCAATAAAACTTTAGACAGCAAACTCGATAAATCAAAAGTAATTTTATACCTTTCGTACTTCAAATTTCGGCAGTGCCTGAGGTGACGCCGGGGTGCTCGGCCCCTCACCTAACGCTCGATGCTGGGCGAGTACGTTCTTTGACGGGCACCCCGGTGCCGAATTTTGATCTACGAGGGTTATATTCATTTTCCGTATGTCCTGTTTATTCCGAATCGCTTTCAATCATTACTAGCGGCTCGCCATCAACTTCAATTTCCAAAGTTTCGACATTCCGCAGTTTTCTTTCCATCGCGTTGGCCCGCGTGGTTTGCAAGGTTTCCAATGAATTGGACGCGGTATGCAAATGCTTCTTCACTTTTTCCAACTGATCGGCATATTTTAAAAATTCGGTTTTCACCTCGGCCAACACCTTCCACACTTCACTGCTGCGTTTTTGTACCGCCAGGGTTCTAAAGCCCATGTGCAGACTATTCAATAAGGCCGATAGCGTGGTCGGCCCGGTAATCGTGATCCGATAGGTCCGTTGCAGTTTTTCGAATAGTTCAGGGTGCCGAAGGATTTCGGCATAGAGGCTTTCCACCGGCAGGAACATGATCGCAAAATCGGTGGTATTCGGCGGGTCTATATATTTTCCGCTGATATCCTTGGCGAAACTCTCGACCGCGTTCAGTAGTTGCTTTTGCGCCAAGTTAATCTTGACCGTATCGCCTTCCTCGAAAGCGAGTAACAAAGATTGATAGCTTTCCAACGGAAACTTGGAGTCGATCGGCAACCAGACCGTCTTGTCGTCGGCCTTGCCGGGCAACTTGACGGCAAATTCGACGTTGGCTTGACTGCCTTTTTTGGTCGCGACATTGATGTCGTATTGATCCGGCGACAAAATCTGTTCGAGTATGTTGCCCAATTGATATTCGCCCAAAATGCCGCGCGTTTTGACGTTCGACAGCACTTTTTTCAGATCGCCGACGCCGACGGCCAGATTCTGCATTTCGCCCAGCCCCTTATGAACTTGCTCCAAACGGTCGCTGACATGCTTGAAGGATTCGCCCAGGCGTTTTTCCAGCGTTTCATGCAATTTCTCATCGACGGTTCTACGCATCTCGTTCAACTGCGTCGTGTTGTCGTCCCGGATCGATTTCAATTGCTTTTCGATCGTCTCTCTAATTTCGGCGATGCTGGTTTTGGCTTGTTGCGTGGATTCCTGTTGTTGTTTATGCAGGTCGGAAAAGCGTAAACGAAGCTGATCGTTGAAATCCTTGAGGCCTTCGCCGAACTTGTCTTCGAACGATTTCAAAGCCTCTTTGAGCTCTTTACGATTTTCCTTTGCGTCGTTTTGAATGCCTTCTTGAAATCCGTTCAATCGTCCGATGGTTTTCTCTCCGAAGGCATCCTGTTGTTTATTAAACTCGGAAAACCGCGTCTGTAGTTGTTCGCTTAACCGTTGGATCGAGTGTGCGGACTTTTCCTCGAACGACTTCAAACCGGCATTGAGTTCTTGACGGTTCTCTTTCGCATCGGTCTTGATGCTTTCTTCAAAAGCGTCCAATTTTTCCAGCGTTTTTTCCCTAAATTCATCTTGTTTTTTGTTCAACGAGTCGCTGGAAGCCAGAAACGACGCACTGACGCTTTGCTTGAAATCATTGGAGTTGGTGATCAGTTTTTCCGACAAGGCATTCAAGGCATCCTTGAAACCAGCCAACTGCCGATTTTGTTCACTGCCGTTTTCGACGACTCTTTTCAGCAAGGTGTCCTGAAAATCCTTGAACGATTCGCTCATTTCGCGCCGGTTTTCGGCGCTGACTTCACGCAGTTCCTTGCGTGATTCGCCCAAACCGTGTTTCAGCGATTCCTCGTTCCTTTGCAGAAGCTGTATCAATTCGAGCCGGATTTGTTCGGCGTTCGAACGCGATAAGACACTGACCTTGCGCAGCACCAAGATCAACAGCAACGTGATTAACGACAAAAATACGGCAGCCGCGCCGCTCAGTAGAAGGGGATCAAGCATGTTTTTTCCTTATTGTTATTGTTTTTTAACCACAGAGAACACAGAGTTTTTGATTCAAACTCTGTGTTCCCCTGTTTCCTCTGTGGCTTTATCAAACTTTTACCCGATTCCCATTAAAGCTTGAGTCTTTGGGCCTTATGAATCCAGGCATCAAGCGTTCAGCAGAATATTCCAGTCAATCACCTGTATATGATTTAAAGCGACTTTGAATAATTGTTTGTCATTCGTGCAAAATGTTCCACAACCACTGGTAAGCGCCGCGGCCAAATGCAAAGCATCAGGCGTTTTACGTTACTTTCAACCCGTAATGAAGTAGCTTGGTCAAACACAGCTCGCGTCAATTGAACAAACTCGCAACTTGAAAATAATGCGTCATATAGCTGCAATATATCAATCTTCTGTTGGCGAACCGCCAGCAAACGAGATTCCATTCTTGCCAACTCGGAACTAAATACTTGCTTTCCCAACAGATAACGTTTGAGCGCTTTACGATGCTCGGAATCGCCTTCAATCAAGCCGATAATCATCGATTGCTTCGCGGCTTAATCCGGCTTCTTTCGGCTCATCCGGCAGTGCCCGTAAAAATGCGGCCATTTGCTCAGCCTTATCAGTGAGTTTATCCGGCATATCGTAAATAACGGCAATCTTGGCATGACCGGCTGGAATATCGTCCGGCAGTTTCAAATGTAATTGATGATTTAGAGGTATTTCGGTTTCTATTTCATAGTAGGCTTGCATGCTTTATCCTTTGGTTGATTTGGCTCTTCCGTATTTCCCGTAGTTCTCCCCAATATCTAGTGTTCCGGAAAGAAGGTCCGGCGCCCCTGAACATCCAGCCAAATATGCTGGAACAATCGGCCCAGGTTATAGATACCGTAGCAGCGGCGCTTGATCACTTTGATCTTATTGTTCAGCCCTTCAACAAAGCCGCTGGTTTCACGCCGGATGAAATAGTTGGTGATGTGATCACGCCAGTTGCTCAAGGTAGTCACAAAGGGCGAGAAACAATCCAGTCCCAATTCCGTAATCCTGTCCAACCACTGCGTTAACGCCTGTTCGGCCTGTGCTTTGGTCAGGTCCTTTTCAAAAATACCGGTCAGGACTTCCCGTTGTACATAGACCTCTTTCAGTATCGGCGCCTGCCGGAATAACGATAATAAAACGACTTGCTGTTCTTCACCCAAGTTGTTCCAAGGCTTTCGAAAAGCCCACATGGCGCCTTTCAGTTCGCGGTGCTCGGATTCCGGTAGGGTCTGCTTCAATCGCTTCATTTCGGCTTTACGCGCTTTATCGGCGCAGTCACGATAGTGTTTGGCAACGTGGAAGCGATCGACCACCACCTGAGCCTTCGGCAGGGTTTCTAAAACCGCATTGCAATAACCTTCGTTCATGTCGATGCAGACATGACGAATGCTTTGGCATTGCTGAGACGGCAGCGTCTTTAAAAACGCCTTGACGGTCTCTTTTTTGCGATCCGGGAGCACCGCTAAGATATGCTTTTCACGCTGCGCCGTCAGTCCCGATACGATGACGACAAAATCCTTATGGCCTTTCTTCAAGGCGATTTCGTCAATGCCGAGCAACGCCAAGTGGGGTACCGCTGACCAGTCCACTTCTCGCTGAATATGACGATCCAGGATGCCTTCAATACACTCGACACCCAAATCCCGTTTCAGGCTGACGTCACTGAGCGTACTATTGATTAACTCGCGTAAAATCCAATTCTCATAGGCTTTAGTATGCGGACTTTTGGGTTCATACCACTCGCAACGTTGAGTCGTCGTCGGTCCTTTGTCACAGTAGGGGCATTGAAAGCGCTTCGGCCGGATGCGAATCCAGACCGGACGATCAAAAATAGGCAGATGCCTTAAGGTAATCGTTTTGTCATAGCCGTGAAACTTGTCGATGGTTCGTCCGCATTGACGACACACCGCCGTATCACTCGTGCTGACGACGGTGATCACCAAGCCTTTATCGGTTTGTTCGTAGCTTTCTACTCGGACATTGGGTAAATCGAGTGGTATTTGGATTTGCGGTTGATTCATCGGTAGTCAGAGAAAAGTGGTGTTTTTCCGGCATTTTATATCAGGCTCCGATTTCGGTCCTCTGGCATACTATATGTTGTGGCTACCACGGGAAATACGGAAGAGCCATAATTTTTGTACCGGGAACAGGTGTTCGATCAGCGCGGGGCGGTTTTGCCATTCCAAAGGTTTAAGCATTTGTATCCATCCAGTGTGTTTCGTTTGCCAATTCCAAAACAGTCGAAATCAATTGTTTGCTTAAATAAATATCCGATTGATCGAGCTGACGTAATAGCGACGCGATTTGGTCGATTAAACCTCGTTGCTTGGCGACGAGTAACACGCCTAAAGAGCCGATTGTTTCAATTTGATTCAGTGTTGCGATGTTGCGTCCACGTCGGTCATCAATCAATAATTTGTCTGCGCTGATTTGTTTATACAAAATCATTGCTTCCGTTTCACCCGCGTCAGCAAAGCCATCTAAAAAGACGTAATTTTGCATATCCACTTTGCGAATTTTGTCTTTTAAATAAGTGGTGAGTTGGCTTGCTTGCTTTTTATTGGGTTCAGTGGCTTCGTTATAAACGCCTTCCGGCACAACGACCTGGCCAAAAATTTGATCTAGAAGCGCTAAACGGTCACAGGTTGATAGGGCAATTAGAGCGGAACAATCGGCAACTAAAATCATAACGCATTCATACTCGCTAATTCGCCGAGTAACTCTTCTTTTGACACGTTGATAACAGGCACTTCATTTTTTTTGCATTCAGCCAGGAAATCGTAAATATCTAGTGCCGCTAATTCTGCGGCCTTGGATAGTGTCACTTTTGCATTCTTAAATAGCCATAAGGCGTAACTGAGCCGCATATCATGTTCTATTTCATTTATCGGTTGTAAGACGACAAAATCATTAGGGAGGTTTATAGCAATTTGCATGTGTTAGTCCTTAAGTTTGATGTAACTGTTGATCATATCGCGTTCCCAACGTCTTCGTTGGGAACACATACCTTAAAAGCTCTGCTTCTTGTGTTTTCCTTAAGATTAACAAAACGGAAAAGGTAACTACTCGCGCCCTATAGCTGTAGCGTTCCCTGCTAGAGCCATTTGAATCGCTATAAGCGGATTATAGCCTCGATTAGCCATGGTTTGCAGATAGCTGGATATTCGACAATAAGCATGGGCATACTCTTCGGCACGAAAGCAGCCGGAGACCTTTTGTTTGGCCTTGGCCATGCGTAGATCCTGCTCAGCACGATTATTGGTAAACGCCACATGCGGCTCTTTGGCGAATAGCAGTATGGCGGCTTCATGAAGCTTGAAGCGCTCCCACAAGTTGTGCGCATCGGATTTGGCCAGCTTGCCGCGTTTGCCACTGGGTTTCGGCGGAATAACGGGCAATTCTTTTTCGCCGCGTGTCAGGATGGCCCGGTAACGCTTTTGCAGATTGGCTCGCTCCGTTTCAGTCAGTTTCTTGTCGGCGCTTTTAGAGACGGCGATGCAGGTTTGCTGCAACAAGCGTTTCATCTGTTTGGCCCAACGATAGTCATGGGCATCCACGATAAAAGTCAGTTCGCGCAGCAAGTGTGAACCGCACAGACCATGCCCGCAGTGTTGATAGGCGAAGTACGATGACCAACAATCATGGATGATAGCGCCTCCATAGCGCGGAATGAGATTAATCGACTCGATGGCTTCCTTGCCTCGCTTTCGATGTAAAAATTTGAGTGTGATATCGCCGGCCGAATAAACGTGTATCCAATGGTTTTTCCGATCCACTCGCAGCGAGGTTTCATCCACATGGAGTGCAGGCTCGTTCAGTAGTTGTTCTACCGCTTGCGCTTCCCAGGTTTCCAAGGCCTGATGCAAGCGCAGTACGAATTTCAGCAAAGTTGCCTCGGCAATGACCACCTCCAGCATGGAGGTGACCAGCTTCTGAACGCGATTCAGCGCCACCATTTGGCACACCAGAAGATTGATCACAAAGGCTTTTAAATCATCGCCATATTGCAAAGGCCCGTGTAGATCGGCTGGAAACCGGCCTTTAACCGTGGCTTCACAGGTCGGGCATTGTTTAATCTCGGCATCGACGTGTTCAACCACTTTCTCGAACACGATATCGATCTTGGTGCGCCTTTCAACGTGAACACACGGAACGTCGGTCAAATCTTCGCCGCAGACATCACAGGCCAGAGCCTTGGACAGCGTCACGGTTTCCACGGTCCGCCTGTTGTGCGCAGCAGCCTTGTTATCGACTTTGCCTTTACCGTGACTGCCAGCCCGCCCTAAAGCCGATTCATCTTTGCCGGTTTGCGACGAAGGCTTGCTGGAATTGGTCGTATCCTTCTTCGTGGTGCGTTCCAGAAAAATGGCCAGTATCAACTCAACCACCATGAATAAACTAGTCATGATAGCCTGGCTTTCACAGGTGATTCTGCCTTCGGCACACAGCTTCTCGAAGTCCGCTTTTAAGCGACAGACTCATCATATCATGGGTTTTTTCGGCCTCAGCTGGCCGCGTATGAGCGCTGTAACCCGAATTTTTGAGGCTAGATCCCTTACACTACGAGAAATCCACACTACGCGCACTGAGCTGCCCAAAAGACCACAATTAAAATCAGGGCTGCACAATTTCTATTTTTAGACGCTAAAAACCTGTCAAGCTTTTTTTGATTTATTTTATGGGGCGAGTAGTTACCTTTTTTAAATAAATTGACGCATGCCTTCAAAGATTATAGATTTCACCCTGACACTTTGGGGTTTTTGAGGGCGGTTATTTTGCAAGGGCATCGTATTGGTTACATCCGCGTCAGTTCCTTCGACCAAAATCCGGAACGCCAACTCGAACAGGTCGAGGTCAGTAAAGTTTTTACCGATAAGGCCTCCGGCAAAGATACCGAACGCCCCGCCTTGGAAGAATTGCTGGCGTTTGTCCGGGAGGGCGATACGATCGTGGTGCATAGCATGGACCGCTTGGCGAGAAATCTGGATGACCTGCGGCGCTTGGTTCAGCAATTAACCCAACGCGGCGTGCGCATCGAATTCGTCAAGGAAGGCCTGACGTTCACCGGCGAAGATTCGCCGATGGCCAATTTATTGCTCTCGGTCATGGGGGCGTTTGCCGAGTTCGAGCGGGCTTTGATCCGAGAACGGCAGCGCGAAGGCATTGCGTTGGCCAAACAACGCGGCGCCTACCGGGGGCGCAAGAAAGCGCTATCGCCAGAGCAAGCCCGAGAGCTGCAACAGCGTGTCGGAGCGGGCGAGCAAAAAGCCACATTAGCCCGCGAGTATGGCATTAGCCGGGAAACCCTGTATCAATATTTGAAAAGCGCTGGGTAGTTCCTTTGGAGAATAGTTTCAGAGGCAAAATAGGGTCTTTGGGTCGGCCCTTGTCGAATCTCCTAAAAACGACCGTTATTAGGCGATCGATTTTCATGGAAAATGAGTTGCATGAAGTATATATTGGTTGCATATGTTGCAACCAGATAACGGGGTAAAGCCATGACGACGACAGTGGGTGTAAAGCTCGACGATGAAACACGGGAGCGTCTGAAAAGTTTAGGGGAAATGAAACAACGCTCTGTGCATTGGCTTATGCGTCAGGCGATACAGGACTATGTCGAAAGAGAAGAGAGAGAAGAGCGCCGCAATCAAGAAGCCGACGAGGCTTGGCTTGAATACAAGCAATCAGGGATTGGTGTGGATAATGACTCTATGATGACTTGGCTGGATAGCTGGGGAACAGATAAGGAAATAGAATGCCCCAATCCAAAACCTCACCATTAATTTGGTCTTTAACAGCCCGTGCGGATTTAATAAGGCTACGGGAATTTATAGCGCCTCATAATCCGGAAGCCGCGAAAAATGCGGCAAAAAGCCTAAAAAATGCAGCAAACCTCATTATCCAGCATCCCGGCATTGGAACGCGCTTAGAAGGGCGACAGGATCGCGAGCTCTTTGTTCCGTTCGGTAAGCGCGGCTATGTTATTCGTTATCGAATTGATGGTACCGCCATAGTTATCTTAAAAATCTGGCACAGCCTTGAGGAAAGAGAGTAGCCAAGACCTTTCTTCGTATTTACTCAACAGCGAACGTTTTTGAGAGGCTATCTGAACGACGGTTATTCAACCAATCTACCCGTCACCAAACCGCCCCCACCAACAAAAACGCCGAAACCACAAGCACCTTCATCCCTAAAGCGGCCGCATAATCACATCTACGATCGTCCATAATCTCGGCCACCCGATTCCTAACCTGATCCTGCATGTGAATTTTTCGTTGCATGGGGGGCTCTCCTCATTTAAGGGTTTTTTCGCCTTTAAGCTGATTTCACATTTTCTGCATATTCTGGCCCAACCTGAACACCGATTCTGATTCAATCTGAACAGTCATTCTGATCGAAGCCGCATTAACACCCCAACCAAAAATGACCGGCACATTCTTAACAAATAGCTTATTTAGATCTTCTTTTCGACTTTCAGCGAAAATGGAGTGCGCCACTGATTTTTACTTGTCAGATTTAATAAACTTATAGAGAACACCTGAGTTAGGTGAACGAAGGTCTGAAAGGTTTAAAATTCTTGCATCATCAAATGAAGCTTCATTCATAACTTTCATGATCTGGTATTGCGTATCGTCTGGTTTAGCTTTAGACGGCATCGAATTGTTTTCAATGCCACCTAGTGGATAAGAAGAACCAGGATTCATCATGACCACCATAAGGTCTGGTTCTCTTTTCAAGGTGCCTAATCGCTTGATGTCGAGATACTTCCTAAACCTATAATCGCTGGCTTCGTAAAAAAGACCTGTAACTTCGAACTCAGTGCTCAACTTAATTCTTGCGTGCATTTAAGTTATTATCCAGACGGGGCTAACACACGTATTTTCCTGCGCAATCGTCCCGCCATTCTTGGCACTAGCCTACTGAATTAAACCAATCACCGTTTCCCGCCAAAGAGCCATTTCAAAAGAGCAGCTAAACCAAATGTCGTTCTCGAATAAACCCGATTGTACGCGGCTTTTTTGGGGTTGGTTAGCCACAACCGTACCCACGAGGCGCTTTAACGCCGAGGGAATGGCGAATATGCCGCTTAACCGATGTTCGCGAGGCTAAACGTTTTTTCAATGACGGTTTACGGAATCCAATTTTCATATTTTCACCTCAGTTTTCTTTTAATATTCGCCAAAACCCGCTTACGCTGCAGCGCCTGCTCGAACGTCTCCCCCGGCTTGGCGTACCGGAACCGAGATACTTTTCGATGCCTTCCAGCGTGGTCGGCGGGACAATTTGCAATTCGGCGGCCTTGAATTGCAGGCCGTGCTGCCGGTCGTTGTTCCAGTGGCCGGTGCATTCGATGAATTCGCCGGCGGTCACGCTCGCGGCGCTGCCGACCACGGTTTGCAGCTCCCGCTGGCCTTTGACCTTGACGCGCAGCACGCAAAAGCCGCTGGCTTCGCTGTGGAAGGTGACGCGCTCGATGGAGCCGGAGAGGCGTTCTTGTTGTTCTGGTTTGTTAATGTGAAAACCCGAAAGACAAAATCAGAGAGGTTCTGTCATCGATCGAATAGCTTCAAGTTCCTTCGCCCGTTTAGCCGTTTCGGTCATGAAACAATCATTGGCCTGAACGCGGGCTATCGAGCCGCCATCGGGATCGTTGTAAAAATGGCAATGCGCTTCCCGGTATTTCAGCCAGGCTCGTTGCGCGTCTCGCAAAGCGGTTTTGCGCGCGGCCGGAAGCGTGTCCATCAAGGTTTTATAGGCCCGGTTAAGCCGAGCGTCCTGCCGCTCGTGTTCCTGGCCGATGCAGTCAATCATGTTCACCGTCACGCCACCCGATTGATCCATGCAGCTAGAAAACTCGGGGTTTAGTTCGGCATCGGCGGCAAAAGCTGAATGGCTCAATATCAACAACCAAAAGGCACAGGCACGGTACGTTTGACTTATCATTTGCAGTTTCATCGAGTTGATCCTTCTTTTTTATATTGTCGCAGCACAATAAGCCGCGATCCATAAGGCGCAATAGGCGATAGCCGTATTGCGCCTTATGGGTGTATGCAGCCTACTTGCTCATAACATCAATCGCTTCCCATACAAACATCCAAAGTTCCATAAGGTAAACCCATGTCTTCTTCGGTATTCCGAAGTAAAACATCTGAGTGACATAAGCTCATATAGGCTTTCACTAATTTCTTGGGGTTAAGATCATGTTGGTGGGCAATTCTTTTGACGATTTTGTTATCGCTATTTAAAAAAACACCGCCGCCTACGGAATCTTCCAACTCACAAACCGCTGCATGAAGTTTTTCTTTATAGTTGTCTTGCTGGCGTTGTTTAATACGATTTCGATTATATTGATTGATTTCTGTTTGTGTAAACGATGTATCGCCATGATTTTGTAACATAGTCACCTCAATAAACAAGTTAACATTATTAAAACATTCCCTCCAAACCCTTCGGCAGCGCATCATGCCCCGCCATCCAAGCGCATCTCCACCATTTCATCCCCCGGCCGCAACCAAAACTGAACCACCACTTCCCCCCGAATCGCGGTCAGATTCAAATAATCCCGCAAATCCTCCGCCTTCGCATAATGCAGCCTGACCTTCGCCCCGCTCCAGCTCACCGGATAGTACGCCTCCAGTTGCGTGACATCGACGACTTTGTCGGCGTCGATGTGCAATTCGCCGAGCAAATAATAACCGTGGTTCGCCTTCAAATTCTCGACCAGCCAGCGCAACGACCGGCCTTTCATGTCGACGCGCTGAGAGATCACGCGCAGCGGCTCGCCCTCGATCAGCACCGCGTCGACCGGATATAAATTGTGGTGCAATTGGCTCTTGCCGACCGAGCGGGCCTGGCCGTGGTATTCGACGATCAGGCCGCTTTGCCAGGCGCCGAGCACCGGGCAGGTGCATTCGATATGCTCCAGCGTCAGGTTGTCGATAGCTTTGAGTTCCAGCGTGTGCCAATTTTGACCCTGAACTTTAACGAATTCGTCATAAGCAATATCAAAATCCCGCAATATCTGATGCAGGCCGACGCAAAACACCAGCAGCGAACATAAGACGATTATTTCCGCCTTGCTGCCGACTTCCAGCCGGAACCTGACCTTGCCCGGCATGACCACGCGGATCGGCGACGGCCAGAACAAATCCACGCCCCGGATGTTGGCCATGTCGATCTGGATGTGCGACCAATAGCCGCCGAGCACCGCCCAAAAGCACAACGGCGAGGCCAACGCCGCGAGGACGCCGACGCCAAGGATCGAATGGGTAATCGTCCGGTGACCGAAACGCTTTTCCAGCGGTACCGAGATAAAGAACAGCGGCCGACCGACCTTTGAGGTCGGGATGTCGATATAGGGCATGAACGAGAACAGCACCGCCACGGCCCAGGTCACGGGATCGGTCGGGTATTCGAACACCGCCGCCCCGCCGAGATACAGCGCGGTCGAGAAGGCGGCGTGGGTGGCGGCTAACATATCAAACGGTATGATATGAAATGGTATGATATGACATCATTTCATACGGTATTGCCGGATAGATTCTCACCGCCCTACACCTGATGCCGTGGCTTGCCAACCGGCGGCGTTGTTTATTTTTGTTTGTACACATCGCTGCGCTTATCCACTTTCAACACCAGAACCGTCACGATCCGATCCTCGATGCTGGCGATGACACGGTATTTGCCAATGCGGTATTTCCAGAACTCGCCGAGTTTAGAACCGGCCAGCGGTGCACCTAGACTACGCGGATTGTCCGATGGCGCCAGCCGCTCGGTCAAAAACTTTAAAATCCGGCGGGCAACAACCTTGTCCAGCTTTGCCAATTCGCGTTCGGCGGCCGGATCGAATTCAATCTTCCAAATCATAGCGTTTCAGCACGTCCTCGAGCGGAATGGGTTGCGACCGTCCGGCGCAAATCTCGGTCAGGCGCTGTTCAGCCAGATACAAGTCTTCCAAGTCGTCCAGATGCCGCTCGATGGCTTGTCTGGCATAAAAGGTTTTCGTGCGCCCCGTGAGTTTGGCTAAATTATCCAAGCGTTTTTCCAGCTCGTCCGGCAGTCGTATCGCTAACATGGGTTTACCCTCAATGAATAAATGCTATACAAGTATAGCACTACCGCCCTACCCCCTTGAAGATGAAATAGCGGAAGGTCAAAAACAGCGCCGCACCCCATGCCGCCGAGAATGTACAGCATCTTGTCGCCGGTACCCATGCCGACATAGCGCATCGACACGATCAGCGCCCCCAGGACCATCACCATCGGCGTGAAATCGAGATACTGGACGCCGGCCTCGTGGCGCATTTCCCGCACCTTGCGCTTGTCGATGATCCGCTCCTTGCCCGACTCGTCTAGCATGTCGTAGATCGCCTGCGGCACCCCGCCCGACTGCTTGACGACGTGACTGATGTACAGCTCCGGCGATTCGATCAACACGCCCTGGGTCTCGATATACTTCTTGACGATCGCGCGCACCGTCTCCGGCGACAGCGGCTTAACCGCGATTTCGCGCATCTTCCACCACAGTTTCCGGACACGAGCCTTTTTCTCGGAGGCGCAGCCGATCACCTGGGCATGGTCGAAGATGGCCAGCCAGAACGCCATTTGCGTAGGCGTCAGCGAGGTCAGATCGTCGACCGCGATGACCGGCTTGGCTTCGTCCTTGGCCAAGGCCGGAATCAAGGCCTGGGTCAGATCGCGCATGCTCATCCGGTTGACCTGGCTTTTGATCTCCTTCCAATCGATTTCGGAACCGGGCACGCCATGAAACTTGGCCGGCAATTCCAGTTGCTGCGCCGTGATCAGCTCCAGCGCCAGCATCTGCCGGGCCATTTCGACGAACTGCCCCTTCGCCTGATGATCGTGCAGCCGGATCACTAGCTCGATCTTGCCGCCCAGCCGATCGAGCGCCGCCCTCAGCACCGCCGATTTGCCGATACCGACCGGCCCGGTCAGAATGACGTGCTTGCCCTTCTTGATCTCGGTCACCAACTCTTCGACCACTTCCTCGCGACCGGTCAAACCCACAATCTCATCCATCGACGCCCTCCAACGTTTCGGTCTTGCCTTCCAGATAGGCCAACAGCGTCCGCCATTCCGGACCGGCATAGCGGGCCAGCTTGTAACGCTGGGTCTTGATCAGCAGCGTATCTTTCGCCACCAGGGCGTCTTCGGCGTTGACCTTGCTGCCGATTTGCCACAGCTCGTTCATGTCCGAGGCGTAGCCTTGGTCGATGCGGTCCTTGACCCAGGCGGCCTTCTCCTTCAAAAACTTGCGCTTCACTTCCGAGGCCTCCAGGTCCGCCTCCAATTGCCGCAATTGCACGATATCGGCCACCACGCGCGACAGCATATCGTCAAACGCCTTGGCTTCGGCGACTTGCTTCAAGGCCGCCTCCCGCTCCTCCTTGACCGACGACAACGGGATGTTGATCTGCAGGCCGCCGAACACGGTATACGGATCGTCCCGGAACTCGGTGCCGCCGACACCGACCCGACCGGCCAGCGAGGTGTTTTGCAGCGCCCAGGTCAAGGCGTCCGGCTTGGCGTAAGCCTTGGTGACGTTTTGCTGAGCCAACAGAATCGGATTATGCCGAGCGATGAACGTCAAAACGGCATCGTCGTCCCAGGCGACTACCCGGAACGGCAAGAATAAGGCTACAATAAAGACGATTCGCACAATCATAGGCGCACTTTTAATACATAAAAGTGTAATTTTGTTTTAACTTAGTCTAGCTTTTGTAGCCGCAAAAGTGAATATGAATATTAAAGAAGCCGAAATTTTATTTCAGGCCGGCGCACTGAAGACGCCGGTCATCCAAAAACACGCCTCCGGAGACGGCTGGACCGTCACGCTGGCCGGTAAGCACAACCTAAATCCGATGCTGGAGACCGCGCGCGGTCAGGTGCGAGTGTTCAAGCGCCTGGACGCGGCGGTGGGGGTGTTGTTTGAGGTGGGGTTTAGTGAGATAACGATTGTTCGGTAAACAGAGATTAACCATGTACCGAATCAAAAGCCAACGACTCTAGCCATAATTTTCAACTTCAACAGTTTTTACATCAGTTATTTATCTTAATTCTTTTATGGCAATTTTCGCATTCCAAAAGTAACTATTCAGCCCCCCCATTACAAAAATCATCCAATCAGTCACTAAAAAACTGTATTTTCAAGCCGCCAAGACGTATCCTGTGCACCATGCAACTGAGCGATCATGACCTAAACCAACTGGATGAAGACAGGCTTCTGGACTTACCGGAAGAGGATTTGCGTCGCCTTTCGATTCGCTTGCTCAACGATCTCAAGGAAGCACGCGAGCGCTTGAAGCAAAACTCGCGCAATAGCTCCCGGCCACCCAGTAGTGAAGCACCGTGGGATAAGGCGAACGATACAGCCAGTGATACCGATGCGATAGACGCTGGCGAAGACACGCCGGACCAGGAGGCAGATAACACATCTTCCGCCCCACCTGCTAAAGAATCCAAACAAGATTCTCAAACCGACTCGTCTCAAGCTTCGGATGATGTGCGTAACCCCGGTAAGCAGCCTGGTGCGCAAGGCTTCGGTAGACAGCAAGTCCTGCCGGTGACCGACTATCAAGACCATCGTCCCGAGCTTTGCGCGTGTTGCGGTACTGTGTTCACGACAAGTCAGCAAAAAGCGTATACCGCTTTTGATACCGTTGACCTCACCTGGGCTGACGCGAACGATCCGGGCTTGAGATTGATCACGACGCGGCATACCTATTATGAAGCGACGTGTCACTGCGGCCATGTGACGCGAGGCGAACCGTATCGTCATGTGCCCCACGGCAGTTTGCCGAACGTCGTGTGCAGCGAATGGCGCCTGGTCGGGCCGGGTTTAGCCGCCTTGATTGTGTGTCTGGCCTATCGCATGCGGCTATCCCGTGAGCGCATCCGCGAATTCTTGCAGGATTGGTTAGGGTTAAGTCTCAGTGTCGGCACCATCAACAACACCCTGCATGAAAGCGGCGCGGCGGCGCTGCCGATCGAAGACGAACTCATTGACGCCGTGGTCAATAGTCAATTACTGCATGTCGATGAAACGTCTTGGATGGAACTGACGACCTTCTTATGGCTGTGGGTGTTCAGTACGGATACCGTGACTGCTTACTGGATTGCCTACCGCAGTGCCGAATTGCTCGAGAACCTCTTGGGCTCGGATTACTTGGGCTGGCTCATGAGCGATGGCTACCAAGCCTATCGCAGATACCCGAATCGCGTGCGTTGCTGGGCGCATCTGCTGCGCAAAGCCCAAGGGCTGGAAGAGAGTTTCGACCCTGTGGCACGCCAGTTCGGCAAACAAACACTAGCGTTGCTGAATACACTGATGAACGCGATTCGAGAGGCCCGTGTCGACCCACCCGACAAACTGTTGACGGAAACCTTTCAAGAATCACTGGCGCTCTATCGAGCGCTATGCGAAAGCCTGCGCGAAGCAACGCATAAAAAGACGCGTGAGCTGGCCGGTGAAATGCTCAATGATTGGGAGGCGATCTTTCAGGGCGTTGCATCCTATCATTTGCCGTTGACCAACAACGAAGCCGAGCGGGCACTGCGGCACTGGGTGATTTTGAGACGCATCAGCTATGGCACTCGCACCGAACAAGGCTCGCGGGTATTCGCCATTTTAATCAGCGTGATCGAAACCTGTCGTAAAAGACAGCAATCCCCTTGGCTTTATTTGGCAGTAGTCATTGATCATCAGCGAACCGGTCGGCCGATTCCAAAATTGCCTCCAGTGGACTGGGGGTCTGAATAGTTACTTCCAAAAAGTACATTGCCGTACCATTTTCAAAAGACTTCATACCAACTAAATCACCTTTACAATCTTCGCAATACTGAGGCTTAGAGCGAAAAACAGATCGGTATTTATCGGAATACCGGTCTGCTTTATATAACTTAATCTCTGCCATAATTATGAACACCGAAGCTTTAAAAAAGGAGAGTTCAGTTTTATGTATTTTTTCCCAGCGAAAAAGGCTTTAACCACCCTAAACCGGTTTAGGGTGATTTATGCGTGAGATAATTCAATGTCTTATGGATTGGGTAGGCAGCATCCCAAGCGATGAAAAACCGCACCAAGTCCTTCGAGCACTAGCGGAAGAATCGCTCAAAAAAGCCGATTTGGAAGAGAAAAAAAGGCGTTTCACCAATAAAGATACCTGGCCGCTGCACATGCAATTACCAATGATCCTCCCAATAAATGGGTCAATTGGAATAAATCGGTTTTGCCCTATTGGAATTCTAGAAAAAAAGATGTGATAGCGCTTGCCGAAAAAAGGAACCTTAATTGCTATCCGGAACTTGATTCCTATATCCCGGAAAAGGCCGGACGTGGTAACGAATCCCTATATTGGATTAAAGCCGAACCGCTCCCTGAAACCGGCAACAATGATGACGAAAAAAATTCAGCAATTGAGCCGGATAAAACGAAAAATCAATCCCGAATTAGTTTCCAGTATGAATTAGCTGAAAACGGCGAAGTAAAAACAACTTGGTGGGCAAAATGGCTATTCCACGATGGTCAGATACGCCTATCGAGCTGGCATATCTGGTTTATCGCCGGTTGGTTAATCACCCTTGGCGGCAGTGTAATTGCACTCTCTTACCTCGCCTGGCTAGGCTTAACCATTCCAAAACCAGTAACAACCAGAGAGTTGACGATATTTATAAGCATCTTTGCTCTTCCATGTGGAGTTTGGATCTTTTCATCAGGCCTTGGCTTCGTTTATTCGAAGATCGCATTGTCGTCGCTTCCGAGTTAATAACCGCTATAGAACAAAAATCGGCGCAACTGGAGTTGTTCAGAAACGGCGACTTAAGGATTATTCGCCTTGTAAGCTATACCGCGCCCTGTCCGGTCTGCGGAGCAACAGTCCACCTCGATAACGGTGAGCCCGACTTTCCCAGACGCTTAGTTGGTCGCTGTGCCGACAGCCCAAGAGAACACATTTTTAGCTTTGACCGGGTTACAAAAAAAGGCTCCGTTTTGAGAAGCCCAAATGCCTAAATAAAGAATCACCGATCGAAAACTTACCAACAAACAATAAGTAAATTCGAAAACCTATATTTAAAACCGATAAATATCCCAAGCTGATCGAATGGGTCAAAGGCTTCGGGGCGGCGATGTATGCATCTGAGTGTCAAGGCTTATCGCTCTAAACACGGCTATGGGTATGTATGGCTATCGTGGTTTGTACCTCCTGAATCCCATAACGATGGTGCCAAGACCGAGCAAGGAAAGCACAGTAGGTTCCGGGACATCAATTGCTCGTGTTGCTATTTCGAATCGCCATTCGATTCTTTGTTCGGGATCGACTTTCAAAGCGGGCAAATCGATCGCAAAGATATCCGTACTAACTAAACCGACACTGGCCCCCGAAGGATTGCCAACATTTGGAGTGATACTCTCAATTATCTGCTGAATCGCTGGCCAACTGTTAAAGAGAAAAGTCCATTGCCTACTCGTGAAATCAACAGAACCGGTTGAAGACAGATTGGTGTAGTCCAAAATCAATCCATTATCAAAAAAATTAGCAGATCCAGCTTTGATATCGTCGGTTTCGAGAAAGGAAAATTCGACAAGATCACCGATTTCTGTACTAGAGAATGGAAAGCCCGAATGCCCGGAAATGTCTAGGTATGCTCCGACTTCTGCTCCCACCAAGGCTGAATTTGCGTCATTCGTATACAATCCCGCAAAAGTCAAAAATATAAATGCCATATTTAAAACTACTTTTGGTCGTTTCATGATTTTCTCCAAGCCTTAAGCTATACCTGCGTTAATGGTGGCATACCTGTGGGAGCCAAAGCTTTCCCAAGGGGTTGATTGCAAATTTTTTTGATGGCAAGCAGATTTGTTAAGCTGCGCATTATTTTTTAGGACATGACAGAACATCTTCGAAATCAACCGGTAGTTAAGAGGTAATCTGCGAACCAAAAAAATACATGCCACTCCGTCTGGCGATTAAAACAAAAAAAGCCAGACCACCTATGTGACTATAACGCTAGTCACATTCGGCAATCCGGCTTTCCTGGATCAGAGGATCCGCGATTTTCTGTCCCTATCTTACGATAGGTTTGGCTTTATTATTTTTTTGCAGTGAATCACAAAATGATTCAATTTTCAACTGAGTATTTTAGTGAGTTATTGAATTGTATTACGTTTTAGATTAAGGCATACATAGACAACACAATGACCGACATCCCGAACCTCTGGGCGCAAGGCTGGGCGTTTTATAAATCCGGCGGCAAGGGCTTTGTGCCGGCCGAAGACGATCCGGAGTTGATCGAATGGGTCAAAGGCTTCGGGGCGGCGATGGCCGATTACGACCTGGAAGGCGAATACCCGAGTATTCAAACCGCCCTGCTCGATCATGGCATCGATGCGGATTTGATTGCGGAATGTTTGGACGCGGCCGAAAGAATCCTCGCGGAACCGGTGTTCAACCGCTGGCCGTCGGTGCCGGTGCGGGGTTATGGCGAAGGGAACCTTCGGGTTGGGCCGTTTCTGGTGGTGCTGCCGGAAGCGGCGAATGATGGTTAGTTGGGGTAGAGAGTTTTTTATGGCGGTTTTGACCAGGAAGGGACATTTAGTGATTTTAGCGTATGGCTACTGCAAAACAAAAAGCAGCCTTTGAACTCTCAAGCTCAGCCGCGAGCGCGGCGACCGGCATGTCAGCAGGAGCGTCTGTTGGCAGACATACGCCTGTTTTGTTCCAGACGGGCCTGATGGTGGCCACGAGACTGTCTTCTAGTCCTGCGGCCAAATTGACATGAAAGCCGCCATAGTAGAGCAGTCCGTTGTCTGGAAGTGCGTGAATTTCCACCGCCGTTGAGGACGCCAAGGTTTCTTCTATGAGCTTTTTTCCCTTGATGTTAGTGGGATTGCGTTGGGCCGGGATTCTGGTAGCCGTAAAGGCGCTTCTTCAAAGGCTGTGCTGTCTTTCCGATGTACATGACTAAGCCAGCAACGACAAACGCATAAAGAATATTTTGAGAATTTGCTTCCGCAATCAGGGCGCACTTGGCCTGGCCTGATTCAAGGCGCCACTCTCCAACCTTGCAAAAGCCCATGCGCTCCAAGCGTTCCAAGGGAGATTGCTCATCTGTCATGGCTGCCAACGTGGAGCTAAGCGGCAAAGTGGAGCACGCAGCGTACCCAAACGGCGATAGGCTGGGCAACAGCGCCGTTTGGATCTGAGCGCTTGAGTAATGTGTTGGGCATATAGCTAATTAATTCGCTTTCCTTTTACGGTAGCTCTCGAATAACACCCATTTAAAATACCTCTCCTTATAAGAGTGGCTTTTAATGATTTTATGCTTCCTGTGGCGTCAAAGTTAAAAGTCCCAACCGCAGCAAAATGGTCATATGTGTCACCATAAAAGGCACTAAAGGATGCCCTCTTTGAAGAGATCATTGAGCTTTCTATATCTAAAACTCCGACCTCTTTCGTAAGCGATTGATCCAAATAGACGGTAGCGGAATATAAATCATCAATTCTGACCCAAAAACCCATGCTATTCCTTGGGCCGAATGAAAGGGGCTTGCTGCCATAACAATATTCCGTTCCTTTCGTATTTAGCTTGAGAACCTCACCTACTGCCCAAGAAAGACTTGGTGCAAAAATTATGGCCGCTGCAAGAACTAGCCTTTTCATATAACTACCTCCGTATTGTTTGTGGGTTCTACTACATGCCTAACGTAGAAGTCACCGGTGCTGCCGAATACGCATCTGTCCCCAATTTGTCCCTTGGGTTTTAGTCTGATGGTGCATTGAAATTTCTTGCATTCACCAGATGCGCACTCGCCATCTCGAATACACCGATCTTCCATTTGTTTTTCTGCATGGACGGGCAAAGAAATCGACAATGCAAATGTGGTAACTCAGGTGGCTAGGGATGCTTTCATAAACATTGAGAACCCTTCCTCTATTGCGACAAAAAAGGCGTTGTCGCATCGCCCAACGAGTAATTATATAGTTTCTGTTTATTATCCAAGATTGGCACACGCTAGACAATAAACTCCGCATAATTTCTCAGAATACTACTCTATATCTTTCTGTGTCGGGTCATATACAGTTTCTTTTTATCTTATGACCGTCCGCTGTCTGGCAACGATCTGACGACCAATAAAACACTTTGAACGGCAGCTTGGAGACGTAACCAGCCCTACCTCAACTTCCGCTTAACCTCCGCCAGACCCCGCTTCCGATCTAACATCTGCTCAAACGTCCCGCCATTCTTGGCACTAGCCTACTGAATTAAAACAATCACCGTTTCCCGCCAAAGAGCCATTTCAAAAGAGCGGCTAAACCAAATGTCGTTCTCAAATAAACCCGATTGTACGCGGCTTTTTTGGGGTTGGTCAGCCAACCGTACCCACGGGGCGCTTTAACGCCTAGGGAATGGCGAACATGGCACTTAACCGATGTTCGCGCGGCTAAACGTTTTTTCAATGACGGTTTGCGGAATCCAATTTTCATATTTTCACCTCAGTTTTCTTTTAACATCCGCCAACTCCCGCTTCCGCTGCAACGCCTGCTCGAACGTCTCCCCCGGCCTGACGTCCTTGGCCACCGAATTACCAGGCAAAAGGCCGTTTGTCATGTCTTGCTGTCAGCAACTGTTTCAACATCAACATTTCTTCGGCGCCCAAATTAAAGGATGATCTTTTGAAGGATCGGCAGCCGGCTTGCCAAACCGCTTCACTGCTTCATAAACCCATCGTGCGCGTAACTTGCTCATGCCATCTTGAATGCAAATGCTCTGTAATAATCTGTCTGCAGGGTCTCTATGAGCGGTCATGTCCAAAAGACCCTCACGCATTAGTTGATAAAGCGCATCATGTACCAATGAGCCGCGCATAAAATTTTTGGTGTCTATAGTCGGTCCAGACGGACCATCCCAAGCATAACCCGATCGGATCAATAAATGACCATCGACATCTAGTCTAATGAATTGAATATCAACCGGTTGATTAGGAATAATGCCCGAATTGGGCAAATTATAGTCTTGTTTGATCTGGTATTTGTAACCACCACGGTAAGCAATGCAATTCATATATCCCCCGATATAATATTATGTTTTACCTCAACTTCCGCTTAACCTCAGCCAACTCCCGCTTCCGCTGCAACACCTGCTCGAAGGTTTCCCCCGGCTTGGCGTCGTTGGCCATCGTATTGCCGGTCAAACGCGCGATCATCGATCACTTCAGCGCCTTCCTGAGCTCTGACAAATGCTTTTTGCTTGGCTTTGTCGCCGCTAGTACCTTGTTCTTAGCCTCAGTTGCCTTTGGCTTTTTTACTTGCTTCAAACGCTCTTCTGCTTGCTGATAGGTTTCACCCGGCCTTGCATTGGCTGCCACTTCGGATTTCGTGACATGCTTCGGCAACTGTTCCGGCGGGCTGATCTCCTTCGGCGGTTCCTTCCGAGTGAACATGACAACGTCGTCTTCCAAAACAATGTTGTATTCGGGCAGATGGTTGGTTTCGGTGATCTTTTTGATATTGAAACGAAACATCTTCATTTGAGAGGTCACGCCCAGTTTATCTTTTAAGTTCCCCAGCTTTATTTTCCAAACCGCCTGGCTACCGCAGTGTTTACGAGCCAGTTCATAAAGCCGGCGTTCCGTCGGTTTTCTCAGTCGAAAGTAGTCTTTGTCTATGGTAAGAACAGCGTCACCCAGAATCGAATTGTAAAACCAATCCGACAGAGTAACTTCGATCGAGGTTAGCTTGCCGTCTTCCTTGATGACTTCCCAGCTTTCGATCAAGCCAAATTCCTTGGTAATTTCCTTACCGTTCGTTTTGACGTTGGTCTGGATCAACGTTCCGTTCAACCGTTCCAAGCCCTCCTGAAGCTGTTTGTATTGCACGCCGCCTAAGGCCTTGTTCGTGGCAACTATGTAATCGTAGGTGGTAAACCTGACGGTTTTCGATATCGTTTGCCCGTTGTTTTTCGCGTTCATAAGAGAGCCGGCCAAATACAGAAGAATATCCTTGTCGAAGATGGTCGCTAAGCCGGTGTAGCTGGGTTTTACTCTAATCGTGACGCCATCCCGCTCGTACAAAAGCATCCGATGATCCGGCGTCTTGGACAAAGAAAAAACAGGATGCTCCATCGATGCAATATCATCCTTGAAAGAGTCGAAGACATCGCAAGTAAAAAAGTCCTGGCTATGCCTATTCGGAAGAAGTGGGTCGGTCATTATTATTCTTGGTATTGGTATATCAAAAACCAATTAACGAAAAAACAAGGTATCCTTGCACCCGTCATTCCATGTTGGAAAAGCCTAACCGGCCGTGTTTTTTATTCTAAAATTTCAATAACTTATATCGTTTTTTCAGGTCTGTAGCATATCTAACAATAACTTTAACGTAACTACTCGCGCCCTATAGCCGGAGCGTTCCCTGCTAGAGCCATTTGAATCACTATAATACATGCCGTTTATATTCAAGTCCAAAATCTTTTGTCCGTTTTAGTGGAGTGTCGACAAGAAATTCCTGAACCGGCACTGGACCGTTTTTCAAAGTGATTGAAGAAGCCGATCGCGATTATATGCCCGAAGGACCACCTTTTAGCCCTTTGACAAAAAGTTACTAATAGCTGGTTGCTGTTTGACTTGACCATTGGCTTGGACAAAGAAACTTTGACAACGATTATTCTCGATCTCGCCCATCAGCTTGGTTTAGATGAGCACATGATTGAGATCATAGTGGCTATGCAAAATTCACGCATGGGCATCTATGAATTTATAGGACGGCAAAACGGGCGTATTTTATTAAAGGAGCTTACCAAGGACTCTATCATCGAGTGCATTTGTCCGGCAGGTTACCAAGGCAAGCGACCCGGTGAGTTATGGTTTGTCAGGATTTTTTGCCGCCTGTATTGGATTGCTTCGATTATAGCGTGGTGTACACAACCCCTTATGTATTATCTTCTCCCGCTAAAAATGCCTGGCTAGACTATCTGTCTCGTACGGTGATAGGTAAAAAGACAAAAACAACGGCTACCAACTTAAATCAATTAATGAAATACGGGCTATCGCCCTTGTATTGGCACGAATATATATTTGAAGCCTATTCGAATTCCCGTTCGGAGGTGATTTTTTTATCAGGACTTCCTGATATCCGAGCCAGTCGCCCTCAAGCAACTGATATCCAAAATTTTTTAGCTATTTTACCGGAAAGGCAGTAGTTTTGGTGCCGAAAAGGATAAATGTCATCACATTCTTTTGAGTATTTCCCTTAATTGACAACAATACAGTTACAATCATTCGTTTTTTGGCGAGAACAGTTTGAAATGAAATTGCATTAAGCGTATTTAAAAGCCATAACGCAATTGGAGAATTCGAGAAGAAAAAATTCTGGACGGTATCCGGTTATAAGAGAAAATGCGCCTCGCCTATTCCGCGAAGTTCTCTTGAAATCCTAACCTAGGCACAAACAAAAAAGGCCTGCATTTCTGCAAGCCTTTGAATTTGTTGGAGCTGATGATGGGACTCGAACCTGCGACCGGCTGATTACAAAACAGAGCTTTAATAACCAATCTATTGATTTTTATGTAGTTTATATTGGGAATCCGTTGCAAAAAGTCCGTACAAAGCATAACAAATCACAACTCAATCACGTAAATTTCCCGTACGCATTGTTTAGGTCGGTGAGGTCATTCAAACCAATTTGCTGGGTTTAAAGTGGGGTAGCAGCTAAAATCCTGAGTATTCCGAGTAACCAGGGTCAGTTCATTCACAGCCGCAATAGCTGCGATTTCACCATCAGCATAAGCGGGCGTTCTCCCCTGATTTTTTAATTGAGCTCGTTGCATAGCGAACCATTCTGCGGCACGTTGATCATAAGGAAGAATAACCAAACCATTGTCAATGAGCATGGATAAATAAGATTCTAGCTGAGATTTTCTTCTAGAATCGGCTAGCAACTGACAACCATAATTCAGTTCATGCCAAACTATCGAAGAGGTAGCATATTGACCATCATATTTTGCAAAGTTCTGCATGACTTTGCCGTTGGGTTTTAGCTTGGCTGGCTCCGAAAGAATATTCGTATCCAGCAGGTAATTTATTCGTCCCATGAAAACTCTCGACCCATACTGTCTTTACGTAGGTCCTTGAGTTCGTCGTCACTCAATCCAATTTCTTCACTGCCGCTTAAGCTGTTGCGCCAATTTTGTATAGCCGAATGTAAGCCTTTTTTAGGCGCAATCAGCTTGTTATATTGCGCTTCGGACATCATAACGGCTACAGGTTTTCCATAACGTGTCAGATGTATAGGTTCATCATTCTCCAGTTGATGGATTAAGTGGGATAAATGATTTTTTGCATCTGCAATGGTTGTTGTTTTCATACCGCAAACTCCAATAGTTGATGGCCAACATTATAGCCATGATTGTTGTGCTCTAAAATTATTTTTGTGATGTTGTGAGCTAAAGATTTATTTCCATTGATCAGTCGATATATGGCACGGAATTGCCGGCTGTCCGCTTAGATATCTCCTTCATTCAGCTAGAGAACTGCTTTCATTCACTCAAGATAACGAGGATAATTGAAAATTGCTATTAAATCATAAGCATCCTGAACTGGCAGGCACGACACATGCAAATACAACTGCAACCCGAGTTCGATGACATATTACAACCACTAGGTCATGACGCGGCGCAATTCTTTTTAGCGGCAGGCCTCTATCATGCCCGAAAGATCAGCTTTGCGAGCGCAGCTCACATGGCCGGTTTGGACTTTGACAGTTTTAAAACGCGCTTAGCCGAGCTCTTCAATCAAGGCTATATAGTCGCTGACGAGTGCGTTTTGGAAGATATCCAAACGATACAAGAGCTATAAAACACCTTGAAAATCGCGCTGAATACCAACCCAGTAATTTTTCTGAGTAAAATTGACTGTCTTCATTTGTTAGCCGACTGTGTTGAAGATCTCTATGTTCCGCAAGGGGTTGTAGAGGAATTAAATGAATATAAGTTGCCGGCATTTATTCAGCCGCACTGTCAGAGGTCGGAGCGGCTTATGTTCGTGGCGCCGCCTTGGGACGATTGCATCAAGGTGAACTCGAAGCGATGATTTTGTCGCAAGAACTGAATATCGATTATGTGATTTTGGATGATTTGTTGGCTCGCCGTAAAGCGCAACGATTAGGACTAAAAGTCATTGGCACGATTGGCCTATTGCTGTTCCTAGAAAAACGAGGCTCGTTGAGCGCAGATCAAGCTTGGCAAAAGTTAAGACAGTTGACTGAACAACACAATATGGATCTGTCGCCGAAACTTCTAAATCAATTGCGCGTACAATTTCTTGGCATCCAGTAAATCTCAAGGATCGGATACTAATTGAAACTGTCTTTCCGGGGTTTACCGTCATTAACCTGATCAATCCATGCGACTAATGACTCCGGCTTAAACGCCTATAAAAACAGTCTATTCGCTGCAATTCATGTCTTTGTTATTTATCCTGAATTTCTGATATAAGGAATCATGAATGATGTAATTAACCAAAAGATTGTTGCATTAGAGCAAAAAATCCAGTCGTTGGAAGCTGAACGAGCCACTCTGCTACAGCAGCTAAATCAACTTAAAGCCCTCAAAACTCATAGTACACCCTCCCCTGTCACGCAATACTCTTCCAACGCAGAAAAAATTCGACTGTTCCGGAATTTGTTCCGAGGTCGAGAAGATGTTTATCCGAAGCGCTGGGAGAACAGCAAAACCGGGAAGTCAGGCTACTCGCCTGTCTGCGGCAACGAGTGGAAAAGCGGATTGTGCGAAAAGCCTAGGATAAAATGCGGCGAGTGTTCACATCGATCTTTTTTACCGGTAACAGACCAAGTTATTCAAAACCATCTTTCCGGTAACGATCCGAACAAAAATCATGCTGCAGATTTTGTCATCGGTGTTTATCCGATGCTGACCGATGAACACTGTTGGTTTATCGCAGTGGATTTTGATAAAGCCAACTGGCAAGACGATGCAAAAGCTTTTTCTAAACAATGCACACAACAGCAAGTGCCTCGTGCCATCGAAATCTCCCGTTCCGGACAAGGGGCGCACCTCTGGATATTCTTCGACCGACCGGTTTTTGCCGTCGAAGCGCGTAAACTGGGGACATTGCTATTAACGCAGGCCATGAATGATCATCCGGAAATGGGCTTCGAGTCTTACGACCGTTTTTTTCCCAATCAGGATACCTTGCCCAAAGGCGGATTCGGTAATCTGATTGCCTTGCCGTTACAAAAAAAATGCACGCGAACAGGGATATAGCGTTTTTGTCGATCAAAACTTCGTGCCTTATGCCGATCAATGGGCATTTTTATCCACTCTGAAGCGCTTAACCCTGTTTGAACTCAGGCAGTTGGTTGAACAGTCCGAAAGCCAGGATGGTCTCCTTGATGTGCGCATGCCCATTGAAGAAGAGGATGTCAACCCTGACGGTTATCTCCATCTCGTAAAGACTATAAACCTATTGACCTTGGTAAGTTACCGGCAACCATTCAACTGGTGCAGGCCAACCAACTGTATATCGAAAAAGCCAACTTACCGGCACCTTTACAAAACAAAATCATCCGCTTGGCGGCATTCCAAAACCCGGAGTTTTATAAAGCGCAAGCGATGAGACTGCCGACATTCGGTAAACCCAGAATCATTGCCTGTGCAGAAAATTATTCTCAACATATCGCTATACCTCGCGGATGTCTGGAAGACTTACTGGCACTGTCAAAGGAATTGAACATCAAAGTGGAGATTCGGGATGAGCGTTTTACCGGTAACACCATTGAATCGGTGCAATTCCAAGGACAATTATTACCGGAGCAACAAACTGTTGTTGACTGTTTGTTGCAACAGGATACCGGCACCTTATCGGCCACGACCGCCTTCGGTAAAACCGTGGTGGCGTTGAACATTTTGGCGCAAAGACAAGTGAATACCTTAATTGTGGTTCATTGCCGGCAACTTCTAGATCAATGGCTTGAACGGATTGCACAGTTTTTAACGATCGATAAAAATCAGGTTGGCAGAATCGGCGCCGGTAAACGCAAACCGACCGGCATAATCGATGTTGCCGTCATGCAAAGTTTGTCCCGGCAACATCAGGTGGATGATCTGGTCGTCAACTATAGTCAAATCATCTTTGACGAATACCATCATCTGTCCGCTTTCAGTTTTGAAGCGGTTGCCAAAGCCTGTAAAGCCAAATATGTTTTGGGTTTGTCGGCGACCTTAACCCGCAAAGATGGACATCATCCTATTGTGACGATGCAGTGCGGACCGGTACGTTATAAGGCCGATGCCAAAAAACAAGCCATCGCCCGCCCCTTCGAGCACCGGTTAGTACTGAGACATACCGGCTTTCAAATGCCGGTAGCTGAAAACCAGGACAACTCACCGGCCATTCACAAAATCTATGCGGCCTTGATGGACGATGACAGCCGGAACAAGCTGATTATCGACGATCTGAAGCAATTGTTGAAAGACGGAAGATCACCGTTGATTCTGACTGAACGTAAACACCATGTCACAGTCTTGTCAGAACAAATCAAAACATTTGCGAGACATGTCGTCGTTTTGCAAGGCGGAGGTAGTCAAAAACAACGCAAGCAAACACTGGCTACCTTGCAAAACATTCCGGAAAACGAAGAGCGAGTGTTGATCGCTACCGGCCGCTATTTGGGTGAAGGTTTTGATGACGCACGACTGGATACTTTGTTGTTGGTGTTACCGGTATCTTGGAAAGGTACATTGGCGCAATATGTGGGTCGCTTGCACCGGCACCATCATGCCAAAACCAAAGTGCTCATTTACGACTATGTAGACGATATGCCGATGTTGACCAGAATGTGCGATAAGCGGTTGGCGGGTTATAAAGGCTTGGGCTACGTTCTTACCGGTAACTGATAGCAGTCACGATAGTGTTTGGCAACGTGGAAGCGATCGACCACCACCTGAGCCTTCGGCAGGGTTTCTAAAACCGCATTGCAATAACCTTCGTTCATGTCGATGCAGACATGACGAATGCTTTGGCATTGCTGAGACGGCAGCGTCTTTAAAAACGCCTTGACAGTCTCTTTTTTGCGATCCGGGAGCACCGCTAAGATATGCTTTTCACGCTGCGCCGTCAGTCCCGATACGATGACGACAAAATCCTTATGGCCTTTCTTCAAGGCGATTTCGTCAATGCCGAGCAACGCCAAGTGGGGTACTGCTGACCAGTCCTGTCATGTGGAAAATGACATTGCTTGTCGACGATCAACTCAATGATCGCTTTTTCGAACCAAAGAGTGCTTGTTGTTACGTATCAATTTTGATACGCTGCATCAATGAATCCAATCCTTTCTGTTAAATTTTTTGCAACTGACGCCGGCAGCTAGCCCGTTAGAGAATGGTTGAAAGGACTATCCGCCCAAGACAGAAAAACGATTGGCGAAGATATTAAAACGGTGCAATTCGGTTGGCCTCTCGGTATGCCATTAGTCGATCATCTCGAAGGCGACATTTGGGAAGTCAGAATCAAGCTGGACAAACGGATAGCCCGCGTTCTGTGTGTAATCGGCAAACATACGATGATTTTGCTGCATGGCTTTATCAAGAAAAGTCAAAAAACACCGAAGTCAGAAATCGATTTGGCAAAACAAAGATTGAAAGCATTACGAGGTAAGCAATGAACAGTCAGCACAAAGATAATCCTCATATTGGCAGTGACTTCGATGACTTCCTAGGCGAGGAAGCCATTCTTGATGAAGTCACAGCGGTAGCGACCAAGCGGGTCATTGCCTGGCAAATATCTGAAGGCATGTCTGCGCTTAAGCTCAGTAAAACGGCAATGGCAAAAAAAATGCACACCAGCAGAGCTTCGCTGAACCGGCTGCTAGATGAAGAAGATACCAGTTTAACCTTGACCACCTTGGTGAGCGCCGCCGCAGCTCTCGGTAAAAAGGTAAAAATAGAGTTGGAGTCGGTGTAAAATTTGTGCGGACATAGTTTCAGTTGTAGGTTTAAAACGGCCATCAACTGTCATTCATGTGTTTTTAATGAATGTCAGGTCAGTCTTATAAAAGCGGTCAATCAAAGAAGCCTACTTATCAGTTTCTACATGCCCTTCTATGCGGACTCCCCCGTCTTAATATAACGATCAAAATTTAGGCATCACCTCATCCGTGAAAGTTTGCAGGTTTATGTTAACCTTTATTTAATTTGAACTATGCGTTTTCTCAAGCCAAGACCTAGAAGACCAGAAGCCACAAGAAGAATTGTACCTGGCTCAGGAACCGAAAGTTTTTCGCCAAATGCATCGTCTACCGTTTGGTTTCCTACAAAGCCAAACTGACTCGTTCCGTCCCCAATTGCATTAAATGATAAAGTTGCCAGCGAAAAGCTGGAAGGCTGTAAAATATCTAGTTCCGCCGAAGAGAGGAGGGAAACTTCAGCGAAGTCCACCACACCGGAAAGGAAGTTAAAATCCGTAAATGCTTCAAACGCCGATGGATCGCCTAAAAAGAGTCCAAAGGTAACGGACGTGGGAGCGAAGATCGACTGATCAAAAGCCACATCCAAGTCAAAGGCGCCCACTGAAGGATAAGTTCCACTACCTAAATCAGATATAATCACATTGACATCAACTGAATCGCCACTTGTAACAGTAGACGAAGACGGGATCAGCGTGAGAGATATAGCGTGGGCTGGCTGAATATTAAAATGAGCAGCAATCCCAATGGTTTCATCTGATCGACGTGATGTCTGAATTGATCGAGGCCCATGACTTGAGAGCCGAAATCGTCGAGGTTAAACAGAAAATGGGCGGGCTTCGAGTGTATCTCAGCGGTCCCGAGAAAAGTCATTATGTCAACGGCATTCGCGTCATGGCCGAATCTTTGTCGTATCGAACCTGCAAAATTTGCGGCAATTTAGGGACGCTGCACAAACGCATCGGCGTCAAAACGCTATGCGAACGACATGGCCTGATTCAAGGCATGATGCCTTGGCATTCGCCCCATGGCGCCGATCAAAATATAAACGATAGAACCGGCGACATTCTGGAACTGCCGGAGAAATATTGGATCGATTGCGGTTGGGTGCCTCTTTTGGAAGCTTTATTTGAATCGCTGGCCGATCATGGCCCGCGCCTGTGTCAACAGGGACAAACGATCCATTTCGAACGAATCGAATCGACCGAAGGCGATTTACTGATCGACTATACCGGCGACCATGAATGGGTAAAGGGCCAAATCGATATGGTCATGCGTTATGCACAACGAGTGGATGAGACAACTGGAGACGCTAAGCCGGTCGAGCGATAAATTTCTCTGGACCAAAAATCCCTACGAAATGACGTCCTTCGCAAAACAACTCGTTTGTTCGGTATCTCCGACATAAAAACTGCTCAAAGCCCGATATATTTATTGAAAAAGGCGATTTTGTTCATTTTGTCCGACACATTCAGTTAACAGCGCGCAGGGTTCAGAGAGCGAAAGGTGAGAACGATTTGAAATGAAATTGCATTAAGCGTAATTAAAAGCCATAATACAACTGGAGAATTCGGGAAGAAAAAAATTCTGGACGGTATCAAGGTATAAGAGAAAATGCGCCTCGCCTATTCCACGAAGTTCTCTCTGAATCCTAACCCATACCTAACCCAGGCACAAACAAAAAAGGCCTGCATTTCTGCAAGCCTTTGAATTTGTTGGAGCTGGTGATGGGACTCGAACCCGCGACCGGCTGATTACAAATCAGCTGCTCTACCAACTGAGCTACACCAGCGAAGAAATCGAAATTATACAGAACATTTTTTTCGCTGCAAGTTTTTTTTATTTTTCTTACTGTGAAAGTTCGCAGTTTTGCATTCCTTATCTAATTTTTCGATATAAAAATCAATGTCGGTTCCGAAGCGGGTGCGGTTGCTCGACCGGCAGGCGTCGGCGGCAAGGACAGCCGCCGTCGAGTCTACATGAACGTATTCACCCAGCACCTAAATAAGCCATGATTTTGAATCATTGCCAAAGACCTATAGAATTTAGGTGCTGGATTTAGGTGCTGGGTTCACGGCGTCCTGTCGGGCGAGTGACCGTACCCAGCCATCCCTCGCACTTTCATTTGTCGGGGCGATGGCTAGACCTTCATGAACGTTACTGTTTATGGCTCATTTGAACACGTATCCGGCACCCAAGCACTTGTTTTACCGGTGATATGATAGGCAGCCAATCCTAACCATTCCCGGACACCATAAGTCAATTGTTCTAAATTTTCGCCGAATGCAAAACCGAGACTTGTCAACTCGCCCGGCACCGTCCAGTGATCGACCGGATACGGAATAACCGGCCAACCGACCCGACAAAATACGCCTACTGCTCTTGGCATATGTGAAGCGCTAGTGATTAATAACCATTTTTCACCTTTTTTGGGCTTAACCAATTCTTTGCCCAGCAAGGCATTTTCGTAAGTGTTTCTCGAGCGCCGTTCGAATTGAATTGCCCCGATATCGAGACCTTGCTGCTCGAAAAGTTGCGATGCTACGTCGGCCTCCTGAAAATGCTTATCCAGCTTACTACCCAATCCCCCGGTAAAGACTAATCTTGCGTTAGGATATTTTCTAGCCATCTGCATGAAGGTCAACGCACGTTCCGAATAGGCTTTTAGCTCGACCTGTTGCCAAGCATAGCTGGCGTCGATTTTTTCGGCTCCGGCGAGCATGATGATGCCGTCCAAATGCTCCGGCAACGACGGGTTCGCCGGAAATTTCGTTTCCAAAGGAAGCAGCAACCAACTACCGACAGGCAATAAAGCAATCAACCAGCATAAGAAAACCAAGGCACTGAACCCATAAAGCGCTATTTGTTGGTAGCCCGACCAAAACAAGCCGCAAACCAAAGTCAATAAAATCAACAACAAATGATCCGGAGCCAATAAGCTCCAAACCAGTTTCGACACCCAATAAAAGACTGAGTCCATCGTCTTAAACACCGACTAGCCCATTAAATAATCGACAACGATACCTGTAAACACAGCCAAACCGAACCAGTTATTATTGAGAAACGCTTTAAAGCAATCGGCTTTTTCGCGATGAACAATCAGCTTCTGTTGATAAACAGAAAATCCGGCGGCAGCGGTTAGCCCCACATAATAAATCCAGCCCATTTGTTCAAATCGACCGACAATAACCAACAGCATCAAAATAACGATCTGCAAGCCGGCAATAATCTCCCTGTCCTTATCGCCGAATAATATCGCGGTCGATTTGACGCCGATTTTTAAGTCGTCGTCCTTATCGACCATCGCATACATTGTGTCGTAAACCAAAGCCCACAAAATTACCGCCAAATACAGTAACCATGAAACCAAGGGCAAGCTTTGTGTTTCGGCTGCATAAGCCATCGGCACGGCCCAACCGAAAGCCATGCCCAAAAAGGCTTGCGGTAAATAGGTATAGCGCTTCATAAACGGATAGCCGGCAGCGAGAATGGCGCCGCCGATAGACAATAGAATAGTCATCGTATTGAGCAATAAAACCAAACCGAACGCGATTAGGCTCAACACGACGAAGAGCGCCAATGCCTCCTTCGGTCGTACCTTTCCGGTAGCGATCGGGCGCTGCTTGGTGCGCTCGACATGCGGATCGAATTCGCGATCGGCATAGTCATTGATCACGCAACCAGCCGCCCGCATCAATATGACGCCTAACACGAAAACGGTCAAAATTTTCAAATCCGGCGAACCGCTCGAGGCTAACCAAAGCGCCCACAGTGTAGGCCATAAGAGTATCAATATACCGATCGGGCGATCGAATCGGGCCAGGCGCCAGTATAGTGTTGCTCTATTGACGATAGCTTGAGTATTCAATGACTTTCCTTTAATTCCTGGATACATTAACAATATCGGAACGGCGAATAAGCTTCGGCAATTTAGCGTCACACGAAACCAGGGAGTCAGCAGGCTCCCTACATTTAGAAATAAGGAAAATAAAATATTACAGACTTCGTTTCCAATCTGCCGTCCGCATAAATGATGTTATTATAACGTTTTAATATTTGATCATAGCTAAATCACGATGAACGTAAAAATTTATCATAATCCCCGTTGCAGCAAATCGCGTCAAACCTTGCAACTTCTGCAAGACAAAAATCTCGATATCGAAATCATCGAATACTTAAAAACCCCGCCTACCGCAGATGAGTTAAACGAAATCCTCAATCTGCTTGGCATCGAGCCGCGCGATTTGATGCGAAAGAACGAAAGCGAGTATAAGGAAACCGGTATGAACGATCCTTCGCTGGACCGGCAAGCCTTGATAGCCGGCATGGTCGCAACGCCTAAATTGATCGAGCGACCGATCGTGCTAGCCAACGGCAAAGCGGCTATCGGACGTCCTCCCGAACACGTTCTGGAAATTTTATAACTTGTTCCGGTTCGACATGGCTCACACCAATAACTAAGACCGGCCAATGACTGCAAAACATTATCACCGCATCGCCTTAGCCGGTTTTTTCGGGCTGTTTGGTTTGTTGATGGCCTGGCCTACCGTATTGACGCCGCCGGATCAACTGCCTACCGCATTGGTATTGCTGCTGAGCGTTTCGCCGTTATTATTGCCGATGCGAGGTTTACTCGCCGGCAAAACCAGAAGCTGCGCCTGGATGGCCTATATCAGCCTGATGTATTTTATCCATGGATCGGTCGAAGCTTATGCCAACCCATTACAAAGGCCTTATGCGTTACTGGAAGTTACCTTCAGTTTAACGCTGTTTGTCGGCGCAAGCCTTTATGTTCGTTATCATAAAAAAAAGCCTTGATGCATGGCCGAGCAATTACCGTTACTTTTCGAACACAAATTTAATCTGACCTTTGCCAATTTCTATCCGGGCAAAAACCGGGAAATTATCGGCCACCTCAAAGATTGCGTTTCCGGTACCGGAGAGCAACAGATTTATCTTTGGGGCAATCTTGGCCTGGGCAAGAGCCATTTATTGCAAGCCTGCTGTCATTTGGCCCAGGAACTGAAAAAAACCACGTTTTACTATTCTTTCGCAGCGGACGCTTTGCCTAGCACCGAAATTCTAAGCGGACTCGAAGATTACGAAGTCGTCTGCTTCGACAACATCGATGCGATTGCCGAAACCTCGAACTGGGAGCTCGCGTTTTTCAATTTCTATAATCGCCACCGGGATCGTGGTTTTAAGTTAATACTGTCTTCGAATTGTCCGCCCAATTGGCTGACCATCCGACTGCCCGATCTGAAAACCCGGCTCAACTGGGGATTGACACTAAAACTGCAGGAACTGTCGGATCAAGAAAGCATTGAGGCTCTGGCCTTTAAAGCTAAACAAATGGGCTTTGAAATCAATCCCACGGTCGGCCGTTTTTTGCTGAATCATCACGCCCGAGACTTAGCTTCATTGTGGCGCTTGCTCGATCGGCTGGATCATGCGACGCTGGCCGCCAAACGTAAATTGACTCTGCCTTTTTTGAAACAATTTCTCAGTCAAGATGAAACCGATTAACATACTAATCCTCGGTGCCGGTGCGATCGGCGGTTTTTACGGCGCATTATTGGCGAAAGCCGGCGCCACGGTATCGGTCGTATGCCGGTCCGAATTCAACCTGATCGAACAATCCGGCTATTCTATCGAAAGCCGCGACCTGGGCGGCTGGCGCTTCAAGCCACAACATGTCTTGCGACATGCCGAAGACTATCCGGAACAAGCCGATTATGTCGTGCTATGCACCAAGGCGATCGATGTTTCGGAAAACCTCGAGCTCATCCGTCCCGCAGTTTCGAATAACACCGCGATCGTCTTTATACAAAACGGCGTCGAAACCGAACAAGCTTTCATCGATGCCTTTCCGGGCAACGAAATTATCAGCGGCTTGGCTTTCATCTGTTGCAACAGAACCGGACCCGGACAAATAGCTCATTTGGCCTACGGCCGATTGACCTTGGGCAGCTTAACCAACACTATTAGCCCCAAAGCCGAACAGCTTGGCACCTTTTTCAATTCGGCCGGCATCGAATGCCGAATTACCGACGACATCATCGGCGCGCGCTGGCAAAAATGCATTTGGAACGCACCATTCAATCCACTGTCGGTGTTATCCGGAGGATTGGCGACTCAGGACATATTGAACACGCAGGAACCCTTGGTGCGAGGCATCATGCAAGAAATCGCCGCGATCGCCTCGGCCTGCGGACACCCATTGCCCGAAGACATCATCGATCGAAATATCGCAAACACGCACACGATGCCGCCCTACAAGACCAGCATGCTACTCGATTACGAACAAGGCCGCCCGATGGAGACCGAAGCGATACTCCGCAATGCGGTTCATGCCGCGAGGCGAGAAAACATAGATTGCCCGCACCTGGAAACGCTCTATGCCTTGATGAAATTGCGAGAGCTGAAAATTGCTCAGAGTCCGAATCCCCCATTAACCTAAAAAAGCATTTCACCATGAAGGGCACGAAGATAATGAAGGAAAGATAATTGCACTTGTTATACTCATCGTAGATGAAAATTCGGCCTCGGGGTGCCCGTCAAAGGACGCCGTGAACCCAGCACCTAAATTCCATAGTCCATTAGCTATGGTTAACTATCTTGGATAATTTAGGTGCTGGGTAAATACGTCCATGTAGGCTCCATGCCAGCTCCATGCCGGCAAAGCCTTTACCGAGCACCCCGAGGCCTCCTCCGGCACTGCCGAAATTTGAAGTGCGAAAGGTATAGTTGAATCCGCGCCTATAAAAAACATTTTGACCATAAAAATCACTAAAATATTCAATTAGTTATACTTTCGAATCACTTTCCCAATGAGTAATCCAAAAGATTTACCTGATTACTTTCGTGATCTTCGTGGACTGACAGCTGGATTTAGGATTAACGCAAACACGAGCTCTAACCCGTAACAGCACCCCTCGGAGAACGAATCACCAAGGCATCACCGACCCTTCGTATTTGATGAAACTACCGCTTTGCCGAAGCAAAAAAGCATCGATCATCTTACGCATGCCGGTGACGCTCTCATCGGCATCGATCAAACCGTTTGGTCCGCCCATATCGGTTCTGACCCAACCCGGATGAAAAATCAGCACGCCTACTCCGCGACCCATTAAATCGATCGACACACTTTTCATCGCGGCATTCAACGCGGCCTTGCTGGAACGATACAAAATACTGCCGCCGCTGGAATTATCGGCAATACTGCCCATTTGACTGCTCAAAGCCACGATCAATTTTTTATCGCTACGCTGAAGCTGCGGCAAAAAAGCCTCGCTCATTTTAACCGGCGCCTGCGTATTGACCAGCAGGGTATGCGACCACGCCTGATAATTCAAACTGCCGAAACGGCCTCCCGACTTATCGCCGTAAACGCCGGCATTATTGATCAACACGTCGATGGCGTCATCGGCCAATCGAACCGACAAGGCATCGATTTGCGCGAAATCGGCAACATCCAAGGCTTCGATTTGAATCGTGGCATAATTCTCAGCCAATGCCTGTAATTGATCGGCGCTATCGGGATGCCGGCACGCCGCGATAACCCTGTCACCCGCCTCGGCATATTGGCGGCAAAATTCCAAACCTAAGCCGCGATTGGCTCCGGTAACTAAAATAGTTTGCATGGTACTGACTCCTTATCGATGACAAATTTTTATCCTAGAAAAAGCATTTCACCATGAAGATCATGAAGAATAGGAAGTTAATTCAATAGCTTATTACGCGTTTGTATAGAACTTTCGCTCACCAAAAAGGTTAGCGAGAAGGATTTGGTAAGCTCTTGGAATCCTTCATGAACTTCATGTGCTTCATGGTTAAACTGCCGAATTCAGGTTTATGATTGTTCCTTAGCCAAGGCGACCTCGATACCATATATTGCCACCCGACGTTTGGTGGCTTTCCCTCACCTAGCGTTAGGTGAGAGACGATCTGGGGATCGCTCCCACAGAGCTTCCGGCCTCCTTGTGGGAGCGACGCCTTCGTCGCGATTGTCGAAGCCACTGATGCTCAATATCGGCAGATTTTTCAAACAGCACTGTTCTCCGGTATTTAATATCTTCTGTTCAGCAAGTTTTGCTTTCCGCTAACCGCCGCCTCGATGATATACCCGTGAAAGACGGCGACATAAAAATGTCGACATCCTGTTCAGATACGCGTCAAACTCGAATTCAACGCGTAACTGCGGCAAGCGAGGCTTGCCCAACACACGATCGGAGGTGCTGCGCATACGGATCTTCAGCAACCTCCCTGATTCTTTTAACAGCCATGTTTGGGCATCGACCGAATAGCCGTCGGGCAATAAAACCGACAAATAATTTAACAGTGATCTTCATGAGCGCTAAACTAACACATATCAAGGTGTTTCAGTCATTCACTTTCAAGATTCGATATGCTCATTCTAACCGCAAGCGACATCCGAGACATAACCCGCCATATTGGTCTTGAGCAATTTATTAACCGAGCGACTGCCTCGTTGAAACAAGACTTCGGCCGCTGGGATTCGTACTGCCTATCGCCTCGCTATGCTACATATTTTCCGCAAGGGGTCATAGAACTGATGCCTTGTAGCGATAACGAATTTTATACCTTCAAATACGTCAACGGCCATCCCGGTAATGTTTTAAACGGTAAGCTCAGCGTTGCCGCGATTGGCCAAATCAGCGATGCCGGCAACGGCTACCCTTTAATGCTTTGCGATATGACCTTGCTGACCGCGATAAGAACTGCAGCGACCAGCATGCTAGCGGCAAGTTATCTCGCACGCAGCACTGCCAAATCATTGGCTGTCATCGGCACCGGCGCACAAGCGGAATTCCAGACGGTCGGCTTCGCCGGCAATTATGCGCTGGAAAAAATTTTTTATTTCGATATCGATAGCGGCGCCATGGTTAAATATGCCCGAAACTTGGCAGGTCTGTCCTTAGATTTAATTCCATGCGGCAGTATCCTCGAAGCCGTGCATGGTGCCGATATCGTCACTACCGCAACAGCCGCCAAACATCGACAAATGCTTTTCGGCCTTCAAGAGATCGCGCCAGGCACGCATATCAATGCAATCGGCGGCGACTGCCCCGGCAAAACCGAATTACCGGCGCAACTGCTAAGACAAGTCAAACTCGTCGTCGAATATACGCCGCAAAGCTTGATCGAAGGCGAAATTCAACAAGGCGATGCCGGATTGATCCATGCCGAATTAGCGGAGTTGGTTTGCGGAACGAAAATCGGTCGTGACAATAATCGAGAAATCACGCTATTCGATTCGGTAGGTTTCGCACTGGAAGACTTTTCGATACTTCGCATCGTCTACAAACTCGTGACAGAATTTAAGTTCGGAACCGAAATAGCCATGCTACCCGAAGTGGAAGACCCTAAAGATCTATTCGGTTTTTTGGCTTCCTGAAAAGACTTCACGTACTATTCGCCGATACATGGCTTCAGCCTCAGCTCAAATAATCCCGGCTCATCCGCCATCAATACGGTTAATTTTTTAATCACCCAAGACATGAATACAATCAATTCCGAAAAACCCGTTTCTTCCGACAAAGCACCGCCTAAAATGCCCGGCGCATTGCCGTTGATCGGGCACATGCTCGACTTCGGCAAGAATCCCTTCAACTATATGATGAAGCTTAGAAATACGCTCGGAGAGATCGGCGAATTCCGCATGTTTCATCAACGCATGGTGCTGATGACCGGACCCGAGGCGAACGAGGCGTTTTTTCGCGCGCCCGACACGCAACTCGACCAAAGCCAAGCTTATAAAATCATGACGCCTATTTTCGGCAAGGGCGTGGTCTTCGATGCACCGCCGAATAAAAAAGATCAACAACTGAAGATGCTGATGCCAGTGTTGCGCGATAAACCGATGCGCGGCTATGCGCAAATCATCGTCGCCGAAGTCGAGCAAATGGTTGCCGACTGGGGCGACAGCGGCGAGATCGATTTATTGGAATTCATGAAGGAATTGACGATTTACACATCCAGCCACTGCCTGCTCGGCAACGAATTCCGCTATGAATTGAATGAAGAATTCGCTCAAATCTATCACGATCTCGAAAAAGGCGTAAATCCCCTCGCCTTCGTGTTTCCCTATTTGCCGCTGCCGGTCTTCCGCCGCCGCGACAAGGCGCGCACCAGGCTTCAGGAACTGGTCACCGGCATCATTGCCAAGCGCGCACAAAAAACCGAGAAGAGCGAAGACGCCTTTCAACTCTTGATCGACGCCCGATATGACGACGGCAGCCGCCTGTCGCCTCATGAAATCACCGGCATGCTGATCGGTACGATCTTCGCCGGACACCATACCACAGCAGGCACCGCCGCATGGACGCTACTAGAACTGGCACGCCGGCCCGAGCACATGCAAGCCGTATTGAGAGAACTGGATCGATTATTCGGCGCGGACGGCGAAGTCACTTTTCAATCCCTGCGCGAAATGCCGTTGCTGGAAAATGTCATCAAAGAAGTCTTGCGCCTGCACCCGCCGCTGATATTCTTGATTCGCAAGGTCATGCAGGATTTTCATTTCAAGGATTACACGATCAAGGCCGGGAAATATGTCTGCACGTCGCCGCGCGTATCGCATCGCATCGAGGAAATTTTTCCGGAACCTGAAAAATTCGATCCCGAGCGCTATACCGAAGCGCGCCAAGAAGACGCCAAGCCGTTCAGCTGGATCGCGTTTGGCGGCGGCAAACATAAATGCACCGGCAATGCGTTCGCGATGCTGCAACTCAAAGCAATCATTGCCGTATTGCTGCGCCGCTATACCTTCGAGTTGACAGACGCCAAAGACCACTATCAAGATGACTTTACGCAAATGGTGGTGCAACCGGTATCGCCGTGCCGGGTACGTTACCGCAAACGTCAAGCCATGAGCGACACCGCCACCCAAGCATCGGAAGTCGACACGGCCGAAAAAACCCCGACCGGAGAATCCTTTCGGATCATCATCGACCGCGAACTTTGCCAAGGCCATGCTACCTGCATGAGCGAGGCGCCTGAACTGTTCCAGGTCGACGACGACGGCAACTTGACCGTGTTACAAGAAAACCCGGCGCTGGATTTGTTGAACAAAGCCAAGCAAGCCGAAAAATATTGCCCGACCCAAGCCATTAAAATTCAATTAAAATAGAGAGCGAAAATGCCCGCATACCCAAGAGAAGAACTGGAAGAAATGGTCGAACGCTGGCTTCAGGCCAACCGGGACGCCGAAAAAGAAGGCAATTGGCCCAAACACCTCGGCCCGATGTATACCGACGACGCCGAGTACCGTTGGAATATCGGCCCGAATGAAGAATTCGTCGCGCGCAGCCGTAAAGAAATCGAAGAATGGGCATTAGGCGTACAAATGGAAGGCTTCGAAGAATGGCGTTATCCTTATCACCGCATCCTGATCGACGAAAAAATCGGTGAAGCGATAGGCTTATGGACCCAAGTCTCTCCTGCTTTGCGCGATGACGGCACACCTTATCAAGTCGAAGGCATCGGCGGCTCGTGGTTCCGTTACGGCGGCAATTATCAATGGGAATGGCAACGCGACTTTTTCGATCTGGGCAATGTGAAAGCCTTATTTTTCGAACTGGCCGCCGACGGCAAGCTCGACCCCGCCGTCAAACGAAAAATCGGCAAGTTGGCCAAAGGCCAGTTGTTGCCGGGTCATGAGCGCCTGCGTAAACCGCCCAGCTTCGGAAAAAAACTGAAAGGTTTTTTTGCGATGGTGCGGATCGCGTTGTTTAATCGATGAAATCCTAGAGACTCGCGCGAAGGCGCCATAGCACGGAGATTTTCGCTCTTTCCTTTGGCAGGCCGGGGTTTTCAACCCCGTCCGAAACAAGCCGAAAGGCTTAGGCCAAACCGAAACGTTGGGGACGGGTTAAATAACCCGTCCCGCAGGGGTAACCCGACTTGACGTTGGCTATCTGTCGGGTTGCGCATACGCTAACCCGACCTACGCAACTATAAACTCGACACTTCAGGTAATATTCACACTTGAAGCCTATAATTGCGCGAGCCAATGAACCAACGATACCGAAAATAGAGCGCTCCACGAAATCAATTAAATAGCTTCGCGATTTTCGTATATTTTTTGGACAAAATGCTTTTTATAGGTTCATTTCCAATTTTGTAATAACAATAAAAAACCATGTTGACTGTAAAACCCGCTTGGAAAAAATGGCGTCTTTTGAATGACAATGGACGGCATATCTGGGCATTCAAGCCCGTCTCCGATCAAATCGATCAACATCTGCACAATGCCGAAACGGTCTCGGACGAAGAAATCGCACAATTTGCCGAAGATTTCCGCTTCGATTCGTCGTTCAATCCGAATTCCGCCGACCAGGTCTATCGGCATTGCGCAATCAACAATCAATTTCAGCCTTTCGACGGTCTCGTTCCGCAAGCAAAAAGCGCCGAAGATCAAGTCGTTATCGACTCTATCGTCAAGGGCATTAACTATTTTTCATACTTACAATGCGAGGACGGGCATTGGCCGGGCGATTACGGCGGCCCGCTGTTTCTGTTACCCGGCTTATTGATTGCTTCCTATATCAGCGGGACGCCATTCCCTAAGGCACACCGCGAAATGATGAAACTTTATATTTTCAATCATCAGAATCCCGACGCCGGCTGGGGCATGCATATCGAAGGCGAGTCGACAATGTTCGGCACGGTCATGCAATATGTTTCGCTACGCATACTCGGCGTCGATAAAGAGAATCCGGCCATCCTCAAGGCCCGAAACTGGATCGAAAACAACGGCGGGGCAACCGGCGTTCCTTCCTGGGGCAAGTTTTACCTGGCGGTGATGAATCTTTACGATTGGCGAGGCTTCAACAGCCTGTTTCCGGAAATGTGGTTGCTGCCGAAATGGCTGCCGATGCATCCGTCGCGCTACTGGTGCCATTGCCGAATGGTGTACCTGCCGATGGCCTATTGCCAGGCTCACCGGATTCAAGCCCCCGAAGACGAACTGATACTAAGCTTGAGAGAAGAACTCTATGAAAACTTCGACTCGATAGACTGGCCGAAACAACGCGATGCCGTATGCGATAAAGACCGCTACTATAAGCCGTCGGGCGTACTCAAATGGATGAATTTGTTCACGAACGCTTACGAAAAATTCGCCAGCTCCCGGCTTAGAAAAAAGACGACCGATTACATCCTCAAATACCTCGACGCCGAAGATCAACAAACTCAATACATCGATATCGGCCCGGTCAGCAAGGCAATCAATTCGATATGTATCTGGCATGCCTACGGTAAGGACTCCGACCGATTTCAACGCCATGTGGAACGCTGGTACGATTATTTATGGGTTGCCGAGGACGGCATGAAAATGAACGGCTACAACGGTTCGCAACTTTGGGATACGGCGTTAGCGACCCGTGCTATTTTGGAAAGCGACTTGGGCAAACAATTTCCGGAAACGATTGTCAAAAGCTATCGTTTCATCGAACGCTCGCAAATCAAGTCCGAACACCCAACGCATGCCGAGTTTTTCCGTCACCCGATGATCGGCAGTTGGCCGTTTTCGACAGCAGACAACGGCTGGCCGGTATCGGATTGCACCGCGGAAGGCTTAAGCGCGGCTTTGGCCGTACACCGTTCCGGCCTGGTTGAAGCGGTTATCGACGAGCAGCGGTTGAAACGAGCTATCGACATCATTCTGTCTTACCAAAATACGAATGGCGGCTGGTCGACTTATGAACCGACACGCGCGTCTCAGTGGCTGGAAAAACTCAACCCTTCTGAAGTATTTGCCGATATAATGATCGACTATTCCTGGACGGAATGCAGCGCCGCTTGCCTAATTTCGCTGATGGAGAGTCAAGAAGACTATCCCGACTATAAAAATAATGAAATACGCAAGGCGATAAACGCCGGGCTCGGTTTTATCATTAAGCAACAAAAAGCCGATGGTTCCTGGTATGGCGGCTGGGCCGTCTGTTTTACCTATGCGACTTGGTTTGCCGTGGAGACATTGAGCAAGGCTTTAAATAAAGGCTATTTCGATGACGCGATTTTAATCAACAGCATCAACAAAGCTTGCGCTTTTTTAGTTGGCAAACAAAAAGCCGACGGCGGTTGGGGGGAAAGTTTTAAATCATGTTCCGAATTGGTTTATACCGAAGCCGAGACTTCACAATCGGTCAATACCGCCTGGGCAGTATTGGCTTTACTGTCAGGAAATTTTCAAGATAAATCGATTATCGACAAAGGAATCCGCGTTTTATTGAATAAACAAACCGAGCTAGGCGACTGGCCTCAAGAAAATATTTCCGGCGTATTTAACTATAATTGCATGATCACTTATGCGAATTATAGGAATATTTTTCCTATTTGGGCGCTGAACCGATACTGTAGGATCTATAATTAAAGGATGTTAGAACAATGATGATGCGTATCAAGTAACTAAAAATGGAACCAAATTTCGACATTTGCATTATTGGCGCGGGCATGGCAGGCGCGACAATCGCCGCTTATCTAGCGCCCAAAGGTATCAACATCGCGTTGATCGATCACTGCTACAAAGAGAAAAAACGAATTGTCGGCGAGCTGTTACAGCCAGGGGCCGTATTATCGCTGGAGCAATTAGGTCTCGGGCATTTATTACACGGTATCGACGCACAACCGGTCGAAGGCTATGCGCTGCTGCAAGGCAATGAGCAAACGACCATACCTTATCCAACGCCCAATCATGGCATGGGCTTGCATAACGGTCGCTTTCTACAACAAATTAGAGCCGCAGCCTTACAAAACTCTTCGGTTACAAAAATTCAAGGTAAAGCCTTGAGTTTATTGGAGAACGACCAAAACGAAATCATCGGTGTAAATTACCGCGATTCGGTTTCGAACGAAATCAAATCTATTTATGCACCGTTAACCATTACCAGCGACGGTTTTTTTTCTAATTTTAGAGAGCTTCTCAGCAACAACGAAAAAACCGTTACCTCTTACTTTATTGGTTTGATTTTAAAAGACTGCGAAACCCCCGTACCCAAGCATGGCCATGTGTTTTTATCGGGGCCGACACCGTTCATTTGTTATCCGATTTCCAGTAATGAAGTCAGGCTTTTAATCGACTTTCCTGGTGACCAATTTCCCAGAAAGGCATTCCTGCAGGCGCATTTAGAAACAAATGTAACGCCTTACATTCCCGAAGGCATGCAGACTAGCTACCGACACGCCCTACAAGAAGACCGGCTTAAGGTCATGCCCAATCACTACATGGCGGCCAAACCGAAAATACGTAAAGGCGCGGTCATGCTCGGCGATGCATTGAACATGCGTCACCCTTTAACCGGCGGCGGCTTGACAGCGGTATTTTCGGACATAGAAATATTGAGCGCGCATTTACTGGCCATGCCCGATTTCAACAACACCGATTTAATCTATCAAAAAATCGAAGCTTACTACCGCGACCGGCAATATGCCAACGCCAACCTTAATATTCTTGCTAACGCGCTATATGGGGTCATGTCCAACGATTTACTCAAAAATGCGGTATTCAAATACCTGCAACGTGGTGGGGTAAACGCGAAAGAATCGATTGCGATATTGGCCGGCCTAAATAAAAATCATTTTTCATTGATGAAGCAATTCTTTTTTGTCGCGCTTTTCGGCGCTTATACCTTAGTGCGAGAAAACATTAGCAACCTGCCCAAGGCCACTAAAATATTATCGGATGCGTTGACCATTATTAAGCCTCTAGCAAAAAACGAGCTGTCACTAGTGGGGATTTTTAGCGATTATTTCAAGCGTTAACTCCGCCGGATCCATAGCGTAAATTGCTTTCGTACTTTGGTAAAATGTTGCCTACCAAACGATAAATCTAGATAACGCATTACGCCATGAAGATCATGAAGTAACATGAAGAATTAAACTTTTAATTTTATAGCCTTTTTCTTCATTGCCTTCATGTTCTTCATGTTCTTCATGTTCTTCATGGTGAATACATTTTTTATGATGTGTTCGTCAATACTTTGACAGCCTCTATGGCTTGGGAAACTCTTCACTTAAGCTCTTGCTTACCGGTTTCGAGAAGCTAGAGCTTCTCGTACTGCATTCCCAAGCAAAGAGCTTGGGAACAAGCGAGTCGCGGGCTTGGTAAATAGCAGCGTTATCACAACCGTACCTACGCTCAAACAAAGCGATGGGTTTCCGCTTCGCTACTACCCATCCTACGGCACCGGAAGCTTGGTAGGCAGTTAATGTAAGATGGGTAGTTGCGTAGCCCGGATGGAGTGCAGCGCAATCCGGGAGGTTTGAAGCCACCCAAGCTTCAGCCAGGGAAAGAGCGGATGCGGGCCCGTCCGGAATGTTTCAACCTAGAAAAAACATTTCACCATGAAGATCATGAAGAATAGGAAGTTAATTCAATAGCTTATTACGCGTTTGTATAGAACTTTCGCTCACCAAAAAGGTTAGCGAGAAGGATTTGGTAAGTTCTTGGAATCCTTCATGAACTTCATGTGCTTCATGGTTAAACTGCCGAATTCAGGTTCAACCGTGGCCGAAGCAAGCCGAAACGTTGGGAACGGGTTTATTAACCCGTTCCGCAGGGTAACATAAATAATAAAACTTTTGATTTTATAACATTTTTCTTCATTTCCTTCATGTTCTTCATGGTGAATAATTTTTTATAATGTGTTCGCCAATTTCGATAGCCAATCGTTCGAAATGATCCGGCGATTTTCTTAAGTACATGCTGTTTTCGCCGACCAGTCCGATCAAATAATACGGTAAGGCCATGCGCGAATAGGGTGCTTCCGGCTTGTATTAACCCAGCTTTAACAAGTGTAGTGCCTACCGCCTATGCTATTGAAATATAATAATTAAAAATCATGCCAAATTTAACTTTGTAGTACCATAAAATTAATTATTACATATTATTCAATAACCTATTGACGCGCAATATTAAGGCTGGGTTAAGTTAACTTTATACTTCCATTTCGATTTATTTATGAAAAAAATTTATTTGTTGCTGGGATTCTTTTTGTTCGCCGCAGCCCCCGAAGCCTTCGCATTCCGCTGCGGACAAAGGATCGTCCAAACCGGCGATCATATCAGCGATGTTCGAATGAAATGCGGCGAACCCGACTATGCCGATAAACGCTTTGGCGTTTCGGGTAGTCGTTTTCGTTTTCCGCAAGGTACGCTCGACATATCCGAATATCAGCAAATCACGATCGACGAATGGGTCTACAACTTCGGCCCGAGAAGGCTCAAGCAACAGCTGATTTTCGAAAACGGTATATTAATGGAAATTCGTAGCATCGGTTACGGCAATTGATCGGCAGGCGACATTTCAGCTAGGCTGTCGAAATTTTCCGATTTTCATGTCAGAACAAATGACTGTTTTATGGCTTTTGAGAAAATAACTAGCGCTTTATAACCCTGTGATAATCAACAATTTTCAAGATAGTTTGAGCGCCGTGGAGTGCGCATCGCGCACCCTACACCTGGCGCTTAATAGCCTATGAACACCAACAATTTCAAATATATCTCAGTTTAATAATACGGGAACACAGCAACTAGCTAAAAATGGCATTTTTCGAAAGCCTACATTTCAGCTCAATCCGACAGATCGACGAAGCCGTGCAAACCGCGTTTCGATTTGACCGCCAACCATTCTTTTAATTCTTTGAGCTCTTCGGTTTCTTCCAAATCGTCGAAGCTCTTTTTACTGCGAAGCCGGCGAAACGCCGTTTCGAGCACCTTGTAACGTTCTCCGGTAATCCCGGCGCGCCTGAGACCGATCGTATTCAAACGGTAATGCCTGGCCGGACGTCCGCCGATCAACATGAACGGAATCACATCCATGTTGAGCCCGGTCGTACCTTGTACGATGGCATAAGAGCCCACTCGGCAAAATTGATGCACAACTACGGCACCGCCCATGAATACTTTGCGCCCGATTTCAACATGGCCGCCGATCGCGACATTGTTGGCGAATATCGTGTTATCCCCGATCGAGCAATCGTGCGCGACATGGCTGTTGTTCATGAAATAACAGCCCGAACCGATGCGCGTCGCGCCGTTTTCCTTGGTCGCCCGATGCGCGGTAAAGCCCTCCCTAAATTGATTGCCATTACCGATTTCGAGCCACGTTACGGTTTCGGGATTGAACCCTAAGTCTTGCGGCAGGCCGCCGAGCACGGCATGCGGATGCACTATATTGCCTTCGCCCATCTTGACATAACGTTGCACGACTGCATGCGGGCCGATTTGGCAGTGCGCACCGATGTCGACATCGCTTTCAATGACCGCGAAGGGCCCTATCGTGACGTCTTCGCCTAATTTTACGTTTTCTGCAATGCAGGCTGTCGGATGAATGTTTTGCGCCATCTTGGCTTATCCTCTCGGGTGAAATTTTGCGTGGAGATCTTTCAGTCGTTCGCGCGCGATATGCGTGTAAATTTGCGTCGTCGATAAATCGGAATGGCCCAACAACAATTGCACGACGCGCAAATCTGCGCCATGATTCAGCAAATGCGTCGCAAAGGCATGCCGTAGCGTATGGGGCGACAGCTCCTTGACGATGCCGGCTTCTTTCGCGCGGCGTTTGATAATATGCCAAAACGCCTGCCTTGTCATGCCGTCGCCTCGATTCGTCACGAATAAAAAAGCGCTTTGCCGCTCGCCGAGAATCGACGGACGTATCGTTTGCAAATAGCCTTCAAGCCATTCCATCGCCTCTTCGCCGAACGGCACCAAGCGCTCTTTATTGCCTTTTCCGGTAATCTTGACGACGCCTTGCCGAAGGCTGACCTGCTCCAAACGCAAACCGACCAACTCGGAAACCCTAAGTCCCGTCGCATAGAGCATTTCGAACATCGTTCTGTCGCGGTAGCCTAAAGGGTTCGACGTTTCGGGCGCCTTAAGCAAGGCTTCGACATCGTTTTCCGATAATGAAGACGGCAATTTTCTGCCGATATAAGGCATGTCGATCAATGCGGTCGGATCGACGCTGATCCGGTTTTCCCGAAGCTGATAAGCATAAAAACGCCGCAATGTCGACAGTAACCGAGCACTTGAACGGCTACCGATGCCTTGATTATATCTGAAGGCCAGAAATCGAGAAATATCGCCTCCTCCCACTTCCAACAGCGAGATGTTCTTGAGCCACTGCGCGAAAATAGTTAAATCGCTACCATAGGCAGACAAGGTATTGTTGCTAACGCCTTGCTCGGCCCACAACGCATCAAGGAACTGGTCGATCAAATCGCTGGGGTTCATTGATTAAACGAAGCCTCGAAAGCCAATAATTGGAGTTTAACAGCCATCGACTCGCCTTGTGTTTGTCCCGAGTAACCGCCGGGGCCGGTTACTGAAACAACCCGATGGCACGGCACAATCAACGGATAATCGTTTCTCCGACATGCGCCGCCGACCGCTCTCGGCGCGGAATCTAAGACTTTAGCCAAATCCTTATAAGTCAACGTCGTCCCGAACGGAATCCTGAGTAATGCGTCTTGAACGGTTTGCACGAATGGGCTGCCGCGCCGTAACAGTTTGAGTTCCACGATAGCATTAGGCTCTCGCCAATAATTTTCAACCGGATCGAAGCTTTGTTTATCGTCGTTATCGAGGCTGGAGACCATGGCTGGCCCACCGGGCAACCAATCGATGCCGCAAATTACCTCGCCGCACCGCTGTACCGACAGTTTTCCGGCAGGCGTTTGGAGTATTCGAATATTTTTGGCCCCCTGGCACTCGCTGACCCAGTGAACGATGAAAGGCATATCGCGCTCCCATTCTTAAAAAGAATTGTCGTATCGATTAACTGTCTGTAAAAAGTGATTGAACCACGAAATACTCGAAAGTCACGAAAATTTTCACCAGTTTATAGTTACCATGGTACGCACAGCGTACCCTACAATTTATGAATAGCGATGAGCGGTCCTCCGTGGGAACCCATACCTTAGCTCACTGCCATTAAGTTAAGGATTTTTCCGTTCGCCCTGAACCTGTCGAAGGGTGAATGGAAAAATCCTGGGTCGATAAGTTAAGCCGTCCATGGTTCGACAGGCTCACCACGAACGGCTTAACTTAATGGCAGTGATACCTTAGCTGCCTAGGCAAGATCGGTATGTTGGCGCGTGGAAGCAAGGAAATCCAGGTTTTTCCGGCAATAAAAAAGGCAGCCAAGGCTGCCTTTTTTATTGCCGGAACGAAGCAAAATCTCGACTTAAATTTTTTCTTTAATACGAGCGGCTTTACCGGTCAAGTTCCGCAGATAATAAAGCTTGGCGCGACGTACATCACCGCGGCGTTTAACTTTGATATCGCTGATAATAGGGCTGTGCGTTTGAAAAACCCGCTCGACGCCTTCGCCGTGAGAAATTTTTCTAACAGTAAACGCAGAGTTCAGTCCACGATTGCGTTTTGCAATCACGATGCCCTCAAAAGCCTGAATTCTTTCGCGATCGCCTTCCTTTACCTTAACATTGACGACTACAGTATCGCCCGCGCCAAATTCAGGAATATCATTTCTTAATTGTTCTTTTTCCAATACATCAATAATATTGCTCATCACCACACCTTAATTAAACCAATTCCACAATAAACTCTTGCAGCAGTTCGTATTCCACATCACTCAACTGCTTGTTTTTTAATAATTCAGGACGTCTCTGCCAAGTTCGCCCCAACGCTTGCTTCAGCCGCCAGCGCTCGATATCCGCATGATTACCGCTAAGCAGAACTTCCGGGACGACTCGACCTTCGATATTTTCCGGCCGTGTAAAATGCGGATAATCCAGTAAGCCATCCATATGCGAATCTTGAAGGGCCGAGTTCTCATCACCGAGCACGCCAGGCAATAAACGCGAGACTCCATCGACAACGATCAATGCAGCTAACTCGCCGCCGCTGATAACATAATCGCCCAGGGACCATTCTTCATCGCAAACCGTTTCGATAAAACGCTCGTCGATACCTTCGTAACGCCCGGCAACTAATATTAATTGCTCGCAATGGACCGATTCATTCAACAAGCTTTGCGTAATGGGTCTGCCTTGCGGGCTTAAATAAACGACTTTTGCACGGTCGCCAAAGCCATTCTGTTTCGCTTCGCTAACCGCGTCAAAAAGCGGTTGATACTTCATGACCATGCCGGGGCCGCCGCCATAAGGTCGATCATCGACTGTCCGATGCTTGTCGTAAGTATAATCCCGAGGATTCCAAGTCTCCAAACGGACCACACCGTTGTCTATCGCCTTACCGGTAACGCCGTATCTCGACGCGGCCTTAACCATCTCGGGAAACAGCGTAATTACATCGAAACGCATCGACCGTCGACTAAAAGTCAGGATCCCAATCGACCGTCAAGCATTTGCCGTCCAAATCGACCTCCAGGACTGTCTGCCCCATTAAAAACGGAATCAAACGTTCCCGATCTCCGCTCACCACCAAAACATCATTGGCGCCGGTTTCAAACAAGTGATCGATCACCCCCAATTCCACACCCGATTTCGTGATGACATTGAGACCGACAAGGTCAGCCCAATAGTATTCATCTTGTGCAAGTGTAGGCAACTGATCGCGTTCGATATAAATTTCCCAACCAATCAAACTTTCCGCAACATCTCGATCGTCGACAGCTTCAAGATGGGCGACTACATTTTTACCTTGTCGCTGCCCCTCTTTAACTTTAACAGACTTGATCTCCCCGTTTTTTCTTAGCTGCCACGCCGAATAGGACAAAACATTTTCCCGCGGTTCGGTGTAAGAAAAAATTTTGACCCAGCCTTTTAAGCCGAAAACGCCGGAAATTTCTCCGACAAGGATATACTGTCGATCGGTCAAATTTTAAGCTACTGCTTTTTTAGCGGTTTTAATCAAACTGGCAACACGATCCGATGGCTGAGCACCTTGACCTTGCCAATAAGCAACACGCTCAATGTCTAATTGTAGCTTTTGCTCATTACCACGCGCTAATGGGTTAAAAAAACCGACGCGTTCGATATAGCGTCCGTCACGACCACATCTGCTATCAGCGACAACGACTTGATAAAAAGGGCGATTTTTCGCGCCGCCTCTGGAAAGACGAATGGTTACCATCTAAAATCCTCAAAAAACATTAATCAAAAATTTAATCGGCCTATTTTACGCATTTTTCTGCATAAGTGAAGGATAATTTACATTCTCATGCCGCGCATATTACTTTGCATACCTCGCATCATATTCGCCATGTTGCCTTTTTTGAATCGCTTCATCATTTTTTCCATCATTTTGTGTTGCTTTAAAACACGATTGACGTCTTGCAATTCTTGGCCGCAACCGGTCGCGATACGCTTTTTACGATTACCTTTAATCAAGTCCGGATACCTGCGCTCCTGCATCGTCATTGAATTAATGACGGCAATTTGACGCGCCAACTCTTTATCGTTGACCTTATCTTTCATTCCCTGCGGCACTTGATTCATACCGGGCAGCTTTTCCATCAATGAACCGACGCCGCCCATGCTTTGCATTTGCAGCAACTGCTCACGTAAATCCTCTAGATCGAAGGTCTTGCCTTTCTGAATTTTTTTCGCCAGCTTCTCGGCTTTTTTCTTATCGATCTTTTGTTCGATCTCTTCGATCAAACCGAGCACATCGCCCATACCCAGAATACGTGACGCGACACGATCGGGATAAAACGGCTCCAATGCATCGGTTTTTTCGCCGACACCGATGAATTTGATCGGCTTACCGGTGATATGGCGAATCGACAAGGCCGCACCGCCGCGCGCATCGCCGTCGGCCTTGGTCAAAATAACGCCGGTCAGCGGCAAGGCATCATGGAATGCTTTTGCCGTATTGGCGGCATCTTGGCCGGTCATGCTATCGACGACAAACAAGGTTTCGATTGGATCGATCGCGGCATGCAACGCTTTGATTTCACCCATCATTTCATCATCGATATGCAGTCGACCCGCGGTATCGACGATCAGCACATCGAGAAATTTCTTTTTCGCCGCATCCAAAGCATTATTGACGATATCGATCGGCTTTTGCGAAGCGTCGCTGGCAAAAAAATCCAACGACAAATCGTCAGCCAGCGTTTGCAATTGTTTAATCGCGGCCGGGCGATAAATATCGGCACTGACCACGCCGACTTTTTTCTTATGCTTTTCCTTCAGAAAGCGGCCTAATTTTGCCGCCGTGGTCGTCTTACCGGCACCTTGCAGACCGGCCATTAAAATAACAGCGGGAGGATTGGCTTTTAGATTAAGCCCTTCATTCTCCTCGCCCATAACCTTGATCAGCTCCGACTGAACCAGCTTGATCATCGCTTGTCCCGGCGTCAAACTGGTTTGCACTTGCTGCCCGAGCGCCCCCTCCCTAACACGCTCGATGAACTCGGTTACCACAGGTAACGCGACATCGGCTTCAAGCAAAGCCATGCGGACTTCGCGCAATGTGTCTTTGATATTGGTTTCAGTCAGACGACCCTGACCTTTAATCGTTTTAAGCGTACTGCTTAGGCGGTCGGTTAAATTATCAAACATATCGGCATCTTTTATTTATGATTCAAACGGATGTTCGCTAACGCAAATCGGTTAGAACTATTCAGTCGGATAGTTTAACATAACCCTTTAAGATCGCCTTTCGATTATTCCTTATCTCTCGCCAACGCGACCATGAACATAACAGCCATAGGTATCTTTTCCATTCTGAGCTATTTAGCCGCAACCGGCTTTTTGATTCGAGAAACCGTTACCGAGAATACACAAAAACCTTCGATTTACTTAGGTTGGCTCGGTGCATCCGCCCATGGAGCCTACACCTTAGTCATCATCGAACGACAAAGCGGACTGAATTTCGGTTTTTTTGATACGGCATCGCTAGTCTCCATGCTGGTCGCCTTGTTAATTCTTTTTGCCACATTCGATAAACCGGTGGAAAAACTTGGCATTGCGGTATTTCCAACGGCTGCGATACTGCTCGGCTTGGATATGATCTTCCCCTTCAAAGCCCAGACAAGCTTGCGCTACAACTGGCCGATGAGCGTACACATCCTAACCTCGATCGCCGCCTTTAGCCTATTGAACGTCGCGGCTTTACAAGCCATGCTTTTGGCCATTCAAGACCGACAACTTCGCAGTCACCAGCCTAAACGCCTCATTCGCTCTCTGCCGCCGCTGCAGGCGATGGAATCGTTATTGTTTCAAATGATCGGAGCCGGCCTTTTTTTTCTAACGATCTCGCTGGTCAGCGGCGCCTTGTTTATCGACGATTTATTTGCTCAACATTTAGTACATAAAACCGTGTTATCGATCGTCGCATGGATCATTTTTTCCGGCTTATTGTTGGGCAGAATCCGATACGGGTGGCGCGGACAAATTGCTATCCGCTGGACATTGGCGGGATTTGTACTGCTGCTGTTGGCTTATTTCGGCAGTAAGTTGGTTTTAGAGATTTTTCTGCAAAAGCGCTAACGCTCAGAACCGGCGAAAAACCGAACACCCCATTTGTCGGGCGTCAATATTTTGCCGCCCGCCCGGCAAACCCACTCAATTACAACCATAAATAACTGATAGATAAATTATTTATCAACATGGCATAACAATCGCTTATCCCGAAATGACTTCTTAAATTTCGTTTTCATTTTGGAGAATCGCTATGTCAGGCATGGTAATCAATACGAACATCGCTTCTATCAATAGTCAGCGCATGCTGACTCAAACCAACAATAACCTCAAAACTTCAATGGAGCGCCTCTCGTCAGGGCTTCGCGTTAACAGCGCAAAAGACGACGCCGCCGGATTAGCGATTGGTAATAAAATGACTTCGCAAATCCGAGGCATGACAGTCGCAATCAGAAATGCAAACGACGGGATTTCGATGGCGCAAACGGCTGAGGCCGCAATGGGATCGATTACGGAAACCATACAACGCATGCGTGACCTGGCTGTGCAATCGTCGAACACAGGATCGGTGAATGCCGCCGACCAAGCCAAGTTACAAACAGAATTTGAACAATTACAGAGCGAGATTAGCCGAATCATTACCAATACCGAATTTAACGGTAAGAAAATTTTGAATGGAGGCCTCTCGGGAATGGTCTTTCAAGTGGGTGCTAACACGACTTCGGACAATCGAATTTCGATTACCGTCAATAACCTAGCCTCAGCAACCTCAACCGGTTTGGGCTCTATACTAATGACCTCCGTAGTGATCGGCGGCTCAGCCGGAACGAGCGCAGGTGTTACACCAAAGACCGCTAGCGCGATTGGAGCAGTCATTGATGGCTTAGATAAGGCGCTAACTACAATCGATACGTTTCGCTCTACCCTAGGTGCCATGCAGAACCGTTTTACCACGACGATCAGCAACCTACAGTCTTCAATCGAAAATCAAAGCGCCGCGCGGTCACGGATCATGGATGCCGATTTCGCGGCTGAAACCGCCGCATTAAGCAGAAATCAAATACTGCAGCAAGCCGGAACAGCGATGCTAGCCCAAGCCAACCAATCGAAGCAATCGGTTCTCCAATTACTACAATAGACTCCTTATCATTGAGCTACTCCCTTTATACTAAAAAATAGCTAATTTTATGAAGATATAGGGAGTGGCTAGCGAGAATGTCGGCGCTACCATAGACGGGTTCACCCAGCACCTAAATTCCATAATCGATTGGCTATAAGTTAGTTCTCTTGGATAATTCATCCAGCACCTAAATAAGCCATGATTTTGATTCATTGCCAAAGACCTATGGAATTTAGGTGCTGGATTTAGGTACTGGGCTCACGGCGGTTCTCGACAAACACTGCACCTCCAACAAAGTCGAACGACTGTTCTGTACTTAGGGCGTAATAAAACAAGCCTATAATTGCTGACGAAATCGAAAACAACATGAACAACCCACGATGATATTGTCAAACACAGCACATGCCACACTTGCCGTTAATACTTTCGGCGACAAGTATTTTTATTTCATCAATGGCGCTACTTTCAACAAAGTCAGCGCAAAAGTCGTTTTCGAGGCCTCTTTCAGTAAAGCGCTGTTTAATGAAGACTCGCTTTATATCATTGTCGGGACCGACTCAGGCTTATTACCAAAGTTCATTCAACAACAAGGAATACCCTCTGGAACTCGATATATATTTATTGAACCTGAAGAAATTTTGAACCTGCTTGAACAGCAAGGCTTGCTTGACAATTTGCCCCCCGAAATCGCCTGCACAACCCTCGAAAACTGGCAAAAACTAAGCGATGATTTCAAAATCAACGATTACTTCTACATTGATTCGGTCAAACTGCACAATTCAATTGGCGCACAACAAGCGACACTTCAAGATTATCCCGAGCTAAGTTGGCAATTAAATGAAATACTGCAATCGTTGCACTGGCAATACAATGTCGCCATCGGCTGCGAGGCATTTATGGTCCGCCAATTGGAAAATCTCGCCGACAATATATTGCCTGCAAGCCTCTTACAAGACGCGTATCGCGGCCAAACCGTTATCATATTGGCTGGTGGCCCTTCCTTAACTGATCTATTGCCTTGGATAAAACAACACCGAAACAAACTGACGGTTTTTTCAGTTTCACGCGTATCCAGACAATTAATCTCGGCAAACATAGAGCCTGATTTCGTTTTTTCCGTGGACCCGTATGAAGTTAGCGCTGAAGTCAGCAAAGAAATGTTTAAATTTGGCGACAACACCATTTTTGTTCATTCGCATCACGCTTGCCCGACCTTGATCAATCAGTGGCACGGCAAAAGCCTTTACCTAGGTGAACGATTCCCATGGGAAACGAAACTGAACATAAAAAATATTAATAGTGTCGGGCCAACCGTTACCAATACAGCGCTTAATACAGCTTACCGCTTTGGCTTTAGCCGAATTTTACTGGCCGGCTTCGATTTATGCTTTACCAAAGAAGGCATCACACACGCGAAAGGCAGTAACGAGCAACTAGCAGGCCCGAAATACGACCTAACTTCATTGCAAGTCGAAACTTATTGCGGAGAAAAAAGACCCACAGGTCAGGATTATTATGCAGCGCTATCTATTCTTTCTCGACAAGCCCAGTCGATAACGACCGATAACCGAAAAATCATTAATCTTGCAGAGACAGCCGCTAAAGTCGCATTCATCGATCATATTCCCCCTGAAAAAATAACACTCGACGAATTAGACATTCCACCAGACGAGTATGCTGCCCATCTGATTCCATGCTTATCGGAGCCGGAACTCAGCAAGCACTATGCTGCCATTTCAATGGAATTGGAAAAAGCATTGCATCATCTTAAGGGCATTAAAACACTTGCCAAAAAAGCCCTAAAAATCAATGAAGAAATGTATAACCAGGAAGGGCAAATCTCAAATTATCGCGACAAACGCAATCTGGACACTATCGAAAAGAGATTAAATCAAAAATACCGCGATTACAGCGCATTGGTAAAACGATTTGGGATACGAAATTTTCTTAAAATCGCCGCACCGAATAAAGATAACTGGGATGCTGAGTACACCAAAAAAATCGGACGCATCTATTATGAAGCATTCCAAATTGGCTCGACCCGCCTAATCAAACAAGTAGAAGACGCTCTTTCCCGTACACGATCCAGACAAGAAGAGCTCGTAGATAAACCGGATTTTTCACTGCTATTCGATCAATGGAGCAAAGACAAAAGTTACAATCGAGCTAGATTATGGCTCGATCATCACCCAACCGCCTATTTATCCACGGAAACCGAAAATGAAATAGCATCTTTGTCGAAAATGTTCGACGAATTTTTAACGAATGGCGTAACAACGCTAAACTCTCAAGCGAGAACTTCTTCACGATTACCGGAAGTAAAAACAAGAGCCCTTCTTTTATTCAATCACAAAAAAACGGACGAATTAAAAGACCTATACAACGCTTTGAAACTCGACAGCAAAGAACCCGACAAAGAACCTTACCTTTTATTGATTTCAGCATTTATAGCCGAATTGGAAGAGAACGACAATCAAGCGCTCAATTATTATGATGCCATTATAAATTTGGAAACCTCTCCGCTGATCGAAGAAGCATTACTGAGAATTACATCGATCAGCCTTAAACAACTTAACGATGAAAATGCATTCATGGCTCTTGAGTGCCTTGCTCAAATTAACCCGATCTACCTGCCTCTGTACGCTGAATCCGCCAGGATTCTGGGTAGACTGATGATTGCAATCGATAGTTATAACAACTATTTATCTCAATTTCCGGAAGACCTTCAATGCCAATTAAAACTAACCGATCTTTATCTTGAAAACCACATCCCCGATGCCGCTGAAATGATGCTCAATCATATTCTAGATCGAACCCCGGACTTAGAGGCAGCCATTTTATTGAAAAAGAAAATTGCCGACCTCAAAGACCAGAATCATTAACCTAAATTTGGCAGTTTAACCATGAAGCACATGAAGTTCATGAAGGATTTCAAGAAATCACATAAACATTCTCGCTAACCTTTTTGGTAAACAAACTTTCTATACAAACGTATAACAAGTTAATGAATTAACTTGTTATTCTTCATGATCTTCATGGTGAAATGCTTTTTCTAGGATTAACAACGATCACAATGCGGTTTGCATTGCCCAGGAAAATAAAAACAATCTGAGGAACGCATTCATCATAAAAAACATGATGAAAGAAGGGATATACTGAAAAAATAAAAACCGGAGTTAATCCGGCTTCGATTCATCTTGTTCACTTTGATAGGCTTTGACGTTCTTGCGTCCCTGACTTAACAAAGACGCACGCTTTTGCAAGATTTGTTTTCGATCTTTCACGCCAGCTAGATACAAACTGTCTTCCTGCTGAATCTTAAGCAACAAAGCGCTCACGGCAGCACGCCGTGTTGGCTTAATCGGAGCGCTAAATAGCTCTTCGAGACATTCTTGACGATGTGTTAAAATATGATTGAGAGTATCCCAATCTTCGCAATCAATCGCTTGCGCGATTTTATCTGAAAAACCACTCAAAATATCAAGCAAGTCATCCACGGAATCCATTTTTTACTGCTGATAGGCTTCCGGAATTGCATCCCATGCTTCTTTTAACTCACGCATCAACCCACTCACCTCATCCAGAATTTGAATGTTGTTTTCAGAACTCGCCTGAAAAAGCCGTTTATTCATGTAGTCATATAAACTACTCAAGTTTTCGGCAATCTCTCCACCTCGCTCGGCATCTAGACCATCGATCAATCCGCCGACAATAGCGATAGCTTTAGAAATCTGAATGCTTTTTTCCTCAAAATCGCCGCGATCGATCGCGCCTTTAGCCGCGTTGACACGCATTAAAAAACCGCTCATCAGCATTTGAATCAACTTATGAGGGGACGCATCATCTAAAACCGCCTCGTTCTGTACAGCGGCATATTTACTGGCATTATTCCTGTACATACTCGGTCTCATGTTAGCCTCTTTCATTATCTATAATCCTAATTGATTATTTATTGAGCAGCGCCAATTGCTGAGAAACGAAAGCACCAGTCGACTGAAACTGCCCAACTGCGGTATCCATCGCAATGAATTGCTTCATTAAGGCATTTTCCAGATTATCCAGCCTAATCTGCACATTTTCCCTGCGTGTTTCAAATCCTCTGAGCTGATTATTTAGCGACTTGGTTCTTGAATCCAAGGTGCCGCCAGGTTGCAAATATTGTGTCAAACGTTCGCTTAAGCGATTGGCAATACCGTCGGTCGATGAAAAAATATCGCTGATCGACTTTAGATCGCCATTCAATTTCTCACTGAATACTGAGTTATTCAACGACATAACACCGTTCCGATCAACGGTTATTCCGATTAGCGCCAAAGAGTTCGATTCATTAGAAGCGGACTCGACAGGCCTCGATACATCAGTGCGTATCTGGCTTTGAATACTTCTCAGAGTCGAGTCGCCGATTAACGCGCCGGCCACGTTCGATCCAGCATCGTATTTTCCCAAATCCTTGACCACAGTCATTAGACCGTTATATGCCTTGACAAAATCATTCGCCGCATCGGTAATGGCTGCACTATCAATCGATACGTCTAAAGCGAATACGGTGTCCGGATCTTCAACCTTTAAATCCAAGGTTACGCCCGATATAACATCGGAAATGGAATTACTACTGCGCGTGGCAATTTGGCCATCCACTTCAATGATTGCATCTTTAGCCGCACGCTGCTCTTGCATGTTGACGGCCAGCTCTGTCAAACCCGGAGCCGATGAAGAAATTGCTATCGCATTTTCGCTACCGGTTTCTTTGCTGGTCAGCACTAGTTTAAAGCCGTCGTCGACACTAATAATACTTGCAGTCACTCCGGTATTATCCTGCGCATTATTAATCGCGTCGCGAATACCGCTCAATGTATTATTGGTAGCGCCGATGTTAAGTGAAAATTCGTTACCGCCCACAGACAACGTCAATTCGCCGGTACCCACTTCGGCGTTATAACCCGAATAACCGGCCCCGTCGCCTGTAATTAATTTATGCGAAGTCGCAAGCTGGTTGACTTTCAGACTATAGCTACCGGCAATGGCAAGGGTTCCCGCCGTTGCTGTCGCTATATTTTCATTCGATGAAAATGCTTGATGCTTACTGAACAAGCCATCTGTCTTGAGTTTATTCGCCGCGGTTTGAAAGCTCGACAAAGCACTGTTGAGAGTTCCCAAGGCGCTTAGCCGAGATTTAACAGACGATTCTTGGCGATTAATAGCATTAAAAGCCGGCTGACCTTCGGCTCTAACCAATTGGCTTACCAAGCCATTGATATCTATCCCACTACCTATACCTAATGCAGATGTGATTGCCATAACCCACTCCCAATTTAAATAAAAACTATGCCTGCTCCTTCAAAAACACGCCCTGCAATTGCTCGCCATCCAATTCCTTCAAACGCTTCGCTAGCGCCAAAACCTCATCGCTGGGTATTTGCCGCAAAACCTCGCCGCTTTTTTGGTCGACCACGCTAACCACCACTTGATTGGTAGTCTCATCCACTTTAAATTGCAGATTCCGTTGAGCCTCCGCCAATACTTTATTCCCTTGCTCCGCCAACTGCTTGACATCCTCCAACGAAATCAAATTATCAGTTTGTTTACCGTCAGATTCTCTCTCTTGGCCCAATGAATCCTTATTATTAACTCGTTGAACATTATCCGGCGGAACTACTTGCTCTGTATGCTTGTTTTTAACAGCCTGAAATTTAGCGGCATTGCCGTCGCCTTGTGGTGAAGATGTAAAACCTAGCCTGGTGACATTTGAAATATCATTATTCATAACCCACCTCTAACTCACCCTTGTTTCGGATGCCCGATAAAGGGCATCCGACATCTTACCACTTTATCTCAACAAACTAAGCACTGTTTGCGGGGCTTGGTTTGCTTGCGACAGCATCGCGACTCCGGCTTGCTGCAGAATTTGGTTTCGACTTAGAGCAGCGGTTTCGGCGGCAAAATCGGCATCCATGATCCGCGACCGCGCAGCGCTTTGATTTTCAATCGAAGACTGCAGGTTGCTAATCGTAGTCGTAAAGCGGTTTTGCATCGCGCCCAAAGTAGAACGAAACGTATCGATTCTGCTTAACGCTCTATCCAAACCATCGATGACCGCTCCGACAGAACCTGCGGTCACTGCTGTGGCGCCTGCACTCGTCCCGGCCGAGCCGCCAATCACTACAGCCGATAATAGTATGGATCCCAACCCGGTTGAAGCTGCTGCCGATAGATTATTTACAGTTAGCGAAATCCGGTTATCTGAAGTCGTGTTGGCGCCTACTTGAAAGACCTGCCCGGACAATCCGCCATTTAAAATTTTCTTACCGTTAAATTCGGTATTGGTAATAATTCGGCCTATTTCTTTTTGAAGCTGCTCAAATTCTGTTTGTAACTTTGATTGGTCGGCGGCATTCACTGCACCCGTGTTTGACGATTGCACAGCCAAATCCCGCATCCTTTGCAAGGTTTCCGTAATAGAGCCCATTGCGGCTTCAGCCGTCTGCGCCATCGAAATGCCGTCGTTGGCGTTTCTAATAGCCACTGTCATACCTCGGATCTGCGAAGTCATTTTATTCCCGATCGCTAATCCGGCCGCATCGTCTTTTGCGGAGTTGACGCGCAACCCCGAAGACAACCGCTCCATAGAGGTTTTCAGCGAATTATTGGTACTATTCAGCATCCGTTGACTGTTCAGCGAACCGATGTTTGTGTTGATGACCATTGCCATGATGTTATCCTCCACCTCGCCTCAGATGTAATTTCAATCCGAAACAATGCTATTTTGATTGTTGAAAAGAAGTTTCTAAACTCACTAGAGTTATCGTCAATCAACAAAATTACTTTAATCTTTTTTTAATGGTTTTATTTCAAACTCAAAGGGTAATAAACGTCCGCCTCGGCGAGAAGTATCGTCCAGTTCTGACAATGAAAACCATAATCGAGTCAAATGAGCACCATAAGTGTGAACATGCTGCAACATTACGATTGCCGCTGAAACAGCAGGATGCCATTCCAACTCGACCCCATTGCCCAAATCGTCACGAATACAAACTCTGCCATCAGTACAAGCTAAGGCCGACGAACTGGACACCAGCACCGATGCTGCCTTACCGTAATCGACATTTCGATTCAAACAAAACAACTCCTTTCCAGCCCCCCCATTGACACTTTCAATTGTCAAATCTCCCGTAAATACTTCAGGCAACAAAGTCACCTTGCCCACACGCACCGATCCCAATGGTCTCTCATAATCGTCGAATTCATAACGTAACCGTACTTTCTCGGCAACGGTATCCACCAGAATAGTTTTTCGCAACTTACCCTGATCAAAAGCGATTACCGCAGAAATAGACAATTCGCTACCAAACTGCTGAACCTGAGGGCTTACCCATTCCAAATCAGTCAACCGGGCATGCTGACTTGGAATTTCTATCAAAACCCCGCCGGAATAAAAATCCGCACCTAATTCAATAGTCTGAAAATATCCTTGAGATAATGTGCCGATCAGTGCAGCGAAACCCTGCGATTTGAACGCCAAAGTATGGATTGTCATACCACGCCGCTTATTCAGCACTAATTTCAATGCCGGCGTGTTTATTGTAAGAAAAATCCCTTCCTCATCATTTTCGATAAGCACGGATTCCGATATCTTTTGAGGCTTTCGGTGTTCTCGCGGAACAGAATCGGCAAGCGCCCACTTCAATTTTAATCGGACAATCCGATCAAGCGTTTCTTGCCACCGCAAGTCGGTGATGTGAGTACGTAGATCGCTAGCCCATAACTCACAAACTTCCCGCCAACATTCGGAAGAATCCTCGCCGCTTTTCTGCATCGCTTGCCATAATTGATGGCAAACTGTATTGAGCCATAAATCATCTCTCCCCGACACCGCCCAACGATTAATATTATATTTGGCCTGCTTCTTAACTGGGACGGGTTGGATTATCGAAGTGAGCCTGGATATTTTTTTTTCCGTATCGCCAACCTGCCTTGACAACGCCTGGCTCGGACTAAGCCAGTTCAATTCGCATTCGCTTTGTAATTGTTTCAAAACTCTTTCGAACCGCAACCACTCGCCTTCCGAGTGCAACCTGGACTCGGTCGCAAATCGACCGGGGCGGTAATCAAAAATCTCCGCATCGTTACAATAGATAGGCAACATTCTCTCGCCCTGTTCGATACGTCGCTTGATATAAGATGTATATTCCGATACGAGGATATCCCCATGCACCACCCGCTGCAAACGCTGAAATAAAATCGAATCGGACCATAAAACAGGCAAAGAAATTTCACCGCACCCTTGCGCATGCGTAGGCATCGTAGATAGCGGGCTGTGTTCCAACCCTAATGCGAGCCTTACATTATCCCTATCCATGATAATGCCTCGATAACCCGCTTCGGCATAAACGTCGACCAAACCCGTCGAATAAGCCATTTCGTTGACTAATGCAATGTTTGGCACGACATCCAATAACTGCCGATATGCATCCAGGCCCAATGCTTGATTCCGGACATTAACCTGGTAGGGCACCAAGGGTCCGATAATTTGCGACCAACCGCTACCGATCAACTCGCACTGCCCGCTTCGCAACATGCTCCGAAAACAATCAACCCACTCAGGTTCGATCTCAACTATTTGATTGAGCGTCCACCCGGTTAACTCGATTCCAACAGGAACCTTCGTTTTACGGATTAATTCCAGTAAAGGCCAATAACACTTGCGAATAACCTCGGGGCGAGCCTCAGTAGGAATCGACGAGAAAGCCAAGTTCAAATGAAAAATAAGATAGGCGTGCGACATTAAACCAATAACTCGTTCAGCGCTTGCACAAGGCGCCCGCCATTAGCCGCAGCCATTTTTTCTTGAGCGGCGATAGAAAACGCGGAGGCCATTTCATCATCCGCCATCAAGTTCCGCAGTTTTTCCAGCGCATCCAATTCATCACGGGCCACCAAAGCAACATTCTCCTTCGCGATCAGACCTAGCTCGTCATCATCCTTATTGCCATAGGGCGAAAACACCACTGTGGGTATGCCGTAATAGAGCAGTTCAAAAAAACTGACGCCATACACCGTAACGGCATAGTGAGCATCAAGCATCAGTTCATCGAGACTGGAGGGCGCCTGATGATTGTTGAACATTACTGTTGATGATTCGGGAAAGTCGGGTTGCCTTGCATAGGGGCCGATCACCCAATTGACTTGCGTATTATGCGGCAAAGTATCTAACAAAAGCCTTGGTAGCCTCTGCCCCAAGCCCGTAACATCCGCACCGCCGCTCAGAACCAATACATGATTGCCACGACACCAAAGCCTAGGATAAGCCTTGGGATTCAGCAAAAAACAATCCCAACCATATATCACTGGAGTCCCTTGACTCTCCACTACCTCCGGCGGGCAACGGAAAGACGGCATGACAATCAGATCCAAATGATCTTGATAACTGAGTAAACCGTCAACGGCAATGATTTTGCAAGCCTTGGCTCGCAAATTTTTCAAGAGTTTCGCTAAATCGATCGGCAACCACTCTGGAAATAGATCGAAAATAATCAATTGAGAAACTGACGTATCAAGTTGCCTCTCGATCATTTTCGTCAAATCCTCGCCAATCGACAAAAAACAGTGTTCATATTGCTGCAATTCAGGATTTGCGATCGGATCGCCTTGAATCAAAAAGCGAATGCTTACGTCAAATGCCTGCCGCACGATACGCGCAACGGCTAGAGACCGGGTTAAATGCCCAAGCCCGACCTTACTTCCTGCATGGCATACAATGAGAACATTCATTGGTAGGCTGACGTTATTTCAATCGGTCTCGAGTTTCTTTCAAGGGCCGCAAACCATCAATAGGATCTGCCCGCCACATACGATCGGGCAATTCCGACGGAACAGGCTCCTTGACGCCATCACCATCCGCTTCGATGCCCTTATTCACATCCTTTATTACGGCAGCGATCTGATCGGGTAGCCAGCAATGCCCGGCCGCAAATTCCTCACCCTTGCCATCCAGATCGAGATGAAATTCGACCACCTTAGCCCCCCATTTGTGAATGGCCCTATGGATGACTGCCGGTTCAACGGTATGATCCGACCAACCAACCTCGCAACCCGTCTCTCGTCTTAGGGTATCGATCGCAGCAAGATTGGCCTCGGCGTAAGGCGTCGGGTAAGAGGAAGTGCAATGTAACAAAACCGGTGCAGGGCATCCGTTATTTTTCAACACATCGACTGCATGTTGAATCTCCTCCATAGTAGCCATGCCTGTTGACAGCACTACCGGTTTGCCGGTAAGAGCGCATGCAATGAGCAAGTCCCCCCACAAAAGCTCGTACGATGCAATTTTATAAAAATCGACATAGGTCTCGAGTTCAGCGACTGCCTCAAGATAAAATGGCGTGCAAGAGAACTCAACACCCTTATCTTGACATCGCTTAGCCAAAGCAGGTAAGAATTCCACCGGCAACTCCCACTCTCTGCGCTTGCGATGCTTTTCGGAATTGGCTAACACTTCCGGGACAAACAACCGATCAATCTTAAATAACTGAAACTTGATTGCCTGGCAACCGGCTTTGGCGGCTGTATCAATAAAGGCCAAGCTACGCTCCAAATCACAGCGGTGGTTGCTGGATACTTCGGCAATAAATTTAACCACTAATAACCTCAACTTCTATACTATTAATGGCCTGCTCGACTCGTTGAAGAACCTCGTCCCGAGTATCGGCTGACACCAATACATAACCGAAACGGTCATGGTGCGCCTTGACTGTCGGCTGCATTTCGCCGACATTTCGGTAAAAACTGTAACTAAGTAGTCCTGGAACAGTTTTCAGCTCCGCTTCACCATGAATGGCTAAAATTTTGCCTGCTGGAGGAAAGAAATATCGAATAGCCGTGGCTCGCTGCTGTTTAGGCACCAAGTCATCGATTTGTACTGGATTGCCCAAAGCATGATCCATCACTGCTTCCACCAGATTAACCCCAGAAGCCTCCGGAATTTGTTTGGTGGCAAACCATCCACCCGACAAACGTGCAGCCAATTCGATGATCATAGGACGGCCTTGTTCATCTATTACCAAATCCCCTTTGACAATACCTTCTGTAATCCCAAGCGCCGCCGCACCTCGTAACAACAAATCGTCGATTGAAGCTAATTGACTTTGATCTAGCAGTGCCGGAATTGTTCCTCCATCTTCGATGATGTTGGGTTTAAACTGCTCGAGGCGCGCGTAATTTCTTTCTGCGATCGCCGGCGTATAACATTTGCCGTTCAATAAAAACGATTCAGTTGATAGCTGCATTCCGGGAATGAATCGCTCCAAAATCAGCCTACCGCAATCGCCCCAAGACCGAGACTCCGAAATAGCCCAGTCGACATCCACGGAGTTATCAATCAATAAAACTCCGCGTGCACCGCGACCGTCTACCGGTTTTAATACGAAGCGATGTCTCGGTTCAGTAGCTAAGACATGCTGTAATTCATCGGCGGTATCAACCTGAGTAAACCAAGGGCAAGCAACGCCATAATCTAAAAAGCGCCGCTTCATGACTAATTTGTCAATTACCGCGCGTGCCGCATCCAAATCTATTGAAGGCAAGCCTAGCGCGTCCGCCACTCTAGCTACCGTATAAGGTACGTCATTGGCAATAGTCATGACACCGTTGATCGGATGCCTTTGGTGAAACGATTGTGCTGCCGCCAGCGTCCCTTCAGCATCTCGAGTAGAAACCAGAATAGCATGATCGGCTAATGCAAAGCCTGGCGCGCCGGGGTCCATATCGCTACCGACCACAAAAAAACCTCGCCTTTTGGCCAATTCGTAAGCCGGTACCTGCTCCACCCCAGCGCCGACGATCAGCAGCGTCTTAACCAAAATACATGCCTCCGTTGACGTTGATAGTCTGGCCGGTGATATAGGCTGCATCGTCGCTGGCCAGAAAAGCCGCGACCGATGCCACCTCATTCACTGTTGCTATCCGACCGACCGGTATGTTTTTGACTTTCTCCCGGCCTGCTTCCGTATTTAATTCATTGGTCGACATATCGGTCTGCACTAACCCAGGAGCGATGGCGTTTGTGGTTATCCCAAATTTCGAATACACCTTGGCCAAGGACCGCGTCAAACCGATCAGTCCAGCTTTGGCGACGGCATAATGGACCTGGTTAACGCCTCCCCACTGCCCACCGATCGATGTGATATTGATGATGCGCCCCCATGATCTCTTCTGCATGCCGTTGATGACTTCTTGCGAACATACAAAGGCGCCTCTCAGATTGACATCCATCATCCGGTTCCAATCTTCGTCGGTAATGGTTTCGAAGGGCTTTTCTTGAGCAATCGCAGCATTGTTGACCAATATGCCGATGTCGCCAAACTCACTGGTGACTCGTGCAATAGCTCGTCGCACGTTACCCCGGTCCTCAATCATGATTTCGACAGCTATCGCTTTACCGCCGGCGCGAACGATCTTCTCGGCTTCAGCGCTAGCCAGCGAAGCATTTCTAGCATAACCCAATGCCACGGCATGACCGGCATCACTCAACGCTCTGGCAATCATCAACCCGATACCGCGACTGGATCCGGTAACCAATGCAACTTTATCTTGCGTCATACTTTTCTCCCGATGACCTTGATCGCCGCGTTAGCGATATACTCGCTAGTCAATTGGTATTTCTCCGCCAATTCGTCAGGCTCTCCCGACTCGCCGAAGCTATCGCGAATGCCAATGAATTCGATCGGGCAGGGATGAATTCTCGCCAAGGACTCCGCCACCGCACCACCCAAACCGCCGACGATATTGTGGTCTTCCGCAGTTACAAAACAGCCTGTCTCTTCGGCGCAAATTTTCAATAAATTGCTATCTAAGGGTTTGAGCGTAGCCATGTTGACCACGCGTGCGTAAATACCTCGATCTGCCAGCGCGTCTGCTGCATCAAGGGCCCTTGCTACTTCAACACCGCAGGCCACTATTGTAACGTCGCTGCCGTTGCGCAAAATCTTGCCCTTACCCAATTCAAAACGATAATCGGCTGGCAAGATACGTTGCGCGGGACTGCGTCCAGTACGCATATAAACAGGACCTTGATAATTCAAGATTTCAAACGTGGCTTGCTCAACTTCTAAGGCATCGGCCGGCGACACTACCACCATATTGGGCATGGATCGGAATACGGCCAAGTCCTCAAGGCATTGTGCCGACGCACCATCCGGGCCGACATCGAGACCGGGATGACTGGCGACAATTTTGACATTGCGCTTGGGATAAGCAACCGCTAGCCTTGCCTGCTCCAACGCCCGCAAAGTAAACACGGCAAAAGTGGTCACAAATACCGGCGCGCCAGTGGCGGCAAATCCTCCGGCCGCCGCAGTCATGTTTTGCTCGGCGATACCGAATTGGAAGAAGCGTTGGGGATATGCCTTGCGGAAATGGTGAACGCCGGTGCCGCCGGCCACATCGGCATCGAACACGACAAAATCGGCGTGACTGGCTGCCAGTTTGACCAGGGTTCTGCCGAAGGCCTCACGAAGGGAATCGCCGCTGGTACCAATCAACACCGGCGCTGAGATAGTTTGCATCTGCTCGCTCATGATCGTTCACTCCAAATACTGCCGTCAAGATAGGCGGGTATCCGGTCTTCTTCGGTGCCGAGATCGCGCAAAGCCTGTTGGAGTTCTTCGGCACGTAACTTAACGCTGCCGTGCCAGGCCGGCACGCCAGCCATGTAGGACACGCCCTGACCTTTAACTGTATGCGCGATTATAACCACCGGTTTGCAGCTCGAACTTTTGGCAGTAATAAAGGCGGCATCAATCTGCTCGAAGTCGTGACCATCGATTTCAACGACAAGCCAACCGAAGGCTTCCCACTTGGCCCGCAATGGCTCCAAGCCGATGATATTATCATTGAAGTCATCACTCTGAATTTTATTGTAATCAACAATCGCGCAAAGTTTATCCAGTTCGAATTGCGCAGCGCACATCGCACCTTCCCAAACCTCTCCCTCTTGAAGTTCGCCGTCGCCCAACATGACGTAAACTCGCGATGGGTCGTTTTGTTGACGCAAGCCCATTGCCATTCCGATCGCAATCGAAAATCCTTGTCCCAAGGAACCAGTGCTTGCTTCAACCGCAGGCATGACAGACACATGCGGATGACCTTGCAACGGCGAACCTAGTTTACGCAAAGATATCAGAGACGATTTTGGAATCCAACCGGCTTCCGCCAGCACAGCATACAATATCGGGCAAGAATGACCCTTGGATAGTATAAAACGGTCTTGTTTGGTTTTGCCGCCCTCCGCAAAAAACAAGTAGGCCAACAAATCGGCACAGGACAACGCACCGCCGGGATGACCGGAACCGGCATGGTAAATCGAGAATAAGGCATCGCGTCGAATCTGATTGGCTTTAATCGATAATTCGTTCATGGTGGGATATAAATTAATTAATACAGCGAGGAAGGCAAATCGACGGCTTGGTTAGGTAATGCGAAACAAAGCATCGTACCCTCAATATAAAATATATCCCTATCGTTGGCTATCTCATTGATATATTGCGTCAACTCGGGATATAAATCACTGTTATAGTCGTGCCAAGCGACACAGGCATTCGGATTAGTTTTATCGAGTATTTGGTAAGCATGTTCGGTATCGGGTTTAGCGACAAAAAGATCGTGGCCGCCGTCTATCCAGATAAAATCGAAAGTAGGCAATTGTGAATAATCATACTGCGTCGAATCGCAAAGAATTTTGGTAATTCTATCCAAACCTTTAATATGATTCGACCCAGCCGCCTGGGTTTTCTTGATCAATTCGATATCTGCGTGATTGACCTCTTTATCCAAGATTTCCTGAGTCAAATTGCCTATGTCAATGGTGTAGATTTGGGCCTGGCTATTATCATGAAAAAGCCGTGTGGTAGCACCCACATAGGTGCCGAACTCAAATATCCGTTTGGGATTAGCGTATTTCATTAAGGCGTAAATCAACGCTTTTTCCAACAACGTCGGGCTACCGCCGGTATAGGTATGGCGATTAGGGACGACCAAGCGCATTTCGTTGAAACAGTCTTCGGCTTGGTCGATCAAATTGAAAACAACGTGAGGGCGTATAAACTTGAGGCTCATGATTTATCTCTAAAATTTCTTTCATTCAAAAATGGTTATTTAATTCCTAAGAGGCTTTAAAGGCACATTAAAAACCGTCAGGTAATCGATAACGAATAAGCTTGTCCTAATATCTAATAGACATGAATCATATCGTACAAACATACTAACGCTTCAGCCGGCACGCCCAACTCCAAGGCCGAGGTAACCATCCGCTCCTGACTGCCGTAGCTGGAAACCAACAAGCGACATTCCGTCCAATCCATCTCAGACAGAATCTTGGATGAAAAAATCGGTAAGCCTCGCCAACTTTTACCTTGTTTCAATGGGTCGCTGTCAACCACGATATATTGGCGTTTACGATTTTGCCTAAATAAAGAAGTTATCTGATACACAAACTCGCTATGCATCCCACCGCCCCATATCACCATGCGTGGCACATCGGCACAACTGGCAATCCGTTTTTCGACCGTCGCTAAATTGGTAAACCAATGCGCCAAATACGCATGCGCCAACCCCAAATCACCAGAATTGGAGAGCACGGCGTCCCTTACCTCGCCGGGCTGCACCAACACCCGGTAACCATTGTAACCCTCTATTTTTTGGCTTTCCAACAACAGCCATCCCGCACGTTGCAATAGTTGCCGCAAACTATTAAGACTGAAATGAGTCATGTGCTGCACGGACAAAAAACCGTTAATATCGTTGGTGTTGCCGAACTCGATCACTGGCACTTCAATTACTAACTTAGTATCGGCATGGGATAAGTTGTGCAAATGCCGTAGTACCGCCAGCGGATTGGACAAATGTTCCAATACATGAAACATGGTGATGACATCGGGTTGTATCGGGCATGTAAATGATTCGAAAGCTCCATGCACCAATTCTAAGTCCGCCTCCCCGTATTGGGCCAAACCGTTAGCAATGGCAATGGCATCGATGTCGACCCCTATACGGCGTATATTTGTTGGCAACTGACTTAAAAACCGACCGTCGTAGCAACCAATGTCCAACAAGTTTACTCCAGTATTCAGCAAACTTCTTGCGACCAGCCAACTCTGTTGTTCCAGCGGACGTCCCTCACTGGCCCCGTAACTACAGCCCGCCTCCGCAAATAAATAATCAAACCCAACCGAGCTATAGCAAGGATTCAGGTAAATCGCTTGGCAATCTAAGCATTGCACGTTACGAACTGTCGTCCGTTTAGGCGATTCGACCGCATCGCTAAAAAATTGAAAATCTTTGAATTCCAACAACACCCGATACCGCAAACTATCGCAAACAGGGCAAGGCCGATGGCAAGTCAGAGAGGGATCGGTTTGATTACCGACGAAGCTATCTATGCTAACCCAGGGCAGCTTGGTTTCGTTGCTCATGTTTTTATCCTTTTGTAATTGTGTTTGAAGCCCGATACGTTTTAGACTGCGTTTTTTTGAATTTGAAACCAAACTTTGAACATCAATTCCGCTCGTATCCAATCTTCCTCGGTATCGATGTCTTGTACTTGATGGCGCGGCAACACGATAGGTAACACTAAATCCGCCGGCAATAAAGTATCCTGCAATAATGCTGGAGTGCGCTCCCAATAAAACTGACCGGCATCATGATAAGCAGGCTCCAAATCTTGGGAACGCGTCATTCTATAGTCGGGTTGCATCATTTCAACCCCTCCAGAGGAGGTAATCCTCAATGCCCGTTGAATTGGATATGGAAAACTGGTCACGGTAAAAGCAGCCGCCTTAGCTTGATCAACTAAGGCTTGATAACCGGCGCGTAAATCCGCAGCACGAATGAAAGGAGCGGTAGCATACAGAGTACATACGCACTCGATATCTCCGTAATGTTCTAGCGACCATTTCAAAGCATGCCGGGTTACAGCGCCCGTACCAGTAAAATCATTGGACAATTCTGCAGGCCGCATGAATGGTACTTCTGCGCCCCAGTTCCTGGCAACCTCTGCGATTTCCTCATCATCGGTAGACACGATGATATGATCGAACAGGTCGCTAACTTTGGCCGCTTCGATAGACCAAGCAATTATCGGCTTGCCACAAAAATCCTTGATGTTCTTACGTGGAATACGTTTACTTCCGCCCCGTGCGGGTATTACAGCTATTTTCACTCGTGCTCCATTAAATTCACAACCGAGACAAAAAAGCCTCAATTATTCACACCCCTTATTAACCAAAATAATCAAGGACTATCATTTTATTACACTTCGCCATTCAAATATTAAACAACCCAGTTGATTGTCTTTATTCCGTTAGATATAGAGCCTAATAAAAGTTGGAGGCTCTGATTTGATTTGCAGTCATTGATTCAACCGAACCTAATTTAAACTTGCCCCCAAAACCTTAGCTACCTCGCAAAGTTGCCATTCAGTCAAGTCGGGATAAAGAGGTAATGAGATTGCTTCGCCGTAATACTTTTCGGCTTCCGGATAGTCGCCTAGCTGAAAACCTTTGTTTTTATAATATGGTTGTAAATGAACAGGAATATAGTGCATGTTGATGCCTATGCCCGAATTACGCAACAGACGAAATACTTCCAAATGGGATTTGCCTATTCGCGAATTCTGCAACCTTATAACGAACAAATGAAGAGCAGAACGACAGTCATTCGGTTGCAGTTGCCAATTTACCGGAAAATCTATCAGCCTTTGCCTATAAAGGCCGGCTAACTGATGCCGGCGCTCGACAAATATATCCAACCGTTTAAGCTGACTCAGCCCCAACGCTGCTTGCAAGTCGGTCATCCGGTAATTGAAACCCAGCTCGATTTGCTGATAATACCAGGGCCCGTCCGGTTCATGCGTCATTTGATTTGCATCGCGGGTGATACCGTGACTGCGCAGCAAAGCCATTCTTCGGGCAAGTTCGATATCGTTCGTCACAGCAATGCCGCCTTCGCCGGTAGTCATAATTTTCACAGGGTGAAAACTGAATACGGTGATGTCGGAATAACGACAATTTCCGACCGGTTCGTCACGATATCGTCCACCAATCGCATGCGAGGCATCTTCGATAATTTTGAAACCGTAGCGCCGGCTTAATTCGCGGATCGCTACCATATCGCAAGACAACCCGCCGAAATGCACTGGAATCACAACCTTGGGCAAGCGACCTTGGCACTCGGCCTCGGCTAATTTTTTCGTCAAGCATTCTACGCTTAGATTATAGGTATCGGGGTCGATGTCGACAAAATCGACACCGGCGCCACAATACAGCGCGCAATTGGCACTGGCGACAAAAGTGATCGGACTGGTCCAAACCATATCGCCCGACTTGACATCCAGCGCCAGACAGGCAAGATGCAGGGCTGACGTAGCGCTGTTGACCGCCACGGCATGACTAGCCCGGCAATAATCGGCCACGGATTGCTCAAACCGAGGAACAACAGGTCCTTGCGTCAAAAAATCGGACTTTAGCACCTCGACCACAGCTTGAATATCGTCCTCTGAAATACTTTGCCGGCTATAGGGTATCATTCCAAACAACCTTATTCATGATTCCTAAAGCTATCGACCAACAAACGTAATTCATCGATCGATAAAAAACGCTCATTGCTACCGCTATCATATCGAAATCCGGGAGGAACTTTTTGCGAGCCGGTGCGGGCGCAATAATTTTTCATGTTGTATGCGGCTCCCGCCGGCAAAATCGCATAATAGGATTCTAAATCGACCGTGTTGAAACTATCGCTGACGGTGATCATTTCCTCATGGATTTTTTCGCCGGCACGAATCCCGACTATCCGGTGTTCGCATTCCGGACCAATAGCCATCGCTAAATCGGTAATCCGATACGAGGGAATCTTCGGCACCAGCACTTCCCCCCCCCAGGCGTTCTCGATCGCCCAGAGCACCATATCCACGCCCTCTTGAAGACTGATATTAAAGCGCGTCATCTCCGGGTCGGTAATCGGCAAAATACCGGTTTTACGTTGTTGCAAAAAAAACGGGACTACCGAGCCTCGGCTACCCATAACATTACCATAACGCACGACACTAAAGCGTATATCTCTAGAGCCTTTAATATTATTGGCGGCCACAAACAGCTTATCGGAACATAGCTTGGTAGCGCCATAGAGATTGATTGGCGCGGCGGCTTTGTCAGTCGAGAGTGCCACCACCCGTTGCACCCCGGTATCTAAACAGGCTTCGATCAGGTTTTGCGCGCCCAATACATTGGTCTTGATGCACTCAAAAGGATTGTATTCGGCAGCCGGCACCTGTTTGAGTGCGGCCGCATGTATCACGATATCGATATCTTCCAGCGCTCTCTTCAAACGACTTTGATCCCTGATATCGCCAATAAAATAGCGCATGCATTTTTGATTAAAAACCTGCCGCATTTCATATTGCTTGAGCTCATCCCTAGAAAAAATAACCAGTTTATTTGGATCGTAACGCTCCAACAATACTTTTGCGCATTGCTTTCCGAAGGACCCGGTACCGCCGGTTATCAATATATTTTTTCCTTGTAGCATGATTCTGTTCTTTATTTTTTTGCTTTGAAAGCATGCCCTGATTTGTAAGATCGTTCAGCCAATTGTTCGCAAATTGTTGATAACGTTATTCCGGCAGGGAATTATTCCTAGGCAACCTATCCTGCCCGACTCGCTATAGGGTAGCTGCATAAGATTTTGAATTGTAAACCAAGCCCTATGGATGAAAAAGCATGCCGCGCATAACACTGGATCCCTGCTTCTTCGCGAATATGACGTTCTAACTAAATCGACTTGCTATCCAGGATAGCATTTTACCCGTGATAACTATAACTTCGGAATTTTCCTTGAATTTGAATTCAGATCATTAGACGATTGAAATAGCATTTGGATAGTTTAGCCTAAAACGATGGTTTGTGTTTTCGCGCATCATTATGCAACATCATCAATCGCGAACGACCTTTCTTAAGTCGGCAGCCAATCGAGCTGTACCAAATTACGTTGGGACCGGTTGAAAATTAACCCAACTTCAAAAAGCGTTTTTCCCTGATTCCGATATTTTTTCGCATAACCTTTGCCTTGAATTTGCTGCAAAGCCGGATTCGGCGTTTGCACTTGGTAGTCGGCACTTTTGTCCAGCTTGATTTCCATGACGTAGATGAAATCGCCCAGCTCTACGGCCAAGTCGACTTGGCCTCGGTTCGTGGTATCCTCCGGAATGATCGTAGCATTCAAACTAGCAAAAAACGCATAGAGCACGCTGGCGTAGTAGCCTTCGGAATCGGGTAAGTCATTGTTGGTAAAGTTGCGCCACGGTATGGCTGCGAATAAACGTTGTAAGACGGTTTGCAATTGCGGCAGATCGCCTTGATTCAAGCAGTCGAATACCTGATGCTGAATTTTGAGTTTTTCGCTAGCCAGTGTTTGGGTATAGCCATTGATCAGATGCGAATTTAGCGCTTGCCGGACTTCGCGGTTGGGCACTTTGAGTTGAAACGTAAATTGACCGTCAAATCCCGTATACGCTTTTTCAATCGTCAAATAGCCTGCTTGAAACAGCAAGGTGACCGGGTCTATCGCTTCGACATCGAACGAGTCCAGTATTTCTTCGGAAACCTCCAGTTGTTCCAAGTCCGGCAGAAAGTAAGCTTTTTGCTGAAACAGTTTGATCAAGAAGCTCGGATTGCCGGTTTCGAACCAATAATTGCGGTAACGGCGGTTGCCGCTGATAAACAGCAATATATCATAAGGGTTATAGACCGCCTCACCGAGAAATTGATAGCCGTTATACCAGGTTTTCAGTTGCTGCCAGTCCACGCCTTCCAGGTGGCCGGCAAAAGTGGTTTCCAGATCATGCTGCGTGTAACCGCAAATTGTCGCATAGTCCTCATGCAGGGTAATGTCGTGCAACTGATTAAGGCCGCTGAATAAACTGACCTTCGAAAACTTGCTCACGCCGGTCATGAATATGAATTGCAGATGCGCGTCCTGGCCTTTGAGTACCGAGTACAAATTCTTCAACCCTTCGCGCAGTTCGGCGGCGCGTTCCGAATCATCGATATTGTCCAAGATCGGCTTGTCGTATTCATCGACCAAGACGACGACTTTTTGACCGTATTGTTCGTGCGCTTTTAAGATTAAATCCGTAAACTTTCCCGGAATATCCGCTCGCTCGTTGCGGGACTCGACGCTTAACCTTTGTTGATTTTCCGCCAAGATGATTTCAATGCGCTCGTCGAGTTGCTTTCGGCTTTGCAAGATGCCCGAGGCGAAATCGATTTTGATGACAGGATAGGTTAAGTTCCAATTCCATTTATCATAAATAAATAAGCCTTCGAACAAAACTTGATTGCCTTCGAACAGTTCTTTTAGCGTGTCGACCAGCAAGCTTTTGCCGAAGCGCCGTGGGCGTGATAAGAAATAGGCTTTACTGCTGTCGATCATTCTCCGAATATGCTCGGTTTTGTCGACATAGCAATAAGGATTCTCGCGGATTTCGGCGAAAGTTTGTATCGCCAGAGGCAGTTTTTTCAAGTCGCTCATCGCCGATTCCAATTCAGTTAGTTGCACCAAATAACGGGTGTTTTGCCGATATAGGCCAAGTCTTGTTCGCGTATCACCGACAATGTATTGAGACCGATTGGAAGTGCTTGCAATGACATGATTCAATCCTTTCCGCGTTAATTCTGTATTTCCGGAATTTGGTAATCGAATCAAGGAATCAGCACGTTCGAATCGGGCACGATTTCAAGCAAAGCATGCTGTAATGCCGCCTTAGCTTTCCGGTCGCCATGAATCAAACGAATTTCCGAGGGTTTGACCCGCATGCCTTTGACGAAACGAATCAACGAATCTCTGTCGGCGTGCGCGGAATAGCCGTTCAACTGATACACGCCGGCATTGATCGTATAGCGCCGCCCGTCCAATTCGACATAACCTTTTTTCGGTCCGTAAGTCTGAATGGCCCGGCCCGGCGTGCCTTCGGCTTGATAGCCGGCCAGCAGAATGTCGGTGCGCTCGTCTTGGATTAGCGCTTTTAAATAATTGACTATGCGCCCGCCCGCGCACATGCCGCTCGCGGCTATCACAATGCAGGGTCGCGCGGTTTTCTGTAAATATTCGACCGTGTTCAAATGATCTTGATGCGAGTCTATCGTCGTGATCTGCTCGAAGGCCAGCGGATGCCGCCCGGCGCGCAGCTTCCGCTTGGCTTCGGCGTCCCAATGCGGTTTGAGCTTACGGTAAACTTCGGTGAAGCGATTCGCGAGCGGCGAGTCGACGATAACTTCGAGGTCTTCCCATGCCAAGCCTTTCGCTACGGTTTCTTCCCGGTATCGATAAATCAGTTCTTCAAGTTCGTACAGGAGCTCCTGCGTGCGTCCAATACTGAACGCCGGGATCAGAATCGCGCCGCGATTTTGCAGGCAATGGCTGATCAATTGCTTCAGCATGGCTTTACGTTTCCGCCGGTTTTCATGCAAACGGTCGCCGTAGGTGCTTTCGAGCACCAGCACGTCGGCCCGATAAGGCGATTTCGGCGATGGCAAAAGCGGCGTATAGGGGCCGCCCAAATCGCCGGAAAACACGATGCGTTTATGTTGCCCGCCGATCCCGACATCGCATTCGACATAGGCCGAGCCAAGGATATGCCCGGCCGGTTTGAACTTGATTTTCAATTGATTGCCGGTTTTAGCGCTCAGCGGCACCGACTGCCATTGTCCGTAAGGCACGGCGATTATCTTGGACCGAATCAAGCCGATGAAACGCTCGACCAGCGCCTTGTCGCGCGTGAATCCGACCTGCACCGCATCTTCGAGCACCAGCGGCAACAATTCTGCCGTCGGCTGCGAACAATAAATTGGCCCGTCAAAACCGGCGGCCAGCAAATAAGGTATGCGGCCGACATGATCGATATGGCAATGCGTGACGATCAACGCGCGGACAGATTCGACCGGAAATTCGATCTGCAGTTTGTCGAAGGCCGCGCCGTCATTCGAGACCTCCGCGCCTTGAAACAGACCGCAATCGATCAACACGGAATCGTCGGCGTCGATCTTCAGTTCGTGGCAGGAGCCGGTAACGCCTTCGACTGCGCCGTGATGTTCGATTGTTGGATACATTAGTTGTTTTCGAGCCAGTTTTCCAAACGAATCCCGCTTACGCGGCTAAATTCTCTGACATTATTGGAAACGACAATCAAGCCTTGACTTCTCGCATGCCCAGCAATCATCATATCGTAAGCGCCAATCGTCATGCCTGCGCGTGACAACTCGGCCTTGATCTGACCGAATTGTCTTGCAGCATGCGCGTCGAAAGAAAGAACTTCAAGACGCGCGGCAAAACCTTCGATGTCCAATAAATTACGCTCAACCTGTTCTGAATTTTCAGCGCTATAGACCAATTCACCCCACGTTACCGAAGAAATGCAGAGTTGGCCGATGTGCGCATTGAATAAGCGTTTGAGATGAACCGGTCTTCTTTTGATCGTGAAAATGCAGGTATCGGTATCGAGCATGTATTTCAGCAACTCAGAACGCCTCTCTTCGTTGCACCTCGGGCTGATTTCTTTCGCCCATAAAGTCATCGGAGACGCCCGCCCCTTCGAACCAATCGTCCCATGCCGTGCCGGCCGGCGAAATAATGCGTCTATTACCGACCGCAATGACGTCGACCGATTTTATGCCGTCCGGCAATGCGACTTCCTTGGGCAACCGAACCGCTTGGCTTCGGTTATTCTTGAACACCGTCGTTTGAACCATACTAGCCCTCCTCTTTACCGAGATATACAAACTGTATATCCATGCTAGCAAAAAATGTCCACCTGTCAATCGATAAGCGTTTTCGGCATTGAAATAAGCGGCTTGATAGATTCAAGATTGCTGTTTTTCCTGAATGAATGCCAAGACATCCTCGTTTTCGACTTGATAATAAATATCCTCAACCGAAATAGTCGCATCGATCGATTCAAAATGAATCGTATCGCCGAGATAATAATAAGCCGCCTGCCAACCGTTTTGCCGCGTAAACACTTCGATTTCTGCCTTATCTTGTTCGACCAGCACATATTCCTGCAGCGACTCCAAGGATTGGTAGGCTTGGCGTTTCAAGGTTTTATCGATGCGCCGCGTCGCCGGCGACAGCGCTTCGACAATGACGACCGGATGGGTTTTGTAATAGTCGCTTTCGAGATCCTGCCGGTCGCAAACGACCATTACATCGGGATAATAAAAGTCGTTTTGTGCTTTGACTTTCATGTCGTTGATATAGGCAGTGCATGGCGATTTTCTTTGTTTCAACACATTTCTAAACTCGGCAAAAATATTGCCGCTAATCTTATTATGCTTGTCGCTCGCGCCGGTCATCGCATAGGCAACCCCGTCGATCAATTCATGCCGGATTTGACCGTCTCGCTCGCCTTCCAGATAATCCGCTTCTCTCAAGCGGTGTTCGGCATAGTTGAGTCTCATGACCGCACCTCTGTGATAATAAAGCAATCTACTCCCTTTTGATTGAAAAATCGTCTTAGAATAAAAGGTATGGGATGTGTCTATCGAGGACCGCCGTAAACCCATCCATGGGGGCTTGACGGCAGCGTTCCCTGCTGCCGACATCCTCGCTAGCCACACCCCATACCTTCATAAAGTTAACTAATTTTTGAGTATAAAGGGAGTAGAATACTCAATGAGTCAAGCTTCGTAAAATGCCAAGACATCGCCGTTATCAACCTGGTAATAAATATCCTCGACCGAAATACTCGTATCGATCGATTCAAAATGAATCGTATCGCCGAGATAATAATAAGCCGCCTGCCAACCGTTTTGCCGCGTAAACACTTCGATTTCTGCCTTATCTTGCTCGATCAGCACGTATTCCTGTAACGATTCCAAAGACAAATAAGCTTGGCGCTTTAAAGTTTTGTCGATGCGCCGTGTCGCCGGCGACAGCACTTCGATAATGACGACCGGATGGGTTTTGTAATAGTCGCTTTCGAGGTCCTGCCGGTCGCAGACCACCATCACATCGGGATAATAAAAGTCGTTTTGTACTTTGACTTTCATGTCCATCGAATAAGGAAAACAACCGGAGCCTTTTTCTCTCAATGCCGCCATCAATTGAAAGGTCAAATTTACGGCTATTTTATTGTGCTTATCGCTCGCGCCGGTCATCGCATAGGCATGGCCGTCAATCAATTCATGCCGGATTCGACCGTCTCGTTCGCCTTCCAGATAGTCTGCTTCGCTCAAGCGGTTTTCGGCATAGTTGACGCGCATGATAATCACCCTCCGATGTTATCTATCAAGCCAGCACCGACAATAGCCAGCGTACGTCGGTCAGGCATTGTTCGATCAATGCATCCGGAACTGACGGCACTTGGCCTAACGAAAACACCCGTGCAAATGCGGCAGCTTGTTCTTGCGTGACGCGCTGTTGAGGCAATAATTCGCCGTACAGCCAAACGGTTGCCTGTTCAGCCGGTAGCGACTGAGTCTTACCGCTGATCGCCGCGGCTTTCGCCAATAAAGCCGCAGTCAATAAGTCCATCACGCCGGCATTCGCATGCTGCGACCACAGCAATTCAGCCGATTTCAATTTGTCTTCGGCCGTTCGATGCAACGGGCTGACCGGTTCGGCTTCGCTCTCTCCCGACTCGAACAGTACTTCGGTTTGCGCGACCGGCGAAGCGGCTCCGAGACGCTGTAAACCGGCCAAGGTTCGCCGGTCGATAAGCGCCACCGGGACATCGGGCTCGGACAGGTTGCGCGCGTTATCTTCGTCGGCATAGTCAACCGCATTCAAAACGACCAGCAACCCGCCGCCTGCGCCAAGTATGCGTTCGATACGTGTGCCGAAACAGTTCTGTATATTCACGATTAATTGCCGAATCGCGCTATCGGATTCGTCCTCGCTGACGGCAGGCTCCGTATGTTTAAGCGGTTTTTCGGACTGATCGGCGGATTCCGTTTCGAGGCTTTCTTCCAGCTCCAGCAACGGCGGCTTATTTTCCGTGTCTGCCGAGGGCTCCGTTGCTGCCAGCTCATCGATCAATGTCTGCAGCATTTTTTTCGACACGCCGACGACATCCTCGGAAGCCTCGGGATCGATGACATTGTCGAACAGATCGCGCTTGTTTTGCACCAGTTTCGCGACTTGCTGTTCGTAGGAATCCTCGGACAACAACAAAAAAATTAGCACATTCTCCTTCTGCCCCAAACGATGAATACGCGCGATGCGTTGATCCAAAATGGCAGGATTCCACGGCATGTCCAAATTAATCAACACGGTCGCCGATTGCAGATTCAAGCCTGTTCCGCCGGCATCGGTCGAAATGAACACCTGCACCGCATCGTCCTTTTCGAAGCGCTCCATCAATTCGCCGCGCTTCTCGCTCGGCACGCCGCCATGCAATCGCACGCAGCCAAGTCCCATCGCACGAACCTTAGCTTCGACCATTTCAGTCATCAGCGCCCATTGCGAGAAGATAACCGCCTTGCGGCTGCTTTCGAGGCAAATCTCTTCGAGTATGCCGGCCATTTCATCGAGTTTCGGCGAACCCTCGGTTTCCTTATCGACCAGACCGGCGGCATTACAAGCCATACGTGCTTGTTGCAACGCGGCCATGAAGCGGTTTTGTTCGCTCGGCGTCAACGGCCGGCGTTTCGCGATTTGTGCGATATAACCGGCCGCGGACAGCGCGGATCCGTGCAGTTCGATTTGCTGGGACGTCATCGGAATATCCAGGCGCACTTCGGTCCGGTCCGGCAATTGATCGCTGACCAGACTGCGATTACGACGGAGCATGACCGGCGCAATGCGCCGCCGCAATTCGGACAAATTGCGATAACCGATCACCTTGCCTCGCTCGTCGGTCACATGGAAATCGAGCAAACAGCGCCACAGCGGACCGAGCACGCGCGCGTCGATCACCTGCAACAAACTGTAGAGGTCTTCCAATCGATTTTCTAGCGGCGTACCGCTTAGCACGAACACATAACGCGACGGAATCAATTTAACGGAAGAAGCAATTTTGGTACGCCAGTTCTTGATTCGCTGCGCTTCGTCGAGAATCACCAGATCCGGTTTCAGCGTTTCGGTGATGACGCTGAGATCGCGCAAGATCAATTCGTAATTGACAATGAAAAACAAGGCATCGGCACGGTAATGTACCGAACGGCTTTCGGCCGGGCCTTGCACGATGCGCGCGGTATGCGAAGTAAATTTTTCGATTTCCCTCGCCCATTGCGATTTCAACGAGGCCGGGCAAACGATCAGGACGCGCCGAATACCGAGATTGTCGGCCATCCAGGATGCCGCGGTAATTGCCTGTAAGGTTTTACCCAGCCCCATGTCGTCGGCAAGCAGCGCCCGCCCCCGCGACGCCAAAAACGCCACGCCTTCTGTTTGATAAGGAAACAAACGCGCCTTGATGCCAGACAACACGCCGTTTGCGCGCAGAATTTCCTGAGCAATCTGCCGACCCCGCTCAGCTTGCACGGCATCCTCGGCACATTGCCGGGCATAGCGCACCGCATCGTCGCCCAATTGTAAATCCTCGCGCCCGAAGACTTGTTCCGAGAATCTGAAAAAATCCTCCGGCACGCGCCCGTTGAAACTGCCGTCGACATTGAAATAATGCGCGAGCAATTCTGCTAAGTCCGTTTCGATATGCGGACTGCGGTATAAGCGCAACACCGGATGCGTCGCCGATTCCCAGGCCAGGTAAACGAACGACACCGGACAACCGGCATGTTTGAGTTTTTTGTACTCGGGCTGCTTGCTCGCATAATGCAAGACCGCTTCGATATGTTTACAAGTGCCGAGGCGGTTACTTGCCAAATCGGGACAGGTGCAATAATTCATTCGTTGGTCGAGCGAACGAATCTGCACCTGATAGGTTTGCTGCCAATGCGTCGCCGATTGGATCGACGACGCCTGCCAAATACCGAAACCGAGATTGCCGCTGATCAATTTAACACGGACTTCGTTGCGGCCTTTTTTGGCGCGTTCGGCGATCGCTTCCTCGACCGCGCTACCGAGCAGAGTCTCTTCATCGCCACCGAACTGATCGGCGTAAGCGTACAAGACCGCGACAGCATGCTTGCAAACCGGCTGATGATCGCCGCAGCGGCAATCGACATAAAGCTGCATATCCCCGCCTTCGGACAATTCCAAATAATACGGCAAATCGGCATCCTCATCTTCGACCTGCGCCGACAAAATGCCGTCATGAAGATCGAGATCGAACACACGGTTCTCGGAAAAATAGGCCAGACCTTGCTTTACGCGGTCATCGGCCGCGACGGCATGCAGTCGTTCGGTATCGAAAAGGAAAAAGTCGTTGTCCATAGCGTTTGCCGTTAAGAAGTCGGAAGTTAGGGTATTCTACTCCCTTTATACTCAATAAATGGTTAACTTTAATGAAGGTATGGGGTGTGGCTAGCGAGGATGTCGGCAGCAGGGAGCTGCCGCCAAGCCCCCATGGATGGGTTTACGGCGTTCCTCGATAGACACATCCCATACCTTTTATTCTTAGACGGTTTTTCAATCAAAAGGGAGTAACGTAATTTAACGGCTTGTCGCTTCGGGTATTTTCGCCTTACAGCTCAAATATTTCATTCACATCAAGTTGCAGCTCAGGGAACAAATGCGGGACGGCAACATCGTCATTGGCATACATGTGCTTAAGGCGGTATTGCCTTTCATCGTTTAGGACAAATTGATAAATGGCTTGCTCTTCCGGATAAACGAGCCAATATTCTGTTACGCCGCTTTCTTGATAGATTTCGTATTTTAATTTCATTTCTCGTTTGGCATTACCTTTCGATAATATCTCGATAATCCAGTCAGGCGCACCGTTACAGCCCTGCGAATCTAATAGCTCGGGATTGCAAATCACACATAAATCAGGTTGCACTACCGTGTGAATGTCTTGGCTAGTTAATACCGATTTTTTTCGGTCATACAGCCGGACATCGAAAGGCGCGGCAAACACCTTGCAAGATTTATGAAGAAAATGATTAGCCAATAACCGCGTAAAATTAACCGAGATGCCTTGGTGTTTAACATTCGGCGCGGGCGACATCAGCATGATTTTGCCTTTGATCAACTCGATCATGTCGTCAAGCTGCCAAGTCATATAATCGGCATAACTGTAGTGTCGATTAAGATCTAACTGTGATAATCGATTGATTTTAGCCATTGGCCGCTCCGAATTTTTTATACAGCCCTACCAATGATAAAGCATCAGAAAGTTAGGTTAAATCGAAGTGCTCAGAACCTTTTGATGGGGATATAAGAGATGTGAAAAGCACGGTGTCGAAGTTTTATAAAGTTTCTTCTACATTAAACGTAATACCTTGAATCGGGTACAGAGATATTATCACGGATCACCTTTTTTCCAATTAATCCGTCTTCAAGGCTTTCTCCTCCATCGTAACGTTCATGAAGGCCTAGCTTCGCCTAGGCAAATGAACCTAGAAAAAGCATTTCACCATGAAGATCATGAAGAATAGGAAGTTAATTCAATAGCTTATTACGCGTTTGTATAGAACTTTCGCTCACCAAAAAGGTTAGCGAGAAGAATTTGGTAAGTTCTTGGAATCCTTCATGAACTTCATGTGCTTCATGGTTAAACTGCCGAATTCAGGATGAAAGCTCTTGGTGCTGGAGGGTGCGGTCACTCGCCCGACAGGATGCCGTGAACTCAGCACCTAAATTCCATAGATCATTGAAAATGATTCAATATCATGGCTTATTTAGGTGCTGGGTGAATACGTCCCTGTAGGCTCTATGCCAGCCCCTCAGCTAGCGTTAGGTGAGGCCGAACACCCCGACGCCTCCTTAGAAGCTGCCGAAATTTGAAGTGCGAAAGGTATAATAGCCGGATCAATAATCGTCCATGCCGCCGGCCGGAATCATCGGCTTGTCTTCTTTCGGCAACTCGGCGACCATCGCTTCGGTCGTCAGCATGAGCCCTGCGATCGAAGCCGCGTTTTGCAAGGCCGACCGAGTCACCTTGGTCGGGTCGAGAATACCCATTTCGAGCATGTCGCCGTATTCGCCGCTAGCCGCGTTGTAACCATAACTGCCGCTGCCTTCTTGAACCTTGGCCAGGATGACCGAAGCCTCGACGCCGGCATTGGTTGCGATTTGGCGCAACGGCTCTTCGATCGCGCGGCGCAAAATCTTGATCCCGACGTTACGGTCGGCATTGTCGGTTTTCAGGTCTTGCAAGGCTGCTTGCGCACGAACCAATGCGACGCCGCCGCCCGGCACGATGCCTTCTTCGACCGCTGCGCGAGTCGCATGCAAGGCGTCTTCGACGCGCGCTTTCTTCTCCTTCATTTCGATCTCGGTCGCCGCGCCGACTTTGATCACCGCGACACCGCCGGACAATTTGGCGATGCGTTCCTGCAGTTTTTCCTTGTCGTAGTTCGAACTGGTGTCTTCAACTTGTTTGCGCAACTGCTCAACGCGCGCCGTGATGTCTTCGTGTTTACCGCTGCCATCGACGATGATGGTATTGTCTTTGTTGACTTGAACTTTCTTCGCGGTACCGAGATCCTCGAGCTCGGTTTTTTCAAGGCTTAAGCCGACTTCTTCGGTAATGACCTTGCCGCCGGTCAGAATCGCCATGTCTTCGAGCATCGCTTTACGCCGGTCGCCGAAGCCCGGTGCTTTAACCGCGCAAACATTCAAAATCCCTCTCAATGTATTGACGACCAGCGTCGCGAGCGCTTCGCCTTCGACATCCTCGGCGACAATCAATAAAGGCTTGCCGGATTTGGACACTTTTTCGAGCAACGGCAGCATGTCGCGGATGTTCGAAATTTTTTTGTCGTGCAGGAGAATGTAAGGCTCATCCAATTCGGCCGTCATCGTTTCTTTTTGATTCGCGAAATACGGCGAAATGTAGCCGCGGTCGAATTGCATGCCTTCGACGACTTCGAGCTCGTTGTCCATGCCCGAACCGTCCTCGACGGTAATGACGCCTTCCTTGCCGACCTTGTCCATTGCATCGGCAATAATCTTGCCGATCGAGTCATCCGCATTGGCCGAAACCGTGCCGACTTGTGCGATAGACTTACTGTCCGAGCAAGGTTTGGAGATTTTTTTCAATTCCTCGACCGCGGCGCTAACCGCTTGATCGATACCGCGTTTGATGTCCATCGGATTGGCGCCGGCCGCGACCGATTTCAAACCCTCGCGCAAGATCGCTTGAGCCAAGACGGTTGCGGTCGTTGTACCGTCGCCGGCAATGTCAGAAGTCTTCGAAGCGACTTCCTTGACCATTTGCGCGCCCATGTTTTCGAATTTGCCTTGCAATTCGATTTCTTTCGCGACCGATACGCCGTCTTTGGTCACGGTCGGTGCGCCGAAACTCTTTGCAAGCACGACGTTGCGCCCTTTCGGTCCGAGCGTTTGCTTGACCGCATCGGCCAAAATGTTGACGCCGGCTAACATACGGTGACGCGCATTGTCCGAAAAAAGAACTTCTTTAGCTGCCATATTCGGTTTTCCTCCAACTATTCTTCAAATCGATTACATCAAGATTCTAAAACACCCAAAATATCGTCTTCGCGCAGCATGACGAGCTCATCGCCGTCGATTTTGACATCGGTGCCGGAATATTTTCCGATCAAGACCTTGTCGCCGACTTTGACCGTCAATGCATGTTTATCGCCATTAGAGAGCAATTTTCCGTTGCCGACGGCAATAACTTCGGCGGTGATCGGTTTTTCCTTCGCATTATCAGGGATCACAATGCCTCCCGGCGTGGTTTTCTCACTTTCCAGGCGTTTGACGACGACACGGTCATGTAAAGGACGAATACTCATAAGAATGTGCACCTCATGAATGAATGAATCAATAAATAAATAAAATGAATGTTGAATAAAGTTTCATATCGCTATTGACTAGGGCAGCGACCATTTTGCTATGACGAACTAGAGGTTAAAAAACTTCTGATTCATTAAACAACCGTCCTATTCGAAATCGTCATTGTAAAAATGGCGCTGTGCTAGCTTCGACGCAAATTTAGGGGTGGTTTTTTGAATTTCAAGGCCGCTTTTTAAAAATTTTTAGGCTCTGTATCTTGAAAATATAAAGTAGGCGACCGTTAACCACAAAACCTGTGGATAACTTTGTGTATATCTTGAAGACAGACGCGATAAAACCGCATGTTTATTACAACTTTGTTAAATCGTCTAATTTTTATACAAAACGCGGTCAATTTTTTATATCAATAACTTACATGCGCAATTGAAGACGTATCAGTATTTAAAACCCGTCTTACCAATCAAATTAAAACCAAATAGAACAATGTGCATAAAAGCTTATGAAGAAGACTTCAACTCTCTTAAATTCATATAATAAATGCAACACCGGGCCGCTCAATTTCATATTGTAACGACTCAAGCACGCTTCCTCGCCAAAATATCGATTTGATGAACGATGATGCCGAGCGTGCGTTCTTGCCTTTGCCGCCGCCGGCATTCCAACCATCGGTCGAGTTTTTCCCGTTCCAGCGACGGATCGTTTCGGCCTTCCGAACATACCCACTCCAACAAGCGATCCAGGACAACTTGATCATCATCGAGATAAACGCCGTTGCAGGGCGTGATGTTCCAGTCGGAGCTGCTGTAGCTGACGATTTCGAATCCGACGTTCAGCAATTCGCCGTACAGACGCCGCCCGCACTTTGCCCCGCCCGTCTCCGAGCCGTTCAGGCGGCGCGCTTCCATCGACGCATCATAGGTCTGCAATAACGCGTCTTCGAATTCGCTGTCAGGATACGGCGGGAACACGACCGTTTCTCCGTCGTAGTTGATCGTAGAGTAGAACAAGCCGCCTGGTTTCAACCCGTCATGAAAACCGGCCAGCGTTTGACGCAGCGGAACTAGATCCATGAAGGCATGCGCGGTGATAACGTCGTAGTGGTTCGGTGGAAGCTGAAATTCGCTCAGCGGTGTACAGACGGGTTGGAAAACGATACAATCCGCGCCGCGTTCCGCTTGAAGACGGCCGGCTGCATTTTCGACCGCAAAACCTTTGGCCTGCAAAAGTGAGGCGATCTCCGTTTCGGCGATATCGAGCAGGTCGAATTCAATATCGAGCCCGGTTAGATGCATCGCGCCGTGATCGTAATACTGAAGGATGCGCCGAAGCATAGCACCGGTGCCGGTACCGACATCGAGCCATTCGAGCGGATTTCTGCCGGAAAGTTCGTTTAGAAAGAACCGCCAAACGACAGGATTCAGGCTGCGTTGATCCAAGGCGTATTTGGCTTGCAGGAATTGGGCGAAGGCGTCCAAGGCTTATTCCCGATAGGCCGCCCAATCTCGCTCGTTTTCCCATAATTTGACGGTCAGTTTTTGCTCGCCGAAATCTAGTCTCGACTGTAACCCTTCGTAAATGATGCGCGCGAAATGCTCGAGCGACGGATTGAGTCCATCGAACTCGGAAAGATCGTTCAATGTGACGTCCTTGAACCGCTCTATTAAGACAGATAGCGCGTTTTCCAGATCGACAATATCGACCAGGTAACCGTGCTTGTCCAAGCGTTCGTGCTCGATTCGGATTTCGATGCGGTAATGATGGCTGTGCCGCTGATTCTCGGCGCCCCAGTCGCCCCCGACCAGATAATGCTGTGCGATGAAATCTCTACAAATGGCGAGTTGGTACATGAACACCTCAGTCGTCTTGATAATCGAAAATAATCTGAAATGCCGCTTCTTTTTGCCCGGCATTCGTGTCGAAAGCTTGCATGCACCGATCGAGCCCAAAACGATGCGTGATCCAGCGCCCCGGTTTGATGACATCGAGCCAATGCCAAGCTAAAGCGATGCGCCGACTCTTGTCCCAGCGACCGGACAGCAGCGGATTCATCGTGCTGACCTGGCTCGACAGCAATTGAATGCGCCGCCGGTGAAAATGCCCCCCTAAATCGATATCGGCCCTCTTGTTGCCGTACCAGGAACCAACGAGAATGCGGCCCGAAAAGCCGGTCATCTCGATGGCCCGGTTCAATGCCCCGCTGTTACCGGACAACTCGATCACCAGGTCGAAGCCACCCGAACCGTCCTCTTGCAAACGGTCTTGCAGATCGCGCCAAGCATTTTCGTCGTTCGGGTCGATGCAATTCGACGCGCCGATGCATTTCGACAGCTCGCGCCGCGATGCGACCGGGTCGGCCGTGACCAAGCTGGCCAGCGGAAAACGCGCTAACAGTTCGCAGGTCAACAGTCCGACGACGCCCTGCCCGAAGACCAACACCCTTTCACCCAAGAGCGGTGCGGCATCCATCACGAAATTGACCGCCGATTCCATGTTCGGCAGAAACAACGCGTCGAGCGGCGATAAACCGTCCGGAATCGGCAGGCATTCTCCGATAGCAACGACGGCATAATCCTGATGGGGGTGAAACGTAAACACCTTGCGCTTAAGCCAAGTTTTATCGACATTCGCGCCGACCTCAATAATTTCGCCTACCAATGCGTAACCGTATCGAAACGGATAAGCGAAACTGCCGGCTAGACTCGGTATCGTCGCGTCTTGCGCCAACTCCTGCGGAAAGCGCCCGTCGAAAATCATCCCTTCGGTACCGGGACTGATCGCCGAATGATGAGCCTTGATCAGCACCTGATCTTCTCCGGGCGGCGGCAGTTCGATCGTCTGCAGCGCGACTTCCCGCGGAGCGGTATGGAAGACGGCCTTCGCTTCAATCGTCATCATGCAAGGCCCCACATAAAATCAGATCGCCGCCGAGCGGGTGATAGTAGCAATTTTTTATTTCGAGCATCGGACGACACGGTTTTTCGATTGCCCTGAGTCCTCCGATGATTTTCGGCGCGATCGTGATCACGCAATAATCGATCATGCCTTCCAGCAAAAAGGCATTGATCACCTCGGCCCCGCCTTCGACCATCACGGTCTTGATGTCGAGTTCAGTCAATAATTTGCGCAGTGCCGCCAGGTCGATATGACCGTGCGAACTTTGTTCGACCCGGTACACCCGGATACCTTTTGCTTCGAGCCGGCGCTGCTTGTCGGCGGGCGCCTGATCGGTCGCGACCACGATCGGCAGTTTGCTCGAAGCATCGAGCATCTTCGCGTCTTCGGGAAACCGAAGCAGGCAATCCAAGATGACTGGTTGCGGGTCGTCGCCTTCGACATGGCGCACGTTCAGGCGCGGATTGTCGACCAGGGTCGTATTGATGCCGATCAGCAAGGCATCGTGATGGGCGCGGAGCAGATGGGTCAGCTTCAACGAGGCGCTGCCGCTCAACGGCAGCGATGATTCGGCATTCAGCGAAATGCTGCCGTCGATGCTTTGCGCATAACTCAGCGTAAAAAAAGGGACGCGGTCTCTGCCATGATTGAGGTCGTCAAGCTTTTCGATGAACGGCTGCATGAATTGCAACTCTTCGGGAATAGGCCCGGCTGTATTCGGTTGGTCAAAACGCAACAAATGCCGTAATTTCTCGGCTTTGGACTTCAAATAACCCACGTTTTCGTGATGATAGACCGACTCGATCGGCACGCGCTTTTCAACCTTGATGCCCATCGCCTCCAACCCGCTGATTTTATCTGGATTGTTGGTAATTAATTCGATCGACGACACGCCCAATTCGTGCAATATCAGCGCCGCCTGCGTATAGTCTCGCTCGTCGGGCAAATGACCGAGCCGGATATTGGCTTCGACGGTATCGAGCCCCTGATCCTGAAGATTGTAGGCTTGTAGTTTTTTCAGCAAACCGATGCCTCGCCCTTCCTGGCGTAAGTAAATCAATATGCCGAAACCGGCTTGCTCGATCAATTGTAGTGATAAGTCTAATTGCTTTCCGCAATCACAGCGCCGCGAGCCGAATACGTCGCCGGTCAAACATTCCGAATGCACACGCACCGGCACGTTTGTCTTTCCCGCCACATCGGCCTTTACCAAGGCGACATGCTCCTTGTCGTCGACAGGATTGCTGAAATAATGCAATTGAAACTCGCCGTGAGCCGTCGGTAAACGAGTTCTAACAAGCGTTTCAATCGTCGATGTCGCCTTAACATTCATAATTTTGCCGGTTGTTTTGTTTTTATAATGGACAGGCCTTGATCAGACCGGCTGGTTTCGAAACTTCATACAACTACTCCCTTCTTACTGAAGAATCGTTCAACTTTGTTGGGTATGGGGTATGCCTATCGAGGAGCGCCGTGAACCCGTCCATGGGGGCTTGACGGCGGCTCCCTGCCGCCGACATCCTCGCTAGGCATACCCCACACCTTCTCGTTCTTATACGCTTTTTCGGTCAAAAGGGAGTAAGTTTCATTGTACCCATTTCGATTTTAATTTCATGGAAAAGTTTTGGGCGGTTTGACGATATTTGAAATGCGACAATTAGTCACACTTGCGCGACACGAAGTCGGAGATAGAATCATGAATACTTAATTGTTCTCCGACTAAGGCATATATCCTTCTCTCAATGCGGTTTAGCAACCGCATTTTTTTTGCGCCGTAAAAACGTACGGCCTGGTCGATTGTTTTTTCAATCGATCAGGCCGTAGTCTTTTTTATTCCTTGGTCGGCACATGCCTGTGCTAAATCCTTCCCTTGTTCTCCACGGCATTCCAACAAAACGGTTATCGGATGTCGATCGACCCGGTGTTAGCCACCGAGTCGCGACCGATGGCTTGCGTATTGGTCAGCGTATTTTTGGAGGCATTGATCACAGTGGATTTTTCGACTTTCGAACCAACCACATTGATCGAACCGGTGCTGGCGGCGCTGTTGCGGCCGATGGCTTGTGTATTGGTCAATGTGTTTTTCGATGCGTTGATCAAGGTGGATTTTTCGATTTTAGAGCCTTCGGCCATTGCGTTGCTGCTAAATACGGCTAGTAGAGCGACTGCTGCAAATGTTACGTTTTTCATGATAGTTTCCTCTGGTTACTGTAATTAGTGTATTGGGTTCAACCCGCCGTTGAACTTGGGTACAGTATCTCGATTTCGAGGAAGAATTGCGGTGACTGAGTAACAACGATTGTGTGATTTATTTACTGTGTTCTGCCATCGTCATCCTCATCGGTCTGTTCCGGCAGATATTGCTGAAAGGCATCGCACAGCGCTCTATAGAGAGGCTGAGGATTCATCAACTTAGATACCCCTGAAGCGATAAATGCGGCGGCCATAATCGGAATGGAAATATCATGATTGTGGGTTATTTCCAAGATAAGCGTAAATGAAGTCAGTGGCGATTGTAGCATTCCGGAGAAATAGGCCGTGATAGTCAACATGATCATCACCGAAGCCGGCGCGATCGGAAACCAATTGGCCAAATTAGCGCCGAATCCGGCGCCGGTAGCGATAGAGGGGACAAAAAGTCCACCCGGAATGCCACTGAAAAACGTTGCACAAGTGGCCAACATTTTATAAACGGGTAATAGCGGGTCCATTGGCGCACTACCGTACATTATGTTTTTGGCCATTTGATATCCGGTTCCGAAAGTCTGGCCTTCCGAGACAAAACCGATCAATGCAATGATACAACCGCAAACAAAGGCAGACGGAATGTAAGGTAGTTGTAATCGACGCATAAAATGATGACCGGAAACAATGATCCGGCTGAATAGACCGCCTAATAAACCGCCGACAATGCCGCAGAATGGAATAGCGAGCCATTCATCGCCCCAAGGTAAATCTAAGGGATTATCGGTAAAATAAATGCTGTAGTGCAGTATCGAATAAGCAGTCATACCGGAAAAAATAATCGCGGTTAATACCAAGGTGCTAATCCGTTCTTCCAGCGCTCTTCCCATTTCTTCAATAGCAAACATAATTCCGGCCAAAGGGGCACTGAACATCGCGGCAAATCCGGCCGCGCTCCCCGCCAAAAGCAACCCTTTACTCATGTAAAGTGTAGGGAAATTAGCTACTTTGCCTAAAGATGCCATGATCGATGCACCAACATGCGTAGCCGGACCGCCAAATCCGACTGAAGCCCCCGATAACAAACCCAGAATCGGCAAGAAAGTTTTACCGACGGCAATACGTAAAGAAACCAACTTGGTGCGTTCGCTTAAGGTATAAGGAATTTCTAATGCCGTTTTTACCTGAGGAATCCCGCTTCCTTGGCTGCCTGGAAAAAATCGAAAGGTCAACCAGGCTGTGAAGGCAATACCGAATGGAGGGGCGACGAATTTAAACCAGCGATAATCGGCTGAAGTCGTGCGAAAAATCGTTACGACCCATTCGCTCAACAATGTCATCGATGCGATCGATACGCCGATGACGATAGCCCCTAACCAAAAAACCAGACGATGCTTCCATGGATTAGCGGATAAAAAGACTTTGTTAAATTCGAGCATGACGAGATTTTTCCACCTTTTTCGGTTATGAAACTGCGACAATCTGTCGCGCGGCAATCGGTCACATTCCGGAATAAAGAGAAGCCGGCTAAGATATGCACAACTCAATCGCTGATGCGTTTGTGCTCACATATCCTTCCTCTTGTATGCGGCTTTTTCAGCCGCATTTTTTTTGCCCTGCGTTTCCCTTCGGGCGTGGCGTTTTTAACGAAATCGCTTGTTATTCAATCGGCTCCCTTCTTGAAAAAAATCCCACAATTAACAACCCGACAAAGATTGCCGTCAACAAGCTAGGCATCAATTCGAAATGACGCTGATAAAAAGTGGACGCCGGTTCTTTTTGGTAAGGGACGGTATATAAACCGGACCATTCTTGATTGAGCGGCGATCGATGCAGCACTTTGCCGGAAGCCAACGCTACGGTCGATATACCGGTGTTGGTTACTCTGACGACAGGCCTTCGAAATTCGACGGCTCGCGCCAACGTCATATACAGATGTTGATAAGGCTCCTGCCAGGTTCCGTACCATGAGTCGTTGGTCGCATTGACAATAAATTGCGCGCCGATGTCGGATAGGCCTTTCGAAAAATCCGGAAACAAACTTTCATAACACACCTGCGGCCCGACTTTATAATCATTTAATTGCAATAACACGGTCGGTCCCGGCCCTTCGGCGAAATTACCGACCATCGGAAACCAATCGCGCAGCCATGGGAATTTTTTTTCACCGGGGATATATTCGCCCAAAGCCAATAAGATTGTTTTGCTGTAATGCGGTTCGATAACGGTTCCTTGCCTATCTAATGCAAAAAGCGAATTGGTAATCAAACCGGAACGCTCGTCCTTAGCATAGGCGCCGGTTATCATTCCGATTTGACGTTCGCGCAAGTATTCGCTAAGTACTCGGGCATAATAAGACTCGTTGTATTGTCCGCCAAGCAAAGACGGAAACGAGGTTTCCGACCACAACACAAAGTCGACTGCAACATCGGGATTCGACTCCAAACCGTTTTCGGTCACGGTCAGATATTTTTTTAGAATTTCAGTCTGAAAGCCCTTGCCGTGCGCGGCCGCATGTTTTTCCGTATTGCCGATATTGGCTTGCACCAAAAGCGTATTGAAAGAGGCTTCAGGTTCCGGCAAACGATTTTTCAATACCAAACCGGCCATATTCAAACCGGCAAAAACGATGATAACACCAGCTAAAATCGTCAACCCGCTGCGCTCTCGGCGTTTTTGCCACGCTACCAACAATGGCCAGTTCAGTAATATCGTGATCATGCTCAAACCGGTGAACCCGACAAACTCGGCCCATTGATAAAACGGCAAGCCGAATCCGTACCAGGTATAACCAAAATTCCATTTGAACAGCATCGGCAAGCCGAATTCGCACAATGCAGTCAACACGGCCATGTGCGCGAATGACAACCAATGCGGCCAGCGGAATAACTTTACGCCGGTATACCACAGTAAGCCGGCGGCCGGGACGAACAAATGACCGAATAATGCGAACAAGAGCATACCGATACCGGCTACAAACCAGTTGACCTGAGCAAATTCATGCAACGTATAGGTCACCCAATTGAAGCCGATCAGGGTGTAAATGAAGGTCGTCATAAAACCGCCGAGCAAGACGTTTTTCAAACTATTCTGACGGCTCCAGAACAGCCAAAGCGGTACGAAACAGAACAACGACGCCCAGGGAGGAAAAGGAATATAACTCGTTCCGATAAAGACGCCTGAGGCAATAGGCAACAGCCATGGATGTTTGAGAAGCGATGCGGCTGTTTTCATTATGTATGAATGCTTTGATTGATTGTCGAATGACTAGTCGCCAGCCGTTTGATAAAGCCTATTTTCACTTAAGATATGGTCAAAAATAATTTTCAAGATAGTTTGAGCGTCGTAGGGTGCGCATCGCGCACCTTTCGACGGTGCCTAACCGACATAAGCCCGACCCAGGTGCGCGATGCGCGCCCTACATCTTGCTGCCATTAAGTTATAGGGAACCTCGTCATTCCGCCATGCCCCCTAGCAGGACGGGGTTTGCAACCCCGTCCTAAACGTTTTGACTTTGGCCGAAGTCAGCCGAAATATTTAGGCCAAACCGAAACGTTGGGGACGGGTTAAATAACCCGTCCCGCAGAAAATTTTTAAGTGTTTCCGGTCGCGGTGGGAGTTTTCAACTTTTACCGCATACAGAGCCTTTGTAGTAACCATTCGGTTACAAAAACCTCTTAAATCATTCATTGGAGAGCAACTTACGCTCTTTCCCAAGCTCCAGCTTGGGAAAGACACCCCGGAAGCTCCCCCTTCGGCTGCGCTCAGGGCAAGAGCTTCCTGTGACCGACACAACCTCCGCACATTCTCAATCAATCCCGATTCGCTCGCTCGTTAAATCTTTCTTGATTGTCGGGAAGCTAGAGCTTCCCGAACAGGTTACCCAAGCTGGAGCTTGGGTAACAGCATATTTTAGTTTTTGCGACTACGACTAGCCTCTGCTCGGACACTTGGCTTCGGTAAGCTGAAGCATCTTGCTAATCAGGTAACCATTTGAATATTTTCGTGCGTTTCGTGGACAAAATGCTTATAGGTTGAACGGAATACTTAGACCGCTTATTCGGCCTCTTTCGCTTCTTCCTCGGTGGTCATGATCAACGACGCAAAACAATTCATCATGCTCTCGGTATAGTTGGCATGCGCGTCGGCAAGCTCCTTGGGTGAGCCGAATTCAGCTCTGAGCTCATTGAGCACCTCCTCCGGGTTTTCCGCTTTGCTCAATGTCAGCATTTTCGTGTAACTGCGATAGGCCGAGCGTCGTTTCGGGTCGAACGCTAAAACGCCGGGCATGTTATGCGAGCTTAGATCCACGACACAGCGCGCCATCGTCTCCGGCGACAAGTTATAATCTTTCACATCTTTCTCTCCTTGCATGTCTTCGAGAACAGCTTGTTCATATTCCGTTTTTTCGCTGCACGCAACGAGTACTAACGCGCCCAATGCAATAACTACTATTTTTTTCATTCGATTACCTGATGATGAGTTGCCGGAAATTGAGGCAAGTGGGTGATATCTGTCATGGCTTGTTCGATCCATGCTTCCGCTTCGGCATTGATATCGCCGGCTTTTCGATTTTGGGTCTCGATAGGCGGACCTATTCTGACCTGAACGACGCCCGGATATTTCAAAAAACTGTAACGCGGCCAACATTCCCCGGCATTATGAGCGACAGGAATTACCGGGTAACCTGATTTTTGCGCGAGTATCGCACCGCCGGCATTGAATTTCTTTCTTTCTCCGGGAGCGGCGCGTGTTCCTTCCGGAAAAACCACGACCCATAATCCTTCCTTTAAGCATTCCGTGCCTTTATCGATCAATGTCTTTAGCGCTTCGCGTTGATTGTTGCGATTGATCGCAATCGGTTTGAGAGTAGCCAATGCCCACCCCCAAACCGGCAGCCATAGTAAGGATTCCTTGAGTACCGCCGTTTGCGGAGGCAAGATTTTTCTCAGCGCCACGGTTTCCCATGCCGATTGATGCTTGCTGAGCACTACCGCGGCATCAATGCCTTTAATATGCTCTAAACCTTCCACTTCATAACGGATTCCGCAGGATTTTTCGACCATCCATAGCAGCAAATTTATCCAAATGCCTGCGATTTTATAGCGGACCGAAAACGGCAGGACCGCGCAGGCCAAGATGATCGGTCCGAACAACAGCGTCGATATGATGATACCCAGTAATAATAAGGTGGACCCGAGATAGACGCGAAAGGACGGTTGATAATTGATTGAAGTCGACTGAGTCATGGATGAAAATGTTCAAGAAATCACGCAGAATTAAAAAACCGCTCGAACCGGTATAATGAGCAAACCGGCTCGAGTGGCAATCGCTCCGATTTACGATTGCAGCCTTGAAATATCGGCGATTTGTAAAAACTGCTCGGACAGCATGTTCAGCAAGCCGAGGCGGCTATTACGCAGCTCGATATCGTCGGTCATGACCATGACGTTGTCGAAAAATGCATCCACGGTATCCTTCAGTTGCGCCAGGCGATTCATCGCGGCTGAATAATCCTGTTGTTGCAATAGCGGTCCGATCGCCTCGGCGGATGCCTGCGCGGCTTGCAACAATTGGATTTCCGCCGGTTCTGCGAGTACATGACTATCGAAGTCTTGAGGCGCCTCGGTTTTTTTCAAAATATTGCGAATTCTTTTGTTGGCGCCGGCCAGGCTCTCGGCTTCAGGGCGTTGCCGGAACGTTTTGACGGCTTCCAAGCGGCGCATGAAATCCAACGGTTGCTCCGGCAATACGACCAGCACCGCGTCGAATTCGTCGGGGCTAAAACCCTTGTCCGAACAATACCCTTTAAGCCGGTCGTAGATAAATTCCAGCACCATTCGATGCGTTTTAGCCCGGTCGAAGTCGTGCTCGACTTGTTCAATTGCAAAATCCACGCACGCTGTCAAATTTAACGGAAGTTCGCGTTCGATCGCGGTGCGAAGTACGCCGAGCGCGGCGCGGCGCAGTGCATAGGGGTCCTTATCGCCGGTCGGAATCAAGCCGGCGCTGAAGATACCGGTCAGCGTGTCGATCTTTTCGGCCAACGACAAAATTTGTCCGGTCTTGCTAGCGGCCGTGACGCTTCCGGATTGCTTAGGAAAATATTGCTCTTCGAGCGCCTCGGCGACTTCGGCCGGCTCATTGTCGGCCAGTGCGTAATAGCGGCCCATGACGCCTTGCAAGTTTGGGAATTCTCCGACCATTTCGGTCAATAAGTCGGTTTTGGCAAGAACGGCGGCGCGTTTGGCCAGGTTCGCATCGGCATCGAGTTGCGTAGCGATGTAATCGGCCAGTTGTTTGACCCGGTGCGTTTTATCGGCCAAGGTGCCCAAGGTTTTTTGGAAAACGATGTTTTTCAGCGCGTCGACCCGGTCTTCAAGACGCAGCTTGCGGTCCTGTTTCCAGAAAAATTCGGCATCGGACAAACGCGGAGTGATCACGCGCTCGTTGCCTTCGCGTATCGATTCCGGACGAGTGCTTTCGATATTGCTGAACGTGATGAAATGCGCCGACAAACTACCGTCGGCCTGCTTGACCGGAAAATATTTTTGATTGGTCTGCATCGTCGTGATCAACACTTCGGCCGGCAACTCCAAATAGCGCGGATCGAAATGCCCGATGACTGGGACCGGCCATTCGTTCAGCGCGGCGATTTCCTCGAGCAGGTCTTCCTCGATATGTGCGGTACCGCCGACCGATTGCGCGGCCTGCTGCGCCGCAAGCCGGATTTTTTGCTTGCGCTCGTCAAAGTCGGCAATGACTTTACCGGAATCGAACAAAATATCCCGGTAGCGGTCCGCGCTCTCGACAGTCAAAGCGACAGGCGCATGAAAACGATGGCCGAAAGTTTGCTTACCTGTAGTCAGGCCGAGAATATCGGTCTCAATGACCTGATCACCGAACAACAGCACCGCCCAGTGCACGGGCCGAACGAATTCGGTCGCATAGTTGCCCCAGCGCATGCGTTTGGCTATCGGCAAAGCATGAATGCTGGCACGCAATATTTCGGGAATCAACTTTTCTGTGGTCTGACCTTCGACCTGTTGACGATAAACCAACCATTCGCCTTTGTCCGTAGTCAAGCGTTCCAGGCCCTCAACCGTTGTGCCGCAACTGGCGGCAAAGCCCTGAGCGGCTTTGCTTGGCGAACCGTCGGCGGCGAATGCAGCCTGCACTGCCGGCCCGCGTTTTTCGACGATTTTATCGGGTTGCGCGACCGCGAGGTTTTCGACCCAAACCGCCAGACGTCTGGGAGTGGCATAGCCTTTAATGCCGGAATAGCTTAAATCGGCATTATCCAGCCCTTGCCTGACATTGTTGAGCAAGGATCGGCTGAGCGTTATCAGCGTTTTCGGCGGTAATTCTTCGGAACCCAGTTCAAACAATAAATGCTTGGCGTCGCTCATGCTTGCTCCTCCTTTGCGGCCAACATCGGAAAGCCCAGCGACTCGCGGCGTTGGTAATAACATTCGGCGACCGATTTAGCCAGGTTTCTGACGCGCAGGATATAGCGCTGCCGCTCGGTAACCGAAATTGCGCGGCGGGCGTCAAGCAAATTAAAGGTGTGAGAAGCTTTGAGTACCATTTCATAGGCCGGTAACGGCAAATCTTGCGCCAACAATTTTTCGCACTCCTGTTCGTAAGTATCGAAACAATTGAATAAGAATTCGACATTGGCATGTTCGAAGTTATAGGCGGACATTTCAACTTCATTTTGATGAAAGACGTCGCCGTAAGTGACCGTTCCGAAAGGCCCTTTGGTCCAAACCAAATCGTAAACGCTTTCGACGCCTTGCAAATACATGGCGATGCGCTCCAAGCCGTAAGTGATTTCACCGGTGACCGGTTTGCATTCGAGACCGCCGACTTGTTGGAAATAGGTAAATTGCGTGACCTCCATGCCGTTCAGCCAGACTTCCCAGCCCAAGCCCCAGGCGCCGAGTGTCGGCGATTCCCAGTTGTCCTCCACGAAGCGGATGTCATGCTCAAGCAAATCCAAGCCCAAATAACGCAATGAACCCAGATACAGTTCCTGAAAATTATCCGGCGACGGTTTCAAGATGACTTGAAACTGATAATAATGCTGCAAGCGATTCGGATTTTCCCCGAAACGACCGTCGGTAGGTCTGCGCGAAGGTTGAACATAAGCGGTATTCCAAGGTTCCGGGCCGATCGAGCGAAGAAAGGTCGCCGGATGAAAAGTACCCGCTCCGACTTCTTGGTCAAGCGGCTGCAATAATACGCAGCCCTGGCGGGCCCAATATTCCTGCAAGGCTAGAATTAGCCCTTGAAAAGTTAATAAGTCGTTATTTGTGCTTGACACGGTTGCTCCAGGGAATAATTAAAAAACGATTCGTCTCCTTAATCGTTTTGTCCGTATTTAAGGCCTTGACTCTAAAGCCACTTACACTTTGTCTAAACAAAAGCGCCGATTGCTAAGATCGACGATATAAAAAATGAGCGATTATAACTGAAATCAATAAAGAACGGGCATGAAAAAAGTTGCGCAATCGACGCCACGATTTTGGCTATGTTCACGTTAATAGTTGAAGTTATCGAAGTATATACCCACCGGATATCAAAATTCGGCACCGGGGGTACGGCCCATACGAATCAAGCTAAGGATTTCTTGATAAATAACGACCTGGAACTATGGGCTTTGTTGAGGGTTATTTACGACCAAATCCTAAGCATAGATATCCCCGTTGCTAAATCGCTACCGACTGCTTTCGGCGAGTCTAAACAGCGTAGCCCGGATGGAGCGTAGCGCAATCCGGGAAGTTCGGAGCCACGCCATTCCCGTATTCCGCTACGCTGCATACGGGCTACGTGCTTTAATAGCAATTTGGAAAAGAGCAGATATGGTGTGACCGTTTTTAGCTCGATGCGTTTGGGGTACTACCTCCTCGGGCACTACCAAGATTTGAAGTGCGAAAGGTATAAACCTAGAAAAAGCATTTCACCATGAAGATCATGAAGAATAGGAAGTTAATTCAATAGCTTATTACGCGTTTGTATAGAACTTTCGCTCACCAAAAAGGTTAGCGAGAAGGATTTGGTAAGTTCTTGGAATCCTTCATGAACTTCATGTGCTTCATGGTTAAACTGCCGAATTCAGGATAAACCTAAAAAGAACAGTTGAGAGTCTCAAACTACGGCTCGCCCTAGGCCCTTCGGCCGCGCTCAGGAGAGCCCCGTCGAAGGGTGAAGGGTAGCTTGAAGGCTTCACCAAGCCGGTAAAAGTGTTGTAGCCCCTTCATGCACTGCTCTTTTTAGGATAGATATTATTTCGATGGCTCGTTTTTCGGACTCGCCTTTGACAAGCGTTCTAATGTCGAACTTAGCTTTAACAATGCACAAGCTAAAGAGTCGTCTTCGCGAGCTTCGGCGTTATGCCGAATTTCGGCAATACTAGCTGCCCCCGGGACATTTACATGGCGCTCCCGTTGCTCAACTTGGAGGTGAAGCGCTTCGGTGATTTTAAATTGTAAAATGTCTACCCGGTGATTAGGTATTTTATCGATAGCTCCCAGGATGGCATTGCGATAAAAACGTAGTTGTGAAGCCCAATTAGCCGAATCGGCATACACCATCAGCTTATTTCGATCGATTACGCAATGCACGGCTCGCTCTTTCAAATGATCGGGCAAGGCCTCCCTAACGATTTTCAATAGTTTTTTTTGTTGTTCAACTTGACTATATAAAGTAGCGAGCGAACGGTTGGGATGCGCAAGCAATTTTCTAAAAGCGGTGGGGTTCGGCATATGCTTGAAAATTTTAATCTACAGTAAGGTCCACACGATTATAAAGAAATTTTTTAATTATTCAGCATAAGTCATATATAAGAAGGTGTCGGGCATTGATTTATAAGGCTGTCTGCAACAGGACGTTGCAGTCAGAGCTTACAGGGACGTATTCACCCAGCACCTAAATACCATAATCTATTTGCTATGATAAACAATTTTGGGTTATTTACTCCCTTTTGATTGAACAACCGACTAAGAATAAAAGGTATGGGATGTGTCTATCGAGGACCGCCGTGAACCTATCCATGGGGGCTTGACGGCAGCAATCCCTGCTGCCGACATCCTCGCTAGCCACACCCCATACCTTCACAAAGTTAGCTAATTTTTGAGTATAAAAGGAGTAGGTGCTGGGTTCACGCGTCCTTAGAAATCAATACCCGACGCCAAACCAACCACATGCGCTGAATAGTTACGAAATTTTCTTGTTAATTCAGTGACTATTAAAAAACACCAACTCTGATAGGGCGATTGATTCTAGACGGTAGCTGTTTTGTCAGTTGACTTTGAGGAAATAAGGCATAGAATAATCTTAGCTTGAAATTCGATATGTCTTTGATGTTTTAGTTACGGCGTTTTTTCTGTAGTGCTCTGTTTCTGTAGATCCTCGTTACGTTCTGCCATTAAGAGATTTCACTATTTCTTAGCTAGACGGTCCGATTTTGGACTAAATTGATTTAATTTTTATTTTTAAGGTTTTGAGTATGTCTACTACTACAACAGGCACAGTTAAATGGTTCAACGCAGACAAAGGCTTCGGCTTCATCGAGCAAGGCCAAGGTCCTGACGTTTTCGTTCATTTCCGCAACATTGCGGGTTCCGGTTTCAAGTCCCTGACTGAAGGCCAAAAAGTTCAGTTTATCGTGACTCAAGGTCAAAAAGGCCCACAAGCCGAAGAAGTTACCGTTATCTAATAACATAGCCAACGGCTAATTATCCGACACACGGACGTGTCGACGAAGACATCCCTTTCCAGTTTGTAACTTTCAATCCCCGGCGATTCTCGTTGCCACACTTTGCACTCATCGTTATATACCCTTTGCCAAACACCCCGACGCCTCCATACCTTATTGCCGAAATTTGAAGTGCGATAGGTATACATAAATTGTAGCGTAAAAAGACAGAAAAAGGGCTGACGATCCTCCCATTGACATTTGAACAATATGAGGCTAATTACGCTGACCACGGGGATTCAACCGGACCTGTTCAATGGCCTGTTTGATTGCTTCGGTGACCTCATTTTCCATTTCTTGATATATTTGATCGGTAATATAAGAGCTTTTATCGACCATGCTCCGCACATAACAGGCAGGCAAGCGATTCAATGCAAGACAGGCAACATCATCAATAAAATCCTGAGTCAACGACTCCTTGCTCTTTTGAGCCATACTCCAAAGCTGGTCAACGACCAATCTTTCATAATAATTATTAATGTTTGGCATACCCTTCCCTACCTACTCAATTTATTAACGGCTAATTATCTGCGTTAGCTGTTTTACGCGTTAAATAATAGTATAAATCTCAAACTAAAGCTTTCATTCCAAAAATCAGCCCGATATGATAGCGATTCAATACCATTTGACAAAACCCTCAAATGAGCTTAAAAAGAACCTAATGGTTTCGAACTGAAATCATTGAGGACATGGCAAAAACACCTTCCCCAATGGCTCTTATGTCTCTGCGTCACCGCCCTTATGTTAACGGAAAACTGTCATTCCGGCATGGATGACCGGCTCTTACGGTTCGTAGGCCCCTTCGAGGGCCCGCTGCCTTGGCTACCAAAGCAAAACCAGTCTGGGGCGTTGGGAACTTGGAAAACCTGAATGTCGGCTATCTTTAGCCAACATGACGACTTAATTTAATGACCGTGACGTTTGTGCATAAGACTGATGGAGAATCGGAAGGTTATTTACAGCCATATCCTAAGATCCTGTCTAATTTATAGGAGGTCAACACATGAAAAAACGTCTATCGATTGTATTATCCGGTGTACTTTGCTCTTTCGCCGCCGCCAGTTTCGCAACGGAACAAGCAGTCCCGTTCCCCGAAGGCTACCGTAATTGGCTTCACGCCAAGAGCATGTTGATTCAACCGGGACACGCATTAGAAGACCCTTTTCAGGGGATTCATCATATCTATGCCAACAAATTAGCCGAAGACGGCTTGAAAACCGGTAAATACAAGGATGGAGCGGTATTGGTTTTCGACCTGCTCAACTATGTCGAAAAAGATAAAACGATACAGGAAGGCGATAGAAAACTGATCGGTGTGATGCTCAAGGATGCCAAGAAGTTTGCCGATACCGGCGGCTGGGGCTTCGAAGGCTTTGCCGGCGACAGCAAAACCAAAAGACTGGTTAGCGATGGAGGTAAATCCTGTTTCGGCTGCCACGCCCCTCAGAAAAAAACCGATTACGTGTATTCGGAGTTTCGTAAATAAATCAGCGCTTTTGACAATATACCTTTCGCACTTCAAATTTCGGCAGTGCCTGGGGAGGCGCCTGGGTGTCTGATAAAGGCTTTGCCAGCATGGAGCTGGCATAGAGCCTACATGGACGTATTCACCCAGCACCTAAATAAGCCATGATTTTGAATCATTGCCAAAGACCTATAGAATTTAGGTGCGGGGTTCACGGCGTCCTTTAGCAGACACCCAGGCGCCGAATTTTGACTTGCGATGGGTATATAAACCACGGACGACGCGGAATCGGCGATTCACGAACCCTTGCGAGCAACAACCATCAATTCGCGTCGTCCATTTAGCGATCCGTTGTCTTGCCCATATTTCCCGGAAATCGTTCAGTCGAAGTAACTGATCGCCCCCATCAGCGGCGTACGAGGATTCAGCGATAATTTTACCGACACGGTATCTAGAAAACCGCTGAAACGGCCCTTGGCTTTAAATGCTTCGATAAACTTGCCAGACTCCAATGCCGACCGAATTTTAGGACCAATGCCTCCCCCGATAAATACACCGCCGGTAGCGAATGACTTTAAGGCCAAATTACCGGCTTCGGCACCGTAAAGCTCCACAAAAATCCGGATAGTTTCGGTACATAAGGGATCTTCGCCGTTGATACCCAATCTTGAAATAATCGCATTACGATCGCAGCCGTAGACACTCGGATAAGCACAGTCAGGAACCGCGGGACAAGGAGGAGCGAAACGGTTTTCTGCCAAAAAGTCATAAATATTGCCGAACCCCATGCCTGAAACGAGCCGTTCGAAACTCACATGCCCGTTATATTTTTTTCTCAGAAAGTTCGATAGCTGATCCTGCTGAACGGTTTGCGCCGCAAAGTCGCAATGACCGCCTTCGGTCGCTATTGGATGATGGCGCGCACCGTCCCAATACAATATGGCTTCGCCGAGACCGGTTCCCGCTGCGATCACAGCCATATTTCCGACTTGTAATTTGGCGTTAGGATTTAACTCCACCCAGTCTTTTGGTTCCAAACACAACATGCCGAGCGCCATGGCTTCCAAATCGTTTAATAAGCGGACTCGATCGGTGCGTAAAGTTTTTTTCAGCGCTTCCGCATCGAGTTGCCAAGGCAGATTGGTCGGCTCACAGCGCTGCTCGATAACCGGCCCTGCGACGCCGAAACAGGCCGAATCGACCTTGACGCCCGCCGGTAAGAATTTATCTAATACCTCATCGAACTCTGGAAATTCAACGCTGCTGAAGGTTTGTTCTTGTTGCAACGAAATCAAACCGTGTTCATTCTTGCTCAATAATGCCAAGGTCGTTTTGGTCCCTCCGATATCGCCTGCCAGAATCATTGTGAATCTCCTTGTTTTGTTTGATTATTATTTTCAAGTAGATAAATCAACGCATCGAGCATGCCGTTGGCGACTTGATGCGGAGGCAGCTGATAAAACGCCTGCCAAGCGAGCGAAACGAACTCTTTGTAATTATCCTGAGCTTCCGGGTGGAGCTTAAGCCAACAAAGCCTGACCGCGTGACCGATGATGATATCGGTCACCAAGGTATCTTCGATTCTAATCGACGGATTGTCGCGAAACACGAAAGCTATTGCGTTTAAGGCTTCGACGGTCAACTGCCGATAGACGGGCGCCTGAATCTTATTCAGCAAATGATTGACATGCAATTTGAAGCTTTGTTCGCCCGACGTCATTTGCGCTAACGTGGTTTCGCTATCCAATCGTCTCTTGCTACTGAGTTTATCACCGATCATCAAGCCTTGACAGTGATGCAAAATATCCCAAACGCCCGTAAAAAAACTTTCGCTTTCCCGGCCCAAGCTGCCCTGGCGTTCGCGCCAGTTATACCAGTCTTCGGCTTCGCCGAAATTTTCAGGATCCATCTTTGGCGAAAAGCGCGCGCAAGTCAATTCCTGGCATTGACCGACATAATTTAACGTTTCGACTCGCTCGAATTGATATTGCGTATTGGTGAAATCCTCGAAGGTCTCTCGGACTTTTTGCATCAACTGATAGGGCGGCAAGGTCAAGACTTCGTTATAAGCCTGATCCAAGGTACAGTTCGAGTCCTTCTTTTGGCGTACCAAAATCAATTGCAAAATATGCCCGACACGAATCGTATGCATATCGGCAAATAGTTCCGGGTGGTACTTGATCAGCATGCCGAGATACAGTATCAGCTCCTGAATGATGATATGCTCACTAGCGTCGTGAGTATCATTGTAAGTGCGGATAATCTCCAAAATCTCCGACGAGTCGACCGGGCGCTTCAAAGTCGCCTTACCGCTGTAAGCTCGACCCACCGTCAATTGATGCTGATGCACCAAAATTTCGGTAGCCGCCTGTTCGAGATCGATATCGTATTTACCGAGCAAGCCCGCGCTACGACGAATGATATCCCAAACCGCAAGATCGCCCGCACGAATATAAACCTCCTCGAGCAAGCCGCGAATCCGACATGGATTGCCGTCGGCATCCTTAAGCCCGGTATCATAATCCAAACCATGTCGCCCAGCCAGTAACACAAGCGCTTCCAGTTGCGCATAGAGATTGGCGCTTGCGGTCAATTGTTCGATCAACGCTTGATCGTCACTGATTTCCCAGGTGATCGTAACAAAAATATTCAGCGGTTCCGGCGGTTCGGTATCGATCGGCAAGACCAGAAAACAAGGCCGCTGAGGCTTGTCCCAAGATGCCTCGGAAAACTTGAAATCATGCAAATAATCAATTTTTTCATAACTTGAGCTTTCGGCCAATTTCGATAGCTCGCCAAATTTAATAGGCGTGCTGTTGATTTGCCCGCTTTGCAGCTCTTGAATAAATTCGATCAACACATCACGATCGTCATCGCTGAGCATATTATATTTAACAACCAATACGAATAACGGATCACCTGTTGCACCGTCCCAATTCTTATGAATGTAAGACAACTCCGAGCGTAAGCGCTGAATCAGCAAACGGTTGTCCATCGCTAGATAAAAGCCTTTTTGATTCAACAATTGGGGTAAAAACACCAAACGTTCGTTGGCCATCAAATAAATTCTGGAGGTCGCCAAAGTTCTTAATTGCCGAAGCGGCCTTCCGGTTAAACCATGATTATCATTGCGCCCGATATTCGTATAGGCCGCAGCCAATTCGCTCGCGTCGCGAATTTGGATAGGCGAAATTTCAGCCAACGTTTGGGTGTCGACCCCCCATGCTTTCAAATCGGCTTGAATCGTATCATCCTCGGCAATCACCGCAACCTGCAAGGTGCAATCGCAGGTTTTCTCGCGGATTTTATGCCGTCCGAGCGGATCGATGTCGTCGATCGCTAATAACCCGTCTTCTATCAGGTTTCCTAGAATGAACAAACCTTGCGCCCAAACCAATGGAATATTTTCGTTCGGAATCCTATCTTGACTATGTGGATTAGCTTTTTCGGTCTCTATCGCCTCCTTTGGTACGATATACAGTTCGGGCAATAATTGCCGCCCGTTTTGTTCAACTAGGAGCGCTTCCAGCTTAACCCTGTATTGCGCCGCCTCGTTATTATTGCCCGCGTACAAATTATTCAGCAGCAGATAACAAAAAAACAACGGCCACTCGCATTCGATGTCCATAAATTGCTTTAATTCATACGGTTCGTAATGCAGCCGACTCGGGTCTTCCAATTCGGTTTGGTGACCGTCCAGCAAAAAACGCTTGCAGCCGTAACGGCCCTCGAGTTTTTCACGGATCAAGGCCTCGGTGCGGCTTTTCAATTCCTGATTATCGACAGCGAAAGCCGGAAATCCGGTAATGCTCAATACCGCCGAATCGACTTCCTTGGATAAGGACTCCCTGGGCAACAGAGATTCCAGCGCGTTACGGGTGCGGGCGATATCATCGCTAATCACATGAATGACCGAGTTTTGCCCGCCCATGGGCCCAAACAAATTGAAGCCGGACATCGCCTCAAGCGCGGCCTTGGCCATGCCGATCGAGCTAGCGTTCAACTCGGCGATGCCCCGATTAATTTTGTTGCCGCGTTCCCAAATACCATAATCGGGAGTCCGGTAAGCCCGGCTGATGTAGTGCACCAAATTCTGCACGAAATTGACTTCGTCGATCGTAAATACGATGCGCAGTCCCGATGCAGTCATTTGCGCCAGCATCAACAAAAATAACGACGTGGCATCCAACTGCAAATGCCCCCATTCGCTGTCGCCGACCACCACTTCGCCGGTTTTTAGATCGTACTTGGCATGCAGCGCATCGAGCGGATCTTGCGTTTGTTTAAACATTTCGACTTTATGCGCTTGGCGCATCATTGCTACTAACAGCCCGCGCATTAACTTAACCACGCTTTGTTCAAGCAAATATGCCTTACCGTTCGGTTCGCCGGATTTTCGATAAGCTAAAGCCAAACCCCAAGGAGCAAGGATGCTATAAACGTTATCGCGAACCCAGGCGTCGTTGTAATTACCGTGAACGTTGTTTGCGGTACTAGCCGGCAGTAAGCCGCTGATCCAGTCTTGTCTATTTAAAATGATATCTCGCACTTCGTCGAAATAGGCATCCAATTTTTCAATTTGCAATTTGTTCTTCATGAATTTTTTCCGTGTAACGAACACAATCTTTTGGATCGTAACTATTTACCCCCCCCCGGCAATTAACGTTCTCACGCTCTGCGTTGGAACGCCTGAGTACCTCTGCAGTGACACAAGACGCCAGAGCGTCTCGGTCTTCATTCCCACGCCGGAGCGTGGGAACGATAGGGGGGTGTGAATAATTACTTGGGACCTGCTTTTTACTTTAACTTAAAGCCATGCAATCAGACGATTTTATTTTTGGGATGAATCAAGCAAATTATATTCCTTACGACTCGAAAGTCTTCTTATCACCAACCGGATTCTGCTAATCTGTTCTTCTATTTCAAGTTTCGGTGTAAAACTTTGTTGCAAATAGACGAGTATCTAATAAAAGAATGTCTATCCGATAGAGGCTGGTATCGGCTGTATCGCGCCGTGCGCGTGCAAGATCGCAAGGAAGTGACGCTTAAATATCTGGAGGAGAGTCATCCGAGCGACACGATGCTGGCATGCTTTCGCAGTGAATTCGACATGCTGAAGCGCGTGGCGATGCCGGCCGTTATCGAGGGTCTGGACTTGTTGAATCACGGCCGGCGCTTGATTTTGGTGCGCGAATACTTTAATGGGTGCACATTACGGGAATATGCGGCCGGCCTGGCATTACCGGTTCAGGAAGCATTTGGCTTGATTTTCGAACTCATTGAGTCGATCGCCGCAATACATCGGCACGGAGTCGTTCACGGCAATTTAAACCCCACCAATATTTTGGTCGACCCGAAACAAATGCAGTTGAAATTGCTCGGCTTCGGTCGAGCCGCATGCGCCTTACAAACCCGTGCTGAACCGGAGGCGCCCTATCCGAGCGAGCGTGAGATCGATTATTTGGCCCCCGAACAAAGCGGTCGGATGAATCGCGGCATCGACTTTAGAGCCGACATCTATGGGCTCGGAACGATCGTATTTGAATTGTTTACCGGCCGCAAACCGTTTATGTCGCCGGACTCGATCGGCGCGATTCACCGCCATATCGCCCATGAGGTCCCCGATCCTAGGGAATTTTGTCCTGACTTGCCTGATGACCTGGCGCGTATCGTCATCGGAATGCTCGCTAAAGACCCTGAAGAGCGTTATCAAAGAGCGGACGAGTTGTTGTCGGATCTTTCGCTCTGCCGACAAGCGTTGTGCAAAGGCCAGAGCATGGAAAGAACCATGCCTTCCGTTTTTCGGAACCCGCGGCAACTCTATGGACGCGAAGCCGAGTTGGGGCAATTGGAAGCCGCCTTGACTCAGGCACGGCATGACAAGGCCGTTCTCTGCCTGGTGACGGGCCCCTCGGGCGTCGGTAAATCGCGCTTGATCGAGTCATTCAACCAACAAAGCCTACCGGCCGATTGCTATTTCATCTCCGCCAAATGCGACCAATTTCAAAATAATCCGCCGGCGCGCTTGTTTCATGACGCATTTAGTCTTTTACTTAAGCAAATATTGGGCGAAAAAGACGAAGCGTTGGCGATCTGGCGGCATCGCTTATTCGAGCAATTGGGAGACGAAGCGGCAGCCGTCATCGAATTGATTCCCGAACTCGAGCTATTATTGGGGACGCAACCGGCGCTTGCCGAATTGCCGGCAGCCGAAAACAAGGTTCGTTCATTGCGGCTGTGGTTACGCTTCGTACAGATCTTTTGCCGGCCGAACCGGCCTCTGTGCGTATTTCTCGATGACCTGCAGTGGGCCGATCCGGCGTTGTTCGAGTGGTTGGCGGCGATGTTGTCGGGCCTGGAGCACCTGTTGTTGATAGCGGCGTACCGCGGCGATGAAGTCAATCCGGGCGATGGAGTGATTGCGCTTGAAAACAAATTTCGCGACGAAGGCGGCCGGGTCGAAACGATCGAGTTGAATGCCTTGCCGATGCCGGCCCTAACCGCGATGATGATAGATTCAATCAGGCTCGAAAAGAAGACGGCGGACGAGTTATGCGCTTCGATCCATGTCAAGACGCAGGGCAATCCCTTCTTTTTCCTACAATATCTGCGCGAGCTTCAGCGAAACAACGTCTTGCAGTATGATGCCGGAACCGGCCAATGGCGCTTCGACCGCGAAAGGCTTTGCGCGGCCGCCATCAGCGACAATGTCGTCGACTTCATGACGAAGCGGGTCGGCAAACTCGACGAGCCGGTGCGTGAATTGTTGAAAATCGTCGCCTGCATCGGCTGTGCGGTAGACCCCGACACGATTGTAACCGTGTTCGGCGAAAACACCTTGCCGTATAAAAATTTGGCCGCCGCCGAAACGTTGGGCTTGCTGCTCAAGCAATCCGGCATGGCAGAAAAAAACAAGGCGCGCTATTTTTTTTCGCATGATCGAGTGCAGCAAGCCGTCCATTCGTTATGCTCGGAACACGAACTGCTCGGCAATCGATTGAAAATCGGCCGTTTTTGGGTCGATCAAGCCAGAATGGGGCATGACAGGTCTTTACTGTCTCAGGCGGTCGACCATCTCAATGCGACTCTACCGTTGATCGACGACGCCGGCGAAAGAAGCCGGCTCGGTGCCGATAATTTTAAATTGGGACTGTGGACCAAGCATCGCGGCGCATTCGAACAAGCCTTACCCTATCTGCGCCATGCCTCGGAATTGCTTGCCGATCGACTACCGAGTTTCGGCGGTTTAGCGTCGGTGCTTTGGCAACTCGCCGAATGCGAACATCTATGCGGTCATCACAAGCAGGCCGAACGGCTTTTCGAACAGGCCGTCACACTGTCTCGCTCCGAACTCGAAAAAGCGCGCATTTTCGAATCGATGATTCAATTCTATGCCGACCAGGCGCGATTCGACCTCGCTTATCGAGTCGGCAGACAAGCCGCCGCATTGTTCGGGATCGATCTGCCCAAGCGCTTCAATCGCCTGAATTTCCTGGCTGAACTCCTGGCTTTGAAGTTCCGTTTACGAAAGTTCACGACCGACGATTTGCTCGATTTGCCGGCAGTCGGCGATGCGAGAATGGACATCGCGATACGCCTGCTGTCGGCTACATTGAAGGTCGCCTATCAAATAAGGCCGGAATTATGCGCCGCGATTTCGGTGAAACAGGTCCGTCGATGCCTGAAGCACGGCAACAATGCCGAGGCCGTGATCGGCTACATGGTATTCGGCGTGATTTTTCTGGGCGGCGTGTTAGGCAATCATCAAGCAGGTTACGATTATGGACGTCTGTCGTTGAGCTTGCTGGATAAATATGCCAATCAGCGGCAGAAGGCCGAAGTCAATTTCGTATACGGTTATTTCGCGAATTCATGGACTCACCCCGCCGTCGACACCGAAACCTATTGGCACACCGCACTCGACGCAGGTCTGGAAAGCGGCGATTGGTTTCACAGCGGCTGCGCCTGTTGCGGATTGATACAAAGCCAACTGATGCGAGGCGTGCCGCTCGATGTAATTTGGCAGGAAAGCGAACGGCTTCTGGCGATACTGAAACGCATCGACGGCCGCGAGCATTCGGGCGTCATTGAAGGCATACGCCAAGCGATACGAAACTTGCGCGGCGATACCGATGCGCCGACATCGTTCGGTTCTGCCGATTTCGACGAAACGGCCTTCGTCGAAGCGTTGGCCGATTACGGTTCGCGGCATTTTGCGCATTATTATTACGTCAACAAAATGCAGAGCTTGTATCTGTGGGGCGATGACGAGCGCGCCATCGACACGAGCCGCGAATCATCGGCCTATCTTAAGGATTCGGCCGGCATGCTGCATGCCGCGGAACATCATTTCTATACGGCATTGATTCTCGCCAAGCGTTATCCAGCGATGTCCCGCATCGAACGCCTCCGTAGCTTTCGAATCATCCGGCGCACCGAGAAAAACTTCGGACACTGGGCACGGCGCTGTCCGCAAAATTTCCAGAGCCGCCTTTTTTTGCTGCAGGCTGAAATTTACCGCCTGCAACGGAAACCGGCCCCGGCGGCATTGGCCTATCAACAGGCGGCCTCCGACGCCGAGCTCAACGGTCAATTACATTTGGAAGGTCTGGCGAACGAACTGGCCGGGCGTCTTTATCGAGAACAGGGTCAGGAACGTCTGGCCCGGTTTCATTTCGAAGAAGCGGCTTATTGCTACCGGCGCTGGGGGGCGACCGATTATTTGCAGCACTTCAACGAGCGCCATGGTTTGACCCTGTCAAACCGAGCCGGGCCGTCGCCGCATAGCGCCGGTCATCGTTGGGATCTCGAAACTTTGCTCAAGGCCGCCGAAACAATCGCGGCTGAACGGCGCCTGCCGGATTTGCTGCAAACCTTGATGAACATTGTAATCGAAAATGCCGGTGCGCAGCGCGGTGTGTTGTTACTGCAGGAAAGCGGCGGCCTATTCGTTCAGGCCGAGGCGCGAATCGATTCCGAAGTTATTGAAATGATGCAACGCTTGCCGCAGGCATTCGCAAGCGACTTGCCGCAGATGGTGATCAACTACGTCTCGCGCAGCCGGGAAACGGTCATCTTGGATAACGCCGGCCAAAGTCCGGTCTACGGGCGGGACAAGGTGATCGCCGAGCGCAAGTTACGTTCTTTGCTATGCACGCCATTGCTGCGGAGCGGCGAACTGCAAGGCGTACTCTATCTGGAAAACAATGCGGCGGATGCCGTTTTTACCGAAGAGCGTGTTTTTTTATTACGGCATTTGAGCGGTCAAATCGCGATTTCGATCGATAACGCTCAGGGTTATCGCTTGCTCGAAGACAAGGTGGCCGAACGCACCGAGCATATCGAAAAGCAGAAAGCGGCGCTGAAAGAAAAAAACACCGAATTGGAAGCGCGCAACGCCACGATCGAAGCGCTCAACAACCGGCTGCTGAATGAAAACCGCGAACGCAGACTTGCCGAAGCCGATTTACAGAAAGCCAACGAGGAATTGCAGCGCCTGGCGACCGTGGACGGCCTGACCCAAATCGCCAACCGGCGCTGTTTCGACGACTATCTGGCGCTGGAATGCCTGCGTCTGGAACGCGATAATGCGCCGCTGGCGCTGATTTTATGCGACATCGATCATTTCAAGCTTTTCAACGACCGTTATGGTCATCAGGCCGGAGACGAATGTTTAATTAAAGTCGCTCAGGCGATTGCCGGCGCATTGCGCAGACCGACCGATCTAGCTGCGCGCTACGGCGGCGAAGAATTTGCCGTGGTCATGCCCCGTACCGGCGCGCCGGGCGCGCTGCAAGTCGGCAAACTGATACAGCAGGCGGTAGCCGAGTTGCAAATTCCGCATCTAAACTCCGAGGCTACCGGGTTCGTCACGGTCAGCATCGGTATCGCAACCGCGAATCCATTTCATAAATGCCCACCCAAGTCGCTGATCAAGACGGCCGACGCCGCCCTCTATCAAGTCAAGGAAAACGGCCGCAACGGCATCGACCTGCAATCTGTTGCATGAGCGGGCCGTTTTTTCAATTCATTGCGCCCCTTCTGGTAAAATACGCGCTTCGATTCAGTCGGCGTCGAGGATAAAAGCGGCAGGATATTTACCGTTTATCGAGCGGCAATGGCCCAGTCTGAAATGTCATAATCGATGAATAAAAATTCACTTTATCTAGTTGGAGCGATTGCCGCCGGTTTTTTCTTTAACCGAGGGCATGAGTTCTCATTTTTAATCAAGTATCTTTTGATGATCATGTTGTTCTTTCCATTGCTGAAAGCGGCTATTCCAAAGGATACGACCGTATATAGCCATGCGATAAAACTGTGCTTAGTCATGGCCGCTACGAGTGTTGCCGCCTATTGGCTATTAAAGAACTTGGACAAGGAACTGGCAACGATCGCTTTTTTGTTGATCGCCACGCCGACCGCGACGGCAGCGCCCATGGTAATTAGATTGCTCAACAAAAATGTGACTTATGTCATTACCGCCGTGGTCACGACAAATTTATTAGCCGCACTGTCGTTACCGTTTATCTTGGATTTTATTCATCCCGAAGAGCGTAACATTAACACCGGCAACATGTTGCTGGCGACAATGACGGTCGTCGGCATACCGTTGGTTTTAGCTCAACTCATTAGAGCATATCGCATTCAGTTGGCGAATAAACTCACAAAGATTAACAAGCTGCCGTTTTTGATTTGGCTACTGGTTATCTACCTTGCCACGGCAAAGGCTTCCGATTATTTGTACAGCCATCACGTTCCATCTCTGACGCTCGGAAAAATTGCTATTATTTCGCTGCTTGCATGCGGATTCAATTTTTTGATAGGCCATTATGTAGGCGGCGTAAATTATGCCGTGGAAGGCAGCCAATCGTTAGGCCAAAAGAATACGATGTTCATGACCTGGATCGCTCTGGAATACGTTTCCCCGCTTGCAGTCTTAGGCCCGGTTTGCTATCTGGTTTTTCAGAATCTTTATAACTCGGTCTTGTTAAGCAGGAATAAGCACCCAAAACCCGTTGGTTAATGAAGAATACAGACGGCAAAGATAAACCTAAATTCGGCAGTTTAACCATGAAGCACATGAAGTTAACGAAGTATTTCAACAGATTACCGAAACATTCCAGCTAACTTTTCGGGTGAGCGAAAGTAGCACACAAACGAATGACAAGTTATTGAATTAAAACTATTATTCTTCATTATCTTCATGGTGAAATGCTTTTTTTACTGTGAAAGATCGTAAATTTTGATTCATTATCTAATTTTTCGATATGCAAAACTCCGCTCTGGCAATGCCGGTTCCGGAGAGGGTGCGGTTGCTCGATCGACAGGCGTCGGCGGCAGGGACAGCCGCCGTCGAGCCTACATGGACGTATTCACGGCGTCCTGTCGGGCGAGTGACCGCACCCTCCCCACCAGAGAACTTTCATTTGCCGGGGCGATGACCAGGCCTTCATGAACGTTAGGATAAAACTGTACCTGAGACCCGATCAAGGCGAGGCGCATTACGAATTACTCTTGAACCAATATCCAGGGCTTGACGACGACGGCCCATACTTCAGTGTTTGCTTGGTACCACGTTAAGGCTTGTTGATCGGAGACCTGTCCGACTTGTCGTGAATTTAACCACTGCTCGACCTGGTCTTTATTGTCTGAGGCTATTTGATAGGCCGCCTCGACCAAGTCCAAACCTTCTGAGACGTGAATCGCCAAACCCGATGCGAAAAAACGCTGCAGCTCCCGCCAAGGGATTTGCGAGGTCTCGAGATTAAGTTTAGCTTTGGCAAGCTCGTGTTCGGATGTTGTTAACATGGCAGTCATAAGAACGAATATTCGAGATAGAATTGAATTAATCGCAATCGCGGTAACTATTCAGGGCATGCGGTAGGTTGGTGTCAGGCATTGATTTGTAAGGACGCGTGAACCCAAGCACCTAAATTCCATAGGTCTTTGGCAATGATTCAAAATCATGGCTTATTTTGGTGCTGGGTGAACACATCCCTATATGCTCTGACTGCAACGTTTTGTTGCAGACAGCCTTATAAATCAATACCTGACACCTTCTCATATATGACTTATGCTGAATAATTACCAATCGCGATAAATTAATGATATAGTCGAAAAATCAAGCTGTTATTCTATATCATTTATAACGAAGCGTCGCCCGCTTAACCTATCGGTTTTTAGATTGCGAACGCACAAACATAGCGAGGATATTTTATATGATCGGATCTTTTTTTCGTAAATCCAAATTAAAAGCGGCTATCAGTCATGTCAATAAAGCCCGAAAAAGAGAAGGCGCTGAGGCGGATCATCATTTCGACAGCGCTTATAAAGGGTTTAGCGAAGTGATCGATAAGGATCTACTGTTTACCGAAACCTTATACAACTGGGGCTTTGCATTGTTGCATCAAGCCAAAACGAAAACCGGCGACGAAGCTGTCAAACTTTACCAGGAGGCTATCGAAAAATTTTCATTTTGCCGCATGGTCAATGCCGATTCCTTGGGCGCGGCAATCGACGGCGGCGTCGTCTATATGGACTTGGCGCGTCTAAAAGGGGCTGCGCCGAAAGACTCCCTGTACGACAATGCATTAACGTTGTTTCAGGAGGCGAACCGAATACAATCGGGCTCGGCATCCTATAATCTGGCTTGCATTTACGCGTTACGCAACGATCAAGAAGGGTGCTTGAGCGCACTGGAAAATTCACGCGACCATGGCAGTTTGCCGTCGGTCGACGACATTCTCGGCGATTCCGATCTCGATAACATGAAATCGCACCATTGGTTTATCGATTTTGTCGAGTCGTTAAAAATTCCGGAAGAACCGGAACCAACTCCCGAGGAAAAGACATCCGAACCGGAAGTCGAAGCATCTTCGCAGCAGCCCGCAGCCGAAACAAAAGAACCGATCGCCGAGCCGGAAAAAACGGCTCCAGCTCAAGAAGAGAGTACTATCATCGAGACCCCGGCTGAGGAAAAAGACAAAAAGTAACCACAATCGACAAATCTTGTGAATGGTTCGGGGACAACACGCACAAATCGCCCTGAATCGTTCACTTCAAATTTCGGCAGCGCCTAGGGAAGGCGCCGGAGTACCCGGCATAAGGATTTCCTTCCGCCGACACCTGACAATTGAGCCACCGAACTCTAATGGACTTGAAATTTAGGTGCTGGCCTTTGACGACACCCCGGTGCCGAATTTTGATCTAATGGGTATATTTCAGTCAATTTCATGCATCGACGCTAGCGCCGACTCATAATCGGGCTCGTCGGCCAATTCCGGCACAAGCTCGGTATAAACGACCCGATCCTGCTCGTCGATGACCACGATCGCTCTGGCTGTCAAACCGGCCAACACACTGTCGACTAACTCCACGCCGTAATCGCGTGCAAAACTCGAACGAAACGTCGATAACGGCACAATGTCCCTGGCGCCTTCCACCTGACAAAAACGCGCTTGAGCAAACGGCAAATCGGCCGAAACGACCAACACGACACCGTTTTCCAAACTCGCCGCTTTTTGATTGAATTTTCTTGCGGACGCGGCACAAGTCGGCGTATCCAAACTGGGCACGATATTCAGGCATTTCTTCTTGCCCGAATAGCTAGCTAAGGTCACTTCCGCGAGTTTTCCATTGACCAGAGTAAAGTCCGGCGCCTTGGATCCGACCGCCGGAAGCTCGCCGCAAGTGCTGACCGGTGTACCTTGAAATTTAATCGTAGCCATTCTATAAGTCCTGATTTTAAAATTTACTGTGAAAGTACGCGAACCGAAGCGGGTACTGTTGCTGTTTCCCAAGCTCTGCTTGGGAAGGAGCAGACGACAAGATACCGCTGACTTTCATTTGCCGGGGCGACTGCTGGGCTTTCATGAACGTTACTGTGAAAGTTCGCGGATTTGAAATCTTAATCTAGTTTTTCGATATTCAACACAATGCCGGTTCCGAAGAGGGGGTTTTGCGGGACGGGTTATTTAACCCGTCCCCAACGTTTCGATTTGCCCTAAACATTTCGGCTTACTTCGGCCAAAGTCGAAATGTTTAGGACGGGGTTGCAAACCCCGTCCTGCTAGGTACCCAGCCATCCCTCGCACTTTCATTTGCCGGGGCGATGACAGCTTCTTCATGATCGTTACTTGATTATAACTTCGGCTCAAAGAGCATGATAAGCCGGGCTGAACTCATGCACCGCGTCGACCATCGCTTTGACATGCTCCGGATTAATATCCGGCAAAATACCGTGACCGAGATTGAAGACATGTCCGGAACCGCGACCGTAACGCTCCAGTACTTTTTGGACTTTCGCGCGAATGACATCCGGATTGGCATATAGACTTATGGGATCCATGTTGCCCTGCAAAGCCACCTTGTCGCCGACGCGCGCTCTGGCTACCCCGATATCGGTTTGCCAATCCAAACCCAAGGCATCGTAGCCGGTATCGGCCATTGCTTCGAGCCAAAGCCCGCCGCCTTTCGTAAACAAAATTGTCGGAACCTTGCGTCCGTCCGCTTCGGTTTGCAATTCTTCGCGCACCAATTTGGCATAGTGTAACGAGAATTCCAGATAATCCTCGGAAGTCAACATCCCGCCCCAAGTATCGAACAGCATCACCGCCTGAGCGCCGGCCGCGATTTGCGCGTTTAAATACAAGGCCACCGATTTTGCCAGTTTCTCCAGCATACGATGCACAACACCGGGCTGCTCATACATCATCGACTTGATCTTCTGAAAACTTTTACTGCTGCCGCCCTCAACCATGTAAGTCGCCAAGGTCCAAGGACTTCCGGAAAAACCGATCAACGGCACGCGGCCTTGCAACGAAGTTCTAATCAAACGAACCGCATCGATCACATAACGCAGTTCCTGCTCGGGGTCGGGTATCGGCAATTTATCGACATCGGCAGCCGAGCGAATCGGATTACTGAATCTAGGGCCTTCGCCTTCGGCAAAACTTAGCCCCAAGCCCATCGCATCGGGTATCGTCAGAATATCGGAAAACAAAATAGCCGCGTCGAAAGCATATCGATCCAACGGCTGCAGCGTAACTTCGCAAGCCAGTTCCGGATTCGTGCATAGATTCATGAAACTGCCGGCTTGCTCGCGGACTTTACGATACTCCGGCAAATAGCGCCCTGCCTGACGCATCATCCAGATCGGCGTCCTGTCGACCGGTTGTTTTAATATGGCTCTGAGGAAAGTATCGTTTTGTAATATCGTCATTATGTTTAATTTTCTTGTTTAAAGGAATAAGCGCGAATCGACTTGAATTTACTATTGATCCCATCCAAAACCTAAGGATATCGCCAAAAATAACCGTATGCGTTCACACGCTGGAGATCCTATAGTATTCAATTTCCTGCTGGACGGGGTTGCAAACCCATACGCATCAAGCTAAAAACGGCCAACCCACATCCGCTCATGTAGCCCGTATTCCGCTACGCTCCATCCGGGCTACGCTACAGGCTCACATGACCCTGCGTTACTGCCATTTAACGGAAAGAGCCACTTTCACTTCTTTTTCAATGGTATCGCGAAGCTAGAGCTTCACATATTTGTTTCCCAAGCAGGAGCTTGGGAAACAGCAAAATACTTATTTTTCTGGCTCCCTCGGTCCTCCGTGGGAGCCCGTACCTTGGCTACCGAGGCAAGACCGGCATGCATTCCCGCACTGGCGCGGAAACGAGATGGGTCGCTGTTTATCAGTAATTATTCCCCCCTATCGTTCCCACGCTCCAGCGTGGGAATGCAGCCCGAGACGCTCTAGCGTCTCGTACCGCTGGAGCGGTACTCAGGCATTCCCACGCAGAGCATGGGAACGAGAATGACTGAGGGACTGAATACTCACGTTGATCAAGTTATTTCATGCGCGTTACTTAGTTTGCATTTTTGGTATCGTTTTGTAAAACCGCGAAACGCCTAACCCAAGCCCCTTTGAATTCCGCCGGCAATTTTCCGGCAGCCCTTTTGGCATCGGCATGACTGCTAAACGAGCCGTACAGCAAAATAAATTTCTCTTTACCGCCGATGCGAGTTTCAAGATACTTCAAGTCCTGCTTGAGGTGCCGATATTTGTTCAGCACATTGACAATCGACTGTCGGCTCGATAATACCATTAATTGCAAAGTAAAATGATCCGAGGATTGCTTAAATAACCAAGACCGGTCATCATCTTCCGAGCGATTGGAATCTATCGTCTCCTGCGGCTTTGTCTCAATCTTTTCATCTGCGACTGCCGACACTAAAGGTTCGGCTTTAACTATACTCGGATCGGCGATCGGATTCTCAAGCTTGTCGTTTTCGGCAGAGTCAGAAACCACCTCGAGATCATTTATCTTCTTATTTTTCACAGTGGTCTCGATTTTCCGGTCTGGTAGAGCCGCTACCGGGGCCGTAACGACGTTTGTCATCTTAGGCTTAGGCTGTTGCTCGGCGACATCGGTAACGATGCTGTTATTTACCGCCTGCTTACCGGCAAACTTTTCAACCGGCAACGGAACCGACAAGGCCTGTTGCTGCGGCCTCGGCAAAGACTCCGTTAAATGATGATCGGATTCAGGAACCAAGGCCTCCCAACCGACCAAGGCGATACCTGCGATCGCAAAAAGCGCGAACAGCCCAATCGAAAACCGGACGGGCGCGCCCAACCGCTCGAAATCGGACAAGCGAGGTAATTCAGCAATAATTTTACCCGGAATGCCATGCGTTTCGCGGTAGACATACTCCACCATGTTATCGCTGACCGCATTGAACGAAATCGGCGCGTCCGGCTTCCCGGAAAGATTTTGCAAAAAATCTCGGCATTGTTTTTCCGACAGCGGCAATAGCTCGATAAAATGACAATCCTCGACAGATCGGTCAGAACGACTTTTGATATATAGTTCGTCTTGAGTTAGCGAAAAAATAACTCTTAATGTCGGGTTAGCCAAAGCATATTCCGATAAAGCATCAATCAAGCCAGGTATCAATTCGCCGGCATTATCGATCATTAAGATTAACTTGAGTTTTTTCTGCTCAAGCAATGCGATCGCATCATCCAGGGAAAAGCCTTTACAAGCCGGTTGTTCGATCTCCAAGAAACGGCGCAACCGTTCTTGAATCTCCGCAAAATTTAACTGATGATCGCCGGCCATGAAACAATAATGCCCTTCGACCGGACGTTGCTCGCGCAAGACCGTCAACAATGTCGACTTACCGATACCGGTTGGGCCGTTAACGATCAACGGACGATTAAAATTGATTATCAGATGAATCAATAACTCGAACTTTTGAGCGCGCTCGGCAGTAATTAACGATTTAATCGCCGGTTTTGCCAAGCCATACGGCCTATTCGCAGCTTGATTAGGAACGTGCATGAAATAACTTCGACAACGGTTAGAAGGTGGTTCGGTGGCTCGATTGACAGGTGTCGGCGGCAGGGATTGCCGCCGTCAAGCCTACATGGACGTATTCACGGCGTCCTGTCAAGCGAGTCACCGAACCACCCCAGAGCCTACTACTTATATAAGTTATTTTGTGCATATTCCTTAGCCTTTTCAACCATATCCGTTTAGCGTCGCTACCAATAATGCTTTTTCCACACCGACCGGCAAGGTTGCCTCGCCGATGCTCTTCAACAAAATCAAACGAATATTGCCGTCGACATTTTTTTTATCCACTGACATCAATTCGATAAAACGGTTGGCATCGAGCGCTGCCGGAGGCTCGACCGGTAACCTAGCCCGCTTAAACAATCTAATAATACGTTCGACGTCGGCATCGGTCAGCCAGCCTTTGCGTCTTGATAAATCGGCCGCCTGGCAAGTACCGATCGCGACCGCCTCGCCGTGCAAATAGCTTCCGTAGCCCATACCGGTTTCAATCGCATGACCGAAGGTATGACCTAAATTCAAGGTGGCCCTAACATCGGCTTCTTTTTCATCCGCGGCAACGACTTCGGCTTTATTGCGGCACGAACGCTCGACCGCATACGCGAGCGCTTCGGCATCCCTATCGAGCAAGGATTCGAGATTGTCCTCGAGCCATGTAAAAAAATCGGGATCGCGGATCAAGCCGTATTTGATCACTTCGGCGATACCGGCAGACAATTGCCTGTCGTCCAATGTCGACAAGACCGACATATCGGCAATCACACATTGCGGTTGATAAAACGCGCCAATCATGTTCTTGCCGAGCGGATGATTGACGCCGGTCTTGCCGCCGACCGACGAATCGACTTGCGCCAAGAGTGTGGTCGGGATTTGTATAAATGGAATTCCGCGTTGGTAACAAGCGGCGGCAAAACCGCCCATATCTCCGATGACGCCCCCACCCAAGGCAATCAAACTGGCGTTTCGACTGAATTTATGAGCTAACAATGAATCGAAAATCCGGTTCACATAGTCGAGCGTCTTATAGTGTTCGCCATCCGGCAAAATAACGGTTTCGACGACAAAATCCGACAGGTTATCGAGCACCTGTTGCAAATATAAAGGCGCCACCGTTTCGTTTGTCACGACCAAAACTTGTTTTGAACGAATATGCCGAGTCAATAAATCGGCTTGTTCCAGCAAACGAGAGCCTATATAAATCGGATAACTACGTTGCCCTAAATCGACTTGTAATGTTTTCATTTGTTTTTTGTTATAGCTCTAATTTTCTGTGTCGCTAAAGCGCTTTTCAATCCGTAGGGTGCGCATCGCGCACCTGGGTCGGGGGAACTTGCATTTGGTTCGGTACCGTGGAAAGGTGCGCGATGCGCACCCTACAGCACTTTCACTTCAGCTTCGGTATGCATTCCCACGCTGGAGCGTTGGGAACGAGGAATCTTGACCCATGTGACTTCGATACCATTTATTGTCACCCAAGCTTACCGGATTTCTCTCACCTATCGCTAGGTGAGGGACGATCTAGGGATCGCTCCCACAAAGGACCCCTTTCACCTTTCCTCTTCAACCTCATAAATCCCTATATCGCTGCAATATATTTTTAACCGCGGCCTTACTCTGTAATGTGCCGCTATCGACGACATAGTCCGCGCATGACAAATATAACGGCTCGCGCTCGATTAGCAACTGTTCCAACTTCTCTCTAGGGTTGTCGGTTTGCAATAACGGGCGCTGCGTATCGCGCTTGGTTCTTTCCAAAATCCTGTCCACCGAACATTGCAAATAAACCACAAAACCGTTTTCCTTGAGACATTCCCGATTTTCTTCGCGGATAACCGCACCGCCGCCGGTCGCCAACACGACATGAGTCAATTTTGTCAAACCTGCTAACGCTTTTTGTTCACGATCCCGGAATCCCGCCTCACCCTCGAATTCGAAAATCGTCGGTATATCGACGCCAGTCAAGTCTTCGATAATCTTGTCGCTATCGTAAAACGGCATTTTTAACGATTTAGCCAACAGCCTGCCGATTGTCGTTTTGCCGGCCCCCATTAGACCGATGAGATAAATATTCTCCGATTTAGCCATGCGATTTCTAGTAATTTTTCGCGCGCATAAAAAAGGGGGCATTATGCCCCCTTTTTGGCCGAAGTAGAAGCGGGTAATTAGTTAGCCCCCGACAAATTCTCGTGAACAATTTTTGGGGTCACGAAAATTAACAACTCTGTTTTTTCATCGCTCTGCTCGTTTCGCCTAAACAAAAAGCCGATTCCTGGTATATCTGAGAAAAATGGAATTTTATTGTCTAAGTTAGTTTGGGCGCTTTCAAATACCCCACCTAGCACTACTGTTTCCCCATCCATGACTTGAACATTGGTTTCAAGTTCCCGAGTAACGATCGGAGGAGTTCCTTGTATTGCTCGGGCAAAATCAGGCTCATTCTTGGTTATCAACAGCGCCATTTGAATCGTTCCCGAAGGTGTAATCTGAGGAGTGACATCCAATTCCAATTCAGCTTGTTTAAATTGAATATTAGCGCCCTGGTTAGCACTAAACGCTTGAAATGGCACTTCAAAACCTTGTCTGATTTTAGCTTGACAACGATCGGAAGTCATGACCCGAGGATTAGACAGCAACTCAGCTCGCCCCTCATCCTGTAAAGCAGATATTTCGAGATTCAATACATAATCTGCTCCTCTGGCCAAAGTCATCGCTAATGCACCATAAGGATTAGTTGCACTAAGATCTACTAGCAAATCACTTACCTGTGCGGCACCGCTAATGTCACCTTCAGTCCCTCGACCACCAACGGCAAATGTTTTTCCTGAGCCAACCTGTGCGGCTTTTGCCACGCCAAATCTAACGCCCAAATCGCGTGCAAACGTATTACTGGCAATCACAATCCTGGACTCGATCATCACCTGGCGCACTGGGACATCCAGCTTGGCGATTAATTTTCTGATTTCTTCCATACGACTAGCAGTTTCTCGAACAATTAATGTATTAGTTCGGCTATCCACAACTGCAGTGCCCCTGGGAGATAATAGAGCAAACTCATCGTCTTTTGATGTGAGAAATTCATCAGATAATACAGATTTTCGACTACCGGCAGCCCTTAAATTTATATTTCCAGCCCCACTTTGTACATTTGCTTGGCCTGCACCACTTTGCATAGCCCCAACATTTGTCCCTTGTTGACCAATTCCACATGTTCCAAATAGTCCTGTATCGAGGCCATTTAATAAGTTTCGAAAGCTTTCAGCTCTTGCGTAATTTATTTCTATATACTCTGTCCGTAGAGGTTCCATTTGCGCTACTACAACTTCGGTTTCACGCTGCTTCTTTTTATATTCCTTGATCTTGCCGACCGGAGCGATCAATGTGACATTGCCGGTTTGGTATTTTTCCAAACCTTTGGTCATCATAATAAAATCCAGCGCTTCGTCCCAAGGTACGTCGTCGAGTTTCAAGGTTATCCGCCCGGTTACTTCGTCGCCAGCGACAACGTTCTGTCCGGTAAACTCGGACAGCAAGGTAATCACGCTGCGAATTTCGATGTCTTGAAAGTTTAGCGACAAACGATCGCCGGTATAGCGGTCTTTCTGACTGTCTATTACGTCTTTTTCCGCTTGCGTCAACGGGCGAAATTCGACAGTCAGCATGCCTTCCGATTGGAATTGAGAATATTCGTAAAGCGGACTCTGTAAATCGACGGTAATTTTGGTTTCTTGACGGCTACTGACCGCATCGAAAGATCTGACCGGCGTCGCGAACTCGGATACGTCGTAACGCTTCGAAAGCCGCTCCGGTAGACGGGTATTGACAAAATAAATCTCAACCTTACCGCCGACCTCACGGGTATTGACCATCGTATTCGGCTCGCTCAACGAAATCAGAATACGCCCTTCGCCACGCGGCCCGCGTCTGAAATCCAAGCCTTTGATGCCTTGCTCGGGCAAAAACTGCGCTATCACATCGCTTCTCGCTTGTTGTGCAGCCGTAGCCACGATCGATGTTTCCTGGCGAACGACCGGTGCCTCAGCCTGCGCCGCCCCAGCTAACGTGACGAATACTTTATTACCCTCTGTGCTTGTTTCATAAGGCACCGAAGAAATCAAATTAATGACGACTCGCAGCCTACCACCGGATTCGGCGACATACACGCTATCGGCGGCATCTAAATTAATCGGAAATTTTTTCTTGGACAAACCGCTTTTAACACCGCTAAAGTCCAATGCAATTCTGGCGGGGTTGTCGGTATGAAAAACCCGAAGCGCCGGCGCAGGCCCGTCCATTTCCAATTGCAACTGCAACCGGCCTCCCGATAATCGGGTAAAATCCAGGTTTTGAATTTGTACTTCACTTGCTTGAACGGCAAACTGAAAAACGCACAGGAATATTCCCGCGAAGATTGTTTTCCAAAGAGGCTCGGTCACTCTGCTCATGTTATTGCTGCCTTGAATACTCATTGTTTAATCCCCAACATCATTCGGACAATGCCAATGAAGTTTGCTGTTCTCGCCATGTTCCCGGCTTATCGGGAACGATTTCCATCAATTCGATTTTATCCTCGTTGATACGAATAATCTTACCGTGATTCTTGCCCATGTAATTACCTTCTCGCACCCGGTGGATAGTGCCGTCTCCGGCCTTGATCAATCCCCATAGCACCGCATCCTTAATGATGGTTCCCGCCATTCTCAGGCTGTCCAAAGAATAGGTTTCCAATTGCTCTTTTCGTCGGGTAGGGTCGGGCCTAATCCCTCTCCCTGTCCCGACATCCACAAGCTCGGTTTCCGCAGCTTTTTCTATGGGCCGGAACGGATCGCGTAAACCGCTCGGCTTAAAGATGAACGGTTCGATCACTTTGATTTCAGGCAGCGGCTCTATTTGCGTTTTCGGCCGCGCCTTGACTTGATTGATATATTGAATCAAATCGGACTTATCGTCGCTCGAGCAAGCACTCAGTAAGAATAGGCTCAACAAACTTAAGGCCGCAAATGCACCATGTTTCAAAATTCCATCGACAAGCCGACTTTGCCGTGACCCTGAATCGGTTAGCGATAAAATACTCGGCTTCATCTTCTACCTCTTCTTTGCTGAGGCTTTGCCGGCGCGGGACCTTGCTCCCCCTCGTTATAGGTCTTGATCGTGGCGTCCATGACCATTTTATCGGACGATTCGCCTTTAGCTTGTTGCGAAACCGGGGATATCTTAACGTTATGCACTGTCACGATCCTCGGCAATGAAGCCAAACCGCTAACAAATAAAGCCAATTCTTCATAACGCCCAATAACTTGTATATTGATCGGGAGCTCCCAATAAAAGTCGCGGCGCACTGGGTCTATCGGCCTAAATAGTCTGAATTCCAAACCGCTCGCCAAGCCGGTCTGTGAAATATCCACCAATAAATTCGCCACTTCGGAGCGAGTCGGCATTTGTTTGATGATTTCAGTTAGCGAATCCTCAATCTGTTCTAACTGCGCCTTGTAGTCCGGTAGATTGATCGCTTTCTTTTGTTTAGCCTCGAAGCTGCTCTTCAAATCGCGCTCAGTCTGTTCCAATCGTTCCAACGCTTCCAATTGATCGGCGGTATCGTAATAATAACCGCCGACAGCAACGAGTACGCACGCTATTGCAATGACTACGGCTTTAACCGGTGTCGGCCAAGTCCCGGCCTCATTAAAATCCCAATTAATTTCAGACAGATTCATCAGTTTTTCTCATCTTCGGAAATCGCGCCAAGTTTCGCGATAAGAATAAAATCGCTGAGCTGATCGACCTTGGTTTTTTGTTGTGACTGTATGATGTTCAACTTAGGGCTATTCAGCCACTCGGAAGCCTCTATCGCCCGCATGAACGCCGATACCCGCGCATTCGATTCGGTTTTCCCATTAAACGTCAATACCGTATCGGATTGAACAAAGCTTGTTAGAAAAACGCCGTCAGGCGTCCTTCTGGCGACTTCATCGAAAAGGCGCACAATCAAGGGTCTACTTTCCTGTAGCTTTTGAATCACATCGATCTTAGTCAGTAATTCGGTTTTCTTTTCTTCAATGTTTTTTATTTCGGCGATTTTCTTGTCGACCGCAGCGATCTCATTCCTGAGCATTTGGTTCCGGCTTTCCTGATGCGACATTACGTCGTCGTAATGCATGTGAACCGCAAAAATCAACACCAGGGTTAAGGCAATAGACAACAGTGCAACAGTCAAAAACTGCTGTTGCTGTTGTTTTTTAAGCTCGGCTCGCCAAGGGAGCAGGTTAATTCGGGCCATTAATCGAAACTCCTTAGCGCAAGACCGCAGGCGATCATCATCGCCGGCGCATCGCTACTTAAACTTTGCGGTTTCACTCGATTCGATAAAGCCATATTAATAAACGGGTTGGCAATAAAACAGGGAATACTCAAGTTCTGCTCGACCAACTTGTCGACACCGGGTATCGATGAGCAGCCGCCCGCCAAAATAATCGAATCGATCGTTCTATTGGCGCTCGATGAAACAAAAAATTGGAGTGATCGCGCGATTTGCTGAACCATAGCCTTCTTAAACGGCTCTAATACGTCATTGATATAATTATCGGGAAGACCGCCATGCCGCTTGGCAAGACCGGCTTCTTCGTAGGACAAGCCGTAGCGGCGTTGAATTTCATCGGTCAACTGCCTTCCGCCGAAGCCTTGTTCACGCGTATAAATGGTTCTACCGTCCGCAATGACGTTCAAAGTCGCCATCGTCGAACCGATATCCGAGATAGCAATAGTCTGACCTTCGCTAGAACCGGGTAATTGATCGGCGATAAGAGCAAAGGCGTTTTCCATCGCAAACGCTTCGACATCGATGATTTTGGCTTTTAAACCCGCCTTATCCAAGGCTTCGATGCGGTCCTCGACATTTTCACGACGGGAGGCGACCAAGAGCACATCAACCATTTCGGAGTTTTTAGCGTTTTTTCCCTGAACTTCAAAGTCCAGGTTGACCTCATCTAGTGCATAAGGCACATATTGATCTGCCTCGACCATGATTTGTTCGTAAACTTCTTCGTCCGAATAATTAGCAGGCATCGTTATGATTTTGGTCATAACCGCCGAACCCGCAACCGCGACGCAGGCATGCTTAACTTTCGTTCCGGATTGTTTGATGGCTTGTTTGATGGCGTCAGAGATAACATCGACATTCGCGAAATTTTTATCGATAACGGCATCCTGAGGTAATGGCGCGACGGCATAACTTTCGACTCGATAACGAGGACCGTTTTTCGATAATTCCAATAATTTAACGGCTGCCGTGCTAATGTCGATACCGACTACAGGCACATTTTTGCGACTAAACCAGTTCATCGTGGAACCCTTGTAAAACATTGAATTGTTGTTGCATCGAATACACTGTTGCCTATCTAGTTATCGATGATGCATCGTTAAGAAGCACATAAGTCATTAAAACGGGAGCACATCCTTGTGTCAGGTTAGAGTAACAATCACGCAGGCACTAACATCAATACGTCCGACTAAACTGCACAGACATCAGTATAGTAATGTTTTTAAATTACATAAAAAAATATTCATTCCGCTTTGATTTCGATCGCTTTTTCAAACCCAGTCACATTATCTCATAGCCGGCGACAACGAATTATCAGCATCGAAAATCAAAGATTTAGGCAAACTTATTTCGCACAGGAGCACGAACTCAACAAAGCGGCAACTATTTTGCGGCAACAACGAAATAGCATGATTTTAGAGCATTCATTAAAGTTTGTGTTGCTCAAAAGTCAAATCAAGTATATTTTTAGCAACAGTCAGCGTCAGATTTCTTTTTATTCAATCCGTTAAGAATCAATCGAACCTGACGATATAATCATAACCAAGGTAGTATTACTCCCTTTATACTCAAAAATTAGCTAACTTTATGAAGGTATGGGGTGTGGCTAGCGAGGATGTCGGCAGCAGGGAGCTGCCGCCAAGCCCCATGGATGGGTTTACCCAGCACCTAAATTCCATAGCCCATTGGCTATGCTTAACTATCTGGGATAATTTAGGTGCTGGGTGAACGGCGGTCCTCGATAGACACACCACATGCCTTTTATTCTTAGACGGTTTTTCGATCAAAAGGGAGTAAGTCCCTCTGAAAAGGGAAAAAACCATGTCACCAACTTGTTAGCTCGGCAATAACATCGGCACAATTACTTTAGTGGTACAAACCGGAATACTTCGTGATAATTAAATTACTGATCACCTTTTTTAAATGGTTAAGTGTGCTTTTCCTAATCGGCCTAATATCAGCGGCGATCTACGGTTATCTATTATTAGAGCGCCTCTCAGAAGAACTACCTGATATTAACCAATTAAAGGATGTTCATTATCAAATTCCACTGCAAATTTATAGCAAGGATAAACTCCTCATCGCTGAATTCGGAGAAAAAAAACGCAGCCCCATTACAATCGACCAAGCTCCCAAAGAGCTGATTCATGCATTCCTAGCGGCTGAGGACAAACACTTTTACGAACACCACGGCGTCGATTTCGTAGGCTTATTTCGTGCAGCGTTGAAGCTCGCCGCCACAGGTAAAAAGGAACAAGGCGGCAGCACGATCACGATGCAAGTCACACGAAATTTTTTACTGAGCCGCGAAAAAACCTACACCCGTAAATTAAAAGAAATTCTTCTATCGCTCAAGATAGAAGAGACTTTTTCAAAAGATACAATTCTCGAACTTTATTTGAATAAAATCTATCTAGGTCAACGTTCCTACGGCGTTGCAGCCGCCGCCCAAACCTACTACGGCAAATCCTTAAACGAGCTCACGCTGGCGGAATCCGCAATGATAGCCGGCCTACCTAAAGCGCCTTCGGCCTACAACCCTATCGTCAACCCTGCTCGGGCAATGGAAAGACGCGACTATGTATTATACCGAATGCATAAAATCGGCTATATCGACCAACAAACTTATCAAACCGCTCTTGCCGAAGCCAATACGGCCAGAGTGATTCATCGCGGCATCGAACTATCTGCGCCTTTTATCGCCGAAATGGCGCGGCAAAAAGTCCTTGAGCTTTACGGACCGCAAGCATACGGGTCGGGAATGAAGGTCTACACGACAATTACCCGCCCCCTGCAAAACGCGGCCACCCGGGCTTTGAGAAACGCCTTGCATAGCTATGACGAACGCCACGGCTACCGATTCAAATTGTCCAATGCCCCCGCTCAAAAAACCGACATCAATAAACTGCCAATCATCGGCGACAGCTATCCAGCATCGATCAAACGAATCGATAACGACAAAGCTATCGTCCAATTACGCGGCGGAAAAATCGTTGAAGTACCCTGGAGCAATATGAAATGGGCGCGCAAGTTTATCTCGCGAAACGCACGCGGCAACACACCGCAATCGATCCACGATCTATTCAAAACCGGCGACGCCATTTTTGTTAGACAACTCAACGATAAAACCTGGGCTTTAGCACAAATACCGGAAGCCGAAGGCGCCTTTGTCGCCATCGACACGATCGACGGAGCCATATTGGCACTAGCCGGCGGTTACGACTTCAACCACAACAAATTCAATCGAGTAACACAGTCGAACCGTCAACCGGGATCGGGATTTAAACCGATTATCTATACAACAGCCCTGGAAAACGGTTACACAGCCGCATCGCTAATCAACGATGCACCGATCGTACTGGAGGGCTCAAGACCCGGCCATGAATGGCGCCCTGAAAATTACAATCGAAGATTTTCCGGCCCGACTAGCCTAAGAGTCGCGCTTCGACAATCCAAAAACCTGATTTCGGTTCGCTTGCTGCTGAATTTAGGTATCAAACCTGTCATTGAGACCGCCATGCGCTTCGGGTTTGAAAAAAATCAGCTTCCCAATAGCTATACGCTTGCGCTAGGCAGCGGCCAAGCCACTCCACTGCAAATGGCGCGCGCTTATGCGGTCTTCGCGAACGGCGGTTTTTTGATCGAACCCTATTTGATCGACCGGATTGAATCCGGCGACGGCAAATTACTGTACCAGGCCAACCCTCAAGTCGCCTGCCTGGACTGCACCAGCGAATCACCGGCATTCATTAATCAAGCACCACGCATCATCACGCCGCAAATTAATTTTTTAATGAACTCTCTGCTGCGCGACGTCGTGCAAAGAGGGACCGCAGTCAAAGCAAAACGACTCGGACGCACCGACCTTGCCGGAAAAACCGGCACGACCAACGATCACCGCGACGCATGGTTCAACGGCTATAGCACCACCGTATCCGCTACGGCATGGGTAGGATTCGACAATTTCAACAGCCTGGGCTACAAAGAAACCGGGGGCGCCGCGGCCTTGCCGATGTGGATGGAATTCATGCAGACCGCTTTACGCGACAAGCCGGAAATCCCTTTAACGCCACCGGAAGGCGTTGCAAAAATGTATGTCGACGCCGAAAGCGGCATGATGGTGTCGGCAGCAATACCGGGAGGCATTTGGGAGTTTTTCGACACTACGCAGCAAGCACACATGCATTCGCGCACGAATTTTGAACTCACGGACCCCGGAGAAGCTCATTTCAGCGAAAGACATCCGATTGAAACGCTGTTTTAGACAATTAACCACGAAGCACATGAATATGTTTCAGTATTTCGGCTATTAATTTAAGACGGGACTGTTTAAGGTTAAGCCGCAGGGCTCAGGTCGAACGATTTCTGGGAACCCATACCCCATAAGCACCAACTTAAGGCGCAATACATTGATTCATAGTTGAAAAATAAGAGTGTATACCCATCGTAGATGAAAATTCGGCCTTGGGGTGCCCGCCAAAGGACGCCGTAAATACGTCCATGTAGGCTCTATGCCAGCTCCATGCTGGCAAAGCCTTTACCGAGCACCCCAAGGCCTCCTGCGATAATGCCGAAATTTGAAGTGCGAAAGGTATAACCACAAAATGATGGATTTCCGTTTCGCTGCTACCCAGGCTACTGCTCTGCACAGACCTTCCTGCATGGCCGATTTTGCGTAGGATGGGTAGAGGCGGAAGCCGAAACCCATCGTTTTTCAACCGGACGCAGTTTCTATCGCAGGACGGGGTTTATAAACCCTTCCGTAACGTTTTTTACCGTTTGCGGGCACCCATGATGGGTTTCCGCTTCGCTCCTACCCATCCTACTGCTTAATCAATCACTTAGATGCTTAAGTTGGCGCTGATGAACCCATACCCTGGCATCGGTATGCATTCCCACGCTGGAGCGGTAGGAACGAGAAGCGTAACCCGAATTACGCTGCTATTGAATTAACCTCATGACCTTCATGGCAAAATACTTTCTCTAGACTCAAAGAATCAACTACCCATCTCGACACCCTTAGCGTCAAACCTGACCTGATAGCGCATATACTGCGCCGTTTCTTCCAACAATCGCAACAGCACCAAACGCCCCTCCTTCAGCGCAATCTCGGCGCCCAAATTAAACTTCTTATGTCCGGGAAGATAGCATTGATAATGCCCCTCGTAACTCTCCATGATAAAAGTCTCGGTCGGCGATGAATCGGCGGTGGTAACCGCAAATGGACTTTCGGAAACCAGTTCCAACAAAGCACTCTGATATAGCGATTTTTTAGCCGACACAATAGGTCTTGCAACCGCCAACAAAGGCCGCAAGCTTTGCCCATAAAGAATCAGTAAGTTATTGCCTTCTACAGGCAATTTCAAATATTCCGCAAGATAAATCCCGGGTAAGCCGGTTTTAAACGTTTTAATAGCACCGTATTGTAGTTCGACTTTTTCCTGCTTTTTTTGTCTACCCCAAATTTCATCATTGCTGACCCGATGAAATACTTGTTCTTCAGGCTCGGGGTCGGCCGCCAATTCGAAATACTCCAATATTTTTTCAGGCTTCGGCGTATTGATTAACGAAACCAGGCCACCGCGAATATGCTTATTCAAAAAGATAGCAACCTGTTCATAACCCGAAACGAAAGCATAATACTTGGGTAAAACGCGTTCCGTACTTCGAACTATTTGCTGAAAATTAGACAATGTATTAAACAAAACAGAGCTATAGGTAACCGGTAAACTCACCTGCGTATTCAGCACGGCTTTAGTCAACGCTTCGGCATGGAAAGTCAGCACTTTTAAGCCTTCCGGCTTTAACACCAAAGGTTCGGGGGGCTTACCGTGTTGATAGTCCCAATAAAAACCCGCCTGATGCTCAAATAGCGTCAATAAAGCTTGCTTTTGCTCACAAAAAGCAAATAAGCCTTGAATCTCATCACGGTTGAAACGATACGGATTACAAATAACAAACAGTAAATTTCGTCGCAAAGCCTTGGCACAGGTATTCAACGGTTGAAATGCCGGCAAGGCCGACGTGATCAGCGTATCCAGTCCCGCCTCTTGAGCATGCTGATAGGCGATCCCCATATCATGCCAAAACGAACCGGGTAATCGTTCATAGCTCAAAGCACGATGAAAACTGCTCCAGCCAAGCATTTGCAACGCATAGTTAGCATGCAAGGCCTTATTGGCCGCATCGGTTTGCGCTAAATGATTATGCAACTGGGCCAGATACACCATCAACTGAGAAGACATCCGGGCCAACTTATAGAGGTCCGGTTTTTGTTTAATAAACCGCTCTAAAAATTCAACAATTTTAACCACCACCGGATCGAACAAATCGATGACTTGAGCCAACTCCTCGCTATCGAGTTTCTCGATTTGCTTGACCAAAAGATTCAACGCCTTTAAAACCTCGCTGCCGACCGCCACCGCATCAGGCGAGTTCAATTGACTGAACCACTGTTTTACGGACGAACGATTTAATTCAAAAGGCAGAGTCATGACGAATAATGATACTTTTGTGAAAAATGCGTTAATTCTAGCGCTTTTGAATGAAATTGAAAGAAAGCTGCCAAACTAAAATCAACTATACCTATCCCCATATATGGATACCTTCGACAAGACTCTCTTGAGCGCGGTCGAAAGATTCAGGGAAAACGGGAGTTTGAGGCTCTCAACTGCTTTTTTTACTCCCTATTATATGCCTATCGCACATCAAATTTCGGCATTAATGTATGGAAGCGTCAGGGGTGTCGGCAAAGGCTTTGACAGCATGAAGCAGGCAAGGAGCCTACATGAACGTATTCACCCAGCACCTAAACGAGCCATGAATTTTGTATCATTGCCAAATACCTATGGAGTTTAGATGCTGGATTTAGGGTACTGGGTTTACGGCATCCTTCGAACGCCTCCCGGTGCCGATTTTTGATCTACGATGGGCACAAAACTCATGAATACCCTACTCATCCCACATCCTGCGTAGATTCATACTAGTTTTTAACATTAACTCAGCTGTGCGGTCGTGTCCGACTTTTTCGAGATATTGCTTACGAACATTTTCAAGGTCCAATAGAATCTGTCGTTTACGGGAATCTCGAATACGCGACTGAATCCAACCGACAATGACAATACGCTCTCCTCGTGTAACCGGGCTAACACGATGCAGCTCGCCCGTCGGATAAAGAATCAACGAGCCGGCATTTAGCCGTATACGCTGCTCTCCCAAAGCGGTTTCTAGCACTAAATCACCGCCATCATAAGCTTCTGGACTGGATAAAAACAAAGTAAACGAAATATCGGCTCGATTACCTCCCGGCATGATGGCCGCGTCGGTATGAGTCCCATATTCCATACCAACCTGATAGCGACTTAACATGACATTGACAACCGCACGCGGCATGGTCAACGCATTGAATAATGGATTAGCCATAATCGCTTGAGACAACAACGGCATCAAATCCGGGACTTTATCCACCATTACTTGTTGATTATTTTTAACCGACTTAGCCATACCGGCTGCGGTAACTTTACCATCATCAAATTCAACTTGCTCAAGGCTGTTGCATATCGAAGCCACCTGCTCAGCGGTTAATACATCTTTAATTACAAATACTGAATCCATGGAAATCTCAACGTCTTTGTTATACAAACATGAAAGACAGCCCTGACTCTATTGCACGACTCAAGCGAGAGCTGATAAGTGCCCATTATCGCAACAAAGCCAGTTATCGAGAACCCCTCAAAATACCATTTTCTTCAGTCTCAACCGAAGTTCGCGCGCCCCGTCGTTATACGCACCTTGAACAACCACACGATTTCATCATACCGGCAAGACCCGCCCGTGCACGGATTTAGCGCTTTTACTCCCGTTGTACTCAAAAAACGGCTAACTTTATGAAGGCATGGGGTGTGACTAGCGAAGATGTCGAACCCTCGGCAAAGCACATAACTCCAGGAAGTTATTTTTCACGAAACCCTAAGCTTTACAGACGCGGATGATTGAATATTAAGTAATTCTTCTTCAACACCGGCCGCGTGCGTCAATTCCGCGACATTTTGTTTCGTGAAAAAACCGTCGAAATCGCCAAATCGCTGCACATATTCAATGATTAACGACGAATGCTCCGAAGCACTTGAAAATATCTGCTTAATACCTTCTTCTCTCGAACCGATAACGTCCAACAAAAACTTTTTTCCCTGACGAGAAATCTCACTCACCACGTAGTCGATATTTTCCATGCCTTTATATTCGCCGTCATTAACGCCGATCGCTAAATGATGCAGGCGAGGCCCGTAATTACGGACGAAGGTTTCGGTCGGCGACGGTAACTTTTCCAAATGATTGACAAAATATGGCGTGTTGTTAGCCGTAAACACTTTTGCGGGGCTATGGATCTCATCCGCAAAATGCACGCTTTTAGTCACATTGGTTGAGGAATTTTGATCTTTAATATCGTATGAACCCCAATAAAAATAACTCGACAGCGATAGCCATTCCAGAATCGCGGTTTCGCGATTCTGGCTATAAATACGCGTTGCCAAGTGATCGATGGGATTCAATAACTTGTCGATTCCTAGCTCTTCCTGCAGCTCTTTGGCTTGCCGATAAGCCGTTTGTACATCGTCTCGAATCCGGGAAAGCCCTAATGAATACACCCTGATCTGGTTTTCCGGTCGCTCCATATAAGCGACAATATTATGGCTATAGGGTGAAGGCTTACTGATCGCCAAATTACCCGGCAGCTCCAATCGACGGTTCTCATCTTGCGAAAAAAAACGAAATTCACGCTCTTGTTGCAAACGCGTCACCTCGCTCATGTTTTCCACTCGTAGAATTTCACCCATATAACGACTGTTCGGCTTACTTGCGCCAATTGGATAGACTTCATTCAAGCTTCGAAAAATACCCATAGTCGATGGGTCTTTCACCTCTCTAATCAGCAGGTCGGGCGAATTCATATCGATACGCAAAATATGCGTCCAATGGGATTCGCTTTCCAGCGTCACGAGATAATGATAAGGCGTCATTAAGCAAAGTTCGCCGACATAGCGAATAGAGTGACCAGGATCCACAGTGATCATTAGCGCGTCGATCTGCCCTATCATGTCGGTCAAACCGACACGATCCCGTTCGGTCAAAAGCTCGCGTAGATAATGTTCGAAAAAATCGGAATTCTCTTTGTCACCGTGGCGTGGGAAAGAAAGTGATTTCATGGTATGTCTTCCTGAAATTTGTTCTTGCATCAGGCCGTTACCGGCCCATTAAACAAATTTTTTAAGCACAAGACATACCATATCGCGAAAACGCCTATTTTTATTCAATATCAATTACGTATAAAAATATCCTCTGAAACTAACGATTTGTTTATGCGTCAAGATTGTGCATTAGGATTTAGTCATACTCCCTTTTGATTAAAAAACCGTCTAAGAATAAAAGGTATGGGATGTGTCTATCGAGGAACGCCGTAAACCCATCCATGGGGGCTTGGCGGCAGCTCCCTGCTGCCGACATCCTCGCTAGCCACACCCCATACCTTCATAAAGTTAACCATTTTTTGAGTATAAAGGGAGTAAATAACTTCCCTATTTTTAATGCAAGGTACATGAAGATATTTGCACTAAGAAACGTTCACCTTATGTTTATTCCATAAATGCCGGAATAACTCGGCTAAACAAAGAATGATCAATCCCGTAACTATCCCGGCCAATCCTTCGTAAGCCTTCTCGTGCAAATCCAGATAACGCCATAATATGGCGACCGCCAAGCCGCTCGCGACAGCAGCAAGACTTGCGAATTGAGTGGGCCGCATTCCCACACATAACACCAACAGCAAAGGCGCAAAGGCGCTTGCCAATCCGGACCATGCCATGATTACCAAGCTGAACACACTATGATTATTTGCCAAGGCACCGAGTAAAGCCAAGAATGTCACGACAATGGTTACCCCTTTGATCAAATACTGGTTTTCGATTTGATGCGGCAAGATGTCGTGAGTCAACGCCGCCGAACAGCTTAACACCACCGAATCGGCAGTGGACATCGTGGCTGCGAATAAGCCCGCTAAAATCAAGCCGACCAGGGCCGGAGACAACAACTCCATAGCCATCGTCGGCAACGCCAACTCGGCATCGAAAGCCTCCGTATCGACCAGATAAATGCGGGAAAGTAGCCCTACGCCGGTGGCCGCCAAGTAAAACGCAATATACCAAAGGTAATACCACAAACGTGCTTTGTTCATACTGGCGGTATCGTCAAGCGTCATGAAACGCACCATGATATGGGGCTGGCCGATAACCGACAATCCGGCAAAAAGCCAACTGATTGCGAATAATAAACCGCCGGCAATACCCGGCAAGGCCAAAGACTTGGGGAACCAGTCTAAAAAACCGTCAATCGCTTGCATTTGCATTAGGGTCGATTCGACCCCACCCAACGCCTGAGTGGCCGTCATCAATAACACACTCATTGCAACGATCATCACTATCGATTGCGCGGCATCCGTCCAGATAGAAGCTCGGATACCGCCCGCGAAACAATACAAGGTAACTAATATGCCACCCATAACCGCCCCTGCCCATGACGGCCATCCGAAAAGCACATGCAGTGCCTTACTACCGGCGACCAGTTGCGCGCTGGCGTAAGCCAATAGAAAAACCAACGAAATCACGCCGATAACCCGTTGCAGCGCCGGCTGCCCTCCTCCCGTGCTCCAGACGCTAAGCACGCCGGCGTAACTGACTTCACCGGTGATTGTTGCCGCCGCCTTAAGTCGTTTATGCACCAATAGCGATGCTAAAAAATCTCCGGCAATCCATCCTATCATCAACCAAATGGCGGCGAGTCCGGTGACATAGGTATAACCGATAACGCCGATGAACATATAGCCACTGTTATTCGTAGCCACCGCCGATAAACCAACCAGCCAAGGTTTGACATTGCCGCTGGCCAAGTAATAATCCTGCTTGGTACCACGGCTTTGCCAATAAGATGCCAAGCCAATCAGCGTAAACAGCAGTAAAAAAAAACTAAACGAGAGAACCATTAATACTCCTAATCTGGTCGAAAATCTCTAATTTTCAGGATGTGTAGGGTATTCGGAAAAGGTGCAGGAGAGTGCTGCTGAACAGACATACCTCGCATCGTCACCAAATTTGAACGCTTTTTCAGCATGTACCTAAAAGAGCTGCCGGTATTTGTTGTAGATCGTTCTTGCTGGGCCAAATCGAATAATGAAGAACTCAAGACAAACGGCAGTTTGAGGCACTCAACTGCTCTTATTAGGGTGAATGGATTAGTCCCGTAGAGTAATAGCTATGGCCTGTTACGAACACCATCAGACTTGTGTTTATCAACAGAAGACAGAAGTTAATGAGTATTATCTTCACTGGGCAACAGCTCGATAAACGGCTCAAAGTCTTTTAAGGCCTGCAACGCAGGGTCATCGGCAAACTTATCGCGATAATCCTCAGTGCGTTGCAGCGCCTCGGATAAACAGTTAACGGCCTCTTCATATTGATTCAATGCGGTATACGCACAAGCCAATTGGTAAAAAGCATGGCCGTTTTCAGGATCGATTTTCAACGCTTGCTGACATAGATTGACAGCCCACTGCGGCTCACCCATATCGAGTACCGCATCGGCCTTATAAGTCAATGCTTCGCAATCCTCGGGACGCAATTTTAAAATTTGATCGTAGATGGCGATTTTATTGGCCAAACTGCTTGCTTGGCCTGCCCTGAGCCACAACGATTGCACATCTTGCGTCCGCTCGATATCCTCGCCGATTTTCTCTATCAATTGCGCTTCTTTGTTGAGTTGTTGCTCGACAATTGCCAAGCGCTCTTCATATTCATGGACAAGTTTCGAGACTTTCTTATCCGCCATGGACTGCACACGCTCTTTGATATCTCTGAGCGAGGTCCAACCCAGCAGCACCAAAATAGTACTGGCGCCGGCAATCAAGTAGAAAAAATAAGTAACGGTATTAGTGGCGTAAGTGACGCCTCTATCGACCGAACTGAGCTCTCTATCCACAATTTGCTGAATCAGCTCATTCCTCTGCGCCGCCATGTCCATACGCAACTGCTTGAGTTCATCCAGCATATAGCGCTCGATGAAAGGACTATATAAGGGCTTATCCAAAGACTCAATCGCATCTAAGCGATCTTGAACCTCTGCTTCATCGTTGATGTTCTCGCCTAACACGGAACAAGGCGTCAGCACGATCAACATTATTAAAATTCTAAGCATAAATCGATTGACCGACAGCAACGTTAAAAGGCCGCGGTTCGATAGCACGTATAGCCTTGCGACTGCAAAGATATTCGGGACGAGGCGATAAACCGCAAAACGGCCATGTCACTCGATTACTGATCGCGTTATAGACGAAAAAGACATTGGAGCGAGGCCACGGGGTGATATTACTGTTCGAACCATGCATCATATTACTGTCGAAAATTAAGACACTGCCGGGTTTTCCGATAGCCGATACAATGCCGCCATCGGCAACCAAACTAGCCAAACATTCATCGCTGGGTATCCCGTACTCCTGCTTTTTCAACGAGACCGAATAATGATTCTCCGGCGTTTCTTCTTCGCAAACGACAAATTTTTTATGCGATCCGGGAATCAACATTAAAGCCCCGTTACGCTGGTCGTTTTCAGTCAGAATAATGGACATGCTGAGCGCACGCATTCTGGGCATGCCGTCTTCTACATGCCAAGTTTCAAAGTCCGAATGCCAGTAAAATTCCTTGCCTCGAAAACCCGGCTTATAGTTTAAGCGCGACTGATGAATGTAAACCCGGTCATTTAATAGATGCTGGGCCAATCCCGCTAAGCGATTATCGGCAGCTAAACTTTTAAACACCGGACTGATTTCATGAATTTTAAAGAGTGAACGGATTTCGTCGCTGGATAATTCAGTTATCGCTTCCGCCGAGGCTTTTATCTCTTTATCGTCATTTAAACGATTGAGTTCTTGCCTGAAAGAATCGACTTCCCGCTTATTAAAAACATTATCAAGAACAAGAAAACCCTGTCGTTCATATCGGGCTTGCAAGTCCTCGGCAATGAGACTTGGATTAGCTGCTTGCGCATAAACCACTGGATCTACGCGTTGAATTATTTTCGGTTTATCACCGTTGCGAGACTGATAAACATCTTCGCTTTGTTCGGACTGTTCGGCTTTCTCGGTAATCATTGAACATTTAACCCATATTGATTAAAGACTTCACGACAACAGATAGCCCCTGGTCATCGGTCATTCCCAACTTACGCAGGGCTTACCCGTACATCTTAACCCAGCTTTAACAAGTGTAGCGCCTACCGCCTATGCTATTGAAATATAATAATTAAAAATCATGCCAAATTTAACTTTGTAGTGCCATAAAATTAATTATTGCATATTATTCAATAACCTATTGACGCGCAATGTTAAGGCTGGGTTAAGTTTATTGAAAAGAGGCATCAGTACAATCATGACGCGAGGCATATTGCAATGCCGTGATCATGAACCTCCACCAGATGACTATGCAAACTTTTGATCGCGTCAGTGTAGGCATCTTCATCTATTACAAACTGCATATCGACTTGACGCATAGACTGGTGCATCGCCAACACGCTGATCTGTTTCTCTGCCAGTGCCGAGACAGTTTTAGCCAGAATACCCGGGATTTTCATGTCGCTGCCGATGGCGGAAACAATCGAAACTTTTTGCTGATTGATTTCGGCATCCGGATAGATCTCTTGCAGGGCATCGCGGATGCGCCGGATTTTTTTCAGACTCGCAGATAAGTAATGGGTAATGGTATTGGCATTAATGTCTTTGGAAACAATATGCGCTCTGAAGCGGCGGATCAGCGCCAGGATTTCCCGGTCGTAATTGTGAATCTCGCCCGCCATGTTTTGATCGAATACTTCGAACGCATAAACACCTTTACATCCGGCGATAATCTCTACGCAAGGCTTGCTGCTGACATAATCGCCGGTGATCAGCGTCCCGGCATGATCCGGTTCAAAGGTGTTTCTGACGCGTAGCGCTATCTCGTTCTGACGCAAGCCTTTTGCCGCCTTGGGATGAATCGCCTCCATACCCAGATTCGCAAGTTGGTCGGCCACATCGTAATTGGTGCGGCCAATCGGCACGGCCTTGTCTTCACCCACCAGACGCGGATCGGCACTGCTCAGATGAAACTCCTTATGAATAATGGCTTCATCCGCCTCGGTCAACACCGCAATCCGGCTGAAAGTCATTTCACTGTAGCCCCGGTCAAACGTTGACATCAGGCCGTCAATACTGTGCGCATAGCCCGTGGCGATTGGTAGCTGCCGGCTCAGATCGATCTCGGCAAAGGCTTTTTTAATGCGTTCGTCGAGCGTCATGTGCTTATCGGTCCGCCAACCGGTTAGATCCACAAAGACAGCGTTAATGCCGTCTTGTTGCAGTAACTGGACAGTGTTCCACGCACTGTGCGCCTCGCCGATGCTGGCCAGCATTTCCCGGACTGTAGAAAGATGCGCATCCAGTGAAAAATGACCATGCTGGCAAAGACGCTGCAAATCGGCCAGACAGCGTTCCGTGTCATCAAGCCGTTCGCCAATGAACGCGTCGGCTTTTTTGATGGCTTCAGCAGTGTCAAAAATGTTGGCATTGATTGCAAACATTTCTTGCTTAAGTGTTACCAACGAAGCTTGCCAACCGGCATCGTTTAGACTGTTGGCAAACTGACCATAAATTCCGGCATGACCGTTTTTTTTGTGCTCCAGCAACATATCGGTGATACCTCCATAGGCGGAGACCACAAAAATACGCTGATAAAGATCCTCGCGATGAACCGGTTTGAGAATGATATTGTCGCGCACGGCAACATAATCGCTCATGGATGTGCCGCCGATTTTTTCAACGGTGTGAAAAGTCATAACGTCCTCTCTTACTTCGTGGATGCCGAGGGCTTCACCGCCCTGCCATGAGTGAAAATCAGTCACTGACTGTTTCGGCTTCCAGTTCATAGGCACCTTCTGCGTTGTGCACTTCCTTACCGTTCAGAGGCGGGTTAAAGACGCAAGCCAGCTGTAACTCCTTGAAGGCGCGCAGAATATGCCGATCATGTTGATTCAGGTTATAGAGCGTGCCCGGTGTAATAGGATACTTTTTGCCATCGTCCAGCGTTTCAACTTCGCCTTCACCACTGATGCAATACACCGACTCAAGGTGATTCTGGTAATGCATGCGAAAATCGGCGCCGGCGAAAATGGTGGTGATATGAAAGGAATAGCCCATACCGTCATCCTTCAACAACATGCGGGTGCTTTCCCAGTTGCCGTCAGGTGAAACGATGCGTCTGCTAGTCTGCTGTGCGTCTTGTAACTGTCTTACGATCATTTTGGTTCTCTTCAGTAGATTCTCGAATAGGCTGATTGGGTCAGCAGGCTTCAGTACCCGGCTTTGCTGACTTCTTCACTGACAGAGTAGTCGCCTTCAAAAAAGTCCTTTCCTTCTGGGATTGTGTCTGCTTTATCACAGACCTCTTTAATGGCTTGCTCAAGAATGTCGATGCCTTTTTCCAGCTCCTCATCTGTAATAATCAGCGGACACAGGAACTTCACGACATGATCGTCTGCGCCACTGGTTTCAATAATCAAACCTTTCTGAAAACATCTGCGGGTAATCTGACCGGCCAAATCACCGCTGACACAGTTAATGCCTCGGAACATACCTCGCCCATGCGAGTTGAAGTTACCCTCGCCATACTTGGCGACAATAACATCTACACGATCGGCAATGTACCGGCCTTTGCGCTGGACCTCTTTGGCAAAGCCGTCGTCTTTCCAGAAGTGATCAATCGCCGCCTTGGCGGTGACAAAGGCATGATTGTTACCTCGGAAGGTGCCATTGTGCTCGCCTGGTGACCATTGATCGATTTCGGGTTTCATCAGAACGATGGCTAACGGCAAACCATACCCGCTGAGCGATTTCGACAAGGTCACAATATCAGGATAAATTCCGGCTTCTTCAAAGCTAAAGAAAGTGCCGGTGCGACCGCAACCGGCCTGGATATCATCAATAATCAGCAACACATCATGGCGTTTGCAGATTTCCGACAGGCTTTTTAACCACGTCATTGACGCGGCGTTGATACCGCCTTCGCCCTGGACCGTTTCAACGATGACGGCAGCCGGTTTATCGACGCCACTGCTGGAATCCGACAGCATTTTGTCGAGCAAATTGGTGGTATCGAAATCATCACCCAGATAGCCGTCATAGGGAATACGGGTTGAGCCATGCAAAGCAATGCCGGCGCCGCCACGGTGAGTGGAATTGCCGGTAACCGACAGCGACCCCAGCGTCTGGCCATGCCAGCCATTGGTAAACGAAATAATATTTTCACGACCGGTTTTTTTACGGGCAATCTTCAGTGCCGCTTCAACCGCGTTGGTGCCGGTGGGACCGGTAAACATCACTATGTAGTCCAAATTCCGCGGCTTGAGGATGTGCTCATTAAAACTTTCCAAAAACTCTCCTTTGGCACGGGTATGCAAGTCCAAGCCCTGCGTGATGCCATCATTCTGGATATACTCAAGCAGCTTTTCCTTGAATACCGGGTGATTGTGACCGTAATTCAAGGAACCTGCACCGGCGAGAAAGTCCAGGTATTCATTACCTTCATGGTCATAGATTTTTGCGCCTTGGGCGCGATCAAACACCCGTGGAAAAGCGCGGGCATACGAACGAACTTCCGATTCAATTTCTTCAAAGATTTTCATTCTAATTCTCTCCTGAGCAAGATGGGATAATAGTGTAGCGATTAAGCCTGAACCGCTTTGAACGGCCCGACCTTCACCAGCATTTCGGTTTCATGTTGATCTGCAAAATGGCGTGTCTTGTCAAACATCACAGCACTGCCAATTTGGGTATCCAATTTTTTTGCCAACCCCTCAAACAGGGCCCATGAGGCCTTATTGTTCGGGGTGATGGTCGTTTCGATTCGGTTGATATCCTGATTGGCCGGCCGCGCCAGAATGGCTAAGAGCATCCGCGTGGCAAGCCCTTGACCTCGGGCTTTTTCGCCGACAGCCACCTGCCAGACAAACAATGTATCCGGACGTTGCGGAATACGATAACCCGAGACAAAACCAACCAACTCATCGCCAATTTTGGCCGCCACCGCCGTTTCAGAAAAATGGCTGCTCTGCAGCAAATTGCAGTACATCGAATTGGGATCCAGGGGCGGACACTCGCTAATCAGCCGATGCACCTGCGCCCCAACTTCGGCAGTAGGCTGGCTAAGTGTAATGATGGGCGAGGGAGTTTTATCAGACAACATATAAACAACTCTATTATTTAGATTTCTGTGCAATTAACTCGGCTTTAATTGGATAAGCCGAGCTTAAATCATGATTTTATTAGCCATCAGCACAAATATTCTGGCTTCACTGGAAAACATAATATATAGTACACTAAATAATTTAAATGTCCAGGCCGCGTACTTTTGCTTAATTTTAATTAGATGTCATATCAAATTATGCCTTTCGTACTTCAAATTTCGGTAGCACCCGCGGAGGCGCCGAATTTTGATCTTCGATGGGTATACAATAATGGCTTTGTAACGCGACTGACTCTATTTCAATGATCGGTGATTAATGATGCAAAACCCACAACCGCACGCTCCTCATTCGCTGGATACGCTCGACTTAAATCCGGTTGAAAAGGAACATTTGCTGAATCAAATTGAAGAAGTGCTGGTCGCATTACGCAGAGTGATTCGCGCCACCGACCTGCACTCAAAATATCTGGCAAAGACCACTAGCCTGACCGCACCTCAGATTCTTTTATTACAGACACTACGCGCCAAAGGTCAACTGACCATTGGCGAGCTAGCTCAGGACATGAGTCTCAGCCAAGCGACTGTGACAACAATTCTGGATCGCCTGGAAAAACGTCAACTAGTGTTCCGGCAGCGCTCCCAGACTGATAAGCGAAAAGTCCATGTCTATATGACTGAAGCTGCCACGGAAATGCTAATAAATGCTCCTATCCCCTTGCAGGATCGCTTTACACGGGAATTCAGCAAATTACAGGAATGGGAACAGCTGATGATTATTGCATCACTGCAGCGTGTTGCTCAGATGATGGACGCGCAAGACATCCCTGTTACTAAAGAAGCGTTTGATTTTCCGGTTTAAGCTCTAATGATTCAGCTCAGTTGCAACCCGGAAGCTCCAACTTCCAGAGCAGAGACCGACATAACCTCCGCACATTCTCAATCACCCCCAACTCGCTTGTTCAATCTTTTTTGATTGCCGGGAAGCTAGAGCTTCCTGAACAGGTTACCCAAGCTGGAGCTTGGGTAACAGCATAAAGGTATATTTAGCCTAGCTGCCCCCGAACATCAATAAACTTAACATCAATAAACTTACTTATTGATGTTCTTTACTGTGAAAGTTCGCCAAAACGAACCTTCGCTGTTTCCTAAGCTCTGCTTGGGAAACGATTTCGCAAGCTCCGCTTGCCGTCACGGGAAGCAGAGCTTCCGAGACTGCCTTCCCAAGCCGAGCTTGGGAAGGAGCGAAATCTCCGCTCTGGTAATTCCGGTTCCGGAGAGGGTGCGGTTGCTCGACCGGCAGGCGTCGGCGGCAGGGACAGCCGCCGTCGAGCCTACATGGACGTATTCACGGCGTCCTGTCGGGCGAGTGACCGCACCCTCCATCACCAGAGAACTTTCATTTGCCGGGGCGATGACTAGGCCTTCATGAACGTTACTTTTTCAACAAAAAAAACAAGCCAAAGAGTGTCGTCAACGAGTAGCTGAAGCCGTAGATGATCGATATCGCCGCACTCTCCTCTGCCGGTAAACCGGCAAACGATAAAACATATACGGCAAACATTTCTCTCGTCCCCCAATCCGAGATAGAAATAGGCAACAATGTCAACCCGGCGAAAATCAGCGGTAATAATGTAAACAGTGTAAACGGCAGCTTCGGGGCGCCCAAACCGTAAGCCGCCAATAAAAAGCCAAGCATCAACAACAATTGAATCAACGACGATAACTCATAATGCGACTGTCCGAGACTCATGACTTCACTGATTTTATTACGATCCATCAGGGTTCGAGTTTTCGTAGATAACACGACCCTATACAGAACAACACCGGAAATCGCTAAGATCGCCAGACTTTGCAGCAACGTCGCAGCCGGAATCATTTCGGCAAATAATGGCCAATTCAACGGCAAGGTCAGTAGCAATATAAACACTAAAGCAACCAATCCCGACAAACGGTCAAGCACTTGGCTACCGATCAACGATTGATTGTCCCCATAATCTTGAAGCACTTTGAACCGAGCCACTTCGGAAAAAATCAACGGCGGCCCGATTTGGCCGCTTAACGCGCCAATCCATATTGCTTTCAAATAATCCGCATAATCAGCCTCAACACTCAATTGTTGAGCAATGAGCCGCCATCGGTAAGCCATCAACATCAGCACGGCAACATGACAAACCACCAAGAGCAACCCAAACGCCGGATTAAAACCACGCAAAGTCTGCCAGAGCAAATCGTTATCGGTTTTATTCAGGATAATCACCAACAAGCCGATAGCGATAAACCATCGAAAAATTACCGTTAGCCACTGTTTTGATTTATGCATCATATCCACCCACTATATTGAAGGAACAGCGTTTATCTTCAGCGATCAATGGACTGTAAGCTGTTTAGCCCAGCCTATCTAACTATCTTGAAGATACGCTCATCAACCCGAAAATGCATTACATCCTTAAAATTTGACTCTGTTCGCGTTAATAGTTGAAGCGTTTACAACAATCTCGAAACTTGAAGACAGTAGGGTACGCTATGCGTACCAGAGCAGCGCACCCAATTCTTTACGGCGGTCCTCGATATACACATCCCATACCTTATTTTCACGCTCTTTCCCAAGCTCCAGCTTGGGAAAGACATCCCGGAAGCTCTAGCTTCTTGAGACCGACACAACCTCCGCACATTCTCAATCAACCACGACTCGCTCGTTCAATCTTTCTTGATTGCCGGGAAAGGGAGTAACTGACTAACTTAGACTCGACAAGCAAAACGCTTCCCTACATAAACGTTCAAAAATCGTGAAGCATTGCCCCCACGACCGACCTTCAAAACATTGTTGCTCCCGAAATCTGTGCCGTAACGCCGACTCGCTAATCAACCTTGCTAAATGAACACGCAGCGCATCAACATCGCCGGCGACAAACAAAAAACCGTTGACTCCATGTTGAACAATTTGCCCGGCTGCTCCGGTCTCGGAACAAACGATCGGCAGACGCATCGCCGCCGCCTCGGCCAGCGCGATGCCATAGGATTCGAAATGGCTAGCGGAGACAAAAATATCCGAACCGTACATCAATTCCGCGACCTGCTCCGAAGTCAGAACACCTTCGTAACGAATGCGATCGAGTAGATTCAATTCACCGGCAGTACGCCAAATACGTTGCGTAAATTCCGCATTAACCCTATCGCTGCCGCAGAAATGCCATTGCCACGGATATTCAGTCAAAACGGCCAGTGCCTCAAGAATATCGAGATAGCCTTTTTCCGGCAATAAATTAGCGACGCTTAGCATGCGAACAATTGAATCATTAGCTTTTATAGGCAGTAATTCCGGTTTGAATGCTTCGTCTATTCCCGGCTCGCACAAGCCGACCGATTTGCTTGGAAACCGTTCTTGAATCTCGTCGAAAACCGCTTGCCCGGTCGCAATGACAAAACGCATCGACTCGATCGCTCGGCACTCAATCTCGTGCCAAACGGCCCGACCGCGCGCCGCCGCCAACGGGTTCAGAGACGGCAAATAATGACATAAAAGACAACTGGGACTGCCTTTTAGCGTTTCAGCCATGCCTGCCAACTCTCGCCAAAATAGACTATCCCAAATCAACAACTCGTAATTTTTCTGCCATTCGGCCAGTCGTTCGCGATCGATAGCCGAGACAGTGACCGAATGCAACGGAAAACGGCACAGGCGTGCTTGATGTAGTATATTCCGGTTATAGAGATTGCCTCCCGAAATTTCGCTAAGAGGCGGATGTAACAATGCTATCTTCATCGCAACACTCCGAATGAATTCGGCACCATGATAACGGAACCCTTGATACAAACTAAATTGATTCGTTGGAGCAACCTGCATTCGGCGGTCTTGTTAGCGGCCAGCACTGCAATGCTTCTGTTCTCATGGCCTATCGAACTACTGCTAGGCTCTGCGGCGTTGTCGTTTGCCTGGTTCATTGTTCGCGGCCCAGGCAATTGGACATCAATAGGTCAATTCGGCCCCGCCAATGCCGTGACCTTGTTTCGCTTGCTGCTGATCTTTAGCTTGGTAACTTTCGCCCACCAGCCGGACTTGATAATTCTCCTGGCATTACTGGTTCTATGCCTTGACGGCGTTGACGGTTGGTTAGCGCGTAAATTTAATTGCGTATCGGAATTCGGCGAATATTTCGATAAGGAAACCGACGCTTTTTTCATGTTGATGCTGTGCTGGCTGATCGTACTCGATCAGCGACTGGGGTTGTGGATACTCATACCGGGATTGATGCGCTACGTATTCGTGTGCTTTTTAATGCTCGCGAAGCCGCCAGCTTACAAAGAACAACAAACGACCACAGGCAAAGTCGTTTTCGTCGTCACGATGTTGGTTTTAATCGCCTGCTTTACCGACTATCCAGCGATCTATCAGCCTTTGGCGCTCGCCATCACGCTGCTACTCTGCTATTCGTTTATCGCCTCGATCCGCTTGATTTACCGCTCCGCCCGCAATGATGAATAAGCTTAAAACCCGACAAGTCGAAGGTTCCGCCGATATTCGCGCGTTTTTCGACCGCATCGCCGGCAGTTACAGAGAAACGCACGGTCGCCCCGACCGCCTTTTAGCTTACCGCCTTTCAATCATCCGGCCATTGCTCGGCAAACGACGCGGCACATTGCTCGAAATCGGCTGCGGCACCGGCATGCATTTATTCGAATTAGCCGGCCTTTATGAACAGGCTATCGGCACAGATCTTTCACCGAATATGATTTCGGAAGCCGAAACATTACGCGAACAGCATTCGAATCGTGAAACCATCCGATTTGCGATCGACCCCGCCGAACAATTAAAGACTATCGAATCCGGGCGAATCGATACCGTACTTTGCGTCGGCGCATTCGAACACATGCCGGACAAGCCGCGAGTGCTTCGACAAATCGCGCGTGTCTTGAAACCCGGCGGCGAATTCATTTGCCTAACCCCGAACGGCGCTTATTGCTGGTACACGGCGATCGCCCGCAAATTTCGCTGGGACACCCGGCACTTGAGCAGCGACCGCTTCATGACTAGACAAGAGCTGTGCGGGTTACTAAACGATGCGGGACTGGCGCCGGAAACGATAGGCTATTGGACTTTCATCCCAAAAGGCGACATGCCTTCGCCCATTTATTGGCTGTTGTCCGGTTTGAATATTATCGGTGAAAGGCTAAAAATACCGGCATTGCGCGGCGGAATATATCTGAAAGCCGTTTTTAAGCATGGGCAAAGCAAGGATGCCTACAAGGCTGAATAATTCATAATGACGTGAAGTAGCATAATATAATGGATGTGCTGTTACCCAAGCTCCAGCTCTCATCGTTTTACATAAATTGTAGGGTACGCTGCGCGTACCAAAGCCGAGCCCTGGCGGTTCGGTTGGCACATGAATATCGCGGGGTTACCATGGGACGCACAGCGTACCCTACGCGGTTCGTCTAGCAGCGTAGCCCGGATGGAGCATAGCGCAATCCGGGAAGTTCGGCGCCACGCCAGACCCGTATTCCGCTCCGCTGCATACGGGCTACGTGCTCCATGATTGAACTAAATCAGTCTCTCACTAACCCCTCAGCGCGCGCCGAACGGACAGTGGATGCTTGGCGACGGCATAGTGTTTGTGCAAACCGGTTATTTCACAGGTACCGCCCGATCTTTGATACTCGGCGCGAAAATAATAGATGAATTCCAATACCGTGCTATCGATCAAATTGGCTTCACTTAAATCGAAAATCACCTGCTTACCTTTAGGCAAGGTGCCGGTCATGCTTTTTAACGCCAGAAAGTTTGAAAACACGGCCGCCCCGTGGACCTGTACATGAAAATTGCCGGGTTCCTGTTCATCAATACGATAGGCGGCCTGAAAAATCTGGACCGGCTTCAAGCCACGCAAGCCATGCAGCGCCAGCTCAGTGACAATACCGATCAACACCCCTAACAAAAGATCCGTCAGCAAAATACTGATCAAGGTCACGACAAACACCAGAAAATGGCCGAAACCAATACTCAAGGTTTTGGCAAACTCCATCGGCGAGGCGAGTCTGAATCCCGTATAAACCAATAGTGCCGCTAATGATGCCAGCGGAATCTCTTGTATCAGATTGGCGCCTAAGCTGATAAATAGCAGCAGGAATACGCCATGAAAAAAGTTCGACCAACTGCTTTGCGCGCCATAACTGATGTTTGACGAGCTGCGCACAATTTCCGCAATCATCGGCAACCCGCCGACTAGGCCGCAGAGGGTATTACCCATGCCGATGGCCATCAAATCGCGGTTCAAATCGGAACAACGATGTTTGGGGTCTAACTTGTCCACCGCCGCGGCGCTCAATAAGGTTTCCAAACTGCCGATAAGAGTGATGTTAAAAACGCAGAACCAAAATTTAGCCGTGCCGATCATCGCAAAGTCCGGCAAATACAGCGCATCCATCGGATTGCTTGGAAGATTGAGCAAAAAAGAAGGACCGATTAAAAACTCGCCCTGACTTAAAAACTGCGTCACTACAGAATGATAGCGGTGTACATGATCTAAATTGAAGTAATACGTCAACAGCAAACCGGAAAATAAAACCCAAAGCGGCGCCGGTAACATACGACTGAATTTAAAAGGGAGACGAGGCCAAAAGATCATGACGGCTAAGCCGATCAAGCCAATCATCGCGATAGGAACATTCATATTGATCACTGCCCTCGGCAAAGCCATCGCTTGTTGCACAATGGAGCCTGCCTCCGCCGGAACCCCAAGCAAAACATAACTTTGTTTAACCAGAATAATAATGCCGATGGCAGCCAGCATCCCGTGTACTACCGAGGAAGGAAAAAAGGCACTGAGTTTACCCGCGCGCAATGCGCCCAGGGCAATTTGGATCAAGCCGGATATCATGATGGCCGCCAACGTATAGGTAACGCCGGCGGCAGCATTGCCTCCGCCCAAAGTCTGCACGGAATCCAACACCACAACGATTAAACCGGCCGCCGGCCCGTTGATCGTAAGCTGTGTCCCACTCACACGAGACACCAAGAGCCCACCGATGATCGCGGTAATCAGGCCGCTCATCGGAGGAAAACCCGAGGCCATCGCGATACCTAAACATAGCGGCAAGGCGATCAGAGAGACAAAAAAGCCGGAACGAAGATCGTTATAGAAAAGTGTTTGAGTCATGAATGTTATGGGCAATGATAGGGTTACGATAACTGCCCAATAGATTATCTTTTCAGACCACTTTAATCTAATATATTATTTCTGTATTTTTGTTATATTTTATATATCGATACCGATAATACTGTCCCTTTCTCTCCTATGCTGCGCAATTGAACAATCATGGCCATCTTGAACTATCACCACCTTCGTTATTTTTGGGTCATCGCCAATGAAAACAACTTGACCCGTGCAGCAGAAAAACTGCACATCTCACAATCCGCACTGAGTATCCAGTTGCGCAAGCTCGAAGAAAGCTTAGGGCAAAAATTATTTGAACGCGAAGGCCGGCAGTTGATCTTGACCGAAGCCGGCCACATTGCCTTAGATTATGCGCAAGCAATTTTCCGCGCCGGTGATGAGCTATTGAGTGTCATGCAGCGCCGCGAAGCTGGAAGCCGGCTTTTATTACGTGTCGGCGCAGTTTCCACCCTATCGCGCAACTTTCAGTCGGACTTGATTAAACCATTGCTGGCTTTGGAAAATATTGAGCTGGTGCTGCACTCCGGCAGCCTTAACGCCTTGATGCAGCAAATGCAGGAACATACCCTAGACTTGCTCTTGTCCAATCGTCCGGCTCCCGACGCCCTGGATCGAAACTGGCAATGTCATTTGCTCGATGAACAGCCAGCCAGCCTAGTCTGTCAAGCGCGGACGGCCCCGGCTAACTTTCATTTTCCGGAAGATTTACACCATGCTGGATTATTCGTGCCCAGCATGGAAAGCGAAATTCGCACTGCTTTCGATTTTTTGCTCAACCAGGCCGGCGTTCGCCCCAAAATCATTGCGGAAGTGGACGACATGGCTATGCTAAGGCTATTGGCGCGTGAGTCCGGAACATTAACACTGGTGCCGCCCGTGGTGGTGCGTGACGAATTGCTGAGCGGTCATTTAGTCGAATGCGTGCAGATCATGGAAGTCAAGGAACGCTTTTATGCGATCACCCCTGAACGACACTTTCCCAATCCGCTATTGAAAACCCTATTTCAGAATTTTACACCTTCCAATCAAGAGAGATCGGAACAAAAAAAGGGGTCAGGTTGAATTATTAATTCAACCTGACCCTGAGGTATCCCCACGAAATAGCCAAATAAAACAATTTGCTATGGCTGAAAATTGATAGATATATTGATTTTTTTCATCGTTCCTACGCTCTGCGCTCATCGTTATACATAAATTGTAGGGTACGCTGCGCGCACCAAAGCCGTGCCCTAGCGGTTCGGTTGGCACATGAAATGAACATCGAGGGGTTGCCATGGTACGCACAGCGCACCCTACGCGGATCACCTAGGAGCCTGTCCGAGAATACAAGATCCAAATAAATACACACTATATATAGTTATTTTTTATAAAACATTGCACTATATATTGTGCTATAAATTTCAATTGTCGAGTTCTCGGACAGGCTCCTAGCGTTAGGTGAGGGAGATCCGAGGGTATTAAATGCAAATAAAAAGTATCGAGGTCTAATTGGTTAAGATTGCAAAAGGGTAATTTTTGACTTATTTCTGGTTTCCACGGTCCTCCGTGGGAACCCATACCTTGTCAGCCTAGGCAAGATCGGTATGCATTCCCACGCTGGAGCGGTGGGAACGAGGAATCCCTAGATCGCGATCTCGGAGCCACTGATATCCAATATCCGCAGATTTATCAAACAGCACCGTTTCCAGTTATACGATGACCTCTGTTTAGCAAGTTTACCGATATTTGTGTATAACGATGAGCACAGAGCATGGGAACGAGCGTTTTGTGGGGATACATCAGAATCCCTTTTTGCGGGTATTAGCTATGCGTTTTAATAATTAGAAGATTCCCTTACAATATCTATCTTTATTCAACGGTATCCGAATGATACCAATTCTTGCCGCGCGCAATTCAATCCTTTGTTGGCTTTTGGCGTATTGGCAATCAAACCCATGCAGAGGAGAAAGACGATGTCCGGCTATGTTGATGAAGTTGTCATTCCGTATGATCGCGACCTTGGACCGGTCCTATTCGAGCATTACGGCGCCGATACCGCAAGACGCGTCGCCGAACAAGCACCGATGGACGTACTGGAAATCGCCGCCGGCACCGGCATCGTGACGCGCCACTTGCGCAACTTATTGGCGACAGAAGCTCGCTTGACCGCAGTCGACATCAGCGATTCGATGATGGATGTAGCTCGGCAAAAGTTTCATTCGGGTGAACAAGTCACCTTCCGAAACGCCGACGCCACCACACTGCCGTTCGATGACGAAGCCTTCGATGCCGTCGTCTGTCAATTCGGCATCATGTTTTTCGACCGGAACAAAGGGTTTCGGGAGGTTTACCGCACCTTGAAACCGGGCGGTCGTTATTTATTCCGCGTTTGGGACTCCGAACGCTACAACCCGTTCGCCAGTTTAAGCTTCGAAGTTCTTAAACGATACTTTCCCTCGGAAACCCCGCAGTTTTTATTCGATCCGGTGTCCTGCCACCAAATCGACCCTCTCAAAGAACAGTTGATTCAGATCGGCTTCGACCCTGTGGTCATTTCCGTGCAACGCCATGAATACAATATTCTCGATGTGACGGCGTTCGCGCGTGCCTTGGTGTACACACCGGTGATCTTCGAAATCAGAGATAAGGGCGGCGTCGATCCAGAGGATATCGTGACGGAATTGGCCGAGGCCTTCAAAAAAGAGTTTGGCTCAAGCCCGATGTGCTATCCGATGCAAGCGATTCTGTTCGAGACGGAAAAGCCTGATGCCCGATAACCTTGATCTCAACCCGAATAACATTATGCACACTATGAAAACAAAATCTTTTATCTCCAAGTCCTATTTGGCAGCGCTGACGCTTCTTTTGACGCAGAACGTGTCTTATGCGATGCCTGGCATGGACATCCCTGCCGGCGAAAACGCAAAGCCGCACCCGTTAGCGCAAAGCATCGGCGAGCCGATCAACTCCTCGGCTTCGGAATTTGAACTGACCTACAGCGCAGATGGCAAAACGGTCGTTTTCGTTTCGACTCGACCCGGTGTCATCGAATCACAAGGCAATCCCTACAGCTTCGACATCTGGATGTCTCACAACGTGAATGGCGTTTGGCAAACCCCGATTCATCTGGGACCAAGCGTCGACCCAACCGTGGGGCCGAACATCAATACCTCTGCCTGGGAGTTGGAACCAAGCCTCTCGGATGACGGCAACGCCCTTTATTTTACCCGCTACGAACCGGGCAATCTGTCGACCGGCGATCTCTACGTAGCGCAGAAAATCGATGGCGTCTGGCAGCCGGCCAAAAATTGGAATGATGTGCCTGAACTGCCTAACCTCAACACGCCGACCGGCGAAGAACATTGCCCGATCATCGTATCGGACAGCCTGATTTACTTCAGCTACCAACAACCCGGAGTCACTCAGGACAGCGACATCTGGAAGGTCGAAAAGAAAAACGGCGTTTGGCAGAACCCCGAAAGCCTAGGACCGAGGATCAACTCCCCATACCGGGATCATTTACATTGGACCGGCCTCTCGAAGGACGGCAAAAGCCTGATCATCACCAGCACGCGCCCCGACATGGGCTCGCGTGGCGGGCACGACGAATGGATTTCCTATCAAAATCCCCAAGGCGAATGGCAAGAGCCTTTGAACCTGGGCGACACCATCAATACGGCGGGCGAGGACATGTGCTGGGCCTTCACGCCGGATGGCAAAAAATTCTTCGGCGGCTGGGGCCCGCAAGGATCCTATGATATGAATGTCATGTGGGTCAACAAAGACGACGTACCGTTACTCAAAAACTTCGACCCGATCGGCCCGCCGCCCAACTTACTAGCCAAAAACAAAGCAAAAGCCGCCAAAACTGATTAAATACTCGTTCTATTGACCATTAAACCTAAATTCGGCAGCTCAACCATGAAGCACATGAAGTTCATGAAGTATTTCAATAGATTACCTAAACATTGCAGCTAACCTTTCGGGTGAGCGAAAGTTGTTCATAAACGAATGACAAGTTATTGAGTTAACTTCTTATTCTTCATGATCTTCATGGTGAAATGCTTTTTCTAGGTTAAAGCCTTCCTACCCAAAACAGGCCGCTAGGTAAATAGGCCCCTGTAGACTTGACGGCGGCGATTGATTGCCAGGGCTGACATGAACCCAGCACCTAAATGAGCCATGATTTTTGCATCATTGCCAAATACCTAGGGAATTTAGGTGCTGGATTTAGATGCCGGGTAAACGGCGGTCCTCGATAGGCGCATCCCATACCTTTTATTCTTACGCGGCTTTTCAATCAAAAGGGAGTATTGTCTCGCACAAAGCCTATTTTTTCTTATAAAAATTAGAAGTATAGCAAGCCATCAGTGCGCCTCTAACCATCGCGGCATCATCTTTTTTATACAGTTGACTATCTTTATCGCTCATCGAAAACATGAGCCTTTTGGTTTCATTGGAAATATCCCTATTGCCGAAAACAGAATCGGCCACACAATCACAATACGACCTAGCCTGCTCGACAGGGCGCGCACGCCCTTCCTTTTGTATACAACTATCAAGAAAAGCCGATTTTACCTGAGACATACCGCTATCCTCACCGCCGCCACCGCACGCCGACAAAGCGACCACCCAAACAGCCATGATAACTGATTTATTTTTACTCATTTCATTCCTTAATTTCTTAGGCCCAAGGGTTTCAATTTTAACAGCTCAGCCCTGATTGATTAACAAAAATCAAAAGTCGGAAAAGGGGCCGGTTCTGAGGTATCCCTACGAAATAGCCAAATAAAACAATTTGCTATGGCTGAAAATTGATAGATATATTGATTTTTTCATCGTTCCTACGCTCTGTGTGGGAATGCATCCCGGGACGCTCTGCGTCCCCAGAGGTCGAAAATCCCGACAAGCGCAACCCGCATTCCTAAAGTTTCTTTCCTCGTTCCCACCGCTCCAGCGTGGGAATGCGTACCGATCTTGCCTCGGCTGACAAGGTATGGGTTCCCACGGAGGACCGTGGGAACCAGAAAATGCGCGCTTGCGGCAAGTCGTCGGGCGCTTCCTCGGCGGCAAAAAACTGCAAGGCTTGCACGGGGTAGTCGAGAATCAGATTTTTAAAGTTTTGATCGTGCATGAGTCCAATAGCTTGAGTCAACGCTTCAATTATCGTTAACTATCGACATTAGGCAAGTCGTCTTTTTTAAAGAGATGGACTGAATATTTACAAAACCGAGGTAAGCCATGCCGAAACAAATTCCAGCCGTTTGGTTTCCGACCATCAAAGCTGGCACCGGATCCGATATGTTCACCCTTCGCTTGGTGGACGCATTAAACCGGCGTAGCATTCGCGCCGAAATCACCTGGCTGCCGCATAGAGCCGAATATGCGCCTTATACCGTCCCGATACCCAAACCACCCTCATGGGCTACCGTCGTGCACATCAATTCCTGGCTGCATGACAGGTTTATTCCTAACCATTTACCCTTAGTCGTCACATTACATAGCTGTGTGCATGACCCGGCATTCGAACCGTATAAAAGTTTTTTGCAAAAACAGTATCATCGCTTTTGGATCAAAAGACTGGAAGCCAATGCGATCGAAAAAGCCGCCGCTGTCACCGCAGTCAGCCACTATACCGCACAACAAGCCGCTAAAGTATTCGGACGACAAGGCATCATTCCGCTATACAACTGGATCGACATAGACAGCTTTCAACCCGACCCTAGAGAAACACCCAACACACCGTTTCGGCTGTTGTTTGTCGGCAATCTCAGCCGCCGTAAAGGAGCCGATTTATTGCCGGTCATCATGCAGCGACTGGGCCCGAATTTTGAACTGCATTACACCGGCACAGCACAAGAACTCGGCGCGCAAGACCAGTCGTCGCACAATTTAATTCCCTTGGGACGCCTGACTTCACCAGCAGAATTGATCAAAAACTATCAACAGTGCGATGCCTTGCTGTTTCCGACACGACTGGAGGGACTCAGTCTCAGCGCCTTAGAAGCGCAAGCTTGCGGTTTGCCAATCATCAGTAGCAACGCAACTTCGATGCCTGAAATCGTAAAAGACCGCCTAACCGGCAGACTCTGCCCGATAGATGATACCGAAGCCTTTGCCGAAGCGGCCGGAGAGATGCGGGATAATCAAAAACTTTGGCGAAAGATGAAAGAAGCTTCTCGCAATAACGCGGAGCTTTTCAGTGAAAATGTGGCGGTAAACCGTTATACAGAAACCTATAAAACACTATCGTTACCCACATAGCGTTCAAAACACCGAATAGTTTCGTCCATGATCGTTATATACCTATCGCACATCAAATTTCGGCACTTTTCGCTCGCTCCCAAGCTCTTTGCTTGGGAATGCAGCCCGAGAAGCTGCAGCTTCTCGAAACCGGTAAGCAAAATCCGACGTGAAAGGTTTCCCAACGGAGCTCTCATCGTTATACATAAATTGTAGGGTACGCTGCGCGTACCACAGCCGTGCCCCTGGCGACTCGGTTGGCACATGAACATCGCGGGGCTACCATGGTACGCACAGCGTACCCTACGCGGATCACCTAGCGTTAGGTGAGGGAGGTGCTAGGATGTAGGCAATAAAGGAGGGTATCGAGGTCTCATTGGTTAAGATTGCAAAAGGGTAATTTTTCCTCGTTCCCACCGCTCCAGCGTGGGAATGCATACCGATCTTGCCTCGACTGACAAGGTATGGGTTCCCACGGAGGACCGTGGGAACCAGAAAAAACGGAAACTCGTCATTCCGCTATGGACTGGCGGGAATCCAGCGCCATGGATGGCAAGCTTTTGAGGTGCATTAGAGCCTGAATACAAGCATTATTCATTTCTGTGATGGCTTACTTAATGGCAGTGACGCTCTGCATGGAGATGATAACTTTCCTCGTTCCCACCGTTCCAGCGTGGGAATGCATACCGATCTTGCCTCGGCTGACATGGTATGGGTTCCCACGGAGGACCGTGGGAACCAGAAAATATCCGCAGATTTATCAAACAGCACCGTTTCCAGGTGTACGATGACATCTGTTTAGCAAGTTTACCGATACTTGTGTATAACGATGAGCGCCGGAGCGTGGGAACGATAGGGGGGGTGTGAATCAGTACAGAAACGCTTGTTTGAGAATGTAGGATGCGGTGAACAGCGTGAACCGCATCCTACGGGCTAAGGCAAGACCGGCATGCATTCCCACACTGGCGCGAAGGGAACGAGGAAAAGCCGACTATCTTGACACCCGTTAAAAAACAAAATCGGCATTATTGCAGCAATGCATCCAAAGTATCGGCAGCAAAAATGCGCCCGGCCCACTTTTCGAGTTGTCGAGTGTCGGCTTGTTGTATGCGCTGTTCGGCCCACGCTGGCAAATCACCGTATTTCAAACGAATTTGCATGCTCAACAAGTGAGCGGCTTCTTTTCGAACGCCGCGTTTCTCGCCGCGTTTCTCGCCGCGTTTCTCGCCGCGTTTCTCACCTATTTTTTCACCTTCCTTCATGCCTTCATTTTTCCATTGCAGGGTCCAATCGGTCATTTGTTCTGCTAACATGGCGTCTACCTCATTCAGTTCTTGATACTCAGGGATGCTGTCTTGTTTTAATTTTACGCGCAATAGGCGACTTAACCAAATGGCAAAGCTTCGACGAATGTCTTGATATTGCGGCGTTTTCAGTTGTTGGTGCAAGCGCTGAATACAGGCCCGCATGTCATCCGGCGTGCGGCAATGTTCCATGGCAATCAGATGCCCGACCAGATTGTTAGGATGCTTTTGGCTGTAGTCTTTCGGGGCGTCTTTCTCTTGCAATAAAAAATAACTCAGGCGCGGCGTGTAAGCACTTAAGGCGGGATGCACCGAATCAATCAAGCCGTCTATGGCTACCGGGCCTGTCCAGTCCGGTGAACCATTATAAATGACGATGGGCATCACCGGCGGCAGTTTGTCGCCTTTTTTCAGGGACTGGGAGCGGATGATGTCTTGATAGAGCAGGCCCATATAGGTCATCACGCGATTGGCCATAAAATAGTCGTCGCTGGATTGAAATTCCAGCAGCAAATAGAGATACAGCCAGGTGTCTTTAAATTTCAGCCGCCAGATGCTGTCATCGTGACGCTGGCGTAAGTCATCGGTAACAAAACTGGCTTTATACGGTTCCAGAGTTTTAAAGTCGATAGCGTCCAGCCAGTCGGGATGAACGAAGCCGGTGATTAAGTCTTCGACCAGGCGCGGGTGACTGAATAGCAATTTATAGCCGGTGTCGTGCTTCATTGATTTTTTAGTGTTCATGGTTTTCGCATAGGATTTCACCTGTAACATATATTGCTGAGAACCCAAAAACATAAATGAGAACTGAGAAAACTAGCACCGCCAATCAGGCTTGTACGGGGTAGTCGAGAATCAGGTTTTTAAAGTTTTGATCGTGCATAAGTTTTTTCGATTAAGTTGCGCGGAATGTAGGATGTGATGAACAACGTGAACCGCATCAATCGCGAACGATGCGGTTCGTGCCTCACCGCATTCTACGCGCTCTGCCAGATAGATGATATCGAAGCCTTAGCCGAAGCGGCCGGAGAGATGCGGGACAATCAAAAACTTTGGCGAAATATGAAAGAAGCTTCTCGCAATAACGCGGAGCTTTTCAGTGAAAATGCGGCGGTAAACCGCTATATCGAAATCTATAAAACACTATCGTTACCGGCATAGTGTTCAAAACACCGAAAGTTTCGTGCATGATCGTTAAAATCACCGTTATTTCTAATAGCCCATTCGCTCGTTCCCAAGCCCTTTTCTTGGGAATGCAGTTCGAGAGGCTCCAGCTTCCCGAAACCGGTAAGCAAGATCTGACGTAAAAGGTTTCCCAACGGAGCCTTGGAAACTGCGCAGAGAACCTGAAGATAATTGGCGCCAAACTTAAGAGAATACACCCTCTCATTCCGCCAGAAATTAGCGAAATCCTAGGAGTAATGCCTTGCGCAACATGAACCGCATCGCTCGCGATCAATACAGCTCGATCCCCACCTTATCCCACGAGCTACGGTTTGAATAACTGCTCCAACGTATCGACAAATAAAATACGCTCTACCCATTGATCCAACTGAGACTTATCGGCCTGATTGATTTTTTCTTCCACCCAGATGGGAAGTTCACCGAACTTCAGTTGTATTTGTTTGGTCAGCGTTTGAGCTTCTCCCCTGATTTCCCCTTTGATTCCCCCCTTGATTTCTCCTTCTTTTCGGCCTTCTTCTCTTAATATCTGTGCCAATCCCATACGATCCTCCGCTTCAGGTAAATAGTCATTACGATAGGTTTCAATTTCTGCGTCGGTCAAATCCGCGTAATAATCGACAAAGTCGACGTATTTTAGTTGCTTATTCGGGTCTTGTTCCAGTAGCGCCAAGCCCAATTGCGCATCGTGGTAGATGTCCAATTTTTGACCTTTGGCATAGCGCATATTCGGTAAGTTCAAACGAGCGACGATATTATCGCTGTCGCGGTAAGCATCCGCCGAAAGGTTCTTCAGCTCACAAGCGATATAGCGAAAACTCAGATAATTATGCCGCTCACCGCCTAAATGCAATTCGTAAGAATGACGCCCTCGATCCAGAAAAATCACAATGGGAACTACCCGGTCGGTTTGCGCCAATTCAGCTAAATCCAAGCAGTAATGCGCCAGGCGATAAATCGAAAAGCGCCTGGCTTCGGTTTCTTCTTCTAGAAAAAACAAAATCACTTCGCGCCGTCCATCGAGCCATTCGACCAGCAACGGCGTGTCCAGTTCGTGAAAGCGGTCGCCGAGCCGTTCCTTTAGTTGTTCCTGACGAAACGGGATAATGCGCGCTTGCGGCAAGTCGTCGGGCGCTTCTTCGGCGGCAAAAAACTGCAAGGCTTGCACGGGGTAGTCGAGAATCAGGTTTTTAAAGTTTTGATCGTGCATGGTTTAGGCCTCGTTTCCACACTCCGGCGCTCGCTGTTATACATAAACTGTAGGCTAATTTTTTTTTGAGACGAGCGCATGATACAAACGCCAACCCGCCCGATTATCGACTAAATCATGCGTAAACGCTCTCACTTCAGCGCGTCTTCGCCGACATGAAAAACGTCGAAAGTACCGAAGGTAATCACGCGCATAAACTAATCGATAATGGATAGCGTGTAGGTCGGGTTAGGCGTAGCCGTAACCCGACTATCCAGGAACTGCCGAAATTTGAAGTGCGAAAGGTATAATACAGTATCTAACATCAACCTATTGATCGCAGCAATCAACCCTATCACATCTTTTGGCTCTACTAACTACCCATTAACGCCATGATCGACTATTTCTGGTAGCCCACCTGTTTTAAACCCAACAACAGATGTACCACAACGCGATAACTCGCAATCCGTAGGCCGTCAATAGGCGATAGCCATATTGCGACGTATGTTGGTCTTTAACCATTCGACGCAACGCTAGCGCGAATACATCCTACGCGGGCTAAAAAACGCAATTTTTTTGAAACAAATCCTGCTGATTTCCTCGTTCCCACCGCTCCAGCGTGGGAATGCATACCGATCTTGCCTCGACTGACAAGGTATGGGTTCCCACGGAGGACCGAGGGAACCAGAAAAAACGGAAACTCGTCATTCCGCTATGGACTGGCGGGAATCCAGTGCCATGGATGGCAAGCTTTTGAGGTGCATTAGAGCCTGAATACAAGCATTATTCATTTCTGTGATGGCTTACTTAATGGCAGTGACGCTCTGCATGGGGATGATAACTTTCCTCGTTCCCACCGTTCCAGCGTGGGAATGCATACCGATCTTGCCTCGGCTGACATGGTATGGGTTCCCACGGAGGACCGTGGGAACCAGAAAATATCCGCAGATTTATCAAACAGCACCGTTTCCAGGTGTACGATGACATCTGTTTAGCAAGTTTACCGATACTTGTGTATAACGATGAGCGCCGGAGCGTGGGAACGATAGGGGGTGTGAATCAGTACAGAAACGCTTGTTTGAGAATGTAGGATGCGGTGAACAGCGTGAACCGCATCCTACGGTCTAAGGCAAGACCGGCATGCATTCCCACACTGGCGCGAAGGGAACGAGGAAAAGCCGACTATCTTGACACCCGTTAAAAAACAAAATCGGCATTATTGCAGCAATGCATCCAAAGTATCGGCGGCAAAAATGCGCCCGGCCCACTTTTCGAGTTGTCGAGTGTCGGCTTGTTGTATGCGCTGTTCGGCCCACGCAGGCAAATCACCGTATTTCAAACGAATTTGCATGCTCAACAAGTGAGCGGCTTCTTTTCGAACGCCGCGTTTCTCGCCGCGTTTCTCGCCTATTTTTTCACCTTCCTTCATGCCTTCATTTTTCCATTGCAGGGTCCAATCGGTCATTTGTTCAGCTAACATGGCGTCTACCTCATTCAGTTCTTGATACTCAGGGATGCTGTCTTGTTTTAATTTTACGCGCAATAGGCGACTTAACCAAATGGCAAAGCTTCGACGAATGTCTTGATATTGCGGCGTTTTCAGTTGTTGGTGCAAGCGCTGAATACAGGCCCGCATGTCATCCGGCGTCCGGCAATGTTCCATGGCAATCAGATGCCCGACCAGATTGTTAGGATGCTTTTGGCTGTAGTCTTTCGGGGTGTCTTTTTCTTGCAATAAAAAATAACTCAGGCGCGGCGTGTAAGCGCTTAACGCGGGATGCACCGAATCAATCAAGCCGTCTATGGCTACCGGGCCTGTCCAGTCCGACGAACCGTTATAAATGACGATGGGCATCACCGGCGGCAGTTTGTCGCCTTTTTTCAGGGACTGGGAGCGAATGATGTCTTGATAGAGCAGGCCCATATAGGTCATCACGCGATTGGCCATAAAATAGTCGTCGCTGGATTGAAATTCCAGCAGCAAATAGAGATACAGCCAGGTGTCTTTAAATTTCAGCCGCCAGATGCTGTCATCGTGACGCTGGCGTAAGTCATCGGTGACAAAACTGGCTTTATACGGTTCCAGAGTTTTAAAGTCGATAGCCTCCAGCCAGTCGGGATGAACGAAGCCGGTGATTAAGTCTTCGACCAGGCGCGGGTGACTGAATAGCAATTTATAGCCGGTGTCGTGCTTCATTGATTTTTTAGTGTTCATGGTTTTCGCATAGGCCTTCACCTGTAACATATATTGCTGATAACCCAAAAACATAAATGGGAACTGAGAAAACTAGCACCGCCAATCAGGCTTGCACGGGGTAATCGAAAATCAGGTTTTTTCAAGTTTTGATCGTGCATGGTTTAGGCCTCGTTTCCACACTCCTGCGCTCGCTGTTATACATAAACTGTAGGCTAATTTTTTTTTGAGGCGAGCGCATGATACAAACGCCAACCCGCCCGATTATCGACAAAATCATGCGTAAACGCTCTCACTTCAGCGCGTCTTCGCGCAAAACCGTCTTCGCCGGCATGATCAACAATAAGTCTTAATTGTTGCTCAAGCTCCTCATAGCAAGCGCATTTAGCGCCCGGAGTCATCTCGTCATAATCGAAGTACATCTTCCGATCTTGCGCCAAATAATGCGCTAAATCCGGCGCGAAAAATACAATAGCCTTATCCAGCAACAAAAAGTCGAAAAAAATCGACGAATAATCGGTGATTAAAAAATCGCAAAGGGGCATTAATGGATAAACATCACCCAAAGGCGCGTATTCCAGTAGATTCGGATAACGATCGACAGCATATCGCCCCTGCATAAAAGGATGCAGCTTCAACACAAAAAAACAATTATGGCGGACAGCAAACGCCGACAAGCGCGCCAAATCCATATCTTCGGCAAAAGGATTGGCTAAATCCCGGCGAAAAGTCGGTACATATAAACCGATTCGGGTACCTTGCGATTTAGCCTTGCGTACCGTAGCCAAAGCAGATAAATCAACATTGACATCCAATAAGGCCGCCGTAACTTTGTCCGGCTCCGGCCAACCTAATAACACATCGTTGCGGGGATAACCGCAAGCAATAAATTCCTTTGTATTGAAACACCGGCTAAAAGCGCGATCGGTAAAATCTTGAGATGTCGAAACGACGACATCGTATTTCGGGTAGCGACCCAGCAGCTTTTTTTGCATTTGCAACAAAAAACCGGCCCAAGCCGGCATGATCACTAAACGCTCACGATAAAGATCCAACTCGATCCGTTTTAACGGTGCGCCATGCCAGACTTGCACCCGCCTTGCGCCGCTCGACAAAGGATAAGCGCCATAATCAAACCAGTCCGACATGTCGGCAGCTAACGTAGTACATCGTAAAACAAGATATAAAGACCGCCAAGACGGATGCATGACAGCTTTCCCGCCAGCCTCAACAATCGCCTGTTGAATCGAGCGATGATCGGTCAAAAAAACAATGCGCTCGTTTGGTTTAGCAAATTGCGTAGCGGCAATAAAAAAATATTTGGAATTATCGGCAAATACAGGCCCTTGGCGACCGATGACAAGAGTCAAGTTCGGGTCGCGTTTGAATAAACACGTCAATGGATAAGCGAATAACCATGCCAAAATAGCCGTTAACAATTGTCGTAATGCAAGGAAGACTTCCCGAATCACTCGCTTGTTTGGCAATGAATTTATCACAGGAACTGCCCTCAGGATTTGGGAATCCGAATCTTCTCGATAATCGCCGTCGTCGACACCGAAGGTGTTCTAGGCAAATAAACGACCCTGCAAATGTCGGAAAACTCATCGAATTTACCGGCCCAATCATCTCCCATCACCAAAATATCGGCTAGGTGAGATTCAATATAATGGCGCTTCAACTCCATCGATTCCTCAAAAAATACCTTATCGACGCAACGCAGCGCCTGGATGATTTGTAAACGCTCATTTTGATCGTAAACGGGATAGCGTCCTTTTTTGGAATAATTCATGGAATCGGTTGAAACGCCAGCTACCAAGAAATCGCCATACTCGCGTGCTCGTTCCAAAATTCGTAAATGGCCGACATGGAAGACATCGAAGGTGCCGAAGGTGATAACTCTCATTGTGATCCTTTCAATATCTTATAAATTTCGTCTTTATAGCGTAGATGGGCGTTACCCCTATGGTTCCAAATTTTGTTGATGAAGTTTTCATACTGTCCGGAAGTATTGGCTTTTGTCGAGGAAATTATCGCGTGTTCTAATTGATCGGGATGCGTTAGTTGAACAGCAATTTGTTGTAATTGATCAAATGACGACCCCTTGACGAATGAGCCGAAAGACACAGGAACCAATATCACTGGTTTCTCTAATAAGACGTAATAAAGGCAAAGTGAAGTATGGTCGGAAACAGCTATGTCGCTGGCAACTATAAATTCGTCCCAATCGAGGGTGTCCGCAATCATAATTCCATGATCTTGGTACTTTTTTAATATATCTTTTCGCTTTCGTTCTTTTATATCGCCAAATTCGTCATGACGTGGATGGAGTGAAAAAATAAATTTATAGCTATTTGATAACTTTACCGCTTGTCCAAGCAGTTCTTCTCCCATTGTTTGATACAAAGATGAAGCTCCCCATGTAGACATGATATGCACGACTATATCGTCTTCCCCGTAGCCGAATTTATTTCGAATTTCCATTCGTTTTTCTTTCTGTAACTTAAGAATCTCATCGGCTCGAAGGTAGCCGGTCACAGTGACTCTATCAAGTAGCTCTGGAGTAAAACTTATTGCTTGTTCTTTTTCAAAATAACTTGTCGCGAACATCGTGTCATAGAAAGGCTTACCGTATGGCCGCAATACTCTACCGGAACCATACACCCCGTCTTCAAGATTGTCATTGTTGATTTTTCCTATCCAAATTCCATGATTTATATAGACTTTCTTTAAGAAGGGTGCAAGCCAAATTCCGAAGCCCCAGGGATGATTCACAAAAATAACCAGATCCCAGTTTCTGAAGAGTGCGTAGATGATGTTTACGACAGGAATGTTCCCGACACGCCTTAGTTCGCTTTTCGATATCTTCTTATTTACAAGTCTATCGTCGGCGATGGAAAACTCTAATGCGGGATCATCTTTTAATAGTGGCCAAAATTTTTTTATATGGTTCGCGGCAATACCGTTTTGTGCGATAAATAAGATTTTGAACTTTTTATTCTTAATCAGATTTTTTGAGATTACTCGATCAAGTTCAACGGCTTTCCAAACGAAAGGAGCGATAAACGGTATTGCGGACTTATTTATGAAGCGTCGTACGAGTCTTAGTAGATCGCCAAATTTAAAGTGTCTATTAGTTTTTACAGACGACATCTGTGTGTTGTAATAATTTTTTTATTTAATATTCCATTTTAGAAACGCTATATTTCGAAGTTTCTGTTGATTATGGTTTTCCATAATGTCAGTAATTTTCCAAAGACAATGTGTTTTTTGATTCTTTTTAAATCGTTTAGCTGGTTTTGCATCAGGATAATTCCGTTAATTACCTCGATTTTTATTTGATCATTTTGGGAATGATATAGGTTGTCTAGCAACCAATTTGCTAGCTCTTGATTGAATTTGTCGTAAGTTCCGCTATAAGGTGTTGTTTTGGCAGTCGTATGGATGCGGCGGCAAGAAAGATATTCCTCTAAGATTTCCGGTGGAGTGACTTTATAAAAATTAAACCATAAATCAATGTCCATACAATAATGAAGGTCTTCCCTGACTTTTTGAGTGATGTCTTGCAATTTTTTATTCCAGAAGATCGATGGTTGCGCGATGCCTTTAGAGCGCCAAAACAGGAAGGTGTGCACATCAACTGATTTTGGAATTTCGCTTTTGGTGATTTTTTTTGAATGTTCATCAAGACGTAATGCGCCGCTAACTAACCAACAAATGTTATCAAGTTCCAAATGTGCCGAAATTCTGTGTAGAGCATTGGGCAAAAGTATATCGTCTGAGCAAAACCAGTTGAAAATATCGCCGTTGCAACGTTCAAAGCCTTTGTTTATCGCATGGCTTTGCCCTCTATCTTTTTCACTAACCCAGTAAGTCAACCAAGGTTCGTATTTTTTTATGATTTCAACGGAATCATCGGTACTGCCGCCGTCGATGATGACATATTCAAGATTTGGATAGTTTTGTAACAATACCGAGCGTATGGTTTCCTCAATGAATTCCCCCTGATTAAAAGAAGGTGTCACGATGCTGATTTTGGGCCACGGCTTGCCGTTCGGCATCAAAGGCGGCATTGTCGGCGTTTCTTCCGTCCATGGCCAACCCTTTTTTCCTTGTGTACTGGTAGGGAGTTCTTTTAATAAGCTCATTTGGCATTCCAATTTTGAGTACGGAAGTTCGCGTTTTCTAAATTATAAAAATAGACTTTTAAAAGAAAATAATTTAACAGTATTTTAAGGATTAAAATTAAATGTATGAATAATTGATTTAATTATATTTATTTGATTTGAATTCTCTGCTTGAATTAGGGATAAAGAAAATATCCATCTGCCAAAATGATTGGTCTTTTGGGCGATGCATCGGGTCGCAGATATCTATTGGCTGAAACCCTTTTTTCTTCATGTGGTCACATAACTCCCAAAATTGTAAACAATCTTGTGTGAGCTTAAAGTTGTAGGCCTCGATAATGACAAGTTTTGTGTTTTTTAGTGTTTCTTCCGCACCCCTTAAAATGGGTATTTCAAAGCCGTGAGTATCTAGTTTCATTAAGAAAGGAGGTTTTAGTCCTTTTTCTTTAACTTGGGCATCGATAGTTGTGACCTGTACAGTAATATCGCTTGTATGAATAACCTCATGTGAAGCTGTCCCACCAAAAGGGTCTTGTGCATCAAAATATAATTCGCCAACATAGTCACCTGCGGCAGCAAGAAGATACTCTACCTTGGGATTTTGTTTTTTAAATTCAACCAGCTTGCTTTCATGAAAGCTATTCGCTTCTATTAATAGATAAATAGCATCTGAAATGAATTCTTGAGCCATTTTTGACCAGCTGCCGGTCGATGCTCCAACATCTATTACTGTCTGAACAGATAAACCTTGCATAACTCTGCGAGACAATGCTGCTTTCATGGATGTATCGAGTTTGTTTTTACTTACGGTGCGGATCTCATAGCCAAGATGCCTTAGAACGTTATTGATATGTTTGCCTGCTAGCCGCTTTATATTCATGATTTTATGCAATGTATGCTTCGTGGATTTTCCAACCGGTTGACGACCAAACGCATTGCTTTACGGAATAAAAAACATGAAGAATCTGTATTGCGTAAGCAAACCAAGAAGGTAGAGCGTTTTTTGAGATTGATCTATTGCCGAGAATTTGGAATAGCATTGTCCGTACAGAATTCTCAAGATTCGAATAAGGATATGTTTTACCGCTACGCTTTAATATGTCCTCGGCCTCTTTTATATAAGTCTTCATCTGATTCGCGGTTTTCTGCTCGTCGTGTGAGCGGAAACCGGCAAGAGGGGTATTGACGACGTATAACTCACTGTGTTGAAAAAATTTCGACCACAGTTCAAAGTCTCCTGCCATTCTCAAATTAGAGTCTATTTGGCTTCCAGCCTTTTCCCAAAGCGACCTTCGCCAAAACGTTGATTCCTGTTGGATAAAGCCTCGATTGTATCGATTGGTACCGGCTAGGTATGCGCCTTTGAAAAATGCTTGGCGATTATAGCCATTACGGTGCCTGCAAAAGACCGCCCGGCCCGATTGATCCCAAAGGAGGCCATACCCCGTGGTAAGCCATTCTATTTCCGGAAATGTTGAAAATATTTCCGCTACAACAGATAAGGCCCAAGGTGTATATTTATCGTCGCTATTTATCCACGCCATGATTTCGCCGCTACTTTTGCTAAAGCCTTTGTTTATGGCATGGTATTGTCCGTTATCCGGTTCACTGATCCAATAGCTTAAATATTTATCGTATTTTTTGATAATATCCTGAGTGCCGTCCGAACTGTTACCATCAATAATAATATATTCTAGGTTATCGTAATTTTGGTTTATCACTGATTCAATGGTTTCTTCAATATATTTTCCTTGATTAAACGAAGGCGTAACGATGCTGATTTTCGGATGGCCTTTGTCAAGATCATCGCGGGTAATCGTGGTCGTGGTGGTGGTCGACATTTTATTCATATTGATTATTCAGACTTGCTTTTAATAAACAATTAGATCTTCGCACTTTTATTTAATACCTGCTCATATACGGCTTGATAAGCCTTAGCTATAACGGGATATGAAAATCGCTTAACGGCATCAGAGCGTGCCTGTGTTGATAATGTTTTTCTGCGATCAGTGTCTTTTAAAACCCAGCGTATACCGTTTGCCAGATCTTCGGTGTCAAAAGCTTTAGCCAGCCAACCATTTTTTTGGTGATTTACGATATCGGGTAAACCGCAAGTATCAAAACAAACAACAGGCGTTCCGCAAGCATTTGCTTCAATAGCAGTTGTTGGTAGATTATCTTGTCTTGAGGGGACAACCAAGGCGTCAGCCGCACTATATACAATTCTTAAGATTAGATCGTCATGAAGATGGCCTAGATAATGAATCGGAAAACCGACGTCTGGCGTTTCTTTTGGTCGATTTTCGCCAAATACCAATAATTGCAAACCCGGTATTTCACCCCTTAAATGCCTTAAGGCGTCGAATAATAAGTCCGCTCCTTTACGAAAATCACTCCCTCCCCCGATTGCTCCAAAAATAAGTACAGGGCCTACTTCGGGTAATCCTAACAGATCAAGAGCAATATTTCGTTCAATAGGCCGCCAAATATTTGTGTTTAAAGCATTGGGTATTACGCTAACCGGCCAGTCGTGCATTAAAACACTTTGCTTGACGCAGTCGGCTATCCATTGGCTTGGCGCGATAATGTGTAAAGGGCGTTTCCACGCTCTTAATTTCCTGCTCCAAGTCCAACGATTGAGGTCGAATCCAGATTCATGAGTTGGTCTATTTCCCCTGGAATAACCTTCCTGAAAACGAACGTCTTCAGTGTAATGTTCGGCACCACAAAATGCCCACATGTCGTGCAACGTCCAAACGATGGGTTTATTGATACGAGAGACATCTTCGATAGACAACATCTCGAAATTGATCCAGTGCAGATTGACGAAGTTGGCATCGGTTGCATTGATTAGTTCAGGCCATTTCGAAGGGAATAACGCTGGTGAATGCAGAATTGGGTTGCCGGTAATGAGCGATTTAGTCAGTTGCTTACTCAGGGCTAGACGCAGGCGAATAAAGGTGCCATGCCACCTCGATTGAGATAAGTAGACGCTATTATTTCTAGTCTGCGAGCGATTTACCCACATCACGGAGTCAATGCCTATTGATCTTAAAGCTTGATGAATGCGATAGGCCGCACGGGCTGCTCCTCCCTGGCTGTCTGAATGATTCAGATGGATGATTTTCAAGGTTTAACAGCCTCAATGTACATAGACTCCGCTCCTTTTCGGGGCGAACCATCGGGATTAACATCTAGCGGCATAAAAGGGAAGTCAGAAATATTAGATGTTGTGGCAGACATGCGTTGAACGTCGACAAAGCCAGCTTTCGACAGTAAGCAACCTATTGTGTAAAAGTCGTACATCCATGCATGTTTCTCCCCGATTTGAGTCCAACTTATGTTTTGATGTCTAAAAGCAGATGGAAGTAACGAAATGACGGCTCTAATATATTGCTGCTCAAGCTTGCTGAGGATTCTTTTAAATGGTGACCGATGAAGAGCCTTGGGGGGGACGGTATCATCTACAGTACGAAGTTTATGACCGGTGAGATGTTGAACGAACTCAATCAATTCGTCATATTCAGATGGTTTTGCTTGTAGCCTCTGATAATAAGCTCCAAGTTCACCGCCAGAGATTGTTCGAACACACTGATCTAACATTTCCAGCATCAGAAAGTCCGCTCGCTTCTGTTGCTGCTCATCAGAGCGGCGTAAGGTTAGATAAGTACTGCATAGCTCTTCCCAATCAGGTAGTACCAGACGCAAATACCCGCCAGATTTAATAATCCGAAAACATTCGTTTAAAAAACTGCGCACTAAATTCCTTGGAATGTGTTCGATAAAATTAGATGAATATACTAAATCAGCAAAACTGTCAGCGACAGGTAATGGTTTTAATAGATCGGCTTTTCTAACATATTTTGAATTAGGCGAATAATCGAAATTTATCCAATCCTTAATATAATTTTCTCCGCACGCAATATTGCACATTATCATAATTGATTAATAATTACATTTAGTATTTTTACTATTACTCTTTGGAAAAATCCGGGAAATTGTAATTTATAACTCTTTTCCAAAACCTTAGTAGAGGACCAAAAAAAATATGATTAGTTAATCTATTATGCTCGTCATTACTATATTTTGTTATCTCTAATAATAAATCAATTCTTTTTTGTCTGGCAATATTTCGAATTTCTTTTGGACCAAAAATCTCCATAGTAAAGTAAAACTCAAGATTAGCTATTTTTTTAAATTTATTGTCTTTTGAATTCCACACACCTTTGTCATGGATTCGATAAACGCTCATAACGTTATCCAAACCAATAGCTAAACCATTTTCACATGCTAATATCCAGTTTGGCCAATCACCTATTGGCATTAATTTAAACCAGTCTGGTGTAGGTGTAATTACGCTACGATAAATTAGTACAGAAGCAGTAGGTATAAAATTGATACCCATCAAATCTTCGATTGAGTAAGCATCCTTAAATTCGAAATCCGGATAAACATACTGATTTTCTTGTAAATTTTTAACTTCTAAAAAGGTTGCCCTATGAAAACAAAGGCTAGCGTTATCATTGGCTTGCAATGCTTTTAGTTGTATTTGAAGTTTTTGTGCTTCAATCCAATAATCATCTCCTTCACATAAAGCAATATATTCTCCTCTAGCTCTAGGAAAATTATAAGTCGGGTTCGGTCTATTTCCCTTGGAATACTGATTCTCAGTTTGATAAATCGGTTTAATCAATTTTGGATATTTCGCTTCATATTCTCGAATAATATCTGCCGTTCGGTCAGTCGAGGCATCGTCATGAATCAAGATCTCAAAGGGAAAGTCAGTTTCTTGAATTAAGAAACCTTCGAGCGCATCTTCGATATAAATCTCATGGTTATAAGTGATGCAACAAATACTCACAACCGGTTTATCCGGCTCTCCTTTCCATGTAGCCATGATTTCATCCTGGCTTCGAAGATTTTTCATTGATTGTTTTTCCTTCTAAATTTATATCTTTAAATTATGCTCTCATAGCGACAGCATAAAAAGAGGCATAATCTCTAATTTTAAGTCAATAGTGCTATCAAACATTGATAAAAAACTTATTCGGGTTGAAAACCATGTATTTATTTTTATAAATATCTTTGCAATGCTTTTTCTATTTTCCTGGCATTTTTTATATCTGTTCGACTCAAAGTAAACTCTTTAGTCCCTGGATATGCTGTACCTAATATTCCTAATTTTTGTATCAATTGATTATAGTAATATTCAGGATCGGCGCAGAATGCTTCATACTGAACAATTATCTTTCTACTTTCATCAACGGAATCTGCTCCCTTGTCGACAGCTTTATTGATGTAATGAACCTGGCCGCTCGCTTGTGTGATGGGGTCTAAATATTTTAACTGTTTATATTCAGGTATTTTGAATGAGTACCAAGCCGCCTCGCTGCCGAGTTGTCTCTTGCGAGCTTCCAAAACAGAGGCGACATTTGCAATGGGATCACGCTTGATCTGAACAAAGAGCACTTTTTCAAAAATGCTGTCCAGAAATGGAATGTTGTAATTGAATAGCATCCCCTTTGCAGCAAATGGCTTCTGGAAAACATCCATTATGCCGTTTAGTTCGGCTTTCATGGCCGTCACATCTAAACTTTGCCGTAATTCCTCATTCGTCCAAACATCTCGGCTCGGGTCGGAAAGAAAGCGCCGCCAGAAATACCAGAATTCATTGGGAGCAAGTACGCCCTGAGTTTTTCCGTTTTCTGATTTGTACTCAGACAGTTTAGTGAATTCTTCTAATTCGTCACGAAAATTAAAACGTGGGTCAGTCAGTAATAGTTGGATTTTTGCGCCGATAATAGGCGCTTGATAGAATCGCGATAGTAGATTAGTCGGGTAGGATGAAATACCAGTATTGGCAAGCCATTGCATGAAAAGAGTTGTGCCGCTACGTAGCGGCCCCATTACCAGAATCAAGGGGCGCTGCATCGCTTTTTCCTGGTACTGCGATACCAGCCGATACTCGGAGGGTTGCAGATCGGTATTGATTTGTGACAACAGGGCTTCCAGAGCCCCATTTCGGCGGAAATTTTGTTCGCGCTTCTCAGACAAGCCGATACTCCTCAAGCAGGCTTTGACATTGCTCCTGGTTGTTGTGCATCAAGACGTCAATGGCCGACAGATACGGCATGAATTCATCGCCGGATTGTCTGTATTTAATCGCTCCCGGCTCGATGAACGAAAGCCGGATGCCTGCCGCCTCGAAGCTGGCACGATCATACAAATCCCTGCCGCCTGGTACATTGACATAGCGCTCGGCTCCCAATTCCTTGCAGATCGCCAATACCTTGTCCTGACCGCGCAACGAATTATCCTTTTGTAAATCGGATGACAGATGCCAGCGTGGACGTAGATTCAGGTAGTCGCAAATGCGGCGAAGACCGAAATCCAGAAATACAGCCAGATTGGGTTCTTCAAAGCCCAGGATTTCTTCGAGTAGGGGAAACACTTCAGGATAAAACGGTGCACGGGCATAACTCTGCTGCAGAGTTTTCAATAGCTTTCCACGGTTTTCGCCCACGGGTATCTGGTTAATCGGCAGGTTTGGGCTGGCCCCCAGCAATTGTAGCGTGATGCGCGTTTTTTCACCTTGAGTCAGAATATAGTTGCGATTGATCCAGCCGCCTTTGATGAAATTTACATCGTCATACACCACAAAGGCATCGACGGCATGGATAAGCTGGAAATAGCCCAGGTAGGGGAAAAAGTAAGGCTGCATGATTGCTAATTTCATCAGGCTGATTCAAGATTGAGACTAATAATGTTGCAGACTAACCTTACTGATTCAACTGTCATTGCATTACCCGTCGGCAACACAATCACCCTATCCGCCACAAGCTGAGTATTCTGCAATAACAAACCCGCATGCGGAAACAACTCTTTAAACGGCTTCATATTATGACAGCCCGGCCAAAAATACCGCCGCGCCAGGACATTTTCGGCATGTAACGCCTTAACAATTTCATCACGGCTAACTGGACATACTTCACCGACTTCCATAACAACATACTGATAATTTTTACGTTCCCTTTCATCGAATGCAAACAGGCGCACCGGTAGATCAGCAAACTCCTGTTGATAAGCTAAATAATTCCGGCGATTAGCTTCTAACACAACGCCCAGATTATCAAGATTCACCAAGCCCATCGCTGCGCAAATTTCGGTCATTTTACCGTTGGTTCCCGGATGAATGACATTATCCATACCGGCAAATCCGAAGTTGCGCATCAACCGCATTTTTTCCGCCAATTCATCATCATTGGTCAATACCGCGCCGCCTTCAAAGGTATTGAAAAACTTGGTTGCGTGAAAACTCAATACTTCGCAGCGGCCAAAGTTGCCGATCATTTGTCCTTGGTAAGAACACCCAAAGGCGTGGGCGGCGTCAAACAGCAATTGCAAGCCGTATTCATCGGCTACGGCTTGCAAGTCATTCACCGGCGCGGCGTGCCCCCAAAGATGCACACCGATAATACCGGTGGTTTTCGGGGTGATCATTTTGCGAACCGCTTCGGGATCGAGACAATGCGTTACCGGGTCGATGTCAGCGAATACCGGCGTGATTTCCTGCCAGTGTAAGGCGTGGGCAGTTGCGATGAAGGTATAGGATGGTAAGATCACTTCACCGGTGAGTTCTAGCGCACGTATTGCAATTTCCAGCGCTATCGTGCCGTTACACATCGCGACGCAATGTTTGACCTGGTGATAATTGGCAATGCGTTGTTCGAGTTCTTGTACTAACGGGCCGTTGTTACTCAACCAGCGATTGTCAAAAATCTGATCGACATAACGCATGAATGCGGCTTTATCTCCCATGTTGGGACGACCGACATGTAACGGTTGCTGAAAGGCTGGCGCACCGCCATTGATGGCTAAATCGGATTTAGATTTCTTAAGTTGTATTTTATCCACAGGGCGTTACAAGGCAATTTTGTGTTGGTTGTTTCTATTGCTGGGTTTTTGGAAATGAGGAAGGTTTTTCTGTTGCCATTGCGGACGGATTTGAATAGGCGCCCATCCATGTACGCCATCAATGACTTGAAAATAAATCGCCGATTGATGACGAAATAATACTTGCCCGTTTTTACTTTCGGAAAGTGTTACTGTTATCGAATAAATGCCCTGCGAAAAATTAATAGATGGAATGACGATCTCAAGCGTGATTTTTCCGGAATGATTTTCTATTCTGAAATGACTATTTGAACTGTAAATTTCCGCAAAATTACGTTGTTCTTTATCATGGAAAGCGAAATATAAGTGTGGGTTTTTAATCGAATTGTCAACGTTTATTTCCAATATGATTTTTAATTCCGCTCCGTAACATATCGCTAACACTTCATTTACAGTACTTTGCTGCTTTCCAGATGCGAGTTTGATAGAACACAGTTTAGCTTGGCACGATCCAATAAAGTTGCCGGTTTCATTTTTCAAACTCGCGTAATAAGCGTTAACTCCCTGCATAACATCATTACCCAAAAATATCTCTTTCCCTTGTTTTATGAAAAGAATCTGATTACAAATTCTGGATACTTGAGACATGTTATGAGAGATGAATATCAATGCCGTATTCTCTAGCAATCGATCAATACGATTGAAGCATTTGAGAACAAAGCTGATATCACCAACCGCCAATACTTCATCGATCAATAAAACATCCGGTTCCATCTGCACCGCAATCGCAAATCCCAACCTGACATACATCCCGCTCGAATAATGCTTAACGGGCATGTCGATGAATTCTTCCAGTTCCGCAAACGTGATAATTTCGTCGAATTTCTTGTCAATCTCACGTTTACTCATGCCAAGAATAGCGCCGTTCACATAAACATTCTCTCGACCGGTTAACATAGGGTGAAATCCCGCGCCGACTTCGATCAACGCGCCGACTTTGCCTTTGATCGTTATTTTGCCTTTATCGGGCATGAAGATGCCGTTGAGCATTTTCAATAATGTACTTTTGCCGGCGCCGTTGCGGCCGATAATACCTAAGCATTCGCCTCGTTTGACTTCAAATGAAACATCGTCCACCGCCCAGAATTCGTCTTTGCGTAAGTGTTCGGATGTATCGGGCAAATGCAGCAAGTCGCGGCTGATGTCTTCGATGCCGTACAGCATAGACCGTTTCAGCGAGCGGCAGAATTTTTTGCTGACGTTTTCGACTTTGATGAGTACGTCGTCGGAGTTTGGCATAGTTGATCAGATTAGCTTATTGCTGTTATTTGTTTGCAGTGCATAATCGATTACACGTCGGCTCAACCATACACCATGGGACTGCATTTTACTTATAGCTTCGGGTATGGATATCGGAAAACCCGATGCGGATGCTTTGAGTAAAATCCCAATAGATCCTGTTAGAGTCAGGCCGCACAAGCGAGCGACTCTTCTTCCTGCCGTTTCGTCGATTACGACGAGATCGATAGATTCTTGCAAGGCGGTTTGAATAACTGATGCTTCGCCGCGGTCAAGTGTATTATTCAGATAAGGCGTTATCACAGTTGGGGTAGTTTTAATCTCTAGCCATGTCGAACGTTCGAAAACGTCGACGCCGAAACAGGTTTGTCCTCCGGATCTGATTTCGGTAGCTACTTCGTAAGGAATAACCACGCGCGAATAGAGATGCCGGAGCATCTCGAGACTGCCGGTCGCGGCCGTCAAAGCAATCAGTGGTGTCGTATTGGTGACTATCGTTTTGGCATTTTCATGCATTGTTTATATCGCTTTGTAGTTCATCGGTATCGAGATCAATTATGGCGACGTTGTAGCGGTGCAGTTCCGCCAAAAAAGGTACACGCTCCATGTCCGCGAGTGCAGCCGCCATGCCCGATGATAGTCGTTTCATTTCGAATAATTTTACGGCCATGGCAATTTTGGCTTCACGGGCAAATTGTTCGGGTGAACATTGAATCGCATCAGGCAGATTGGGTGGCACATTGACGTGGATTTGCATGGCTTTTCTCCGTTCTTAGATTTAACGTTTTTAGTTGCTATTAATTTAAATATCGCCGTTGACAACGATACTCTCTCGACCGACTCACATGACATGAAATCTAGCACCGACCTTGCCTTTGATGCTGATTTTACCTTTGTCCGGCAGGATGATGCCGTTGAGCATTTTTAATAGCATACTTTTTCCTGCGCCGTTGCGGCCTATTATCCCTAAGCGTTCGCCGCGTTTGACTTCGAACGAGGCATCGTTGTCCGCCCGGAATTCGTCTTAGCGTAAGTGTTCGGATTTTTCGGGCAAGTGTAGCAAGTCGCGGCTGATGTCTTCGATGCCGTAAAGCATAGACCGTTTCAGCGAGCGGCAGATTTTTTGCTGACGTTTTCGACTTTGATTAATACGTCGTCTGAATTTGACATTACAAAGCAGGTTTAAGAAATAAAAAAGTTGGTGCTTCGGAAACGACTTTTGCTTACTCGCATGTTTTGTTTATCTTGACCTCGGATTAGGTCAACGATCGAAAATGGAGGTCGCATAGTGTAAAGCATCATGCCGCAGCCGTTGTGGTTGGAGGATAGTGCTCGATCGTATTCCGATAAAGGTCGATAACTGGAAAACACAGATCATAATCTCCCCAAATTAATTCACCGTATTCCACTCTAAAATCTGCAAAATGGCTCGGTTCCAAATAGGCGCGAATGCCGGGGTGATGCGAGCGGGCAAGAAATGATTTGAAATCGATTTCTTGACTGGTGTTATCGTCAAAAATGAGCCGAATCGATATTCTCCGGTTTGCGTTGCGGAGATTATATTAATGGGGGTGTCTTTCATTTGAGTCTCCGAGTGATACGTTCAGAGGTATATTCTGGTTCCCACGGTCCTCCGTGGGAACCCATACCTTGGCTGCCGAGGCAAGATAGGTATGCAATCCCACGCTGGAGCGTTGGGAACGAGGAAAAGCTCCTGAAAAAATCGCATTTCATTAGGTCCAAGTGGTGCGCGTCCAGTAACAGCGGTATAGCTGATTTCGTGAACAACGCCATTGATCAATACGATTTCAGCTCTTGATTCGCGTCCCTGACATTTTCCGTGAATATGGGATAGGTTCATGTTCGTTTGCATAAAACATCACGATTAATCCGAAATACTTGTATAGTTTTGGCATGGTTTAGTTGAAATGTTTATTTTAGCCATATTGCTCATTCCGAGAATGGCGCCGTTGACGTAGAGATTCTCTCGACCGGTTAACATGGGGTGAAATCCGGCGCCGTTGCGGTCAATGATGCCGACTTTGTCACCTTGTTGAATTTCGAAGTTGAGATCTTTTAAGGCCCAAAATTCCTCTAATTCAGTGTCTTCGGTATTGGCTTGTAATGGATGCATCAGGCGTCTGGCGACGGATTTAACGCCATGCCCAATGCTATCGCGCAAGGTGCTGTATCTGTAGCGCGCCTGTTTTTCGTGGCCGATCAGGTATTTTTTACCAAGGTTTTCGACTTTAATAACGGTGGTCATAACTGGGTAGGATGTACTGAGCGATAGCGATGCGCATCGGTCGCGAACGATGCGGTTCGTCCCTCACCGCATCCTACAAACGCGATGCCTTACAGCATGGGCCGTTTCAGTGAGCGGCAGAATTTTTGCTGACGTGTTCAATTTTGATGCGTACTTTGTCGGAGTTGGGCATTTAAATTCTTTTCGCTGTTCGGGTTTTGTGAAAGGTTAATGGCTAGTCTTAAGGTTTAAATAAATTTTCCAGATTATCCTCAAACAAAATTCGCTCAACCCATCGATCTAACTGCGACTTATCGGCTTGATTAATTTTATCTGTAACCCAATCAGGGATTTCTTTGTATTTGAGTTGAATTTGCCTGCGCAAAGTTTGGGCTTCGCCTCGGGTCTCACCTCGGGTCTCACCTCGGGCTTCAGCGTAGCGTTCTATAGCAGTGACATAAGGCATGTGTTCCTCCTGTTCCATCGCTTCGATGGCTTGATATAACTGTTCTTCGAGTACTTTAGGTAATTGTAGCATCCAGTCGATATAGCGAAATAGCTCTAAAATATCTTGGCGTTCGTAACGGCGTTGATACAGCATGCGGATTAAACGGAATTTACTGTCTTTTCGGGTCAGATCATCTTTGGCCGTGGCATGGGCGATCAATTGCGCCATAATCACGATGGCAAAGGGATTGGGATTTTTTTCCAGTTCGTCCAGTTTATTGCTCCATTGCTGTAAATAGACCGTCGGAAAGCGAAAGTCTAATTCCGTTTGCCAGAAATGCTGTTGATAATGGCCAAGCTTTTCGGTTTGGCGCTGATTTGTCAGTACCGCAAAGCTGGCAATGGCTTGTTCTGGATAACTATCGACCAGGCGATAGTAGTAGCGAAACATCCGACGGTTGAATTGTGGGTCGGCTTTGCCTTGAATTTCGATATGAATCAATACCCATAGGGTGTTGTGATTCAGGGTATAGACTTTGACTAGTTTGTCGGTGTAGCCGCGTCCCGATTCGGCATCTCTGACAACTTGTTGCAGCTCTTTGTCGAGAAATTCATGGGGTTGTTGCCAGTCTATTTGTGGACTCACTTGCGGAAACAGTAACGCCATAAATTGTGGAAAATACTGTTCTAAGGCTTCTTTCCACGGCGAGTCGTAGTCAGTGGTGCTGTTCGTGTTATCCATGACATTTTTTCTAAATCGTAAAAAGTAAGACGGTCAGCATCGATGAACTCAAATCTATCATTGTTTTGTCTGGTTGTTCCGCATTAAATGGTGTCGGCAAACTGTTTTTCAGTTTTCGAATAGTAGTTTAGTCCTAGCAAAAACAGGAGTAGCGAAACGCCAATCGATACATATAACCCTTGTAAATACAACGCGCTTTGTTCGCCGACGACCATCCAGCGAAAGCCGTCGATGACGCCGACCATGGGGTTGAGCGAATAGAGCAAGCGCCATTCGTCGGGAATAATGTGACTGCTGAAACCCACCGGCGAAATATACAGCCCCATTTGCACGATAAACGGGACAATATAGCGAAAATCGCGGTATTTGACATTGAGCGCGGCAATCCAATAACCCAATCCGAGCGAGGTCAATCCAGCTTACAACAAAAACAAGGGCAACATGGCGGTAAAGACCATGATCGCATAAGGCGCTTGGCCTTCGGTCGGCAGTTTAGCGAATTTGCCGAACACGAGCGTAAAAATAATCATGGTCAGCAACGGGCGTATAACCGCCCAAGCGGCGCCGATAACGGTTTGTTTGTAGCGAACTTAAAAGCCCCGCCAAGCCAGAAAATAGAATAGGTCGCGATATTCCCACAGTTCACGACCAGAATCGCCTAGCGTTTTATGTGGGGTTATGATGATTTCTCGTTGTGTATTTGTTTGCATGTTGCAAGAATTGTTTTCCCATCGATCAACGCGCCGACCTTGCCTTTGATGGTGATTTTACCTTTGTCCGGCAGGATGATGCCGTTGAGCATTTTCAACAGCGTGCTTTTGCCGGCGCCGTTGCGGCCGATGATGTCTAAACATTCGCCGCGTTGACTTCAAACGAAACGTTATCGACCGCCCAGAATTCGCCCTTGCGCAGTTTATCGGAGGTGCTGGGCAAGTGGAATCGCAATCGATGCGGTTCGTGCCTTTTATGCCCCTTTGGGTACACCGCATCCTACACATTCGACGCCGTACAGCATAGACCTTTTCAGCGAGCGGCAGAATTTTTTGCTGACGTTTTCGACTTTGATTATTCTGGTTCCCACGGTCTTCCGTGGGAACCCATACCTTGGCTGCCGAGGCAAGATCGGTATGCATTCCCACGTTGGAGCGTTGGGAACGAGGAAATGCTCCTGAAAAAAATGCAATTCATTAGGTTCAAGTGGTGCGAGTCCAGTAACAGCGGTATAGCTGATTTCGTGAACAATGCCATTGATCAATACGATTTCCGCTCTTGATTCGCGTCCCTGACATTTTCCGTGAACATGGGATAGGTTCATGTTCGTTTGCATAAAACATCACGATTAATCCGAAATACTCGTATAGTTTTTGCATGGTTAAGCAAGTAGGATAATGACAGCGTGAACCTCATCAATCGCGAACGATGCGGTTTGTTCCTCACTGCCTATGGGCTAAGAAAAAAAATGGATTGAGTATGCGCAAACGGCCATTAATCAATTGCCCGTTTTGCATGCCTTCAGCAAGCAGGATTCGGACTAAGGATTTCGTGATAAATAACGTCCTGGAACTATGAGCCTTGTTGAGGGTTCGGTCACTCGCTTGACAGGACGCCGTGAATACGTCCGTGTAGGCTTGACGGCGGCTTTCCCTGCCGCCGACACCTGCCAATCGAGCAACCGAACCCTCCTTAAAATAGGGAAGTTATTTACGGCCAAATCCTAAGCTATCGGTAAACATTTTTCCGGCGACCTATTTTTATTACTTCGACTGTCAGCACGGCATTTAACACGGTGTAAATGATGCGGTAGTCGCCAGTCCTGATTCGGTAAGTATGGTCTGAGCCGACCAGCTTTTTGCAGCCTGTCGGGTAGGGATCGTCGGCAAGTGCGCGGATTTTCTTGATAGCGGCATTGGCTACGGATTTTGAGAGTCGGGCCAATTCTTTTTGCGCGTTTGGCTTTATTTTAAGCGCGTAACTCATGCTCTATCTCTTTCACCGCCTCTTCAAAAGGTATGGCTTCTTCGTCCTTTCGCTCTGCCACTGCGGCTAAATCTTCTAAATCCTCCAACAGCTCTTCATAATCCTCCAATGACAATATGACGCTGATTTTGTTGCCGTTGGTGTCAGTAATGAATTGTAGTTGCATGGTCATAGTCTCCTCTTGTTGCAATGGATTATAGCAAAGATGCGGTGAATAGCCTGGACCACATAAATCACGAACGATACCCACATGGCACAAGTGCGGTTCGTGCGTGCCTTACCGCATCTTATAAGCTCTCGTATAGTTTTGGCATGGTTTAGGTGATATGTTTATTTTTTAGCCATCACAGACTATTTTTCACTGAATCGTTGTCGTTTTTTTCCGCTTCGAGGTTCGCTAATCGGGTGAGTTCTTCTATCGGTAAATCCGGTAATCCGGTGCGCCGCCATTCGGTGTAATTAAAGCGTTCGCGGGATATTGCCATTAAAAAACGTTCGGCTTCGACTAAGCCCAATGCTTGTATCAATGCGTTCATACCGGCCATGCGTATTTCAGTTTCAGTTTTCATACCATTTCTCCATATAAGCCAAGGCATTTTGCGGTAACAGCGCCAATGTATCATCGACCACGCGCAAATATTTGAGTAATCGATCATCTGATGTCACGAAGATTTCTGCGCCGCCTGCAATGGAACAAGCCACATGTAAGGCATCGTATTTGCTTACGCCCAATGTCATTAGGTTTGTGGCTCGTGCAATGATGCTGTCATCGATCATAATCACGGTAGATGCTAGGATTCGCCAATTGAGTATGACGATTCGATGTTCTTGGAACGGGTTTTTTGAACATTCAAAATCAAGAATTGAAGACCACAGAAGTTCATGCTCACCATCTTTGATCTTTTGTTGAATGACAATTTTGGCTTCCGTTTCGATTCGAATACGTGACTGAGCGCGTAGCCCGTATGCAGCGTAGCGAAATACGGGAATGACGTGGCTCCGAACTTCCCGGATTGCGCTACGCTCCATCCGGGCTACGCTGTTTAGGATTGCCGGAAGAGGTCCGTTGCGATTTAGCCGCGAGGATCTTTGCTTAGCTTGATGCGCATAGGTTTGCAACCCCGTCCTAAACATTTCGACTTTGGCCGAAGTCAGCCGAAATGTTTAGGGCAAACCGAATCGTTGGGGACGGGTTAAATAACCCGTCCCGCAAAAGGCATAGACCGTTTCAGCGAGCGGCCAAAATGTTTGCTGACGTTTTCGACCTTGATTAAAACTTCATCCGACTGATTTTAAGCTCGTTCCGCAATTCTCGGCATGGTGATATGAAAAGCTCTCCAGCCTAGAAAAAATACACCAATGCTGAAGACTATCATGTAAACCAGCAGTTCCGGTTGCATTAAGGGCTGCCCCGATAACAGGTTTTGCGTTGCAATCAATAGCGGGCTAAACGGATTGGCGACATTGACGATGGTGAAAGGTTCTCGGACTGGGGGCGGATACAGAATGGGGGCCAAAAACATGCCGAAGGTCAGTACCATGCTCAGCATGTTGCCCATGTCGCGTAAAACCAGGTTGATGATCGCCATGATAAAGCCCGCCCCCAAGGCCATCAGTAACACGGCGATCAATATCAAGGGAATAAAGACGCTGTGCCAGGCAGGTACAAAACCATACCAGATGAATACCACCGTTACCGGAATCAAACGTATCATGAAATCCAGCGACGCTTGACCTATGGCCGCAAAGACCAGCGCTTCCTTGGGAAAGTTGATTTTCGTGACCAAAGACCCGGCATTCACCAAACTGTTGGTGCAACCGATCAGGCAACCGGCGAATAGTTGCCAGACGGATATGCTCCATAAAGCATGAACGACGTAAGGCATGTCGGTCGGCCCCATGTCGAATACCCGGTGTCGTGATAAAAAAGTAAAAATGGCGACTGTGACGATTTGCGGCAGAACCGCCCAAACATAACCCAGCATCGATTGACGATAGCGGACCGAAAAGTCCCTAATGATCAATCGCCAGATCAATTCTCGACTGGCAATCAGGTCTGAGAACATCTCCTGCCAGATTCGGGTTTTATGCCCGTTTCGGCGAGCCATATAGATTTTGGTGTTATTGCTTTGTATTTTCATGCGTAATGATTTAAGGGATGTGTTCACGGCGTCCTTTAACGGACACCCTGGTGCCGAATTTTGATCTGCGATGGGATATACAGCAAGGCAAGTTAAGCTCGCGCTAACCCGACCTACCCGACTTGGGTCTCAACACCGCGATCAATGTCGGATGAATCCATACAAGCCCTCGAAATACCGCCAACGGAACCCAAGCCAGAATACGCGCGTTCCTGTCGTTAACATTCAGATAATAACGCTTCGGCCATTTACAAACGGCATCGCTAACCGGCCGTATCGTAAAATGTCTACCCGCTTTGGCCTTTAAAGAAAACCAGCTCAAAAGCCTCAAATCTTCATAATAACGGTTTAAAAACTTCAATACGCGCATGAACAAAGGTTGCGGCAGATAATGTAACAACAGAACACGATAATGCACTTCCCAGGGCCAAAGGCGGTTCGGTGTCGCCAAATAAACCAATCCGTCCGGCTTTAAGACGCGCGCGATTTCAGCTAAATGAACATCTGCGTCCGCTACATGTTCAATGACATGGTTGCTAATCACGATATCGAAGCTCTGCGCGTCAAACGGCAAAACGAATAACCTTCGCGTTCGCTGCGTTGATCGACGACATCCACACTCGTTACATCGAAATGCCTTGCAAGATAAAAAGCAATTGAACCGTTACCGGTGCCAATATCAAGCAGCTTGAGCGTATTGTTGCCGCCCTTGCCCACATCCTCGATAACTTTGAGTATTTTTAGGGCTTTCGCCTGCCGGGCATGATCGGCGGCGAAGCCTTTATTGATTGACTGCTTTGAGTTCATTCCTGACATTTATCGGAGACTGCCGGTCAATTGCCGATACAGCGCGGAAAAACGTGCGCCAATAACGGACCAATCGTACTGTTGCGCCCGGCTTTGCCCAGCTTCTGCCAAAGTCTGACGCAACTCGGGATTCATAAGTAATAGCTCGATTGCTTCTTTAAGTTCTGCCGGCTTACCGGGCGAGGCCAACAACCCGGTTTCGCGATGCCTTACCACCTCGCCGATACCGCCGGTTTTGGTGCTGATTACTGCCGTTCCACTCGCCATCGCCTCCAATAAAATCACGCCCTGCCCTTCTGTGTCTCCTTTGCTGTCGACGACAGACGGCGCGATGAATATATCGGCGGCAGCGTAATAATCCGCCAAGTGTTGATTTGGGATACGGCCATAAAACTTTACCCGCTCGAAAAGACCTAAACGGCGTACTAGAGATTCCAGCGAATTTCTTTGCGTACCGTCGCCGATTATCCAAAGCTCAGTTTTATGTTTTAAATCGTCCGGCAACAAGTGCACTGCGCGAATTAAATCGGCCACACCTTTTTTTTCAACCAACCGGCCCACGAACAGCAACACCAAGGTATCGGAATTTAACGCCGCTCGATGCAGCCAAGAATTTCCGGAATTGAAAGCCGGGTAATCGATACCCATCGGAATGATCACCGGCGCTTTGCCATCCTTGCCGAGCGTATTAGCCGTGGCCCGGGTATTGCTGGTCCAGGCCGAGCAATGTTTGACGGTCCATCGCTTCAGTTGGCTCAAAGCCGAGCCTTGCAAGGCAAACGCATCGCCGCCATGAGCGGTAACGATTACCGGTATGCGGCAAAACCGGCCCAGCGCCACGGCAATAAAGCCTTGCGGAATCAGCCAATGTGCGTGTAGTAAATCCGGTTTGTTATGCCTTATCACGCGCCAGGTCTTAAAAAATGCCGAGGCGACAAAGAAAGGGACTTGTAACAACAAATAAGGCCGAGCGCGCAAATTAGGCAAGATGCCGGCTCCATAGGCCAATTGCTGCCCGAATTTAGGAAAGAAATAGCGAAACCGATAATGCGTTATCTTAGGTTCGTCAAACTTGGAATCGACATTCGCGTCATCGGGCGAAACAATGTGCAGCTCGAAACCTTGCCGGGTAATCGCTTGCGCCAGGCCGCGCAGGAATATCGACGCACTGTCGTCGGCAAAACGCGGATAACTCGACGTTAACCACAACACCTTCAGTTTATTCCGATTCCCACAGTCCTCCGAGGGATCTCGTACCTTGGTTGCCGAAACAAGATCAATATGCATTCCCACGCTGGAACGCTCATCGTTATACATAAGTCAAAAATTACCCTTTTGCAATTTTAGCCAATGAGACCTCGATACCATTTATTGTCACTTAATACACTCGGCTATCCCTCACCTAACGCTAGGTGAGAGTCTAGCGCTAGGCGATCCGCGTAGGGTACGCTGTGCGTACCGTGGTAACCCCGAGATGTTCATGCACCAACCGAACCGCCAGGGCACGGCTTTGGTACGCGCAGCGTACCCTACAATTTATGTATAACGATGAGTGCTGGAACGTGGGAACGAGGAGGTGCTGGATAGCGAATTGAAGTACACGGCTTGCATGCAATTTGTGCCTCAATCCTTTTCCGCATGGCGGTAATGCAACGAAGAGACCTGCTCGGACAAAATTCCAATCAAAAAAATGAACAACGAAGCCAAAAACAATACCGCGCTCATATTGGTAAACCGACCGCTGGTTATAAATGTGTAAGCGTAATAGGACGCTCCCGTCATAAACACCAAGAAACTTAACGGCAAAAACAAACGCATCGGCGAAAACAGCGCGCCGATTTTCATGATAATGACAAAAAACCGAATGCCGTCCCGCAATAATTTGATATGACTTCTGCCTTCGCGCTTGCCGGCATGAATCGGCACATAGGCCACCGGAAAACCGGATCGGAAAAAAGCCATCGTGCTGGTGGTCGGATAGGAAAAGCCGTTCGGAAGCAAATAGAGAAACCGGCGAAACTTATCGGCTTTGACCGCACGAAAGCCCGAGGTCAAATCTTCAATCCGATACCCTGTCATGATCGACGCCAACTTGTTATAAAACCCGTTCGCGAAACGCCGCAGCCACGACGCATGCGTTCTTGCATGTCGCGCACCGACCGCCATGTCGTAACCGGCATCGAGCTTAGCCAGTAAAGCGGGGATATCTTCCGGATCATGCTGACCGTCCGCATCCATGAATACCAAGATATCGCCGCCGGCGTTTCTGGCTCCGGTTTTAATCGACGCGCCATTGCCTTGACTGTAAGGATGGCTGATTACCTTGGCGCCGGCTTTGGCCGCCAACTTAGCGGTATTATCGGTAGAACCGTCGTTGACAACGATAATCTCGGCATCGGGCAATAAGTGCTTCAATCGCCTTAATACCACTGCAATATTTTGCGCTTCGTTCTTGGCCGGTAAAACGACACTGAGAAAATTGGCCCGCCCTTCCCTTCCTGCCTGGGCATTTATGCTCAACTTATCCATACCAAATCACCGTTAGTATTAATCGTTCTCACGCTCCAGCGCTCATCGTTATACATAAGTCAAAAATTACCCTTTTGCAATCTTAGCCAATGAGACCTCGATATCATTTATTGTCACTTAACACTCTCGGCCTTCCCTCACCTAACGCTAGGCGAGGGACGATCAGGGGATCGCTCCCACAGAGCGTCCGCCGCTCTCTGTGGGAGCGACGCCTTCGTCGCGACTTTCGAAGCCAGTAACGCTCAAACACCAATAGCCATTCCGGACAACACAACAATTTAGCCTTTGCGGGACGGGTTATTTAACCCGTCCCCAACGTTTCGGCTTGGCTCAAACAAATCGGCTTGCTTTGACCACGGGCGAAACGTTTAGGGCAAGCTCACACCCCCGTCCTGTCAAGAAATTCACCGGTATTACCGATTTTTTACTTATTCCCACAAATGACTCAAACTAAATGAATGCTCGGCAAATGGATCGGCGCTGACTTGATCGTCATCCTTTAAACTCTGCTGCAACAACCAATGGCCTTCTTGTAAGCGATACGTTTCGAGCGTATGCAATATCGGATCGATCAACCAACAATAAAATACGCCCAGACTGGCATAAATCGGCATTTTCTCGCTGCGATCGATTTTGGCGGTTGCTGGCGCTAAAACCTCGCAGACCCAATCGGGCACGATTTCAAACCAAGCCGTCTCAGGCAGTTGCGGCATTCGTTGTTTACGCCATCCCGCGAGATCCGGCACCAAAACATGGCCCCCGACATGCAACTCCGGCTCGTCTAGAATCCACCAGCCGCCCGGACTACCCCCTCTTTGAAAAGGTCTAAACAATTCACCACCCAACGCCGAACTGGTCAAAGCATGCTTCGGCGCGGGCCTCGGCTGCACCTCCAGACGTCCATTGATGATCTCGCCGATCACATTTTCGGGCAAAGCCAGAATATCGTCATAACTGGGTAATTTAAGCGCGGGATTTGCCATGTATGTATGCCTCACATTTCCAATCGACTCAATCAATTGGCGTCTAACTGATCGATCGTTGGCAGTATAGCATAACGGCATGACTCGGCATTGGGCTGGGTCACTTGCGGGCTTCCCAGCGGGACGGGTTATTTAACCCGTCCCCAACGTTTCGGTTTGCATCAAACATATCGGCTTGCTTTGGCCGCGGTCGAAGCGATTATGACGGGGTTACAAACCGCGCCTTGCTGAAGCTAGGGATTGGGAACAAGATATGTCAAATGTAAGGCCTGACCCCGGAATCTGACCCCGGAATCTGCGGCTTGTCATATTGTAGTCTATAGGCTACTGTAAGCCTATGAATTACGAAATACAGACTACCTCCAACTTTGACAAGTGGCTTAAAAATCTCACTGATCGTAAGGCCGCTTTAGCTATTTTGCAGCGCATTAACCGCGCTAAAATTGGGTTGTTTGGCGACGTTAAGGCAGTTGGTGACGGCGTGATCGAGATGCGTGTTTTTGCGGGGAAAGGCTATCGCGTGTATTTTACGATTCGTGACGCCGAAATTATTTTGCTGTTATGCGGTGGCAATAAGTCGTCGCAACAACGGGATATTGAAAAGGCAAAAAATCTTCGTAACCAGCTTTAGGAGTTTGTAATGAAAACTGAAATCCAGCTTTATAATCCGTTTGATTATTTGCAAAGTGACGAGGAGATTACCGAGTATTTAACTCAAGCACTTATGGATGACGATCCGCGCGTTTTGGGGATTGCGTTAGGGTATTTGGCTAAAGCGCGCGGCATAGCGGATTTGGCTGAAAAAACAGGGCTGAATCGGGAAAGTTTATATAAAACGCTATCCGGGAAAACGCAACCGAAATGGAGCACCATTAACCGAATTATCAAGGCACTGAATATTAGGATTCAAGCGGTAACTTAATCTATCCTGATTAGCGGAACTGCTTCAGCTAAAGCAAAACAGCCAAGTTATTCATCAGCGGGATGGGCAGTTTGTAGGTGCGACTACCTCGTCGCGAACGAGGCAGATAGATAAGCGCTTCCGGCCGCGCTTATCGCACCCAGGTCTGCGCTCCCTTATACATAAAACGAAACCAGTACCTATTAAAAGACCTAAAAGCTCTTTTTCTTCTCTGAAAAATGTTTAATTACTAAGATCTACCCCCCCTTCTCTACATTTTAGTGTCAAATTCAAGGCCTGACCCTGATGTATCCCCACAAAACGCTCGTTCCCATGCTCTGCGTGGGAATGCCGCTTTAGACGCTCTGCGTCGACTGCTGTGGGCAATCGGATTAAGAAACTGTAGAGAATGTATCGTTGCTCTTGTCGGGATTATCGACCTCTGGGGACGCAGAGCGTCCCGGGATGCATTCCCACGCAGAGCGTAGGAACGATGAAAAAATCAATATATCTATCAATTTTCAGCCATAGCAAATTGTTTCACTTCGCTATTTCGCGGGGATACCTCAAGGACTGACCCCAATATCGCTCTACGCGGTACGCGGTTAACGTGATCACGCAATCGCCATCAGCCCTTTTTTCTGGATAACGGTGAGCAGCCGCAAAGCCGGTCCACCAGGCTTTTTTACACCACGCTCCCAGTCAGAAACAAGATTCTTGGAAACATTGAGGTAGCGTGCAAACACCGGCTGCGAGATGTGCTCACGCAAACGGATCTCCTTGATCTCTTCCGGTGTCAGTACATGAATCGGCGTCAGACACGCCTCATCAAATTCACGCATCGTCTGCTTATCGACGGCGCCAATTTCGTGCAAAGCCTCCATCGTCTCATGGATGGCGGCAAAGGCATCGCTGCGGTATTTCTTAGGCATCTTTCACGACCTCCTCAAACTGACCGTTTTCGATGAGCCGTTGCAAATGCTCATCGGTGAGTGCAAGAACCTGCTTAGCCATCTTCTTGAACTGGATTTCTTCATCCTCGCGGATGTTACCCAGCTCGCCCTTCGGGAATCCAAAAACGAAGAAAGCTTTGTCCTCCTTGCGGTACAACACAATGCTGCGGTATCCCTTAGACTTGCCGCCACCTGGACGTGCAATCTGCTGCTTGATTACGCCACCACCCAGATCGGCATCGATCTGACCTTGTTCGGCACGCTCCACCGCACCCCAAAGTGCTTCGGCTGAGATTTTTTCTTTGCGGGCAAACCGCTCAAACCAGGTATTTTTAAAAACTCTCAAACCAAAGCACTCCATTTAGCGAGCTCATAGTATCACACTAAGCATTACATATTAAGACAAAATACTCGCCTAACTCCATCGTCTGCTTGCTGCGCTTGTGCCGACCATAGCTATCGGAACGCTCTTACTCTGCTCCGAGTGCCGCCATTAAATACTTCTAGCCTCTTGGCTGATTTAACATAAAAGGCAATTATGGGAATCATAAATTATGTGTACCTGACCCCTGTTATTTAGCAGCGTAGCCCGGATGGAGCGCAGCGCAATCCGGGAAGTTCGGAGCCACGCCATTCCCGTATTCCGCTACGCTGCATACGGGCTACTAGCTACTAGCCACAGAAAATTATTTGCCACGAAATCCTAAGATTTTAATTGCTCAACAACAGCAATCCATTGCTGTCTGAGTATTGGATTTTTAGGGGCCTTGTCGATGGCTAGATGCAATAATTCACGAGCGTCGGCGTTCCGTCCTTGCTGAAGCAGTTGCGTATATAACAATATCAACACTTCTTGATCGGGGGATCTATGAAAGGCCTTTTGTAACCGCTCAATAGCCAAATCATTTTGTTGATCATACAAAAATAAACGCGCTTGAAGTAACCATAATGCTGCTTGAGTGCGGGCTCTGGAAAATTTGGGATTCGCTAACAACTGCTCGCTGATTTGTTGCAAATCTTCTGTTCGTAAAAAAGGGCAAGCGCCCTGTTCATGAAGCTTGCGAATGGCATCCAATGAAAATAAAGCCAAATAACTAAAATGACTGTTTGCCAATGCCGTCCGCATCATCGCCAAATGCGACGCCACCCCTTCGGCATCGCCGCGCATACATCGCAATCTTAAACCTTGCATGGCGACACTACTTAACGCCGGATTTAACGATAACGCCTGGTCCAAAATCATTTGGGCTTCATTCAAGCGGCCCGCGGAAACATAAGAATGCGCCATAGTTTGCACGGCGCGCGGGGAAGCGGGATGTTGCCGCGCCCATAGCTCCAGTTCGCGGTTACCCCAAATCGATGTCACCTGCCAAAGCACAAATGCGAGAAAGCAAAAATACAATCCGCCTAAACCGTATTTCAAAGCCTTAGAAAGCGGCATGCGACTAAAGCCCCAGGACAATGCCAACACCGGGCCTATCAGCGGTAAATAATTACGATGCTCGAAATACAGCTCCAACGCAATCCACGAAGACTCGATGAAGTGCCCCGCCAAATACCACAACACGGCAAACGCCACGACAGGATAGCGCCGCCGCCAAATCAGGGCGCCGACGAAGACCGCCAGCCATGCCAATCCAGCCAACCAAGCTTCCCAATCGGAAGCTTGATAAATCCGGTAATCGTCATGAAAAGGGCCTAGCGCGAAAGGTCTAGGCAAAAAAGCCAGTCGCAAATAATCCCACAAGATGACCGGCTGCGTGAATAAACGCTCGCTTAAACTAAAAGCCCGGTTACCATAGGCATGGACAGAACCCGGCAAAATCCACAGCATATACAAGCCCAGTACGACACTCGGCAACACAATAGCCATTTGCAAATAATTCCGAGGCCACATCGGCGTATTCCGTTCCTTGGCGGTCAATAAGGTCCATTCGATGATAACCAGAAACACCGGCAACAACACACCGTTTTCCTTGGTCAACATCGCGAGGACAGTACATAAGCCTACGCCAAAAATTGTCAGCCAAACAGACCAAGTTTGCGTTTGCCGTGCGCGCCCCCATAGATACACCCAAACCCCGATTAGCACAAAAGTCGCGCTGAGCGATGTCATGCGCTGCACGACCATCATGGAGGTCGACGCCAATATCGGCAATATCCCCCAAAGTCCCGCCGCCAATGGGGCAAAGCCATAGCCGCCAGAGAACAAATCAGGACATAGCTTTTGCAAGCGGCGGATAATCGACGCCAACAAGAGGACATTGATCAAATGAATCCAAGTATTCGTGATTAAAAAAGGGCCGGCGGAATCGGGATAGGCGGAAGCATTCATCAAGAAGCTGGCCAAGGCTACCGGACGACCCAGCGGACCGGCGCCTCCATTAGCGATATAAAACAGCGCGCTACTCCAATCTTTGACATGAAACAAACCATCTAAAGTTGCCGGATCGTCAAAAAAGAAAATGCCGTCAAACCCGAAAGTGTAAAAAAAATAGACTGTGCATAGCGTTAAGAGCAACATTACGTTGTCTCGAACAAAAGGCGAGCAGTAGTTTAAGTTTTTTTGCATGTCAACTTTTTAAAGGTAGCTAGAAAGATCAAGAGTTTGGCTAGTATAACGAAACTAAAAAATATTGGTATCAACAAGCTGCATTTCACACTGGGAAACGCGACATTTGTTATTTTCCAAACATCTTTATATAAAAAACCCCTGTCCGGAGTTTCCGGCCAGGGGTCTTAATATCAATCCTTCGATAACTTATGTTTAATTTATTACAGCGATCTACATGAACCTGGGAGGTATTTCGCCGGAACCGGGTCTGCGGAACCTGGGCCACACACCCAAGTTTGAACTACACTATTCGCACTTACATCATCGCAGGTAGCAAATGTCGTTGCATTATTATTGGCACATGGTTTCATACGCACCGTCTTATCATCAATATCAGCATCACCGAATCCCCTTGTCGTAATTGTGACCAGGCCTGTAGTCGCGGCAGTACTGACGGAAGCAACGTATTTAGAAGTATTCGTTCCTTCACACCCCCAAGTATCAGCGGCTGCCGGAAGAACAGAAGAAGTTTGCACAACTTCAGTTATTGCAGTGCGGCAGGTAGAACCAGCTAAAATAACTTCAGACATCTTAGCCCGAACCGTGTAATCCTGATAAGCCGGCAGCGCGACCGCCGCCAAGATACCGATGATCGCGACCACGATCATCAGTTCGATCAAGGTAAAACCTTGTTGTGTTTGTGTTTTAAAGTTTTGCATGGTAACCACCCCTGTGTTGGTAGAAAAGTTCGAATTGAATTCAGTCAAGATAATGCATTCGCCATGCCAACCTTGAAAATAAGAGTCGGGGACTTTGTATTTCAATGCATTAGGCGAATCTCTTTTCGGCGAGCGGCGCTATTCATTCGCTCTGACCTGAAATTCCGTTCGGCAAGACTTTCTGAATACGGCGTTTTGTGACAATTTTTGTCAGCTCTTTTCACTCTGTCGCCGGTCTTTGGCAAGACGGGGCTTATAACCTCGCCCTAAACGTTTCGATCGAGGCCAAGGCAGATCAAAACATTCGGGGCGGGTTGAATAACCCGCCCCGAATGGCGTAACGTTTTAGCATCAGCTTTCATGGCTCCAGCGCTCATCGTTATACATAAACCTAAAAAGAGCAACTGAGAACACAGAGACCTCCGCCGCTAAATCGCTACCGACCTCTTCCGGCGAGTCAAAACAGCGTAGCCCGGATGGAGCATAGCGCAATCCGGGAAGCTCGGAGCCACGCCATTCCCGTATTCCGCTACGCTGCATACGGGCTACATGCTTTAATAGCAACTTTGGAAAGAGCAGACATGGGGTGGTGTGGCCGTTTTTAGCTTGATGCGTATGGTTGAATAACCCGCCCCGAATGGCGTAATGTTTAGCATCAACTTTCATGGCTCCAGCGCTCATCGTTATACATAAACCTAAAAAGAGCAACTGAGAACACAGAGACCTCCACCGCTAAATCGCTACCTACCTCTTCCGGCAAGTCAAAACAGCGTAGCCCGGATGGAGCATAGCGCAATCCGGGAAGCTCGGAGCCACGCCATCCCCGTATTCCGCTACGCTGCATACGGGCTACATGCCATCTTAGCCAATGTGACTTCGATATCGTTTATTGTCACCCAACGCTGTCGCCTCCCCCATGGATGGGATGAGATGGGATTTCATAACTATACTGCCGACAAAAGCTCGGTATGCATTCCCACGGAAGAACGCTCATCGTTATACATAAGTCAAAAATTACCGTTTTGCAATCTTAGCCAATCAGGCCTCGATACCATTTTTTGTCGCCCAACGTTCCCGACTTCGAAATCGCGATCTGGGGATCGCTCCCACAGAGCATCCGGCCCATTGTGGGAGCAACGCCTTCGTCGTCCCTCACCTAGCGTTAGGTGAGGGAAAGCCACTGATGTTCAATATCCCAAGCTTTATCAAACAGCCCGTTTCCAGGTATACAATGACCTCTGTTTAGGAAGTTTACCGATACTTGCGTATAACGGCGAGCGGTAGAACGGGGAACGAGAAAACTTATTCCGGGCGCCATCCTTGGCGTTTTTTATGTGTTTTCGGCGCTTAAACTTCGTGATAGATAGCCGCGCCTTCTTCAAGAAATTCCTTGGATTTTTCTTCCATTCCCATCAACAGGGCTTCTTCTTCTTTCACCCCTTTTTGAGCCGCGTAGTCGCGCACATCCTGGCTGATTTTCATCGAACAAAAATGCGGTCCGCACATCGAACAGAAATGGGCAATCTTGGCCGATTGTTTCGGCAGCGTTTCGTCATGAAACTCGCGTGCGCGCTCGGGATCGAGGCCGATGTTGAATTGGTCTTCCCAGCGGAATTCGAAGCGGGCTTTCGACATTGCATTGTCGCGCGCTTGAGCGCCCGGATGGCCCTTAGCTAAATCGGCGGCGTGCGCGGCAATTTTGTAAGTCACGATGCCTTCGCGGACATCCTGTTTGTTAGGCAAACCCAAATGTTCTTTTTGCGTAACGTAACATAGCATCGCGCAACCGTACCAACCGATGTTCGCGGCACCGATCGCCGAGGTTATATGGTCGTAGCCGGGCGCGATATCGGTCGTTAGCGGACCTAAAGTATAGAATGGCGCTTCATGACAGTCTTCAAGCTGTTTTTCCATGTTGATCTTGACCATGTGCAACGGCACATGGCCCGGCCCTTCGATCATCGTCTGCACGTCATGCTTCCATGCGATCTTGGTCAATTCGCCCAAGGTTTCCAATTCGGCGAACTGCGCTTCGTCGTTGGCGTCGTAAATCGACCCGGGGCGTAAACCGTCGCCTAATGAAAAGGAAACATCGTAGGCTTTCATGATTTCGCAGATTTCCTCGAAATTGGTATAGAGGAAGCTTTCGGTATGATGCGCCAAGCACCATTTGGCCATGATCGAGCCGCCGCGAGACACAATCCCGGTCATACGCTTGGCGGTCATCGGCACATGCTGCAAACGCACGCCGGCATGTATCGTGAAATAATCGACGCCCTGCTCGGCTTGCTCGATCAACGTGTCGCGGTATATTTCCCAAGTCAACTCCTCGGCCTTGCCGTCGACTTTTTCCAACGCCTGGTAAATCGGCACGGTACCGATCGGCACAGGCGAGTTACGCAATATCCATTCGCGGGTCTCATGGATGTTTTTACCGGTCGATAAGTCCATGATCGTGTCGCCGCCCCAGCGAATGCCCCAAAGCATTTTTTCGACCTCTTCTTCTATGGACGAAGTCACCGCCGAATTACCGAGGTTGCCGTTGATCTTAACCAAGAAGTTGCGTCCGATAATCATCGGCTCCAATTCGGGGTGGTTGATATTGGCAGGTATGATCGCCCGCCCGCGCGCCACTTCGTCGCGTACGAATTCAGGCGTAATCACATCGGGAATCGATGCGCCGAAAGATTGACCTGGATGCTGATCTTTCCATAGATCGCGCATTTCTTCCATTTTTTGGTTTTCGCGGATCGCGATGTACTCCATCTCCGGCGTTATGATGCCTTTTCTCGCATAATGCATTTGCGAAACATTCGCGCCGGCCTTGGCGCGTCTTGGCTGGCGAATGAGCTCGAAACGCAAATGCGCGGTTTCGGGATCATGCAATCTTTCATGGCCGAATTTTGATGTCGGGCCGGACAACAACTCGGTATCGCCACGCTCTTCAATCCAAGCGGAACGCACCACCGGCAGGCCTTTTCTTAAATCGACCGAGACGTTAGGGTCGGTATAAACACCCGAGGTATCGTAAACGTAAAGAGGGGTATTTTTTTCAGCACCGAAATGCGCGGGAGTATCGGATAGCGTTATCTTGCGCATCGGCACTTTGATATCAGGCCGACTGCCTTGTACATAGACTTTTTCCGATGCGGGATAAGGATCGATTTTGACACTACTGACAGTAGTCGAAGGAATTTCTTGGCGGACTGCGCTCACGCTTTTCTCCTGGAATATTATCAACGAGGCGCAGGGAAGTTGGCTTCCCTACGCCGGTATTAGCCGGAGTCAGGTTCAAAGGGTTTTTCTCAGCCCCGATTCGCATCGGAGCACCCCTAGCCTTACGGTATGGGTCTAAACTAAAGGATAATTATCAAGATTGCAAGTCTGAAAACAGTCACGCCAGAAAAGAAACTCCCTATGTTTTATGAGGTCCGAACGCCCCCTTTCCTAACTACGGCGATTAAATCCACCTGGAAAAGCAGCAATGACTCAATCAATAGGATAAAATGCGCGCTTTCTTTAGTTACAAAAAAATTACATGGATCTTAACGACCTCAATCAGATCAACAAAGCCAGTTCGTCGGCTCGTAAAGACTTGATTCGTCTTAGCCTAGGTCTCGCATTTATACTTTTGGTGGTTCTCTATTTAATCAATAAGGAACATGTCGAAGGGCACTTAATGCTGGTTATCGCCGCTGTTTTCGGTAGTTACATGGCCTTGAACATCGGCGCTAACGATGTGGCCAATAATGTCGGCCCCGCGGTCGGATCGAAAGCGCTGACGATGACCGGCGCCATTGCCATTGCTGCAATTTTCGAGGCTTCCGGCACGCTAATAGCCGGCGGGGATGTGGTTACAACCATCAAGGACGGCATCATTAACCCACAACTGATTCGCGACTCCGATACTTTTATTTGGCTGATGATGGCGGCACTATTGGCCGCCGCGATTTGGTTGAATATAGCGACCTCGCTCAACGCTCCGGTTTCGACAACTCATTCCATCGTCGGGGGCGTCTTAGGCGCTGGAATCGCCGCCGGCGGATTTGAAATCGCTAATTGGCCGATCATGGGAAAAATCGCGGCCAGTTGGGTCATTTCTCCGGTTTTGGGCGGCCTGTTCTCGGCCGTTTTTTTATATGTGATCAAGCGAAAAATCACTTATCAACCGAATATGCTGATAGCGGCGCAAAAGGTTGTCCCGATATTGATCGCTTTGATGACCTGGGCTTTTTCAACCTATTTGATTATGAAGGGCCTAAAACAAATCATTAAAGTCGATTTCCCGATCGCCGTCTCAATCAGTCTCATTTTCGCCATTGTCATTTTTCTTATCGTTAAACCTCGCATTGTTAAGGCCTCCGCAAACCTAGAGCCTAGCAAAGCCAGCGTGAATAACTTATTCACTTATCCCTTGATATTTTCCGCCGCACTATTGAGTTTCGCGCACGGCGCGAATGATGTCGCCAACGCTGTCGGCCCTCTCGCGGCCATCAACGATGCGATATTTCAGCACGGCGTCAGCGATAAAGCTTCTATTCCGCTTTGGATTATGATACTTGGCGCCGCCGGCTTAGCAATGGGGCTTGCCTTATACGGCCCTAAATTAATTAGAACCGTAGGCAGCGAAATTACCGAGCTCGATAAAATGCGCGCCTTTTGCATAGCGATGTCGGCTGCCATTACCGTGATATTCGCTAGTCAAATGGGGCTTCCCATCAGTTCCACCCATACTGCGGTCGGCGCTGTATTCGGCGTCGGTTTTTTACGGGAATATTTAAAGCATAGCAATGCCAAAAGAATGGAAGAAATCCGTGCTCACCACGAGCATAACGATCCTGAAAAAATCGCCGAATTTTTGAATGCCTTTAAAAAAGCATCCATCGCAAAAAAAGGAAAAATGCTCAAGGAGCTTAAACGACAAGCCAAACTCCACACCGACACCAGCTTACTCACTAAAAAAGAACGTAAATCGCTGAAAAAAGTCTATCGTCAAGAGCTTGTCAAGCGCTCCCATCTCTATAAAATCGCCGCCGCATGGTTGGTTACCGTTCCTCTATCGGGAATACTCGGTGGTTTATTGTTTTTTACGATCAGAGGCATCATGCTTCCTTAGGATTCGGGCATAAATAACTTCCTTATTTTACTGTGAAAGTTCGCAGCTCCCTGGTGACGTAGAACGTCCCGGAATGCGTTCCCACACCGAGCGCTCATCGTTATACATAAGTCAAAAAATACCGTTTTGCAATCTTAGCCAATGAGGCCTCGATACCATTTTTGTCGCCCAACGTTCCCGACTTTCCCTCACCTAGCGCTAGGCGAGGGAAAGCCACTGATGTTCAATATCCGCGGATTTATCGTACAGCACCGTTTCCAGGTATACGATGACCTCTGTTTAGCAAGTTTACCGATACTTGTGTATAACGGCGAGCGCGTAGCGCCAAGGCCATTAAGTTAAGGTCCTTGGAAGTTTTACTCGCCTCTTTGAAAAAGAGTGGCTGGGGGAGATTTTTCCTCGTTCCCATCGCTCCAGCGTGGGAACGCATACCGATCTGGTTTCGACAGCCAAGGTACGGATTCCCACGGAGGACCGTGGGAACCAGAAAAGGCTTAACTTAATGGCAGTGGCGCGTAGCGTGGGAACGAGAAAAAATTAAAATTCTTGGAAAAATGCATTTTTGTGAAAGCAATGTTAAAATCCCTTTCGAAACCCGCGATTTAACAGCAGAGAGTACGGATGTCGACTGAGCCTCAGCACACACCTTATCAAAAGCCTGCTTTGGAGTTTAAGAGCAGTACATTCTCAGTGCCTGTCCTAATTCCTTATACGAATGACCTGACTGTTATCGAGCATCAACTACAGCAAAAAATCAATCAAGCGCCCGAGTTTTTTAGAAACTCCCCGATACTCATCGACCTACAGGATCTGAATAAGCAATCGATTAGCTTGAATGTAGCCGAATGCATTGAATTATTAAGGCGATTAGCGCTTCTTCCGATAGGCATCCGCGGCGGCCTACATGACCATAATGAAGCCGCGTTGGCATTAAACATTCCAAAACTTTCAGCCCAGCAAAACATTAGCCATCAAGATACCGCTCAAAAACTCGAAAAAATAATACCGGAACCGGAACCTGAGACACAGGAACAGCCCACTACCCGGATTGTTACGAATCCGGTCCGCTCCGGCCAACGAGTCTACGCGCACGGCGACTTGATCGTGCTGTCCCAAGTGAGCGCGGGCTCCGAGATCATGGCCGAAGGTAATATTCACGTTTATGGAACCTTACGAGGAAGAGCATTGGCGGGCATTCAAGGCAATACCGAGGCCAGAATTTTTTGCTCTGATTTACAAGCCGAACTCATTTCCATTGCCGGTAATTATAAAATAAGCGAGGATTTGGATGAGTCGGTACGCAACAAACCGGTCCAAATCTATCTCAATGATTTGGCGTTAATCATTCAGGATTTATAATTTCACGTCTCGTTGGAGGACAATCAGTTGGCTAGAATCATCGTCGTAACATCCGGAAAAGGCGGAGTTGGAAAGACAACAACCAGTGCGGCCATCGCTATGGGACTCGCTAAAAAAGGACATAAAACTGCGGTTATCGATTTCGACGTAGGCTTAAGAAACCTCGACTTAGTGATGGGCTGCGAGCGCCGCGTCGTCTATGATTTAGTCAATGTCATCAATGGCGAGGCAACGCTGAATCAGGCATTGATTCGCGACAAGCGTTGCAATCAACTCTATATATTACCGGCTTCCCAAACTCGCGACAAAGACGCCTTAACCATCGAAGGCGTCGGCAAGGTTCTCGAAGAACTCGCCAAGGATTTCAAATATGTCGTTTGCGACTCGCCAGCCGGCATCGAAAAAGGCGCCACCCTTGCGATGTACTTCGCCGATGATGCCTTCGTCGTAACAAACCCGGAAGTTTCATCGGTCCGCGACTCAGACCGCATGCTCGGCATTTTGGCCAGCAAATCGAAACGCGCCGAAAACAACGAAGAGCCTATCAAAGAATATTTATTACTGACACGTTATTCTCCCGATCGCGTAAAATTAGGCGAAATGCTCAGCGTCGAAGACGTACAAGAAATCCTGTCCCTGCATTTATTAGGCGTCATACCGGAATCCAAGTCGGTACTCAATGCATCAAACTCGGGCATTCCAGTCATTTTGGACGAAAAAAGCGATGCCGGCCAAGCCTATGAGGATGTAGTTGCCCGTTACTTAGGTGAAGACAGGCCGCACCGCTTTATCGATGAAGAAAAAAAGGGCCTTTTTGGAAAGCTGTTCAGGAGTAAATAATGAGTTTACTGGATTACTTTAGAACGACTAAGCCAAGCTCGGCATCCATTGCCAAGGAAAGATTGCAAATTTTGGTGGCGCACGAACGCTCCTCAAAAACGCAACCCTCTTATCTCCCACAGTTACAAAAGGAACTTCTCGAAGTGATTCGAAAGTATGTCAACGTCGAGCAAGATGCAATATCGGTTAATTTCGAACAAGACGACGATCAGGAAATTCTCGAACTCAATATTGTGCTGCCCGACGAACACGACAAGGTTTCTTAAACTAAATGAGGTGAAAAAAATGACTGATACGATTGGACAATCCGCTGGAAAAATCTGGCAATTCTTGAATGATAACGGCGCGACCAGCGTCAGCAAAATCTCGACCGAAACCGGGCTGAATAAGAATGATGTTCAGCGCGCGCTCGGCTGGCTTGCCAGAGAAGATAAAATCAGCATAGAACTTAAAAACGGGCGCACCGAAAGCATTTCACTCATTGAATAAAATTTTAATTACCGAATATCGGCAACTGCATCGTAAATATTCAGCCCACTCTTTGAAAAAGACGACTGCAAGGATGCAGGGCAATACAGGAGCAATTGCCGAGGGGCTAGGTGCTAATGTATCCCCACAAGACGCTCGTTCCCATGCTCTGCGTGGGAATGCCGCTTTAGACGCTCTGCGTCGACCGCCGCGGGCAATTGGATTTTCTGGTTCCCACGGTCCTCCGTGGGAATCCATACCTTGGCTGTTGAAACCAGATCGGTATGCGTTCCCACGCTGGAGCGATGGGAACGAGGAAAAATCTCCCCCAGCCACTCTTTTTCAAAGAGGGGAGTAAAACTCCAAGGACCTTAACTTAATGACATTGATGCTCTGCGTGGGAATGCCGCTTTAGACGCTCTGCGTCGACTGCTGTGGGCAATCGGATTAAGAAACTGTTTCTGGTTCCCACGGTCCTCCGTGGGAATCCATACCTTGGCTGTTGAAACCAGATCGGTATGCGTTCCCACGCTGGAGCGATGGGAACGAGAAAAAATCTCCCCCAGCCACTCTTTTTCAAAGAGGGGAGTAAAACTCCAAGGACCTTAACTTAATGACATTGATGCTCTGCGTGGGAATGCCGCTTTAGACGCTCTGCGTCGACTGCTGTGGGCAATCGGATTAAGAAACTGTAGAGAATGTATCGTTGCTCTTGTCGGGATTATCGACCTCTGGGGACGCAGAGCGTCCCGGGATGCATTCCCACGCAGAGCGTAGGAACGATGAAAAATTAATTGTCGATTATCGGAGATTGCACAAATAACCGGCAGTCTCCCCTGTCGGTTATTTTCAATGCAGTTCCCTATGCCGAATAATGATATTGAGCGACTGAGATTTGTATTGTTTGGCCAATAAATCGGCCAAATATACCGAACGATGCTGCCCTCCGGTACATCCGATAGCGATAGTAAGATAACTGCGCCCCTCTTCTTCGAAGCGAGGAATCCAACGCTCGAGAAAAGTGCTAATGTCTTGTAAATATTCCAACACATTAGGTTCTCGGCCAAGAAATTCGATTATCGCTTGATCCTTACCGGTCAGCCCCCTCAATTCCGGCACCCAATAAGGATTGGGCAGACATCTAACGTCGAAAATAAAATCGGCATCGAGCGGAACCCCATGCTTGAAACCGAAAGACTGAAATTGAATGGAAATATGACGAGCATTGCGCTCGCCGACCTGATCCCTGATTAGATCGCGCAACTGATGATAATGCGTGCGACTGGTATCGATCACAAAATCCGCGAGCCGCTCTATCGGCTTGAGAATTTCTTTTTCGATAACCAAGGCCTCTTTTAGCGGCAAATTATAGTCTGTCAAAGGGTGCCTGCGGCGAGTTTCACTGTACCGTTTTAACAATACCGCCTCTTCGGCCTGCATGAACATCACCTCGCATTCGATCTTCTTTGATCGGATCAACTTAATGATGCTGGCAAAATTCAACAGACTATCGCTTTGATTACGAGCATCGATGCCGATCGCCGTTTTTTCATAGGTTTTCCGATCGGCCAACATGACATCATTGATAAAGTCCTCAAGCAAGGTCACCGGCAAGTTATCGATACAATAAAACCCGCAATCCTCCAGCGTGGTTAAAGCAATACTTTTGCCGGACCCGGAAAGCCCGCTGACGATAAGCAATTTCATGATAAAAGTTCTAACGAACTGTTTTGTTGGTCGCGAAGGCACCGGAATATCTTCCCGCGCCCTCGTCGTTAAATCGTTGAAGGCAATCTTTCAACTAGCGATGACTGCCGGTTTTCTCTTTATGCTTAATGATTTGACGATCTAATTTATCAACTAATTTATCGATAGCAACATACATATCTTCCTGAGTATCCTCGGCGAATAATTTGGCACCGCTGATTTGAACTGTCGCCTCCGCTTTTTGATTCAGTTTTTCGACCGTCAAAACGACGTGCACATCGGTAACATGATCAAAATGACGCTCGAGTTTTTCAAACTTCGACTCGACAAACGTTTTTAACGATTCCGTTACTTCGATGTGGTGGCCGGATACACTGATTTGCATGGAATAAACTCCTTATTGTTGGTGTGGTATAAATTCTACGTTATAAAAGACGCTTACGTTGACTGGATGAAGCAATATTCATCGCCTCACGATATTTGGCAATCGTTCTTCTTGCGACATTGATGCCTTTTTCTTTTAACAGATCGGCTATTTTACTATCACTGAGCGGTTTTGTTTGATTTTCGTTCTCGACCAACTCCTTAATCAGCGCCCGAATAGCCGTAGAAGAACACTCGCCGCCCGTCGCAGTCGATACATGACTGGAGAAAAAATATTTAAATTCGACGATGCCGTTCGGCGTATGCATGTATTTTTGCGTGGTCACGCGCGATATCGTCGACTCATGCAATTGCAACTCTTCTGCGACATCGCGAAGGACCATCGGTTTCATCGAAATGGAACCGTGCTCCAAAAAATCCTGCTGCTTTCCAACAATACAGCGCGCCACCCGTAACAAAGTTTCGTTTCGACTATGCAAACTCTTGATAAACCAACGAGCTTCCTGTAGATGATCCTTCATGCAGGAATTATCCTTGCTGCTATCCGCGCGCTTGATCATGCTCGAATAAAACGGATTGATTCTGAGCTTCGGCGCGATATCGGGATTGAGTTCGACTTGCCACTGACCATTTACCTTGACCACATAAACATCGGGAATCACATATTCAGAGTCGGTATTTTCAATTCTCGTCCCTGGCTTTGGATCCAGTGTCCTAATTAACGCAATAACTCTATTCAGTTGGTACTCGGTTAACCCCAACTTGCGCATCAATTTAGCCTGATCTTGAGACGCCAATAAACCTAGATAGCGACTTACCAGATCTACCGCTTCTTTCTTATAAGGGGTATCGTCGGATAATTGCTGTAATTGTAACAAGAGGCAATCGCTCAAATCCCTGGCGGCAACACCGGGAGGATCGAAATTTTGCACTTGATGCAACACTGCCTCAACCTCATCAAACTCGAGATCGTCCACTTGCTCCAATAACCCTTGGAAAATATCTTCCAAGGAACTGACTAAGTAACCGTCTTCATTGATCGAATCTATGATCGTCTCCGCAATCTCGCGATCTCGGTCGGAAAAATGCGCCACGTCCAATTGCCACAACAAATGATCCAATAATGTTTCCGACTTACTGCGTTGGCTTTCGAACTCCACTGATTCGCCCGCCCCGCTAATCGCGGCCTGGGCATTGTCAAAAACATCTTCCCACGATGTATCGATAGGCAAATCCTCGGGTATGTCGGTTTGCGAACCTTCACTCGTTGCCTGGTCGGAATAATCGGTCTTTTTGTCCAAGGACTCGCGATCGACAATGCCTGTAGCCTCCTCATCGGCGACTTCCAACATCATATTCGATTCCAGCGCGTTTTGGATTTCTTGCTGCAAATCGAGCGTCGACAATTGCAGCAGCTTTATCGCTTGCTGCAACTGGGGGGTCATCGTAAGCTGCTGACCGAGACGGAGTTGAAGTGACTGTTTCATCGTATAAGTTTGAACATTATTAATCCATGCATCAGCAGGTTTCTTTCGGCTATTTTAGGTCAAGGATACTATTCTCGAATTACAAAGTGGAATATTTCCGTTTCCGGGGCTCCCATGAGAGCATCGTCGTGACCGACTCTCAAAATATATCTGCAATCAACTTTGCACTTGCTTGAAGTATAGCGCTAAAGACTGAAGTTCTCACCCAAATAAACCTTCCTTACTTCTTGATTACGGACTATAGCCTCCGCGTCGCCTTCGGCAATAACCTTACCTTCGTTGAGAATATAAGCACGGTCGCAAATCCCTAGAGTTTCCCTGACATTATGTTCGGTAATGACAACACCGATCCCTCTATCCTTCAGATGAATAATAATCTGCTTGATATCCTCCACCGATATCGGATCGACGCCGGCAAACGGCTCGTCCAGTAAGATAAATTTCGGCTCGCTGGCCAAAGCCCTAGCAATTTCGACGCGTCGGCGCTCGCCGCCCGACAAGCCGACGGCAATTTGATTACGTAGATGCTCGACATGAAACTCCGCCAGCAACTCCTCGATCATCAATTCGACCTGCCCTTTGGTCAAATCGGCGCGAATCTGCAGCACCGCACGCAAATTATCGGCAACGCTTAACTTTCGGAATACCGAAGGCTCCTGAGGCAAATAACCAAGCCCCATTTGCGCACGCACATGCATCGGATAATGCGTGATCGAAAGATCGTCCAACGTTATTTCGCCGGCATCGGCTTTAATTAAACCGACCAGCATATAAAAGCTCGTGGTTTTACCGGCACCGTTAGGTCCCAGCAACCCCACAATTTCCCCGGTATTGACGTTCAACGAAACACCGTTGACGACATTACGTTTATTGTAGTGTTTAATCAATCCTTGAGCCGACAGCTTTGTCATATTTTTATCATTTTTCCGATTTAGGCTTTAATATAACGCGAACCCGCTTGGCATCGGATTCCTGATCGCCCGCTTTGACAATCGCGTTTCGACTGTCGTAACGAATGATGTCGCTCGCATAGGTATTGCCCTCTTGCCAAACCACGGCTTCCTTGATCAATATCAATAAATTCTGCTTGGGATAATATTCGCCGGTCAACGCCTTACCGGTGATATCGCCTCCGTTATCGGGGGTTTGCTGAAAACGGGCCGGTTTTCCGGTCGCAACCAACTTATCGACATCGCCGTCTTTAAAATATACAACTAATTTATCGGACCAAACCTTAAGACTACCTTGGGTCGAAACAACATTTCCCGTGTAAATACTAACCCCGGCATTATCGTCGTAGGTTGCCGCGTTAGAATCGATATAAATCGGTTGGTCGGAATCGCTTTTCAACGCCAAACCGGACGAACTATAAGCGATTAAAATCGAAAAAATGATCCCGTAACAGGTTTTTTTATGGTTATTTTGTCTCATATTTCCCTCTAACCTTGGAAAACAACTCTATCCGGATAGGCGCGCTGTAATAGAGTTTCATCCCTATACCTTCCGTCCTGTTCGGAGGACTAAGCAACTCAGCCCATTCATCGGTTTCCGCGTAATTAATCTCCGGCTGAACCCGCAAATTCGAACTATTGATTTTCATCGCCCTGGAACCGGGCCCAGCCTCTCTAGCCACAACAGCTTTTCCATTCATCAGAATAAGTTTCTTATCGCTCGAAACAATTCCGGTTTCCGACTGGATCACCCAAGGCGGGACGTCCGGATTCATAATTGTCATAACCGGCTTCTGCAGGTGCGTGGTTCCGTCGTCATTATAGTGCGTCAAGGTATCGGCAACCAATTTGCTCTTGAGCCGACCGGTAACATCCATCTCCCATTTAGCATAGCCGGTACTAAAATAATCCACGGTATGAGGAGATTTCTCGAGCGCTATGACTTCTTCATCAACTGCCGTCAACTGTAACAACCACCAACTTACAATCGCCAGCAATACACCATAAATGTAGAGTCGAATATTGCTTTCCGGCATAACTTAAGACAAATACTCTTCAAGAACGGCAGCAAAAGTCCCCTGCGCCTGCATAATCAAATCGCACACCTCCCTGACCGCACCTTGACCGCCCGGCAGCGTCGTACACCAGTGCGCGCGTTGCTTGACGGCAAAGTTCGCGTCCTCGACCGCAATCGCCAAACCGACCCGCGACATGATCGGCAAATCCAGCAAGTCGTCGCCAACATGTGCCGCTTCGGCCGGATCGATAGCCAATGTTTGAACAAGCTCCTCAAAGGCCGTAATTTTATTTTCATACCCTTGGTAAACATGCGCTATCCCGAGGTTTTTCATCCGCAAAGCCACCGAATTCGACTTTCGCCCGGAAATCACCGCCACTTCGACACCGGTTTGACGCAGTAATTTTATTCCGTGACCATCCCGGGCATGAAAACATTTATATTCAATGCCTTGGTTATCGAAAAACAAGCGGCCATCGGTCAGTACGCCGTCAACATCGAGAATCAATAATTTCAGCCGGGCGGCTTTGGCCAATATGTTTTGCATTTTTCGGCTCCTGATATTAGACAATTCCGGCATGAATCAAGTCATGCATACTTAATGCACCGACCGGTTTGTGAGATTCATCATTAACGATCAAGGCATTGATTTTTTTTTGCTGCATGATCTGCATCGCTTCGGCAGCTAGAATATCGGCGTCGATCGCGGTAAAGTTTCGAGTCATCGCTTCACCGATACGCGTTCCGTGCACATCGTGACTTTTTTCCAAGAATCGTCTCAAATCGCCATCGGTAAAGATGCCGGCGCTCTTGCCGAAGCGATCGACAATCACGGTCATGCCCATTTTTTTCTCGGTCATTTCCAACAAGGCTTCGGTAATCAGAGCCGTTTCCGGAACAATCGGAATTTCATCGCCGATATGCATGATATCGCTGACCATCAACAACAAACGCCGCCCTAAACTCCCCCCTGGATGCGACAATGCAAAATCATCTCGAGTAAATCCTCTTGCCTCCAGCAGCGAAACCGCAAGAGCATCGCCCATCACCAACGCCGCGGTCGTACTGGAAGTCGGCGCCAACCCTAAAGGACAGGCCTCTTGACGAACGCTAACATCGATATGCGCCGTGGCGAATTTCGCCAATGTCGATTCGCGATTGCCGGTCATCGCTATCAAAGGCACGCCGATGCGTTTGATGATCGGTAAAATGGTAATGACTTCGCCGGTTTCTCCCGAGTTAGAGAGGGCCAGGACTACATCCTGAGCAGTTATCATGCCTAGGTCGCCATGACTGGCCTCACCGGGATGCACAAAAAAAGCCGGCGTCCCGGTACTCGCTAAAGTAGCGGCAATTTTACCGGCAATATGGCCGGATTTACCCATTCCGGTCACAACAACTCGCCCTTTGCAATTAAACATTAAACGACAAGCCAAAATAAAATCGTCATCGATCCGTTCCGCCAAAGCAGTAACAGCATCGCCCTCGACCTGAATAACCGCCAAGGCCAGCTTTCGCAATTCGGGTTCATGAATCATCATATTATGCGCTCTAACCTGTGATTGTACTTTTAAATACCAGCCATTGATAAGCGCCGTAGCTTGATAGCAAAAACAACCCCTCCCATCGATTGATTCTCCCCGATTTGAAAAAACCGAATGCGAATACAAAAAACGCCAATGTCAATGCCAACATCATCGGAAAATCCCGAGACAAAACACTCTCATCCACCGGTCCTGGTGCAATCAATCCCGGCAACGAATAAACAGCCAGCAAATTATACATATTCGAACCGATCACATTGCCGACCGCTAAATCGGTCTGCCGCTTTAATACGCTCGCCGCCGATGCCGCCAGCTCCGGCAAACTCGTTCCCATTGCGACTAGCGTCAAGCCGATAACCAAATCGCTGACACCTAATGCATTCGCAATATTGACCGAAGCCAACACCAGGAGTCTCGAACTGATTAACAGTCCCAACAAACCGATAATCGTAATAAACCAGGCTAATCGCATAGAACACATCGGTAATGGCATTGCCGATGTATCGTTAAAATCGCCGTTTTTTGATTGATCAAGCCCATTTCGAACCAACCAAGCAATAAAACATACCAGTGCGACCAATAAAATAATGCCGTCGCTCCGCGACAACCCGTCAAAAGCAAGACCGAAGCACAATAAACTTGTTATTAATAAGAGCTGCAACTCCCTGCATAACAGTTTTGTCCGAAAAGTCAACGGCATGATTAGTGCGCAACAACCTAATATTAGCCCGATATTCGCGATATTCGACCCCAAGGCGTTGCCGACGGCAAGGCCTGAACTACCTTGCCATGATGCTAAACCTGAAACCAACACCTCGGGAATCGAAGTCCCGAAACCAACCACAGTCAAACCGATTAACAAGGTCGAAACGCCCCAATTTTGTGCAATCGCTGCCGCGCCATCGACAAATGTATCCGCCGAATACACCATTAACGCCAAGCTTGCAATCAAAACGATAGAATCGCACCACATAAGATTTAAAGAGGGCAAAATTGGCGCATTATGACACGATTAAGACGCCGCTGTCCCTAGCACGCTTAACTCTGTAAGGATAAAACCTAAAATATTTACCGATCTATAAGGCGGTTCGTCGTTTATTAAGTAAGCGGTAAGCCGGCAGCAGAGAATCGTTTACAGAGGCATCTCGACCGAATAACCTCCCGAGAAGTGAGTATTCAATCCCACAGCCATTCTCGTTCTCATGCTCTGCGTCAATGCCATTAAGTTAAGGTTCTTGGAGTTTTACTCCCCTCTTTGAAAAAGAGTGGCTGGGGGAGAGTTTTCCTCGCTCCCATCGCTCCAGTGTGGGAACGCATACCGATCTGGTTTCGACAGCCAAGGTACGGGTTCCCACGGAGGACCGTGGGAACCAGAAAAACAGTAATTTTTGAATTATGTATAACGATGAGTGCTCTGCGTGGGAATGCCTGAGTACAGCTCCAGCGGTACGAGACGCTAGAGCGTCTCGGGCTGCATTCCCACGCTGGAGCGTGGGAACGATAGGGGGTGTGAAAAATCACCCCGAGATCGCACTTTCCGCTCCATTCCCTATTCCCTATTCCCTATTCCCTATTCCCTATTCCCTATTCCCTATTCCCTATTCCCTATTCCCTATTCACTATTCACTATTCACTGTTTACTGCTTACCACTAACCACTCACTAATAAATCCTGCAATTAGTTGACTTAACCTTCGCTTGTCGGCCAAAATACTCGGTTTAGATTTTCCGACAGGGTTATCATCAGGCATGGATAACAGCGATATCTCGGCCGACAGTTTAATATCCGTCCGTAACCTTTCATTTTCGCGCGGCAACAGAAAAATATTCGACGATATTTCTCTCGATATCGCGCGCGGCAAAATTACCGCGATCATGGGCCCTAGCGGCACGGGCAAAACCACGCTGCTCAAATTGATTGGCGGACAACTTATCCCGGAACAAGGCTCTATCGTCGTCGATGGACTCGACGTTCATCAATTGCGGCGCAAAGAATTATTTAATTTACGCAAACGCATAGGCATGCTGTTTCAAAGTGGCGCATTATTAACCGATATCAATGTCTATGACAATGTCGCGTTTCCGCTTCGCGAACACACGCATTTGACAGAGTCGATGATCCGGACCTTGGTATTTATGAAACTCCAAGCCGTCGGTCTGCGCGGCGCCCGAAATCTAATGCCGAACGAACTTTCCGGCGGCATGGCCAGACGCGTGGCGCTCGCCCGTGCAATCGCGCTAGACCCGATGATGATCCTCTACGACGAACCGTTTACCGGGCAAGATCCGATTTCGATGGGCGCACTCGTTCATTTGATCAAATCACTCAATACCACATTAGGACTTACCAGCATTATCGTATCCCACGACGTCGCGGAAACCTCGGCAATCGCGGACTATATTTACGTTATTTCCGACGGCAAAATCGCAGGTCAAGGCACCCCAAAGGAAATCGACGCATCGGAATCGGCATGGGTTCAGCAGTTTATGAAAGGCGATCCGGACGGTCCCGTGCATTTCCATTATCCCGCACCGAATTACATCGAAGACCTGCTGACTTCCGCCCGATCGCCGTCTCGAATCGCTGTCAAACAAGAAACTAAAAAAACAGACGAATCCTTGAACGCTAAGGGATTGAAAAAAATGCCTTCCCGTAAACGCGGACGTTCGCGCTATCACCGCGAGGATTAACATGCTGCATTTTTTACAACAATTGGGCTCATCGACCCGCACCAATTTCGCCAAACTCGGTCGAGCCACGTTCTTTCTCGGCCACACGTTGACCGGCATTGTGGATGTCGCACTAAGACCCAGGTTACTGCTTAACCAACTTCATTCGGTCGGCGTACTGACCTTCTTGATCATAACGATATCCGGTCTGTTCGTCGGCATGGTCTTAGGGCTTCAGGGTTACAACATACTGTCGGATTTTGGTTCGGAGGAAGCACTTGGCATCATGGTAGCGGCATCACTGGTTAGAGAACTTGGCCCTGTGGTTACCGCTTTGCTGTTCGCCGGACGCGCAGGATCGGCCCTGACTGCCGAAATCGGCCTGATGAAAGCGACCGAACAATTATCCGGCATGGAAATGATGGCGGTCGACCCGGTCAACCGCATCATTTCGCCACGCTTTTTCGCGGGTTTCCTGTCGATGCCCCTGTTGGCGGCATTATTCAGCATGGTCGGCATTCTTGGCGGGCATATGGTTGGCGTCGGGCTACTCGGAGTCGATGACGGCTCTTATTGGTCGCAAATGCAAGCAAACCTGGATTTTTATGACGATATTGTCAACGGCGTCATTAAAAGCATAGTCTTCGGTTTTGCCGCCACTTGGATCGCATTATTCGAAGGTTACGATGCCGTCCCGACCGCGGAAGGCGTTAGCCGCGCGACAACCCGCACCGTGGTCAATTCCGCATTCGCCATACTCGGCCTGGACTTTATTTTAACCGCCATGATGTTTGGAGACATTTAGCATGCAGCATACCCGCACCCAGGATACATTGGTCGGACTGTTCGTCGCGGCCGGTATCGTCGCCCTATTTTTTCTGTCTTTGCAAGTCAGTAATATTCGATCCTTCATGCCCGCTGATACCTATGTCATCACCGCGCGTTTTAGCAATTCAGGCGGCCTTAAAGTAAAATCTCCGGTCTCGGTCGCGGGCGTTCGAATCGGTCGCGTTAGCAACATTTATATCGATAAAGAGACTTACGAATCGGTCGTGGAAATGAGCATCGAATCGAAATACGATACCTTGCCGGAGGATTCCTCGGCTACGATCTACACTGCGGGACTTTTAGGCGAACAATACATCAACCTCGATCCAGGCGGCTCTTTCGATTATCTAAAAAACGGCGACCGAATCGAAATCACGCAATCCGCAATCGTACTCGAGGAAGTGATAGGCCGATTCTTGTTCCAAAAAGCGGAAGAATAAAACGGTGAGCGCGATTAATATCACCCAACAAAGCCCCGGCATATTTTCTGTAGCAGGCGATCTAACCTTCGTCAGCATCGATAAAAAAACCGTCGAATCGTTAGCATTTTTAAAGTCGGCACCATCGGTAACCATCGATCTTGCGCAGGTAACGAACACTGACAGCGGCGGCTTGGCATTATTGATCGAGTGGATTAAATTCGCCCGCGACAACCGGATTGAACTTAAATTCCGAAACATCCCCGAACAACTTTTGACACTGGCAAAATTAAGCGGCCTGGAAACCACCGAATACTTTGCCGCCGCCCTGCCCGAATAGGCGCTTAACCTGTTATATGAGAACACACAGTCCATGGATAAATTACTGATCAAAGGCGGCGTTCAACTCTCCGGAGAACTGCGCATTTCCGGCGCTAAAAACGCAGCCCTGCCGATCATGGCCGCCACACTGCTTTCGGACCAACCGGTCAACCTTGGCAACATCCCTCATTTGCATGACATCACCACCACGATGGAATTGCTCGGCCGCATGGGCGTTCAATTGATGGTCGATGAAAAAATGAATATCGAAATCGACAGCCGTTCGATTACCAATTTCGAGGCGCCCTACGAACTGGTTAGAACGATGCGGGCATCGATTCTGGTACTCGGCCCCCTGTTGTCAAGATTCGGCGAAGCACATGTCTCGCTTCCCGGCGGGTGTGCGATTGGTACGCGTCCGGTCGATATACACCTGGACGGTCTTGCCAAAATGGGCGCCGACATAAAAGTCGAAGGCGGCTTTATCCATGCCAAAGTCGATCGTCTAAAAGGCTGCCGATTGGTGCTCGAACAAGTCACCGTGACCGGCACTGAAAACTTATTGATGGCGGCAACGTTAGCCGAGGGAACGACGATTATCGAAAATGCGGCGAGAGAACCTGAAGTTTCCGACCTTGCGCACTTTTTGAATGCGCTGGGCGCACGCATCAAAGGCATCGGTACCGATATCCTTGAAATCGAAGGCGTCGATAGACTAGGTAAAAAAGACCTTCACTACACCATCATGCCGGACCGTATCGAAACCGGCACTTATCTGATCGCCGCCGCCATTACCCGCGGCAAAGTTAAACTAAAAAGCACCCGTACCGATATTCTTGACGCCGTTCTCTCGAAGCTAACGGAAGCGGGTGCCGAAATCACCACAGGTCCCGACTGGATTGCATTGGACATGCACGGCAAAAGGCCGAAAGCCGTCTCGGTGCGAACGGCGCCTTATCCGGCATTTCCAACCGATATGCAGGCGCAATTCACCGCAATGAATACAATTGCCGAAGGTGTCGGCATCGTGACCGAAACGATCTTCGAAAACCGTTACATGCATATCCAGGAAATGCAGCGCATGGGCGCCAATATCAGACTGGAATCCAACACTGCGATATGCTCCGGGGTCGACAAACTAACCGGAGCTCCGGTCATGGCAACCGACCTGCGCGCCTCGGCCGGATTGGTCTTGGCCGCACTGGCCGCCGAAGGCGAAACGCTGGTCGACCGAATCTATCATATCGACCGTGGCTACGACCACATCGAAGAAAAACTGTCACAACTCGGCGCAATTATTCGCCGTGTTCCAAACTAAGGTTTTAACATGTTAACTATCGCCGTATCGAAAGGCCGAATCTACGAAGAAGCACTGCCTTTACTGGAAGAGGCCGGCATCCGTCCGGTCGACGATCCGAAAACCAGCCGTAAATTGATTTTGCAAACCACCCGTGACGATGTGCAATTGGTGATCATCCGCGCCACCGATGTACCGACTTTCGTCGAATACGGCGCGGCCGACATGGGGATCGCCGGCAAAGACGTTCTGCTCGAACACGGAGCCGAAAGCCTTTACGAGCCATTGGATTTGAATATTGCAACCTGCCGGCTGATGACTGCGGCACATAAGGACGCGCCGGATATTTCACGCCGCGTGCGAGTTGCGACTAAGTATGTCAAAACCGCCAAGAAATATTTCGCGGAATTGGGCATACAAGCCGACATCATCAAACTTTACGGATCGATGGAGCTTGCGCCATTGGTCGGTCTCGCCGACTGCATCGTCGACCTGGTCGATACCGGCAACACCCTAAAAGCCAACGGACTCGAGCCGCGCGACTTGATCATGAACATCAGCTCGAGACTGGTCGTCAATAAAGCCGCAATGAAGATGAAACACCAAGCCATCCAATCCCTGCTCGATCAATTCGAAAAAACCCTGGCCAAGAGGTAACTCCATGACCGATTTTTCAATAAACCGACTCGATACCGTCGACTTGGATTTCGAACGCCGCCTGAAATCCTTGCTGGATTGGAACGAACAAGACGACTTCGAGATTCAAAAGCAAGTCTTGGATATCATTGCCGCCGTCAAAAAGTCGGGCGACCAAGCCGTCATCGATTATACGAATCGCTTCGACCGACGCAGCATTCAGGCGGCAAACGAACTGGAAATCAACAAGGAAACCCTAAAAGCCGCCTGGGACTCTCTCCCCAGCATGCAAGCCGAAGCTCTCGATACCGCCGCTCGGCGAATTCGCGCTTATGCCGAAAAACAAACCGTGGCATCCTGGCAATTCAGCGAGGAAGACGGCACGCTACTCGGCCAAAAAATCACCCCGTTGGACCGAGTCGGCCTTTATGTTCCGGGCGGCAAAGCCGCTTATCCATCCTCGGTATTGATGAATGCAATACCGGCAAAGGTTGCCGGCGTTCCGGAATTAATCATGGTCGTGCCGACCCCTCAAGGCGAATCCAATCAGCTGGTATTGGCGGCAGCTTATCTGGCCGGCGTCGACCGGGCTTTTTCAATAGGCGGCGCGCAAGCGGTCGCGGCTCTCGCATACGGCACCGAAACCGTTCCGGCCGTCTGCAAAATCGTCGGCCCGGGCAATATCTATGTTGCTACCGCGAAGAAATTGGTATTCGGTCAAGTCGGCATCGACATGATCGCGGGACCGTCCGAGATATTAATCATTTGCGACGGCCATACTAACCCGGACTGGATTGCGATGGATTTGTTTTCACAAGCCGAGCACGATGAAAATGCGCAATCGATCTTGTTATCCGATAGCGCCGAATATTTGGACGCCGTTGAGCGCAGCATCTTAAAATTATTGCCTGAAATGGAACGCGCCGAAGTCATTAAAGCTTCGCTGTCCGGCCGTGGCGCACTCATCAAGACTGCCGGCCTCGATGAAGCCGCCGAAATCGCCAACCGTATCGCACCGGAACATCTCGAATTGTCGGTCGCCGACCCGGACTCGCTGTGTGCGAAAATCCGCAATGCCGGCGCGATTTTCATGGGCCGCTATACCGCAGAAGCTTTAGGCGATTATTGTGCGGGACCTAATCATGTGTTACCGACATCCGGCACGGCAAAGTTTTCATCGCCGCTCGGCGTTTACGACTTCCAAAAACGTTCGAGTCTAATCAATTGTTCGGAAACCGGCGCCGATACGCTAGGCAAAACCGCCTCGATTTTGGCTCGCGGAGAAAGTTTAACCGCGCATGCTCGATCGGCGGAATATAGAATCAAATCGTAACGGCTCGGAATTGTCACATAGATCCCCCGGATTTATATACTTATCGGAGATCAAAATTCGGCACCGGGGTGCCCGTCAAAGGACGCCGTGAACCCAGCACCTAAATTATCCCAGATGGTTAAGCATAGCCAATGGGCCATGGAATTTAGGTGCTGGGTGAATACGTCCATGTAGGCTCTATGCCAGCTCCATGCTGGCAAAGCCTTTGCCGAGCACCCCGGCGCCTCCTAAGGCACTGCCGAAATTTGAAGTACGAAAGGTATATAAGAATCCGGAGCAATCCGTTAGATCGACAGGCATTGATTCCTTTATCCTATAAAAAGCATTTCACCATGAAGGATAGAAAGTTAATTCAATAACTTATTACACGTTTGTAGAGAATTTTCATTCACCAACAAGGTTAAAGAGAATGCTTAGGTAATTTCTTGAAATCCTTCATGAACTTCATGTGCTTCATGGTTAAACTGCCGAATTTAGGTTTATCGATTAACCTGCGACAAACCCAGCCATCACTCTGAATACCATTGACTCGACTCATGCCACAACCCCATTTTATTAGCTCTATTTTCCGTAAAGAAGTGCTGGACTTATCGGCCTATAAAGTCGCCGATGCCGGCGGACTGATCAAACTCGACGCAATGGAAAATCCTTATCGTTGGCCGGAACCGGTCATAAAAGAATGGCTCGACGTTATCAAAGAAGCCGAAATCAATCGCTATCCGGACCCTGAAGCACGTAGGCTAAGCGCTACCCTGAAAAAGATCGATGGTATTTCCGGGAACTTAGAGATGCTGCTCGGCAATGGCTCGGACGAAATCATACAGTTACTACTGATGGCCTTGCCGACACACGCAAAGGTACTCTCGCCATCGCCGGGCTTCGTGATGTATCGACAATTGAGCCGATGCCTCGGGCTCGATTATATCGACATTCCGCTACAATCCGGCGATTTCGACCTGGATTTGCCGGCCATGCTCGAGGCGATCGACAAACACCAGCCTTCGCTTATTTTTCTGGCCTACCCGAACAACCCTACCGGCAACCTGTTCAGCGAAACTTCTATTAAAAAAATTTTCGAAGCCGCTCCCGGACTGGTCGTTGTCGACGAAGCCTATGCGCCATTCACCGACCAAAGCTTTATCGACGTACTCGGCGAATATAGTAACTTGCTAGTGATGCGCACTCTCTCGAAACTCGGTTTGGCCGGACTTCGTCTTGGCTACATCGTGGGAGAATCCTCTATTATCGGCGAATTGAACAAAATTAGACTGCCTTACAACATCAATACGCTGACTCAAATAACGGCCGAATTCGCGCTGAACAACAGCGACTTATTCAAGCAACAAACCTCACAAATTCGAAGCGAAAGAAGTCGAGTATTGCGCGAAATACGTTCGATCGAAGGCATCACTACCTACCCGAGCGAAGCTAATTTCATTTTATTTAGAACGCCGCCCGATAAAGCCGCGTCGCTCTTCGAAATGCTTAAGACAAAAGGCATCTTAATCAAAAACCTGTCGCCTCAAGGCGGCCTCTTACTGGATTGCCTACGCGTCACGATCGGCACGCCCGATGAAAATGACGCCTTTTTACAAGCGTTATCGTCAAGTTTTGAACAACTAAATGGTTAGCGAGAAAAACTCCTATCATAACGTGTGCTTTCATATACTTTTCGTATTTCTTGGCAAAACAGAAACGTTGGGGACGGGTTAAATAACCCGTCACGCAGGGGTGCGTAACCCTTATGCAGCGTAAGCGGAATACGGGGATTGCGTGACCTCGAACATCCCGGATTGCGCTTGCGCTCCACCCGGGCTACGCGGTTAAACTTTCATTTACCGGGGCGATGACCGGACCTTCATGAACGTTAATGTTAAACAGGCTTGACGGGCGCAAGGCGTAACCGTAGGACTTTTGAGACACGCATCAAGAAAGCTAAGGATTTGGTCGTAAATAACTTCCCTGTTTTATGGGGGGGTTCGGTAGCTCGATTGGCAGGTGTCGGCGGCAGGGAAAGCCGCCGTCAAGCCTACACGGACGTATTCACCCAGCACCTAAATTAGCCATTATATTAAACATAGCCAATGGACTAAGGAATTTAGGTGCTGGGTTCACGGCGTCCTGTCAAGCGAGTTACCGAACCCTCAACAAAGCTCATAGCTCCAGGAGGTTATTTATCACGAAATCCTAAGACGCATAAACACTGCTCATACAAAGAAAGCGGTTGAAAAACTTGAAAAACGAGTTCATCAACCGTTATAACTGCTTCAAATTCGGCTAACTATAATGGTATATTGCCATGTCGAAAACTATAAAAATCAAGTATACGAGGCTCAGCCTTTACCAGGAGTGCAATAAATGAATATTGAAGGCGTCGATAAATCCAAGCGCCAGTTTCTAACCTCGGCGCTGACCGTGGTCGGAGCTGTCGGTACCGGCTATATTGCGGTTCCCTTTCTCGCGCAAATGCAACCCAGCACAAAAGCCATGGCCGCAGGCGCGCCGGTCACCGTCGATATTAGTAAAATGGAACCGGGACAGCTAATCCGTGTTGCTTGGCGCGGCAAACCGGTTTGGCTGCTTAACCGCACGCCGGAAGTGCTGGAAACACTGAAAACATTAGACGACCAACTCAGAGACCCTCAGTCTTCAGAATCCATACAACCGGTGTACACCAAAAACCCTACTCGCGCATTGAAACCGGAAATTTTTGTTGCCGTCGGCTTATGCACGCATCTGGGCTGTTCGCCCACCTTCCGGCCCGAAATCGCACCGGCCGACCTGGGACCCGACTGGAAAGGCGGTTTTTTCTGCCCTTGCCACGGCTCTTGGTTCGATCTGGCCGGCCGGGTTTTTCGTGGCGTTCCGGCTCCGACCAACCTTGAAATTCCACCCTATCGCTATATTAGCGAAACACAGATCATTATTGGCGAAGACACCGTGGAGACAAGCGCATGAAAACGAACCGCTGGACTGATTGTGGCAACTGGATACTAGATCGTTTTCCGCTAACTAAGTTCTGGAACGAACATATGGCGCATTATTATGCGCCCAAGAATTTTAACTTTTGGTATTTTTTCGGCTCGCTCGCCTTGCTGGTGTTAGTCAATCAATTCGTCACCGGCATCTTGCTGACGATGAACTATAAACCGGACGCCAAATTAGCGTTCGATTCGGTCGAATACATCATGCGCGAAGTCAATTGGGGCTGGTTAATCCGCTACATGCACTCGACCGGTGCTTCGGCATTTTTCATCGTGATCTATCTGCATATGTTTAGGGGCTTACTATACGGCTCTTTTAAACAGCCTCGCGAACTGATCTGGATATTCGGCATGCTGCTGTTTGTCGCTTTGATGGCCGAAGCGTTCATGGGCTACTTGCTTCCTTGGGGGCAAATGTCTTATTGGGGAGCCCAGGTCATCATTTCGCTATTCAGCGCGATCCCTGTCGTCGGAGAAGAGCTCTCATTATGGATCAGGGGCGACTATGTCGTATCCGATGCAACATTGAACCGATTCTTTGCATTTCACGTCATCGCAGTACCTTTGGTTCTGGTATTGCTGGTATTACTGCATATCATCGCGTTACACGAAGTCGGCTCGAATAACCCGGACGGCGTCGACATCAAAAAAAATAAGGACGCCAACGGCATACCATTGGACGGCATTCCATTCCACCCTTACTACACTGTCAAGGACTTGGTCGGCTTCGCGGTCTTCATGTTCTTTTTTGCAGTCGTTATTTTTTATATGCCGGAGATGGGAGGATTCTTCCTCGAACACGCCAACTTCATACCTGCCGACCCATTGAAAACGCCGGAACACATCGCTCCGGTCTGGTATTTCACCCCCTTCTACGCGATTCTGCGCGCGGTTCCGGATAAGTTTGCCGGCGTCATTGCGATGGGCGGAGCCATTGTTGTGCTGTTTCTATTGCCATGGCTGGACCGCAGCGAAGTCAGATCCATCCGTTATCGCGGCGGCATCTATAAAAAAGCGCTTCTACTTTTCGTAATTAGCTTTATCGGTTTAGGCTATCTGGGCACTCAGCCTGCAACGCCCGGCGCTACCGCCGTCGCCCGCGTTTTGACGGCGATTTATTTCGGCTTTTTCCTATTGATGCCAATCTATACTCGCTGGGAAAAAACCAAGCCTGTACCGGACCGTCTAACCGAACAACCTAGCCTCGAGGATCGAATACCGGATCTTGTTGACACTTTCAATGAAGTCACGGTGAAAACCGAGGGCAAATCCGGCCTGTTCAGCAGAAAACTCAATTACCAAGGGTTATCCGCCGTTAGCATCCGTTTTTTAAAAAGAATTAAAGGCAGCTTGGATTAATAATTATGAAAAGACTACTCAATACCTTGATACTGTTGTCGCTGCCTTTCGGCGTTTTCGCCGGTGGCGGCGTCGAACTCCAGAGCGCGGATTTCGACCTCAGCGATAAAAGCTCCTTGCAGCGCGGCGCGAAACATTTTGTGACTTATTGTTTAGGGTGCCATTCTGCAAAACACATTCGATACCTCAGGATAGCGCTCGACTTCGATATCGAAAAAGATAAAGTGCTCAAAGATATCGCCCCCGAAGGCGCCAATATCTACGACAAAATGAATTCGGCGATGAACGCCCATGACGCCGAAAAATGGTTCGGTATCATGCCGCCCGACTTATCACTGATTTCACGGTCACGCGGACCGGATTGGCTTTACAGTTACTTGAAAGGCTTTTATTCCGACTCCTCCAAGCCTCTCGGCGTCAATAATGTCGTTTTTCCGGATGTTGGCATGCCGAACGTTTTATGGCAATTACAAGGCGAACAAAAACCGGTTTTCAAAAAAGACGGCGACCAACAAGTCATCGACAAACTGGTTACCGAAATTCCCGGACAACTTCCGGAAAAAGATTTTGATCGCATGATTAACGACCTAGTCAATTTCCTTGTTTACGTTGGAGAGCCTGGACAGCTCGAGCGGCGAAGCATGGGCAAATATGTTTTGTTTTTCATTTTCATGATTTTCATACTTGCCTATCTATTGAAACGCGAGTATTGGAAGGACATTCATTAATCCCCCCATTCGTAAAACAGGGACGTTTTACCCGTATTATACTCAATCGTAAATGAAAACTCGGCCTCGGGGTTGACCATCCATGGCGTGAATGTCGATTTTGCAGGAGCAAAATCGACCTAGTACCCCGAAACCTCCTCCCCGGTACTGCCGAAATTTGAAGTGCGAAAGGTATATTTATGAGCCATTCCTACCTTAATCGCTGGTTTCACATCGACCCTCGGCAAACATACTCCACTCCTTGAACACAGCGAATTTTCTTAAGCAGGGAAAAACTGCAAACGGATACAAGCAAATAAAATGTCGAATTTTTCATGATATAATTGCCATTTTAGACTCCGTGTATCCTAATGAGGTTATGATTCGTGGCACAACCAACTACTCGTAAATCCGCTATGACTCTTTTTTCATCTCCGACATGCGCGATGAGCCACGGCGCCCGATTGGTTCTTCATGAGAAAGCCATTGCGGCGGACATTGAATATTATGACATCAACCAACCGCCTGAGGACTTACTGGAGTTCAATCCAACAGGAACTTCGCCAACCTTGCTGGAACGCGGGCTAGTCCTGTACGATGCGCGCATAATCATGGAGTATTTGGATGAGCGGTTCCCGCACCCCCCTCTCCATCAAATGGACCCTGTTTCCAGGGCCAACGCCCGAATGATCATCAAACGTATCGATCAAGACTGGTACGAACTGATGAATGAAATCATTCATTCCGGCGAAAAAAAATCGGCTCGAGCCAAAAAACTGCTCAAGGAAAGCCTGCTTTCCGCGGCCCCGGTATTCGAAGCGCGTCCTTTTTTCATGAGCGACGAATTTTCATTAATCGATTGTGTGATGGCTCCGCTCTTATGGCGCCTACCTATTCTCGGCATTGAAACCGCAACGACCGGCGAAGGATTAAAAAACTACGCCAATCGCTTATTCCGCAGACCGGCTTTCGCACTCAGTTTAAGCAGCTCCGAAAAAGAAATGAACGAAATCCCGAAATGACATCTTTAAAACCCTATTTAATCCGTTCGATCTACGAATGGATCTTAGACAACGAACTTACGCCGCATCTATTAGTCGACGCCGAATACGAAGGCACGGTTTTGCCTGGTAATTTTGTCGAGGACGGTAGAATCGTACTCAACATTAATCCGCCGGCAATACAAGGACTTACTCTGGGAAATGAAGACATAGAGTTCAACGCCCGCTTCAGCGGCAAACCCATGCACATCCTCGTGCCTATGCCAGCAGTGATGGCCATTTACGCCAAGGAAAACGGCAAAGGGATGATTTTCGATCGTGAAGAAGACTCGGGCGATGATGAGCCGCCACCGGAAAAAAAACCGACTCGCCCGCAATTGCGCGTCGTTAAATAGAGCAACCACTCAATACTCAAAGTTTAACGGATAGCGATAAAAGTAGTCGAGATAGCCGGTCAACAACCATGAAGAACGTAACGTTCATGAAGGCCTGGCCATCACGCCGACAAATGAAAGTTCTCTGGCGGCGGATGGTGCGGTCACATAAGCGCCAACTTAGTGCCTATTCTATGGTGCGTTTATGGCTTTATTCGTCATATCGGTATGAGTTGTCGATAGGATGTGGTGCTACGCATTGCCATCCGTGGCCCTGGATTCCGCCAATCCCTGGCGGAATGACGAGTTCCTTCCTTAAGTTGGCGCTTATGGGGCGCGGTCACTCGCCCGACAGGTCGCCGTGAACCCAGCACCTAAATTCCATAGCCAATGGGCTATGGAATTTAGGTGCTGGATGAATACATCCCTGTAGGCTCGACGGCGGCGACTGATTGCCATGGATGGCATGAATGCAGATTTTGCAGGAGCAAAAATCTGCCCTGCCCCCAACGCCTGTCGGTCGAGCAACCGCACCCTCTTCGGAACCGGAATAGCCAGAACGGAGAGTTGTATATCGAAAAATTAGATAATGAGCCTAAATCTACGAACTTTCACAGTAAAGAACAAGACATCGCCTCCTTCATAGTATACCCTCGTAGATCAAAATTCGGCACCGGGGTGCTCGTCAAAGGACGCCGTGGATACGTCCCTGTAGGCTCTTTGCCAAGCCCCGGCTTGGGTAACAGCATATTTTAGTTTTTGCGACTATAACTGCCGTCTACTCGGAACTTGGCTTCGGCATGCTGAAGCATCTTGCTAATCAGATGAAAGGACGCGATGGGTATAGCAGATAAGAGAGCCTCTTAAACTGCTAATAATGCAAACATAGCCTAAGAAAAGCCCTCCACTCTCTTCCTTCTGAGCATCGCACAGAAAACTTAACCACCCACCAAATTCGTACTGTTATTTTTTATCTGGGGAATACAGCGTCGAAACTTTTCCCGAAGACTTTCCGGAGTCCGTCTGTGCAATGATCTTAGCCACCCCCCGTTTTTTGACTTGATCGATTCTGATAATTTCGTGCATCGGAATGAATGAACGATTGACACCCTCGAATTCCATTCTGAGCCTCTCCTCTGAAGGATCAATCACAATCGCGCTTTTTTCGCCGAACACAAAATCCTCAACCACAATAAAACCGTAAAGATCTCCTTGGTATACGTTTTTAGCATAAATCTCGTAAACTTGATCCTGGTTAACAAACACGACCTTATAAATAAGTTTTTCCGACATTGAATATACTTGCCTACATTAAAATAAACGTTTATGGTTTACCATTCTAACGCGAATCCGTAGATTTAAGATATTGCTGCATCCCTGGCGCCTCCTTAGAAACTGACGAAACTTAACCCAGCCTTAACATTGCGCGTCAATAGGTTATTGAATAATATGCAATAATTAATTTTATGGCACTACACTTGTTAAAGCTGGGTTAAAGTGCGAAAGGTATAAAAAAATAAATCGCTTATGGCCCACATTGTAAAAACCGACGCGTGAAGCTTAAACCCTTGCGAAAACCCACCACACAAAGCAGGTACCCCTATGGCTTATACAATATATTTATCCGGTGAAACGCATACCGATTGGCGCGACCAAATCATTCAGGGCATCGAAAACAACGATCTGGACATCGAGGTACTCGGGCCGATTACCGACCTTAACATCAGTGAAAACATCGGATCTGAAATCTTGGGTCCGGAAGAAAACAATTTCTGGCGCGATCATAAAAGCGCTAAGATCAACGCACTGCGCAATAATCATTATCTCGGTCAAGCCGACCTGGTCGTCGTCCGTTTCGGAGAAAAATACAAACAATGGGAAGCGGCATTCGATGCCGGCCTTGCGATAGGCATGGGCATTCCTATCGTCGTGATGCATGATCCCGAACTTACCCACGCCCTGAAAGAAATCGACGCGACCGCCCTTGCTGTCACACAAGATTCGCTGCAAGTGATCGAAATTCTCAAATACGTTACCCGGCAATGAGAGCGCTCGTTGGATTGCGCGCTTTACCCTGAATTCGGCAGTTTAGTAACTGTCTAAGAACTATCTCCCGATTTTATCGGATCCGTTACGCTAAACTTCGGTAAAAAATGATGAATCTTAGCGAATGCGACATCGATACCGTTTGTTGTTACTTAGCGCACCTTGCTCTCCCTCACCTAACGCTAGGTGAGGGACGATCCGGGGATCGCTCCCACAGAGCTCCCGACGCGTTGTGGGAGCGACGCCTTCGTCGCGATTTCAAGGCCGAGAGCGTCAAACGACAATAATTGATGTCGAGGACTTATTGGCTACTCCCTTTTGATTGAAAAACCGTCTAAGAATAAAAAGGCATGGGATATGTCTATCGAGGACCGCCGTGAACCCGTCCATGGGGGCTTGACGGCAGCGATCCCTGCTGCCGACATCCTCGCTAGCCACACCCCATACCTTCACAAAGTTAGCTAATTTTTGAGTATAAAGGGAGTAAGTAACTGTTTAAAAGCAGCTCCCCGATTTTATTGGGTGCGTTACGTTAAACTTCGGCAAGGATTTCGTGATAAATATAGTGTTCGCACATCAAATTTCGGCAGTAACTTAGGAGGCGCCGGGGTGCTCGGCAAAGGCTTTGCCAGCATGGAGCTGGCATAGAGCCTACAGGGAGGTATTCACGGCGTCCTTTGACGGGTGCCCCGGCGCCGAATTTTGATCTCCGATGGGTATATTTACGGCCAAATCCTAAGTAAATGATGGACAGTTACTTAACCATTGATTCAAGACGACTTGATCGCTTCGTCGCGCAACACATCAAATTCATTGAACGCACTATTCAGGGTGAGCCGTAAATTTATAATCGTCGCGAGCGTGGTGCTGGTAAAAATACAAATCATGATCGCGATTTGATATTTTACCGCCACCCAGGGCTCGCTGCCGCCGAGAATCTGTCCGGTCATCATGCCGGGCAAAGAAACCAATCCCATCGTCGCCATGCCGGCAATCGTCGGATTGATTGCAGCTTTTATCGCATCTCGAAAATATGGCCGAACTGCCTCCATGCGTGTTGCCCCTAGCATCAGAAAAGTCGCGTACTCGTTCTCGTTCTTGCGTAATGCCGAATAGAATCGTTCCAATGCGATCACGTTGCCTTGCAGACAGTTGCCTAGAATCATGCCGGCCAACGGGACAACATACCGAGCATCGTAAAAAAGCGTCGGTCGTATTACCCAAAACACCAAAAATGCAGACGAGAACAAAATACTGAAAGCAATGGCTATAAATGTGACCAAGGCAAAATAACGCACTTTAAGGCCTGCTCGACGTAAAATGCTGAAATCGGCGACCAAAAGCATCACCAGTATCCATAAGCCATTGAACCAAGGATTGTTGAGTTCGAACAGCCACTTCAGATAAAACCCGACCAAGGCCAACTGCACGCTCATCCGTAAAACGCTAATGCCGATATCCCGGCTAAGCAGCAAGCCAAGCATTCGCAGCAACAACCAAGGCAGTAAACAAAGGCCATAGAGCAGCGCCATTCGCGGCAGTTCGATATCAAGCGTTTCCATATGTTCTTTCCCGAACCAAGCGGCCCGCTTCCAGTTCTAAAATACGATCGCAGCGCGCCAACCACTCCGTATCGTGAGCGACTGAAAGCACCGTTAATTGAGGGTCGGAAAACACATCGAATACCGCTTGTTTGCTTTCCGCATCCAATGCGCTGGTAATCTCATCCAACAAATACAAGCTTTTACCTAATAGTAGTCCTCGCGCCAATGCAATCCGTTGTTTTTCGCCACCGGATATTCGGCTACATTTCCGCTTTAAAATATCGAGCGACAGATGCAAACGATTCAATACTTCAACCAGCCGAGCATCCGGAGGCCTTTGGTTCCGATGGGTTTTAAACTGAAAAGGCAACAACAAAGCTTCGCGTACGGTCTCGGCGCCAAGTATGGGTTCTTGGCCGATATAAGCCGTCGCACTTCGAATCGTATGGACCGATGCGGGAGTCAATTGCATTTGCTGAAAATAGACGCCGCCGGCGGCGACGGCATGAAGTCCGATAAAGGCTCTCAACACGCTACTCTTGCCGGAACCCGACTTACCGCATAAAACTGCTTTTTCGCCGGGGAACAGGGCAAAACTAATATTGGATAGGATGGTTTTTTCACGAACCGCTACCGATACTCGATCGAATCGAATGATTGGATTCATTGATTTAATGATTTAAAAGAACATAAGCCCGAACTCACTACTTGCCTTATTCACTATTCACTATTCACTGCTCACTGCTCACTGCTAACTATTCTCTACTCAATACTCAGTCAACCAATAAAATTGGCACGGCTGAATGACCAGTTGCTGGTCGAATTCAGTCGGACGCTTGCCGGTGTATAAATCGCTGATTTGTCCGTAAATGCCAAACCCTGCTGTATTAAATTTTTCCATCTTGATACGCTGCGCTTGCTCGCTGAAATTACAAATCACCAGCACTTGCTCCGAAGGCCGGTTATGATCGTAACGGATAAACGAAAAAATATGCGGGTTTTCGCAATCGATCAACTGCCGATTATTGAAGTCGGCAAAAGCCGTGGTTTCCTTGCGAATCGCGATCATTTTTTTCAATGCGCTAAATACGGCATGCTCGACCGTACCTTGTTTTTTACGTTGCTCGGCCCGTTCCCAATCGATCTTGGGCCGGTGAATCCAGCGGCTATCGTTGGCCTTATCGGGTTGATCGAGATAACTGTGATCATTGAAGGTCGCGATCTCATCGCCGTAATACAGAAGCGGAAGGCCGCCGAATGAAAATATCACGCTATGCATTAATATGATTTTGTTTAGCGCGATATCGATCGCATGCTCGTCATCGGACTGAATCGCCGTCTCAAGACCGGCCAGCGAAGCCAGCGACCCGGCAATCCGCGCATCGCCGGTTTTGTCGTTACGCATGAACGGCACGCCGCTCGCGATTGAGTCCTCATAAACCCCTGTATAGAAATCGACCAGAAAGCGACGATGCGCGACCGGATCATAACCGACATGCCGCACATCGTTATCATCGAATCCTAGGCCGATATCGTCATGGCAACGCACATAATTCAACCAAGTCGCTCGCTCCAATTTATCGGGCAGGCTTTTCAAGCCTTGATACAGTAATTTGCTATTGCGCGTCGCCAAGGCATCCCAAAGCAAGGCCATCAGCGTCGCGTTATAGGCGATTTCACACTCTTTCGCGATAATCGCGTCCTCGCCGAAATATTTAGTAATCTCGACCGGCGCGACAATCGCCTCGGCAATAAACAAGGATCCCGGCGCGGTTACTTGGCAACAGTCTTTCATCAACTGCAGCAACAGATGCGCTTCGCGTTCGTTTTGACAGGTCGTACCCATTTTCTTCCATAAAAAAGCCACGGCATCGAGCCGGATAATATCGGCGCCTTGATTGATCCAAAAGAGAATCACGTCGAGCATTTCGATGAATACCGAAGGGTTGCTGTAGTTGAGATCCCATTGATAATCGTTAAAGACCGTCATCACCCATTTCTGCAGGGTTTCGTCCCAGGTAAAATTACCCGGTGCGGTTTCCGGAAAAATTTCGGGCATGCTTTGTTCGAACATATCGGGAATTTCACGATTATCGAAGATGTAATAATAATCTTGATATTTTTGTTCTCCTGCCTTCGCCCGCTGAGCCCATTCATGCTCGTCCGAGGTATGATTCAACACAACGTCCAAAGTCAACAGAATATCGCGCTTTCTGAACTCGCTTGAAACCCGCTGTAAATCTTCTAGTTTGCCGACACGGCTATCGATCTGCCTGAAATTACTGACCGCATAACCGCCGTCGCTTTTGCCGGTAGGACACTCGAGAATCGGCATGATGTGCACCAAATTGACGCCGAGCTCTTGAAAATAAGAGGTATTATCCGCCACGCCGGCCAAGTCGTCGGCAAACCCTGCACTGTACAAAGCCATACCGACCCATTTTTGATTCAAAAACCAGTTGTGATCATTTTCCCGCGCGATATCGAGTCTTTCCAACTCTTCCGGCCGCTGAATATATTGCCGGGCCAAGGTTTCGACCAACTTGAGCATTTGCTCCTTGAAATCGTCGCGGCGGCCGTATAGATGATGAAACAGATTATGAATCGCATAAAAATTCGCGCCGAGACGCGTGTAAAAATGCCGTAAATCCTGCCTGCGGATTTCCGGCTTAAGATCATCTAAAATTTCATTTAATAAGGAATGCGAAATCTGTTCGTACATGGTTAGGATGTGGGAAAAATGTAAAATTTCGTAACCCGGTAGCGCTAAGGCTCGACCCGGTCACGACTAAAGAATGGATAGCTTAGTCTACTCCCTTTATACTCAAAAATTAGCTAACTTTATGAAGGTATGGGGTGTGGCTAGCGAGGATGTCGGCAGCAGGGAGCTGCCGCCAAGCCCCCATGGATGGGTTCACGGCGGTCCTCGATAGACACATCCCATACCTTTTATTCTTAGACGGTTTTTCGATCAAATGGGAGTAGATCCCAATCAGCTATGAACGTTTCATAAAATACAGGATCGCTGACCGTCGCACCTCTTTGGCCGACCATGGCCGAAGCAAATGCTTGCGCGCGCTCCATCGTGATTTGCAGCGGCCAATCGAGATTGAGCCCGAGTAGCATCACCGAAGCGAACGCATCGCCGGCACCGACCGTATCGATCACTTGGGCGATTTCGCCCGGCATAACCCGGCACGATTCACCGTGGCGATCGGTCGCAAACGCGCCTTGCTTGCCGCTCGTAACGATCAATCCTTGTAATCGGTAAAGCTCGACAAAGCGCCGCATATCGGACTTAAGATCGCCCGAAACCTGATAAAGCGCCGCCAACTCATGATGATTCAGCTTGACCCAATCGGCTTGACCGAGCCATTCAAGCACTTGGTCTTTTTGCCACCAAGGTTCGCGCAAATTGACATCCATGAATATACGCCCCTTGTGTCCGTCTTTAAGAACGTCCAAAGCCGCCCTTGAAACCGGCTGACGCAAGGACAGCGTGCCGTGATAAAGCAATCCGGGACGATCCGTATCTTGAAGCTCGTCTTCATCAATATAATCGTAGGCCTGTTCCGGTACGATCGTATAGGCGGGTTCGCCCTGCTCGATGACGATATCGACGACACCGGTAGGATGCCGGCTATCCCTTTGCAAACCCGACATATCCATGCCCCACTTATGCATCGCGGCAATGACCGAGTCTCCGGTCGCATCCTGACCGACACGACTGATGAAATGCGGTTCTTGCCGGAAGGCCTGCAAATGCCATGCGACATTGAACGGCGCGCCGCCGAGCACCCGGCTGCCGTCGGGAAAATGATCGAACAAAACCTCGCCGAAAATAGTGATCGGATTTTTATTCATCGCCAATAATCCAGTGTTTGATTTCGGGTAAATAATGCACAACGCCTTCTAAAATACCGGCACTGTAATTACCGTTCATTCCGAGAAAACCGCCTTCAGCCAAATACAAGGATTGCTCGGTCGATTGCTCCCGAGCCAATTGCAGCGCCTGCTTGCGTACCTCGCCGGTCGCATTGGCGACCAACACCGAGTTAATCGGGCTAGTCAGCACGGGTAGATCATTACCGCTATCGCCGGCGAAAACCGTGTTATCCAAACCAAAACCGAGCTGCTTCATTAAAAACTCGACCGCATGAAACTTAGTCGCGCAAGCCGGTAAAACATCCAGCAGCCCAGTATGCGTGGTTTCGTCGACACTGTAAATGAGCTCTGCTCGAATCGAATTCGACGCCAAGCGTTTTCTCATTTCAGTCAACAAAGGCTTCGGATCGATTGCTGCCGATACATAATAACTGAGCTTGAAACGATTCTGCTTCGCGTCTTCCTGTAGCGTCAATTCGGACAATTCACTGAACAAACGATGCATCTCGGCATGTTCGCGTCCGGCCCAATCCGGTTCGATTTCATGACTCCATTGCGGCCACTCTTGCCATTCATGATCGACGATTTGATAAATCGTAGTACCGACATCGCCGATCACATAATCCGGCAACGGCAAATCGTATTCGGCTATTGCTTGCTGCACTAAGGCCTGATGCCTGCCGGTCACATATGCCAGCGTGGCCCCGGGATGGCGCGCCAAGGCCTTGAAATAAACCCTCGCCATCGACGACTCCGGCTCATTGCCGTTCGGCAATAAGGTTCGATCAAGGTCGGTGCAAAGCAAAAGCCGGTCGGTCATAGTTCTGCTCTCAGTCGTTTAAAAATCATAATGTTCTATCGCCTCGATGATACCGAGCGCAAAAGGTTGCGCCGCAAAATAAATCCGCTCGGGCTCGCGTAAACCCGATAATTCCTCGCGATGCCGATTAGCGACGACAACCGCCAAGGTATTGCCCTGCATCATGTCTTCATCGGCGCCGGAGCCGCCGGCGACTAAAATACGCTCCAACGGCAGATTCCACTGCTGGGCAAAATAACGCAAGGCCAAACCTTTCGAAGCCCGCACCGGAACGATGTCGAAAAATTGCCCGAATGATAAATACACATTGACCGCCTGCTCCTCCTGACGTAACAACGTTTGAATCTCTTCTACCGTCGGCGCCTGCTCGGCATCGTAATGATAGGAAATCTTGAATCGGCTTTGCTCGCTTTTGGACTGTAAAGTCAAACCGGGCAATTCCCCGATAATGCGGCGTATGGCCTTGCTATTCCAGTGGTAATCGATATGTCTTGCCCAAGCGCTGTCCGGCGTCATTTGGGGCGAATAAACAATTTCGGTTCCCAAGCTGGTGATTAAAACATCCGGTACCGGCAGGCCGTTTCTCTTTAAAATTGTCATCGCCGAATCGAGTCTGCGGCCGGTCGCGACACCGAAAAAAACTTTTTTTCGATTCTCGGCCAAATAAGCGGCAAACGCTTTCAAACCTTCGGCGCTGCCCAATAAACTTTGATCGATATCGGAAAAAACGGCTCGATCGCGATAGCTCAAATCGCCTCGCACGCGCGCCACTTTCGGAAACTCCGGATGATGCTCCAATAATGGCTGTATCGTCTCAAGATACTTTTGTGCATGCGCATCCCAGGAATAGCGTTTCCGAACATTTTTAAGGCCTTTTTCGGAAAATTTTTCCCATTTTTTCGGACTGCTTAAAATGTCCAGCAACGCATTCGCTATCGCGCTGCTATCCAGCGGATCGACGAGAATACCGTTATGGCAAGCACCGATAATATCGACCGGGCCGCCGTTTTCGGTCGCGACCAGCGGCAATCCGCATGCTGCCGCCTCCAGTAAAGTTAAGCCGAACGGCTCGGTCAATGCCGGATTGACGAACACGCCTTTCGATTGCGCGGCCAAGCGGTAAATATCCGGAACATCCTCCTGTTTGTGGTGCTTAGGGATCGCAATATGGCCGTATAAGTCGTAGTAATCGACCAGTAATAGAATTTCGGTCAGCACCGCTTGCGCGCCTTCGTCCATTTCCCGGATATCGTCGCGATTGCCGGCTACGATCACTAAATTCGCTAATTTCTGTAATTCGGGAGACTCGCCGTAAGCATGAACTAGCGAGACTATGTTCTTGCGTTCGTCAGGACGCGACAACGCCAGAATCATCGGTTTTTTAGGATTATTCAAAAAAGGCTCCAGCGATTTGCCGAAGGCTATTTTTACCTTGTTTTCAGGAGGATGAAACTGCTCCAGATCGGTTCCCGGCGGAATCACGACCATGCGTTCCGGCTGATAATAGTCGTAGAGCTCGTATTGTTCGGCAATCTCGTTGCGAGTACTAGTCACGACCAATTCGGCATTGGCCAGCACGTCCTCTTCGGCGCTGATTCTTTTGGAAATATGATATCGCTGTTCGATCAAATCATTCGGTAAGCCCATTGCCAGCAAACGACCGAGCTTGTCTCTGCCCAGTGAATGCCCGGTATGCACCAATGGGATACCGGTCAAAAGCGACAGCCGCACGCCCACATAGCCGGCGTCGGCATAATGACTATGAATCACGTCCGGCATACGCGTCTGTTGCCGGAGCCACTCCAACAAATTGTCGGCGAAAATATCGAGATAATCCCAAAGCTCCTCTTTCTTGATATAGCCTTCGGGACCGGCCGGAATCCGGACGATTTGCGCGTTTTTATCCAGCGGCTCAAGCGCTTTGCGATAATCGGCACCAACCTCGGGATCGTCAATCAATCGCGTTGCTAAATCAACCCGACCTACCGAAGGTTGGTACGCTAACGCCCTCGCTAAATCCACGACATACTTGGTCTGACCTCCGGTATCGGCATCGCGTCCCAGTTCTAAATCTCGTCCGCGTATCAGGCCGTGAACACTGATTAAAAGAATATAATGCGAAACCTTCTTGCTCGTCATGATCGAACTCATTTCAGCTGGAGATAAATTGTATTCTCTCATTCACGAACAACTATCTCAAGTAACACTAACTTGCGGCATCCACCGGATCACCTTGAAACCTCAGCCCATTATCCTAGAAAAAGCATTTCACCATAACGGTTGTGAGGGCTTGGCATCGTCCCGGCCAATGAAAGTGCGAGGGTGGCTGAGGTTACGGTCACTCGCCCGACAAGACGCCCCGTCGCCGAATTTTAATCTACGATGAGCACAACCATTTTTTGAGCATGAAGGGAGCAGCGAAGCAAGTATAAACCTATGAAAATACTATGTTATTATCAAATACCATACTTATCTAAAGGCTTTTCTGTGCTACAATCCTAGACTCCTAAAAACAAACTAAAAGGTTTTATTATGCAATTAACTAAACTTTCAACTTTCTCGCTCCTATTTTTTGCTTTTTCCGTGAATGCCGATGTTCAGTTGACCCAAGCCGATCTGCTCGGCACCTGGCAAATCGATAAGGAATCGGTCGACCGCGAAGGCACCAAATCCAGAAGCTTGAATACTACCTGGACGTTCAGGGAAGACGGCACTATGGAAGGAAAGTCTCAAGAATCGGACGTTCACGCCCGGATCGATACACTTCGCGCAGTATTGAACTATTCGGTCGAAGACGGCAAATTGGTCAAACAAGCCGCGCCGGGCCGCTCTAGAATGGAAACTTGCACCGCGATTGAAAAAGAAAACGACAAAATGATTCTTAAATGCCCATCGAATTATTTTTTCATGACCAAAAAATAACACGCGGACAATCAAGACTGGTTCTCTACCTATCTCATCAAATTTCGGTTTTAGCGTATGGAGCTTCGGGGTGTTCAGTCGATTTTCGCTCCTGCAAAATCGACATTCACCCAGTTCCGAAATTAGACTGGTAAAGGGTATACATACGCGATACGCGCAATGATTTACTTTGTTAAATTTAAAACGATATCGGTTAAGAAAGTCATGCGGAACACTTTTCAAAAGAAAACAAACCATCCCACTCCTGGTCCAGTCGAAGCAGTGCATCGTTAAGAGAACAGGGCTTTATCAAATGATCGGGAGTCTCTTCGATCAAGCCCGCTTCGCTCAATTTGCGTATGCCATCACTCATCTCGAAATCAACTTCGACGCCATAGAGCTTCTGTAAATGATCTTCGATCAGCCTATCCAACTGATGCGCCGAACAACCCTGATGCTTTTTGTGCAATAAGAATCCATAAGCGAGTATCGCTTCTTTGCATTCCTCTTCCTCCGCCATTTCGATCAAATTGGACAAAACACCCAAATTGTTGTCGAGATTATGAAAATACAGGCTTTTGGCTAGCGCGGAAAGATAGCGGTTACGGCTTGACAACACTTTTCCGGCTTGCCGCCACATCAACCCCATGAAGCTGGCAACCGCCAACACGATTGCAGCCGGATGCGCGGCTCGCGCCAATTTCGACACGACAGTAAAAATTCCACCTATGACGCCTCCCCCACCACCGACTCCTATCTTAACCTTATCGAGCCGTCGCATTTCCACGCGGGTATTCGGAAACAACATTTCCAAATCGGCCCGTGGAATATCTTTGAACAACTTGAGATAGATAACCGAATTATCTCCCTCTTGAGACATTTGCATCTGAAATAGCTGACGCCATTTATCGAGCACAAAGGCTTTGGGATCAGAGAAAAACGAAGCACTAACCGCTTTTTTCTTGGTTGGCTTCAGTTTCAGAACCAAAAACAACCGGCGATAAATTGGAATTTCGATTGTTTCGGGCGTTAAAAAAAATGTCCGCCAAGAGCGTTTTTGCTCGGTCCGGCTAGCCCATCCCCGATAGTACAAATGTATTTCATCGAAATCGTCGAAATCGATGGATAAATCCAAACCGTAAGGCGAAGTTTCAGATAGTGCTTGATTTAGTTCTTCTTGACCAATTGGCCTGTAATTGGCCTTGGTGATGATGCCCTTGATCTCCTCGATCAAAGTGTTTTGCATGACTTGCAATGCCTCATTTGAATGCGTTTGCAACAACAATGTCGTACGATCGGGACTGAACGGTAAATAATTGTGTTTCAGACTTTGCAATTTGGTAAAAAAATGGGCGTGATAAAGCGCAAGAAAAATTTTACAAAACTGTTTGAACAGTCGCTTTTCTTCCTCCGGCAAATCCAACTCGGCCAACAATCCGGAGATTAAATCACTTATATCCACCGGAATGAAATGCTCTAGCATACTCTCTTGATCAAAGCTCATCTCGTTATACTCATCGTTGATGAAAATTCGGCCTCGGGCACTGCCGAAATTTGAAGTGCGAAAGGTATAAATCTGACAGAGCCCCCTGAATTTTTTCAGGGACTGTCATGAAGGAGTGGCTGCGAATACGACTGCCCCCCCCCCTGCCCGGACACTCGGCTTCGGCAAGTTGAAGCATCTTGCTAATCAGGATTAATGTTAGCAGATTGTATAGCGCTCGCTTCCGGCACTACTCTTTTTTGAACAAAAAAACTTCTAGTTTTTAAGAAATTCGAGCTGTGATTTGACGAGCATACCGACACAGCAGGGTCTGCCGCCCCACATGAAAAAGTGTTTGATTAACGATTCGCCGGAAATAACGCATATTCAGGACTTATTGGTCGTGTCCGGCTCTTTGGGCGGAACCGGGTCATAGCCGTGACCGCCCCATGGCTGACATCGACCAAGTCGTTTTAACGTCAGCCACAAGCCTTTAAATGGACCATGTCGAGTGATCGCTTCTATCGCATATTCGGAACAGGTAGGCTGATACCGGCACGAAGGCGGCAAAAGAGGAGAAATGACAAGCCGGTAAAAACGGACTATTCCAAGCAACAAAGATTGCAACCCTTTAGTCAACATCGTCAAATTCTCCAAAAATCAAACCAAATTACGCTTAAGCATAACCCAGCGCCAAACATACTTCTTTCTTACTGTGAAAGCTCGTAGATTAAGACTCATTATCTAATTTTTCGATAGATAATTTGAGCGCGTAGCCCGTATGCAGCGTAAGCGGAATACGGGGATTGCGTGGCCTCGAACGTCCCGGATTGCGCTTGCGCTCCATCCGGGCTACGCGGTTAAACTTTCATTTGCCGGGGCGATGGCTAGGCCTTCATGAACGTTACTGAAAAAGAGCACCCTCGATTTATTGATATTTGACAACGCTCCGCATGAGTAACTTTAGGGAATTTATTGTTTACCGTAACCTTAGCCTCAATTCAAACTTTGGCTGGCTAAATAATCTTCATAATTGCCGTTAAAATCGACGATGCCCTGCGGAGTCAATTCAATGACCCGAGTTGCCAACGAGGACACGAATTCGCGGTCATGGCTGACGAAAATCAGCGTTCCGGGGTAGTTTTCCAGCGCGGTATTCAACGATTCTATCGATTCCATATCTAAGTGATTGGTCGGTTCGTCCATGACCATGATATTGTTTTTTTGCAAAATCAATTTGCCGAACAGCATCCGGCCTTTTTCGCCGCCGGACAGCACTTTGACCGATTTGTGAATATCATCCTGCGAAAACAACAAGCGCCCTAAAGTACCGCGAATAGTTTGATCGTCATCGCCGGGCTGCCGCCATTGGCCCATCCATTCCGTCAACGTAATGTCTTCGGCAAAGTCGCCGGCATGGTCCTGCGCGTAATAGCCGACGCTGGAATTTTCGGACCACTTGATCACCCCGTCATCGGCAATCAAATCGCGCACCAGAGTACGGAGCAAGGTGGTTTTACCGATGCCGTTAGGACCGATTACAGCGACGCGTTCGCCGACCGAAACCATGAGCTTGAGATCTTTGAACAAGGGCTCGGCGCCGTAGCCTTTGCTCAAACCTTCCACTTCCAACGCCAAGCGATGCAGCTTTTTATCTTGATCGAAACGAATGAAGGGATTGACTCGACTAGAAGGCTTCACTTCGTCCAACTTAATTTTTTCCAATTGTCTGGCGCGTGAAGTCGCTTGCTTGGCTTTAGAGGCATTGGCCGAAAACCGGCTGACGAAGGTTTGTAATTCGGCAATTTGGGCTTTCTTTTTGGCATTGCCGGCCAGCAGACGCTCGCGCACTTCGGTGACCGCGGTCATGTATTCGTCGTAATTCCCCGGATAAATACGCAGTTCACCATAGTCTAAATCCGCCATGTGCGTACAAACGCTATTTAAAAAGTGGCGGTCATGCGAGATGATAATCATCGTCGAGTCGCGCTCGTTCAAGATATTTTCCAGCCAGCGAATCGTGTTGATATCGAGGTTGTTAGTCGGCTCATCCAACAGCAGAATGTCGGGATCGGCAAATAAGGCTTGCGCCAACAAGACGCGCAATTTCCAGCCGGGCGCAACGGCACTCATCAAGCCGGCATGCTGTTCCTGAGGAATATCCAAGCCTAGCAGCAATTCGCCTGCGCGAGATTCGGCGGTATACCCGTCCAGTTCCGCGAATTCCACTTCCAGCTCGGCAACTTGCATCCCCTCTTCTTCGCTCATTTCCGGCAGCGAATAAATGCGGTCGCGCTCCTGTTTAACGCGCCATAGCTCTTCATGACCCATGATGACGGTATCCAGCACCGTAAATGTCTCGAACGCAAATTGATCCTGCCGCAAATTACCCAAACGCTCATTCGGACCGATACTGACGTTACCGGCGGAAGGTTCCAATTCGCCGCTTAAAATTTTCATGAGAGTCGATTTACCGCAACCGTTAGCGCCGATCAGGCCGTAACGGTTACCCTCGCCGAATTTGACGGAAATATTTTCAAACAGGGGTTTTGCCCCAAATTGCATGGTGATATTAGCTGTTGAAATCAAGATTTTGTCCGGATATATAAGTGTGGTAAAAAACCGCCCATTTTAACCCGTTTAGCAGGGTAAAAGAGAGTTAATTAAAAACTACGCACATCCAATCGAAAAAATCGTCTAATGTTCAAAAGTGGTGGAGCAACATAAAACGCCACCTTTTTTATCCACCCTGCAGAAACTGTATTTCGGTTTGCATCTAACGACGCGGCGTCTGTATTTATAAAGGCTTGATTGGAATATCCCTCCTTGACACGCAGGGAAGGGGGGCGGGTTACTTGTTTATTACCCACCATTATGCTTGAATTTAACCCTACCCCTTTTTTCCGCTGTTCGGTTACGATTAAACGCCTTATCTCCGCTAAGCCGCAAGCAACTGTCGAAAATTCTCCCTACATTGACAGATGACCTTTCGAATCGGATCGATAGCTTCGGTTGGGACCGACATCAACGGTGCACGCACATGAATTGGAAAACCATCGATTCGATCCCCCATGGCGGCTTTAACCAAGGAAATTTCACAATAACCGCTAGCATCCCGGAAGCGATTCCAGACATCGAGACAGTGCTGCACCGATTGCGCCTTATTGCCGAACAATCGATAGTCCGATTGCATCGCGATTAACAACTCGGGCAACGGGTTCGCCGCACCCGTTACCGAGCCAGACAAGCCTTTTTGCAAGGCCTCGAAAACTCTATACTCTGACCCCAGTTATTTCAACAAACGGTTCAGATTTTGGTTCGCGTTTCTCACAAAATCTAACCTTATTCGTTAGGCGCTGACATGGCTGACCAGCGGAAACTGTTCGGGATGACGGATTGATTCAACGGCTAAGTCAATATCTAACTCGGGCCAGTACAGATGATTCGAAGAAGGAAGCTCGACATGCAAAATCTTTGCAATATTGGCATCTCGAAACCACGGGAATTCGGAAAATGGCAAGAAAAGTTCTTCATCTCCCAACAGCAGCCAGAAGCCGTATTTAGAGATATTGGTTACTTCAACAGGGGAAGTGCTTATGCCAAGCGCTGCGGATTTCACATTCATGCTCCTGTACAAGGCGAAGTGCTTCGTGGATTTCACGTCGAGAAAAACCGACAGATTGAGCAAGTTCAATTTTTGGATCAAGCCAATATTTGGCTTCGCCGTTTTGGCCTTGCACATGAACATGCATTCTCGGTTCTTCCCGCGAAAAAAAGAAAAATCGGAAACCGGCTTCGCGGAAAACTGTTGGACTCATAGACCAAATGATACACGTAACTTTTTCCTATGGGAACAGCGCTTAACGTTGCGCTCAGCCGCGGAAGGCCGCATCGCGGCCTGGAGTTGGCTGGAGCGCATTGTTAGCAGTCATTTCGCGCACCAAACGACTTCGCTTCCTTGTAGTTCCGCGAGCTTTACCGTACCCATGCCATAGTCGTAACAGAACTCATATTTGTGGGGCAACGAAGCCGAAACCGCGCTGAAGGCAGCCAAAACTGCCTTTGAGCGCTCTATCTTTTCTATCGCTTCACGGAGCGAACTGTTCTCGCTATGTATGAAGTCCGAGTAAGAGGCCACAACGAGGTGCCCCTCGTGCCGATGAAAAACGACGCCCTCGTAGACAAGGCTCTCTGTGCCATCGACAAACAGCTCTATTCCCAACTTCCGGCGCTGTGGTGTTGCATCGGTTATGTTCATGACTGTTAACGCTGCCAATCAGCCGACCCAAAAAGCGAAGCGCCACGTAGGAGGCGCGTCGCTTTTTGGGTCGGCTGGATTGGCCTTGTTATGCGATATTTATATCGGTGAATAGCCAAAAAGGTCATAATTACGCTTTCCTAAATCAGACTCTTTAAGGAATAAAAAATCGTAAAGTAATGTGGCTGCGCTATTAGAGTCACCATCCATTTTGCCGAGCGTAACCATCCGGCATACAGCACCTAATAAACGCTCAACCGTAATAACAAGTTGAAGTGCTATTATGCTCTTATATTCATTTTGCTTGTTATTTAATATCATTTCTATTGCTTGTTTTTGAGGAACAATTTTAGATTCAATTTCGTCCCAGCGATGAGAAAGCCATTTCCCGGTAGACTCCTCGTTTGCAATTCTATTCATATACACATATCGATCTTTTAATGCGAACTCACTTAAATGTGCTAGCAGTTCATTAAGCACAACATCATTTTCAAGAAAATCCTTATCTTCCTTAGATACTGGAACGGATGGTGGTTTAGCAACGCAAAGAGCCAATAACTTTCTTTTTAATTTGGATAGATCATGTCCGTATTTTCGCTTTAACTCTTCTTCCGTAGGAAATTGCTTACCGTCAGATAGAAGACGCATACCTATAATTATCTTGAACAATCTTTCAATGCCAGTAGAAAGTAATAGAAATATCAAAAATGAAGGCGTTTTTTGGTGTTCTATCTTTTGAATGATCGACAAGGCTGATTTAATGGTTTCAATCGACAACTCAAGTTCTTGAATAATGCTTATTTGCTGTAACGGATGTTTAGCCATATTGTGTTGCCGACCTATCTTTAACGCATAACTATAATTAGACATACTAAATGACGCAAAATATTGCGTCAAACAGCTGCCTAATTCGGTTTTTAAAATTAAAATCATAAAACTTTCAGTGAGTTGTAAAAAACAACCTTTCCTAATAAAAATACAAAAAACGTCATTGTCGGCTTCGGAAAATTCACCGACATTATTGGATCAAGTTCAGGCCAAGATTCGTTTGAAGCACTATAGCATCCGTACTGAACAAGCCTATAGGAGTGGATTAAACGCTATATTTTGCATTTTGGCAAACGCCATCCGCGTGACTTGGCCGCTAGCGAGGTAAAGCAGTTTTTATCTCGCTCCCAAGCAGGGGTTCTCTTCGTTATACAAAGTCGTAGATACCGTCTTGCTCTTTTATAATGTGACCTCGATGACATTTATTATTACCTAACGCTCCGGACTTCGAAATCGCGATCTGGGGATCGCTCCCACAGAGAAACCGAACCCTTGCGGGAACAACGTCTACGTTGTCCCTCACCTAACGGCGGGCAAGGAAACTCCGCTAGTGCTTTAACACCAAAAGCGTTTCCGTAAGGCTCGGCAATCTCGCGTTCTGGAATTGCTTTTTGCAAGACAGTTATATTTATACTTGCGTGTAACAGTGAGAGCCGGGGCTTGGGAGAGAAACGCCGATTCACATACAAGTTCAAGTTGCAAATGCACAAAAACCCATGAAGAATAGGGTTAGTTAATTGCCAGCTTTTTCAGGAGACTGTATGTCTGTACCTCATCCCAAATTAACCCGCCTCAGTGCCGAGGAGTACCTGGAGATGGAGCTAAGCAGTCCAATTAAACATGAATTCGTGGCCGGTGAAATTTTCGCGATGACCGGCACAAGCGATAGTCATAACATTATTTCCCTGAACCTTGCTTTTATATTGCGCGAGCACTTACGCGGCACACCCTGCCGAGTGTTCATGTCCGACCTGAAATTAAAAGTCGGCACAGCAGACGCCTTTTTGTATCCTGATCTGATGGTTACCTGCGAAACCGCCCCGAACAGTCATTTCCGGGAAAAACCGAAGCTGGTGATCGAGGTTTTGTCCGATTCCACGGCCAAATACGATAAAGAAGATAAGCGCCTGATGTACCAGTCAATCGAAAGCTTGCAGGAATACGTGCTGGTTGCGCAAAGCTTTATGGACGTGCGCGTGTTCCGCCGTGCCGCCAGTGGCTGGGAAATGTCAATTTACACAGACGGGGCGACGATCCCCTTACACTCGGTGGAGCAGGAGATTCCCATCGAGCGGATTTATGAATCGGCTTGGGATTGAGAAGAGTCGATAGCGACAAAAAGCCTCCAAACGTTCCGCAAAAGACCCATAAAAAAGGGGTCAGATTCTGAGGTATCCCCACAAAATAGCCAAATAAAACGATTTGCTATGGCTGAAAATTGATAGATATATTGATTTTTTCATCGTTCCTACGCTCTGCGTGGGAATGCATCCCGGGACGCTCTGCGTCCCCAGGGGTCGATAATCCCGAAAAGAGCAACGATACATGCTCGACTGTTTCTTAATCCAATTGCCCGCCGCAGTCGACGCAGAGCGTCTAAAGCGGCATTCCCACGCAGAGCACTCGCCGTTATACACAAGTATCGGTAAACTTGCTAAACAAAGGTCATCGTACACCTGGAAACGGTGCTGTTTGATAAATCTGCGGATATTGAACATCGGTGGCTTCGAAATCGCGACGAAGGCGTCGCTCCCACAAGGGGGCCGGATGCTCTGTGGGAGCGATCCCCAGATCGTCCCTCACCTAACGCTAGATGAGGGAAAGTCGGGAACGTTGAGCGACAAAAAATGGTATCGAGGCCTCATTAGCTAAGATTGCAAAACAGTAATTTTTTCTGGTTCCCACGGTCCTCCGTGGGAACCCATACCTTGTCAGCCGAGGCAAGATCGGTATGCATTCCCACGCTGAAGCGGTGGGAACGAGTAAAACGGTCGATTTTGACTTATGTATAACGGAGCGCAGAGCATGGGAACGAGCGTTTTGTGGGGATATCTCAGGGTCGGGTTACATTTTAGAGCCAATGTTTTTTCTAGCCCCGACACACGACTTCGACGAACGGAATCTCCCATACCGGGCATTGAGAGCGCTTGCGATATTGCTCCTCGCCGTCTTCGGCATGGCGGCGGATCATTGCAAGCACGGTCACTTTTTCTGCATTGACGTATTTGTCCGCCCATTCATGTTGGGCTTTTTGCGACAGCGCGGCTACGGTCTCGCCGCCGGATTGCAAAACCAATTTACTGTTGATACGGGCGAAATTCAGTTCGCAGCCCGGATTCAATTCCGCGAGACGTCGGTGTATCGAATGTTGTTCGGGAAATAAACCGGCATAACCGATGTTGAAGTCTTTTAAGCCCAGGATTTCGTAATCGCGAAGAATGATTGGCCGATCTTGCGCGTCGAGCTCCGGCGCTTCGGTAATCAGCAAATGATCGCCCCGTAGCTCGGACAGATACGGATTGCGAAGATCCTTACGATGCATCAGGCAAAGCGTTTCTCGCGCGCGGGTCATTGCAACATAGAGTAGACGGCGCTGCTCTTCTTCTCCGGCTCGCGAATTCCAACCGCCGTCGATTACCACGACATGATCGAATTCGAGACCTTTGACCGAATGCACGGTGCCGAGCAAGACGCCCTGTCCGAAGGTTCGGTCGAGGCGTTGTTCGACGAGCGTTTCGGCGATGAAATCGAGAGTCTGACTATTGGCCGTCTCGCCGTCTCCGGTTACATTCCGCCAGTCGCCGAGAAGTCCTTTGAGCTGCAATAGCCATGGGTTACCCGGTTGCTCGCCATAATGTTCGTCCAACCAATCGAGCCAATAAGACGGACGCGTCAGCGGTTCCTCATGATGTTTCAACGCATCGAGTAAACCCGCGTTTTCGCGAATGCGAAACGGCGGCGGCCTGCGATCGGCCGGCAGCACGATGCTGACAGGAATGCCTTGCGCCTCGAAAACGGCCCGAACCGGACTCAAAAACTGCCATTCGCGTGCAAGCACCGCGCAGTTCGGCCATTGCAGGCGAACGTCTAATTGCCGCAGCCGCTTGAGTTCTTCGGCAACCTGCAAGGCTTGCATCGACTCGCCTAGGGTATCGATTTGCCTAACTCTGCCGCGCGTTAGGGTATCGAGCGCTTGCCATCGCCCGCCGGGCTCGAGATTGCCTCGCTGTTTGTTGATCCGTATCGGATGCTGTTGTTTCATCCTATCCCGGTTATGTCCGATCAAGGCGTTCGAGGCGGCAATGATATGCGCGCTCGAGCGGTAATTTTCGACTAGGTAATGCACCTGCGCTTGATAGTCTTGCTGAAATTGCCGGATGAACTCGACATTCGCGCCGCGAAATTGGTAAATATTCTGGTCGTCGTCGCCGACCGCGAGAATCGTCAATCGGCTGTCGTCGTCGAGACTGCGTCCGGCAATCGCTGAAATGAGCCGGTATTGTGCCTCGTCGATATCCTGGTATTCGTCAACCAGGATGAAACGGTAACCGGCCAGCAATCTATCTCGGGCTGCGTCCGGTTCGACGCCGAGCAAATTTTTTTCGCCCTTCAACAGAGCAATCGCCTCGCCGATCATTTCGGCGAACGGTTCGCTCGAGGCTTCACCGTCGCTGTACAGACCGCTTACGGCATGACCGGTCAAGCGCAAACTGAAACCATGATAGGTTTGCACGGTTACGTAGCGTGCTTCATCGCCGGCCAGCTCGATCAACCGGCGCCGAATTTCATTCGCGGCGGAACGGTTGAAACACAGTACCAAAATCGCCCGCGCCGGTACTTGCTTGACGCGTAACAAATACGCGCAGCGGTGCACGACGACACGCGTCTTTCCGGAACCCGGCCCCGCCAGAATCAGCGCATTGTCGTCTTCCGGCGCCGAGACCAGCGCGATTTGCTCGGGGTTATTGAGATCGGAGGCGATGCGCTGAAAGGCTTGTTGGCTGGCCGCGCGTTCGAGTATTTCCTTGCGCCCGGCAAAATAGCGCTGCACGAATTCGGCCTTATCGAGCGAAAAATAGGCGACGACGAAGGCCAGCGCCTGACCGATTTTTTCGAGTCCGCGCCGCGCATATTCGTTCATCACATGCACCTGAAACACCCGTTCGCCGTAATGCTGCGACAGCGGTTCGTAATCGCCCTTGCGGTAGCGCCGCGATTTTGCTTCCGGCAAAACATTGATGGTCATCGCCTGACGAAAAACCGCCAGGCCTTTTTGCAAGGTAATGATTTTTTGTTCATGCAAAAAATTCAGCGCCCGCTCGACCGCTGCGAGCGGATCTTTCACTTCCGCCAATGCGACCGCATCTTGCTGCAAGGCCGAGAGCAAGTCTTCGGCGGCAAATTCGACCAGCACATCGGCGGCCGGCGGCGTGCCTTCCGGTACCCTTCGGACGATGCAATCCAACACGATCTTGGCGATGCCTTGCCGTTTTTCGGCAGTCGCAATCAGCGCGGGCCAGCCGCGGTTTAATTTGACCGCATATTGATCGAGCCCCCGATGGCGCACGAACAAACTGCCTTTGTTGCCGGCAAGGCCCAAGCCGTCCCGACTCAAACTGTTCAACAACAGGCGCAGCGCTTCCAAATGGCTTTGTTCGAAACCTTGATCCAGCAAATGTTGGTTCAGATGCCGAAGCGACAAGACCTGCCAATCGTCGCCTGCGGCATCGGGCGCTAATTCACGCATCGCGGCGATCATCGCCCTCTCCAGATCGCAGACCTTGGTTAACCGTGCCTGAGATGATTGGGTCACCTTGTAGCGGATGAATGCGGTCAGTAGCAGACTTTTTTGAATCAGCCCCTGCTCGGCCATGTCGTACAAAGTTCTGATCACGCGTTGACTGGCTGTTTCGCCGGGTTTGTCTTCGTCATTTTCGGCAAACGCGCCGAGCATCGCCAGTTGGTCGGCGCTGAAGCCTTCGTCACTGTCGGCATTGAACAATTCTTCGAGAATCGCCAGCCAGCGCTTTTTCTGGCGTTGCGACAGCGGTAATTTATCGATCTTGGCTTCGGCTTCGTCGAGACTTTTGACCTTCGGTCGACCCTGGAAAACTTGCGTACGGTTTTCGTTGCGCTCCACGAAACCGGCCCGCTCCAGCCAAGAAACCGCCGTGACGACTTTAGTTGCGGCATTATAATCGTCGCTACCGAACGACGTGTCGACCGCATCGTTCTGCAATAGCTCGCCGGCCGTCAAGACGACATTGCCGGACTTGTCTTTTTTGCATCGCCTGATTCCGCGTAGCAACTGTGCGATATCGCGCTGCGTGATTTGCGAGTGCGCCGATAGTTTGAATTGCGTGTCGATATCGTTCTCATCGAACAACAGCACGCATTCGGCATCCTGACGGTCGCGCCCGGCGCGCCCCGCTTCCTGCAAATAGTTTTCGAGCGAGCCCGGAATGTCGGCATGAATCACCAAGCGTACGTCTTCCTTGTCGATACCCATGCCGAACGCATTGGTCGCGCTAATCACGCGGGTGATGCCGCCGACGAAGTTTTCCTGGATATGCTTTTTCTCGGCCGCATCCTTGCCGGCGTGAAAGGCCTCGGCTTGCCATCCTGCTTGTTGCAGAAACTCGGCCACCGCTTCGGTGTTTTTTTGGGTCGAACAATAAACGATCGCGCTGCCGGTCTTGCCGGTCAAGCGCTCGGTCAATAGGGAGTGGATGCGCGGATACTTGTCGGCGGCATTGACGGTCTGCACTTCGAAATGCAAATTGCTGCGTTCGACGCCGCCCTCGAAAACCGCCAGCTCCTGACCCAAATGAGCGCGGAAATAATCGATGATTTCATCCTTGACGTCTTGCTTCGCGGTCGCGGTGAAGCATTGCACCGGCGGCAGCGGCGCGTGGTGCTTCGCGGCGAATTCCTTGATGAAGCGCGCGGCATAGAGATAATCGGGCCGAAAATCGTGTCCCCATTTCGATAAACAATGCGCTTCGTCGAACACCCAGCAGCCGATTTCTCGTTGCGCGATCGCATTTTGAAAACCGGTATTGCGCAGTTGTTCGGGAGAGACATAGAGTATCGCGATGTCGCCCAACTGTATCGCTCTGAGCACTTCGCCTCGCTCGGGTGCGGTCAACAGACCGTAGAGCGCGGCGACATTCGGCGCGCCGGTCTTGTTGCGCAAATTATCGACCTGATCCTTCATCAAGGCCTGCAGCGGCGAAATCACGACCGTCAACACGCCGCGCCGCTGATAGCGCACCAATGCCGGCAATTGAAAACACAACGACTTACCGCCGCCGGTCGGCAATACCGCAAACAACGGCCGGTCGCTCATCGCGGCCTGCACGATCGCTTGCTGTAAGCTGCCGCCGTCATCGCTTGCCGGTTCCTCGCGAAAAGCCGGAAATCCGAAATAGCGCGTCAATTGACTCACCGGATCGTGCACGCCGGCGCAATAAGCGCATGCCGGATTGCCGCATGGAATATCGCGCAGTTGACTTAACACCGGCGCGACATCGTGAAAGCGTTGCCGAACCCACGGCGGCAGCACCGAATTGCCGCCCGCGACCCGCAGCCAGGCTAGGCAATAAGCCAACGCTTGACGCAAACGTGGATCGGGCAGATAGGACAACACGACCTTGTTGAACGCGGTCTCGCAGACTTTACCGGACGAGGTTTGCTTGAATATATCGAAGGCTTGCGAGGCGCCCGGTAATTCGGCCCCAACGGACTCCATCATGCGGCAGATTCCGCTGAAATCAGGATCGCCGGAAAAGGCGTAGTGATAAAACGATACGATGCCGAAGGCTTGTTGCTGTTCGCGCAAGGCATTCCATTGATCCTGAAACAGCGACTCGGCCAACTTGGCGTCGAGCAAAGGATCGCTCAGGCCGTCGCGCACCAACTCGTAATTCTTGACGAGGCGATGATACGGATTTTCGGGAAAAGCCAGCGGCGACAGATACAGCGTATCGACGACCGGTTTGTTCAAAAAGCCATGATTCGGAGCTATCGCACGGCAAACCGGCAAGTCGTGGCCGAGCAGGTTATGACCTAGGATACATTCAGCCTCGGAGGCAAAGCGGTCGAATTCGCCTAAGACTCTTCGAATATCGAAAGGCGCCTTGCGAATAAACTCCTGCCCGCGAAAGCGCCCGCCGAGCGCAAAAATCTCGCCGTTTTCGTTAGTTTCGAGATCGAGGCTGCAACAGTCGTTTTGAAAGGCTTGCCAGTCCGTTGTCATAGTTATCTATTTCTCGCACTGAGGCGCGGAGTTATTGTTGATTGATTGTAAACCATTCTTACGTTCCGCTCATTCCCAAGCTCTGCTCTCGCCTTTATACACAAGTATCGGTAAACTTCCTAAACAGAGGTCATCGTATAAATGGAAACGGTGCTGTTTGATAAATCTGCGGATATTGGATATCAGTGGCTCCGAAATCGCGATCAGGGGATTGCTCCCACAGAGCATTCAGCCCCTTGTGGGAGCGACGCCTTCGTCGTCCCTCACCTAACGCTAGGTGAGGGAAAGTCGGGAACGTTGGGCGACAAAAAATGGTATCGAAGCCTCATTAGCTAAGATTGCAAAACCATAATTTTTGACTTATGTATAACGATGAGAACGGAGCTTGGGAAACAGCGATAACAATACACCGAATCCGCCAATGAACCGAACCGAACGCTTTTACGCGATTGAACACCTGCTACGCCAGCAGCGCGTCGTGCCGATCGCCGTTTTTCTCGAACGACTCTGCATCTCCCGCTCCACGTTCACGCGCGACATCGAATATCTACGCGACCGCTTGCATGCGCCGATCGTTTGGGACCGTGAGGAAGGCGGTTATCGCTTCGACGATCCGCCTTGTGAAGGACCAGCTCACGAGCTTCCCGGATTGTGGTTCAGTGCCGGAGAATTGTATGCATTGTTGGCCGCACAAAAATTGCTGTCGGACCTCGAACCCGGCATCCTGGCTAGACATATCGCTCCATTGCAGACGCGCCTGACCGGTTTGCTGGAAGCCGGCGGTCATCAGGCCGGCGAAATCGCCGAGCGAGTTAGGCTGCTATCGATCGCGAAACGCCACGTCGAGCCGCATTTTTTCAGTGAAATCGCTTCAGCCTTGTTGAATCGCAAGCGACTCGAAATCGACGCTTGGAACCGCGGACGTGATGAAATCAACCGGCGTATCGTCTCCCCGCAACGGTTGATTCACTACCGCGACAACTGGTATCTGGACGCCTGGTGTCACTGGCGGCAGTCCTTGCGAACGTTTTCGGTGGACTGCCTGAAGCGAATGACGATTTCGCCCGATGCCGCGCGCGACATACCGCCCGAGCGACTCGACGAACATTTGGCCCGCGCTTACGGCATCTTCTCGGGCCAACCCGTCGATTGGGCGGTTTTGAAATTTTCGGCGGAGCGTTCCCGCTGGGTCCGTTACGAAAGCTGGCATCCCGATCAAGTCGGCGAGGATTTGCCGGACGGCAGCTACCGTCTCACATTGCCGTTCGCCGACACACGCGAATTGTTAATGGACATTCTTCGCCACGGCCATCATGTCGAAGTCGAATCGCCGCCATCCTTGCGCGATACTGTCGCCGAAGAAGCAAACCGCATCGCAAAAATTTACCGGGATTGAGCGCTGCCTCAGTTTTTGAGCCACTGAGAGTTTATGCTGGCCTCGCGTTAGGGATTTTAAAATTCCGCTCATTCCTAAGCTCTTGCTTGGGAATGCAGGACTGGAAGCTCTGCTTCCCGATGCCGGCAAGGGTTTCCCAAACCGGAGTTTGGGAAACAGCAAATCGCCTAACGCAAATCAACATCCCATTACCGACCTTTGAGTAACGCCATGCATGCAAACGATTTGACATTGAACAGCATCATTCAACATCCAAAACATGGTCACTGCCGTGTTTGCTTCGTTGGCGAGCAGTATGTCGGTCTCGAGCTGGAAAATCGTAAAGAAGTACTGATCAAGAAAGAATTACTTGAGCAGGAACTCTTCGCCAAACCATTGCTCCCGGAGGAAAATGCTGACAAATCGGATATTCCGGCATCTTGGCCCGATTCGACGTTTGTTTATGAAACCGCCGAAGCCGAGCATTTTCCAGGATCGCATTGGCTGGCGTTCTTTGCCGACGCACAGGATCTGTTGGAGCAATTGCCGGAAATTCTGCCGCAAGCATCGGTGCAATCAGGTTACGGCGACTTTTATCCGCCGCCTCGTATTAAACCGGAAACTTGGCGAGAAGGCTTTCAATTAGCCTGGCCGGAACGGCAACAAGGTTTGGCAATCGTCATCGACAAAAAACCGGAGGGCAATGGGGTTGTCGGAATCTTCCCATTTTCCGATGCCGGCATGCAACAAACGCTGACACTCGACAGGGTTTCGGTATGGGAAAGCGGCGTCGAAGCCACAATAAAAGCAAGCTGGGGCATTGCCGAAATCGAGTTTTTCGACACCCGTTTTTTGATCAACCGTCATTGGTATGAGTCAGGGCGAACATACGACTTCATTTTAGCGGGAATCGCCTACGACGCTCGGCCTGCCGAGCATTTGGAAATGCCAATCAAGCGACATCCCGACGAAGCGGCCTGGCTCAACCGGCATTTATCCGCCGAAGAAACGCCTGTATCGACCGAGTTGACGATTTCTTTTGACGGTTCGGCAATCTTTTTGCCGATAACCGACTGGGACCGCGACGATTACAGTTTTCATGCTCCTATCAAGTCGGTATGCGAATTCAAGGATTGGCTCGGTCAAGAGGGTTGGCGGGTTCGCGCGACGGTCATGCGATTTGACGAAGATGCCGACTTGGACATCTATATTTCACGCAAAGTCTGGTCCGGTTCGGAACCGCCGCAAATCGGCCAGGACATCGAAGGAAGGTTATGGCTGCAAGGCTATTTATGGCTGGTGCATCATTGAGGTAAGCACATGAAAAGACGATCTTTTATCACGGCATTGACAGCGCTACTCGGCGCGGGCAGCGTATCGGCGGAAACACGTTCTTTCAGGCGGCAAACGGATAACCAGCCGGACATCGAATTACAACGCTCGCCGATCGCCGGTTTCCAGTATCACGAAGGCGAAGCGGTGTGGGATCGATTGTCCGTAAACGATGATCTTCACTTGATTCGCGAGCCTGAAAACCGCTACGACCCGCGTGCGGTTCGCGTCGAATGGCGGGGTTACAAGCTCGGCTACGTGCCGCGCATCGACAATGCCGCCTGCTGCCATTTGTTGGATAACGGCAGGCGCTTGAGCGCGCGTATCGTTGCGTTGAACAAGTCGCATAATCCATGGAAGCGCATCCAGTTCGCGGTTCATCTGACCGAACGATAACGGATATGGGCGTCTTAATCGGGTTGTTACTGGCGTTTCTAGGCTTTCTGTATTCGATATGGCGTTTGTCGTGCTGGCTTTTCGACATCGATCACCGACAGGATAGCTTCTTGAAATGGTTGATAACTGGTTTGTTCTTATCCATTTTATTTAGCAACTGAAAAATATATCAAACCAATAGCATTTTATGGTTTTTGCGGTTCTTCATGGAAATCGATACCTTCCGTGCATCCCCAAGCTCCTTACTTGGAAATGCAGCACGACAAGCTCTCTAGCTTTCAGAGTTCGGTATACATAGTTTTCGAGAAGGGTTCCCCATTGGCGCTTGAAGTCCTTGCGCAAATCATCGGTTATTTGCAGCAGAGTTCAAGACGCGTAGGCGCAAGTGCATCAGAAGCTGAGCTTGCGCCACTTGGTTTGAATTCACAGCTCGTTACCATCCTGGTATTTCTGCCTTTGGCTCCGGAAAGCCATGCAATACGGGTGCAAGCCGACACGGGCCGAATTATCTAATTCATTGACCAGGCCGGTTTTCCTGAGCGCCGAAGCGCGGATATCGTTGCCGGCGCCGCTCTAGGCGTGGCTGAATTTAAGATTATCGGTGAAACTTTTGGGGGAATCGGGCAATCTTAATCTTGCTTCCCGCTCCCACTGGGCGGCCACTCTTCGAAGTGTCCCGGTGCGTAGCTTCGGCATCGGGGGCCACGACTCCAGCTCCCAATCCGCCGCGGGTAAGCGAAGCGTCGGGTTGCGTAGGCGCATGTGTAGCTCTCCCTGCCGTGCGCGCACCTGGGTCTTCTTTAGGCCCGACTAGCATCCAAGTATTTCTATCTTTGGCTCTGTAAAGCCAAACAATATGCCTCCTCATAACGCAAGCCCGCGGGTTAAATCATTCAATTCATTAATCATCGGCTTTTTGCAACAGCGTACGATTTTCGGCGTCGCGAACCAGGCCGGCTTTTTGAAGCACCGAACCGGTGGCGTTCACGCGGCTGAATTTGAGTTTATCGGTGGAACTTTGGGTGGAATCGGGTATCTTGTTTGTACCAGCACCCATTCCCTAGCTCTTTGCTTGGGAATGCAGTCCCCGGAAGTTCCTGCTTCCCGAGGCCGACAAGCGGAGCTTTGGAAACTGCAAAATTGATCTAATCCGATGCGGTCATGCGGTAGAAACTGAACTATATTCATCACAATACCGTGAAACACGGTTACGTGGATCTGCCCGAATATTGGCGCTATCCGAGCGTTCGGAACTATCCGGGGCAGGCGGGCTTGATCGATGTCGTTCGTGACTGGTGAGTTTTCTGGAAGCCGGAGCTTCCCTGCTTAGCTTCCCAAACAGAGCTTGAGAAACAGAAAAATAACAGCGAACAGAAAAAAAAGAAATTCGATGAGATTGTTTTAAATGAATGAAGAAAACACGTTGCGAACACGCTTAAACGAACTACCGCAAGAAGTACTTGCCGATTTTATCTGCAGCCTGTACGGCGAAGATGAAAGACTCGACCGACGTATAGAGCGCTTACTGATAAGCGAAGACAGCAATGCCTTGACGAGATCGTTGAGACAGCAAATCTCGACACTGAAACATCAAAAAAACTTTGTCGATTACTACGAAGCCGAGTCCTTGGCGGATGAGATACAAGAACTTTTGGCGGAAATCGAACACCATATAATGCCCTCAGCGCCGGAACAGGCATTTAAGCTGCTAGATGCCTTGCTGGCCACTTCCGTCAATAGCCTGGAACGCAGTGATGATTCCAATGGTGCTATCGGCGGTGTTTATCAGGATGCTTGCATATTATGGCTGCAAGCCGCCCGATTGAGCCCCGCCCCGCCGGAAGGATGGCAGGATCGAGTCAAAAACCTGGTCAATGAAAATGACTATGGTATATACGACGTCTTGCTGCCGAATGCGCATCAACTGTTACCCGAAGAAGAATTGAGACACTTGGCGTTGTTTTATGAAACAGGCGTGCGCAATGCGCTGAACCAAAACCCCAACGGTACCGGTTATTTTAGCGAGCTAGCGAATTTGCAAGGCATTGCCGAAGCCTTGAAAGATCCGGCTCTGTATGAACGCTCGATGCTATTGGTCAGTCCGGAACCGAATTCGTTACAGATCGGCAATCTGGCGCGTTTTTATTTGCGCTGCGAAGATTATCAAGGCGCGCTCAAATGGCTAACTGAACCGTGGCCGGCTACCGGTTGGCAAAACAACAATGCCGAACGATTATCTCTATTGGCCGAATGTTACCGTGCGCTTGATCTGCCGCACCAGCAAAAGGAGGCACTTAAAGCCCGCCTCGACATCAGCCCAACCTTTGAAAATCTTCAAGCGCTTTTGCCACTGGCCGAGAAAGATGAGGCCGAGGATCTGCGCCAACGAACGATCGAGCAGGCCATGCTTAAAAGTTCTGTCTCGGCAAAGCTAGAATTGTTGTTCCAATTGGGCGAGTTCGACCGCTCTCGTCAGGTGTTGTTTGCAGAGTCGGGCGAACTGGCTAAATGTCATTACCTGACATTGACCCATTTGCTTGGACTGGTGCCGGCCGGCGCCGTTTTGATTCGTATCATCCTGCAACGTTGTCTGCTCGACGACATTCTGAATAGAGGCAAATCCCAAGCCTACCATTATGCCGCCGATTATCTCAAAGAACTGCGCAAACTGGATCAGCAAAAACCGGAATACGGCCCGATGATCAACCATACTGTCTATGAGCAGCAATTGCGCGCGCAACACGGACGGAAACGAAGTTTTTGGCCTTTGGTCGATACGAAATAGCAAGGGACGGCGGAAGCGTTACCTCACAGAAGACCTGCTATGACACGATTCCGCTCACCGCGCATTCCCAAGCTCTTTGCTTGGGAGTTCAGCTCGAGAAACTCTCTGCTTCTCGATAAAAGATGGGCTACAACGCTCAAATTTTCCGCAAAATATCGGCGATCAATTCCGGACCTTTGTAAATCAGGCCGCTATAGACCTGAACTAGACTCGCGCCGGCTTGTAGCTTTTCCAATGCATCGTCTCCGCTCAGTATTCCGCCGGCCGCGATAATCGGTAGCTTACCGTTCAATTCCGTTGCCAAGGCAGCGACGACTTCGGTCGATTTTTTCTTGACCGGCGCTCCGCTCAAGCCGCCGGCCTCTTCGGCCAATTTATGGCCCGCGATTGCATCCCTTGCGATCGTCGTGTTGGTTGCAATAACCGCGTCGATTTCAAACTCGAGCAATAGCGCTGCGATATGGCGGACCTCATCCGGCGTCAAGTCGGGCGCGATCTTGAGCGCCAACGGCGTGTATTTGCCGTGTTCTCGTTGCAATTTCACTTGTTCTTCCTTCAATGCCGCAATCAGACCCTTGATTTCGTCGCCCTGCTGCAATTGCCGAAGATTTTTCGTATTCGGCGAGGAAATATTGATCGTGATGTAGCTTGCCGCACGGTAGGCCTTGCGCAAGCCGATCAAATAATCGTCGGCGGCCTTTTCGATCGGCGTGTCGAAATTCTTGCCGATGTTGATGCCGAGCACGCCTTTATATCGACAGTGTTCGACGCGGTTCAACAGATGATCGATGCCTTTATTGTTGAAGCCCATGCGATTGATGATCGCCTGATGCTCGGGCAGACGGAACAAGCGCGGTTTCGGATTACCCGGTTGCGGGCGCGGCGTGACCGTACCGATTTCGATGAAGCCGAAACCTAAGGCAGCCATCGCATCGATATAATCCCCGTTTTTGTCGAGCCCGGCGGCCAAGCCAACCGGATTCTTGAATTCGAGCCCCATGATCTTGACCGGCTTGGCAGGCAGTTTAGGATACAGCACCGATGACAATCCCGAACGATGCGCGGCTTGCAGCGCCTTCAAGGTTAGGTTGTGACTGACTTCGGGATCGAGGGAAAATAATATCGGGCGAATTAATGGATAAAGGTTCATTTGAACAAGGAGTGAAAGAATTGATCGTTTTCGCCGGAAAATCGTGGTATTAAAGGGTCTCCGGCGGGTTTCATGGAAAGCTTGGGAATCTTGACTCATAACATCAAGAGCGCTGTGTGTTATACCTATCGCACTTCAAATTTCGGTTTTTTAAACCCCTCACCCCAGCCCTCCATAGGCGCCAACTTAATGTTTATTCTATAGTGCATTTGTGGCTTGATTCGTCATATCAACATGGATTGCCGATATCCATGTTACATGGGTGTGAAGCTAAGCATTGCCATCCCTAGCCCTGGATTCCGCCAATCCCTGGCGGAATGACGCGTTTTTCCTTAAGTTGGCGCTTATGCCCCAGAGCCCTCTCCCATTGTGGGCGAGGGATTATAATGCCGAATTTTCATGTGCGATGAGTATATTTTTTGAACGGCAACATTCGAACCAGTGCATCATCCTTCGCGAGATAATGATGATACAGCGCGGCCAAGACATGCAAGCCAATTACGTAATAACCGACCGTGCCGACCGTCGCATGGACTTCCTTGATCGTTTTGGCGAGCTCCGGATTCTTGCCGATCAAAGGCGGAAGTTCCAAGCCGAAAAAGGGTATCGGTTTACCGGCTGCGCTTAGCATGAACCATCCGGCCAAAGGCATGCCGATCATCAACAAATAAAGACTCCAGTGAACGGCGGAAGCCAAATATTTTTGCCATGCGGCAATGGCGGGTTCGATCATCGGCTTGACGTTACTCAGGCGTACAGTCAGACGCAGCCACACCAATAAGCCGACCGACAACCCCAACATAAAATGCCACATTTTCAACGCTTCGCGCGGATCGCTGCCTTTCGGGTATAGTACGCGCAATTCGATGCATGCATAAAGGCCCGCCATCAATAAAAACATCAGCCAGTGCAGGCTTATCGCCAGCGAACCGTAACGTCGAGGCGTGTTTTTCCAATTCATTTCTTTGTTTCCTCGTTCCAGAGACTGTGAAGGTTTTCATGACTACGGAATAACCATGAAGAATTAGACTGTTAATTTTATAGTCTTTTTCTTCATTGTCTTCATGCTCTTCATGGTGAATTTTTTTATGATGAAATCACCGATTTAAAATTCGGCACGCTTGACTTAAGCCGGGTTCCCACGCAGAGCGAGGGAACCCTCTAGAATTAAATTATTATTGCTTAGACATCAGTCCTTTCGCGAACGCGATCGCCTTTTCCGCCAGATCGTTGACCAAAGACGGACTATCGCCATGAGGCTCGACTTCGCCGAACGGCTTGCCGTTTTCCTGTGTGAACTTCAAAATAAAATAACCCAGCGGTGCAAAAGCTACCAAGGCAATGACTAACATCGCCACAACCAATTGAATAAGATCACCGGACATGATTTCCTCCTCGTTTTTATAACATTATTTTTTTTATTGGAATCAGGAATATAACGCCGTCATTACGATGGCTCAAGCGAAAAATGCAATTTCCGATATGAATCTCGGTTTTTCACCGCTCCAAACCAAGCCTATTCGCTAAACCAATCGGTTGCTTTGCCTAAATTATCGTCGTATACTTCCGACCTAGCTTACTTGATCAAGCTGGCATAACACTTATAAACATACTTCTGGAGGTATTGATTATGAAATGGGAAACACCTAGCTACACAGACCTGCGTTTCGGTTTTGAAGTAACGATGTATATCTACAACCGTTAATCATTACGGTCGAATAGAAAAGGGGCTTGTAAAAGCCCCTTTTTTTGGCTATTTATACGGTAATAGCTGCCTCCGCTACCGGAAACACTTGAAAACTCAAAACGAATTGTAGGGTACGCTACGCGTACCTAAATGTCGGCACAACGGAACCCATGAGCGCACGTTAAGCTACGGGCGGGTCTCCTGCGGTACGCACAGCGTACCCTACAGTCTTTTCGGCATTCGCATATTATTAATTTCAATTATTAACGCAAACATAGCCTTTTTTGCGTCGAATTCCTGTTTCGAATAAGAAATTTTCCCGGCTTGACTTAAAAGTCTTTCCTTGCACGCAACAAAGCCCCGGCCGTTTGCGGACAACCTTTAATTGACGTATGATTCAGCTCTTTTAATCATTCGAAACAATGCCATGAAAATCAGAGTTCTCGGCTCGGCAGCCGGCGGCGGTTTTCCGCAATGGAACTGCAACTGCCACAATTGTCATCGTATTCGCCGCAATGAAATGAACGGCGTCCCTCGCACCCAGTCGTCGATCGCGGTCAGCACCGATGACCGAAATTGGCTGCTGTTCAACACATCTCCGGACATCCTGACACAGCTCCATGCATTTCCGGCGATTCAACCGCGCGAAGGCGTCCGCGACACCGGCATCAAGGCAATCCTGCTGATCGACAGCCAAATCGATCATACGACCGGTTTATTGATGCTGCGCGAAAGCCGGCAGCCGCTCGATATTTATTGCAGCGACATGGTCAAACAAGACCTCAGCACCGGCTTCCCGACCTTCAAAATGCTCGAAGATTACTGCACCGTCAATCATCATCCGGTTCCGCTAGACGGCAGCAGCTTTACGATTGCCGGTATCGAAGATTTGAAATTTTATACCCAGTCGCTGAAAAGCAAGGCGCCGCCCTATTCGCCGCATCGCCACGACCCGCATGACGGCGACAATATCGGCGTGATCATCGAACAGATTTCGACCGGAAAAAAAGCCTTCTACGCACCGGGGCTCGGCGAAATCGAACCGCATGTCATGGACGCCATGCAACTGGCCGATTGCGTAATGGTCGACGGCACATTTTGGACCGACGACGAAATGGTCTCGCAAAACATCAGTCACAAACGCGCCCGCGAAATCGGTCATTTACCGCAATCTGGCCCAGGCGGCATGATCGAAGTGCTGAACGGCGTGCCGAACACCCGTAAAATACTGATCCATATCAATAACACCAATCCGATTTTGGACGAAGACTCCGAGCAGCGTAAAACACTCGATGCCGCCGGCATCGAAGTATCCTACGACGGCATGGAAATCGTTTTATAAAAGAAACCCCGGTAAATCCTATGAGCAACAGCGAATCAAAACCCTGGACCCGTGAAGAATTCGAAGCCCAGCTTCGCGGGATGGAAAAGTATTACCATATCCACCATCCGTATCACACGCTGATGAACGAGGGCAAACTGACCAAGGAACAAATCCAAGGCTGGGTCGCGAACCGCTATTATTACCAGGTCATGATTCCGATCAAGGATGCTAACATCCTAGCCAATTGTCCGGACCGCAAGACCCGCGCGATCTGGATTCAACGGATATTGGATCATGACGGCCATCCGAACGATCCCGGCGGCATCGAAGCCTGGATTAGGCTCGGTATCGCGGTCGGCCTGACTCGCGATGAAATTACGTCACTTCAATATGTACTACCCGGCGTGCGTTTCGCGGTCGATGCCTATGTCAACTTCGCGCGCCGCGCCGATTGGCATGAGGCCGCCAGTTCGTCGTTGACCGAACTGTTCGCGCCGAAAATTCATCAGCAACGCCTCGACAACTGGCCGACACATTATCCGTGGGTTGAAAAGGAAGGTTACATTTATTTTCGCAAGCGCCTCACCGAAGCGCGCCGCGATGTCGAACACGGACTGGAATTGACGCTGGACTGGTTCAAGACCCGCGAACAGCAGGAACGCATGGTCGAAATCCTACAGTTTAAGCTGAACGTGCTCTGGACGATGGCCGATGCGATGTATATGGCTTATATTAACGAAATGCCGCCTTATTTCAACATCAAAGCCTGATCCGGTAATCACGATGCAATGGTCCGATGTCATCAATGACCCAAGTTTACAAAACCTTCCCTTCAAGATAGAGCTGAATCGCTATGGCAAAATCGAAATGACGCCGGCCTCGAACAAACACGGTCGATTGCAACTCTTCCTCGGCAACCGGCTCGAGCAAAATCTTAAAAACGGAGAGACAATCACCGAATGCTCCATTCAAACCACGGAAGGCGTCAAGGTTGCCGATGTTGCCTGGTGCTCAAAAGATTTTATCGATCGCCACGGTTACGAAACGCCGTACAGTCAGGCACCGGAAGTTTGCGTCGAAATCGTATCGCCTTCCAACTCGAGAGAGGAGATGCTGAAAAAAACCCAATGCTATTTGGAAGCTGGTGCCGGTGAAGTCTGGATCGTTTGGGAAAACGGACTTATCGATTATTACGACGCCTCCGGCAAAATCGAAAAATCCAAGATGAATGTCGAAATCCATCTACCGAGTTGAAATAACGTAATGCAAACGGCGATACAAAAACATTTGTTCAGCATTTCAGATTTCGATCGCATGGCGGAACGAGGCCTGTTCAATGAAGAGTCCCGCATCGAATTGATTGAAGGAGAGTTTTTCGATATGGCACCGATTGGCAGCAAGCATGCAAGCATCGTCAGCTTTTTGGCAAGTGCCTTGATTAAAAAACTGAGCGACCGCGCAATCGTGCGCATTCAGGACCCGGTTCGACTCGGCGATTTTTCCGTGCCGCAACCCGACTTGGCGGTCGTCGAACCTAAAACCGATTTTTATCGAACACGGCATCCGGAAGCGAACGAAATTCTGTTGCTGATCGAGGTGTCCGACTCGACCGCCAGTTACGACTTGAACACCAAAATACCGCTCTATGCCAAATATGCGATTCCCGAGTGCTGGCTGATCGATATCGACAAAAAAACAGTGACCCGTTTTACCGAACCGCTTGAAAACAGCTATAAAATGCAGCACATTTACCATGCCGAGGAATCCGGACAATCGATTCAATTCGATTGCCTTTCAATCAACTTAGGCAGCCTGCTTGATTGAAAAGGCAAAACCGGAACCTCACCGCAACCTGCTACTTGAAAATTTTTCGGTATTACCATTAGCCATTATTCGAATCAAAACACTATGACCATCGACCCGGAAAAAAACATCCGCTTCTCGCCGACGCACCGGCTGCAATGGGAAGAAGCCCAACAAAAAGACGTTATTCTCTATCCCGAAGGCATGGTCGAGCTCAACCAAAGCTCCGCCGAAATCCTAAAGCTTTGCGACGGCAAGCGTAAACCGCAGCAAATCGTCGACGAATTGGAACGAAAGTTCGAAACCACAGGTCTTCGTAACGACATCATCGCATTTCTGGACGTAGCACTACAAAATGGCTGGATCAGACAAGATTAATATTACCCCTCCCCGCTGGCTGCTGGCCGAGCTAACTTATGCTTGCCCGCTGCAGTGTCCTTATTGCTCGAATCCGCTCGATTATGCAAAATACCCGTCGGAGCTTTCAACCGATGACTGGAAACGAATCTTGTCTCAAGCGCGCAAGATGGGCGCGGTACAACTAGGCTTGTCCGGCGGCGAGCCGCTGGTGCGCCGCGATTTGTCCGAACTGGTCAAGCACGCGCGCGAATTGGGTTATTATTCGAACTTGATCACATCAGGCTATGGCCTGACCGAAGAGCGCATCGTCGAACTGAAACAAGCCGGGCTCGACCATATTCAAGTCAGCATTCAGGCCAGCACGCAGGAATTGAACGACCATATTGCCGGCACCACGTCTTACGAACATAAGAGAGAAGTCGCGCATTTGGTCAAGAAACACGGCTATCCGATGGTCTTATGCGTCGTGATTCACCGCGAAAACATTCATCAAATGCAACAGATACTTGAAATGGCCGAAGAACTCGGCGCCGATTATCTGGAGCTCGCGAACACGCAATATTACGGCTGGGCCCATGCCAACCGCGACCTGTTGCTACCGACCCGGGAACAATTCGAACAGGCCGAAGCGATCGCTCAGGCTTATAAAGAAAGAGTCGCCGGCAAGATGAAAATCTATTATGTCGTGCCCGATTATTACGAAGACCGCCCGAAAGCCTGCATGAACGGCTGGGGCACGACTTTTCTGACGATCGCGCCGGACGGCGTCGCGCTGCCTTGCCATTCGGCCCGCGAACTGCCGGGCCTGGATTGCCCGAATGTCAACGATTACAGCATCGAGGAAATTTGGAATGAGTCGAAAGCCTTCAATTTCTTTCGAGGCTTCGATTGGATGAAGGAACCCTGCCGCAGTTGCGACGAAAAGGAAAAAGACTTCGGCGGCTGCCGCTGCCAAGCCTATTTGTTGACCGGCGATATGTACAACACCGACCCGGTCTGCAGCAAATCGCCGAACCGGCATGTCGTACGAGAAGCCATTGACTCGGCGAAGTCCGCATCATTGGCGCCAGGCGAAAAGCCGTTGATTTTCCGCAACAGCAAAAATTCGCGGCAAGTCATGTAGCCCGTATGCAGCGTAGCGGAATACGGGAATGGCGTGTTTTCGAACTTCTAGGAGGAGCCAGGCTCCATCCGGGCTACTCGTCGTAAGGCATGCGATACTTACACTACATCGACTATTTTACAAACCTTCCCACGGAGTAAATAAGCCTTCGGTTTCGACGCCGAACATCGCCAGAATACGCCCTACTCCGTCGTCGACCATCGCTTCGATCGAGTTCGACTTGTTGTAAAAAGCCGGCATCGGCGGATAGATGATGCCGCCCATTTCAGTCACCGCCGCCATGTTGCGGATGTGCGCGAGATTCAACGGCGTTTCGCGCGGCATGATCACCAAACGCCGGCGCTCCTTCAGCACGACATCGGCCGCGCGCGAAATCAAGTTATCGCCGAAACCGTGCGCGACCGCCGCCAAGGTTTTCATCGAACACGGCGCTATGATCATGCCTTCGGTCTTGAAACCGCCGCTCGCGATCGTCGCGGCGACGTCGTTGATATCGTGCGCTACATCGGCCCACTCATAGAGCTGTTTGCGCGACATAGCCATCTCATGTTTCAGGTTGACCAAACCGGCCGATGAAATGACCAAATGCGTTTCCCAATCGGACTGATCGCGCAACACTTGCAGGAATCGGAGCCCGTAAATCGCGCCGGTCGCGCCGGTGATGCCTATGACGAGTCGTTTTTTTGTATTCATGACTTTATTGATTCCACGGAAGCTTATCGGCCATTGCATCGGTCGCCGACACCAAGGCGTCGATCATGTCCTTGCCCTGCGCGATATGCCCGGCATTCGGCAATACGATGAATTCGGCATGCGGCATGGCTTTATGCAATCGCCAACCGGCCTCGATCGGACAAACCAGGTCGTTGCGGCCGTGAATGATGATCGTCGGAATAGCCTCTAAACACGCGCAATTGTCGAGAATCTGATTTTCGTCGATAAAATAACGATGTTTCGCATAATGCAGCTCCATGCGAACTTGTTCGAGCATCGTATACGTCGCATGTTTCTCGTGCGGCGCCGACTTGAAATCGGAACCCAAAGCGACTTGCCCGCCCCAGGCGGTCCATTCCTTCGCCGCGCGCAGCCGCGCCAACTCGTCCTCACCCCACAAGGCATCGCACAAACCTTGCACCGGGTCCTGCTCAAATTCGGAGGGAATGCAATCGGCCAAACGCGCCCATTGTTCGGGATAGATGCGCCCCGCTCCGCTTTTGACGAACCAGTCCAAGTCCTGTTGCCGAGCCAGGAAAACGCCGCGAATGATCAAGCCCAGCACCTTGCCGGTATGCCGCTGAGCATACAACAAGGCAAGCGCACCACCCCACGAACCGCCGAACACGAGCCATTGCTCGATGTTCAATCGAATGCGAATCCGTTCCATGTCGTCGATCAGGGCTTGAGTATTATTGTCTGCCAATTCGCCGAACGGCAGGGACTGACCGCAGCCGCGCTGGTCGAATAGAACGATTCGAAATCTTTCGGGGTCGAAAAAACGCCGATGATCGGGCTTGATACCGGAACACGGCCCGCCGTGCAAAAACACCACGGGCAGACCGTCCGGATTGCCGCATTGCTCGACATAGACCGAGTGCTTGCCGGCGTTCAAAAAGAACGTATCGAATGGGGATATTTCGGGATAGAGGGTTTTCATCAAATTATAGGGCTGACGGAAATTCCAGCCATATTAAAACCTTATGTTTAGTTTTAGGCGGCTTTTTGCTAAACGTCGATTCGAAGCATGCTTTCTATGCTCAAATGATAATCCAATCCGGGCCATTCGATTCCCGTCCCGCGACAAATAAAACGATAATTCGACAATTCTTTGAACGACGCTTCTTGTAATTCTTTATACCATGCCATCGGCGTCGATATTAATCGGCTGTCTTCTAGCTCGACATGTAAATACCGATCGTCGAAATGCACCGATTTACCTTTCACTGAAATAGTCATCCCATTGCCTTTCAAATTCATCTTTATGGATTTCAAGCAGGCTTATAGCCGCCTTCAAATCTTTCGGTTTCATGTAATTCTTGACGACGCGAAGATCATACAATTCAATTTTCGCATACGCATCCCCTTTTACAACATGAACATGTTTTGGTTCATGTTCATTGGCATAAAAGAAGAATTTTCTGGTTCCCAAGGTCTTCCGTGGGAACCCATACGTTGGCTGACGAAACAAGCTCGGTATGCATTCCCACGGCGGACCGCTCATCGTTATACATAAGTCAAAAATTACTGTTTTGCAATCTTAGCTAATGAGGCTTCGATACCATTTTTTGTCGCCCCACGTTCCCGACTTCGAAATCGCGATCTGGGGATCGCTCCCACAGAGCATAAGCCCCTTGTGGGAGCCTGTAGGTCGGGTTAGCGAGAGCGTAACCCGACATGACAATCGAATAAGTCGGGTTACGGCTTACGCCTAACCCGACCTACAAGGCTTGATCATCGCGGATAAAGCATTACCGATTTCATATGGTAATATTTCAGGAGCATAGATACTGGCGCCCGAAGTATGTTGGATGATGCTCTCTCTTTCCGGCTCATCAAAAACCACCGCTAAAAATATACTGGTGTCGGATAAAATGTTCACAAGCTGAATTTTACAGTCTTGTCATCATTTGACAAGCGGCCAAAACCAAAAGGTGCGCGATGCGCACCCTACGAAGACATAAAAAAAGGAGGGCATGAAGCCCTCCTTTTTGCTTGGCTTATGTATTTAGAGTTAAAACTTGAAACCCAAAGAACCACCCAACGTGAAGCCGTCGGTATCGACGCCGTCAATATCGTCGAATGTGTGGTGATAACGGCTGTCCGCGCCGAGCACGATGCCGTTCCAGATTTCATATTCGGCACCGATACCGAACTGCATGCCGGTGTTCAATACGGTAATCGCATCGGACGGCGGGCTGATGATGTTCATGTCCAGACCAACCGGGATCAACCAAGGACGGAATTTGCTGCCGTGCATGAATTTGATCTTCGGCGCGGCGCTGAGTCTTATCATGTTGACAGTAACAGTCTCTTGTGTGTTTGCTGGTACAGCTCCACCACTTAAAAGTGTTAACGCAGGGTTTAAACCATTACGTCTCTCATCCTTAATCTCGGTGTATTCGACGCCTAACTCAAGTGCAAAAGAGGTATGATCCATCAGGCCGAACAGATCGTTGTTGACATTGAAGTCGATCGCGCCGCCATAGTAGAAAGCGTCTTGGTCGGTTTCGCTGGTCAGCAAATCTTCACCATAACCGGTACCGAGAGTTTGTACGCTATCTCCTCGATTTTGATTGAACCGATACCATCCACCACGAACCGAGAAGGTATGGTCCTTCGCTTGCTCTGCTGCCGGAGCCGATTTGACCGAGGCCACCCATTGATCCAATTCCTGAACTTTCGCGGTGTTTTCGGAGGCAGAACGGCTCGCCGCATCGCGCACGCGGTTCAATTCGCCTTGCATTTCCTGCAGCATTTGCGACATTTGATTGACTTGCGCTTCCAGCGCTTCCACTCTGGCATCGGCCGATGCGGTCGGTGCGGCCAGCGCGCCTGCCGCCAATACCGCAGCCACTCCCAGAGCCGTTTGAGTTTTGTTCAGTTTCATCGTTTCCCCCTCGTAAGAGATTTTTTGTTTATGTTTTTTTTTGCCTTAAAACAACAAGACTTTTTCACGAAAAAGATAATAGCAGCTAAAGCCGATCCTTACAAGATCCTTACAGTAATTAAGGATTTTTATTTTTTATTGGATAATCATTATTAATCAAACACTAATGAAAACAACATCAACAAAGGTTCGATCTGTATGCTAAAAACAACAATCTATTAAAATTTGGCCGAGCTCTGACCATGCGGTATTTAGTAACGCTCTTTTGCAGTTTTTACTGTGAAAGTTCGTAGATTTGGGTTCTTTATCTAATCTTTTGATCTGCAAATCTCCGTTCTGGCAATTCCGTTTCTGAAGCGGGTGCGGTTGCTCGATCGACAGGCGTCGGCGGCAGGGACAGCCGCCGTCGAGCCTACATGGACGTATTCACCCAGCACCTAAATAAGCCATGATTTTGAATCATTGCCAAAGACCTATAGAATTTAGGTGCTGGGTTCACGGCGTCTTGTCGGGCGAGTGACCGTACCCAGCCATCCCTCGCACTTTCATTTGCCGGGCCTTCATGAACGTTAGACACCCTCTCTTCAAACATCATTGACTTTCGTTTTTTGCTTCATCTAATGGTCGCACCGGTTAAAGCCGCGTAAAATAGCGCTTTAATCAAACCATACACGAACAGACATCCGATGATTTATCGAGCCTCAATACGACAGGCCCCGCGCGGAAACGTCTAAACCAAATTAAACCAAAATGACTACCATTCCTGACATAACGATTATCGGCGGCGGCATTATCGGCCTCTTGACCGCCCGCGAACTCACCATGGCCGGCGCCCGCGTGAGCATTCTGGAAAAAAACGCTATCGGACGAGAGTCTTCCTGGGCCGGCGGCGGCATCTTATTGCCGATTTATCCGTGGCGACAACCTAGCGCGATTTCCGAATTGGTCCGGCACAGCTTGGATATTTACCCCACGCTGGCGACGGAGCTCAGAGAATCGACCGGCATCGACCCTGAATGGAGTCCGTGCGGACTGTTTATCAGCCGCAACCCCGATATCGAACGGGCTATCGATTGGTGCGAACGTTATAGTATCGATTATCGGACCGCACAAACGCCTAGTTTGGATAATTTAAATTGCGACCCACTCAATCCGCTCTGGCTACCCGATATCGCTCATACCCGCAATCCTCGCTTGTTGAAGTCGGCCCGCCGGGATGCGGAAAACCGAAACGTCGAGTTGCTCGAACATTGCGATGTGCAAAACGTCACCGTTAATAACGGCAGAATCGTTTCACTAACCACCGACAGAGGCGAGCGTTCGGTCGGCCATCTGATTGTCAGCGCCGGCGCCTGGACGAACATTTTATTCGAGCGCTTTTTTCCCGGACTCGCGGCACCTGACATCAAGCCGATCAAAGGCCAAATGCTGCTTTACGACGCGCCGCCCGATCTTTTGCCGGGCATGATTCTCGAGAACGATCACTATTTGATTCCGCGCCTCGACGGTAAAATACTGGCCGGCAGCAGCGTGGAACAGTGCGGCTTCGATAAATCGACCTCGGAAGCGACATACCACAAGATCAAGTCTTTCGCCGAACAGTTATGTCCCGCATTGAAAAGGGCGTCGATCATTAGCCACTGGGCCGGTTTACGCCCCGGCACCGCGCATGGCGTTCCTTATATTTTTCGGCATCCCGACCTTGAAAATCTGAGCGTCAACGCCGGTCATTTCCGTAACGGCTTGGTCATGGCGCCGGCATCGACGAGCTTGATGGCGGATTTGATTCTCGGTAAAACACCGATGCTCGACCCGGAACCTTATAACCTACTTGCCCCTCATTAATCCGAAAATGCTATTCCGGCCGCGACCTAAACAAGCGCGTAGCCCCGAATGCCTCGGATCTTGGCAGGACGGGTTAAATAACCCATCCCGCAGAAGAAGCTAGAGCTTCCTGAATAGGTTACCCAAGCTGGAGCTCTCATCGTTATACATAAGTCAAAAAATACCGTTTTGCAATCTTAGCCAATGAGGCCTCGATACCATTTTTGTCGCCCAACGTTCCCGACTTTCCCTCACCTAACGCTAGGTGAGGGAAAGCCACTGATGTTCAATATCCGCAGATTTATCAAACAGCACCGTTTCCAGGTATACGATAACCTCTGTTTAGCAAGTTTACCGATACTTGTGTATAACGGCGAGAGCTGGAGCTTGGGTAACAGCATATCTTAGTCTTTGTGACCTCGATGCCATTTGCAGAGGAATTTAGGATTATTATTCCTTGGCAGGACGGGTTATATAACCCGTCCTGCAGAAGAATTGAGCGCGAAGCTTCATTGCGATGATGCCAAGGCTTGCACTTCGACCGTGATGTGTTTGATTCGGCGAAAGTCGCCGAGCAAGGCTTTATAATAGTCCGGCGGCTTTGGAAAACGAGTCGTCACGGCAACGATCGCGGCATATTGGTTAGGGCCGATTTGCCAGACATGGAGATCGGCCACTCGATTATCCGAGTCGTTTTCCAACGTCATCTTGATCGCGGCTGTGTAATTTTCCTCGATACTGCCGTCCAGCAATATTGGTCCGGTTTTCTTCAACAAGGTCATCGACCAACGCAGAATAATCAATGCACCCAATATGCCCATCGCGGGATCCAGCCAATTCAATCCGTAATATTTTCCGCTCAGCAATGCGGCAATCGCTAAAACCGAGGTCAACGCATCGGCCAGCACATGAAAAAACGCCGCCTCGAGATTATGATCGTGATGATGTTCGTGCTCGTCGCCGTGTCCGTGATCGTGGCGGTCAATCAGTATTAGCGCGCACAGCAAATTAATGAACAAGCCAATCCCGGCCACCACGATCGCTTCGTCGAAACGAATGGTTTGCGGATCGAAAAGATATTTGATCGATTCCATCGCCATGACCGCGGCAACGACAGCCAAGGTAACGGCACTGGCAAAACCGCCCAACACGCCGACTTTCCCGGTGCCGAATGAAAACCTAGGATTACGGGCGTTTTTTCTCGCATAACGATAGGCAAATACCGTGATCATGAACGCCGCGACATGGGTACCCATGTGCCAACCGTCGGCCAACAAGGCCATCGAACCATAAAAGATTCCGGCCGTTATTTCGGCCACCATTGTCACGGCGGTTAAAAAAAGGACGAAACTTGTCTTTTTCTCGGCTTTTTTATGCTGTTCGATATCCCGGTGCAAATTGCAACTCAGTTTTGAATCCGCGTCGCGCATACGATCCTTTCCGGCATTAAAACGTTGAAATTGGCAATAACGACCGCTATCCTTTTTAAACCTAAAAAAAGCATTTCACCATGAAGATCATGAAGAATAAGAAGTCAATTCAATAACTTGTTGTTTATTTGCATAGAACTTTCGTTCACTCAAGAGGTTAGCAATAATGTTTAGGTAATCTCTGGAAATACTTCAACCTCATTTGCTTCATAGTTAAATTGTCGAATTTAGGTTGAACGGTCCTATTTTCGTGACAGTTGAGAAGACACTTTGAAATCGTGTTTGCTGGAAGTCAATTAGATTATAAAGAGGCGGGGAGAAACTAAGGGTAATAATAACGGAAAACCAGGCTACTTGGGTTCGTAGCCTGGTTTCCGATCAATTGAAAACGGAATTGAACGCCGCGATTTTATTTCAGTTTAGGGCAATCGACATATTCAGCATGTACTGTGCTGATTTTGACGACGCGGTGTTTCTGATTAGGACTGTTGTTAGGTCCATCCGCTTCGCCAACCGCCGATATCCGCAATTGATTCGGGCTCGCGCCTGCTTGTCTCAGCATATTTGCGACAGCTGCCGCCCGGCGTTCCGCCAGCCTTTTGTTGCTAGCCGCGCTGCCGACTGTATCGGTGTAAGCCACAACATCTGCAGTTGCACTCGGGTGAGTTTGCAGATATTGACCGATCAAATTGATATCATGATGATTGGTATTGTAAGGCGTTGCGCTACCGGTGCTAAAAAATGCGCCGGCTCTTTGGACTTTACCCGCCTTATCGTGATTATCGCTATGAACTTCGGTCAGCCAATCGCACATGGCTTTTTCCGATTCCAGACGATGACTGGCCGCATCGCGAGCCGCGTTCATCGCTTTTTGCCGCTGATCGATATTCCAATAATGGTCGTTTTGCCAATGACCCAGTATGTGATTGGCCTCTTCGAATCTTTCTTCCGCGGCTTCCCAATGGTACAGCGCTTGCCCGAAGTTTCCGGCTACCGCTGCGTCCATTTCCGATTTTAAAGCGGGAATGTCTTTTGCGGGGGGGGTACAAGCCGTTAATGCCGGAGCCAATATAGCAAGCGACAGGTATACAAGTTTTCTGTTCATGATTTTTATCCTCTTAAATCAAAAGCGATCCCTACCGGGAGATCAGTGGAGAGTTGTTAACCCAAGATAAATGGGTTATTCGCCGTCATCCAATGGACCGTAAGTCGTCCAAAACCCCGGATAATGGGCGCCGAAATAACGTGTATCTTCACTGAAGCGGTCCCACACATAAGGTGGAGTGATATAGTCTTTTGTAGGAATCGGCGAGGTAATCAATTCTGCTACACCAATGACGGTTCGACTCACACCGTGTCCAACGCCACGCAATAGCCCCCAACTCATGCCGACAAAAATATTTGAATCGCTGCTGATATTGACGATATTTTTTGGTATTTCAATGAATCCGGTCGTCGTGTTAAAGAACCCCTGACTCACCTTCTTAGTAAAACCGGACAAATAGCCTTCATCATGATCATCGGCATATCCCGGACTTGCTGTTACGAGTGTGCCGACTAACAGGCCGGCGGTGATTAATTTATTTTTATTCATTGTAGATTCCTCCCGAAACGTTTAAAGGTATCAGGTCCACTATAACAATCATTCAGTTGTTATAACTCCGACCCAAAGAGTTTTCACATGACCGAAACAGTAGGTTTATTCGACTGCCATACTGGCCAAAGCCTCCTTACTTGAGCATCAAACAACTCCCCTATTGCATCGGCTTAATGCAAAATTGATATTTAAATCGAAGGGACGCGCGCTCCTTTATCCCTTGATAACGACAATAGCCTAAAGGTTGAATGTTGTCAAACCGGCACCCTGCCTGAATTCGTAGTAATTTTCATTATTGCCTACAGTTTATAACAATCAAAAGCGTAATTTGACGCAAGTCAGCCAATGCGATCTTCCCCTATGCGCACCAACGGGCATCTTTTTTTGAAAACCGACCGCCGAAAGCGCCTTTCCACACTTGGGATTTGCCCCATACGCATCAAGCTAAAAACGGCCAACTTGAATTAATAGTGAGTATTCAGTTCCCCGGCCACTCTCGTTCCCACGCTCTGCGTGGGAATGCCTGAGTACCGCTCCAGCGGTACGAGACGCCAGAGCGTCTCGGGCTGCATTCCCACGCTGGAGCGTGGGAACGATAGGGGGGGGATGTGAATAATTACAATTAATAAGTGTTAGCGTCATAACAAAGACCTGTGCTCAGCCGCTTTCCTGTGCATAAACTATATCAATAGCATCAACATAAATGCCCCGCCATGCGTCACGCTAAAATAAACGATCGACAAAACAAACGCCCAAGCGGCCTTAATTAATAAAATACGCATGATCAAATAGGTAATGACCGCAAAACCCCAGACCATCAAGCCGAATAAAATATAGTAGCTCAACAAGTCGTCGGTAGTTGTTAGCCACACGATAACAGGAAGACCCGCCGTGGCAATGATGTTCTCACAAATCAAAAAACTGGTCGCTGCCGAAATAAACCCCGCGCTCGCATTTTTAAAAATCAAGAGTATTTCAACATACAACAAGGTTAACCCGGTTTCCAGAATAGCCTCGATCAGCGCATCTAAAGGATCGGTAATATTAGCTAGAATAAATAACTCGATTAGTAAATAATAGTACAAATTTTTTTGAAAAAAACTAACCGAACGCGGCAACTCTAGCGGACAATGCCTGAACCAGCACAACGGAACGTAGGCTTTTATAAGCTCCATTCCTCCCCCCAATTGTTGTTATCCAAAATTATTCTGCGTCCGGACTTTCGGATTCCAAAATTTTGCTGGTGTTATCTAATCGATCTTCATAAACATTGAACCCGTCATTCAATGCGATGACCAATTCTTTGGCTTTTTCGCTTAATTTAGCTAGGCGAAGCTTAGTTTTCTTATTCCATCCTACCGGCGTATTGATCGGCAATAGCATGTGAGTGTTTGTCAGGCTTTTTTCGAACCATTCCGCTAGATTTTCCAGCAAATGAAGCTCCTTTTGCCGCTCCTCTAATCTTCCGACAATTAACTTCGCCTGCAATTTACTAATCGTGATATGCAGCGGCGCCATAAATGCTATCAGTCCTACCAATGCCAATGGCCCCACAATGGGATCGAATAATATCGCAAAGAAGCCCATTTGAATTTCGGCAAACAACATCAACATGACGATGGAGCCTAAAATCAAAAGGCTGGAAAAATGCGCTCGCTCTTTCCAAAGCTCGATCGCTTGCTTGACTTCGGGCATAACGACCTCGCCGACATCGCGGATATTCTGTTCGAGCGCTTGCAGAATTCGGTAGGACCGGTAGTGATTTAAGTTTTCGATACGCTCATCGATAATCCCCATCGACTCTTTATTCTGCGGATCGGCTAAGTTTGCCTGACTAGATAGTACGACGAATTGTCCGGTCTTGATACCCAACTCAGCCAATCTTTTTTGCCATGATTTGATAACTTCCGCATTTGCAGTCGCATGATCGATGACATAGACAAACTTATTGGAGTCCTGCTGCTCGGCAATACTTTGACTTAGCCCCGTCAACGAATGCAGCTCGCTATCGAAAACATCGCAAAACACGAGCACCAAGTCTGAAATCTCGACAATATGCCGGGTTAGCAGCTTTGTAATCGGATTAACCGGGGCTTCTATTCCAAAGTTAGGCGACTCGATTATCAACTTACCTTTCAAGCGCTCGTTATTGACGGTTTTCAGCTCTAAATACGCGTTAACATTTTTGCCTTCGCCCTGTATTTCTCGTTCTAATTTTCGGCTTATCCGGTAAAAAGGCAAGCGGTGATCCAAATCCAACGCCGCTCCGGGTAAGGTGACTGCATGGTTTTGACTATTGTGCTGCAGAACCGTGAATTTATGATTGGATGATTGTATTCCCGCTAAACTCTGATTCGCATTCAAATATTGATTGATAAACCGAGAACTCGCCTGCGAAGACCCGCCGATCACGCTGATAATAGGCCACCAGGAATGTTGGCTGGCCGTAGTTTCGTCCGCGCCGATAAGACCCAAATCAAATTCGAGCTGATCAAGTTCGTGAAAAACCTTGGCCGCATCGAGCAAGACCGGATTATTATCGACAAAATGCTTTTCAATATTGAGCAATTGTTTACCGGGTGTTTTTTTTGTCATCAGTTTGACCTTTATTTTTATTAATTCGCCTGAGTCGGACTTCATGGGTCACAGTCATTGCGTTAACGAAAACACATCTCCCGCATAGATTGCCGGAATCTAATCGTCAAGGTTGGCGGAGTTGCATCTTAACTGGATGGACGTAACGCCCAGAGTTCGACCACTCCTTCGATATATCGATACTGCCGCTACCTGCCACACCAACCGGCACGACAATAGACCGCACAACTTTGCTGAATTCCATGATTATTGAGTAGGATTTAAAGTATACACCCAGTTAAAACGCAATCAAAAAATGATCTTATCGGCACTATCGTTAAAATCAGCTTACCCGGCAGTAATGCCGCATCAACTGACTCAAGCCGCTGATCAAGAAAAAACAATCGGTCTCCAAGTTTTTGCCTTTGTCATTAACTGCCAGTATATTAGTTAGCTTATCATTACCTTTATATGAGGCTGTAAAACGGGTCGCTAGATGGAAAAACCAAATACTATCCTTCCGGGCGCTGGAGCCTTAATGACCGTGACACTTTTTTTCGTTTTATCGGGATGCGCAAAACCTTTTTGGGGCGGTTATGGGGACACTGGCCTAAGTCGGGATGCGTTTGAGGTCTATGTCGAACAAGTCTTCCGATTTCAGAACCGGCTAACCAACGAAGTGATGCTCTTGTCTCTAAGGAGCGAAGACATCAATCAATACAACGATATATTCTTGGCCGAGCATAAAATGCATGAAATCTGCAGCCCTTTAAATGAATATGCGGCCAAGAGCATGGATGGCCAAAACGCCGGCCTGCTGCTAATGCGACGCGTGGAAAGGTCGGTCGTGCCTTGCGAACAAGCCGCCCACTATGTCGACTTGCTGCTTCAGCACTTGCATTAGACTATTCTATGGTAAGCTCAAATTTTCTTTAAAGGTGTTAAAACCGTATTGACAGCCGGTTTACTTTTATCGATTTCCGGATAATCGAGCGTGTAATGCAAGCCTCTGCTTTCCTTACGTAGCTGCGCACAACGCACGATCAATTCGGCAACTATCACCAAATTACGAAGCTCCAATAAATCGCTGGTCACTCTAAAGTGGCTGTAATATTCAGCGATTTCGCTTTTCAGTAATTCGATTCGGCGCATCGCGCGGCTCAAGCGTTTATCGGTTCGAACAATACCGACATAATCCCACATAAAATGCCTGAGCTCGCTCCAATTGTGAGAAACGACCACCTCTTCGTCGGAATCGCTGACCTTCGACTCATCCCATTCGGGAACCTCGGAAGGCTCCGGTATATCGGGCAGTATTTGAAGAATATCCCGGCAAGCCCGCTCAGCGAAAACCAAACATTCGAGCAGCGAGTTGCTGGCCATGCGGTTCGCGCCATGCAAACCGGTACAGGCAACTTCGCCGACCGCATAGAGATTCGACAAATCGGTCCGGGCATTGCGATCGGTTAAAATACCGCCGCAAGTGTAATGAGCGGCCGGTACAACCGGGATAGGTTGTTTAGTAATATCGATATCCAGTTTTAAACAACGCTCATAAATGTTCGGAAAATGCTCTCGCACAAAGGCTTCCGGTTTATGGCTGATATCCAGATAAACGCAATCGATCCCGCGTTTTTTCATTTCATGATCGATAGCTCTGGCAACGATATCGCGCGGAGCCAGTTCCTCGCGAGGATCATAGCGATGCATGAATGCAGTCCCGTCCGGCAAAATAAGACGCCCCCCCTCTCCCCGAACCGCCTCGCTAATCAAAAACGAATGCCCATGCGGATGATAAAGACAAGTGGGATGAAACTGCATGAATTCCATATTGGCAACTCGACAACCGGCACGCCAAGCCAAAGCGATACCATCGCCGGTCGCAATTTGGGGATTAGTGCTGTACAAATACACTTTACTGGCGCCGCCTGTCGCAAGCGCGACTGCTCTAGCCGCGATAGACTTAACACGGTGCGAGTGGATATCGAGCACATAAGCCCCCGTGACCCTGTCACTGGTTTCTTTGCTTAAAATTAAATCGATGACATTATGATGCTCGTATATCTTAATGTTAGGATGTGCCCTGGCCCTTTCGATTAATATTTCCGAAACGGCCTTACCGGTGGCGTCGGCCGTATGCACAATGCGGCGGTGCGAATGACCGCCTTCGCGATTCAGATGCAATTGCGTTTCGCCGGTTTCGGTTTGCTCTTCTGTGAATACAACTCCTTGATTCCTAAGCCAATCGATCGACTCTTTGCCATGCTTGACCGTCAATTCGACTATATCGGGATCACACAATCCGGCGCCGGCATCCAGCGTATCGGCAATATGCGATTCGAGCGAATCTTGTGCATCCAAAACCGCGGATATTCCGCCTTGCGCATAATAAGTACTGCCTTCGAAAATCACGCATTTTGACAAGACGGCAACACGGACTCGATCCGCAAGCTTGAGAGCCAAGCTCAAACCAGCCGCGCCACTGCCGACGATAAGAACATCATAAGTTTCAAATTGATTCATGTAGTGGTTGGAGTTGTCGGTATTTATTTGTTTTTGTTATTTCTTGGGTATTAACACAGCAATACTATAATATGGCTTCATAAGCCTTGTTTGTGGATAATAACGTTTTTTTATACGTTAGCAATTTTTTTTGAAGCTTAAGAACTTGTGCGGTTTAATTCTGTCTATCAAAACACATTGGAAAACTTGTGAAAGTTAAAACAGGGACCAGCGAACAACTGGATAAAGACTTGGTATCGCGCGTGCAGCAAGGCGACAAGTCTGCCTTTGATCTATTGGTCATCAAATATCAGTATAAAATAGTTCAACTGGTAAACCGCTATGTCAAGGATCCCAGTGAAGCGCAGGATGTGGCTCAGGAATCTTTTATCAAGGCTTACCGGGCAATTGGTAATTTTAGAGGCGACAGCGCTTTTTATACCTGGCTCTACCGCATTGCCATCAATACCGCAAAAAACTATCTGGTTGCCCGCTCACGGCGAAGTAGCGATTATGAAATCGATATCGACGATGCGGAACAAATACAAAATGCTCCGGAACTAAAAGGTATGGATACGCCGGAACAGCATTTGCTGAACGAAGAAATCCTTGAAACGATCAAAGCCGCAATCGAAAAATTACCTGAGGAAATGCGCATAGCCATTACCTTGCGGGAGTTCGAAGGAATGAGTTATGAAGAAATTGCCGATGCGATGGAATGTCCGGTTGGCACTGTTCGGTCGCGCATTTTTAGAGCGCGAGAAGCGATCGATAATAAATTAACCCCTTTGCTTAAATGACGGTAACTTTTGATGGTCGATGAACTAAATCAAAAAATTTCTCAACTCCTTGATGATGATCTTAATTATCAAGAATCCTTGAGTTTACTCAAAAAAATGCGAGACCAACCGGGTTTACAGCAACAGTTGCACCGCTATGAGGCAATCAGCCATGTGCTCAAATCCGACAGCTTCGTACCGGTCGATGCGGATTTTGCCCAACGGATTAGTCGAAGCTTGCAAACCGAGCCCGTTTATCTGGCAACGCGACGCAAACCCTTTAAAAAATCTTATGCCTCGATATCGGCTTTAGCCGCCTCCGTAGCTGCTGTCGCGGTACTTGTCTCTCAAGGGATTAATCAATTCTCGCAACCGCACATGACGCCCTTATCTCAATCGCAATCGGTAACCATGGCGGCGAATGCCGAACTACAGGACCCTCAACCGACCCTTGACTATCCATCCGAAAAGGAATTGACGAGAAACCGATTTATTAAATACCTTCAAGCTCATAACAGCAGCCGCTACATTGATGGGGCAGTCAATTTTCAGCCTTATGCGCGGACCGTTCAGTATCAGCAGGAATAATCGCGTGTTGAAAGTTTTAAGTTTTGTTTTGTCGCTGACGACCGCATACGCGTTTGCCGCCGAAATCGATGCCAAGCAGTCGCCTGAGCATTCGCTTTTGAAAATGCAGCAAGCAATGAAACACCTTAATTACCAAGGTACAGTGGCTTTTTTAAGAAACGGCAAGCTTAATGTCTTAAAATATTCGCATGCCTCGACCAATGGCGCAGGACAAGAACGCTTAGTTTCGCTAAACTCTCCCTTACGAGAAACCATTAGGGATGCCGATAAAGTCAGTTGCTTCTTCCCGGAAACCTCTAAAGTCATCGTCGATCACAGACCTGCCGCTCGGTCTTTTTTAATCGATTTACCCGAGCAATTAAATGGCTTGGAGGCGTATTATCAATTTACGTTTTCCGGCGAAGAGCAAGTGGCCATGCTGCCGGCAAGAATCCTAGATATTTCTCCGAAGGACCGGTATCGTTATGCACGCCGAATCTGGATAGACATCGGACAATATTTACCATTAAAGGTTGAAGTTTACGACCGCTCGGGCAACACCATCGAGCAGGTTGTATTTACCGAACTTGAAGTCAAGCCTAGCTTGCCTTTTATCGATGTCGACTCCGCTCTCTTGGATAAAGAGGTAGAACGCATTCATAACCGGCAACCCATGTCTTTTGAAACCGCGGGATTTGTTTTGAAACAAGTCCCCGGCGGCTTCCGTCAGCAATTTTTCGTGCAAATGACGATGCAGGGCAGTAATCGCCCAGTGGAGCACTTGCTCTTATCGGATGGATTTTCGTCAGTATCGGTTTATCTTGAAAATAAAGGTGCTAATATTGAGCTTGGCGCTCGCTCGACCGACTCTGTCAATGCATATAGCCGAATCATCGACGATCATGTGGTCACCGTAATGGGCGAAGTACCCGAAGAAACCGTCAGGTATATCGCGGAAGGCGTTGAGCTTCGCACGGATATCCAATAAATTTTGCCATTGCTCAACGTATCTATATAGTAAGCCGGCGTGCATTGAAATAATTTCACCACACCACTCAACTCATTTACCAAGTAAGCGATTTCCCGACGTCTATATCGCAAGGCCAATTAATCGGCCCAATGCGCTTTTACGAAAGCTAACGGTAAGATCACCCTGCCCTGTACAAAATACGCTATCTAAATGACCTATAATTCCCGACGATCCATCATGAGTTTACCCGGAGGCTATCACTCTATGAAAATTTATGGACTCTTATTATTAAGCTTGTTGTTCATTCAAAACGCTGCAGCGCAACTGCCCGACTTTACCGGGATGGTCCGGGATAACGGCAAAGCCGTGGTCAATATCAGCACCTCCCAAAAAGCCCCGGAGAATGAAGTAACGGGCTTTCCCGGAGAGCCTCAACTACCGGAAGGCATACCTCCGGAACTGGAAGAGTTGTTTAAACATTTCTTCCAAGGGCCGGGAGGCGGCATGATTCCCAGGGAAACCAATTCGTTAGGATCGGGATTTATCATTTCCGGCGACGGTTATGTGCTGACTAACCATCATGTCGTCAAGGACGCCGATGAAATCATCGTTAAACTAACCGACAGACGCGAATTAGTCGCTAAACTGATCGGGTCGGACTCACGAACCGATGTCGCACTGTTAAAAATCGATGCTGAAAATTTACCTTCGGTTGCCATCGGCTCCCCTGAAAAATTGCAGGTCGGCGAATGGGTACTTGCGATCGGTTCGCCATTCGGCTTCGAACAGTCGGTCACCGCCGGCATCGTCAGCGCAAAAGGCCGCAGCCTGCCCGGCGGAAATTATATTCCGTTCATTCAAACCGATGTCGCTATTAATCCGGGCAATTCGGGCGGACCATTATTCAACATGGAAGGCAAAGTGGTCGGCATCAACTCTCAGATTTACAGCCGGACCGGCGGCTTCATGGGACTTTCGTTCGCGATTCCAATGGATGTCGTCATGAACGTCGTCGACCAGCTCAAAACGAAAGGCAGCGTATCGCGCGGCTGGCTAGGCGTGCAAATTCAGGATGTCACCCGAGAATTGGCCGAATCGTTCGGCATGAAACGTCCTGTCGGCGCCTTGATAGCCAAGATTATCGCCCAAAGTCCGGCGGAAGCTGCCGATCTTCAAATAGGCGATATCATTGTCGAGTTCAATGGTCAAAAAATAGAAACATCCGGAGACCTGCCGCCACTAGTAGGCATGAGCCCGATCAATGAAAAATCCAAACTCACCGTTATTCGCCAGGGCGATAAAAAAGTAGTTAAGGTTAAAATCGGACTACTACCGGAAGAGGATGTTCAGCAAGCCACCACGAAAGCCGCACCGAAACCGGACAATCGCCTCGGCATCAGCGTCAGTAACCTGAATGAAGAACAACGCGAACAAACCCAAGTCTTGAAAAACGGCGTGTTAGTTCAGAATGTCGGCAAGGGACCGGCAGCACAAGTCGGGATCCAACGCGGCGACGTAATTTTAAGGATCGCTAATAATGTCATTCGAGATGTGGCTGATTTTGATAGAATAGTCAAAAATCTTCCGGCCGGCCAATCGATTGCTGTATTAATACAGCGGCGGGGCAGCCCGGTCTTTTTGGCCATTAAACTAGATAAATAAACGTGGATTTAAAAAACATAAGAAACTTTTCCATCATCGCGCATATTGACCATGGCAAATCGACACTGGCCGACCGCTTCATTCAACTATGCGGCGGCTTGAGCAACCGGGAAATGGCGGCTCAAGTCCTCGATTCGATGGATATCGAGAGGGAACGCGGTATTACGATTAAGGCGCAAAGCGTCACCTTGAATTACCAAGCCAAGGACGGCATTACCTATCAACTGAACTTCATCGACACTCCGGGACATGTCGACTTTTCTTACGAGGTCTCAAGGTCCCTAGCCGCCTGCGAAGGTGCATTATTGGTCGTTGACGCTGCTCAAGGCGTCGAAGCGCAAAGTGTCGCGAATTGCTATACCGCGATCGAACAAGGTCTGGAAGTTGTCCCAGTATTGAATAAAATCGATCTTCCGTCCGCCGAACCCGAACGAGTAATGGCCGAAATCGAAGACGTTATCGGTATTCCCGCCGATAACGCCCTCAAAATTAGCGCTAAAACCGGCGTCGGCGTCGAGGACGTGCTGGAGCAATTAGTTCAATTAGTCCCGCCGCCTTCCGGCGACGAAAAAGGACCGTTGCAAGCACTGATCATCGACTCTTGGTTCGATAGCTATCTGGGCGTAGTGTCGCTGATTCGGATCGTCAACGGCAGCATCCGACGCAAACAAAAAATCACCATCATGTCGACCGGCAAGTCGTTTCTTGTCGACAAAGTCGGCGTGTTTACACCGAAGCGACTGGAAAAAGACACCCTTAATACCGGCGAAGTCGGCTATATGGTCGCTTCGATCAAAGATATTTTCGGCGCGCCGGTCGGCGATACGATCACTTCGACCGACAACCCGGCCGATGAGCCATTAGCCGGATTCCAAAAAGTCCAGCCGCGCGTATTCGCCGGCTTATACCCGGTATCTTCGGACGACTATGAAGACCTGCGAGAAGCGCTGAACAAATTACAATTAAACGACGCATCGCTGCAATTCGAACCTGAAACTTCGCAAGCCCTGGGCTTCGGTTTCCGCTGCGGCTTTCTCGGCATGCTGCACATGGAAATCATTCAAGAACGACTCGAGCGCGAATACGATATTGACCTGATCACCACGGCACCAACCGTTGTCTACGAAGTGACCACCCACAACGGGGAAGTCTTAATGGTGGACAACCCGGCTAAATTGCCCGATATCGGCACGATCTCATCGATTAAGGAACCGATTATCCGCGCCAATATTTTAGTTCCTCAAGATTATTTGGGTAACGTTATCAATCTATGTATCGAAAAACGCGGCATTCAAAAAGACATGCAATACGCCGGACGACAAGTCTCATTGAATTATGAATTGCCGTTGAGCGAAGTCGTGCTGGATTTTTTCGACCGTTTGAAGTCGGCCAGTCGCGGCTTTGCTTCATTCGATTACGAGTTCCTGCGTTTTCAAGAGGCTTCGCTGATCAAACTGGATATCCTGATCAACGGCGAAAAAGTCGACGCTCTGTCGATCATCGTTCATCGAGACATCAGCCAAAACCGCGGACGCGATTTGGTTGAAAAAATGAAGGACCTGATTCCTCGTCAGATGTATGAAGTTGCTATTCAAGCCGCGATCGGTTCAAAAATCATTGCCCGATCGACAGTTAAAGCGATGCGTAAAAACGTGACTGCTAAATGTTACGGGGGAGACATCACTCGTAAGAAAAAACTCCTGGAAAAACAAAAGGCCGGTAAAAAACGCATGAAACAAGTCGGCAAGATAGAAATTCCGCAAGACGCTTTTCTTGCAGTACTTCAGGTCAACAAAGACTAACCTGTATTCTTATACGCCGACCAATTTTTCACTTTTTGCACCTTTGACCATGAATTTCGATTTTTCATTTTTTTTAGCGATCGCCACTTTATTGACCGGAGCGATTTGGGGCGGTTATTTAACCTACCTTAAATTCGCCAGCATCGACCCGCCACCGGAAAACGAGCCGATTATAGTCGAGTATGCTCGTTCGTTTTTTCCGATCGTGTTGATCGTTTTGCTGCTCAGATCGTTTTTGGTTGAGCCGTTTAGAATCCCTTCCGGGTCAATGATGCCGACCTTGCTGATTGGAGATTTTATTTTGGTGAACAAATTCACCTATGGCATACGATTACCGGTCATTAACAAAAAAATTGTCGAAATAAACCAACCCCAACGAGGGGATATCGTGGTATTCCGCTACCCTAAACAACCATCGGTCGATTACATCAAGCGCATCATTGGCTTACCGGGCGATCGTGTCGCTTACGATAAAAAAAACCTCTATATTAATGGCCATCCGGTTAAACGCGTTTCACTCGGTATTTATGAAGGCGTCGGCCAAGGAGAAAGCATGACCGGCACCGAACATTTTCTAGAGAATTTAAACGGTATCGAACATAGCATTTTAATCAGTCCCGGCGCGCCCTCGATTGACGGCGTTTATGTTGTACCCGAAGGCCAATTTTTTGTAATGGGCGACAACCGCGACAATAGCAACGACAGTCGCTATTGGGGTACCGTACCCGAGCAAAACCTAGTAGGAAAAGCATTTTTTATATGGATGAATTGGGATTGGCAACATAAAGGCGTCGGCTTCGACCGTATCGGCACAATCATTCAATAAAATCCCATTCTTTATCTTATAGGGGACGAGCATGAAAGCTTCCTTGCAACGCCAAACCGGACTAACGCTCATTTCGACTGTATTGCTTCTGGGCTTGATCGGTTTTTTTACGCTATTGATCTTGAAAATCGCGCCGATCTATATAGACCATAGTAAAGTGGTCAATTCACTGGCGGGTCTAAAACAGACTGTCGACATTCAGACGAAGAATAAAAACGAAGTCTGGAATGCCTTAGACAAGCGCTTTAACCTCAATTACGTTTATAACGTCACAAAGGATGATGTCAAAATAACCAAACAAGGCAATTATTTGAAAGTTGAAATCGATTATGAAGTCGTCGAAAAGATTGCCGGTAACTTGAGTGTGCTCGTCGAGTTTAATGAAGTCATCGAGGTGGGTGTAGAGTGACGAGAGACCCTGAGATACTTTGTAAAAAACTGGGTTTGCACTTCAATAACATGCAGTTGTTTAAAATGGCGCTGACCCATCGCAGTATGGGCGCGCACAATAACGAGCGACTGGAATTTCTAGGCGACTCGATACTCGGCTTCGTGGTCGCCGAGAAACTGCACGAAATGTTTCCGGAAGCCAGCGAAGGAGTCTTAAGTAGACTCAGAGCCAGCCTTGTCAATCAGGGTGCGCTCGCCGACTTGGCAAGAAAGCTTCATGTAGGCGATTATTTAATTCTTGGCTCGGGAGAACTGAAAAGCGGCGGCTATCGACGCGACTCGATCCTATCCGACGCTGTCGAGGCGATTATCGGCGCCTTGTTTAAGGACCAAGGCATTGAAACTTGTCGTCAATGGGTTCTGGATATGCTTCAGGACAGACTCGACAGCTTATCGCTCGATAATTGGCAAAAAGATCCAAAAACACAATTACAGGAATTGATGCAATCTAAAAAACTGGACTTACCCGATTACACCTTAATAACGATGTCCGGTCTACCGCATGAACAAACGTTTAAAGTGAAATGCACGATTCCATTATCGGACAAATCGTGTATCGGTTCCGGCGTATCAAGAAAAAAAGCCGAGCAAGACGCTGCTGAACAAATGCTGGCACTATTGAAGCGAGAACAATCATGAAATGCGGCTATGTTGCGTTAATCGGCCGGCCCAATGTCGGCAAATCCACGCTGATGAATCATTTGCTAGGCCAAAAAATCAGCATTACATCGAGAAAGCCGCAAACGACCAGGCACCGCATTCTTGGCATCAATACAACCGAAACCGGCCAAGCAATCTATGTCGATACTCCCGGAATGCACGATAACGAAAAACGCGCACTCAATCGTTATCTCAACCGAACAGCGGAAACCACTTTGGTCGGCGTCGAGGTCATCGTTTGGTTAATCGATGGACTTTCCTGGCAACCTTATGACGATTTGATTTTCAAAAAACTGGAGCAAGCCGGCTTACCGGTCATTCTAGCGGTTAATAAAGTCGATAAAATCAAAGACAGAGACACTCTGTTGGCATTTTTTGCCGAAGCCCAAAAGCGCTTTGCTTTCGAACATATCATCCCGATTTCAGCACTAAAAAAGACCAACCTGCAACAACTGGAAACACTCGTCATGGAGTTGCTGCCGGAACGCGACCTCATTTATCCCGAGGATCAGATTACCGACCGTCCGGAACGTTTTTTGACCGCTGAAATCATTCGAGAAAAATTGACCCGCCGACTCGGCGACGAGCTGCCTTATTCGTTGACTGTCGAAATCGAACGCTATGAAGAAAATCCCGAAATCACCAAAATCTATGCCGTGATTTGGGTCGAGCGTAGCTCGCAAAAAAGTATCGTGATCGGCAAACAAGGCGAAATGCTCAAGAAAATCGGTTCCGATGCCCGGCTCGATATCGAAAAACTAATCGATCAAAAAGTTTATTTACAGTTATGGGTAAAAATCAAACAAGGCTGGTCCGACAACGATCGAGCGTTGCGAAGCTTGGGCTTTAATGATTGAGACTGTTGTTTCATTGCAACCGGCTTTTATCCTGCACCACAGGAACTTCCGAGAAAGCAGCCTGATCGCCGAGGTATTGACTCGAGACTTCGGTCGGCTCTCGGTTCTAGCGAAAGGCGTCAGAACACCGAAATCTAAACTAGGTCCCTTTATTCGTCCGTTTGTTCCTGTACTATTGTCATTTGCCGGCAAATCGGACTTAAAAACTCTGACGCACATCGAACCCTGGCAAACGGCACCGAAACTGCATGATCTCGCACTGTACAGCGGATTTTATATCAATGAACTGGTCACTTATTTTCTGCATCCTTTCGATCCACACCCTGAAGTGTTTCTACTTTATCAAAACGCCTTAAGCGAGCTATCGAATACCTTAGAGCTGGAACCCGTACTCCGGGTTTTTGAACTTAACCTACTGACACAAGCCGGTTATGGCTTGCAGTTCGATGTAGACAACCTTCAGCATCCGGTTTCGCCCAGTAAGAAATACCGTTTCAATGCCGAGTCGGGGCCGGTCGAATCGGAGCAAGGAAATTTTGCGGGAAGTACTTTCCTCGCACTGGAAGCACGTTCATTCCCGGACAGCGCCACGCTGACCGAGGCTAAAAAAATCATGCGCTCGGCAATAAATTTTCATTTGAATGGGAAGCCGCTCAAAAGCCGAGAGGTTATTTCCAAAATCCTCAAACACTCGCATTCATGAACCACAACGATATTCTACTTGGCGTCAACATCGACCATATTGCCACGTTAAGGCAAGCTAGAGGCACTCAGTACCCTGACCCGATCCAAGCTGCATTGATCGCCGAACAAGCCGGCGCGGACGGGATTACCGCTCATTTGCGCGAGGATCGTAGACATATTCAGGATCGGGATATTTATCTACTGCGCGACATTATCCATAGCCGCCTGAACTTGGAAATGGCCGTCACCGACGAAATGATTGCGATAGCACTCGAAGTCAAACCTTACGCTTGCTGCCTCGTTCCGGAAAAGCGCGAAGAACTGACGACCGAGGGCGGTCTTAACGTGGCCGAAAATCAAGCACGCATGAACGATGTCTGCCTTCGGCTCGGCGAGGCGGGAATCGAAGTCTCCTTATTCATCGACCCGGATCGGCGTCAAATCGACGCTGCTGTGAAAGCGGGCGCGCCAGTCGTAGAATTGCATACCGGGCGTTATGCCGATGCGGAAACATCAAGCAGTCGCTCCGACGAGCTAAAGCGCATTCAATCGGCCGCGCAATACGCAAACAGCGCAGGATTACAGGCCAATGCCGGACACGGACTCAATTTTCACAATGTCGAAGCGATTTGCAAAATCCCTGAAATTGTCGAATTAAATATCGGCCACGCCATTATCGCCCAAGCGGTTTTCTCCGGTTTAGCCAAAACTATCGGGGACCTCAAACAATTGATGCGACAAGCTCGATTACAAAGCTTGATCTCCAAATAACCGATGAAATTACAATGCTTTCAATTAACCTCGGCCGGCGACCGAGAAGTTAATCAAGATTCGATGGGGCGCATTATACAAGACGATTATGCCTTGTTTATTGTTGCCGACGGACTCGGAGGCCATCAGTCGGGTGAAAAGGCTTCCCGATATTTTTGCCAAGGCTTATTAAAATTAGTCAATCAGTACCGGAGTCATCTTGCTCAAGCTCCCGGTGAAACCATGACGGCATGGTTTAAATCGGCAGTCGAAGAAATGAAAAAGCTTTTCGGCAACGATCCATCCGCATCGGAAGCGCATACCACCTGCGCATTACTCTATATCGACCCGAATCAAACAATCACAGCGCATTGCGGAGACTCCCGAATTTACCGGATGAATGCGAATAAAGTTCTATGGCGTACGAAAGATCATTCAATCACGCAGCAACTGTTGGACGAAGGATCAATAACCGAACAAGAAATGGGCTTGCACCCTGAGCAAAACCAATTGACGCGTAGTGTAAATATCCTGCAAACTCATCTCCCCGAAATCCATGTTTACCCCCCAATAAAACTGGGCGAAACATTTCTCTTATGTACAGACGGCTTCTGGGAGTACGTTAAGCCCGCCGAATTACTCGATTTAGCACAACCCGATAGCGGTAAAATCGAACTGGGGAAATTTGCCCGATTGACGGTTCTCAGAGCAAGAGGCCACAGCGACAATGTGACGGTGCAATGGGTAAGATGTCTTGGATAAGACGCATAAATAGCGACGCTACGAACATCAAGACTGATCTTTGGCGCGCATATCCTGTATCAAAACGACACACCACATCAAAAGGGGTCTATTGATTTAACAATAGCCCCTATCGCTCAAATCTCGAAATACATAAAGCCCGGCACCGAATATACTCATCGCACTTCAAATTTCGGTACCGTCGAAATTTGAAGTGCGAAAGATATATGATGCGCGAAAGGGAATATATCAGTACTTAGAGCAGATTTGCTCTGAATTAAAACTAGGCGGCCAAGCCGTGTTTTTGTATACGATATAGCAAGGTGTCTCGGGTAATGCCTAATAAGCGTGCTGACTTGCTGCGATTGCCGTTGGTTCTAGTAAGCGCTTGATTGATCAAGTCCGCCTCTAGAGAGTCCAATTGGATTCCGAAATCAGGCAGTTTAAAACTCGGAATACCGCCTGCATCTGCTGCAAGGACCTTTTCATCAATATATTCAGCAAACTCATGCGGTAAATTATCGGGCTCGATAACTTTTCCAGCCAACAAAATCGACAGTCTTTCGCATAAATTTCGAAGTTCTCTTATATTACCGGGCCAACGATAGCGAGTTAAAACTCGAATCGACTGTTTACTGAATTTTGGGGCTTCGAGCGAATGGGTCTGCGCAAAATGCCGAACAAAATGAGTAATCAGCGGTTCGATATCTTCGGTTCTTTTCGATAGTGGCGGCAACTCTAGCGGCACGACATTTAAACGAAAGTACAAATCCTGCCTAAAATGTCCTGCGCCGATTTGCTTGACCAAGTCTTGGTTACTGGCCGCGATGATTCTCACATCGACACGGTAAGGCTTGGTTTCTCCAACGGCCAGGCATTCGCCCAATTCCAAAAAACGCAATAATTTTGCTTGAATCGACAGAGGTAACGAATTAATTTCATCCAAGAATAAAGTTCCGCCATCAGCGGCTTGAAAGATGCCTTGCTTGTTAACGTTAGCTCCGGTGAATGCACCTTTTTTATGCCCGAATAACTCAGACTCCACTAAGCTCTCGGGCAAGGCGGCGCAATTCAGCTTGATAAACGGCTTATTAGCACGAGCGCTTTCTTTTTGAATGGCGGAAGCCAGCACTTCCTTACCGGTACCGGTTTCTCCTTTGATGAAGACAGTTACATCGGTACAAGCAACCATTCTAGCGCTACGAAGTAGAGAATCGAGTGCGGGAGATTTCCCAATTATCGAATTAAAATGATCCACAGGAGCCTCTCCTAAAATTATAAGTGTTGTAATCTCATGGGATTAAGCCATGGCAGAGCGGCCAATAATGCGAGCGCAATCATCAATAAGCCGACCGTCTGCTTAAAGTATTGCATTCTAGATAACCTTGTTAGTGTGCTGGTAATTATACCGACACTTATCACGGCGGGTAAAGTCCCAAAACCAAAAGCCAACATCGTCAACCCACTACGAATTATATCACCGGTCGTCGCGGCCAGCGCCAATGCCGCATAGACAAGGCCACAGGGCAACCAACCCCAAATCATGCCGAATAAAAAAGCTTGCTTGCACGTTTTCACCGGAATAAGGCGGCGGCCATAAGGCTCAATTAATTTCCAAAAACGGGCGCCGGCTTTTTCGATATAAGCAAAACGCGGAAACCACCCAGCGATATAAAGTCCGGCGCTGGTCATGACCGCTGCCGAAAGCACCTGCAACACCCTATGACCGTGACCTTCGCCAAAAGGCATCGTTAATATCGCTTCAACAACACCTACCAACATACCGGCCAATGCATAACTGCTAATTCGGCCCAGATTATAGTTCACCACATAAGGAAAAAGCTTGGCCTTAGAAGTACGGACCTCCGGTTTAAGACTTAGCGTAAGCGTCCCGATAATCGACCCGCACATGCCGATGCAATGCATGCTGCTAAACAACCCCATCGCAAAAGCGACAAAATAGGAGGCATTAAAGGCGATAGTATGTTCCATAGGGGGAGAACATTAGCATATTTATGAACTTAAACAATATTTAGTTTTGAAAAATTGAGGGTTTTGACTCATCTTTTTGCGTTAAATAACACAGATCAATTACTTATGCCGCATAAATGAATAAATACTCCCTTTTGATTGAAAAACCGTACAAGAATAAATGGTATGGGGTGTGTCTATCGAGGACCGCCGTGAACCCATCCATGGGGGCTTGACGGCAGCAATCCCTGCTGCCGACATCCTCGCTAGCCACACCCCATACCTTCATAAAGTTAGCTGTTTTTTGAGTATAAAGGGAGTAGATAAAAACTCATTTAAAAACCGACTGAATTTGCATCTGGATTTTTTCCGCCATCGATTTACGATCTTCGGCATCTCGAATCGGACGACCGACCACAATATAGTCGGCCCCGTTAAGGAAAGCTTGCTCGACACTGACCACGCGCTTCTGATCGTCCTCTTCCCTATTGTCTACCGGCCTAATACCTGGCGTGACAACCAACAAACGATGATCTAACTCCTCCCTTAACATAGACGCTTCCAACCCTGACGAAACGATACCGTCACAGCCGATTTGCAAAGCCCGCTTGGCGCGCGATAAAACCAAATCGCGTATATCGCATTGAAACCCCAAATCATCGAGATCCCCCCTATCCAAGCTAGTTAAAGCGGTCACCGCCAGCACTTTTAATTGTCCTTTTTCCTTCGCGGCCGCCTCCATAATGGCATCGTTACCGTGAATAGTCGCCAGGTCGACACCTTTGCTACTTAGCGCGCGAATTGCACGCCCCACCGTTGCCGGCACGTCAAAAAATTTTAAATCGACGAAAACTTTTTTGTTCTGTCGTTTCAACCATTCGATAAAGCCAAAATAATCCCCGGACATGAACAGCTCCATGCCGACTTTATAGAAAATCACCGAATCACCTAATTCTTCAACCAAGGCTTGAGCTTCAGGAATACTCGGCACATCCAACGCCATGATTAAGCGCTCGCGGACAGGAATGGATTTTTCAGAAATAAAAGTTTCGGTCATGAGCAAGTATCGATATGCAATAAGAAAAGCCCCTATATTACCGAAACTTAATTCAACAGTGAATGTTAAAATAGCGCTCAACTACTCCACCCTGCCAAAAGCGCATATCAAATGCGCCTTTACTGCATTACAACCAAGCATTTAACGCATTTATGATCTTCACTCTGCTGCAAATGGCCGGATTAATCGCCTGCGGTATCGGTTGGCGCCGGCTTCGTCCAGGCGGACTTAGCTCCGAACAAGTCCGACCGGTTTTAACATCGGTGGTCTATTATTTGTTTTTACCTGCAATGGTATTGGAAGTCCTGTGGCGTTCGAACATAGGCGTGCAATCTCTACAATATACTTTCCTTGGTACTTTAAGTATCGCTTTTGCAATGCTTTGTATCTGGTTAATTGGGCGAGCCCTTAATATTCAAGATAAAAAACTTGGCGCGATTATTCTGGTCACCGCATTCCCCAATGTCACCTATCTTGGCTTGCCCGTTTTAGAAGAAACCTTCGGGCATTGGGCCCGTTCGGTCGCCATACAAATCGACTTGTTTGCTACCGCGCCTTTTTTATTTACTGTCGGCATCATGACTGCCCGGCATTTTGGCGAAGACCACAGCCAAAAACACAAACCGATTTGGCTCAACCTCAACGCTCCGCCTTTTTGGGCTGCCTTACTGGCGGTGATTTTTAATTTGAATCAGATTGCAGCTCCCGAGTGGTTATTGGGGATTCTACAGAAACTTTCGGCCGGCGTCGTACCGATCATGCTTTTTTCATTGGGTTTGGCATTGAGCTGGCAAAGTATCACTTTGCGTAATCTACCTTATGCTCTGCCGATTATTTTGATTAAACTATTTTTAATGCCGTGGTTTGCCTTGCAAGTATCGGTATTTTCAACGTTGGATGAGGCGCATAAGGCCGCAGCGATCTTGGAAATGGCCATGCCCAGCATGGTATTGGGCATTGTTTTTTGCGACCGCTACCGGCTAGACAGCGCTCTCTATGCCATGGCGGTAACGCTCACCACCGTCTTGAGCATGGTTACTCTACCTTTTTGGTACCGCATCATTACCACAACTTAAGTTCATTCATGAATCCGACCCTAGAAATTTTCTCGCAAGGCGAAGAAATCGTCACCGGACAAACTGTCGACACCAATGCAGCCTGGCTTTCCCAAGCCTGCGTAAATATGGGTTTTACAGTTTCCAGACATACCGCCGTCGGCGACCGACTCGATGAGCTCATAGCGCTCTTAAAAGAAATCTCGTCTCGCGCCGATTGCTGTATCTGCACAGGGGGATTGGGCCCTACATCCGATGATTTAACCGCTCAAGCCGCCTCCTTGGCTTTCTCTATGCCCTTGCAATTCGACACGATAGCTTTCGATCAAATTGCCGGCTTTTTTAAAAACAGAGGCAGAACCATGCCTGAAAGCAATCGAAAGCAAGCCTATCTGCCTAGCGGAGCCTTACGCATCGATAATCAATGGGGAACCGCACCCGGGTTTACTTTACAATACAACCGTTGTCGATTCGTCTTTTTACCGGGCGTCCCGTTCGAAATGCGACATCTATTCAATGAATTTGTTAAATGTTTTTTTGAACGTCATTACACTCTTAGCCCCAATCAATTGATCACTCTAAAAACTATCGGTATCGGCGAATCCGACATACAGACAGCCATCGCAGATATTACAATACCTCCGGAAATTCAACTCGGCTTTCGGGCCGGACCGGATCATATCGAAACAAAACTTCTCGCCCCCGCCCAATATCCTCGACAGAAACTCGACGTTTATATTGATACAATAAAAAGCCGGCTAGGTGATTTTATTTTCGGAATCGATGACCATCGCAACCATTGCGATGATCTACCTAGCGCGATCGATAGAATGATGCGAAACCAACAACGAACGGCGATCTTCATTGAAACCCTAAGCCAAGGACTCATGGCAGCGAAATGCGCGATTGCCAATGACTGGCTTTTAGAAACCCATTACCAAAGAAACCCCGCACATTTCGCCAACCGATTTTCCGTCGCTCTTGACGACATGGACTTGCCAAGCCAAGCGAAAATCATCGCGAATGCGGCAAAAGATCAAAGCGGCGCGGATCTTGCGCTCATACAGATCTACCGCGAAAACAATGCAACCGACACCCCGGACAACCGCGCCATTACGATTTACAACGCTTTGTTAAGCCCCGAAGGCTTGCGACATTCGACTCATACGATCGGCGGCTCCGTTAAACGAAAACAAAACCAAGCCGCGTTGCTGGCATTGGATTTATTACGACGCTATTTACAAAACACAAATTAACATCATGCCTTTAATTCGACTAACCAATGTTTCAATCGCCTACGGAACCCATGCATTGCTGAATAATGCCGATTTTCAACTGGACCCGGGGGAGCGCGTCGGACTTCTTGGCAGAAACGGCGAGGGAAAATCCACGTTAATGAAAATTATCGCAGGAAACATCCAACCCGATCACGGCGAAATCTGGCTTCAACCCGAATTGAAACTCGCCTGGTTAGAACAGGCTCCGGAATTGGTTGGCGAATCTACCATTTACGATGCCGTAGCCGCCGGACTGGGCGAATTAGGCCAATGGATAACCCGCTACCATGCTCTATCCACCCAGCTAAATAATGCCGACGACAAAACCCTGCAGGAACTTGGCGATCTACAGCATAAACTGGAATCCAAAAACGGCTGGCATTTTCAACAACAAGTCGAATCTACGTTAAGCCGACTCAATCTGCCGGGAGAACTCCCGGTGAAAAGCTTATCGGGCGGCTGGAAACGTCGAGTCGCCTTGGCGAGGGCTTTAGTCCTCGAACCTGAATTGCTGCTTTTAGACGAACCGACCAACCATCTGGATTTGGAGAGCATCACATGGCTGGAAGAGCAATTATTAAATTTTCAAGGGGCCGTTTTATTCGTGACTCATGATAGATTCTTTCTACAAAAATTGGCTACCCGTATTGTCGATCTCGATCGCGGCAATTTAACATCCTGGCAAGGCACCTATGACGACTACCTTCGCCGAAAGGCATCCTCGCTGGAAGATGAAGCTAATCAAAATGCCGAATTCGACAAAAAACTGGCTCAAGAGGAGGTTTGGATTCGCCAAGGCGTAAAAGCGCGGCGCACCCGTAACGAAGGACGGGTTCGAGCACTCAAGAAATTACGCGACGAACGCGCGCAACGCCGCAATGTTCAAGGCACGACCAAACTATCTTTGGATCGCGGCGACACATCCGGCAAAAAAGTTATCGAAGCAACCTATCTTTGCAAGTCTTTCGACGGGAAACCGGTGGTAAAAGATTTTTCAACACTCATTCAACGCGGCGACAAAATCGGTTTGATCGGCCCTAATGGCGCAGGAAAATCGACACTGTTGAAACTTTTACTCAAGCAATTAGAACCGGACAGCGGCACCGTCGAACAAGGCACTCGCCTGCAAGTCGCCTACTTCGACCAACTGAGAGAACAACTCGATCCGGAAATGACTGTCGCCGATTCGATTGCCGACAGCAATGATTATGTCGAAATTGCCGGTAACAAACGCCATGTCATGTCATACCTCGGCGACTTTCTGTTCGCGCCGGCGCGAGCACGCTCGCCGGTCAAAAGCCTGTCCGGCGGGGAAAAGAATCGCTTACTCCTTGCTCGATTGTTCACGAAACCGGCCAACCTGATCATCATGGACGAACCCACCAATGACCTAGATCTGGAAACCCTTGAGCTATTGGAAGAAAAACTAGTCGATTATGACGGTACTTTATTATTAGTCAGCCATGACCGGAGCTTCCTGGATAATGTCGTTACCAGCGTACTGGTTTTCGAAGGCGGCGGCGTCATAAGCGAGCACATCGGCGGCTATAGCGACTGGCTAGCAAATTATCGAAGCGCCAAAGCATCCGATATTCCTGCTAAAAAAACTGTAAGCGCCGAAAAAAGAATCAGCAATGACACGCCGAAAAAGAAAAAACTCTCTTATAAAGAACAAAAGGAATTAGATGACCTTCCGGACTTGATCGACCGTCTTGAATCCGAACAAATGGTCATTAACGATAAAATCAATGCACCCGATTTTTATAAAAACGACCCTAGCTTGATCGCCGAGACGCTTGAGAGACTAAAAACCATCGACAAAGAAATGGAACATGCCTTTCAACGCTGGCATGATCTCGAAGCCATGACTCATTAAAAATTAAAATTCATTGCATCATAAGCAATACTGTCTTATCATTGTCGGTTTCCATCTGCCGATGGATCAAATACCGGAGAGATGGCCGAGTGGTCGAAGGCGCACGCCTGGAAAGTGTGTATACGGCAACGTATCGAGGGTTCGAATCCCTCTCTCTCCGCCATCTGCTTTTTTAATTCCTTGATATACAAGGGACTTTTAGTAAGCTCTATTCTCTACCGTACTTTGTACCGTACCCCTGGCTTGGAAAAGTATAAAAAAACCATCCGCAATAGCTGCCGGTGGATTTCATAGGTGCATGGTCGGCTTTAAAAGAAAGAAAGAAAAAAAGGTAAGTGGTATATACAACATTACAACAATAATAATATATATATCTTCTATCCCTTTATTTATCTAGCCTCAGACGTGTTGTAGACCATTTACAACACGCTACAACAGCTACAACACGCCCGGTTTTACTGGCTTGGCGAAAATACCGACACCATCAGCACTTTAGCGGCTTACGGCTGCACTGGTATCAGCACTGGTTCGGCATTGATCGACATTGACCGCCTATTTCTTAATCAAAAGCTCTTGCGGTTTTTGAAAGGGGGTAATGTTTGCTCGAGCCCCTTGAGTTAACCACCTTATTTAGATGGTGCAAATTTGCACCATGTTACGCATCGGGCGCGGCTTGCGGCGTAATGCCCTATAACATTAAATGCGCTTTCAGCACTTAACTGATTGTTTTCGTTAAGAATTACACCTATGACATTTGCGCCTTTTTAACTCAAGGGGTAGATGTTTGATATACCCCTTGTTTGGACCCAATCCGCCTATTTGGCGGTTTGATTTATCCATCTGGCGCGTAGTGTCGATGGGTACGGTCGGACCGTCAGGCAAAAAAAAGCCGGGGGGATAGGCCCGGCTCTTGGTGGGTGAATGGATTGCTAGGCTATGGACAAAACAATCTGATAGCCGTTCCGTTGAAGGAACTGAACGTCATCGATACATAGCATGCTGATTTCGACATGTGCAATCGCCTTGCCGTTCTTGTAAAGATTGAATTGATAGCCGATCATACGCGAATTGCTCCCAAAATGGATTTGATTGAACGCAATTCTGTTTGCGCTTGCTTTGGGTCTGCTGTTGGCATCGGTGCCGGTTTGTACGGTCGAAAGCTTGCGCTGTCGTTCCACTGTCCAGAATTCCCCCCTGAACTTGTGACAGGGTGTTTTCTCGCGCGTGCGCGTTTTGTTATTTTTGTTATTTCTGTTTGGGTGTCCTCACGACAGGGGTTTTGACCCTCAATGACAGGGGGTTGTGCTTCAATATCAGGGGTCTTGTTTTCGGCCAGGGGTGAAGTAATGCCCTGGGTTGTGGATAACTCTTGTAGCTTTTCCAGGTTTAAAACATATCGATTTCGCTTGCCTAACTCCGAAATTCTTTTGAAAAACTCTAGCGCCTCAAGTTCGTTTATCACTTTTCTGGCGTGCCGTTCGGTGATACCGGATCGCTTGGCTATATCAGGAACGCCAGGGTTACAAAGCATAGAGTTCTCGGTTGTCCGATCGCAAAGTGCTACCAAAACGGCCAACCTTGAGCCTTTTAAGCCTGAGTTATAGGCCAGTTCGCGTAGTTTGTAGCTCACGACCGCCCCCTGTTCTTGAGGATAATCTGCGCCTCTGCCGAAACATAATACGCCGTGCGGGCGTTTTCGATATGGCTTTGAAGCATCCACAACGCGCCTGCAAGTTCTGACTGGCTTGAGTATTGGCAATCGTCGCTGGATAGCGTATTGGCTAGGCGGCCCAAGGTTTCACTTATGTTTGAAAGCTGACAATCGGCTTCGTCGTCCAAGCCAGTGAGCCATTGCAACTGCTCGTTGCTCAACGTATTTTTTGTATGACTGAATAGCTCGGTCAGTACGTTTGAAAATGTTGGTTCTTTCATGAGATTAGCCCTCCATCTGCGCGAAGGCTGCGAACAATTCGCCGCCATTTTTGAAATACTGGTGTATCTCTTTAACGGTCGCCCGGGCATCCATTCGCAACAACGCCATGCAATCGTCGAACAAATCACGGTCCAAGCCGCGAAAAGTGGTCAGGTCGAACGGCCATCGGTGACCATTGTAAAGGCCCAATAAGAAACGGCGCACTGTTCCCGCTTGCCCGGTGTCGCCTTTGGCAATGTTGGCTAGACGTTGCAATGCCGGTAGGCCAGCGGCTAAAACGGTTTCGCGTTCGAGTTCTTGGGCTTGGATTTTTTGAAGGAAGCTATTAACGGCTTCTTCTTTTGGTGCGTGTTGGTGATTGCGGTTCATAACTGAACCTCCCCGATCATGCGGTATGTTGAGTTGCAGACGGTTGTTAGTCTTTCGCAGTCAACTCGGATTGACACTAGCGTTCGCGGATCGATTTCGTTTTGTGATAAGGCTTGCTCGGCTCGGGTTATGGTTTGCTTGAGCCAGTGAATGCGGCTTTTCAGGTCGCTGGTTTCGCGGGGGGTGAGGCTTTTGTTCATGATGCGGTACTCCGTTTGTTTTGCAAACCGGCTACCATGAGACCAATCAGGGAGCCGGACTGAATAGGTTGGTCTACCGGTACAAACGGAACCGGCCCACCTTTCGGCGGCCTACTCAGTCCGACATAATGGAATGAGATTTTGCGCGTAAAAAAACCGCTCTGAGGCGGCCTGCGCCGTTCGTTTCCGGGAGACCAATCCCGTGTCGATTTGTATCGACGCATTAAGATTAGCATATTATGCAATCGTGTCAACTCGAATTGGTTTTCGTTTATGTAGGCATATAACACTGAAAGCATTTTCAGTGCTTAATTGATTGTTTTTGTTGAGTTTCGTTGAGTATTACACCTATAACATTTTAACCATCAAGCGCCGCACCAAGGAAGTAAAGCAGTCCCTCATGGGTAAGCACGTCCACCTCTTTGGGCCCATGGTCGCTACTGACTTGCGCCGTACCGCGCCATTCAGCCGGAACGCATTGAATGACCGCCTTTACATTATCGAAGTTATGAAAGCCTATTTGCGCCATTGCATCGACCGCGAAAAACAGGAGTTCGCCGCTCGGTGACTTGATTGCTCTGGCTTTGTTGTGTGTGGATGCGTTCATGTGGTTGCCTTTAAAAAGGGGGGTGGCGTTTCACCACCCCATTGCAATTATATTGATATAGCATAGCTCTCTTGCCATGCGTCGCGGTGATACGCTTTGACTGTGCCGTAGTTGGCATCAAAAACATCAATAGCCGGAACGCCTATTTCAATGCTCGCACTCTTGAGTAATCGCCAATTAAACTTTTGACCGTGAAAGAGCATTTCAGCGCGTTTTATAGTGCAGTATTCCGTAGATTTATCTAGCTGCACCTCAAGCGCCTTTGCTTTTTTAGCGGCCTGACTGGCTTTGTTCATTGCGGTTGCTTCGCGCCGGCTGCCTATTTCAGCCTTTGTTTTTACTGCAATGATGCGCTGCCGTTCGGTTTCTTCAAGGCGGTCTTGAAGGTCGGCGGCAAGGCGTAACGCCTCAGCGAATGATTGCGGTGTCCGTACTTTGTTTTCGAGTTCTTGCCAGCGATCAACCAGACGCGCGGTAAATTCAGGCGATAATTGTGCAACGACGATAATAGAGTCGCGCTTGCCTTGTTCGCCGGTGAAGCAGTAGAGTGTACTTTTCTGAGGCAAACCTAAGTTGTTGATATTCTCGGAATTCACCGTTGGTGGAAGCTGAATTATCCCTTTATCTGCTAAACGATCAATAGTACGCTTTACCGAATCATGACGCTTTTCAACCAGCTCCGCAATCTCGCGGCTGTTCATCGATGCTGTATTGCCGATTAAATTATTCATACGGACACCTCCACGGATTGAGCATCCCGCTCGGAGATTTTGGAATCGATCCAATTATCAATTTCGCTTTCGACCCAACCTGAGATTTTGCCGATTTTGATGGGGCGGGGTAAATTGTCCTCTTTGATTAATGTTTTTATTCGCACCTCGCTTACACCGAGTTTTGCGGCAAGAACACTTCGTTTGATGATGGTCTTTTTCATGGAATTGCACCTGTTAATTGTTACGGTGCATAAATGATAAATCCTGAAAAAAAGGCTAAATTGCGCTATTTTCCGGTTTTGAAAAGTCTCGAAGTGATAATCCCCGCGCAAAGTCCATCCAAAAACGAACTCGGAGTTCGCTTTTGCCTCAATCCCGAATCGGGATATCCCGATTCCAAACCGCAAATGGGTGTTCCAACGAGATACCCATTCGCAAAACTAGCCAGTCAACTCAAATCGGAAGCGCGCTTCCGTTTTGGTCTCAAGAGGATTTAAATCCTTTTGAGAATAAGGCCAGCTAAATCAAATTAATCTCAAGCTGGGTATTCGCTGCATATCAAGTTACTTACGTTTACCGTAAGCCATTGAATTAATGGATAAAGCGAATTTGCTTTATCAAATTTATGACAACTAATCGCCGCTGTATTCGCGCTTGATTCCAAGCCGCTCGTATCGGCCCTGGATAACCGTTTCATACTGCTCTTGAGCTTTTTTAACTGCCTGCTCGGTGATTTGGCGTAATTCAGCCCACGGAATTGCGCTGATATTTATCTCTTGCGGAGGATTTACGCGCGGCCTCCAATATTTCGATTGTCTGTTATTGAGCCACTGCATCGCGGCCTTGCTATCAGGCGGGATTTCGCTGACCGTTTCAATGATCTCGGATATCATCTCGTTTCCGCTTTCATCGAGTACCATCTTGGTCTTGACTTCGCGGGTCTCAAAACCTGTTGCGCGTTTAAACAAGCCCTCCGCAACCTTGCTATCCGCACGGAGCTTGCCGCTTTCAATCGCTTCGCCAAACGTGGGATGCGCCTTGCAATACCTCTGTAGTGTTGCTCTCGATATTTCAAAGTATGCTGCTAGTTGGGTATTATCCAAGCCAAGCAACGATAACCTGAACGCCTGAGCATCCCATTCCTTCGTGTATTCTGGTCGTTTTTTAGCCATATTAGTAAATCCTTATATTAGAAAATGCTTATAGGTGTATCAAAAGGGTCATAACGCATTAAGCCCACCTGTCGCAATCAGTCCGATTTTACGGTCACTTAGGTCCTGGCCTACGTCAATCGGCAACGAAACAAAAGGCTGTCTGTCGTCCTTAGACTTAGACGGGTGCAGTACGCCGGGGCTATCCTGTATTACAGGCAAGGCAGGCATGGACGGAACTTTAACCTCCGGTATCGCTGAATTTTGGATTGTTGAGTAATAATCGTTAAGGCGTCGAACGTCATCAATACCGTTTAATCCGCCGTTTAACGCCCTTCTTGCCGCAACTACATCGCCTGATTTTGAGGCTTTTTGTAATCTGGAATTGGATTTGTGAAACGCTGCCGCTGCTCTTGCGGATATCTCAGGGTCAGAGAGTAACAGGTCAGGATTATTTACCAAGTCTTCGCCAATGATTTTACCAATGCGCTCGTAGTTCGCCCGACCGGTCAATTGCGCGAATCCACGACCGCGATACTTATAACCATCGCCCGGTTGTGTGTTGCCTAGGTCCGCTCTACCGCCGTACATGAATTCGGCAATCGATTCCTGACCGCCGCCAACGATGTTATTTAACTCGCTTGGCGATAGTGAACGCGCCTTTTTATTTACTTCTCTTAGTCTTCTGGCTGAATAGTTAAACCCTTCTTCCATACGAGCAAAACCGCCGGTTTCATGATGGCTTTGCGCTAGGAACATAGCACGCTCTTTGCCAGTTATGCCTTGCTTGTCCAATTCATTGAGCAGTATATCTTTGTTCTTTTTGTCGGTCCCGAATGTCTTAGGACTGGATTTTTTGAACTGATCGAATTTGTTACCAACCCAGCTTTTAGCCTTATCCAAGAACTCCATCGTTTTGGGCGAATCTTTTTTGATCTGCTCAATACCATCCGCAACAGGCTCAATAACATTACGGGAAACAGTATCAATTAGTTTGTCAAAAAGAGGGAATTTTTTTCTTAAATCGCTTATCAGATTATTCCATCCTTTGTACATATCTGAAAAAAACTGACGACCGTCTTCGGTAAAAATGCCCCACGCGGCAACCGCTGCAATAGTAATAGGGGTAAAAGCAAGTCTGGTTGCACCAAGCAACACCTTTTTTATCATGCCTGGGCTAAATATTGCCGCTACACCAACGCCTATACCCGTGAACATTTTTTTTAGAAGTCCGGGTAAGATTGTACCTAATGACGCACCACTAAATATTGGAAAAAATCCACCACCGCCGCCACCACTTGCCGCACTGCCCCCGGTCTTTTCTTCGATATCATCGAGGACTTTCTTCTGTGCTTTAGCGTGTACCGTGCTTTCTTCGCGGCTTAGTTTCAGTTCCCTGAATATCCGTGAAAACCAATGGAATTTCTTTTTGTCCGACTCGCCGCCGAAAATAGCTTGGTAGCCTTTTGATAGCGGCTGTGCAATCTCCTGAGCGGCTTTAACATTGGGGTCTACATCCGCAAGCCCGGTTTCGGCTTCTGCAAAGGATTTTGCTATGCGGTCGGCAAAGCTTCCAAACAGTCGGTTTGAGTTTCGTTCATCCTTGCCGGTTGAGCTTGACGAGGTGAACTGTCCTTTTTTGTTTCTGTTTGCTTCCTGTCCAGGCTCAACAATATCGGCAACAGAAGATGAAATAAAACGCCCATTGGCATCACGTCTTCTTGTCTCAATCGCGCTTGACTGGTTTGATGATCGCTCTATCGATGATTGTCTGCTATTAGCAGTCTTTTCCGCCTTCTGCTTGTCTGTCGAATCAATCGCTTTCGATACACTACGACCAACACTAGATGCAATATCCTTTTGCATCCGCGTTCTCTCAATCTGCCTGACCGCAACGGCGGCAACTTTGGCTTTGCTTGATGGCGAAACAACCGCTGCTTTTATCGCGGAAACATCGTCTCGAATATCATCAATTGCTCTCGAAGCGCGTCGAATGTCCGTGATTGTTTCACCGACTAAAAAGCCTTCGGAGTCGTGTGGTAGCATAGTTTTTACCTCGGTTTTGTTGAAAAATTATCCCAATCGATTCGGTCGATGCTTGTAAGCGTGGCAAGCGTTACCGGAATACTGAGTTCGGTGAAATGGCCGTTTTTATCAATTGGGCTGTTGGACGGAATGCTGATTGATTCAATGACCAGTGGCTTGTAGGTTCGGTTTTTATAGTTCATCGCGATTGTAGTCGGGGTTGAACTTGGCAAAAAAGACGACTCCTGAAAACCATCTTTAGCAAGGCGCAATAGCAATGATCCATCGGGGGATAACTCCTTTGGCAATGCCCACTTGAGCAACTGGTTCATCGGTTCTTCGACTTCGGTTACGGGGTCGGACCATGCCCGTAACAGTAGGGTTGCCGTGATTTTTAGCGGAGGCGAACCGTTAAAGATTTGAGTCGAATTGAGTTTTGTTATCGATGTTTTGCCAGTTGCGGATTCGGCTATTTCTTCAAAAAATCCGCCCATCGTTTTAGATAACGTATTGACGACACGCGCAACGTCAAGCGCCTCGCCGGATTGCGCTAATTGCTGGAAATTGGCTAATGAGTTTTGACCAACTTGCTCAAAAGGAGAGTTCCAGTTAAACGCCGCCTCGATATTCGAGTCGATAAGCGGAGCTTTAACCACAATATCGTCATCGCCGGTTAATCGATTGCCCTTACGGTCTACCTCGTAAAATGTAGCGATCAAGTGCTTGCTCAGTCCGGTGTCCGGGGAATCGCCCCATGTTGACGATAGTATTTTTTCAGTCATTTTGTTTTTGTCCGGTTGTGTGATAATGTAGGTCCAAATCAGTTATTTTTTCGTTTTGATGATACTGCTATCAAGCCCGACTTAATCGTCGGGTTTTTTTTTGGGTAAAATTTTGCAGCGGATTAGTTGGTGCTTCGCTTCCCGGCACACTTCGCCAAATTTCTTGGTGTGAAGCAGTAGACGAGCGCTTCCTGGTATGTTATTGAAACCGTCGGTGATTTCGATGAACCTTTCGACTGCGGCAACCAGCTCCTCGTACTCGTTCACCATTTCGGATATCGCAGCCTCCGCCTTGTGTACCTTGCGACAATGGGACTCTACGCAGGAAATCATGCTGGTTAGCATTTCGAATTGACGCTGATTACTTTGAACACTCCATTCGCGCATCAGTTGCGTAGCCGGATCGCGCTCCCAATCATCCTCGACCGCAACGCCTAACAAAAAATCTGTCGTAACTTCATAGCCCTGCGCCGCTCGGACGATTAAAAATGGCGAAATAGATTCGATATCGAGCGCGGTTTCGACCGCTTTTAGGCTTTCGGTCGAAATTCCTAAAAGTTTTGCGGCTGCATGTTGGCTTAATCCACACAAGCCACGCGCCTCCACGAACTTTTGCCCAATAATTTTTAATCGCTGATTTGTTGAAAGATCTAGCATCGGCACCTCGAAGGTGCCGGGGTTTTACGCCCGGCTCGGTTGGAATTAAGCGGCTTGGTTTTCTTCCTCGGTTTCGGTCTGCGGAATTTCGCACTCCAGGCGGGTGCCCACAAGGAGCGAGTAGTCGTAAAATGGATCGCTCGCGAATTTTAATAGCGCCGCCGACTCTACCGACAATGCGCGGCACTCTGCGTCAACCGCCTCGATTGCTTCATCGCTCGGGCCTACGATGATCTTCGAAATTTCGTCCAAACTGAAACCTTTCGCGATCAAATCTTCCTTTTTTTGCTGAAAAGTTCGGATTTTGGCCTGCATTTCTCCCATTTTTCGCGAAATTTCGAGCGGAATTCCGTGGTGGACTCTGAGCGCCATGGAAATCAGCTTTTCGGGTCTAGCATTGTGCCGGATGTGCGCTTCGTTGATAATTTTTTGCGCTTCGGCCTTGATTAAAAGAAATTTGTTTTGAACGATAATGATGCTTTCCTCGATTCCGGTCTTGTCGGCCTCGGACATTTTGGAAAGACCGTCCAGCACGGCCTCGGCGCGGTTGTGTGCATGTTCTGCGTTATTGAAGATTGCTTGTGTGATTTTCATTTTGGATTTCCTTTTAAATTAAGAGTTTGTGGTTTTTTGTTGCGGGATAACGTGCTGCAAGATTGCGATTGCGGCACTAAGGCGTAATTCTGCCGGTGCGCCTTGATCTTTCAGCGCATCCGTTAGGATTTTTTCCGCCCGGTTTCGCAATATTTTGGTCCTGCGGGGTGTGGGTTTTGAGGTCATTTTTTGTAACTCCTAAAATTTGAAATGGTATTCTAATCGCCCGAAATGGGGGTCTAACGGGCGTTTTTCCGGTTTTAGATAACATCGAAGCCATGCATCCGGTAGACATGATTGCGCTTGCGCCACGCACCGACACCGAAGCCGCATTGATCGACGATATCCAGCACGAACGCTCTTTGCTTGCCCGGATAAGGCCGTCTTGCTCGGCCAATGGATTGAATAAGCCGGGTCGCTGCCGGAATATTTTTATCAATGACTGCTGATACCGGAGCGCCGAATATAACCGCGCCAACATGCGGCCAGTCGATACCTTCGGACAATAAAGATAATGTGCCGATAATCAGATTAGCGGTTTCGGCCCGCTGCATGGCCTCGGCCTTTTGTTTCGCCGGTAATTTTCCGTGAAGTAAGACCGCATCAAGGCCTTGTTGCTCGATCATCGCGGTTAGTCGTTCTGCGTGGTCAACGGTCGCGGTCAGGATAGCAACGCCCGTTTTCCGACTTGCTTTGATTGCAGAATTGACGATAAGCTTATTGCGCTCGGGGTCGTCGGACAGCATTTGTAAAAACTCGGACCAGCTTTGCGGATCGCCGGTAAAGTCGCATTCCACCGTTTTGACCACGACAGGCAATACCGCGCCTTCGACTTCGTGCTGCTCGATTTCGGCGCAAACCGGCCCTAATGATGCAAACATCAACGCCTCAAGGTTATCGCGTCTTTGTGGTGTCGCGCTCAAACCGAAGCGGTACTTTGCCGCTTGCCGATTGATTACTGCATAGACTTGGTTAGCGGGCGCGTTATGGCACTCATCACAAATGAGAAGTCCATAATCCAAACTACCTTGGTGCTTGATTAGCGTCTGGACGGTGGCAATCGTAAATTGATCGCCTTCCCGCCATTCGCCGCCGCCAATCAAACCAGCATCCAATCCGGTAAACTTTTTAATCGCGCCTTGCCATTGCCGCGCCAAATCAAGCGATTTGACCAGCACCAAACAACGCTGTCTCAATCTAGCCGCTAACTCAATGCCGATAGTGGTCTTGCCGCTGCCGGTCGGTGCAACCAGAACGCCGCCTCCAGTTTCAAGCATCGCGCTTAACGCCCGCTCTTGATATGCCCTTGGCTCGATGCTCGTTTCGATTTCAACCGGGTGCGAGTGCCGCCGGTCGTCAATATCGATCAATCCATCTAGGTGAATACCGCGCGGAATCACCAGGCCGTCATCGGTCGATTCGTATAGTTCGATAGTTCGGTCTATACCGAAAGGCCGCCGTCCTTGGCGTATCGCATCTGTATATTTGGGATTTGGTATGATCAGGCTTTTTTGAATAAACTTGATTTGATCGTCGCCTAGTCCGGTTAGATAGGTTTTGTCGGATATAATTGCTTTCATAACGCCCACCTATTGATTGAGTGAATAGCGTTTAACGCCATCGTCATAAACAACAATATCTAGAACTCCGGTCGAAACCATCTCACAGAGAGTTTGTCTGATTAGATCGCTCTTGTTTCCGGTGAAATCTTTAAAAGGCTCTACCCTCGACCGCGATTGAATAATCTGCCGCTCGGTCATCGGCTTATGATTGCCCTCAAACAATCGCAACACTGCGCTAAATTCTGCCGCCACGCCGATCAATCCTTTTGCTTTGCACAATGCTAAATTGGCCTCAAGCAAGTCGTTTGAAATGCCGATAGCCGCCTTTACATGGTCGTCTGGTATGTTGGCGTCATACTCATCATTACGCGCTAATAGCCATAAATTGGCGGCCAGCTTCATGATCTGCATATCGACCTTTGCCGCCGCGCCGCGAAGGGATATGTGGCTAAATTTCGCGCCATCGGCCAAGTGTGGCTCTATCTGATTACGATATTCTGCGATTAGCCTATGTCCTGTATCGCTTATTTTTAGGTGATACAACTCGCCCGGCTTAATTGGATTTTCAAATACTTCCCGCGCAAATTGACATTTTTCTTTAATAGCTTCGGGTATCGAGCGGTCGAAAAAAATCTTTTTCAAATGATCGCGCTTACCTAAAAAGTGCGGTTCAGCCAGCATTAAAAACCGTTCGCTTAGTCCGGTTCCATTCGAGGCCGATAGTATTTTTTCAACCGATCCTTGTTGTGCAAACAGCGTAACGCCGCCGATAACGCGCCCGTGATAACCTTCACGACTCACTCGACAACTTGAAACAAATCCACCATCAAAACCGTTTAGCAAAAGGTCGTTGTTATTCGCCGCGCCGTTTGCGTAACTCAACCCAAGAAGGCTATTAAATAGTCCTTGTTCAGAACTGACTGCACTAAAGTATCCGCATGTGCCGCCTAGCGTAGCCTCAAGCCCCTCCGGTGTTGCGTTATTCACAAACAATCGAGAGTAGATAGTCCGCTTCATCGCCTTGAGTTCGTCAAGCCGCCCTTCGTCGGCATCGTCCCGATCCTGTTTTGATCCCAATCTCAACAATTCGGTCTGATATTTGTTGATTACATCGTTTTTTACATCAATAAAAAAATCTGTCATTGACTCTAAGGCCCTTGATTTTGCTATCCCCGACGGACCTTCTACACAGGCATAAAGACCTATTGGGAGGCCTCGTCCGAACTGGTAATCAACAAGCCATTTTCGACAGGTTACCGAACTGAATGCACTGATTAAAATTAAAAACGTGGAGCTTTGGGGGATATTGCACATTGCCGCAACCTGAGCAGTCATCCTTTTTAGCGGGTGCGCGTCATCAATATGCTTGAGCAAGTCAACGCCGGTCGAATAATTCGAACCAGAATCTAGGTGCTGATTAAATCCGTCATTTTGTGGCGCAACGTTAAGCTGCATCCGCAATAACCCCGGCTCGACAACTTCGAACTCGTTTAAGATACTCATGCTGCCTACCTCATTGTTACTGGCTCAACAACGACCAGCGGCTTTTCCGGGTCCAGCAGTAAAACCTTTATGGCTCCAGATTCGAGCAATACTCGGGTAAGCCTTAAAATAGTTTCGTCATCCTCTGGCGTTCCGCACGTCCAGCACTGAACATACCGGCCCGAAACCGGCCAGCGGTAGGCCGCCGGATCGTCACCAAAAGGCAGTACAATTTTTGATGTGCGCGGCTGCCAAGTCTCACGCCTTGCCGCCTGCCATGCGTTCGATCCGGTGCATACAATGATTTCATCGCTGTGTTTAAAACGAGCAATATCCCGCGAATAAGGCGGTTTTTTGAATTTAGTGTTCATAGCAAATTTCCTTTTGCCGGGGTGTACGCATCCTCACGGTGTGATATAATCGCACTTGCTAAGTGAGTGATTGCGTTATTAAAAACCCGGCTAATAAATTAAAATTATTGGTCGGGTTTTTTCATTTGTGCCCTAGTGAATCAATGTACTGTTCCACCTCATCGCGGCGAAAGCCCACCGATCGAGCGCCCAAGCTAACGGGTCGCGGGAAATTTGGATCGTAATATTTTGATTTTGGATCAAGTTTGTTGTAAACCGTTGAGCGGCTCAAACCGCACAGTACGCGCAAGTCTTTAATGCGGACGATAAGTGAAGCGGGTGTATTTTTTAACTGGTTCATATCTGTCTGGTTGTTTAAAAACGTCCAAAACAGATTAACCGCAAAAAAATCCGCCTATTTTTCAGTTTTCCTTTTTTGAACACCTTTAAACATAAATGGTTGATATTGTTCATAAACAAAACTTTGGTTAATTTCACTTTTTGAAATCAACTAAACCAGAAGCCAAAAAAAAAGGGCGAAAATCGCCCCGGATTCGCCCCGACAAGTCATTGTTTTTAAATCAATTCGCCCAAACAGCCTATTTCGCCCGCCCTGCTAATCAAGTTCACTAGGACCGTCTAAAGTACCCAGCAGATATCCCGGCTCGACCTTCAAAATATTACAAGCGCGCACTATAAACGATAGCGGTATCGACTCCATTCGCCCAAGCTCAATATCACCAAGCTCAGAAGGCGTTACCTCCAAAATAGTAGCCAAGCTCTTTGCCGAATAACCAGAAGCCAACCGCGCCTCCTTCAATCGCTCGCCAAATAAAATAAGATGCGCTCGTTCTTTTTTATCAACCTTGTCATGCTGGTGCTTTTCTGACACGCTCTCCAATATATTCCTAATCATTCGCGGCGACACTCCAGCGCGCACTGCTATTAATTCCAAGCACTCCCGCTCGGTCTGAATAACAGGAATATCCTCAAAGTTATTACCCTCCAAAAAATCAAACGCAATACGACGATCCTTCTTTATTAACTTTTCGCCGTGCAAAAGCTGATACGCAAAATAAATGGCATCGTTTCGTTTCTCGTTTGCCGCGCGCCTTTTGATCGCTGAAATTTTCCCGGCTGTCCTGGCACGTTCTGAATAATTTGTCATTTCTTAACCTTGTCTTAACCGTCGTGTTGTAGCTTTGTTGTAGCTTTGTTGTAGATACCTACAACATGGCTCAGACCAGTAACGGCGCGGCCTGTAGCTAATTGAACAGTGTTTTGTTGTAGGTGTTGTAGGTGTTGTAGGGGGGTCGTGTATATGAACATTTCCAATTCAACAATTCCATTCGATCACCTGTATTCAATATGCTTGTTGTAGCCGTGTTGTAAAGCACCTACAACAAGCCAAAGCCACGAATGGCGCGGCCTGTAGCTAATTAAACAGTGTTTTGTTGTAGTGTTGTAATTGTTGTAAGGGGGTCGTGTTCGCCCACCTAACCGCGCTCGGCAACTTTCCTAAAATCAACGATATCCCCGGTGCTTGGCTCTCTCGAAATAAAATCCTCCCAGGCCTGCATCAAAACGCGCCGCTTCTCAATCATGTCGCCACGACGATAAGCCGCCTCCGCCTGATTTTTAATTGCATGCGACAACGCCATTTCACAAAGCTCCTGCGGAAAGTTCGTTGTCTCTGCCGCCCAGTCCCGAAACATAGACCGCATTCCGTGAACCGTGCAATCATAGCCGAGAGTGACCTGTAAAAGTTTATCCATCGCTGCGTTTGATAAGCCGCCCGATCTTGAGCGCCCCGGAAAGATAAAATTGTTCTGCCGTGTCTCGTACATAAACATCAAAATCTGAAACGCCCGTTCCGACAAAGGTACTCGATGCTCTTTCTCTTTTTTCATCCGTGAGCCCGGAATAATCCATAATCGACCATCAATATGCATCTCGTCCCATGTTGCGCCGATAACCTCATTCGTCCTTGCGGCGGTCAATATTAAAAACTCAAGTGCCAACGCCGAAATGCTGCCGTTCGCCCTTAATGCCTTAACCAGCCCAAAGGCATCACGATACATCAGTGCCTTAAAATGCTCGACCTTTTTAGTTTTCGCCGGACTTGATAGCAGTTTATCCAAGTGCCCACGCCATCGCGCGGGATTATCGCCAGTCCGATAGCCGTGAACGGTCGCAAATCCTAATATATTCTCGATTCTGCCGCGAAGCCGCGAAGCCGTTTCATTCTTGGTCAACCAAATCGGTTCCAATACGCGCACAATATGTTTTGTCTCTATCGACCCTACCGGCATCGCGCCTATGTGGGTGTACGCGTATGTCGTTAGCGTGTTAGTCCATTGATTGGCATGTTTTTCGTTCTTCCATCCAGCGCGGTGAGCCTCAACATAAGCCCGTCCGCATTCCTCAAAAGTGATTATCTTTGGCTTGTCCAGTGTTCGCCGCTCATGTAATGGGTCTTTGCCATCAACAAGCAATTTTCTATACTCAAGCGCCTTTTCCCGGGCCTCTGCCAAAGACACCAAGGGATAACTGCCTAACCCTACTTCGCGCTTTTTGCCTGATCGCTTATAAATGAACAGCCAAGACTTGGTTAGTGCCTTCGAGACTTGCAAATAGAGATTACCGCCGTCTGAATAATACCCCGGCAAATTGAGCGCATTAATTTTCTTTACTGACAATGACATACGAAACCCTACCGTACCCACGTTATTTATAACCCCCAAAAAGGGCCGTTTTCGTACCGTATCCGAAGCCCCGCTTTTTCTACCGTACTTTGTACCGTACCCCTGGCATTGGATTTAAGAGTACATCATTGGACGTTAATATACAATAAGAGCGCAAACCATTATGATTTATAAACAATTTTGGACGTTAAAAGACGTTATAATATAACACTACGGCGGACTCTCTCTCCGCCATCTGATCGATACAAATTCCTTAAAACCCGAAAACTACACACTATAGTTTTCGGGTTTTTTTATGTTTAAATCAAAGAATTCTTTGTAAATACCGGCAAATCGAGTGGCGTCAAGAGAGGATGATTAGGCTTTATTGCAAACCAAATATTTTTAAAACCTTAAGGCAAAAAAAAGCCCGTGTTGAATGATCAACACGGGCTTTTGGGATAAGCGCCTGGCAATTCCCTACTTTCACATGGCAAAGTGCCACACTATCATCGGCGCTAAGCGGTTTCACTTCCGAGTTCGGGATGGGATCGGGTGGGACACGCTCGCTATGGTCACCAGGCAAACCGGTTACAGCAGGTTCAAGGTTTCAGCGGCCAGGTTAAAGGCTATTTTCTTTAACCCTAATCCGGCTTAGCTATCGAGCCTACTCAAAACTCTTTACTTCAGGTGTTTTCGGTCTTATCGGGTTTTCAGCTCTGGTAGCCCAGCCTTCGGCCTTGCTTCTGTCACCTTTACCCTTGTTTCTTTCACCTGTTTTTTTGGAAATCTGTACACGCTTTTCGTTCTCTCGCTTTAGCGATTGTCGGCTGTTGGATAACACCGTCGGTGCAAACCGATTGGGTGTTATATGGTCAAGCCTCACGGGCAATTAGTATCAGTTAGCTTCATACATTACTGCACTTCCACACCTGACCTATCAACCTGATCGTCTCTCAGGGCCCTTCAGGGGACTCACGGTCCCAGTGAGATCTCATCTTGGGAGAGGCTTCCCGCTTAGATGCTTTCAGCGGTTATCCCGTCCGATCATAGCTACCCGGCAATGCCACTGGCGTGACAACCGGAACACCAGAGGATCGTCCACTCCGGTCCTCTCGTACTAGGAGCAGCTTCCCTCAAATCTCAAACGCCCACGGCAGATAGGGACCGAACTGTCTCACGACGTTCTGAACCCAGCTCGCGTACCACTTTAAATGGCGAACAGCCATACCCTTAGGACCTGCTTCAGCCCTAGGATGTGATGAGCCGACATCGAGGTGCCAAACACCGCCGTCGATATGAACTCTTGGGCGGTATCAGCCTGTTATCCCCGGAGTACCTTTTATCCGTTGAGCGATGGCCCTTCCATTCAGAACCACCGGATCACTAAGACCTACTTTCGTACCTGCTCGACTTGTCCGTCTCGCAGTCAAGCGTGCTTTTGCCTTTACACTCATCGCATGATTTCCGACCATGCTGAGCACACCTTCGTGCTCCTCCGTTACTCTTTGGGAGGAGACCGCCCCAGTCAAACTACCCACCAGACACTGTCCCCAATCCGGATTACGGACCTAGGTTAGAACTTCAAACATACCAGGGTGGTATTTCAAGGTCGGCTCCACACCAACTGGCGTTGATGCTTCACAGCCTCCCACCTATCCTACACAAATAGGTTCAAAGTCCAGTGTCAAGCTATAGTAAAGGTTCACGGGGTCTTTCCGTCTAGCCGCGGGTACACTGCATCTTCACAGCGATTTCAATTTCACTGAGTCTCGGGTGGAGACAGTGTGGCCATCGTTACGCCATTCGTGCAGGTCGGAACTTACCCGACAAGGAATTTCGCTACCTTAGGACCGTTATAGTTACGGCCGCCGTTTACCGGGGCTTCGATCAAGAGCTTCCCCCTCACCTAGATTATCTATGCTGTCTCGTATCCGCTCTTTTAAGCTATGATACGCTTTACCACTACGCTTTAGTCGACCTTCTCGCCTCTTCGCCGCCTGCTCTGTCAAGTAGGCTTCATAATAAGAAACTATCCAGTCTTGTGCTTTTTTAGTCGATTTGTTTTCGCCTTGCTGATGTTGCCACAGACGCATTTTTAAATCTTCTGTCGAACCCAGATAAAATTCATCTTCCGTCCGACTGTACAGTACATAAACGTAATACATGGTTCTAAATAATCTAGGTGAGGGGTAACCCCATCAATTAACCTTCCGGCACCGGGCAGGCGTCACACCCTATACGTCCTCTTTCGAGTTTGCAGAGTGCTATGTTTTTGCTAAACAGTCGCAGCCACCAGTTTAATGCTACCCTCTTCAGCTCCATCCGCAAGGGACTTCACCTAACAAGGGCGTACCTTCTCCCGAAGTTACGGTACCATTTTGCCTAGTTCCTTCACCCGAGTTCTCTCAAGCGCCTTAGAATTCTCATCCCACCCACCTGTGTCGGTTTAGGGTACGGCCGCAGATAACCTGATGCTTAGAGGTTTTTCTTGGAAGCAGGGCATCAATCACTTCGTCTCCCTATAGGGAAACTCGTCGTTACGTCTCAGGATTGATCCTCCGGATTTGCCTAAAGGATCTCCCTACGCGCTTAAACTGTCACTTCCAACCGACAGCTGACCTAGCCTTCTCCGTCACCCCATCGCAGTTACCTCCGGTACAGGAATATTAACCTGTTTTCCATCGACTACGCCTTTCGGCCTCGCCTTAGGTGCCGACTAACCCTGCGTCGATTAGCGTTGCGCAGGAAACCTTGGGTTTTCGGCGTGGGGGTTTTTCACCCCCATTATCGTTACTCATGTCAGCATTCGCACTTCTGATACCTCCAGCCGACTTCTCAATCGACCTTCGCAGGCGTACAGAACGCTCCTCTACCACCTTACTTACGTAAGATCCGTAGCTTCGGTACTATGCTTAGCCCCGGTGAATCTTCCGCGCAAGCCGACTCGACCAGTGAGCTATTACGCTTTCTTTAAAGGATGGCTGCTTCTAAGCCAACCTCCTGGCTGTCTGGGCCTTCTCACATCGTTTCCCACTGAGCATAGATTTGGGGACCTTAGCTGACGGTCTGGGCTGTTTCCCTTTTCACGACGGACCTTATCACCCGCCGTGTGTCTCCCGTGCTCGCACTTGTTGGTATTCGGAGTTTGCATCGGGTTGGTAAGTCGAGATGACCCCCTAGCCGAAACAGTGCTCTACCCCCAACAGTGATACACGAGGCGCTACCTAAATAGCTTTCGAGGAGAACCAGCTATCTCCGGGCTTGATTAGCCTTTCACTCCGATCCACAACTCATCCGAATCCTTTTCAACGGATCCCGGTTCGGTCCTCCAGTTGGTATTACCCAACCTTCAACCTGGTCATGGATAGATCGCCCGGTTTCGGGTCTAATCCCAGCGACTATGACGCCCTATTCAGACTCGCTTTCGCTACGCCTCCCCTATCCGGTTAAGCTTGCCACTGAGATTAAGTCGCTGACCCATTATACAAAAGGTACGCAGTCACCCAGCACCTAAATTGCTCTATGTACTAAGTCCACAATGTTGATTAAAACGTTGTGATTATACCTGCCTGATTGCCCCTAATTGGAATTTAGGTGCTGGGCAGGCCCCTTAGTTGTTTTATTTTGGCTTTCCCAAAATATTGACATTGTTCGATGGCCTTTTTGTCAATTTTGCGGGGTTTACCCAGAACCTAAATTCTTCAACTTAGCTACTGAATTCAATTTCCCATCAAAATTCTTTCTATTCCGCCACTCTCAACGCCTAAAACAATTTAGGTGCTGGGCTCCTACTGCTTGTACGCATACGGTTTCAGGTTCTATTTCACTCCGATCTCCTCGGTTCTTTTCGCCTTTCCCTCACGGTACTGGTTCACTATCGGTCGATAAGGAGTATTTAGCCTTGGAGGATGGTCCCCCCATATTCAGACAAGGTTTCACGTGCCCCGTCCTACTCGTTTTCACACCCAGCAAATTTTCGTATACGCGGCTATCACGCTGTATCGCCAGACTTTCCAGACTGTTCTACTAATTTGCTCAATGCTTAAGGGCTGCTCCCCGTTCGCTCGCCGCTACTAAGGGAATCTCGGTTGATTTCTTTTCCTCCGGGTACTTAGATGTTTCAGTTCCCCGGGTTCGCTTCCTACACCTATGTATTCAATGCAGGATGACCAGGTTATCCTGGCCGGGTTGCCCCATTCGGAAATCCGCGGATCAAAGTTAGTTTGCAAACTCCCCGCGGCTTATCGCATGCTACTACGTCCTTCGTCGCCTCTTATCGCCTAGGCATCCACCGTATGCGCTTATTCACTTGACCATATAACCCCAATCAGTCTGACCGGTCTCGCGCTACTTTTCGGTAGTGTTTGATTCGGTTCAGGACTGCGGCGTTATTTGTCAGCTGACATTTTCGCTTTCTGCTTGAGAACTCATTCACGTCGCTTCCGGTTCGTCTGGGTTGTCCGCTGTCTTCGCCTTGCGGCGTGGACAGTGACAAGCCTTGCTTTACCGTCTGTTTCGGTGAACTTGTTTTGTGTATCTTCTCGGTTTAAATTGCTTTAAACGCTGAAGTTACAGTGTACAGATTTCCAAGTTGTTAAAGAGCTATTACTGACGTTGTTTCCGTCACCAATGCTATACCGTCTGTGAGGCTTTTCGCCGTTCAAACGGTATAGCATTGGTGGAGCCAGGGAGGATCGAACTCCCGACCTCCTGCGTGCAAGGCAGGCGCTCTCCCAGCTGAGCTATGGCCCCTTTGGGGTTCGTGCAAACTAATCTCGGCTAGCTTGACGGGCGGTCCTTCCGCTTCCAGGCTTGCGCCGCGTTGGTGGGCCTGGGAGGATTTGAACCTCCGACCTCACCCTTATCAGGGGTGCGCTCTAACCAACTGAGCTACAGGCCCAGGCTCGTGACGTCTTCGATCAAAATAATTTGTTGTGGGCACTCATGACGAACGCTTGCTGTCTTTGTAAGGAGGTGATCCAGCCCCAGGTTCCCCTAGGGCTACCTTGTTACGACTTCACCCCAGTCATGAATCACAAAGTGGTAAGCGCCCTCCCGAAGGTTAAACTACCTACTTCTTTTGCAACCCACTCCCATGGTGTGACGGGCGGTGTGTACAAGGCCCGGGAACGTATTCACCGCGACATTCTGATTCGCGATTACTAGCGATTCCGACTTCATGCAGTCGAGTTGCAGACTGCAATCCGGACTAGGACCGGCTTTCTGGGATTTGCTGACTCTCGCGAGTTCGCTGCCCTCTGTACCGGCCATTGTAGCACGTGTGTAGCCCTACCCATAAGGGCCATGATGACTTGACGTCGTCCCCACCTTCCTCCGGTTTATCACCGGCAGTCTCCCTAGAGTTCCCACCATGACGTGTTGGCAACTAAGGATAAGGGTTGCGCTCGTTACGGGACTTAACCCAACATCTCACGACACGAGCTGACGACAGCCATGCAGCACCTGTCTCAGAGTTCCCGAAGGCACTCTACGATCTCTCACAGATTCTCTGGATGTCAAGGGTAGGTAAGGTTCTTCGCGTTGCATCGAATTAAACCACATGCTCCACCGCTTGTGCGGGCCCCCGTCAATTCATTTGAGTTTTAACCTTGCGGCCGTACTCCCCAGGCGGTCAACTTAATGCGTTAGCTGCACCACTAAGTCTTAATAAAGACCCAACGGCTAGTTGACATCGTTTACGGCGTGGACTACCAGGGTATCTAATCCTGTTTGCTACCCACGCTTTCGTACCTCAGCGTCAGTTTTAGGCCAGAGAGCCGCCTTCGCCACTGGTGTTCCTTCCGATCTCTACGCATTTCACCGCTACACCGGAAATTCCACTCTCCTCTCCTAAACTCAAGTTAACCAGTATCAAATGCCGTTCCCAGGTTAAGCCCGGGGCTTTCACATCTGACTTAATTAACCACCTACGCACGCTTTACGCCCAGTAATTCCGATTAACGCTCGCACCCTCCGTATTACCGCGGCTGCTGGCACGGAGTTAGCCGGTGCTTCTTCTATAGGTAATGTCAAGGCATCAGCTCTTAACCAACGCTTTTTCCTCCCTATTGAAAGTGCTTTACAACCCTCAGGCCTTCTTCACACACGCGGTATTGCTGGATCAGGCTTGCGCCCATTGTCCAATATTCCCCACTGCTGCCTCCCGTAGGAGTCTGGGCCGTGTCTCAGTCCCAGTGTGGCTGATCGTCCTCTCAGACCAGCTATGGATCGTCGCCTTGGTAGGCCTTTACCCCACCAACTAGCTAATCCAACGCAGGCTCATCTGATAGCGCGAGGTCCGAAGATCCCCCGCTTTCCCCCGTAGGGCGTATGCGGTATTAGCTCGGATTTCTCCGAGTTGTCCCCCACTACCAGGCAGATTCCTACGCGTTACTCACCCGTCCGCCACTCGTCGGCACCCGAAGGTCCGCTACCGTTCGACTTGCATGTGTTAAGCATACCGCCAGCGTTCAATCTGAGCCATGATCAAACTCTTCAGTTTAATATGGTGTGTGACTAAATAAGATCAGTCACCAATCTTGGCTCGACTAAGAATTAAACGTAAACTGCTTGAATTAACGTGTTGTTCTTGCGTCGAATAGCTTTAACCGCTAAGCTATTCGCCACAAACACCCACACAAATTATTTTGATCTGCTTGTTAAAGAGCTGGAAGACTTTCTCTCCCGTTGAGCCCGCCTATTATACAGAAGCAAAACTCAATGTCAAACTTTATTTTCAATCTCTTTTCCCGTCGTTCCGCTGTTTCGCGGCGGGAAAGCTGAGCATTATACAGCAGCACCCAGGCTCGTCAAGAATTTATTTTCATCTTTTACAAACAAAGATATCACCCCCGCCTTTAATCTACTTTAAATCATTTATTTAACTAGAGATTTTGACTCTCGCAAACTTCCTTTTACCTACCTGATAAACATGCTCAGACCCTTTTGCGAGATGCAATTTGTTATCCGACACCTTTTCACCATCTATCTTAACTGCACCCTGCTTAATCATACGCAAAGACTCCGATGTACTCCCAGTCAAGCCTGCGTCCTTTAATAGATTGGCAATCGGATATTCTTGTTCGACCGAAGCAAGAGTCAATTCGTCCATTTCTTCCGGCATCTGTCCTTTTTGAAATCTAGCTTCGAAATTTTCCAAGGCCTTTTGCGCAGCCGATGAACTATGAAATCTTTCAATGATTTCTTGGGCCAAGCTGACTTTATAATCTCTCGGATTCGCGCCTTCCCGACATTGCTCCCGCCAACGATTGATTTCATCAATCGGCCTGAAGCTCAATAACTCGAAATAGCGCCACATCAATTCATCGGAAATTGACATGATCTTTCCGAACATATCATCCGGCGCATCCGCGACACCTATATAGTTATTGAGTGATTTAGACATTTTTTGGACACCATCCAACCCCTCCAAGATCGGCATAGTCATGACGACCTGAGGTTTTTGCCCATATATTTCCTGCAACTGCCTTCCGACCAGCAGATTGAATTTTTGATCGGTACCGCCCAATTCGACATCGGCCTTCATCGCAACCGAGTCATATCCCTGTATCAATGGATATAAAAATTCATGTATCGCGATCGGCTGCCCGCCTTTATAGCGCTTACTGAAATCATCTCTTTCGAGCATTCTTGCCACGGTATGCTTTGCGGCCAATTGAATCAATTCAGCCGGGGTCATCGCATTCATCCAACTCGAATTGAACAAAACCAAAGTCTTGGCCGGATCGAGTATCTTGAAAACTTGCTCCTCGTAAGTCTTGGCATTTTCAATGACCTCATCACGCGTCAGCGGTTTGCGAGTCACGTTCTTTCCGGTCGGATCCCCGATCATGCCTGTAAAATCGCCAATCAAGAACAAGACTTCATGCCCGCAGTCTTGAAACTGTCTTAACTTGTTGATCAGCACGGTATGCCCAAGATGCAAATCGGGAGCGGTCGGATCAAAACCAGCCTTGATTCTGAGCGGACGCCCTTCCTCCAGTTTTTTCTTCAATTCAGATTCAACCAGAATTTCCTCGGTTCCTCTGGAAAGATACTTCAATTGATCTTGCAATTTAGCCTCCTTTTAAGAAAACATTAATCTAACTGTTATACTGTTGCACTGACGTGGCAAAAGATTCTCAGTATATCAGCTATAATCACAGTTAATATTACTTCTAAACCCAGTTTACTGAACAATTCCACTATCGCATAAAAACCCGTGAAAAATAGAATTTATAAATCCCTGTTTTTAGGACTCAGCTCCGCCGTTGTTGCAAGCGCTAGTTATGCACTTATCACTCCTGAAAGCAAAGTCAGATCTGCCGACATCAACGCCTTTACCAATAATGCTTTTTTAATCGGAACGAATAATCCCTTTAACGATCAGCTCGCGTTTAAATTCGACGATCTCGGCGAACCATCCGATTTCAGGTCAATCGAACATATTATCGAGAGAGGTGAAAATCTTTCGACGATCTTTTCCAAGCTTCACCTAAATAAATCCGATCTTCATCAGATTATTCATGCCAACGAAGCGGGCCGTGAGTTTGCAATGATTTCGTCCGGCAAGACACTTCAAGTCAAAACGACACAGAGCGGTGAACTAACCGAAATTTCGTACCAGAAAAGCCCAATTGAAACCGTCAAAGCGGTACGCGAAAACGACACATTCAATGTCGAGATTTCGAGTAAAACCATCGAAACAACAACTGTCAGCACCGTCGGCACCATTCACAACTCTTTGTTTTACGATGGAAAGCGCGCAGGACTGAGCGACAAATTGATACTGCAACTCGCCGACATCTTTGCTTTCGATATCGACTTTGCATTAGATATCAAAGAAAACGATACCTTTTCGGTCGTTTATGAAAAACATATTGCGGAAGGCGAAGAAGTCGGTTCCGGCAATATTCTTGCCGCCGAATTCAATAATCATGGCAAGGTTTATCGCGCCGTCCGTTTTCAAGACAATTCCGGATCCGCGCATTATTACCGACCTAATGGCGAAGGCTTACGTAAAGCCTTTATAAGAACGCCGGTCGACTTCATCCGTATCAGCTCGCCTTTTAATTTAAAGCGCAAACACCCCATCTTAAATAGAATCCGCGCCCACAAAGGAGTTGATTATGCAGCTAAGACCGGAACTCCGGTTAAAGTGACCGGCGATGGGAAAGTTCAATTTTTAGGCAGACAAAACGGCTACGGGCGCGTCATCATTGTTCAACATGACGACAAACGTTACAGCACTCTCTATGCTCACCTCTCGGCATTCAATAATCGCTTCAAGCAAGGCAGCACCGTCAAGCAAGGTGATATTATCGGCTATGTCGGTCAATCCGGCTTGGCTAGCGGTCCTCATTTGCACTACGAATTCAGAGTAAACGGTATGCATCGAGATCCCTTATCGGTTGCTTTGCCAAATTCGATGCCAATCCCCCCTTCTCTACAAGGGAAATTCAAAGCCGATACGAAGCCCCTTATCGCACAACTGGACCAAGCAAGAGACAGCTTACTTGCCCAGAAGTAACAGGGCATCATAACGTCAATGACCGAACTCTATATTGGCTTAATGTCCGGGACCAGCATCGACGGTATCGATGCTGGTCTTGTCGATTTTAGTAGCGGCCATCCTGAGTTCATCGCCTTCGAATACCATCCTTTTCCTGACCGGATCAGAACCGAACTGACTGAAATTACTTCTTCCGGCCACCCTGTTCTACTAAAAAATATCGGCAAACTTGATACACAACTGGGCAATTTATTCGCACAAAGCGCACAGAGCCTAATCGCTAAAGCGGGCTTTTCTGCTTCGGATATTACTGCAATCGGCAGTCACGGTCACACCCTTTTCCATGCGCCAGAGCTACCCAACCCTTTTTGTTTACAAATCGGCGATCCCAACATCATCGCACAACTCACAGGGATTACTACCGTAGCCGATTTTCGCCGTCGTGATATAGCCACCGGAGGACAAGGCGCGCCACTCGTTCCGGCTTTCCATCAAGCTTTATTCTACTGTCCAGATGAAAACCGTGTGATCGCCAATATCGGCGGCATTGCCAATATAACGATTTTGCCCAAAGATTCGTCGAAACCAGTCATAGGTTTCGATACCGGACCCGGCAATACATTAATGGATACATGGATAAAAAAACATCGAGGAAGTCATTTCGACCATAACGGAGACTGGGCCAGAACAGGTCAAGTCAATAAGCATCTGCTATCGATACTAAAAGCCGACACGTATTTTAAGAGCGCCGCACCTAAAAGCACCGGAAAAGAATATTTTTCACTGGGTTGGCTAACTAAACACCTTCGCGAGTTCTCGGAACAAAAACCGGAGGATGTCCAGGCATGCTTATGCCTATTAACAGCAGAAACCATTTGCGACGCGATCCGCGATTATGCTCCTAGTACCGACAAGGTATTCGTTTGCGGCGGCGGCGCGCGCAATAGCTATTTATTGGAAAAAATTCAGGAGAATTTAAATTGTGCCGTATTCTCGACCGAAGAATACCATTTACATCCCGATCATGTGGAGGCAATCGCTTTTGCTTGGTTAGCCAGACAGACCATGAATAGCCTGCCCGGCAACCTTATGTCGGTTACCGGCGCAAAACAGCCGGTAATTCTGGGCGGAATCTATCCCGGGCACGCCGCATTAAGCGGAAAACGATGATCCGCAACCGCAGGTCGTCGTTGCGTTAGGGTTGCGTATCACAAACTGCGCGCCGGAAAGATCTTCCTTGTAATCGATTTCGGCACCCGTTAAGTATTGAATACTCATCGAATCAATCAAAACCGTCACGCCGCCGTTTTCGACTTGCGTATCATCTTCGTTTACCTCCTCGTCGAACGTAAAGCCGTACTGAAAGCCCGAACAGCCTCCACCCGACACATAAACTCTCAACTTGAGGTTATCGTTGCCTTCTTCGGCAATTAAATCGCCAACTTTCGCAGCGGCGCTATCGGTAAATATAATTGGTTCAGCCATAAAGTTTCTACTATCGAAATTAAAAAGTTATCAAAGTATGACAATACCTAGTTTTTTAGTCAAGATTCAAGGATAAAGCGCTGGCATTTTTAGCCCTTCAGACTCATCAAAACCGAACATTAAATTCATGTTTTGCAACGCTTGACCGGAGGCTCCTTTAACCAGGTTATCAATCACCGACAATACCACCAACATTCTCCCCCCTTGGGGCTGATGAACGGCAATTTGACAAAGGTTACCGCCCCGAACATTACGAGTATCCGGGTGCGATCCATAAGGCAACACATCGACAAACGGCTCGTTAATATAGCGTTGTTCATAAAGTGCTTGAACGGCTTCTCCTCCTTCTAGCAAGGGCGCATACAAGGTGGCATGAATACCTCGTATCATCGGTATTAGATGAGGAACAAAGGTCAAGTCTACAGATCTTTTAGCGATCACCTCCAAACCTTGGATCACCTCGGGTAAATGACGATGGCCACTTGCCGCATAAGCTTTAAAACTCTCGCCCGTCTCTCCCATCAAGGTCGTTAATTGCGCTTTTCGCCCGGCGCCGCTAACCCCGGACTTCACATCGGCAACCAAACGATCAACCTCTACCAAGCCTTTCTCAATCAACGGCAAAAAACCTAATTGCACTGCAGTCGGATAACAACCGGGGCAAGCGATCAAATTAGCATTTTTGATCGCTTCGCGGTTAAACTCCGGCAAACCGTAAACGGCTTGTTCGATCAAATCAGGGCAGGCATGCTCCATGCCGTACCATTTTTCCCATTGTTTCGGATCTTTCAGGCGAAAATCGGCAGATAGATCAATGACTTTGATACCTCGCGCCACCAATTGTTCAGCCATCAACATGGCTGTGCCGTTCGGCGTCGCAAAAAATACCGCATCGCAATCAGATAAGCTATCAACTTCCGGAGCAGTAAAAACCGTATCGATAAAGCCGCGCAAGCTCGGATACACTTCATCGACTCTTTTACCCGCATCATTTCTCGATGTCACGACCGAGACATCGACTTTCTTATGTAAGGCCAAGAGCCGAAGCAACTCCACACCCGTATAACCGGTGCCTCCTACAATACCTACACGTACCATCAACTTACCTCATCCGATTGGTCTGAAAATTAAATCATTGTGCCGATTTCATCATATATACCTTTCACGCTTCACATTTAGGCATTGCCGTATGGAAGTGCCAGGGCGTTAGGCAGATTCACTCGGCGCCGAAAATTGACCGGAAAGAGTACATCTAATAACGAAATCGCCTTGTTAATGCCTGACATTTTACAGGATATCTACTTCGGTTCAGCCGAATTTATTTTTCATGAAGAAAGGGTATCAATGAACTGGCCATTTCGCCATGATTTACGATTGCAGTAATGCCCAATTCGGAAATCAACAAGGGTGTGGAGCGTGCGTCGTGAGGATGTCGGCAACGTGGGAGGATTTTGCTCCTCAACAATTGCCAATCGAGCAACCGAACTCTCCATAAAATGGGGACGTTATTTACGATCAAATTCTATGTGACTGTGCTCGTCTATACTCATCGCAGATGAAAATTCGGCCTCGGGGCGTCCTGTCAAGCGAGTTACCGAACCCGCTACAAGACCTCATGGCTCCAGGAAGTTATTTTTCACGAAAGCCTTATTTAGCGCGTTAAAATCCGAGTCAAAAATTCGCGGTTACGCTCATTCTGAAACTGACCGGCTCGACGGGATGAAAGTGAATGTCCTCGACAGGATCAGCCTCACCTCGCAATTGCGACTCATAGTAATAGTCGATTGCGCTGTCTTTGCGGTTTAGGATATTGAATACTTCGGCCTGCAAGGTCCAAGTCTTGTCGAAACGATACCCAAGCATCGCCGATAACAAAATCGTCGAATCCGAACGAACACTGTTGTCTTCAATCAACGGTCTCGGCCCGAAATAACGCAACCTTGGCCCCCCGAAGAAACCGCCATAAATATCATGAACCGTCGCACCGGTTGCGATCACGCTTTCAATCGCACCGGGAATACGATCGCCGGCCGGATCGTTACCTCGAAAACGCGCTTTCGAAAAACTGAAATCGGCATCGAAGGTCAGCCAATCGGTCGGCGAATAATAATTCGCCCATTCGACGCCGAAACGACGACTAGGACGGCTGGCTTCAGTCGTTCCCGCATCGCCGACGAATAACAATTCGGAATCGATATCGAGCCACCAAACCGACAGCGTGCTTTGCAATCCTTTAAACCAGGTCGTGCGCAGCCCGCCTTCGGCCCCGTAAGTACGAACCAAGGGCACCGCGCGGCTCACCGGATTACCGTCTTCGTCGGTGGTATCGCCGCTCACAGGATCGACGCGCTGATTGACTCCGCGCGCATCGTTACTATGAAAACCGAGACCGCCGTTCAGGTAAAACTCGGTATCGGCCCACGGCCCGAATACGATACCGGCTTTCGGACTAACAATGCCGTCGGTGCGCGTACCGTTGTTTTCGGACCGGTTACTGTCGGAAACGTCGAATTGAAAGCCGTCGAACCGAACGCCCACTTGAGTTCTAAGCCAGGACGTCCAACGGGTCTTATTTTCGAAATACGGGCTGACGTTGGTCACGCGCACATCGTCGCTACGAACGGTATCCCAACTCTGCCGCGCCTCGGTCAACAGCAAACCGTTACGGATCGAGTCGTTCCGCACCTGCAAACCGATGGTGCTGTCGGAGTCGAACGACCCGATTTTATGAAAAAAGGTGTGGCTTGCGTTCAGACCGGATGTCCAGCGCCGATCAGGCTGAGCGAATTGATCGCCACGGTCCGGATCTTCAAGAAAATAGGTAAAGTTCGAGTACAGGTCGAGTTCATGATAAATCCCGTAGACCGTCAGCTTGGATGCCGACACGTCGTCTTGACGATGCCATTCGCCGGTGATGCTGTAACGCCGACTGCTCCCACCGTCGGTCGGATCGAGCGTGCCGAAACGCCCGATCGTTCCGGAGTCGACCGCGCGCAGGGGGATTTGGTCGGTCGCGTTCCAGTCGGCTTTATAGGCCATCGCGGTTACACTCCAGCCCGAGCTTTCGTAATCCTCGCTGTAGCGAAGCACGCCGTTGAATTTCAAATAATCGTTGCTAACCGTCCAGGGTCCCCCGTTATGAACGATTTCGCCGCCATAAAGCAAATTGCCGTCACCGAGCCTGTGCGAACCGGCCGACAGCCCCCGGTAATAATCGAAATTACCGCCGGTAAATCGAGCGATATGTCCGGGCAAGGTATTGGCATATCGTATATCAGCGGCGCCGGCACTGGAAAAGTCACCGTTTTCGGCGTAGTAATTGCCTTTTTGATAATGGATCGTTGCTATCAATTCGGGAATCAGAAAGTTGGTATCGGTCCATCCCTGACCGTGTGCGTGCGAAACTAAATTCACCGGCACGTCGTCAATCTTAGTTAAAAAATCGGTGCCGTGATCGAGATTGAAGCCTCTTAAAAAAAACTGATTCGATTTTCCTTCGCCGCTATGCTGCGATGCGATCAGGCCGGGCACCGTTTCGAGTATCTCGCCGGGCCGAATGATAGGCCTGAACTGCAGCTGCTCTTGCCCTACGTTGCCTTGCGATGCGCTGTCGGCGATGCCGACCAAAGAATCACCTCGCTCGGTCACAACCATCTTGGGAAGTAACTCCAAACGCATCGTTTCGGATTCGATATCCGAACCGCTATCGCCATCATCCTCAACCGTCTGTGCATGAACCGAAGTTCCGAACACTGTGGCGAACGCCAAAACTGCCAAGCGCACCATTATGATGCCGGTACCGTGCAATAATAGTGTCGCGGTTACGAATCCCAAAGCAAACGACAACAAACCGGCAGAAGCAGGCATTTCCTGTCCGTGAGCGTAGCCGTGAAAAAAAGCAAAAAACATCACGACCGAAAGGCTCGCAAGCGCCGACACTCGAATTCTGCGCAAGGCCAACACCCCGAACACCCCAACCGACAAAAGAATCATCGGCTCGACACCCCAAACCGGCAGCCCAGCAACGCCGATTAGACCGCCAAGACACATCACACCGACAAAGGCCAACGGCAATTGCCATACAGAGTGTCTTTTGAGCTGCGCAGCCCAAATGCCGACAGCCAGCATCGTCAATAGATGATCCCAACCCTCGAGCGGATGACTGAAACCACTAAGCCAACCGCTGCTGTCGATGTCCTCGGTATGCGCTTGGGCACACAGCGGAAATAATATCAACGACCAACATAACGACCACATGGCCCAAACGGACTTTTTAGAAAAATAATTCATTCTATACCTCGGTTATTAAACCCTTTTCGAAAGCTTTATCCTGAATTCGGCAGTTTAACCATGAAGCACATGAAGTTCAGAAGGATTCCAAGAACTTACCAAATCCTTCTCGCTAACCTTTTTGGTGAGCGAAAGTTCTATACAAACGCGTAATAAGCTATTGAATTAACTTCCTATTCTTCATGATCTTCATGGTGAAATGCTTTTTCTAGGTTTATCCCTTGCTAGTCAAATTTCGGCAACAGGCGATCGACGGTCCTCGACTGATAAATACGGCACCATCGACAAAGCCTAACGATTTTTTCAGTATGAAAAGGAGTAAGATAACGAAAATTGAATCATTCGTTTTGCTAACTCATTGACCGGTCGCATCAAACCTAAATGATCGCGTAGCGTCACTCCCTCATATTCGGCACGGAATAAGTTTCTAAATTTCAATTCCGGAACGACTAGATCTACAAAATCGTCAAATCCTCCGGGGAAATATGGCGGCATGATAGCAAACCCGTCAGCGGCTTCGCCTATAAACCACTCCTCCAGCTGATCGGCAACTTGCTTTGGTGTGCCGATAACGGCTCGATGTCCGCTGTCATTAAGCCTTAGCAATGACACAGACTCGACGTCCATCAGCCCGCTTATCGATTCTATCGAGGCATTCTTGAAACAGTTATGATCGAACCATTCCGGTAATGCTTGTTGCAGACTAGACTCTGTAGTACTTTCATTGTCGAAATCAAAATTAAACAACTCTAATCTTTTCACAGCGTTTAGCGATTTCTTGAGTAAATGATATTTTTCATGAGCCGCCTCGGTTGTCTCTGCAACAACAGGTACCACGCACGACATAATTTTTAGCTGAGAAGGACACTTACCGAAATTGAACGCTTTTTCTTTTAGCTCGGAATAAAACAGCCTTGCCTGTTGTTCATTCTTCTGTCGAACCAAAACCACTTCAGCACTCCTCGCCGCCAATTCAATATCCCTATCGGATAAGATATTTTGAACCAGTACCGGGTGATCATAAGCGGTTCGTTCCATGTCAGCCGCATCCGACTTGTTGCTTTTATCGACGATCCCAGGTAGATCATTACTCCCATCTTCAACTTCCCACATTGCCCACAAAGAAGTTACTAAGTCGATATAATCGCGAGTTCGCTCCGTAAGAATATTTCGATCATTATTATTTTCCGTTCCGGGATTCCAACCGGCCCGCCCTCGACTGATATGAGCTAGGGCGGAAAAAGAACCTGCCAGACCATAAGGATCGGAGTAGTCGCAGCATGCCGGCGCCACTAAACCGATCCGATCGGTAACACGCGTCAACGCAATCAATAACTTTACCGATTCATCATCTTGAGAATGACAGAACAATGACGCATCGGAACTCATAAAGACTGCATCAAATTTAGCCTGCTCGGCCTTTATCGCAACACGCTGACAATCGGAAAGATCCCAACCGGAGACACCTCGCCCCTGTTGTCGCCGCCTATTCGACAAATGACTATTGCTCGTCGGTAAAAAAACGCCCAGTTTCATTTGCCTCATGAATGCCCAAGCCTCATCTTTATCACTTCCCCTAACCCTTTCATTAGAATTTAAACCGGTTCTTCGCAAATCACCGATAGCAATCGACGACAATAGTTACCATCCAGTAGAGAAAGCAAGGATAATGCCAGTATTTTTTTACCAGTTGATGACATCTTCAAGGAAGTTAGGAGTCAGCATGAAATATACTCATCGCAGATGAAAATTCGGCCTCGGGGTGCCCGTCAAAGGACGCCGTAAATACGTCCATGTAGGCTCTATGCCAGCTCCATGCTGGCAAAGCCTTTACCGGGCACCCCGAGGCCTCCTCCGGCACTGCCGAAATTTGAAATGCGAAAGGTATAACGCCGACAAATGTTGGAAGGGGGGGCGATGACTCGATTGACAGGTGCTGGGTTAGCGGCGTCCTGTCAAGCGCGTCATCGAATCGCTACAAAGCTTAATGCTTACAGAGGTTATTTTGTGTATATTCCTTAGCAATAACAGCGCGTTTTGGCTTTATGCCATCTAATATCGCCGCTTTAGCCACATGTTATATGCCCCAATTTTGTGCCAAATGCCATATTTTGATTACCAAAGATAATTTTCACATATCGCGTTTCGAGAGTACCTAGGGAGGCGCAGGGAAAGGTCAAAATAAAAGCTTTGCCAGCCTAGATGCAGGCATAAAGAGCCCGCAGAGACGTATTCACGGATTTCTGTCAATCGAGCAACCGAACCCTTCATTAAATTAGGGAATTCATTATGATTAAATCTTAAAAACAATCCTCTCTGCCGGGCCTCATCTTGAATACGACCGGCAGTCTGAACTGCATCCAGGCTAGCGAAATACTCCATGACGATAACGCACCGATCAAGGTCGCTTTAAACGCCGTCCATCCTGAAATCAAACCAATCGGCACCGCAGCCGTCAGTCCAAACACTGCAATGATCAAGAACATTAAACCAATACCGATATTCGCGAATAATTTACGTCTCCATTGCCGTAATAAACTTAAAAAGTCTTCATCGATTCCCGAAGCGCGAACCCATGTCGAAGCATCGGCCGGCACGAAAAACGGCTTTCGACTATAACCGTCCCGCCAACTGTCGATCAATAACTCGCTAGCCTCATGAATACGGTTAGCGGTCAAACCGCCGAGATGTTTGAATCGTTTGAATACCTTCTCGCGCATGATCAAATAGCCGCGAAAAGATTTTGCAGCGACTTTATATATCGGCCACCGCCAAAACTTACGGGTTTCCTTAATTAGCGTTTCATCTAAAATGAAGGATGCATGCTCCATCCCTAGTTGATTAATGATCATCGCTGCCGAGAGCCGGTGGGCTAATCCCGGTAGATGAGGCATGTAATCGCCAAGAAACCCCATCAGCGCTTCAGTCAGAACGACTCCCTCATCGGAGGGCCCTGCTTGCCTCTGCTGTATCGCCTCGTAAAGAGCCAGCGCCTCATCCCAATTATCGGTCAATAACGTCTGATCGACGCCCATGATATAGCCGATCAAACGCCATAAATGCAGAAAGGCCTCTTTTTGCTCAAGGCTAAGCGGCAACCCCCAGGTTTCAAGCCCCCTCGGGATGACCAATCCGAAAGTCAGCAAGGTGTAGGCTAAATCCTCTTGATTGACCGGAACGCCGAAACGCTCGGTGTCCCATGGCGACTTTCTGTGGCTCATGGTTTCAGCCAGCGACTGGGGATTCTCTTTATTGCCCCAAGGACGGCAGTTTCCTGGCTGAGTCAGCATGAAACGCATCGATGCATGTAAAAACCGGACTTTTTTAGCGGCAATATAGCCTTTACCCCATAAATAACGCTTAGGTTTACCTCGTAATGTTTCGATTTCCGCCCGAATTAAAGCGGGATCGAGCTGAATATCCGGATTTCCGGCCATCCGACAACAGCCGCGCCCCTGTCGCTGCCACCGTCCTTCTTTATCCAGTTTTTGTAATACCTCAAGGAGCAATCGGTCGTCCTCGAATTCGGCATCCTCGACAATTTTGATACCGCCCTGATCCATCGTCGCGGCCAGCATCAACCCCGTTTCATAGATGCGTTGAAATATGTATTTTTTCTCGCGCAACTTTTCGGTTTGATAGAGCGCGGGGATACCGTTTTTCATCAAATAACACGCCGGCAAACTGGCGGCATACAATGTAATAAGCGTGATTAACGTATTTTCCTGCCATAGTTTGGTGCCCAGAGCCAGTTTAGCCGCGTCGACCCAATCAGGCGCCTCCATCGGATCATAGTACTCGATCAATAGTTCCGGCATCGATTTCAACTGGCGGCTCAACCTCGAATCATTGATAACCGCCAATTCCGGCGCCTCTATCAATTTGTCGGCAAGCAACAACAGCGCGTTATAATTGAACCGACCGGACGGTTCGCCCTGCTGGTCCTGCAACACTTCGGCGACCAAACGATCAATCTCCGGATCGCCGATTTGACGATAGGCATTCAAATCGATCGACTGCCATTTCTGCATAAGCATCATTTCCCCCCCGTAAATATCGAATTTATTGTTTTTGTTAATAATAGGACAGAAATTACCCGTTTGAATATATTCTCGCAGCTTACTTCTTTTTGATCGAAAAACCGTCTACGAAAAAAGGTATGGAATGTACCTAGCGAGAACTGGACTTAACCCATAGGGGATTTGGCGAAAGGCTTTTTAATGAAACGATAGCGCGATGAAGAAATAAACTTAAATTCGGCAGTTAAACCATGAAGCACATGAAGTTCATGAAGGATTTCAAGAAATTACCTAAATCTTCTCGCTAACCTTTTTGGTGAGCGAAAGCTTGATTCATACGCGTAATAAGTTATTGAATTAACTTTCTATTCTTCATGATCTTCATGGTGAAATGCTTTTTCTAGGTTTATTGTTATCCAACCGTCTCGACCTTCCCTCACCTAACCTAACGCTAGGTGAGGGACGACCAGCCAGTAGGGTACGCTGCGCGTACCATGGCATCCCACCAATGTCGATCTTTCCCAAGCTCCAGCTTGGTAAAGACACCCCGGAAGCTCCCCCTTCGACATGCTCAGGGCAAGAGCTTCCTGAGACCGACACAACCTCCGCAGACTCTCAATCAACCCCGACTCGCTCGTTCAATCTTTCTTGATTTTCGGGAAGCTAGAGCTTCCTGAACAGGTTACCCAAGCTGGAGCTTGGGTAACCGCATATTTTAGTTTTTGCGGCCTCGATACCATTTATCCTACATTCGGCAGTTCAACCATGAAGCACATGAAGTTCATGAAGCTCATGAAGTATTTCAATAGATTACCTAAACATTGCAGCTAACCTTTCGGGTGACCGAAAGTTGTTCATAAACGAATGACAAGTTATTGAGTTAACTTCCTATTCTTCATGATCTTCATGGTGAAATGCTTTTTCTAGGTTAAATATCGAAGTCTAGCTCGAAGCCGCCGTAGGCGAAAATCGGCATTCCGGGACGAGGGCCATAAGGCTGTCTCGATACAATATATTCTTCATCATTGGCATTTTGTACGCCGCCGAGTAATTTGATACCTTTTGTCACCTGGTAATAGGCCGAAACATCGACGATGACATAGTCGTCTGTTTTACCGAAACGCGAATCGGGATTGCCGTTGCCGTCTATTTGCAGAGAGGTATTGCTCGCGCTGGTATAAGTTTCACCGACATAGTTGCCGGTCACGTCGACCCCCCAGTTTTCGAAATGAATACCGCTGCCGAAACTAACCGCATACTCGGGGATATATGGCACTCGATTGCCTTTTTTACCAAAACTGAAGATCGACTCTGCATCTTCTGAAGCTGCATCGCTTAATTGGACGGTATCGGTGTAGGTAAAGGAAACGAAGTAAGGATTACGGAAACCCCAGCCGAAAGCCTGGCCCGCATCGAAATTCAGAGCCACCTCAACACCGCGCGAATCGACTTCGCCGAAATTCTGGTTATTATCGCTACCTGTGCCACCGATGCTATCGATAACCAACAAATTTTCAAATTGCGTATAGAATCCGATGACTTCGGCTGAAAATGCGCCACGAGAATAACGCGCACCCAACTCATAAGCATTACTGGATTCCTCGGTCATGCCATCGACGACAGCATCCTTAGCTCCCGGCGGAGAAAAGCCCTTATGCACGCTGCCGAAGACCATTAGATCCTCATTAAATTTGTAATCCAAGCTTGCACCGCCGGCATACATATCCAACGAGCTTGAGCCGTTTTGATTAACACCATCTCTGACTGGCCGATCATAGTCTTTATTTACCTGATTCAGATGTTCGTAACGAATACCCGGTGTGAACCCCCAATTACCGAATTCGATCCGGTCCTTAAGGAAAAATGCATAGGCACGCGTATCTTGCCTTCTGTTATCCTGCCCTCCCGGCAATGTGTCAGGCGCACCAAAGTTATTGCCGGTTATCGCACCGTTTACGTCCTGGTTATAGGTAATCTGATGTTGGAAACGTTTTTCGCCGTCCTCATGATAGCGGAAACCGCCACTCAGTTCGTGATGCGTAGCGCCTAAATCGAAACGGTAGTTCGCGACCGACTCGACACCGCCCAGATAATATTCACGGTTATTGTCTCTGACCCGCAACCCACAGTCCAGACGGCCCTTCAGACACTCCAAACCCAGGCCGCCGTTCGCACCCGCCAACGCGGAAGCCAAGCCCATATTCCCCGGCGTCCCGCCGCGAATATCCTGTAGCTTGCTCCAATTCCTAGCGAACTCGCTGTAATAAGCCGTCGTAACGATATCCAGATCTTCGGTCGGCGAAATGAAATAACGTGCGAAGCCTCTGAAATGCTCGGTTTCGATATTGTCGAAACGAGACGCGGCATAACGGCGGTAGGGATCGCGTCTAAAATCGGCATCACTCAATCCGAGATAAGTCTCATCGGCATCCATGTTCGAATAGCCGAATTTGACCTCGAGTCTTTGGTACATTTCGGTATTCGGCTCCCACATTAAGCGCACCATCGGCTCGACCTGTGAAAAACCAGTTCTGTCGCTGCCTTCATAACCTGCGGTCGAATCGATCGTTTTGAAACCGTCGGAACGCCGGTAAAAACCTTCGACCAGATAACCGAAGCGGCCGAATTCGGTGTCGTGCGTCTTACCAACATAACCATGAGAACGGACTTCATCGTAACTGCCGTAAATGGTCTTCAGATATGCCTTGCCGTCCTCCGGAATCGGCGTCGACAAATAGTTCAACACGCCGCCGGTGATATGCGGACCGTATTTGACCTGACTACCGCCTTTCATGACCTCGACGCCGCTCATACGGCCGCCGGCAGGATTAAAATAAGCGGCAGGAGACGAATAAGGCGCAGGAGCTGTCAAAACGCCGTCTTCCATTACAGTAATCTTGGCGCTACGCGTCGTATCGACGCCGCGGAAACTGATATTCGGAAACAGACCGAAACCATCTTCCTCGCGAATATTGACTCCGGGTACTTTACGCAAAATACGGTTGATATCGCTATACGTCTGATCGCGAATATCGCCGGTATCGAGATATTGCGCCGAAGCTGGCATATCCCGAGCCTTACTCGGGTCGCCGATGATCTTGACCGTATCGAGTATGGTCGGCGGCGCATCTTTGTCGACAGCCTGTGCCGCCGTCGATACACCGACTAAAAGACAGGCCAGCGATAGCGGCCCGATCACCCGTTTCGAATGAAACATAACTCCCCCAAATGATATTGATTGTTTTACAACCGGACGCAAACCGGAATGGTTTTTTGTGGATCAAAAAAAGTAAACGCATACAATACAGCAAGCGTTATTAATAATCAATATCATTCGTATAGAGATTTAAAGGCTGCTCCCTTTTTTAAATCTCCTGAAAATTACAATTTAATACAGCCCTCTCCAAACAAAAACGGCGCCTTAAAGGCGCCGTAATCTTCAACTTCAAATTTGTGTGTAATTAGAAACGTATGATTGCGTCGGCAGAAATAAGAACCTGATCATCCGAAGCACCAGCATCGTAAGCGTTCGCACCGGTTACCCAATCGTATCTGATTTCAGGTCTTAACATCAGCCAGGATAGCGGAGAATAATTTACACCGGCCGTAATCGCGAAGAAATGGTTGGCATCCCCGGTAACTTGAGTACCGTCTTGATCGCGGAACCATTCAAAACGAAGACCGGTAGCCAATTCATCGTTAACATCATAAGTTAAATATTGGTTGAGGCCATACCATTTGGAATCGCCACCCAATTGATAAACATTGTCTTGCACACCAAAATCGTGCTGCAAGGTATAGTGCAAATTATCGAGAAAATCATGTGATAAAACAACACTATACATCGATCGGTGACGCTCGATTTTAGAACCGTCTACGGTATCGCCCCTATCGGCCACGATAGTATCACCTGTAATGAAAGAGACTGCCAACGAGGTTTTTTCGTCATCGGTCGTATAACTCACGCCACCGAGAAAATTAGCCGGCTGTTGAAAGAACGAGTCCCAACCTGAAACCACACCACCCGTCAACTCGATGTTACTTGTCAAAGGATAGGACATTAATACACCGGTATGCGTAAACGGTTCGCCATACTGCATAGTATAAGCATGTGAAAAGAAAAAATTATCCGGTGCGGTAACCACTTCATTGCCGATAATGGTATAAAAATGACCGACTTTAGTCGTCAAACCGTTTCCGATCGGCGCGAACAATTCGGCATAGACTTGCGGAAATGCCAGCTTATAGAATCGCGATGAAGAGTCGACGACGAGATTATCGTCGAAGTTACCTTGCGTAGTAAAACCCGCATCCACACCATAAACAACATCGGCACGAAAACCCAAATCCCACTTATTGCTCTCGGTATCGACCGCTTTTTCTATATAGCCATATAATTGATGCATATGGAATTCGTTCGAACGGTTATTGAATGTTACCGGCCCATTCGTTTTGTCTCGCGGATCATCCGGGTTGCCGGCTATACCGGCGGAAACCCAACCGCCAAACTCGATTCCGAGATCGCGCATCGGCGCGGTTTTATTGATATCGGAACCCGTTAAACTCTCAATTAGACCTTCATCATCAGCCTGCACTGCCGAAGACATCAGTATCGCGCTTACAAGAGTCAATCGCCAACCATGTTGCTTTTTATTTATGTACATAAGTGTCGCCTATTTAAGTAGAGTAGCTATCGGAAAATATTCTTGTGAATCAGTAATTCGACTACCTTAGATTAATCTTGTTTGTTAACTAAAGCTTCTGACCTCAATGATTCGCCATGATTTTAAGCGTAGCCTTTGTTGCGTTTTACGCAAAATGTAGCATTAAAGATACAACCCGTTTTTTATAAAGCAGACAATATGCCAATATTAAAATACACTTAACAAACAACGCATAATAAAATAAAACCTCTAGCGGCATGAATGCAACCGCCCTTTTATAGGGCGCATTAATCAACAAAAGCACAATTTAGGTGCGCCAATGATTGCGCGATAAGACCTTGCACCTTTGAGATACTTCTCTCAAGCATCACAACCATGTCTCAACCCTATAATAATGAAATAAACCTATGCTATAAAACCAATGCGAAAACGACATAAAACCGCAACACCGAAGCCTCGAATATTCTCATAACCAAGGCCCGCTTATTTCTCGTAAAGCAATTCAAGATGATGTTACCTTGTTTTTTCAATATAATGGCAAGTTAAACGACTTTAATTTGAGCCCATTTGCATATGCCCTAGGATTCCGGATACTAGCCATACTCGTAGCCAAGCGCCCTTTTAATCGTAACCGGAGCTAATTAAACGCCCTGGTTAAAAGCTTAAAGCCGCATCAACTTTTAATGATTTGACCTCCCATAAGGTCCACGGAGAACCCAAGCTATGACAGCAGCCAATACCAAACCTTTAGGAATCACGGAAGTCGTATTACGCGACGCGCACCAGTCGATTCTGGCGACACGGCTTCGCATCGAAGACATGCTGCCGATCTGTGAAAAACTTGATAAAGTCGGCTATTGGTCATTGGAAACCTGGGGCGGCGCCACTTTTGACGCCTGCATCCGTTATCTAGGCGAGGATCCATGGGAACGCCTTCGTCAATTGAAAGCGGCAATGCCCAACACCCCGCAACAAATGTTGTTTCGCGGCCAAAACATACTCGGTTATCGGCATTACGCCGACGATGTCGTCGATAAATTCGTCGAGCGCTGTGCAGTCAACGGCATCGATGTGTTTCGAATTTTTGACGCAATGAACGATATGCGCAATATCGAACGCGCGGTAAAAGCGGTTCTGGCAACGGACAAACATGCCCAAGGCACGATCTCGTACACAGTCAGCCCCGTACATACGCTCGACATGTGGGTTAATCAAGGCAAGCAGATTGAAGACATGGGCGCGCATTCGCTTTGCATCAAGGATATGGCCGGCTTATTAACACCCTATGCCGCTTATGAGTTAGTCGACCGCCTCAAACAAAGCTTATCGATTCCGGTGCATTTACATTGCCACGCCACAACCGGACTGAGCGTCGGAACACTGATCAAAGCCGCCGAAGCCGGTATTGACAATATCGATACAGCAATATCCTCGCTTAGCATGACTTACGGACACAGCCCCACCGAAACCATGGTTGCCGCATTTGCCGGCCAACCACGAGATACCGGGCTCAACATCAAAAAACTGGAAGACATTGCCGCCTACTTCCGCGACATCCGTAAAAAATACGCGCGTTTCGAAGGCAATTTAAAAGGCGTCGACAGCCGCATTCTGACCAGCCAAGTACCCGGCGGAATGCTGACCAACATGGAAAGCCAATTGAAGGAGCAAAATGCCGCCGACCGCTTCGATGAGGTGCTGGAAGAAATACCGCGAGTCCGAGAAGACCTAGGCTTCATTCCGCTTGTGACGCCAACATCGCAAATCGTAGGCACACAAGCGGTCATCAATGTATTGACCGGCGAACGCTATAAAACCGTCACCAAGGAATCCGCCGGTGTATTGAAAGGCGAATACGGCGCCACGCCGGCTCCGGTCAATGCCGAACTTCAAGCCAAGGTGCTTAACGGCGCCAAACCGATCACCTGCCGTCCAGCCGATTTGCTGGAACCCGAAATGGACAAATTAATCGAGGAAGTCCGCGCCAAAGCCAAGGAAGAAGGCGTAACATTAGCCGACAGTCTCGAGGAAGACGTACTGATTTATGGCTTATTCGCCCAAATCGGCTGGAAATTCATTAGCCATCGCGGCCAGACCGAAGCCTTCGAGGCCCCGCCTTCGAACGAACCCGCAGTCCCTGTTCCGACCGCACCGCAAAAAACCGCCGGTCAAGCCGAAACCTACAGCGTCAACGTTGACGGCAAAATCTTTAATGTCTCGGTTGCGCCGGGCGGAACAACATTCGACATTAAGTCGGCAACGGCGCCATCGGAAACTGCTCAGCCAATCAGTTCCGGAGGCGCGGTCGTTCAAGCGCCAATGGCGGGTAATATCTTGAAGATCAATGTCGGAATAGGCAGCCCGGTAAAAGCCGGCGACGTGGTCGTGATCATGGAGGCGATGAAAATGGAAACCGAAGTTCGCTCAAAAACCAGCGGCACGGTATCTATCGTCCATATAAAGGAAGGCTCTTCGGTAACGGTCGGCGACGCACTGATTACCTTGTAAGTGAGATAAAACACCGTTCGTGCTTAGCACTACCAAAGCATGAACGGTCCTAGCCTTAACATCGCGCCGGCACTTTCCCTAAATCCAACACCTACTTTAAATAAATAAGGATCAAGACGCGCCGGATGAGGATAAATAGAAGCACTCTTCAATTTATAATAAAAAGCCTCAGGTTAATGAATTCAGTCCATTAGCGTTTCCTAATTCCAGGCTTTGTCTCTGGTAATGGTAACTATTCAGTCCCCCCGACAATTATCGTTCCCACGCTCTGCGCTCGCCGTTATACACAAGTATCGGTAAACTTGCTAAACAGAGGTCATCGTATAACTGGAAACGGTGCTGTTTGATAAATCTGCGGATATTGAACATCAGTGGCTTTCCCTCACCTAGCGTTAGGTGAGTGAAAGTCGGGAACGTTAGGCGACAAAAAATGGCATCGAGGCCTCATTGACTAAGATTGCAAAACAGTAATTTTTTTCTGGTTCCCACGGTCCTCCGAGGGAACCCACATTTTGTCAGCCGAGGCAAGATCGGTATGCATTCCCACGCTGGAGCGGTGGGAACGATGGAGTATGAAAAATAATTACTGCTAATGCGCGATGCACTCAACAATTATTCAGAATAAAAATCAACTTTAATCGAGATCATTTATGGAAAAATTAAACTTGCTCTGGCAAAGCACCGGGATCTACAACATCGAAACCGGCCAGGCTTTTATGATGATGGTAGGTTTTTTACTTCTGTTTTTGGCCATCAAGAAAGGCTTTGAGCCTCTATTACTTCTACCGATCGGTTTCGGCGCAATACTCAGCAACATACCGATTGCAGACATGGCCGAAGAAGGCGGTCTCTTATACTATTTATATTTCGGTATTAAAACCGGTATATTTCCATTATTAATATTCATGGGGGTCGGCGCGATGACCGACTTCGGACCGATGCTGGCCAACCCGAAGACCTTATTATTAGGCGCTGCGGCTCAATTCGGTATTTTTTCAACATTATTAGGCGCATTGGCCTTAAACATGGTTCCCGGCCTCGAGTTTTCGCTTAAGGATGCCGCAGCGATTGCCATTATCGGCGGCGCCGACGGGCCTACGGCTATCTATGTTGCTTCGAAACTAGCCCCCGACTTGCTCGGAGCGATCGCAGTTGCCGCTTATTCCTATATGGCGCTGGTGCCGCTCATTCAGCCGCCGATCATGCGTGCATTGACTACGGAAAAAGAGCGCATGATAGAAATGGAGCAGCTCAGAGCCGTCAGCAAATCCGAAAAAATCTTGTTCCCACTACTGCTATTGCTGTTAACCGCCTTGCTTTTGCCTTCCGCCGCCCCCTTGGTAGGCATGTTTTGTTTAGGCAACCTAATGAATACTTGCGGGGCGGTCGACCGTCTGAGCAAGACCGCGCAAAACGAATTAATCAACATCGTCACGATTTTCTTAGGCCTTTCGGTCGGCTCTAAGTTGAGCGCCGAAGCATTTCTGAAATTCGAAACACTCGGTATTTTAGGCTTGGGCGCGATCGCTTTTTGCATCGGCACCGCCGCCGGAGTCATCATGGCAAAAATCATGAATAAATTCAGCAAAACACCGGTCAACCCGCTCATAGGCGCGGCCGGTGTTTCGGCAGTCCCAATGGCGGCCAGGGTAGCCAATAAGCTAGGTCTTGAAAGCAACCCTCATAACTTCCTACTGATGCATGCAATGGGACCGAACGTTGCCGGGGTGATCGGCTCCGCCGTCGCGGCCGGGATTTTGTTGAGCTTGGTTGATTAGAAATGGGCATGATGTAGATTCAAGTCGCCCCCAGGCGCTTGCCTTGCCGGTTTCCTCGTTTTTTAGTAACGGAAGCCGCTCTATGTACTCTTTTCTTAACCGGCGGCACGCTACGCGTAGTGCGTTTTTTAGCCTTTTTTTCCGCCCCCGACCGAACCTCTAATGAAACGGCTTCGTAACCGGTATCGGCAACGCGCGGTATCGACCGTTTTAATAATTTCTCAATCGCCAAGAGCATCGGCGCTTCCTCCGGACAAACCAGCGAAATAGCCTCGCCGACCCATCCTGCGCGACCGGTTCTGCCAATACGATGCACATAATCCTCGGCCACGGATGGCAAATCGAAATTAACTACGTGCGGCAATTGATCGATATCGAGACCACGCGCGGCAATATCGGTCGCGACTAAAACCGCTATCTTCCCGGCTTTGAATCCCGCCAAAGCACGCATCCTCGCGCCTTGAGATTTATCACCGTGCAATACCCCAGTCCGAATACCATCCTTGATTAATTGTTCGGCCAAACGGTCTGCTCCATGCCGGGTTCTAACAAACACCAAGACTTGTCGCCAATTACCGCTGCCGATCAGGTAAGATAATAATTCCCGCTTGTATTCGCGCTTAATCGGATAAATACGTTGTTCGACGGTATCGGCATCGATCGTTTGCCGCGGTGCTTCAATTGCGACCGGATCATGCAGTAACCGCCCTGCCAGAGCTTTTATCTCATTAGAAAACGTCGCCGAAAATAACAAATTTTGGCGCTGATTAGGCAGCAATGCCAGTATTGCATCGACCTCACGCTTGAACCCCATATCCAACATTCGGTCGGCTTCATCAAGAACCAATATTTCGACTCGCCCCAAATCGACATTGCCTTGACGAGCATGATCTAACAATCGCCCCGGAGTCGCGACAATAATATCGCAACCGCGCCTCAATTGTTGAGCTTGACCGTTCATGCTCACGCCGCCGAAAACCACCTCGCTAAACAACGCGACATGCTTGCCGTAATCTTTGAAACTTTGATGCACTTGTACTGCCAGTTCGCGAGTCGGCACTAATACCAATGCACGAACAGGCCGAGGTTTTTTGTTAATCGTCTCGCTCAACCGCTGCAGGATCGGTAACGCGAAACCGGCCGTTTTTCCGGTTCCGGTTTGCGCGCCTGCCATGACATCGCGTCCGTCAAGAATAAGCGGAATGGCTTTTTGCTGTATCGGTGTAGGCGTTTCATAACCTTGTTCCGCAACGGCTGTTTGGAGTTGGGCAATAAGCCCAAGAGATTCGAATGTCATAATTTTCAGATGGGGAGAATATAGTTGCGGGTTGATAAAAATAGAATGCGAAATACAAGATTCCGACTGATGGGATAAAGAAAATGCTTGTTATCTATAAGGCTTAATTATTGCTCTTGATGGATTACCTTCGTTTTACTCCAAAATCTAACTAAACGATACGACGCTCATTGTTGGTCGCTAAAGATACATTGAGCGAGAACATAAGCCCCCACCTTTCACCTTTCATCTTTCACCTTTCACCCCCCCGTCACATTCATATGCCTGAAAATAACCGGTTGCTCGTTGAGATTGAATTCATGCTTTTCCGGTTTGATTTTCATCGCCTCGACGATCGCATTTTTAAGCGCATCGAGGTTCCCCGGATTCGCTCGAATGACTTTTTTTAGATCGACCGAGTGCTCGTTGCCGAGACACAAAAGCAATCGACCCTCAACGGTCAATCGAACACGGTTGCAGGTGCTACAAAAATTGTGGCTATGCGGCGAGATAAACCCGACCTTGGTCGAAGTTCCTGCAACCTGGAAATATTTCGAAGGTCCGCCGGTTTTTTCGGTACTCGCAATCAAATTAAAATGCCGTTCCAAATCGGCTTTAATGTCATCGCTGGAATAATAAGCTTCGGCGCGATCGTGACTGCCGATGACGCCGAGCGGCATTTCTTCGATGAAACTGATATCCAAGTCACGGTCGATCGCAAACTGAACCAAATCGGTCGTTTCTTCATGATTACGATTTTTCAAAACGACCGCATTGATTTTGATGCGATTGAACCGCGCTATTCTCGCCGCCTCGATACCTCGCAACACCTGATGCAAGTCGCCGGTTCGGGTAATAGCCTTAAATTTTTTTGCATCGAGCGTATCCAAACTGATATTGAGCCTCTTTACGCCGACCGATTTAATCGCTTGCGCCATCGCCGCCAATTGAGAACCGTTGGTGGTCAGTACCAGCTCATTCAGTCCCGACAAACGACCCAGATTTTCGAGTAATTGCAATGCGCCTTTGCGCACCAACGGCTCGCCCCCGGTCACACGGATTTTTTTGACGCCCAATTCAGTAAATGCCCGGGCTATCGTATAGATTTCTTCGAGCGTTAAAATTTGCGCACGCGGCAAAAACACCATGTCTTCGGCCATACAATATTGACACCGAAAATCGCAGCGGTCGGTAATTGAAATTCTTACATAATCGACAATTCTGCCGAAGCGGTCGATCAATTGCGTCGTGTTGGATAATGAACTCATAAGTAATATCGATTGACTAATGTGGCAATATTATCACAATACGGCTCACAGTCTGTTTTAGTGCTTTGCTCTCGACTGCCGGTTCCAGACGCAGTCTACCGCTTAGGAACGAGCATGAAATAACCTAGACAACTGTTGGAAGGGGATTCGGTGGCTCGATTGACAGGTGTCGGCGGCAGGGATAGCCGTCGTCAAGCCTACATGGACGTATTCACGGCGTCCTGTCAAGCGAGTCACCGAACCTCCGCAAAGCCTACTACTTGTAGAAGTTATTTTGTGCATATTCCTTACTTCCCTATAAGCGTCGAACAACAGAGCCATGCAGAGCGCAAACATAACCGCGCGAAGCATAGCCGCCCCATTTCAGAACCAAAACGAGTTAAAATGTTTCGGTTATTGACTATCGAATAGAAAGGATGACTCCAATGAAAAAACAATTACACTTTTTATGGCTTGGCTTGTTGTTTTCGCTTAACAGCTTCGCCACAGAACCCGTTACCATCCGCCTGGGCATTTTGGAGTTCGGCACGGCAGCTTGGGAAGTCCAAACCTTACAAAGCGCTAAACTCGACGAATCCGGCAAATTTAAATTGGCCATTCATCCACTGGCCAACCCTGAAGCCGGCAAAATCGCACTTCAATCAGGCGCGGTCGATATCATCGTCTCCGACTGGATATGGGTATCGAAATTGCGCTCGATGGGCGCCGATTATTCATTTTATCCTTACTCAAATGTCTCGGGCGGGCTCGTCGTTACCGAAAACAGCCCCATCAAAACGCTAAACGACCTTAAAGATAAGCGCTTAGGCATCGCCGGCGGAGAACTCGACAAAAACGGGTTGCTGATGCAAGCCGTTTTCCAAAAACAAGGCAATAGCGAAATCGCTTCATCTATCGAAAAGGTCTACGGCGCTCCACCTTTACTCAATCAGCAAATGCTCAGCAACCGCCTTGATGCCGTCATGACATATTGGCATTTTGCCGCCAAACTTGAAGCCCAAGGATATCGCCAAATTATCAATGGTCAAGCGTTGATCAAAACACTAGGTATAGAAGAGGAGGTTCCGACTCTTGGCTATGTCTTCAAACAAAGCTGGGCCGAGCGACATAAACAAGCACTGACCGGTTTTTTGCAAGCCACCCGACAAGCCCGCGCATTGCTATGCGAATCGGATAAAGCCTGGCAAAAAATCTTACCGTTAACGCAAACCGATGATACGCACACTCAAAGCGTACTACGTAAGCGTTACTGCGAAGGCACCGTAAAACGATGGGGGAGCCATGAAAAAAATGCGGCTAACCGCATCTACCGTATTTTGAAAACGGTGAGCCGCAACAAACTGACCGGAAAAGAAGACAACCTGCAGCCGGGCACCTTTTGGGTCGCCGACCAAGAATAATACCAGGATGTCAATGAGTTGAAGGAATACCAAAAAACTCGAACTAATAAAAGGAAGCTCTTTCGTCAATAGCAGCATAATCAACGAAATGCTGCTGTACTCAATCCAAACATGACCATAACTAAATTCTTAAGCCATTCCAGAACACTCAATCTGTTGTCGATTCTGCTCTTTATAGGACTATGGCAGGGCCTTGCTCTTTATCTCAGCGACAATAGCCTACCGACGCCGGCAACGGTGGCCGAGGTATTCTGGCAAGAAACCTTATCCGGCCAACTGCCATATCATCTGGGCATGACACTGCTCAGACTAATATCGAGTTTTATGGTCGCTATGTTGCTCGGTTGCGCAATAGGCATCTTACTGGGCAGAAACCAAAAACTGGATGTTTTCTTCGACAACTGGCTGGTAATTTTTTTGAATATTCCGGCATTGGTGACGATCATTCTCTGCTACGTTTGGTTCGGACTGGTCGAGTCGGCCGCGATTCTTGCGGTCGTGATCAACAAATTACCGAATGTCGTCGTCACGATTCGCGAGGGCACTCGAGCGCTTGACAAGGATTTACTGGAAATGGCCCGCTGCTATCGTTTCAGCAAGCTCAAGACGTTGCGTCATGTCATCTGGCCGCAGCTGCATCCGTTTGTAATGGGCGCGACGCGTTCCGGTCTGGCACTAATCTGGAAAATCATCCTCGTCGTCGAACTGCTCGGCCGCAGTAACGGCATGGGCTACCAACTTCACCTGTTTTTTCAATTATTCGACGTCGCAGGGATTTTGGCCTATACAATCGCGTTCGTTGCAGTGATTCAAATGATCGAGCTGCTCATTCTGAAACCGCTCGACCGAAAAGCCGGAAGGTGGCGCCGATGACCGCAATTACTGTCGACATTATCAACAAAAGTTATCCCGCAGCCGGACAAGCCGGTCTACACCGAGCGATTGCAGATTTAAAACTATCCTTGCCGAGTAACGAATTCATTTGTCTGGTCGGGCCGTCCGGCTGCGGCAAAACTACGCTGCTAAACATCATCGCCGGACTCGATCGGGATTACAGCGGCGAAATTAGCGTGGAGCAACAGCATAAAGCGCCGAAAATCGGTTACGTGTTCCAAAACCCTCGTCTGCTGCCCTGGCGAACGGTAAGAGAAAATATCACGCTGACCTTGTCCAGCGATTACGATCCGAAAACGGTCGACGCATTACTCGAAACGATGCAATTGACGCAGGCCCAGCATGTCTACCCTGAGCGACTCTCTTTAGGCATGAGCCGGCGCGTCTCGATTATCAGGGCCTTTGCGGTCGACCCCGACGTGCTATTGATGGACGAGCCTTTCGTATCGCTTGATGCACCAACCGCGCGTCAGGTCAGGGAATTGTTGATAGGACTCTGGCAACAGCGCCCGCATACGGTCTTGTTCGTCACGCACGATTTGCGCGAAGCGATCGCGTTAGCCGACCGACTGATATTTCTATCGCCGCCGCCGATGCAGTCGCTCAGCGAAATCCGCGTGGACATTCCGAGAGACATACGCGACGACGAGACGGCTATTGAGGCGTTCAGACAAAAATTGCTTAAGGATCATCCTGAAATCAGAGCGCTGTTATGAGCTTAACCGGCAGTCGTTTTAAACGTCCTCTCCGGTTGCCAGCAATTCCCAATTTGGGGATCAAACAGGGATACCCCACACCCTAATCCAGTGAGAATGCTCAAACTGGGAATTGCTGCACGGTTGCAGGACCGGGAAAAATACCCGATACTTGTAGCCCTTTATGCCCCGCTATCCAAGATAATGGCGGACTAATATTCCACCACCTGGAGGACCATACAATAATGATCAAAACAATCCTATTAGGCTTGGCCGCATTCGGATTCACTTTCGCGTCAATGACGACTTCAGCCGCCAGCGACGATCAATATCCGGCCAGTAATTTTCAACCGAAAGTTGTTTATATCGATAAAGAGTTAGCCGAAAAGTCGGATACAAAACCTGCAGCGCCGAAGCCAGCAGCAAAAGTCGAATTCGATCCCAAATATCCGGCCGCCTATTTCCAACCCAAGGTAATCTATCCTTGATTCGGTCGATCCTACCGCCGATATCAAAAGCTTCGTATCTGGAAATATGCTGAAATAAACGTCCGCTTTCCAAATTCGATAAACAAGCCATGGCGCAATTGGCAACCGCTATTGCGCCGCATTTTTGCCCACCTACTATATAGTGTTCGCACATCAAATTTCGGTTTTTTTATCCCCCTCATCCTAGCCTTCTCCCGGAGGGAGGAGGTATTGAAGTGCCGAAATTTGATGTGCGATTGGTATACTACCCTTCTAACTGCTAACTGCTAACTGAAAAATTTTAGGCCATAATATTAGGCCGCTCGTCACAACCCGAATCGCCGACCTTGAATCCATTACGTCAACTCGTTTCACAGACCGCAATATACGGCCTTAGCAGCATCATCGGCCGTTTTCTTAATTATCTTCTGGTCCCGCTATACACCTATACGTTCAGTACCGGCGAATACGGCGTGGTCTCGGAATTTTATGCCTATGCCGGTTTCTTCGCAGTACTGTTGATCGGCGGCCTTGAAACCGGCTATTTCCGATTTCGCAATAAACAGAATTTTTCGAACGAGACGGTCTATGCCGGCGCGCAAAGCTTTCTAGTTTTGGTCAATCTGACTTTTCTGGGGTTCATCGTATTTTTCAACGAAACTTTGGCGGAGCATCTACATTACGCCGAACATCCTGAATATATTCTTTGGTTTGCATCGATTCTAGTTCTGGACGCGATAACGGCGCTGCCGTTCGCGCGGTTACGCGCGGAAAACCGGGCATGGCGTTTTGCCGGCATCAAATTAACCGAGATTTTCTTGACCATCGGCCTCAATCTGTTTTTTCTGGTTGCTTGTCCTAAAATCGCTGCGGCCTGGCCGGATTCGGCGATTCGTTTTATTTACGACCCGGCAATCGGTGTCGGATATATTTTCCTAGCCAACCTGCTGGCCAGTTGTTTTAAATTCCTGTTACTGATTCCGCAACTGCGCGGCATACGCCTGCAGCTAAGCCCGACTATACTCAAACCGATGTTGATCTATTCATTGCCGATGGTCATTATCGGGTTCGCCGGCATGGTTAACGAAATGCTCGACCGGGCAATATTGAAATATATGCTGCCTTATGATTTGGATACCAATCTGCAAATGCTCGGTATCTATGGCGCCTGTTATAAATTATCGATTCTGATGAGCCTGTTCGTGCAAGCTTTCCGCTATGCTGGCGAACCGTTTTTCTTTAGCATAGCCGGACGTGAGGATGCACAAAAGTCTTATGCATTGATCATGAATTATTTTGTAATCTTCGGCGTGTTTATTTTTCTAGTCGTGACGTTATTCATCGATTTCTTTCAATATTTTATCGGCTCGGATTTCCGTGAAGGCCTCGATATTGTGCCGGTCTTATTGATCGCAAATCTACTGCTCGGCATCTATGTCAATCTGTCGATCTGGTACAAATTGACCGACCGCACCGGCATGGGCGCTTGGGTATCTTTGGCGGGCGCAGGGTTAACAGCCTGGCTGAATATTTGGTGGATCCCGATTTGGGGCTATCACGGTTCTGCCTGGGCGACGCTGGCGTGCTATCTATTCATGGTCGTCATCTCCTGGCTACTGGGGCGCCGCTACTATCCGGTACCCTATAAGCTAGGCAAGATCACCGGCTATATCGCCTTCGGCTTGACATTATATGCTGCGCATCATTTCGCGACAGAAGTCTATCTTATCAACACCTGGCTCAGCGCTTCGGCAATCCTTACGGCTTATCTAGTTACCGCGACGTGGTTCGATATTCGACCGCTACTGCGCCACGAACACGATATTTGATTCAGCCACCTTTCCCCCTTCATCTTTCAGCTTTGGCATGCATTCCCACGCTGGAGCGGCGGTAACGAGGAACCTTGACCCATGTGACTTCGATACCATTTCTTATTCACCCAAGCTTACCGGCTTCGAAATCGTGATCTGGGGATCGCTCCCACAAGACTCCCTTCCTCTTTCCCCTTTCCCCTTTCCCCTTTCCCCTTTCCTCTTTCATCTTTCACCTTTCACCTTTCACCTTTCACCTTTCACCTTTCATCTTTCACCTACCCAAACAATAAACTATCGATATTGGCTCGGACCGTTCTGGCCGTATTCTTCAACGCATCGTGTTCTATTTCGTTCAAGTCGGGCTGTAAATATCGGATAATACCGGAACGACCTAGCACGACCGGAATGCTGAAGCAATTGTCTTTGATGCCCTGCCAATCATCGAAGCAAGTACTGAGCGGCATCGTTCGGTGTTCATCGTGAACGATGGTTCTGATGACTTCACAAGCGGCTGAAGCAATCGCGAAATTGGTATAGCCTTTCAATCGATAGACCTCGAAGCCAGCCTTGTTGACCTCTTCAAAAATCTCTCTATGCCTCGGACTATCGGTTATCGGTTCGCCGCCGGCCGAAGCATGGCTGAATACCGGAAACTGATTCGGTCCGTGCTCGCCGAGAATATAGGCTCTTAAATCGTCGGGATGAATCTGTTCGGCCTTGGATAATAGGGTCCTGAAACGTGCCGAATCGACCAGCGTGCCTATGCCGACGATTTTTGAAGGGGGCAACTCCGAAATCCGCGTAGCCCAACAAGTCATCACATCGACCGGGTTCGTGATGATAATAAAAACAGCTTCAGGATTATTTTCGGCCAGCATTGGAATCAACGACTTGAACAACTCGACATTGGCTTTGCCCAATTCCATACGAGAAATCATGCCTTTTGTCATCGGCGCCGAAGCGGTGATCGCGACGATATCGCAGCCTACCGCCTCTTCAAGCGGGCCGCCCTCTATTTGCATCGGCCGTTCGCAAAAAGCCAGGGTATGCTGTAAATCCAAGGCATTGCCCAACGCTTTGGTCGCATCCCGGTTAACCAGCAACAAATGACTACCCAAGCCCTTCAACACCAAAGCATAGGCTAAAGAAGAACCGACATGGCCGGCTCCGATTATGGCTATTTTCATGATTGATACTCGCTATGTTAAAACGCTCTCGCAACAGCCGGGATAAAGACAACCGATTGATTATACTTCGCGCGGCCACATTTTCGGTAAGCTGACGCGCTCTTTTGTCCGAGAGCGGCGTTGCGAAAACAGTTACATAGCTTGCTATGCGCCTGTTTTCGCGCCTTGCTCTCGAACAAAATAGCATTGCCATAAAAGCCGCAAACATGACCGCGCGAAGTATATTTTCAATAGAAACTATTTAAATTCAATGTGATACTATTAGCAGAATTTTTTTAATCCTACTAAATTTCCGCAATAACGCTTGCTCGAATAACAACATAAAGTCAGACGATGGACAACCGAATAATTATAAAAATGAAAAGCGGCGGCCTAGGACGTCTCATCAACATCATACAAACCCTATTCGTAAGTCTGATGCGAATATGGACCATTCCCATCGTTCTCGCGCTCAGTTTGGCTTCCGGGTTTACGACATATTACGGCATGTCGCATTTCATCACACCCTGGATCGCGCTAATCATCACGGTCGCGATTCAATCGATCATCGTGATTTGCTCATTTGAGATCGCCGGAATTCATTGGCGCGCCAATCGATTGCGTTATTTTAGCGTGCTTGCCTCGCTGTTGATCGCATTGGGGGCATCGGTGTCATTTTCTTATTTCAAGTTTTATGAAATCTCCGAACAAGATACGATTCATATCCAACGCCTCAACGAAGTCCGCAATAAAGTCGAGGATTATTTACGCAAAATTATCGCCATTAAAGGAGAATTGTTGGCGAAAGAGCGGCTAGAAGTCGAGGAATTGAACCAACAAGTCACTCAAGCTTATTTCGGCACGCATCCTGAAATCCCTCCCTCATTAAGAAACCAAGTCGGTGAAGGCCGAATCTGGCGGCACTATAACGAGCTTTTTCAAAACAAAAAATCCGAATTGGCGGGGCTTGAAGAACAGCTTGCGTTACTCGATGTCCAAATCGGCGCACTCCAAGCCAATTTAAATCAACTTGACCAAGATTCCGAAGCTATTCGAGAAATATATCAACAGATATCGAGCGGCTTGCAGACCGTTCAATTGCAATTCAATCGGCAAGTCGCCAAATTCAACACCCATTTACCCGCGGCACCGGTATTGATGCCTTACTCGCAATATATCCAAGGCATCAAACCGTCATTTGCAATGTGGACGGGCTTTTCGACCTTTGCTTTAGTGTGCGCGGGCATGGTCGATTTTTTTACCGTACTGCTCTCCTACCGCCTGGAATTCACCGCTCCCGGTCCACTAACTGAACAAGAGGAAGAGTTGGTTTTCGAGTGCCTTAGACAATTCACGCAATTTCGCATCAACGAAAACGATGCCCTGGAAATGATTATCGAAAAAACCGAAATCGAAAAAGCCAAACGCTATATAGACTGGCCGAGAATGTTTGCGGTCGGCCTGTTGCTTAGCCGGGGCTTTTTGCGTAAAGTCGACGACCGTACCGTGGAATTCGCGCCGACGCTTTATCCGTTAATTGCCGAAAAGCTTGGCGATAAACTACAAAAAATCAAGGAGCAATCCGGACGCGCAGAACCTGTAACGATGAATACCGAACCCGCTACCCATGAACAGCACTAAATCGCCTCTGGACCTCTGGCTAGCCGATATCGCCAGCGAAGCGAACGACCAAGACGAAACTTGGGACCCGGGCTTCGACGGCAGCCGACGTTTAGTCGTCGCAAAACTAGGTCCTTATCGGAAGGCCTTTCCACGTCCCACAACATTTACTCCGCGTTTTTACCATCGTATTTATCATCTACCGATCGAAGACTGGCTGATGATCTGTCGCGCCGAACTCTACGGCGGTTTTTGCTCACTCGAAATCAATCTGACGATTCATTTTCAAGCCTCGATTCACTATGCGATGGCACATCTTGAGACCTTGCCCGAGATCAACCGACATATCAAAAAAGCTTATGAAAGCCTGGTTCGCGATGTCATCGACCAGGAAATTAAAAAACTCGACAATGGCGAATGGATAGAATCCGGTTTAGCGCCGATCGAAAAGCGAATTCAATCGCAAATCAACGAAACACTAATCACTCAACATATCCAGTGTCGTGCGTTATGCTCGATACAACCGTCTTTTGCCGATGTTGCGCAATCGCAAAACCTGAACAATGGTTTTGCTCGAGAAGATATTTATTTAAAAATCCAAAAGAAAAACTTCGAATTCAAGGAACGTCAAAATAGGGAAAACCTGCGCCAACAAGAAGAACAAGAACGCCTGCTTATCGAAAAAAGAAACCGGGAAACGGAATTAAAAATCAAAGAACAAGCACTTGAGGCAGAATCCAATTTGCGCTTACTAAAGGAGCAAGAGCGACAAATAACCGAGCAATTCAACCTGGAAGAACGCCTGTACATAGAGCGCGTCCGGCATCAAACCCGTCTGCAAGAGCTTGAGCAGGAAACGCAACGAGAATTGCAACGCCAACAACTGGCTAAACAACTTGAAAACGAGCAACGACTGCAAGAAGAAAAGTTGAGGCATCAACAGTTACTGAAAGAAAAAGAGCTCGCAGCCGAACTCAAACTGTTCGAAGAACAACAAGCTCAATGGAATGCCGCGAAAGAACGCATGCAACAAGAAAAGCTCAAACAGGAACAGCGCTTAAAACAAATCGAATCCGAAGCGGAACGGGCTTTAGCTGCGCAAAAACAATCAGAAGCTCAGAAATTGCAGGAAAAGTTGCATGCGAAAAGGCTGCAACACGAAAGCCGCCTGAAGGAAATGGAACTGGCGATGCAGATCGAAGAGCAGAAAAAACGCTATGAAGCCACTCAGGAAACTTCCGAATATTTACGCAGGGATATCGAGCTACTGGTACTCGAGAAACGGCGCAACGAAATGATACAGGCCGCGAGAAAAGCCAAGCAATCCACCGACCAAGCTCCTCGGGAACTGCCGTTGAATTCGGAGCCCGAATAAAGCAACACAAAACTCAAATAGGCATCGATGAACAAACAATAATCCTAAAAAGAGCAGCTAAGAGACTCAAACTACCCGTTCGCTCTGAGCCCTTCGTCTGCGCTCAAGAGAGCCTTGTCGAAGGGTGAGGGTAGTTTGAGGCTTCACCAAGCCGGTGAAAGTGTTGTAGACCGTTCATGCTTCGACTTGGCTCAGCACGAACGGTCTACAACACATGCCAACTGCTCTTCTTAGGATAATCATATTCAATAACCGAACAGGAAGGCTGCCATGTACTTATTCCATAAAGCCGCAAAAATAATATTGTTATTACGACATAACCTTGCAACAACCATCATTGTTCTGTTATTCGGTATTGTCATTTTTAAGTTGATCGGTGCTTACATCAGTTCCAATATCGACGACGGCGAATGGGAACAATTTAAAATCGACCACGATTGCCAACCGTTTATCAACGACAGCGGGAGTCAACGCTTGAGTTGGCAATGCGATGACGGGAAAGTGTATTACCGTTGGCGGCAGCAGCGTTAACCTCTGGAAAAACTTCTCGTTAAAGGACTATCAAAAAAACCAACTATCGAAATCCGAACTATTTTTCCCCAGCAATTCCCAATTTGGAGATCAAAAAGGGTGAGGGGTATGCTTGGCGAGGATGTCGGCAGCAGGGCAGATTTTTGCTCCTCGGCAATTGCTCCTGCATTGCCCTACTACACGCCATCCTTGACGTAATGCAAAATCTGCCCTGCTGCCGACAAGCCCCCATGGATGGGTTTACGGCGTTCCTCGACAGGCATACCCCACACCCTAAAATCGGCGAAACTGCTCAAACTGGGAATTGCTGATTTTTCCCACGCTAATCAACCAAAGCCCGATAATGCTTTAATTTGTCAAGCGCTGCAGCTGCAGCATGATTGGTCAACTGTCCGTGATAAGTCATGACTGCTTTCTTTAATCCACTGTCAAGATGCTCAAGCCCTTCTTTATCTGCTTCGGCCAGCTTTAGAACAAAAGGCAAAGTCGCTTCATTGAGCGCCAGTGTCGAGGTTCGAGGGTAGGCGCCGGGCATATTGCTAACGCAATAATGAATCACGCCATGCGTCCTGTAAACGGGCTCGGTATGCGATGTCGGCCGCGAAGTTTCGATGCAACCGCCTTGGTCGATACTGACGTCGACAACGACCGAGCCGGGCATCATCGTCGCTATCATTTGTTCGGTGATGACTTTAGGCGCTTTGTCTCCCCTGCACAACACGGCCCCAATAATGAGGTCTGCCTCGGTAACAATGCGGCTTATATTTTCCGGCGTCGATAATACGAAATTGACTTCCGGCAACTCGTTTCTTCTCAACCAATCCATGTGCGATTTGTCGATACCGGCGACATAAACCTCGGCTCCCATTGCCGATGCCACGCGAGCGGCATGCATGCCAACCACGCCGTCGCCTACGACCAACACATTACCATGCCTGTTCTTGCCAATGCGGCCTAATTGAACGCCTTTGCCGCCATTGAACTTAGCCAGATAATACGCACCCATCAAGACCGCGACATTGCCGGCTATCGCACTCATCGGCACTAGAATCGGCAACCGGCCTTGCTCATCTTCAACCAGTTCGTAGGCAATCGCGGTGGTACCATTTGTGAGCAAAATGTCGGTCAAAGCCGGATCGACGCCGGCCAAATGCAAAAAGGTAAAAACCGTTTGTTGCTTCAAATACTGATACTCGGCAGGCAACGGCTCCTTGACCTTAACCACTAGGTCCGCCTGCCAAGCCTCCGATGCTGAAACCAAATTAACACCAAGCTGCTTGTAATGATTATCTGTAAACCCCGAATCTAATCCGGCACCGATTTCAACTAACACTTCGTGGCCTCGCTCGACCAATATTCCGGCGGCAGAGGGAGTCAGGCCCACCCTTCCTTCTTGATCCTTTATTTCTTTCGGAATACCTATTCTCATTGCGCCTCCTTGATTTAGTGGCAAGCTATCATCCGAATTGGAATATAATTCGGTTATAAAACCGGTACTACAATGGCTCTTACAAAGCTCGATTGTAATCGATTTCCTTTACCCTTCCCTATACGGAATCATAAAATTCTGTATTTCTTTTTTGGAGTCTCCATGGCGTTATCCGTTGTTCTAATCATTGTCGGTTTAGCATTGTTAGTTTGGAGCGCCGATCGCTTTGTCGAAGGCGCGGCCGCTGTTGCGAATTTTGCAGGCATGTCGCCGCTATTGATTGGCATGGTCATCGTCGGCTTCGGCACCTCCGCCCCGGAAATGGCTGTGTCCGCCATATCGGCATGGCATGGCAATCCGAATATTGCATTAGGCAACGGCTACGGTTCAAACATCACCAATATCGCATTAATACTCGGCATTACCGCGATTATCAGCCCGATTGCCGTTCACTCACAAGTGCTTCGAAAAGAACTCCCCATTCTTAGCGCTGTCACGCTATTCGCCGCTTGGCAAATTTATGACAACGAATTCACTCAATTGGATGCCTGGCTTTTATTAGCGGTGTTTGGCATGATTATGGCCTGGACCATCATCCAAGGCATGCATAAAGACTCCGATAGTTTCGAAAAAGAAATGGAATCCGAATTGCAAGCCCACGCGATGACACTTGGACGTGCTTTATTTTGGGTTGCCGTAGGCTTGGTATTATTGGTCGTCAGCTCACAGATGTTGGTCTCAGGCGCGGTCACGATTGCGCAAAGCCTAGGCGTCAGCGACTTGATTATTGGCCTAACCATCGTTGCAATCGGCACATCCCTGCCGGAACTAGCATCATCGGTCATCGCCGCCAAGAAGGGTGAGCACGATATTGCCTTGGGGAATATTATCGGGTCCAATCTGTTTAATACGACTGCGGTCGTCGGGATCGCGGGAGCCATACACCCCATGACGATCCCTGAAGATATTTTGATCAGAGATTGGCCGGTCATGGCTGCGTTAACGGCTTCTCTTTTCGTCCTGGGTTATTCCTACAATGGCGGAGGGCGAATCAACCGTATCGAAGGCGGATTATTATTATCGGCCTACATCGCTTATACCTGTTATCTGATCTTTTCGGTCACTACTATTTAAACTTATTGCCGTCACGAAAAACCATGAGTCAAAAAAAATTAAGCCTACAGGAACAACTGCTTAAGTCGGGCCTTGCCAGCGACACCAAGGCTAAACAAATCCGAGCCGAAAAACGCAAACAACCCAAAAAGAATGCCCATGCAGCTGCGGAGCAAACTCGACTTGAGATACAAAAAGCGAAAACGGAACAACAAGAGAAAGACCGCCTGCTTAATCAACTAAAAAAAGAGGAAACGGAACGTAAACAGCTAGCCGCGCAGATCAAACAATTGGTCGAACAACATAAGTTTGCGCAAAGCAATGACGGCGTAAGATACAATTTTAACGATAACGGCAAAGTTAAATCGGTATATGTTTCGGAGTTCGTACGAAATCAAATCGTCAATGGCCGTGCGGCAATCGTCATTTGCGAAAAACAATACCAAATCGTACCGCTCGAAATTGCCCAAAAAATCGAACAACGCTTACCAGGCGTGATCGTTTTAATCAACGAACCCCCTAAACAACCCGAAGCTGACGACCCCTATGCCGATTATCAAATACCGGACGATTTGATTTGGTAATTTCTTATTGAAATAGCAAGATTTGACCCAGCCTTAAAAAATGCGCTAACTATGGACTATGACATTGAATATAATAATTAATTTTTCAATACCTTATACCCATAAATATTAAAGCTGGGTAAATGCAACAAAATCACCAACTAACAATCAAACAATCTCACAATAAATTTATACGGGAGAAAGGAAAATGAATAATAATTGTTATTTAAAATACGCAGGGTTACCTTTAGCCATGCTAACGCTGGGCATTTCAACGGCGACCGCGCAAACTCAAGGCAAATTCGATAGAAAGCTATTATTAGAACAACAGATCGAATTACCGTCGAATACCGTCAATGCCAAGACAATCAAAGTCACCATTCCGGCAGGATTCAAAACACCGGACCATACCCACGACGGCCCTGGCCCTCGCTATGTCGTCAAAGGCAAGTTAAAGGTCATTGAAGGCGATAAAACGGGAGTTTATTCAGCCGGTGACGTTTTCTGGGAGTCCGGAGATGTCATGTCGGTCGAAAATGTCGGCAAAAGCTCCGCCGAATTGATCATTTTCGAACTCGCGCAACCGAAACAACCCGAGAAAAAATAACCGGCACTCTTGGTTTGGCCGTCGAAAACAGCCATCATCTTAAATTCAGCAGTTTAACCATGAAGCACATGAAGTCTTTACTTGGCTTGACGGCGGCTTTCCCTGCCGCCGACACCTGCCAATCGAGCTACCGACCCCTCCCTAAAAATAGGGAAGTTGTTTACGACCAAACCCTAAGCACAGACATCCCCGCTGCTAACCCATGTTTGACACCTAACTTTAAAACTCTTTATGAATCAATATTTTATTGGATCATAAATGACCGTAAGGCACTACATAGGCGTTTTTTAAGCGTAATTCGATCTATAGTAGAGTTTTTTGTACACCTCCAGGAAGCGGGTCAAGGCCCAATGTGTGGTAAATCCGTGCTAATTCCGCTTCCGGTTGTGTGCTTTTGCGGATGTGCAGAATACCGCCGTCGGCGCGCCGGAAGGAGGCGGTGACGCGCTGCTGAACGGACAAGATGTCGCGCAGTGTGGACCAGCGGTCGTGAATGCCGTGTTCTTTCAGTTGCCGGCGGATGATTTGCACGAACTGATAGGCCAGGACGGTGATGAACAAATGGCCGTCGACGCGGACTTCTTTGTGATGGTAGACCGGACGAAGCCCGAGTTCGGATTTAAGGCTACGAAACACCGCTTCCAGGTCGGTGAGCATGATATAGGTGCGCCACAGTTTTTCAGCATCCCATTGCGTTTCGTTACTGCGGAGGCAATAGACGCCGGGATGGCTCAGGCGGCTGCCGGCTTTGGGCTGTTTCGACCAGGTCAGGCCGATGACTTTTTCGCCGGTCTCATCCGGGGTCAGTTCGATCGTGTAATGCTGGCCGATACCGTGGTATTTTTCTTGGAGCCGACCGATGCGCTGTTGCAGTTTGTCGAGGCGCTTTTCGGCGCGAGGCTTGTGGAGGCCGTCGGCGATTTTTTGTAATCCGGCTTCGAAGCGCTCGCACAGGTGTTGATTGATGCCGCGCTCTTTTTGTTCGCGCTGTTCGGAGTAGCAATACAAGCGCACTTCTTGGTGTTCGCTGTCGTCGATGCGCTGGATGTGGACGGCGGAGCCGGCGGCGGTTTCGATCGGGATCGCGGTGTCGGCTTCGAATTGCCGAGCGCGTTCGCGGCTGACGACCAGATAGCGGTAACCGTGTTCGCGCAGCCAGGTGAGATTGGCTTCCGTGGCGATGCCTGCGTCCATGACCACCAAGGCGCCGGGTGGTGCACCGAGGTCTTTGAGCATCTCGGCCAAGGTCTTGCCTTCCGAGGCATTGCCGTCGAAGGTCTGGGAACGGCGGACGAAGCCGCTGCCATCGAGCACCAAGCCCAGCGTGACCAGTGGACAGTCGCGGCGCTTTTCTTTGGAGCGGCCCCGTTGCGCTTTCGGATTGGCGGCCGCCGTGCCTTCGAAGTAGGTATTGGTCAAGTCGTATAAGGTAACCGTGGTCTCGAAACCGAACAGATCGTGCACCCGGTTGAACAGCGTGCGTTCGATGACGTCCCGGTGCTTCATCAAAGCGTCTGAAGCCCGATACAACGTGATCGGCTTCATGCGTTCGAAATCGACGTCCAACAGCTCGCCCAAACCGCTGCGCTGACCTAGCCAACGGTGCGTGGCGGCCTCAGAAGCCGGCGCTGCCATGCGCCCGATGATCGAACCCACGACCGCCGCCCGTATCGGCCCGGAGAGACCCAGTCCCATCAGCAGCGAGGTAAAATTGACCAAGTCCATCGCCGCCAAACCGACCTGCTCGACACCGATCGAACGGGGCCTCGCTAATTCCAGCGAGTTCGCATCAATGGTATATATTTCAGCGGGAGTCCGGGACTCCGGTGGCTCCGACGAGACCGATTCCGAAGCCGCCTGTGCGGCTTCATTGACGACACTCATGGCTGGGGTCGGGATCAACGAAAGCCTCACGAGCAATGGCGCGCTTTCCGCCAACAAGCGCGCGGCGATATGTTCCGCGGCCAAGGCCACCGTCTGAGGTAAGTCCGGATCGAATAAACTCGTTTGCAACGATAACAACTCCAGGACACGGCGACATAAGGCCGGCCAAAAAGTGGGCTGGATCGAAAAATGCCGGCCTAGATTCAGCAGTGTGACCTGTTTAACTTTTTGACCGATGCGTTCGGAATGAACCAGTCGATAAGTCTCATGAGGTTCGCCGGTGGCTCTGCAGCGGGTTTGAGTGCGTCGAATAAACATGCCGTCAACTTAGCGCAAACCGCGAGGCGGCGCAAGATGCCTAAGGCATTTTATGGCACTACATTAGCCATTTTCGAGGAAGTCGATTTTTATAGCCCAATGATATCAATTAGTTAAAAAATTAATAATTTTTGCGAATGATAGATATTTACTAGAAAATGTTAAAGGTGGGCTAAATCGCTACCAATCGCTTTCGGCGAGTCTAACCAGCGTAGCCCGGATGGAGCGTAGCGCAATCCGGGAAGCTCGGAGCCACGCCATTCCCGTATTCCGCTTCGCTGCATACGGGCTACGTGCTTTAATAGCAACTTTGGAAAGAGCAGACGTGGTCTGGTGTGGCCGTTTTTAGCTTGATGCGTATGGTTTGTAACCCCGTCCTAAACGTTTCAATCATTGTCAAAGCAAACCAAAACGTTCGGGGCGGGTTATACCTTCCGCACTTCAAATTTCGGCAATGCCAGAGGAGGCGCCGGGGTGTTCGATCCCTCACCTAACGCTAGGTGAGGGACCAGCATGGAGCTGGCATAGAGCCTACAGGGACGTATTCACGGCGTCCTTTGACGGACACTCCGGCGCCGAATTTTGATATACGATGAGTATAAATACCCGCCCCGCGTATGGGATCAAGCAATACACGGCTTACCGCTTACCGCTTACCATCATCTACTTTCCGCTAATCATTGCGACAAGCTTCTCCACATCGAGTTGATCAAACGGCCAACAAAGCTCAATACCGGACGCCTCATGCAACAACACCGGAATGCGTATCGCGTAACGTTCCTGCCATTTCTCATATTCGGCAATGTCGATCGACTCGATCTCGATCTCGATATCGTTATTATCAGTCAGATAACTAGCCAGCATTTCCTCCGCTTGCTCGCACAAATGGCAGCCTTGCGTGCCGAACAGCATCAACTTAGGAACGAGCATGAAATAACTTCGACAATTGTTGAAGGGGGTTCAGTGACTCGATTGACAGGTGTCGGCGGCAGGGAGCCGCCGTCAAGCCTACATGTACGTATTCACGGCGCCCTGTCAAGCGAGTCACTGAACCGCCGCAAAACCTACTACTTATAGACGATATTTTGCACATATTCCTTAGTCATGATGCTTGCTTATTTTATCGAGAAAACCCATCAACAGCGCAGAAATCACCAGAGTTAAATGCACAACGACATACCATAAAATCTTGTCGTTGTCGGTCGCCTGTATGTTCATGAAGACCTTCAATAAATGAATCGACGAGATCGCGACGATCGACGATGCCAGTTTTATTTTTAGAGAACCGTAATCATGTGTTCCGAGCCAGCCCAGTTTTTCGGTCGACAAACCGATATCCATTTGCGAAACGAAATTTTCATAGCCGCTGAACATCACGATAATAATCAAACTACCGACCAGCGTTAGGTCGATCAAGGTCAATAACTTCAAGGTCAAGTTCGCTTCATCGATCTCAAGGATATGAGGAACAAAATGAATGATCTCCTGAAAAAATTTTACCGATATCGCCAACAAGGCAACGCTCATTCCTAGATACACCGGTGCCAAAATCCAACGGCTCGCATACATGATGCGCTCGATCGCGCGTTCAATCATAAAAAGATCCTCAGTGATGCAAATGCGCGGACAACCACCGCTCAGCCACTTCCTTCGCGATGCCTTTTCGGCGCGCATAGTCTTCGAGTTGATCGTGATCGATCTTGCCGACATTGAAATACTGGGCTTCAGGATGCGAAAAATACCAGCCGCTGACCGCCGAGGCCGGATACATCGCGTAACTCTCGGTCAACTCTATTCCGGTCGTCGCAGTCACATTGAGCAACTCGAACAATTTGCTCTTTTCGGTATGATCCGGGCAAGCCGGGTACCCCGGAGCCGGCCTTATGCCTTGATAAGACTCGGCTATCAGCTCCTCGTTACGCCATTGTTCGTCTTTTGCATAACCCCAAAAATCCTTCCTGACCGCTTCATGCATATACTCGGCAAAGGCTTCGGCCAATCGGTCCGCCAAGGCCTTGAGCATGATCGAGCTGTAATCGTCATGGTCTTTTTCGAATTCTTCGAGCTTAGCTTCGATGCCAATGCCGGTCGTTACCGCAAAACCACCTAGATAATCTGTCTTGCCGCTGTCGATAGGCGCGATGAAATCGGACAAACAATAATTCGGCCGCCCCGGCGCCTTGACACTTTGCTGACGCAAATGATGCAAAATTTCTCGCTTTTCAAGGCGAGAATCGTCTTTATATAAAATGATATCGTCGCCGTCGCTGTTGGCCGGGTAGAACCCGATAACGGCACGAGCCTGAAGCCACTCTTCGTTGATGATTTTTTTTAACATCACTTGCGCGTCGTCGAACAGTTTTCTAGCTTCTTCGCCGATGACTCGGTCTTCGAAAATATCGGGATATTTACCGGCCAATTCCCAGGTATGGAAGAACGGCGTCCAATCGATATACCAAACCAACGTATCGAGAGGAAAGCGATCAATGACTTTAGTACCTAAAAAGGTGGGCTTGACCGGCTCGTAATCGGTCCAATTGAATTTATTACGCCTCGCCTGCTCAATGCTATGCTGCTTGGTCTTGGCTTTACGCCCCTGATGCCTTTCCCGAACTTCCTTGTATTCTTCCTTGATTTTTTGGGTAAATGCTTCCTTGGAGTCGTCGCTGACCAAATGACTGGCCACACCGACGCTTCTGGAGGCATCGGCGACGTAAACAACCGGACCGTGATAGTTAGGCTCGATCTTGACCGCAGTATGGGCTCTTGAAGTCGTTGCGCCGCCGATCATCAACGGAATATCGAAGCCTTGACGCTCCATTTCCTTGGCCATGTGCACCATTTCATCGAGGGATGGCGTGATCAATCCGCTCAGCCCGATGATATCGACGTTTTCATCGCGCGCGGTCTGCAAGATTTTTTCGGCCGGCACCATCACACCCAAGTCGATGACTTGAAAGTTATTGCATTGCAGCACCACGCCGACGATGTTTTTGCCGATGTCATGCACGTCGCCCTTGACGGTGGCCATCAATATTTTGCCGTTGCTCTGCATTTCTCCGTTTTGCTCGGCTTCCATGAACGGCATCAAATACGCGACCGCTTTTTTCATGACCCGCGCCGACTTAACGACTTGCGGCAAGAACATTTTGCCGGCCCCGAACAAATCACCGACTACGTTCATACCGTCCATCAACGCGCCTTCGATCACATGCAACGGTTTTTCGGCTTCTTGCCGGGCCTGCTCGGTATCTTCGTCGATGAAATCGGCGATACCTTTAACCAGGGCATGCTCGAGCCTTTTAGTAACCGGCCAACTTCGCCATTCCAGCTCTTCAGGTTTGGCTGCCGTGCTGCCATCGCCGCGATATTTTTCGGCCAACTCCAGCAAACGTTCGGTCGCGTGATCGTTGCGATTGAGCACGACATCCTCAACCGCATCGCGCAATTCCAGCGGAATGTCTTCATAGATCGCCAATTGCCCGGCATTGACGATACCCATGTCCATGCCGGCCTTGATCGCATGAAATAAAAATACCGCATGTATTGCCTCCCGGACCGGGTTGTTGCCCCGGAACGAAAAGGACACGTTCGACACGCCGCCCGATACCAGGGCATGCGGCAAGGTCCGCTTAATCTCGCGGGTTGCTTCGATGAAATCCATGCCGTAGTTATTGTGCTCGTCGATACCGGTTGCGATCGCGAAGATGTTCGGGTCGAAAATAATATCCTCGGCCGGAAAATTCAATTGCTCGGTCAAAATGCGATAGGCGCGGCTGCAAATTTCGATTTTTCGATCGCGCGTATCGGCCTGGCCCTGTTCGTCGAACGCCATCACGATCGCGGCCGCGCCGTAGCGCCGTATCAACTTGGCATGCTGTATGAAGGCTTCTTCGCCTTCCTTCAACGAGATCGAATTAACGACGCCCTTGCCTTGAATGCATTTCAAGCCGGCTTCGAGAATGTCCCACTTCGACGAATCGAGCATGACCGGCACCTTGGCGATATCCGGTTCGGCAGCGATCAGGCTTAGAAAACGCACCATTGCTTCTTTCGACTCCAACATGCCTTCGTCCATGTTGATGTCGATGATTTGCGCGCCGTTTTCGACCTGATCCTTGGCAATTTCCAATGCGGTTTCAAAATCGCCTTCGACGATCAAGCGCTTAAATTTCGCCGAGCCGGTCACGTTGGTCCGTTCGCCGACATTGACGAACAACGAGTCCGGCCCGATATTCATCGGCTCAAGACCGGCCAGGCGGCATTGTCGTTCAATGACGGGAACGACTCTCGGCGGGTATTGCTTGACCGCCTCGACGATCGCCTTGATATGCTCGGGCGACGTGCCGCAGCAGCCACCGATGATGTTCAAATAACCGTTCGCGGCCCAATCGGCTAACTCCAAGGCCATGTCTTCCGGAGATTCATCATATTCGCCGAACTCGTTCGGCAAACCGGCATTCGGATGAGCCGACACATGCGTGTCGGCGATCGATGATAATTCCTCGATATGTTGTCTAAGCTCTTTGGCACCCAAGGCACAGTTGAAGCCGAACGAAATCGGCTCGATATGACTGAGCGAGTTCCAAAACGCCGCGACGGTTTGGCCCGACAGCGTTCTGCCCGAAGCATCGGTAATCGTGCCGGAAATCATGACCGGCAACTTATAACCGATCGCCTCGAAATATTGATCGACCGCGAAAATAGCCGCCTTGGCATTGAGCGTATCGAATACCGTTTCGATCAAAAGAATATCGACACCGCCGTCGATTAAGCCGCGTATCGCTTCGGTATAAGCATCGACCAAGGTATCGAAATCGATGTTACGAAAACCGGGGTCGTTGACATCGGGCGACATCGATGCCGTCCGGTTTGTCGGTCCTAAAATACCGGCAACAAAGCGCGGCTTTTCAGGTGTTTTTTGACTATATTCATCAGCAACTTGTCTAGCTATCCGCGCCGATTCCAAATTAATTTCATAGGCCAATGATTCCATTTGATAATCGGCCATCGCAATTTGCGTCGCGTTAAAGGTATTCGTCTCGATAATATCGCAGCCGACCTCAAGATAAGCGCAATGAATCGCTTTAATAATATCCGGCTGAGTCAAAGACAGCAGATCATTGTTACCTTTTAGATCGACAGTCCAATCCGAAAAACGCTTGCCCCGATAATCTTTTTCTTCCAATTTGTAGCTTTGAATCATCGTGCCCATAGCGCCATCTAAAAACAGGATACTTTGGGACAGTCTTTTTTTAAAGTTTTCTAATTTATTCATGTACTTACATGCTAGAAGTTAAATAAGGGCATAACACCCGGATAAAGCTTGGCTTGACAAGCTGTCGAGCCGCATTATGCTTAACGGATTTTTAGGGAGATGATTATGTCGAAACCGACGATACTCAATGTAATTAAAAGCGTTTTCGCCGCCGCAGTCGGCATACAAAGCAACAAAAATAGGCAAAGGGATTTCGAACACGGCAACTTGTCCACTTACATCATTGTCGGCATTATTTTTACTGTTCTTTTTGTCGCTCTTTTGGTATCGCTTGTTGCAAAAATTACTGGCTGATCAACAAAAAAGCCCAAGCAGGACTTGGGCTTTTTGCCTGGTAAAACGAGATATTATTCCGGTTTGAAACTATTCTTAATCGAGACGAATAACTCTTTCATTCCGCTAAATAAATTAGAAACTGTCAATGCCTCTTTGAGCATAAACTTAGTTCTAATAAAGGCAACGGCTAAGACACCCAGAAGCGGCGGCATCAATTCAAACACAATGGACAACAGGGTTCCGGTAAACCCTTGAAATATTCCACCTTTAGTTTTTCGGTCGCCGATGGAAGCCAAATCCCGCTCATAGCCGCCTTCGAAGCCACCGTCTTTAAATGTCTCGAGTAAATACACATTGAAATAAACCGCCGTAAATTGAACCGCTAAAAAAACGACAGAGCATAAAACCACCCAAAAAAGAATTTTTTCTACTTTAGCTCGCGAAGCCGACTGGTAGACCCAAACGGCCACCAGAATCATAACAATACCACCAATCATTACACACCCTCCTGTTTTAGTTATTATTTTTTAGTCAAAAAGAAAAAGAGATAGGTACATTTCAAAATCATATCCGAATCCGATTTTTCAATAACTTTGCAGGATTCGTATTTTTCACGTCCGGGAGTCGATTGCTTTCTAATCATGCCGTCTTCGACAGAATATTTTAATGCCACTTCAAATGTCTTGGTCCGCCCATAGTTATCAATCGACTTTGTGTTCAATACCCCGTCACTTTTAAAGTCCCATTCGATACTCAGATCTTTTTTCTCCCCCTCCAATTTGGCGGCTTCCGCATAGAGATTCCATTTCCCCAGAATTTCAGACTGATCTTTTAATAAGACTTCCGCATTCGCTGCAAAAGCCAATAAAACAGCGGGCCATATTGCATGTATGCTCTTTTTTATATTCATCTTCCCACCTTTTTACTTTGATTTTATAGGTCCTTCGGATTATAACACACACCTACTGCTACTCTAGTTTTACATTCCCCCTAACTTAATTGCGCATCGCTTTAAAATTTCAACATTAAACTTGACATTAGCTGTGTCTAAAGTATCATTGATGGCTCATTTGCTATGTCTATAGCATTTTCTAAAATATAAAAACACAGGTAGGACACTCATGGGTGCGATCTTAGATTTGACTGAAATGTTAAAAGAACCAGCTGGCATGATCGGTGCGATTGTCGTTATCGCAGCCGGCTACTTCTTAGTAAAATGGGTTTTTGCTGAGCCTAACGACGAAGACAAATAAACTAACGCCCCGTTAGTTTTAAAAAGATCACAAGGCCGCCCCTGCTAATCCTGATAAGTATTAGAGGCGGCCTTTGTTTTTTCTACCCACCTCCAAGCTAAATACCTTATAATTTATACATTTATTCAGCATAATGCTCTAGTAAATGTATCATTTTATTTTCAACAAGCTTCACCAACTGCACAACAAACCCGCACCAGCTACCGGCATCGGCTTATTTCGACTGCTCTACGGCATCGTATTATTTCAAGAAATCTGCTTCTTATTATATTTCCATCATCTAATTTTCGACCCAATTCCTTACATTGACGTTGAGTTCCCGCTCATTCCTTTTTTTCTTTGTCTCTGGGCGGTTTCTGCTTTATTCATAATCGTTGGCTACCAATGCCAAAACGCATTAATTGTAAGCTACCTTTTTTGGATTATCTTTGTACAGTTCACCCCCATGCAGCGAGACTTTGACGGCGGATTTGATGCATTCATGACTGGATCAGGATTTTTTTTGCTCTTCATGCCGACCGACAAAGCCTTTGCGCTCGACCAATTAAGACTAAAACTCAGCACACCCTTTCGCCATTACTCTCAACACCCGAAACCTACTGTTTCATGCCTGAGCTACCAGCTTCCCGTCTTTATCTGCCTAGGCTTTCTTTATTTCGACTCGGCGATTCATAAATTATTTGCCGAACACTGGCGAAACGGCCTAGGAGCCTGGCTTCCCTCCACACAGCCATATTATGTATCCGCGATCAATATGTCCTGGCTCCTTAATCAGGAAATATTACAAAAGACGATTGGCTATATCATTATTGTGTTCCAATTTAGCTTTATATTCTTTTTCTCAAACCGCTACTTACGCCCCTTCTACTTATTCATTGGCATTGGCTTACACCTTGGCATAACGATTTCTCTAAATATTTATCCGTTTGGCCTTGGCATGCTCATTTTTTACAGCTTACTGGTTCCTTTTTCATGGTGGCGCCGCTTAGCCAAAGCCCTTAGACCCGCTCAGCCTTTATTACTGGTCTACTACGACAAAGACTGCCCTTTATGCAATCGCACTGCATTAACGGTCAATCATTTCGATATTTTTAAATGCATTGAATTTAAGGACGCTCAAACTTATTCGAATAAACAACCCGCACTATCTACCCTGCCATTGGATACCTTGCTGACCGATCTTTATTCGGTCGACGAAAACGGTAAGGTTTATAACGGCATCAACACCTACATCCAGATTCTAATGAAAATGCGCTATCCATTTTTAATTGGCTGGCTACTCCGCACCCCCGGCATTCATCATCTAGCCAAAGCTATTTATCGCAACATAGCCGATAACAGACAGCGCATAACATGCAATCAAGACTGCACGATTCCAAACACAACCCAATTCAAATTAAACAGCTTTTATGGCCGTTTTTTTGGGACCAATAACCCTCAGTCACGAAGAAACTTAAAAACACTGACCAAAGCCTTCTTAATCATTTGCATACTACAAATCAATAGCTCCATTCACTACGGACTACTATACCGGCTTAATGTCGACACACGCAGCAACCCCTTAATGCTTGCAATGACTCAAGCCAGCAATTCCATTTTATTACTATCCCACTCATTCATCGGCATAACACCCCATGCTCTTTATTTGCACGACCATTTTGAGGGGTACGACACGTTACTCGCAATCACCTACACCAACGATAACGGAGATGAAGCCTGGCTGCCGTTCATCAACCAAGAAGGACGGATATTAGCCCCTCACTGGGGACGCGTTCACTCAATGTGGGCCAATATCGCTGTCACACCGAATATTGACGCCACTAGACTTAACAAACTGATCATGAAAATTACTGCATACTGGGCACATAGACTCCATCTAGACCTTGATAACGCCCTGTTCACGATCAAGATTAAGAAAAATTCAGCGCCGTCCTACTGGGTTTATGATTTGCTCAATAAAAACCTCAGCGGAGAATGGTCAAACCTAGGCGCAGTCCAGTGGAAACAGCAGCAATTTCATAGCAATTTAAACCAAACATTGCTGGATAATATCTCTACTCAATCAAGTTATTGGCCCACCTCAACACCCGAATAACGACAAGCCCTTGCCCTTACGATTGAACCATACCTTTCGAACTTCAAATTTAGGCAGCACCCAAGGATGAGTTAGATTGCTCGATCCCTCACCCAACGCTAGGCGGAGGGATCTACATGGACGTATTCACCCAGCACCTAAATTCCATAGCCGTACCCATTGCTTAATCAACAATCGGCACAATTAGCAATTTTTTATTTTTTTATAACAACCACTTAATAACATACTAGTCTATTTTTTTAACAATCTTCGACTCCATTTCATTTATAACTTCTACGCTCATTTTAATTTAAATGTTGCATAGAATTTTTTGCCATGATATAAAAATACCGTGCTAAGCATTTAGTACTGTAATTTTATTAATATAAAAATAAATTCTTTTGGAGGATAGTATGAAAAAAGTTTTATCACTTTTAGCTATGGCATTAATGATTGTTGGCTTAACAGGCTGCCTGGACGATCCCGATAGCTCCAAACAAAAAGTTGAAAATACAACTATTAGGTTGTAAGTTTTGAATTTATGAACCCGGCTTAATTTCTAATAAGCCGGGTTCATATTAACAACCCAATCCACCTCTTTTATTACCTGCGCGTTATTCCCCATCAATCAGTTCCTTTTTTCGCTGAAAATTTATTTTTTTCCAGCCTCCTCGATTAATCATCAAACTTCTTTTTCTAGCTTATATTTTCCGCTCTTCTTTTTGCATTCCCCACACAGCTATTTCTTAACCTCTGCTTGTGACAATAGATCCTATAGTGCCACATAAGACAGACAACTAACACTACGACTTTTGTTCGTATTCACACCGCATAAAAACACACGACTTTATAACTATTCGCACAAAGCCTACCGCAATATATACCTTTCTCACTTCAAACTTCGACAGGGCCAGAGGAGGCTTATGAGTGCTCACCCCCATAAGCGCCAACTTAACGCTCATTCTATGGCGCATTTGCCGCTTTATGAAAAACAACACCGGTTCCGAGGAGGGTGCGGTTGCTCGACCGACAGGCGTCGGCGGCAGGGATAGCCGCCGCCGAGCCTACATGGACGTATTCACCCAGCACCTAAATTCCATAGTCCATTGGCTATGGTTAACTATCTTGGATGATTTAGGTGCTGGGTTCACGGCGTCCTATCGGGCGAGTGACCGCATCCACCACAGTTTGCACTTTCATTTGCCTGGCGATTGCCGGGCCTTCATGAACGTTACTTAAGTTGGCGCCAATGTGCTCACCCCCTCCCCTAACGCTGGCATGGAGCTGGCATAGAGCCTTCACGGCGTCCGTTGGCGGGCACCCAGACGCCGAATTTTGATCTAAGACGGGTATAACGATGAAAACATACCCAAAAAACCTGTCGACTGCATAACCGTCTCATGCACACTCCTAGGTTAACCCTAAAAAGAGCCCCCCCCCCGGCATGCGTTGCAGACCGTTTGTGCCACGCTAAAAAGCCTAAGCATGAAGGGATCACAACACTTTCATAAGCTTGGTTAAACCTCAGTCCTTTCGACCACCCCAGGACGAACCGCAACTTGAGGCGCTCAACCTTTCGTTTTAGGCTTATACTCGCAAATAGTTACTCTCTTTTCTTAGAAGGCTTAGTCAATTTATACCTTTCGCACTTCAACTTTCGGCAGTGCCGGAGGAGGCCTCGGGGTGTTCGGCCCATACGCATCAAGCTAAGCAAAGATCCTCGCAACTAAATCGCAACGGACCTCTTCCGGCGATCCTGAACAGCGTAGCCCGGATGGAGCGTAGCGCAATCCGGGAAGTTCGGAGCCACGCCATTCCCGTATTTCGCTACGCTCCATCCGGGCTACGCGCTTCAATAGCAAACAAGAAAGATCGGGGGCGTTTTTAGCTTGATGCGTATGGGTACTCGGCCCCTCAGCCGGCATAGATCCTACATGGACTTATTTACCCCGCTAGCCACCCATCGACATCCCTGAGTGATAAAAGCGTCAGAATACAGCAAATACAGGAGAATTTTTGTTCCCCAGTATCAGACTCATTGCCGCCTAAACCGCCAACTGCTAGAGCCCCACTTCCTGCATTCATGATCAAACCTAAAAACAGCCACCCAATACGATAACAACAGGCATAAAAAAGCCCCCGCGTTTTTCAACACGGAGGCTCTTAACCCTACTTAGTCTATATAACTAGACCAAGCTATTCATTAGATGAATGTTGGGATCAATGGAGCATCTACCATTGTCATTTGACGGTTGCCGTCTTCGTCGATGAAGAACAACAGACCCGCGAAACGGCTGTCTGGATCGTAGATCAAGTCAGCTAAACGGTAAACTTCCCATGCTGCGTCAGAAGCAGTAACGTCAACAGTTCTTGTTTCGCCTGGAGCAAGTGGGCTGTTATCGCTAACAGACAAACCTTCTTCAGCTAACAAATCATCTGGATAGTTAGTGTCGTCTTCATATACATCAGCATCCAAGAAACGAACAGAAGCTGTGTTGAACTCAGCCAAACGAACTGCAGAATCACCGTTGTTAGTGATTTCCAAAGTCATTTGCATTGCACGACCTGGAACACGGTAAGAAGCATCAACAACTTTTACAGAAACTGTAGGTTGTGGAAGTTCCAAAGATTTAATACCGCGCATCAAACCTGCTTGCAATGGAGTCGTAACAGGATATTTCTCGTTGGCTTGACCCATTGAGATAGCAACGATAGCCATAGTACCGGCAGCGAAAGCCATACCAACTTTTTTATCAGTTGGAGTGATCAAAGAATCGGCTTTACCAGCGTCAACAGCTATTCTGCGTGGAATGAATACAGGCTTGCGACACCAGTATAACATCCAAGCCACACCCAAAGCGTACCAGAACAAGTGCCATCCATAGACACCGTCCAGTGCATATGTTTCCAGGTCAATGGTTTCACCAGTCAATGTAGTGATTGGATTTCTGAAATCACCCATGCTACCAGTAATAGTTACCCATTTACCAGGACCAATGATTGGACCACCGCCTTCAACGTTCATCATAGTGTGAACGTGCCAGTCACCTGGACGACGCGCTTTCAACAAAACTTTAAATTCATAAGTTTCGCCCAATTCCAACGTTACCGAACGTGGAACCAACTGACCACCGATCCAAGAACCTGCACGAATAAATACAGGACCAGGAATACCGATGTTCAAGAAAGCAACTTCTGGTTTATCGACAGTTTCCGGCCATCCCGCGAAAACGTGGAATTTACCAGAAATTGACATAGTATCATTGACAGAAACTTGGTCTTTAGACCAGTTCAAGTCGAACCAGTGAATAGTCCGCATACGCATGAATGCCGCCTGTGATTTCTCACCATGAGCAGATGCTGTCGGAGTGTAAAACATCGCTGCTGTTACTGATACCAGCAGTGCGACAAAGGACAATTTAGCAACTTTGTCTTTTATTATTTTCATATATCCTCCTCTATTACAGAGAATTAATAGTTTTATAAGCATCCGGTAAATCCAAAATGAATATACCGCGGTTTTTTGATTATTAAGTTTGTATCAAGAACCTTGTACAAATTTTTCACTTCCGAACCAGCTTCCGAAGAAGTGCCACAAGAAGTAAATCAAGATACTTACGAAACCAGAGAAGAACGCTGATACTGGAGCAACGTCTTTACCGAATGTTCTCAGTGTACCTTTTTCAACCATACGAATGTACTCAGGAGTACCGGTTCTAACATAGTGGTAACCTTGCAGGTCAGCCAGAGTCATCATCATGCCGTTGTATTCAACAGGAACATGTAATGGAGCAATGATTGGCCAGTTACCTGGATAGAACAACAAGCCCCAAGCTAAACCACCAACAACCGCAGTCAGAGTCATGCTGTTGGAAAGCATCAGGATGACGTCTAATACGATAGCACCTGGCATCAGGTTAGATGGGAAAACGAAGTTAACCGGGAAGTATGTCCATCCCCAGAAGTTGAAGTATCTGTTGATCCACTCACCGAGCAACAGACCCAAGACACACAAAGTTGCACCCCAAGCGATGCGATAGCGCCACCAAAGTACAGCTTGAACAGCGGCAGGGAAAGTAATTGAAACGATTGGCGCCACAGTTACCCATAGACGTCTATCTTTCCAATCAGTCCAGAAATCCCAGTCACCGCCGGTCAACATATAGTGGATATGATAACCACCGAGAACAACAAAAAACGCCGTAAAGAGAATCATGTAGTCGATCGCACGAGAAACTTTGACAGCTTCTGCGCGTGAACGAACAGCTGATTGAGATGCGCTCATTAGCTTACCTCCTAAAGGATTTAAAAATTATTATTTATTTTTTACTATTTTCTGAATCGCTTCTTCGGTAAAGAAGAAGCGACCAGGAGATAGTTTTTTTCAAGACTTAAGCGATTAAGCCAGGTCTTTTTTCAGCAGCTTGGACAATGCGCCCAGCTCGATGTTGATTACACCCAATACACCCAAGGCAGACCATCCGAAGAAGACGAAGCCATAGTGCAGAGGAGCAACAAACAATTCTTCCATAAACCAGAAAGTATGACCCCACTCGTTCAAACCAACGTTAGGCAGGATCATGAACGGACCTACAACAACAACCAGGTATTGCAGAGACAAACCTTGTTGGTAAGTTGGAAGTCTTGTTTTAGCATACAAGAAAGAAGCACCACCAGTGATGATGTAGATTGGGTAGCTCAAGTAGAACTCGATGATGTGACTTGGAGTGAAGTCAGTATCACGAACGATCGTTTGATGCCATGTACCGTCTTGTTCTGTGAAGTAGCTAGCACCGAAGTAGATCGCGATACCGTACATCATCAACCATGTCCAGTGAGTAAAATGTCTTCTCAACTCTTCACGCGGAGTGATTGACATCACTTTACGATCGCGAGTTTTCCAAAGGTAACCCCACAATACAGAAGCTGTCAATACTTCCAACACCATTTCGATGTACAGGAAGTTCATCCAGTAAGTTTCGAATTCAGGCGCGAACGAATCCAGGCCGGCGGACCAACCATAAACGCCTTCATACCAACGAACCCAAGCATAGAAAACACAGTACAGAGATGCACCGGCAATCATATTTTTTTTGTTCAAAAGTGGTGCTTCTGCAGCATCAGCTTTAACTGACTCAGTTGTAGCAGCCATTTCTACCTCCTAAAAAATTTATAAAACCCCGAAGGGCGGTTGCTTTAGAACATCCCTTTAACGCTTTATTCAAGCTCTACCAGTCCAATTTGGTGCTGCTCAGTTTATCATTTCGAAAAGGCTTGTCAACAAAATTTATGACCAATCTAGTACGCTATTGTTTAAGCAATTGCTAGCGGCCCTTTTTTTTTACTACCTTCACGGCCCTTAAGCTTTTATTTATCATCCATCACCCAAAGTCTGTTTTCGATTTTTTTGGTTCCATTACCAACATATGATGCCGATATATCTTTCGCACTTCAAATTTCGGCAGAGCAGGAGGAGGCCTCGGGGTGCTAGGTCGATTTTTGCTCCTGCAAAATCGACATTCACGCCATCCATGGCGCTCGCAAAGGCCTTGCCAGCATGGAGCTGGCATAGAGCCTACATGGACGTATTCACCCAGCACCTAAATTCCATAGCTCATTGGCTAAGGTCAATTGTCTTGGACAATTTAGGTGCTGGGTTCACGGCGTCCTTTGACGGGCACCCCGAGGCCGAATTTTCATCTACGATGAATATAATTTAAGTGATCGCACCGAATTTTGCTCTGCGATGGATTTGCATCAACCGTCTAACTTACCCATGTCTTAACAACAACACCTGTTCTTTTATGCTAACAACCTAAAATTTCAATACTTTTCAATTTAACAAATTGAGTTTCCTGCACCCGAAATTCTGTTAGAATCTTGTTTGCGTTCACAATCCCAAACTATAAAAATCAACAATGAAAAACTTTAAATTCTTGTTTTTTCTCATTGGCTTCATCGGACTGATATTATTTCAGCGCGAAGCCATCATGCCACTTGCGCATCAAGTAGCCAGCTCCGATCTTTTTCTTGTTGACTCAGAAGATATCGGCGATCTAGAAAGCATTTCCAATGAAATGACCGATCTGGCATTTACATTCTGTAACAACTATATCAAAGAAGAGCTTGATAATAAGTATTCGGTTTTCTTTTCTGCACAGCCGCTTAACGCATGGGGTATCGGCAATCACCAATACGTCATTAACGCAGAGGTTGAAATAGCAGGCCCCGAAACGGCAAGCATCACTCGAAGATATGCTTGCCGGATTAAATACGAAAAAGGCGATGATCTATCAGGAATTTTGAATACCGATAATTGGTCGATTGACGGATTATCCGGAATTGACGAGTTATAAACCGATTAGCGCATCCTCGACCCCAATCTCCGCAAAAAAAAATGCCCTCTAAATAGAGGGCATTTTTTTTTGCGGAGATTTTTAACCCAGCCTTAACATTGCGCGTCAATAGGTTATTGAATAATATGCAATAATTAATTTTATGGCACTACAAAGTTAAATTTGGCATGATTTTTAATTATTATATTTCAATAGCATAGGAGGTAGACACTACACTTGTTAAAGCTGGGTTAAGTCATGCCTTTCGTACGTTAAATTTCGACATTGGCAAAACAACACCGGGGGCAATTCACAAAGTATTCAGCCTCGCGCCTAAAATCATAACTTTCTTTGAAGGCGGTATTTAGCCTCCCGACGCCGAGACTTGGTTATCTCAGTAGATAATCTTAGTCTTCATGCACACTAAAGACCTGCTTGCGATTTTCTTTATCGAAAGCAATGACTTTATAGGCGTCTTTGCGATCGCCCATTTCCATACCAGGCGTCCCGACAGGCATCCCCGGAACGGCAATACCTGAAACATCGACACTTAAACCCAAGAGCTTTTCGATATCCTCGACAGGCACATGACCTTCGATCACATAATCGCCCAATATCGCCGTATGGCAGGAAGCCAACTCGCCGGGAACCCCATATTTGCGTTTAACCGAGTCAACATCGTGAACAACATTATCAATCACATTAAAGTTATTATCCTTGAGATGCTTAACCCATTTTCCACAACATCCACAAGAGGGGCTTCGATAAACCACAACATCCTTAACCTGTCCAATCTCGGCCAGGGCTAAGCGCCCGGCAAAACCAAAAGATAGCATCATCATTATTGCTAATATTTTTTTCATTCATTACTCCTATGAAATCGACATGAAATCATTTTATACCTTTCGCACTTCAAATTTCGGCAGCGCCGGAGTGAGCCTCGGGGCGCATGGAGCTGGCATAGCGCCTACATGGACGTATTTACCCAGCACCTAAATAAGCCATGATTTTGAATCATTGCCAAAGACCTATGGACATTAGGCGCTGGGTTTACGGCGTCCTTTGACGGGCACCCCGAGGCCGAATTTTCATCTACGCTGAGTATATAGTAAAAACCTCATCCAACTCTTTTCCGCTCGAGAGGCTGGTGGATCGGGGCGTTACTGTGAAAGCACGATGCCGGCTCCGAGTAGGGGACGGTTGCTCGACCGATGGGTGTCGTAATTTGACTATAGTTTTCGCACATCAAATTTCGGTTTTTTAAAACCCTCACCCCAGCCCTCTCCCACAGTTGGCGAGGGAGGCGAATGCCGAAATTTCATGTGCGATAGGTATAACAAAAAGCATCGTTACTGCTAGCGATGCAGCGGCTCGCCCGTCATCGTCGCAATGATATTTCTCGTACCGGCATTTTCCCGATGCTCACATAGATAAACACCTTGCCATGTTCCTAACAACAACCGCCCCGAACCCACCGGTATTGTCAACTGACAGCCGATCATAATGTTTTTTATATGCGCCGGCATATCATCGCTTCCTTCGAGCGTATGTTGATAATATGGTTCATTTTCCGGGACCGTTTTGGAAAAATAAGCCTCCATATCTATTCTGACATCGGGATCGGCATTTTCATTAATACCCAAAGACGCCGAGGTATGCTGGATAAATAGATGTAATAACCCGCACTTGATCGCACCTATCTCGGGTAAGCCTTGACAGATTTCAGGGGTGATTAAATGAAAGCCGCGTTTTTTTGAACTAATTTTTATTTGCTTTTGGATCCACATGACTTGTTTACTCCCTCGGCATTAATTTTCAACTTAGCGCGATTTTTTCGGCATAGACTGCCATGTTTCCAGCAACTCAGCTATATTTTCCGCCGGAACCGGTCGACTGAATAAATACCCTTGTAAACGCTCGCAATCATGGGCGCTCAAAAAGTCCATTTGCTCGGAATTTTCCACGCCTTCGGCGACACTACTCAACTGCATGTTGCGCGCTAGATTAATAACTGCCGAAGCGATTGAGGCATCCACCGAATCGCGAGGCAGATTCAATACGAAATCATGACTGATTTTCAGGGTATCGATCGGAAAATGTTTTAAATACCCCAGAGATGAAACCCCCGTGCCGAAATCGTCGATTGCCACCTTGACGCCCATTCGCTTTAACCTATGTAGAATTTCAATTGCCGAATCGACGCTCTCCATGACCATGCTTTCAGTCAATTCCAACTCTAACAACTCAGGCGGTAAACTAAGCTCTTGTAAAATTTGCGCGATTTTTTCCACTAAATCGACTTGATGAAACTGTCTTGCGGATAAATTAACCGCCATCGTCATGGCCGGATATCCGGCATCAATCCATTCTTTCATTTGGCGGCAAGCGGTTTCTATAACCCATTCGCCAACCGGAACGATCAAACCTGTCTCTTCCAGCAAAGGAATGAATTTTCCTGGAGAAACCAAACCAAGCTCCGGACTTTGCCAACGAATCAACGCCTCGACACCGGTCACGACGCCGGTTTGGACATCAATCTGCGGTTGATAATACAGCCTGAACTCCTCCCTTTCCAACGCTCTTCGTAAATTCGTTTCGAGCATCAACCGCTCATATGCTGCGGCATTCATATCCGCCGTATAATATTGATAGTTATTGCGGCCGTGCTTTTTCGCATGATACATCGCGACATCGGCCTGCTCCAGAAGTTTACTTCGATCGTTATTGAGCCCCGGATAAAACGTAATTCCGATACTCGTGGTGACAAAGACCTCATGCCCGCCCACGCAAAACACCGAAGACAAGGCTTGAATAATCTTTTGCGCCACATGCTCGACATCTTCTTCGCGCGTCATGCTCGACAAAATAACCGCAAACTCATCGCCGCCCAAACGGGCAATCGTATCGGTTTCGCGCGCGCATCGACGCAGGCGCTCGGCAACCGCGACTAAAAGCTCGTCGCCAATCGGATGACCGAGCGTATCGTTGATTAATTTAAACCGATCCAAGTCCAGAAACATGACGGCAATCATGCTTTTTCTACGCTGCGCTTGCAGAACGCCTTGCTCCAATCTGTCTTGAAACAACAGCCGATTAGGCAGTCCGGTTAACGGATCGTGATGCGCTAGATAATTCAATCTTTCTTCGGATAGTTTAAGTTCGGTAATTTCAGTAAATACCGCGACATAATGTCCGAATCTATCGTCCGCTATATTAGGTACTGCGCTGATATTAACCCAGGCCGGAAACACCTCTCCGCTTTTACGGCGATTCCATATTTCTCCGCGCCATTGACCGGTTTTATTAAGAATATCCCATAATTGCCGAAAAAAAGCCTTACTATGACGTTCCGACTCGAACATCGCAGGCGTGCAACCGATAATTTCCTCGCTGCCATAGCCAGTGATTTCGCAAAATGCTTCGTTGACGCTGATGATATTAGTTTTGGCATCTGTAATCATGATACCTTCGAGCGTGCTTTCGAATACCGTGGCCGCCAAACGAAGTTTTAATTCGGCCCGTTTACGTTCTATCGCATAATGCATCGAACGATGCAAAAGCCCGCCGCTCAATTCGCTCTTGACTAGATAATCTTGAGCCCCTGCCTGCGCCAGATCCATTGCCAGCTCTTGATCGTCGATCCCGGTCAAGACAATGATCGGCAAACTCGGTGCAACTCGATTCAAACGTCGAAAGGTTTCCTGCCCAAAAGCATCCGGCAACGACAAGTCGAGCAATGCAATATCGAACTCTCTACTTTTCAGAGCCTCAAGCGCATCGCCTAGTCGCTCCAAATGAAATAAATGAATTTGATCGGCGCTATTTTCGCTCAACAATTCACGCAACAATATCGCATCCGGCTTATGATCCTCAATTAATAATATTTTCATTTCAACGGATCGCTATTTTAGTCTTGCGGACTCAAAGAATCATGCCTAGCAATTAATGCTGTTGCCTCGTCAACCGGAAGAGGCTTGCTATAGAGATATCCTTGCACCTCATCGCAAGCAATTCGGCGTGCCCACTCGAGTTGCGCCTGGGTTTCAATACCTCCCGCCAAGCCTTTGATGCTGAATATGTGAGCAATTTCGATAGCGGCCTTGGCTATCGCCGTCTCAGCCGAATCGGTTGACGCCTGAGCAATCAGCGTATAATCAATTTTGATGGCATGAATCGGAAAGCGAGTCAACGTTTTAAAAGAAATCGATCCGCTACCGAAATGATCCAACGACAGTTTCACACCGACTCGGCTTAATCGGTCCAGCACGATAACGGAGCGCGCCTCTTCTTCCCATAGCGTCTCTTCGTTAAAATCCAATTCAATTAAAGACGGATTCACACGTAGCTGATCGATAGCGCCCAATACACCATCGACAAAACCGTTATGGCGAAATTGTTTTGCCGAAATATTAATCGACACCGTCAATGGCGGGAAATTTTGGTCTTGCCAAACTTTGCATTGTTCGCAGGCTTTCCGTATGACCCATTCGCCGACGGGAACGATCAGGCCGGTATCTTCTAAATCCTGCATAAACGAGGACGGCGTCAAAACTCCGCGATCAGGATGGCGCCAGCGTAACAAAGCCTCCATGCCAATGATCTTTCCGCTATGAACGTCGACTTCCGGCTGATAATACAACTCGAACTCACCGTTTTCGAAGGCATGTTTAAGTTGCCGAACCTTTTTTATCTCATGCTGAACCTTTGCAGTCATTGCCGCCGAATAAAAACAATACCGGCTGATTTTTTCGCTGCCCGACACTTTGGCTTTGTACATTGCCGAATCGGCCGCCCCGATTAGCTTTTCCAATTCATCGCTATCATCGGGATAAGTTGCGATTCCCAGGCTAGCGCGAACGGTCATCACGGAACCCTCAAACTTAAACGGCTCGACCAAAGCCTTTAAAATCTTATCGGCGATCAAAGCGGCTTCCTCTGCGTTATTCAAACCATTGAGGATAATCGTAAACTCATCGCCGCCCATTCTGGCCACGCAGTCGCTGGCCCTTACACTACCGGATAAACGTTTCGCAACATTTTTGAGTAATTCGTCGCCGGCATGATGCCCCAAAGAATCATTGATTTTTTTAAAGTCGTTCAGATCAAGAAAGATCAATGCCAGCGATTTTTTCGAACGCCTTGCCCCGATCACATCATGTTTCAACTTATCGTAAAACAACTTTCGATTCGCAAGCCCGGTCAATACATCGTAATGAGCCAAATACTGCAATTGTTCCATCAAGCGCTTTCGCTCGATCGCATAGCAGATCGCCCGCCTGAGCAGCATGCCCGAAATACCTTGTTTGACCAAAAAGTCCTGTGCCCCCAATTGTACCGAGCGTATCGCCAGCATTTCATCTTCCTCGGCGCTGAGCACGACTATCGGAATCATAGGGGCGGCAGCATGCACTCGAATTAGCGTATCGATCCCATTACCGTCGGGCAACCCTAAGTCGAGCAATATTGCCATGATGCCGCCTTTCGCCAAAAGAGGAAAAGCATCGCTTAGCTGCCCGACTTTAATCAATTCAAAAGGCTGCTGATGCTCATCACTCGACTCCAGCAATACCTGAACTAATTTAACATCGCCCGGATTATCCTCGATCAGCAATACTTTAGCGGCAACCTGGTTCATGATTGTTACGCTATTTCAGAAGGCAACTTGACGATAGTCAACCAAAACGTTTCGATGGATTGCACCACCTTGATAAATTGCTCCAGATCCACCGGCTTGTTGACATAACAATTGACATGCAGATCATAAGTTCTCAAAACGTCCTGCTCGGCTTCGGAGGAAGTAATAATGACAACCGGAATTCGCTTTAGACTCGGGTCGGCTTTAATTTCTTCCAAGACTTCGCGGCCGTTTTTTTTGGGGAGATTGAGATCGAGCAGAATAACATCGGGCCGCGGGGCTTCGGCATATTTTCCCTGCCGTTTCAAAAAGGCCATTGCTTCCTCCCCATCGCCAACCACGTTCAAATTGTTTTTGACTTTACTCTCGGTTAAAGCCTCTCTGGTCAAGCGCACATCGCCCGGATTATCCTCTACCAGCAAAAACTCCGCGGCACGGCCAATCTCTTCCAAACTCATCAGTTCACTTCCTCGCTTTTGATTTTAGGTAATATCACAATAAAAGTAGCGCCCTGACCGGGCTCCGATTCGACGCTAATCGTTCCTCCGTGGCGCTCGACGATCTTTTTGCAGATCGCAAGGCCGATTCCGGTTCCGGGATAGTCTTCCTTCGTATGCAAACGTTGAAAAATCACAAAAATACGTTCAAAAAATTCAGGCGCTATTCCGATTCCGTTATCATTTAATTCGACTCGCCAAAAATCGTCTGAGCATGATGCCGAAATATGTATTTTCGGTGACGCTTCGCCACGGAATTTAATCGCATTGGCGATCAAATTTTGAAACAATTGAGTCAATTGGACAGTATCGCCCATGATGGTAGGCAGGGTTGGCCGAAAGATTTCCGCGCCGCTTTCCTCGACAACAAGCCGTAAATTATCCAAGGCTTTTTGCAACACGACTTCGAGACTCACCGCCTCGAACGGTTTCACTCGCGTTCCGACCCTGGAATATGCCAACAAATCGTTGATCAAGGTTTGCATTCGTGTCGCGCCATCGACCGCATAATGAATAAACTCGTCGGCATCGGCATCCAGCTTACCTGCATATCGGCGCGCCAATAATTGCGTGAAACTGGCCACCATGCGCAGCGGTTCTTGTAAGTCATGCGATGCGACATAGGCAAACTGCTCCAATTCTTTATTGGATCTTGCCAACTCCTCGGTACGTTGCTGCAATGCTTCTTGTGCTTCGCGATAGGCGCTAATATCGGAAAATTCGATGACAAAATGAGTCACTTGATTATTATCATCCATCACAGCGCTGACATTAACCCAGGCTGGAAACGATTTTCCGTCATGTTTTTGCAAATACGTTTCGCCTTGCCAGGGCGACCCGACTTTAATGCCCCGCCAGTAGTCGACAAACACGTCCCGCTCTTGCGGCGCCAATAAGCTTGTCACCGGCAAAAGCAATAATTCCTCATGAGAATAACCTGCTATCGACGAAACTTTACGATTGGCATGCAAAATTCGCCCTCGGGTATCGCTGATCAATACCCCCTCGACATTGCTTTCGAACACTTGAGCCATGAGCCTGAGCATATCGTGATCGGCTTGAAAATACGCATCGATCGCCAATTCAATATCGAACAAAATAACTTTGATAACGGCCAACAAAGCTTCAAAACACTGCTTGTTTTCGTTAAGAGGAGTGCTCTGCATTTGCTCGAAAAGCCAAGCCAAGTAAAAATGATAAGCGCCAATATACCATTGCGGCTTCAAACCGATACGATGATGCGTTGCGCCGATTTGCACCCTATCCTTGACATAATCGTGATCGTACCGACCTTCGATTAAACGTTCGAAGTAGGCAGCTTGTTTTGTTTTTAGGCGTTCGACTTGTTCGGGATCCGATAAAAGCTTGCTCGTTTCGTCAAACTGTAGCATTTGCACGTAAAAGTCATCGAGAAAGTCCATGCGAACGTCTTTCAACCGGGCATGCAAGTTTTTTAGCAACTCGATATCGCGAGTCGATAATTGGATAAGCGCTAGACGATCGGAAAGCTCCTGATCGCTTATCGCTCTTACTGAATGTAAATCGTCCATAAATAAATTAAAGCAACATTCTCATGGTTATTTGAAATGCCACTTTGTACATTTTTTACGACAAAAAAACCAGCAATGATTGATATTTTTGGGCATTAGCACATGGAAGCGTCGAACTATTCGGCAAAAGCGTTGCCAGCATGGAGCTGGCATAGAGCCAACATGGACGTATTCACGCAGCACCTAAATTAGTCATGATATTAAACATAGCCAATCGGCTATGGAATTTAGGTGCTGGATTTAGGTGCTGGGTTCACGGCGTCCTTTGACGGGCACCCCGAGGCCGAATTTTCATCTACGATGAGTATATCTTGGATACTTTAGGTCTGGGTACACGGCGTCCTTGAACATAGGTTTTTGGCAAAACCATGACGCGGAGCTATTTTTTTTTCGCATGCCTGACCAATCTTTGCTTTTTCTTGACTTGACGATCGGTCAATTTATTTTTGATTCCGGCGAACGGATTGACCGGCGATTTGAATTCGAGACGAATCGGCGTCCCTTTGAGCCCCAAACGGTCGCGGAAATAATTCATCAAAAACCGTTTATACGATCCCGGCAAGGCATCGGTTTGCGTACCGTGTATCACCACGACCGGCGGGTTTCTGCCGCCTTGATGCGCATATTTCAATTTAATGCGTCTTCCATGAACCAGCGGCGGTTGGTGTGTAGTCACCGCATCCTTCAAAAAGTTGGTCAGCACCGGCGTCGACATGTCGATCATCGCCGCATCGTATAACTCATGCACGACATCGAACAATTTACCGACTCCACTTCCGTGCAAAGCGGAAATCGGATGCTTTTGCGCAAAATCGACGAAAGACAGTTTAATGTCCAGTTGCCGTTTGATCAGGTCCTTTTGATCGACGCCCAAGCCGTCCCATTTATTCAAGCCGATAATCAATGCCCGCCCGGCTTCCAAGACTAGCCCCAACAAATGCGCATCCTGATCGGTCACGCCTTCGGCGGCATCGATCAAATAAATGACCACATTGGCTTTTTCGATCGCTTGCAATGATTTAATAACACTGAACTTTTCAACGGTCAGCGCAATCTTGGACCGTCGACGCATCCCGGCCGTATCGATCAAGGTAAATTTTTGACCGTTACGTTCAAACGGAATATAAATGCTATCGCGAGTCGTACCCGGCTCATCGAAAACGACGACCCGTTCTTCTCCCAATAACCTATTGACCAGCGTCGACTTACCGACATTTGGCCGCCCGACGATTGCAATGCCGATTCCGGCATCGATCTCGGCTTCATCCGTCTCGGCCATAGGCAACAATTCATCGACATGCGCCAATAACTCGAATACGCCGCGTCCGTGTGTCGCGGCGATCTTATAAGGCTCGCCAAGCGCCAGCGCATAAAAATCGGCGACAGCCGCATTCGCGTCGACACCGTCGATTTTATTGACGACTAAGACGACCGGCTTATCGAGTTTTCTAAGATTTTCGGCAATGCTTTGATCGGAGGCGTTGAGCCCTTCGCGCGCATCGACGATAAAAAAAACCACATCGGCCTCATCGAGCGCGACTTGCACTTGTTTTTTGGCAAAGCTATCGATACCGTCCGCGTCATCGGCAATCCCGCCGGTATCGACGACCAGGCAATCGCGCTGACCGCGGTTGACTCGACCGTATTGCCGGTCGCGGGTCAACCCGGGGTAATCGGCGACTAAAGCCTCGCGGCTTCGTGTTAAATAATTGAATAATGTCGATTTACCGACATTAGGGCGCCCTACTAGGGCAATCACAGGTAACATATTTATAATAGCCGTGCCTTTAATGCGGCAAGAACGCCGTTTTTTGCATAGACATACAGCACGTCGTCAACGACGACCGGCTGCGCGTCGATCGCCGCATCGGTAATCCGAATGCGCCCCATCTGCCTGCCGTCGCTTTTAGACAACCAATGCAGATACCCTTCGAAATCGCCGACCACGACATAATTATCGTAGGCTACCGGCGCCGTTAACTTTCGTTGATGTAGATCGCTTTGCTTCCATAATGAAGCACCGTTACGTTGATCGAGTTGCCATACATCGCTGCTGACGTCGCTTATATAAAGATAACGCCAATCATGACTCATACCGGTATAAGACGAAACATCGGCATTACGCCAAATAACATCGCCATTTTGCTCCAGCACCCCGCTCGTTCCACCGCGATAACTGGCAATAAAAATCACGCCATCGGTTGCGACCGGGTCGACAACTAAATCGACCAGCCTTTCAATTTCGGTTCGCCCGCCCGGAATTGCAATACTGGTTTCCCAGATATGCTTACCGTCGCTTAGCCTCAACGACAATAATTTTCCGTTTGCAAAACCGCAGATGACATTTTCATTGAGCACGATTGGCGCACCGGTGCCGCGGATACTCAATGCCGGGACGCTCAGCTCGTATTCCCAAAGCGTGGCGCCATCGGCTTCATTCAAAGCCATTACTCTGCCGTCCGTAGTTCTGACGACAATAACGCCTTGCGACACAACCGGAACCGAAATCACTTCGCTCGACACAGGAACGCTCCAGCGCTCTGAACCATTAACCATGTTCAGCGCCACAACATTGCCATCGCTGGTACCAAGCACGACGGTCGAATCGGAAACGCCTGGGCCACCGGCAAACTTAGCCTCGGTATCGGCTTCCCAAATCTCTTCGCCGGTTTTCAAATCCAATGCCAATGCCAGTCCTTTAGTATCGGCGGCAATAATTTTTCCGTCATGAACAGCCGGAATCAACTTTAAAAACTTCTCGCCGGCTCCCGAACCGACCGACTCTTTCCAGAGATACTCTAATTCAATTTCAGGTTCATACTGGGTCAGTTCGCTCGGCGGGTCGGTGTTGTCCTCACCGCCTAAAAAATAATCGGTAATCCCGCTTAACGATTCCAGGGCAGTACACCCCGCTACGCTAAAACCAAACAGAGCAACAAGTAACAGTCTCATTAATTACTTAACAATGATTTCAGCTTCGGTAATGTCATCCAGCTTAAATTGCAACAACGGCGATTTATGTCCGCTACGCAATGCGGCTTGATAAGCCGTGCGCGCTTCTCCCAAGCGATCGAGCGCAACATACAAGTCGCCTTTCAATTCGTCATACGCACCGGAAAAACCGTCACTGTATTTTGCTTCGGCAATCATTTGCAAGCCTTGTTCATACTCGCCTTTTGCCAGCAAAATACGAATCAAGCCGAGCCTTGCAACTTGAGCAATTTCGTCGCCGCCGCTTTTTGCAACTGCCTCGAGACTTTGTTTCGCGGCTGCTAAATCACCCTGCTGCACCTTGATTTTCGCATCGAATAGATTGGCGTAATCGCTGTAAGCAGTACCACCGAATTGGTCCTGTATCCGTTCGGCGATTTTTTGGGCGGACTCCAAATTACCTTCGTTTTGCGCATTCAATAATTGCGCATACAAAGCCGATGCTTGTAAAGCCTGGTTTTGCTTATAATCCTGCCAAATATTCCAGCCGACGATAATCACAATACCGACAATCACGCCGGTAATCGTAGAGCGCCCATTTTCTTTCCACCAACGCTTAAGGGCTTCGACTTGTTCTTCTTCTGTTTCGTAAATTGCCATAAATACTCTATCGTGCTTTTGCTAAAAATTTAGTGATCACTCGCTCCCAAGCTGGATCTCTCATCGTTATACATAAGTCAAAAATTACCGTTTTGCAATCTTAGCTAATGAGTCTTCGATACCATTTATTGTTACTTAACACTTTCGACCTCGAGATCGCGATCAGGGGATCGCTCCCACAGAGCATCCGCTCCCTTGTGGGGGGGAGCGACGCCTTCGTCGTCCCTCACCTAACGCTAGGTGAGGGAAAGCCACTGATGTTCAATATCCGCAGATTTATCAAATAGCACCGTTTCCAGGAATACGATGCTCTCTGTTTAGCAAGTTTACCGATACTTGTGTATAACGGCGAGAGCTGGAGCTTGGGAGCGAGACAACAGACCCGATACGTAAACTTTGTGTTCTCGGACTTCAATTCCTGCCTTGCCTTGCCAACAACTCAAAAACGACTTTTTAAAAATTCCAAAGCTTGCTGCAGCAGCAGATTTTGCTGATCCTGATTCTGACGCAGCGCTTTAATACCCACTTCGCCTCGTATCGCTTCATCGTCACCAACGATCAAAGCATATTCGGCGCCGCTTTTATCGGCTTTCTTGAATTGACTTTTAAAACTGCCGCCGCCGCAATTAAGCTGCAGTCTTAATCCGGGCAACTCATTGCGAATAGTCTCGGCCCATTCCATACTAATTCGCTCTGCTTGTTCGCCGACTCGAATCATATAAACGTCGACTACCGGCTTGATCGGCAAATTCGGCAAAGTTTCCATCAAAGCCAAAATACGCTCCATGCCCATCGCGAAACCGACCGCATGATTGGCTTTTCCGCCCAGTTGCTCGATCAAACCGTCATAACGCCCGCCGGCGCAGATCGTGCCTTGCGCACCTAATTCGGCGGTTACCCATTCAAAAACGGTTTTACTGTAATAATCGAGACCTCTTACCAAACGCGTATTTAATACAAACTCGATACCCAATACCTTCAAAGTCTCGGTTAACGACTTGAAATGCGCTTGACTATCGCTGCCCAAAAAGTCGCTTAGTTCAGGCGCATTAGCGATCAACTCGCGCATCCCTTCATTCTTACTGTCAAGAATCCGTAGCGGATTCGTGTGTAAACGCCGACGACTATCTTCGTCGAGCAATTCAAGATGCTCGCTGAAATAATCGACCAACTTCTCGCGGTAAACCAGCCTTTCTTCGATGGTACCGAGCGTATTGAGCTGCAACTCGACTTTATCGGCAATCCCTAAGCGCTGCCAAAAACGATGGCTCAGTAGAATTAATTCGACATCGATATCGGGCCCCGACATACCGTAAGCTTCGACGCCCAATTGGTAAAACTGACGGTAACGGCCTTTCTGCGGACGTTCGTGCCGAAACATCGGTCCGTAATACCATAACCGGTGAACCTGATTGTGTAACAGGCCATGCTCGAGCGAAGCCCTCAAACAACCCGCAGTTCCTTCCGGGCGCAACGTCAAAGAATCGCCGTTGCGATCGTCGAAGGTGTACATTTCTTTTTCTACGATATCGGTGACTTCGCCAATCGAGCGCTTGAAAAGTTCGGTTTTCTCGACGATCGGCAACCTGATTTCACTGTATCCGTAGGCGCCAAGCACTTCTCCAATGATATACTCGGCATATTGCCAAAGCGGCGATTGATCCGGCAGAATGTCATGCATTCCGCGGATAGCCTGAATGTTATTTGCCATGTTTCAGTTTGTCTTGAGCGGAATAAATCCGTTTGGTCTCTTCCGCTAACGGAAATGATTCCAACAATTGTTTTTTGTATTGTTCGGCGGCGTTTTGGTTACCGAGCGCCCGCTCGGTTTGATAAGCATACCAAAGCGATTCGGCCGTTTGCTTAGAAACGCTGACATAGCGCTCGTAAAAACCTTTTGCAGCCCAATAATCACCTTTTTGATAGCTCAACTTCTGCATTGCCAGCAACGCCGGCGCATAAGACGGCTGAACTTGCAAAGCCTGCCGCAAGTAAGCCTCGGCGATGGCGGAATTATCCTGCATCAATGCGCAACGACCGGCATTTGTAGCCGCCAACCACTGCCTGTTGTTCAATGGATTTGCAACGGCCTGCTCCAAGAGCTCCATGCCCTCCTGATACTCGCCACGTTCGCAAAGAAAGCGGCCGTAATTGTTCAACACGCTGAAGTCCTCGGAATTCAATCCCAATGCTTTTTCGTAGCTATCCTCTGCCGCCTCGAAATCATTGAGTTTTTCGTACAAGTAAGCCAGCGCATTTCGTGCCTCGACGTTTTTCGAATTGAGATCGACGGATCTTTCCAAATGCTCCTTGGCAATCGCAAGCTTATTCATGCCCATGTAACGGACACCTAATTGAAGCTGGGTGTCGGCCGCTTCCACATTGCTGCTACCGGAACTACCGAAGAGAGAACAAGCCGATAGCAGAACCAGCAAACTTGCTAGCGAAACAGAGCGACAAAATACAGCTATCTTATGCGGCACGTTGCGAGTCCGTTACTTTAAGCTTTAAATGCCGGCGACTTTTATCCTGGACCTTTCCGACCAATTGACCGCAAGCGGCATCGATATCGTCGCCTCGTGTTTTTCGAATCGTCGTGACCATGCCGGCATCATGCAAAACGGCGCGAAATCGATCGATGGTTGCGCTGCTCGAACAACGATAGGGTGAATTCGGAAAAGGGTTGAACGGGATTAAATTAATTTTCGACGGTACGGTTTTCAGTAGTTTGACCATCGCCTTGGCATCTTGCACCGAATCGTTGACGCCCTCCAGCATGACATATTCGAAAGTAATTCTTCGACGCGGAGACCGCTTGACATTATCCCGGCAGGCGGCCAGCAATTCTTTCAACGGATATTTTTTATTGATCGGCACCAACTCGTCGCGCAGTTCGTCGGTCACGGCATGCAAGGAAACAGCAAGGCTGACGTCGCACACTTCGGTCAAGCGATACATCGCCGGTACTATCCCGGAAGTGCTGATCGTGACGCGTCGCTTCGACAGACCATAGGCAAAATCATCCATCATCAGATTCATTGCCGCCACGACATTGTCGAAATTAAGCAAGGGCTCGCCCATGCCCATCATCACGACGTTGGTGATTTTTTGCGCCGAACCCAAGCGCTTTTGCGCAGCGAACAACTGACCGATAATCTCGCCCGTCGTCAGGTTTCTATTAAACCCTTGCTGGGCAGTCGAACAAAAGGTGCACGCCAATGCGCAGCCGATTTGCGACGATACGCACAAAGTACCCCGCCCCTCTTCGGGAATAAAAACCGTTTCGATACGATTTCCGCAAGAAGTCTCCAACACCCATTTACGCGTGCCGTCCGACGCGATTTGTTCGAGCACGATTTCGGGCGTATCGAGCGAGCATTGTTCGGCCAATTGCGTGCGCAAGGCCTTACTCAGATTGCTCATTTGCGAAAAATCCTCGACGCCTTCCTGGTAAACCCATTTGAGCAACTGTGTCGCGCGAAAAGGCTTTTCGCCGATCTCGACAAAAAAGGCTTCTAGGCCCTTTCTATCGAAATCGAGCAAATTGATTCTATTCAGCTTAGCGGGTGCGAGGGCAAAGTTCATTTTCTGTAAAAAAGAAAGCGATTTCTTGCTGAGCGGTTTCAGGCGCATCGGAACCGTGTACGGCATTGGCGTCGATGCTGTCGGCGAAATCGGCACGAATCGTTCCGGGCGCCGCTTCTTTAGGATTGGTCGCGCCCATTAAATCGCGGTTTTTTGCAATCGCATCTTCGCCTTCCAAAACCTGCATCATGACAGGACCCGTAATCATAAAATCGACCAAATCCTTGAAGAAAGGACGTTCTTTATGAACGGCATAAAAACCTTCAGCCTGCTCGCGGGTCATGTGCAGCATTTTCGCTGCAATGATTTGCAAACCGTTTTTTTCAAAGCGGCTGTAAATTTCACCGATGACGTTTTTCGCGACCGCATCAGGCTTAATGATTGAAAAAGTACGTTCTATTGCCATTCTTAAATAACTCCAAATTGTATTAAAAAAAATTAAACTAACGAATTACATCCGATTGATAATCATTCTATCGTTCCCACGCTCCAGCGTGTGAATGCATACCGATCTTGCCTCGGCTGACAAGGTATGGGTTCCCACGGAGGACCGTGGGAACCAGAAACAGGTCGCATCCTACGAGCTTCGTCAAGCAGAGCTTGAAGGTAGGCGTTCCCAAGCGGGAGCTTGGGAACGAGACAAACCCGGACCTATTCACTATTCACTGTTAACTGCTAACAATGCTAAGGCAAATCATCCACATCGGTACCTTCCTTGACCGGCACCATCAAATCTTTTTGCGTAATTCCTAACGCCAGCACGATTGGACTCGCAACATAGATAGAAGAATAAGTCCCTATCAAAATACCGACCAACAAAGCCACTGAAAAATTATGAATAATTTCGCCGCCGAGCACAGCCAATGCGATCAACACTAAAATCGTCGTGAACGAGGTCATCAGAGTACGGCTCAAGGTTTCATTCAAGGAAGTATTCATAACCTCCTCGGAACCGACTTGCCTTAAAATCCTAAAATTGTCGCGAATTCGATCGAATACGACGATCGTATCGTTTAGCGAATAACCGATGACCGCTAAAACGGCAGCCAATACCGTCAAGTCGAATTCAAGCCCGAACAGCGAAAAAAAGCCAAGCGTTATAATGACATCGTGAATCAAGGCCGCAACCGAGCCCAACGCAAATTTATATTCGAAACGCCACGCGATATAAATCAACACCCCGAACATCGAATACAGCATCGCCAAACCGCCGTCTTCCGCCAATTCATCGCCGACTTGCGGCCCGACGAATTCGACACGGCGCAATTCGGCCGGTTCCGCCGTTTTTTTATTGATCGCAGCAACGACCCGCGCGCTGAGCTCGGCACTAGACACAGTCTCATCGGGCTTCAAGCGAATCAAGACATCCCTGGCGCTACCGAAATGCTGCACCATTGCGTCTCCAAACCCTTCATCGGCAAGCGCCGCGCGCATCACCGTCAAATCGGCCGCATCTTGATAAGCGACCTCTACTAGCGTACCGCCGGTAAAGTCGATACCCATCTTTAAACCTTGAATCGCCAGCGACCCGATCGAAACCAGCAGCAGCAACGCGGAAATAATATAGATCCACTGACGCTTTCCCAAAAAATCTATCGTTTTATTATTCATAATCAGTCTTCTTAAATCCGAAACGCGCCTAAATCGACAATTTCTCGACACGGCGACTGCCGTAAATCCAGTTAATCACCATTCGGGTACCTAAAATCGCCGTGAACATCGACGACAAAATACCGATCGATAATGTCACGGCGAAGCCTTTGACCGGCCCCGTGCCGAATCCGAATAAGACCAAGGCCACCAAAAGCGTCGTGATATTAGCGTCGAAAATCGTCCCGAAGGCTTTTTCATAACCGGCAAAGATACTCGATTGCGGCGTGTTGCCGTTTTTGATTTCTTCGCGAATGCGCTCGAAAATCAATACATTCGCATCGACCGCCATACCGATGGTCAGCACGATCCCGGCAATGCCCGGCATGGTCAGCGTCGCCTGCAACATCGACAAGATTGCAATGATAACGACCAGATTGAAGCCTAGCGCCAGATTCGCGACCAGACCGAACACGCGGTAATAAGCCGCCATGAATAACAACACCAGAACAAAACCGACCATGACCGATCTCATGCCTTGGTCGATATTATCTTGACCGAGGCTCGGACCGACAGTGCGCTCTTCGACAATATCGACCGGAGCGGCCAAGGCGCCTGCTCTAAGCAATAAAGCCAAATTACGGGCTTCGGTCGTACTATCGAGACCGGTGGTTTGGAAACGTTTACTAAACGCATCGCGAATCGTCGCGACGCTGATCACTTTTTCAACCTTTTCCTTGGTCCGAACTTTTTCGCCGTTAACTTCACGCGTTTTGACTTTATATTCGACGAACACGACCGCCATCGGCCGGCCGATATTCTCGCTGGTCACCTTACCCATTTTCTTCGCGCCGATACCGTTCAAGGTCACGAATACCGAAGGCGAGCTGTTTTGATCCAAACCGGACGAAGCGTCGACGATCTGATCGCCGGTCACGATGATGCGTCTATCCAATAGAATCGGATTACCGTTTTTCTCGTAATAGATATGGCTGCCGACCGGAGGCCGCCCTTTCAATGCTTTTTGCACGTCATGTTCGACGTCGACCAAGCGATATTCCAATGTCGCCGTCGTGCCTAGAATATCCTTGGCGCGGGTCGTGTCCTGAATACCGGGCAATTGCACGACGATACGGTTGTTGCCTTGCTGTTGGATGACCGGCTCGGCGACCCCGAGTTCATTGACCCGGTTACGCAAGGTCGTGATATTTTGCGCCAGTGCGAATTTTTTGACTTCTTTTTGCTCGGCATCAGTAATTCGGAGCCAAAGCTCGTTCTCGACATTCGGCCGTTCGATATTCAGCGTCGAAAAATCCTTGTCCAATACCGAAACTGCGGCATTGGTATCTTCCTCGTCTCTAAGCTTAACACGGATATAGCCGGTCTCTTGCGACACCGATTGGTAACGGATTTTAGCATCGCGCAAGGCCGAACGAACGTCATCGTTATAACGCTCCTCGGCTTGCTTGACCGCGGCATCCATATCGACTTCAAGCATAAAATGCACGCCGCCCCGCAAATCGAGACCCAAATACATCGGACTTGCGCCGAACGCGCGCAACCAGCCGGGTGTTGCCGGCGCCAAGTTAAGCGCGACCGTAGCATCGTTTCCCAGTTTATCCCTCAGTAAATCCGCCGCTTTCAATTGATCGTTGGTATCGTTGAAACGAACCAAGATATTTCCGCTACCGGTTTCAACTTCTTTAATGGTCATTCCGGCTTGCTTGACCAATTCTTCTATCTGCTGAACCTGGGCGGTCTCGACCGTACTGACATTCGAGAAGGACACCTGAACCGACGGATCGTCGCCGAAAAGATTAGGCAAGGCATAAATAAGCCCAATCAAAAAAACGATCAGGATTAATAGATTTTTCCAGAGTGGGAAACGATTTTGCATTTTATTATTCCGACTTTTAACCCGCTATCAAACTTTCGGTTTTTTGGCGATCGCTTTATAGGTGCCTTTCGGCATTAAACTGCCGATGGCATGGCGTTGAACCTGAATGAATACATTCTCGCTGATTTCAAGCTTGACAAAGTTATCGTCTAAATCCGCGACCTTACCCAAAATGCCGCCATTCGTCACGACTTCGACGCCTTTAGTCAACGAGTCGATCATCTGCTTGTGTTCCTTGCTGCGCTTAGATTGCGGCCGCAGAAACAAAAAATAGAAAAACACCAGAATTCCCAGCGGAAACAGCAACCCTTCAAAACCGGGTTGTTGAGCCGCCGGCGCGGCTTGCGCCATGGCATCGGAAATTAAGAAACTCATTGTTATCCTCTTTTATAGTAGTTGTTATACAAAAGGCCGCCATTATACCACATCGGGAACGTTTTTACCTCGTTGTTGATAAAACTGCTTGACATAATCATCCAACCTCCGAGTTTCGATCGCCTGCCGAAGCTCCTGCATCAATTGCAAATAATAATAAAGATTATGAATCGTATTGAGCCGCGAACCGAGCATTTCGCCGCACTTATCCAAATGCCTCAGGTAAGAACGCGAATAATGCCGACAGGTATAACAGCCGCAATTTTCATCGAGCGGCCCGGTATCGAATTGATAACGACTGTTGCGGATTTTAATGACACCGCTACGCGTAAACAAATGGCCGTTTCGGGCATTACGGGTCGGCATTACGCAATCGAACATATCGACGCCACGCCGGACCGCCTCGACCAAATCTTCGGGCGTACCGACCCCCATTAAATATCGCGGCTTATCGGACGGCATCATCGGCTGTACGGCATCGAGCATCGCCAGCATTTCCTCTTTCGGCTCGCCGACCGACAAACCGCCGATCGCATAACCGTCGAAACCGATATCGACCAAGCCGGCCAACGATTCTCGCCTTAAGTGTTCATACATACCGCCCTGCACGATACCGAACAAGGCCGAAGGATTCTCGCCATGCGCCTGCTTGCTGCGCTCGGCCCAGCGCAAAGACAGGCGCATCGAATCGGCGGCCTGGTCGACCGATGCCGGATAAGGCGTGCATTCATCGAAAATCATCACGATATCGGAACCTAGATGCCGTTGCACCGCCATTGATTCTTCCGGCCCCATGAAAATCGAGCTGCCGTTGATCGGCGATTTGAAGGTCACGCCCTGCTCGGTGATCTTGCGCAATGCGCCGAGACTGAACACCTGAAAGCCGCCGGAATCGGTCAAAATCGGCTTTTCCCAATGCATGAAATCGTGCAAATCGCCGTGCGCGTTCATGACCTCGATTCCCGGCCTCAACATCAAATGAAAGGTATTGCCGAGAATGATTTGCGCGCCGACATCGTCCAATTCTTCCGGCGTCATCGCCTTGACCGAACCGTAAGTGCCGACCGGCATGAAAACCGGCGTCTCGACGATGCCGCGCGCGAAAGTCAGGCGGCCGCGCCGCGCAAGGCCGTCCGTATTGAGTAAATCGAATTGCATATCAAAAATGAGAAAGCCGAGCGAAGTTCCGGCAGATTCAGCCTAAAAGCGCGCTATTATATCGGAGTGTCCAATTTTCTGTCAGATATTAGCCACGGCTGAACGTTCGGCCACCACCGCTTACTTCATCAACCGAGCAACAGCCGCTCTGCGCTATCCAAGTTGCCGGGCGCTCCGAACAGCACGACGACATCGCCCTCGGCGATGACCACATCAAGCGGGTTCTCCTCTCTGTTGCCTTGCCGGACCAGCGACGAAATCGTCACGTCGTCGAAAACGAACTCGGACAGTTTTTTACCGACCCCATTGCTCCCCGCTACGATTAAAATAGACCGTAAACCGTCTGCTGTCAGAGCATCCGGAGTATCCAAAGACACATCCTCGCCGCGATACAATTCGCGCAGCAGCCGGTAGCGGCCGGCCCGCTGCTGTTGCATGCGGCGCACGACACGATTAAACGGCACATTCAGCAATAACAAGGCATGAGACGCGATCATCAACCCGGCTTCGAGCACCTCCGGCACAACTTCGGTCGCGCCGGCCTGCCGCAATTCATCAACATGAGCCTCGTCACGCGTTCGCACCATGACAGGCAAATCCGGACGCAACGTACGAACATGATGCAGAATCTTTTTCGCCAACAACACATCGTCGTAACTGATCACGAGTAATTTGGCGCTATCGACGCCCAAGGCCTCCAGAATGTCCCGCTCCGACGAGTCGCCGTAATAGACCGGCTCACCGGCGACATGAGCCTCTTTGATACGCGTCGAATCGAGATCGACCGCGACATAAGGTATTTTTTCTTCTTCCAGAAAATGACCGACACTCTGTCCGATGCGACCGTAGCCGCAAATGATCGCATGATCGTGCAAATGTTGCGTCGCCTCTGAACTGACTGGAAAAGTTTCGGGATCATTTTGACGCCTTATCGACCTTCGCACCAACAAGCCGGCCAGAACATGGTTGTATCGAATCAAAAAAGGCGCCGCGATCATCGAAAACAACACCGAAGTAAAGACGATCTGTGAATATTCATTGGCAATGGCATTCACATCGAGCGCGATCGCGAGCAACGCAAAACCGAACTCTCCGCCGACCGCGAGCAAGAACCCGGTACGCCATGCGGTCAGACCGTCGAGCCCCGACCAACGCACGATCAACGTCACCAACAGCGTTTTCGACACCAGCATCGCGACGGCGCCTAACGACGCCCATTGCCAATTCTGAGGAATCGCGGCAGGATCGAACAGCATGCCGATGCTTACGAAGAACAAACCGATCAAGACATCGCGAAACGGCCTGATCGTCGATTCAACCTGATGGCGGAACTCGGTCTCACCGAGCATCATGCCGACCAGAAACGCACCGAACGCCATCGACAAACCCAGCTGGCTGGTCGTCCACGCAGCCAACAGCGATACGAACAGCACCGTCAGCGTGAACAGCTCGGTGGAGCGCCTGGCCGCGACGCCATGAAACAATGGGCGAAGCAACCATCTGCCCAGTATGAAAACCAGCAAAAACGCGACAATAGCCTTGGCCATTGCCCAGCCAAGCGATTCGAACAACACGCCGGCATCGCCATCGAGCACGCCGAGCACCGGAATGACAACAATCAAAGGCACGGCGGTCACGTCTTGAAACACCGACATCGCGACACCCAATCGACCGTGCCGACTATTTTCCTCGCCTTGCTCGGCGAGTTGTTTGCTGATGATCGTCGTCGACGATTGCGCAAACACCGCGCCGATTACGAACGAAGTCGCCGGCGGCAAACCGAGCAGCCAACAGCCCGTGCCGATCAACGCTGTCGTCAAAACGACTTGCCCGGTGCCGAGACTCAACACTTGACCGCGCAAGGCATGGATCTGCGGCAACGAAAAACTCAGGCCGATCGTGAACAGCAAAAACACGATACCGAATTCGGCGACTTCCCGAATCTGTTGAACGTCGATGACCGGCCCCGGCGTATGCGCGCCGAACAGCACGCCGACCATCAGATAGCCGAGACTTGAAGGAATGTGCAGTTTCTGAAACAGGATGACGGTCGCCACGGACGTGCCAAGCATCAATAATATCTGCACAAAGGCTTGTTCTATCATCGGTGAATACGCTCTTTTTCGAATAAAATGTTAAATATCTCAAAGTAAACGCCGTCGCTCATGCGAACGGCTTCTTTTTTTCCAGCTCCTTGATATGCTCGCTGAGACCCAAGGCCTTGTCGACATCGAGCTGAATGGCGATGCCGGTGCCGAGACTTTCATCGAGATTGCCGGCTTCGGTAACCGCCTCCAAAATACATTCGGCCCGCCTCCCCTCGGCCAGTATCAGCACGACCGCGCGCGGGCTCAAAATTTCGAAACCCAAAATACCGACGACTTTTTCGAGACCTTGCCCGCGAGCCTTACTGATGATCGTCGCACCGGTCGCACCGGCGTTTCTCGACGCGTCCATAACGTCTTCAACCTTGTCCTCATCGACAAAGACCATAATCAATTTAAATAACATAAAACCTCCTTTTCCTTAGTGTGAAAGTTCGTAGATTTGGACTCATTATCTAATTTTTCGATATAAGAAGCTCGGCAGAGAAAATACCGGTTCCGGAGAGGGTGCGGTTGCTCGATCGACAGCCGCCGTCAAGCCTACATGGACGTATTCACCCAGCACCTAAATAAGCCATGATTTTGGATCATTGCCAAAGACCTATGGAACTTAGGTGCTGGGTTCACGGCGCCCTGTCGGGCGAGTGGCCTCGCCCTCCACTAACGCCACGCGCTTCCATTTGCCGGGGTAATGATAGCATCTTCATGTAAGTTAGGTGATCACAATTTTCGAAGGCTGAACGCAGGGCGTTCCTATCACTCGCTCATCCGAATGTCGATCCGTTCCATCCCCATAATTCGGCCGGGCAATTACTGAATTCGATATAGACGCGATAGGGCGGTATCGACAACTCCTTTTCCAACAAGCGGCTCAACGACGCCGACAACGAACGCGCCTGAGCGACGCTCAAGCCGATACTCTTACATTCGAGATAAGCCAACGGCTTATCGCTGCCGCCGAACAACATCGGCTTGCCGGAAGCCAGCTCGACCATGACATAGCGCTCCGGCTTACCGGTCTCTTTGGCCATAAGCAGTGACATTTCAGCCAATAATGGCGATGATTTTTCATCGTCAATAGGCGTATTGGTGTTGAGTTTTAAATAAGGCATAACAAATTCCTCCTAACATTAACTATCGGCTCGAACCATCCATTAAGCAGCATTTTTTCTGGTTCCCACGGTCCTCCGTGGGAATCCATACCTTGGTTGCCGTGATAAGATCGGTATGCGTTCCCACGCTGGAGCGATGAAACGAGAAAATCATCGATTCAAGCCGCAACATTTTCAATCATAGCTATTTCATCTGCATCGAACGCGAAGTCATATACCGATAAGTCTTGTTTCATGTGCTCCGGATCGCTCGTGCCGGTCAACGGAATCATACCGAGCTGCAACGCGAAACGGAACACGGCCTGCGCCTTGGTGCAGCCATGGCGCTTTACAACCTGATCCATGACAGGGCGGTTCAATTCGGAAGCGTTAGCCGTCAACAACGAAAACCCCTGGTAAACGATGCCATGCTCAGCACACAACCCGCGAACGCCGGCATCCCATTGCGTCCGCGCAAAACATCGGTTTTGCACGAATGCCGGCTTTATCTCGGCAAATTCGATCAAGAGCCTTAATTGATCCTCGCCGATATTCGAAACGCCGATCAATCGAACCGAACCGGCTTTGCAGAGTCGTTCCATCGCTCGCCATACTTCTCGATCCGCTTCGGCCAAACCTTGGCCTAACGAAGGTCCATGCAAAATATAGGAATCCAGATAGTCGGCACCGAGGTGCTGCAGCGAACTGTTGAACGACTGATCAACCTGCGTGGCGTAATCCGCACCGGGATCGTAAGGAAGCCGATGATCTTGACTCGCCGCAAAGGTAAACTTGCTTTGCAGAAACAGCTCGCCGCGTTTAAGTCGGCCCTCCCCCAGCACCTTGCTTAGCGCATGTCCGACGCCCTCTTCGTAATAATGCCGCCGCTGATTCGCGGTATCGACGGCCCGGAAGCCGGCTTCGATCGCTGCCAAAACCAATGCCTCGGTCCGCTCTTCCTTCCAGGCCGTCCCATAAAAGAAACTCGGGACTTCAATGCCTTGAATCAAACGTACCGGACCCATTCGAACATCTTCACTCATACCCCCTCCCCCGTTAAATTTTAAAAACCGTTTAACAACAGACCATTTATTACGTAATTATTCACACCACCTATCGTCCCCACGCAGAGCACTCGTCGTTATACACAAGTATAAATATACCTATTGTGCAAAAAGTAGCGACCGAGTTCTAAATTGCTGTGTTGTCGAAAAGGCTATTGGAGTTTGAGCGTTAACGGCTTCGATAGTCGCGACGAAGGCGTCGCTCCCACAGAGAGAGTGGCGGACGCTATGTGGGAGCGATCCCCAGATCGCGATTTCGGAGCCGAGAGTGCTAAGCAGCAATAAATGGTATCGAGGACTCATTGGCTAAAAAATTGCAAAAGGATAATAAATGACTTATGTATAACGCCGAGCGCAGAGCATGTGAACGATAATGGCTGTGGGACTGAATACTCACTATATTACCTATCGCGGAAATGAGCTCTCATTTATTAAATAAATGATTACCTTGATAATCAAGAACTCAACAAAACTCTTCGAATGGTCAATCATAAATCGTTTCGATCCAACTAAGGATTCGGTCATAAATAACTTCCCTATTTTTAATGCAAGGTAAGCAGGTTCGGTTGCTCGATTGACAGGTGTCGGCGGCAGGGAAAGCCGCCGTCAAGCCTACACGGAAGTATTCACCCAGCACCTAAATAAGCCATGATTTTGAATCATTGCCAAAGACTCATGGAATTCATCCAGCACCTAAATTAGTCATGATATTAAACAAAGCCAATCGGCTATGGAATTTAGGTGCTGGATTTAGGTGCTGGGTTCACGGCGTCCTGTCGAGCGAGTTACCGAACCCGCTACAAAACTCATAGCACCAGGAAAGTTATTTTTCACGAAATCCTAAATTGCCGATTCATTTAATTGTCACATTTCGGCTCGATAATAGCCTGTCGCCCCTTTTGCCCTAATTAATAATGATGCTCAGTTTTAAAAAAACCGCCTTGTCGATATCGATACTTATTTTGCAAAGTTGTTCGGGTACATTCACCCAAACCGAACCCGGAGAAGATCATCGCGGTTATTTCACCGATGCCTCGAACTGCTTCAAAATCTCGATGCACAAGGAGCGCATAAAAGTACCGACCGGGGGGAGTATGACCGTGGTCGAAATCCCAGTGATCTACGATGCCGGCGCCTTTACCAACTGCATGCGTTTTGCCGGGCACAAAACCCCTAAAGTGGACTTGGAAGACTATTTGACGGTTTCGCATCAATGTTATTTAGAAGCACGCGGCATGTCGAACTCCGATGACGTCTACGCCGACTGCGTACATCGAAGCAGAATCGGTGTCGAATTACTAGAAGACGACGATTAGCCAAAGCATTCTGTTCACGAAAATTACGGAAATTATTTATGACCGAGTCCTAAAGCACCCGAAAGTCGACAGATTGAGAGGGAAGACTTACACTTTTGTCATTCTCAGTCGTTGAAATCATAGGACATAAAGATGAGTATTTTTTCCAAACTATCGGATATCAATTGCCCCGAATCGCTTGCTTGCGATGCCTCGGGAAAAAACCCATCATTCGAGGTCAGCTTTCGCGCCGACGGCATAATCCCGTTTCCGCAAGTGATATTGCATGGCGAAGGCCGACAAAAAATCATAAAGGATGATGCGATCGGCAGCCGGGCCGACGACAAAGGCGACTACATTTATACCGCAAAGATACCGGCCGGTTTATTTGCCGCAAACCACATCAATATACAGATCGAAGGCTGCCGCCAGGCCGACTTGAGCCGGGCCGGCGGAGACGACTGGATCAAAGTCTATCGCGACCTTCGGCTCGACGCTCCTCCTCGCGCCGCACGGAAAATAGAGATTGCCGACGGCATCAAGGTATACTTCGGTATTCACAAACACATGCACCAGCCCTATTACCGCGCGGCCGATCCCGATTATTGGGATGGTGAAAAAGACGAGATCTTCGGCTCTCGTGTCGGCAATTACACCGGCTTCCTACCGGCCGCGGTGCGCCAATATGACGAAGGAAACTTGCCGCATGCCGGACTGTCGACCAGTTGGAGCGGTTCGCTGATCGAACAACTCGATCGTTGCGAGGCACAAGGCTTGTGCGGCGGTCGTTTCTCGGACTGGAAAAACGAGTTGCGCGGCATCGCCGGCGCCAAAACCGCACTCGGCAATCCCCGCATGGCTTTTTCCGCGTTCGGCTACTTTCATCCGCTGATGGCGCTGATTCCGGCGCGCAACATCGTGCGCCACATTCAGTGGCATCAAGACGCCATACGCGCCCACTTCGGCGTCGAAGCCTCCAAAGTCTTGTTCCCACCGGAGACCGCCTTCCATGTGCGCATGATTCCGGCACTGAAGGAAGCCGGCATCGAAGCGGTCATCTACGATTCCATTCACCGTTACCGCGCCTGCCGCGATTACCCCTACGCCGGCATCAACGAAGGCATGCTGCCGCCCAACCCCGCTGAACAAGTCAACCCGCCGGTGGACGATTGGCTTCAACTGCACAATATCTGGGCCGGCTCCAAGATTTCCCCGAGCCTGATGCGGCCCGAATATATCGCCTACGAAGACCCGGACGGCAATATTCATAAAATCATCGGCATTCCGGCCGAGCGCTATATCGGTAATGAAGACGCCCGGGGCGGCTTCGGCGCCTTGCAATATCCCGACGTACTCGGTCAAGTTTACGACAGAATCGTCGAAACCGGCAGTTTCGATCCGAAACATCCGCCTTTTTTTCTGCTGCATTCCGACGGCGACAACCACGGCGGCGGCGCGGACAGCTATTATCACCACAACACCGGCGAACTGGTGCGCTGGCTGCAAGAAGACCCGCGCTTCGAACTGACCACCAGCGAGGATTATCTGCGGCGTTTCCCGCCCGACCCGGCTCAGGCCGTGCATATCGAACCCGGCTCCTGGAGCGGCGCCGACAACGGCGACCCGCAATTCATGAAATGGTTCAGCCGCTACGACCAATCCTATTCGCCCGACCTCAACTCGTGGGCCGCGCTCACGGCGCTACAAAACCTCGTGCATACGATCGAAGACAGCGCGCCGGAACATGCAGCGCTGCAAGAAGCCTCGCGCTTGATGCTCACGGCCGAAACCAGCTGTTACTGGTATTGGACCGGTCAGGACGTCTGGGATAAACAAGTTACCGAAGCCGCCAATAAAGGCTGGCAATTACTCGGCAGCGCCGTTAAACAAGTCGGCGACCGCACCGGCCCGACCATTTTCGCCCCCTGGGTAACGCCGGAAAACCCGGGCGGCGATTGCTGGGGACAGGGTTGCCTTAAAGCCGCGCCGAGAGAAGCCACGCTGCATACCTTCATCCACGATCTATCCGGCCTGAAGCGCACGACACTCGTACTGCGCACAGCTTCCGGCGAGAAACGCCTGGATCTCAACAATCACGGCCCATATCCAAGCCACACCGGCGCCTCGGTATCGGCCGATTATTGCACCGCGTCCTTACCGGTCGGAGCGGGCAATGTGCGCTACTACATTGAAGCCGAAGACTCACACGGCAATGTCTCGCGCAGCGCATTGGAGAGGATTTATTTGGCCTGAAGTCGGTAGCAATACCCCCATCCTACAGGGTCGCTCTTGCGTAGGATGGGTAGAGGCGGAAGCCGAAACCCATCGTTTCTCCCCACCGACGGTTATCTTCCGCCGGACGGGTTTTATCAACCCGTCCGCAATCTTTTCCTGCCATTTGCGGGCGCCCTAGTCCCCATGATCCTAGAAAAAGCATTTCACCATGAAGATCATGAAGAATAAGAAGTTAACTCAATAACTTGTCATTCGTTTATGAACAACTTTCGCTCACCCGAAAGGTTAGCTGCAATGTTTAGGTAATCTATTGAAATACTTCATGAACTTCATGTGCTTCATGGTTGAACTGCCGAATTTAGGATGACGGGTTTCCGCTTCGCTGCTACCCATCCTACAGGGTCGCTCTTGCGTAGGATGGGTAGAGGCGGAAGCCGAAACCCATCGGCCCTTCCGAATTCAACATCGCAACCCCGAAACCTTCCTTCTCAAGCGTCTAAAATCGCCGTCCGAATCCGCACGTTGATACTTCAATCTAACGAATATCTCGGTAATCTCATCGATATCGCGCGCCAATTCCGGACAATGCACCTTTGCTCTTTGCGCAAAATCGATCGGTCCTTCGCCGCTTGCTCTCTCCACGCCCAGCCGGGTCATTTTCCGGCAAAATTTCCGATACAATTTCACCACCGGATCGTCACGCTTGCCCCAAGGCCTCAACAACATACCCGCCAAAATCAACATCACCGCAAGCCATACGGCCAGCAAGCCGAACAACACCTCTTGCCAATGCTTCAGATGAAGGCGATTCAACAGATCGCTACGCGTCCCGCTGCCATAACTGACGATCCAGCGCTGCCAGTAATATTCCAAACTATTCCAAAACTGCTCGACCGGCTTCAAATCGGACCAGGAATCACGAATTTCCCGGTCAGTTGGCGCCGCACCCGCCTCTCCGAACTCCGGACGCTCATCCCTAAGCGAATCTTGCGCGGTCTGAACCGGCATAACGGCACTCGTAGGATCGACCCGAACCCAACCCTTGCCGTCCAGCCAAACCTCAGCCCAGGCATGCGCATCCGATTGCCGGACTTCTAAAAACCGGCCGATTTTATTGAACTCGCCGCCCTGATAACCCGTAACCACACGGGCCGGAATATCGGCGACCCTCAATAAATAAACAAACGCCGTCGCATAGTGATTGCAAAAACCCGTTTTGGCCTCGAACAAAAATGTTTCAATCGGACGATCCGGCATCAAAGGCGGTGTCAGACTGTATTGAAAACCCTGCCGCCGAAACCACGCCAACACATTATTCAAATACCGCTCGGGCGCCTCGTCAAAACCGTGTAGCTGCCGGACCAAAGACTCGACTTCAGCGGAAGGCTCGCCGGGTAACTGCCGGTTCTCCGCATACTCCGAGCGCGTAATGCGGCCGGTGTTGTAGTGCGAATAAGACACCAGCTTAAATTCGGCGGCCTCCCCGCTCCGAACCCGACTAAGCAACTGATAATTGGCATCGCGCCGCAACGAATCATCGAACTCGACGGGCATCTCCAGCCCATACACCCATGAGTGAGCTTGCGGCTCCAGCAACAAGCGATAGGCATACGATTGACCGGATACCTGCAAGGGTTCTTGATAATACTTGGCATGAGCATTATTAGACTTGCGCCACCGAACGCCGTCGGTAAAACTAAACACCGGGCCGCGCCAATACAATTGATCCTTAGGCGGCATCGCCCCGTCAAACTTGACCCGAAACGCCAGTTTGGGCGACAAAGCCAATTGATCGAAAGCGCCCGGCTCCAAAATATCGCCGAGCCCCGACTGCGCCCGATGCTTATCGTCATTCAAAAATGCCCAGGCAGGCGCCTGCACCCGAGGGAACACCATGAATAAAATTGCCGTCATCGGCAGGGCCTGCAAAAACAAATACGAAATCCTGCGGAATACATCGGCGCGAAACAGACGGCCATGCTGATTCACGGCAACCAAACATGCCAACAACAACACACTGACCGACAAACCATAAACGGCGGCAACGATGTTTTGCCAATACAAAAACTGAGCGGCAATGACGATAAAGCCCAAATAAGCGATCAAATAAACATCGCGCGGCTTATTCAACTCCAACAACTTCAAGCCCAAGGCCGTCACAAACAAGGCCGTACCGCTATCGATCCCCCATTCGCCTCGATGATGAGCGACCAGCAAACCGATACCGACCAGCATCAACACCGAAGCGGCCATGCCCCTAGGCAGACAATTCGGATAACGAATACCGCAAAAACGCCAAATCCACAACACCCCAAAAAATACGGATAAAAGCGGCGGAATATGACCGACGTGCGGCAGCACGATCAAAGCGACCGCAAATAACAAGCCTCGTAAGATACCGGCATTCATGATCGCTCGCCCTCAAAAAGAGCCAAGGCCTTCAAACAGCGGGCTCGATGCGAAGCACCGTTATCCGGAGGAATACGGCAACCCGGCAAACGCAAGCCATAACGCAAACCGGCCGTATCGGCATCCAAAACCCAGCGGCATAAACGGCTCAAACGATCTTCGGTTCGCTCCCCGAAAGCCTGCCCATAATCCAGCCACAACTCGGTGCCGACCGACTCGCCGGCATATTGTTTAGACAACAAACCTTGACCCTTGGCATAAGCCTTCCAATGAATCTGGCGCAACAAATCCCCGGCCTGATATTCGCGAGTGCCGATAAAATCGTCTTGCCCCCCGCGGTCGCTAACGCTCTGCCCGGCCGCGTCAGACCCGCTCGCGTCCGGAAAAGGTACGACATCCCGAGCCGGCTTCGGATAAACCAAAATCCGATCGCTAAAGCGCAGCGGCGACCAGGCCCGAAAAAGCCCCAACGGATAATGACTGGCCAGCGTTATCGCGCCAATCGAATGCCAACCGCGTTGTTGAGTGCGCATATACAAGGTAAGCGTTTTACTTTGCCGAGCCTCCAAATCGAAGACCGACTCGCTTTCCAGATGCGCAGACAAAGCATGGCGACGAGTGTCCGTCGGATTACTCACCGTCAATAATAGTCCCGCCGATTCGCCGGCAAAAACCGGAGCCGCATAACCGATTTTTACCACCAACCCGGCCAGCGCCCGATAGGTATGCAAAATCGTCACGAAAAACAGACTAGCCAAAAAAAACGCCAAGCCGTACACCAAATTATTGTTATAAATCAATGCAATCAACAACAATAACACAATGGTATAAACCAAGCTCAGCCCGCGCTGCGTCGGCAAAATAAAAACCCGCCGCCGCGTCAACTCCAACGGACCGCTGACAGACTCGCCCCGCCTGAAAAAACGCCCGAACCCGAAACCTTGTTTCAATGACGCTAGATCTGCGTTCATCCCACACCTCTAGCCGTAATTCGTTTCAAAATATACCTTTCGCAATCTTAACCAATGAGACCTCGATACCATTTATTGTCACTTAACACCCTTGGATATCCCACACCTAACGCTCGTTGATCCGCGTAGGGTACGCTGTGCGTACCCTGGTAAGGATTTGGCCATAAATAACTTCCCTATTTTAGGAGGGTTCGGTTGCTCGATTGGCAGGTGTCGGCGGCAGGGCAGATTTTTGCTCCTGCAAAATCTGCATTCATGCCATCCATGGCAATCAGTCACCGCCGTCAAGCCTACACGGACGTATTCACGGCGTCCTGCCAAGCGAGTGACCGAACCCTCAACAAGGCTCATAGTTCCAGGACGTTATTTATCACGAAATCCTAACCCCTCGATGTTCATGTGCCAGCCGAACCGTCAGGGCACGGCTTTGGTACGCGCAGCGTACCCTACAATTTATGTATAACGATGAGCGCGGGGCGGGTTATTCAACCCGCCCCGAACGTTTCGATTTGCTCCAAACATTTCGGTTGTAATTATTCACAGCCCCTATCGTTCCCACGCTCCGGCGTGGGAATGAAGACCGAGACGCTCTAGCGTCTCGTACCGCTGGAGCGGTACTCAGGCATTCCCACGCAGAGCGTGGGAACGATAATTTCCGGGGACTGAATAGTTACTTTCGGTTTGCTTCGGCCACGGGCGAAACGTTTAGGACGGGGTTTAAACCCCGTCCTGCTCAGATACCGGTTCCGAAGAGGGTGCGGTTGCTCGACCGACAGGCGTCGGCGGCAGGGAAAGACCACATTCAAACCGCCGGCACGTTTTGTAAAATCGGCGCTACGATAGACTCGGAATTCCCCAGCCCGGAACGAATCCGGTGCCCCGCAACCGCCGGCAATACCGCTTGCACATCTTCGGGCAACACCGCGTCGCGATTGGCCAACAACGCCCAAGCCTTGGCCGCGTTCAGCAAAGCCAAACCGGCCCGAGGCGATAAACCGCAATGATACTGATCGGACTGCCGAGTAAACGTCACGACCGCCAACACATAATTCAACAAAGCCGGCGAGGCATACACGCGCGCCACTTGATCCTGCAACTGCAACAAACGCTCTGCCGGCATCATCACCGGCAAATCCTCAAGCAAGCGATAGCGCGCCTCGCCGGACAACAACGACAACTCGGCGCGATGATCCGGATAACCCAACTCGATCCGCATCAAAAACCGGTCCAATTGCGACTCGGGCAAAGAAAACGTACCCACATGATGATTCGGGTTTTGCGTGGCGATCACAAAAAACAACTCGGGCAAAGCATACGTTTCCCCGTCTACCGTAACTTGCCGCTCCTCCATCGCCTCGAGCAAAGCGCTTTGCGCCTTCGGCGAAGCCCGATTGATTTCATCGGCCAAGATCATTTGCCTGAAAATCGGGCCGGGATGAAACTTAAACGCATGCTCATTCGCCATAAACACCGACGAACCGATAATATCCGCCGGCAACAGATCGCTGGTAAATTGCAAACGCTGATAATCCATACCGAATAATTTAGCCAGCGCATGCGACAAAGTCGTCTTCCCCACGCCGGGTAAATCCTCGATCAACAAATGCCCTTTGGCCAGCAAACAACACACCGCCAATCGAATTTGCCGATCCTTACCCAGAATAATTCGGTTCGCTTGGTTAATTAACGCTTCTAAGTCATGTTCCATACTGTCAATCCTTCTCAATCTAAAATAATGCCAGGTTCATACCGGCTGGCAATTGTGTTAATAGCTATCGCAAGGTTCATTATGATCGGGATCGGGCATGCGTAGATAAAGCACACGGTCGTCGTTGCGGTCGGAGGCATCGGGATGATAAACGGACGAACCGTTATAAGCGATAGCTGTGTCCAACGAACCATTACGGCCAGCTGAAACCAGACGTGCGTAATCGAAATTGGGTTTGTTTGAATCGTTGGTATCGATAGGAATTTGCAAAACGATTGGCTTACCCCAGGCGTCTAAAACCTGCTCCTGACCTCCGGTGAGAACCTGATGAACTTTACCTTCGCTCGTATCGGTAAAACTAGCATCAAGACTTGCAGGCGCGACTCCGCCGGTTTGCAAATAAGGCCCGCGCCAACCAACGGCAGTTTTAGGGTTATATGATTCAAACTCGCCAGGTTTAAATAAATAAGTCAAATTAATATCCGTCAAATCGCTATTCCTAGAATTCTTCGGATAATAACCCAGCGTATCGGCATAAAAACCCGGTCCCGCCGAACCGCCCATGATCGCCTCCTTGACTGCATGCATGGTCGCATCGGTCGCCTGGCACATCGCCATTTGCCCGGTACCGACGACATAAGGCACCATCAACCCGGCCAGCGCAATCAACACCAGCAAGACAACACTCAACTCCAACAACGTCAAACCGCGTTGCAAAAAACCAGAACATCGTTTCATTCGCTCAAATCCTCAAAATATATGCTACCGAACGGGTCTCCTGCCGTTTGCGGAAGCCCATGATGGGTTTCCGCTTCGCTGCTACCCATCCTACAAGGTCGTTCTTGCGAAGGATGGGTAGAGGCGGAAGCCGAAACCCATCGTTTTTCGCCTCGCCGACGGATATCTTGCCGGATAGAGATCATAAACCCGTCCGAAACGTTTTAATGGTTCCCACGCTCTGCGCTCATCGTTATACATAAGTTGTTTATTACCATCTTGCTATCTTAGCCAATGAGATCTCGATGCCATTTATTGCTACTTAACACTCTCGGCCTCGAGATCGCGATCAGGGGATCGCTCCCACAGAGCGTCCGCAGCCCTCTGTGGGAGCGACGCCTTCGTCGCGATTTCGAAGCGCTGCAGGATGGGTAGAGGCAGAAGCCGAAACCCATCGTTTCTACCGTCACTCTCCCGCCACCTCTAGGTCATCGCTGTAATCGCTCCCCCAAGACAAGGGATAAACCCCTCGTTCGACATAACGAAAAAATGTCGAATAAGGCCAATCCGCTACTTGCTTGACCCAACCATGCTTAACCGGATTAAAATGAATGTAATCCACATGCCGAGCAAAATCGTTATCGTCCCGAATGACATGATCCCAAAATCGCCGATGCCAAATACCCCGTTCACCCTTCCGTTTTCGACTTGCCGAACGCGGCTCGACATCCGGCAACTGCTCGGTAAACGCAGACTTGATTTGCCGCCAACGCATCGAAAAAGCATCGTCGCCCTCCGGCAAGGTCCAAATACAATGCATATGCTCCGGCAAGATCACAATGGCATCGATATGGAACGGATGCGCACGTTTGACTTCTGCAAAAGCGTCCCGTAGCGCATCGATATAATCGACCAATAACGCCTGTCGCCGATTGTATATAGCCACCGTAAAAAAATACGTTCCGCCTTTAACCCGATAACGCCGATAATTAGCCATATTCATCTCCAACACTCATCGATCGAACGAGACACCGCCACCGGACGGCTTGCCTACCGTTTGCGGGTACCCATGATGGGTTTCCGCTTCGCTTCTACCCATCCTACAAGGCCGCTCTTGCATAGGATGGGTAGAGGCGGAAGCCGAAACCCATCGTTTTTCGCCTCGCCGCAGGTTCTTCCGCCGGACGGGTGTTATCAATCCGGTCGCAATGTTTTTTTGCCGATTGCGGGTACCCATGATGGGTTTCCGCTTCGCTGCTACCCATCCTACAAGGCCGCTCTTGCGTAGGATGGGTAGAGGCGGAAGCCGAAACCCATCGTTTTTCGCCGCCGCCGGTTTTCCTGCCGGACGGGTGTTATCAATCCGGTCGCAATGTTTTTTTGCCGCTTGCGGGAACCCGTGATGGGTTTCCGCTTCGCTGCTACCCATCCTACAGGGTCGCTCTTGCGTAGGATGGGTAGAGGCGAAAGCCGAAACCCATCGTTTTTCACCTTGCCGCCGGTTTTCCTGCCGGACGGGTGTTATCAATCCGGACGTAATGTTTTTTTGCCGTTTGTGGGAACCCATGATGGGTTTCCGCTTCGCTGCTACCCATCCTACAAGGTGGCTCTTGCGTAGGATGGGTAGAGGCGGAAGCCGAAACCCATCGTTTTTCGCCTCGCCGCCGGTTCTTCCGCCGAACGGGTGTTATCAATCCGGTCGCAATGTTTTTTTGCCGTTTGCGGGTACCCGTGATGGGTTTCCGCTTCGCTGCTACCCATCCTACAAGGCCGCTCTTGCGTAGGATGGGTAGAGGCGGAAGCCGAAACCCATCGTTTTTCCCCTCGCCGCCGGTTCTTCCGCCGGACAGGTGTTATCAATCCGGACGTAATGTTTTTTTGCCGATTGCGGGTACCCGTGATGGGTTTCCGCTTCGCTGCTACCCATCCTACAGGGCTGCGCTACCAATTGATTACCGGCAAAGTAGTGCGAGCCCTAAATTCCACTTGACTCGGGTTTTCTCGGTCGGCTGGATAATGAGTATTTGTACAGTCGGTACCGTCGTGCTCGTAGACACCAACAGGAAGACTCCCAATTGGAATTTCAGTTACTTGAATAGTACTCTCAGAATCACGGAAATTACTAAATTTGATTGTTTGCAGAGTACCATCAGCGGTAATTGTTTTTGGATCAAAACTTAGTGTGTTAATATCCTCATCGCTCACAAGCGTTCCAATTCCTCCAGCCGTTTTTACATAGAAAATTTTCATACATATTTTCTTAGTAAACGAAGGGGCGTTAAAGATATCATCGCCGTACCATATTTCATTTAAAGCCAAGCATGCGCTCTCCGTGGTAATCGTTCCATCATCAGTACAACTTCGCCAAATCGATGGACTTATACACAAGCTTTTCCACATTTTCGCATGATCCGAACAGCCAAAACCTTCGCCGTACCATTCTTTATTTGCTGTTTCGCAGTCCGATTTCGTGAGTAATGTATCATCGGAACATAAGCTCCAATTCCCCGAATTCGCCTCACATCCATCCTTATTGTAATAATCGGCTTTGTTACAGCCACCGATCCAGGTGTCTGGTAATGTGCATGTTCCCTTTGTTAGTATCTCTGGATCAGTGCAACGCGAAACCGGGGGTACCGAACCACCCCCTTCAGTTTTTTTGAAATTAACGCTAATCCCTGAAGAAATATCAAACAACCAATCCCCCCCTCTTATCACCGGTTGATTTTCAGGATAATCAGCATCGTATTCAGTATCGTTTGAATCGAATTGATGGTTTTTACCGGCACTTTGTATCTCTAGTTGAAATCCGTTGGCATTAAAACTCCACCCATAGTTACCGTCATTACCGGTTTTCCCCCAACCATCGGTAAACGCGTCCGGATCATCCGGATTGCCGGATATATTCAAATACGGCCCATTCCAGCCAAAACTTAAGCCTGTCGAATTATCTACATCCTTCCCCAACCAATCCGCCGGAACTGCTTCGCAAGATGCTTTTGTATTGGACGAATTGTCAGAGCACGGGACATTTAAATACACCCACACATCCGGGTTTACACAGTCAACCGGTCTTTTAATCGCCGGTAATAGTGCGCCTCCTGAATCTTGGCATATTCCTGATTGAAATAATTCACGCATCCGATCCGGCAACCGCCCCATATCCGCCACAAACCCGCTAATCGCCTGCTGGCCGTTAATAATCAACCTCGGATTGCCGAGGATCGCGTGCCTAATCGTCTCCAGGCGTTCTTTGGTTTGTTCGTAACGCGCTTGAAAAGCCAGGTCGTTGGTCGAGCGTATGGCGATGGTGGCCAGCACGGTTAGTATCAGTAGCGTTACGGTCAGTTCGACTAGGGTGAGTCCGTGCTGGCGGCGTTTCGGCGCGGGCGTTTGCCCGATTCTGTCGGTTGCTATCAACGGCATCGTCTACCTCCCGGTCTGGAGTAGAGCGTTTTCAATATCTGCAAATCGCTTTGTCCGACCAGGCCGTCGCCGTCCAAGTCGTAGGCCGGTTTATGATCGCCTCGTCGATAGGCGCTGAACAGGCGGCGCCAATCGGCTTTGTCCACGCAGCCGTCGCCGTTGATATCGCCGGGCACCGCCAGTAGTTCGATATCCAGCACGGCTTGCGCGCCGCTTAAATCGACCGGCGCGTCGGTCGATACTTCCGCTTCGAGCAGTAAACGCCGTGTCGGATTGTTCCTCGGCATCACGCCGATGCTAAAAGCCGCCGTGCCGCCGGAAGGCAAGTCGGGGAATTTGCATTCGACTTTCTTTCTGTTGAAGTTCGGGCAGCCGTCGACGTAGCGATAGCGGAGGAATTTCGGCAAACGCTTGGCGCTAACCTGTAAATTGGTCAAGGTTTGTCCGCTGAAATTGTGCACTTCGAAGCGATAGTCGAATTCGCGGCCGGCAATGACGAGAGGCTCGATTGCCTTTAGGGTTAAATACACGGAATCGGCCGCATGACCGGCTTCGCTAAAAATCCGGTCCGCCTTTATCAGACCGCAACCGGTCCCCCAATTGAAGTCGTCCGCGAATTCACAGTCCGGATTGGCCGGGGCCGGTTGTGAAACATTGCCTGCGGGATCGTGCAGCGGCTGGCTGCCTTTACGCATCGCCAGATGAACTTGATCGGGGCTTAAAAACGGAAACGCCTGCTTCAATAAGCCGGCCAAGGCGGCGGCGTTCGGAGCGGCCGCCGAGGTGCCGGTAAAATTGGGAAAGCCGCTGCCGTCGTTGTCATTGCCGAAAAATGTCGTGTCGCTATTATCGGGCGCGACGATATCGGGTTTAAGGCGCTGTTCTGCCTGACTGTGCCTGATCCCGTCCCGATTGAAATAAATCGGCGTGCCGCCCGCCGATGAAAAATACTGGATCTTGCTGTCTGTAATCGGCGTGCCGAACCACGGCGTTTCCTCGTAGGGAATCGCGCCGACCGCCATCGCGCCGGCCGCGTTGGCATGACCGTAAACGGTGCCGCTGTGGGTGGGGTAGTGGTCGATAGTCAAGGGCACGACATCTTCGATATCGCGGTAAAGAATCAGTTCGCCGCCGATCAAAGCGGCCTTGAAGCCTTCTGGAATGAACCAAATAGGCAAATAGGGCGTACCGATGCGATGAAACTCGTCTTTGTATTCGATTAGAACATTGCCGTCGCTGCCTAGAAATAAAGGTCTCTCTTGCGTATTGATTTCGACAATTTCACGTTCCAAAACGACAACGGCCTTGCCGCGCTGCATCACCTGCCCATCGGGCATGACCAAAGTCGGAGCGCCGTTGTTAAATTGCACGCTAAGCTGTACCAATTCGTCTTCTTTCGCATCCGGCCAAGGCGCGGGCGGGCCGAACAGCACATATTTGACATGCTTAGGCGCGGGTCCGGCCCGATGGCTGATATATAAATAAAACTCGGTCGTTTCCATCGAATGCCCGATGCCAAGAATCTCGACCGGATTGTGTCCGATATTGCTGTCCTGGCTGCTGGATAGGATGCGCCGTTTGCTGTGATCCAATAAAAACAAATCCAGATCGGTTTTCGCGCCTGCTCCGCCGGCAATTTCAGCCGGGTCGTCCCATTGCAACACGATGCGCACGCCCGTGTTTTGAGGTATTGTGATTTTCTGATAAAAATCGGAAGCCTGCCCCGCCGCCTTGCCGAAATCGTGCGCAGTATCGGACGACAAAGGCTCGCGGCCCGACACGAAATCGTTTTCGTAAGACAGCCTAGCCATGTTCCCCGCCGAAGAAAAATAAGCGACGCCGCGCGCCTTGACTTCGTCGACCGATTGCGCGATCGGGCCGTCTTGGAACATCGGCATGGTCAGGTAGGCGATGTCGTCGACGATGATATCGGCGCCGGCATCGGCCAAACGCTGAATGCCTTGGGCAAAGCCGGCCGCGCCCATCCATGCGGTATAAAACATCTGCTTCGCCCCCGGAGCGATGTCGTAAACCAATTGCATCATCGCCCGGCCTTCGTCGCTCAAGCCCTCTTCGCAAAACGGATAGTCCTGCAACACGACGACATCGTCCGGCAGATCGCCGCTGAGCACGTCGTCCGCCGCGCCGTCCAAACAGTTGTAGCTGTCGGACAAGACGCCGATCGTCACGCCGCTGCCGTCGACGTTATAGCGTTTGCGCACGACATCGGTAAACATCGCCGCATCGGCCGCGTTGTAGGCCAAGCCGCCGGGCGGACCCAGCGCATGGCGCGCCGCGCTCGATGCTTGCACCCAATTGACGCCGGACAATCCTTCGAGCTCATGCAAGCTTTCGATCGGAAACGCGCCGGAAACGAGGTGTTTATAGCGTACCGCGTGCGTCATGCCGAGTGCTTGCAAGTGTTCGAGCAGCGTTTCGGCCTGTGCCGAATCGGCTGCCGAAATATCGAGCACGACATAGCGATGATCGATCACCGACAGCGTGGGATCGGTGGAAACGAAGCTATGAACGGGTTTGCCGGCGGCGCTGTGCTGACGAAATTCGGCTTGCAAGCGTTGCAGATGACTGCTCAAACGTATGTCCGCGGCCTGTGCCGACATGCCGCAGCAGACCATCAATAGAAACACTAAACGGTATCGATTCATCATAAGCATTCAAATTTAAGTGAAACGATGGGTTTCGGCTTCCGCCTCTACCCATCCTACGCAAGCGCTAGGGATATACTTCGCGCGGGCGGGTTTGTAACATTCGCCCCGCGGGGTTCTTGCCATCTTAGCCAATGTGACTTCGATGCCCTTGACTGTTACTTAACGTTCCCGACTTCGAAATCGCGACGAAGGCGTCGCTCCCACAGGGTGCCGGATCGCTCCCAGCATTCCATCGTTCCCACGCTCCGGCGTGGGAATGCAGCCCGAACCGCTCTGCGGTTCGGGGACGCTGGAGCGTCCCCGCCTGGGTTCCCACGCGGAGCGTGGGAACCATTAAACATTTAAGTGAAACGATGGGTTTCGGCTTCCGCCTCTACCCATCCTACGCAAGCGCTAGGGATATACTTCGCGCGGGCGAGTTTGTAACATTCGCCCCGCGCGGAGTCTTGCCATCTTAGCCAATGTGACTTCGATGCCCTTGACTGTTACTTAACGTTCCCGACTTCGAAATCGCGACGAAGGCGTCGCTCCCACAAGGAGCCGGATCGCTCCCAGCATTCCATCGTTCCCACGCTCCGGCGTGGGAATGCAGCCCGAACCGCTCTGCGGTTCGGGGACGCTGGAGCGTCCCCGCCTGGGTTCCCACGCAGAGCGTGGGAACCATTAAACATTTAAGTGAAACGATGGGTTTCGGCTTCCGCCTCTACCCATCCTACGCAAGCGCTAGGGATATACTTCGCGCGGGCGAGTTTGTAACATTCGCCCCGCGCGGAGTCTTGCCATCTTAGCCAATGTGACTTCGATGCCCTTGACTGTTACTTAACGTTCCCGACTTCGAAATCGCGACGAAGGCGTCGCTCCCACAAGGAGCCGGATCGCTCCCAGCATTCCATCGTTCCCACGCTCCGGCGTGGGAATGCAGCCCGAACCGCTCTGCGGTTCGGGGACGCTGGAGCGTCCCCGCCTGGGTTCCCACGCAGAGTGTGGGAACCATTAAAAATTTAAGTGAAACGATGGGGTTCGGCTTCCGCCTCTACCCATCCTACGCAAGCGCTAGGGATATACTTCGCGCGGGCGGGTTTGTAACATTCGCCCCGCGGGGTTCTTGCCATCTTAGCCAATGTGACTTCGATGCCCTTGACTGTTACTTAACGTTCCCGACTTCGAAATCGCGACGAAGGCGTCGCTCCCACAGGGTGCCGGATCGCTCCCAGCATTCCATCGTTCCCACGCTCCGGCGTGGGAATGCAGCCCGAACCGCTCTGCGGTTCGGGGACGCTGGAGCGTCCCCGCCTGGGTTCCCACGCGGAGCGTGGGAACCATTAAACATTTAAGTGAAACGATGGGTTTCGGCTTCCGCCTCTACCCATCCTACGCAAGCGCTAGGGATATACTTCGCGCGGGCGAGTTTGTAACATTCGCCCCGCGCGGAGTCTTGCCATCTTAGCCAATGTGACTTCGATGCCCTTGACTGTTACTTAACGTTCCCGACTTCGAAATCGCGACGAAGGCGTCGCTCCCACAAGGAGCCGGATCGCTCCCAGCATTCCATCGTTCCCACGCTCCGGCGTGGGAATGCAGCCCGAACCGCTCTGCGGTTCGGGGACGCTGGAGCGTCCCCGCCTGGGTTCCCACGCAGAGCGTGGGAACCATTAAAAATTTAAGTGAAACGATGGGGTTCGGCTTCCGCCTCTACCCATCCTACGCAAGCGCTAGGGATAGACTTCGCGCGGGCGGGTTTGTAACATTCGCCCCGCGCGAAGTCTTGCCATCTTAGCCAATGTGGCTTCGATGCCCTTGACTGTTACTTAACGTTCCCGACTTCGAAATCGCGACGAAGGCGTCGCTCCCACAAGGAACCGGATCGCTCCCAGCAGACGCGTTCAAAATTGTAAATTGATGCCTAAATTGACGCCGACCGACTCGCGCGACAGATCTTTGAATCGCGACTCCACGACCTCGCCGTTGGCAAAATTAAACCGCTCCCGCCCTGGATCGCCCTGCCATTTTTGATAATCGAAACTCAGACTCAAGCCCCAGCCCTCGGGACGCATATAACGGTAACCCAACGACCCCAGATAACCGGTCGCATCGGCTTCATGCTCGAAACTATCGGGATGACGCACATCGGCCAACTGCCGCCAGTCGCCGGACGCCTCGTAATCGGCCCAATGATACTGCGCGGAAACAAACAACTGGTGATAGTCGAGCCAGGTCAAAGCCGTATCCAGACCGACCCAAGGCCCTTGCCAACTCGCGGCATAACGGTTTTCTTCCGCGCCTTGCATTACATAACGTTGCCGCCGCCAGGCATAACCCGCCAAAGGCGTCGCGGCGATGGCGACCGATTCGGTGTCGCCGACCTGTAGGCGGTAGCCTAGTCCGACCGAGACGTCCCAACTGTAGCCGTCACCGGCATTCTGGGAATTCGGTGCGCCGTCGAAGCCGGCTTCCTGCCCGCTGCCGTTCAAAACCCAGGCGTAACCGGCATCGCCGCGCAGCGTAATGCCGCTCGGCGAAACGATATCCATGCGGCCTTTTAGTTTCCAGGTATCGAGGTCTTGCCATTCGACACGCGTAATCGGGTCGACCGCACCATCCGCCGAAGCGACGCTCCACGCCAGGCTTTCTCGCTGATAACCGATATCGCCGGCGACCAGAACGCTAAAATCGTCGACCACCTGCCGCCGTTGCCGATGCCGGGGATATTCGTCCAAGGTTTCGGCTTCGGCCTCCGGATCGAAAATGACCATTTGAAAGGACGTCATTTCATCTTGATCGAGTCCGGCCGTTATATTCGTTACCGGAATCGGCGCGGGCGGCGTCTCGAAGACATGCATGTTAAGCTCGGGCACTTGCCCCCAAGCCGAAACGGAAACCAATCCCATTAGCGCAAGAAACCGACACCGCTTTTCCGAAAGGCTCCGTCGAATGTCGTCCGGTCCTGTTACGATTAAAGAGCGAGCATTAAATAACTTCTTCAAATGCAAGAAGGGGGTTCGGTGGCTCGCTTGACAGGTGTCGGCGGCAGGGACAGACGCCGTCAAGCCTACAAGGATGTATTCACGGCGGCCTGTCAAGCGAGTTACCGAACCTCCACAAAGCTTACTGTTTCGCGAAGTTATTTTGTGCATATTCCTAACCTCCGCTTCCCGGCAAATGGGCGATGATATCGTCGAACGGCTCGGCGGAGATCAGATACAAATAGGTCGAATCGCCGAAGTCTCCTTGCGCGGCAAGATGATCGCCTTCCAAAGTCGCCGCCAGCCAGCGCCCCTTGAGCTGCCTTTGATCGATCGCGACCGGTTGCGGCGATGCATTGCGTACTTCCAGCGCCGTGACATAAACCCCGCCTTGCCGCCAACTTTCAAACGGCAATATCCGAATCGACTCGTTCGGCAACAATGCCAGCGGCGCTTGCTGTTGCAACGCGGCCGGTTGAATTTTGGCATGGGGTTGGCGCTGTTCCGGCGATACCCGAATCGATTCGGCCGCATAGCGCGTCAAGTCCATATAAGTTTGCTGCGCCGAAGTCGATTCCGAGCGCGAAGCGCCGGATCTTCCGGGAAACTCTCTGGAATCCCCGCGTCCCCGATACTTATCGGTCGCGTCTTGTTTCCTGTATTGCTTATAGGGCTGTTCGAGCACATAGCCTTTATGAGTGCTGTCCGGATTGCTGTAGACATTCAAATTACCGGCCTCCGGCGCGCTCGGATGCACGCTGTTTTTCTCGGCCATGGCTCGGCTCACGTCTTGCGCTTCGGCCGGCGTGCCGATGATATGCGGCTTGATGACGATGACCAATTCGCGCCGCTCGCGCGCCTGCGCCTCTTCGCGAAAGAAAAAACCCAATAGGGGCAAATCGCCCAAGATAGGCACCTTGTTTTCCCGGCTGCGCGCGCCTTCCTCGATCAAGCCGCCGACCGCGATGGACGAACCGTCATTGGCGACAACCGTGCCGCTGAAAGTCCGTTCCTGGACCAAATCGATACGCGCCTCGACCAAAGCATCGGCAACCTGTACAGGAATCGTCGCTTGACCATTGGCGATCGCCGATTGCTCGACCAACAATTGAATGGTCACGGTCCGGTCCGCATTGATATTAGGCGTCAACAATAAAGTCGTACCGATCGCGCGGGTATCGGTTTCCGGCACCAGAATCGGCTGAACCACCGTCGACGAACCGGGCGCGGTAACATTATTCGAGGTGCTGGAAGCCGAATAACCGCTGACGATAGGGCGTTCCTCGCCGACGAACACCCGGCTAACCTCCTGATTGGTGGTCATCAACATCGGCGTCGCCAACTCGGTCACGCGGCCTTCATTTTCCAATAACTGCAAACGCATCTCGAACTTCTCGCTGATCACGGTCGCCAGCAAACTCGGATCGAACACGGCGGCCGCGGTATTGATGGCGCTATTGAGCGCGCTGGTCGCATTCAAGGTCGAAATATTGGCATCGCCCTGACGAATCTTGAAATCGAACAAAGAGTCGTAACCGTCCGACAAATCCAGAGACAGGATCTTGACTTCCATCAACAGCATGGAACTCTCGGTATCCAGTGTTTTGTACAATTGCCGTATTTCCTGCATCGCATCGAAATCGCGCGTGCGAACCAAAACGCGGTTCTGGTGCTTGATGACGCCGACATAGATCGGCGCCTGCATTTGCACGCTTTCTCTCAGCAGCGTACGACCGCGTTCGGCATCGCCCGCCAGAAAGGCTTGCGGGTCGTCCGCATATTTGCGCATCAACTCGGTCTGGAGGCGCATTTGCTCGTCCATTTCGACTTGACGATTGGCGCGCATGTTTTGTTGGCTGCCCATACCGCCCATACCGCCCATACTGCCGCCCATACCTCCCATACTGCCGCCCATGCCGCCGCCCATTCCTCCCATGCCGCCACCCATACCGCCGCCACCGCCACCACCGCCGCCGCGCGACCCGCCGGAGCCCAGCGTCGTCTGGCTATCCAACATATTGAAGCGTTGAAAACGCTGACTCAAATCCATCATCAGTTCGTTTTGGTTACGCCCGTAGCTCAAGCGCACCCGCTCCATGAACAAATTCTGTATCGTTTCGGCCAAGTCCAGCGCGTTCTTAGCATTCTTCATCGTAAAGATTTCGGTTTCTTCCCTTTTAAACTCCACCTGCTCCATCCGGTATTCCTTGATCGTGTAAATACGAATGATATTGGCGCTGCCGTCGTGCTGATACCACAAATTGTAGGTTTTGGAGATCGCGTCGATCACCTCCATCGGCGTAATGTCTTGCAAATACATCGTGATGTGAATCTGCGCCGCTTCCTGCGAGGCGATGATATTCAAGCCGGATTGATCCGACAGGACTTTCAGCGCATCGCCGACGGCGATATCGCGAAAATCCAATTGCGCGATTTTCTGCTCCGGACTCCTTAGCGCATGCGCCGAAGTAGGAAAGCAAAGCCCGGCCCACAAACCGGCCAATAACACGCAAAAACGAAAAATCCTGAGCATTTTTAAATCCGAAAAAAACCTAAACACCGGGCATCACTGCAAAATCAAAGACTGATTGAATTCAACCAGATGAACTTTATCGTTCCCACGCTGGAGCGTGGGAACGACAGAAATGCCGGTTCCGAGGAGGGTGCGGTTGCTCGACCGGCAGGCGTCGGCGGCAGGGAAAGCCGCCGTCGAGCCTACAGGGACGTATTCACGGCGTCCTGTCGGGCGAGTGACCGCACCCTTCCCCACGCCGCACACTTTCATTTGCCGGGGCGATGGCCATATCTTCATGAGCGTTACTTCGCATACTTTTAAACACCAAGCATCACTGCAAAATCAACGACTGATTGAATTCAACCAGATGAACGTGAACATGCTCGGCCGTTATTTCATCGACGCGCAAGGTCAACAACGCGCCGTTGTGCATGATCGATACGCTATTATCCAGCCGCATATGCAGCAAGCTATTGCCGACACGCAACACAACCTTGCCCGCCTTTTCGGTGCGCATCGCCTTGGCGACCAATTCTATCGTCGGAAAATTTTGCCGGGCGGCTCCGGCGCTTGATGAGGGGGCTTGAGCCGGCGCCATGTTTTTCACCGCTTGACGAAAATTACCGCTCATTTGCGTCGGGTCGCGCAGCACCTCGGTCGCTTCGGCAATATTGCCCCGCGTCAATGCCTTACGCGACATATCCTCCATTGGTACGGCCACATCATCGACAGCAACAGCCACGCCAGACATCGACAACAATACAGCCCCCCATAAATAAAACCTCATGACGGACTGCCCCCGGCGGCCGAAAACATCGCCACTAAAAAAGCCGCATAGACAAAGCCCACGACGCCGCCGACAATCACCGTCATCGCCGGAGCGATCATCCCGGTCAAAGTCGCGATGGCCCTTTGCAACAGCTCATCGTGATAATCGGCCATTTCTTGCAAGAGCTGATCCAATGTGCCCGAGCTTTCGCCGACACGCACCATTTGCAACATCAACGGCATATAACCCGATCGCGGCGATAGCGCATCGCCCAGCGCGACGCCGTGCAAAATACTGTCTCGCGCATGACCAACGCAGCTAGCCATATATTGATTGACATGCAGCTTTTCCATCGTTTCCAAAGCTTCGACGATCACCACGCCGCTACGCAGCAATAAGCCCATCGCCCGCGAAAACATCACCGTGCCGGACAAACGAAAAACATAGCCGAACACCGGCACCCGCAACGCGTAACGGTCTATCCACCAACGGCTCGTCGGCCAACTATAAAACACGATAAAACAGGCCGCCGCCAATACCAAACCGATGGCGATAAACACACCGTTCGCCAAAAACCAATCGGACACATCGATCAGCGCCTGCGTAATCGGCGGCATCGGCTTGCCGGTTATCTGCAGCAATTTTTTGATCTCCGGCACGAGACTGGTCAACATAAATACGACCAAACCGATCGCAAACAACAACGTAAAAAGCGGGTATTTCAATGCCGAAATAATCTGCTTTTTCAACTTGCGGCTCGCTTTTACCTCATGCGCCGCCTGATCCAGCACCGTCCCCAAATGACCGGTTTGCTCGCCGACGCGCACTAACTGAATCGTAAACTGGCTAAAAATCGAATGTTCCGTCAACGCCTCGGTAAACGAACTGCCTTCTTGTATCCGGTCGCGCAGCTTGCGCCAAGTCTTGCGGGTGCCGTACCTCGCATGCACCAGCGTCAACTCCAGTGCTTCCAATAAACTGATACCGCTACGCAACATCACCGCGATTTGATGAAAATTATGCTCGATATCGCCGTTATGCATCGACCGATAATCCAGCGGATTCAGACTAAATTGCCCGCCTTCGCCTTTGGGTTTCTGCTCGTCGATACCCAGCACCAACAAACCTTGCTTGCGCAAAGCCGCAATCGCGCGCTCCCGGTTCGGCGACTCGATACTGTCGGCGACTTGCTGCCCGCCACGGTCGCGGGCGGTATAAGTAAATAACGCCATTATGCAATCACCGATGAATGTCGCCAGCAGTTCCCAATTTGGGGATCAAAAAGGGTGTGGGGTATGCTTGGCGAGGATGTCGGCAGCAGGGAGCTGCCGCCAAGCCCCCATGGATGGGTTTACGGCGTTCCTCGACAGGCATACCCCACACCCTAAAATCGGCGAAACTGCTCAAACTGGGAATTGCTGGAATGTCGCCGCGCACTACCATGAAGAAACCACTTGCAACACCTCATGAAACGACGTCTCCCCGGTTATCATCTTGTCGATCGCATCGTCAATCAAACCGTGCATGCCGGCTTCGCGCATGTTTTCGACCAATTGCGCCTCGCCGCGACCTTGCGCGACATCGCGCGCCCAATCCGCACGCAGCTCCAACAATTCATACAATCCGATACGCCCGGCATAACCCCGATTGCCGCAATACACGCAACCGGTCGGATCGTAAATTCGTGCGCCGGTCAAAGTCGCGCGCCCTAAAATCAATGCCTCTTGTTCCGTCAACGGACGCGGAATACGGCAATGCTTGCACAAACGCCGCAACAAACGCTGGGCCACCGCCAAACGCAACGCCGCCGCGACCAAATAAGGCTCCACGCCCATATCGATCAAGCGCGTCACGGTCGCCGCCGCCGAATTGGTATGCAAGGTTCCCAGCACCATATGCCCGGTCAACGCGGCCTTGATCGCGATATTTGCGGTCTCCTGATCGCGAATCTCGCCGAGCATCACGACGTCGGGATCATGCCGCAAAATACTGCGCAAGGCCTTCGCGAAATCGACCTTGTTCGACGTCGGATCGACCTCGCACTGCGCGACGCCCTCGATTTCGTATTCGATCGGGTCTTCTATCGTAATAACGTTTAAATCGCGGCTTTCGAGCAGCATCCGAATCGCCGCGTACAGCGTCGTCGTTTTGCCGCTACCGGTCGGCCCGGTCAAAATCATCATGCCTTGAGTCCGGCGCAGAAAACTTTCGATAATGCGCTGATGCTCGCCGATAAAACCCAGCCGGTCCAACGTCAACGCGCCGGTTTGCAAGGCCAACAGCCGCATCGTGATACGCTCGCCGTATTTGGTCGGCAGCGTCGCGACGCGAATGTCGACGCGCCGCCCGCCGCTGACGAATTGATGCGAAAATCGTCCGTCTTGCGGCAAACGTTTTTCGGCGATATCCAAATTCGCCATGACTTTCAGACGGCTGGCCAACTCGGTATAGACACCGTGTTTGATCACATCGTAATTTTCCAATTGGCCATCGACGCGAAACCGGATGCGCGCCCCGTTGAAACCCGGATCGATATGAATATCCGAAGCTTGGCGAATATAGGCCGCATACAGCAACTTATCGCCCAAGTCGACCGCATCGTTGCTTGGCGCGCCCGCCGCAGGCAACGCCTTGACCGTCAACGCATTACCGTAAACCTCATGAATGACCTTATCCAATGCGGGCTTGTCGACATCCCACAAACGAACCGGCGACTTGACCAGCCGCTCCACCGCATTGGTCAAGCCGGCATTGATCAGGCTCCCCGTCGCGACATGCACGACCCCGTCCATCGCCAAAAACGGCAGCAACTTCCGGCGCACCGCGATCGACGCAGGAATCCGCAGCGCGCAAGACGGATCGATGCGCACGCTTTCAATGTCCAACCGATGCGAATCCGGCGACAAACAAACATGATCGATATATTGGATACCTAAACGCGTTTCCGGACCCGACACCTTGACCCACCGCACGACCGCCTGACGCGTCATGCGCTGATGCCCCGACTGTATCGTCAAGGTCAAGGTCACGTTTTCCCGGATTGCGCAAACCTCGTCGTGCACCACCAAACCGGCCCCGCCCGAAGAGATATCCTCGACAGCCGTAGTCAGCGACAGAACATCGTCGGTAAATAAAATCGCCTCGCCATCCTGAACCGGCTGCCGCGCCTGAGCACGTAATTCCTCATGGCTTTGTTGCGCCTGATTTTGCCAATTCTTCAACGAAAACCCCGGTAATTGCGTCATATCTTCAACTTATTAGAATTTATTGTGCCGTCTTCTGCTAAAACTATGCTTCACACGCTCCTTCCCGCCGGTCGGGTTTTATAAACCCGACCGCAACCTTTCCCCTACCGCTTGCCGCTCACCTTGATGGGTTTCCGCTGCGCTCCTACCCATCCTACTGCACTACCGGAACGCTGGAGCGTCCCGGGCTGCGTTCCCACGCCGGAGCGTGGGAACGATAACTACATCCACAAAATCAACTCCCACTCCAACTCGCCCTGCCTGAGCGCGCCGTCTTCCGGCGTCTGCATCGTCAATTGCACCGGCACCCCCTTAAAACCGCTCGCGGCCAACTCAGCCATCGCCCGGTACATATCCAAATAAGCGCCGCGCAACGACAACCGGCCGACCTGAATCGTCCGCGCCGATTTGCCCTGACCTTTACCGGCTCCGGAACTATCCGAACCGCCCTCCGGCTCGACCCATTGCAACACCTCCCGCAACGACACGCTCAATTGCTCCGCCGGAAAACTTTCGCGCTTTTCCTCGATCACCCAAATGTTATGCCGCATCATGATCTCGGAAAGCAGCGCCGTCGCCTCGTTGATCGACGACTCGCCGCTCAAAAAACCGGCAATCTCCAACATTCTCTTGCCCAGATCGGACTGTTGCCGTTGCAGCGTATCGATTTGCTGCCGCGTTTGATCGACCTGATTCATCACGCCCGGCAGCGCCGCCGGCGAAATCCCTTGCCGATACAGCCCCAGATAAGTCTCTTCGGCCTTTTGCATCTTTTCGGATAACAGACCGCTAACGAACACAAAATAAATCACAGTAATCGCCATACCCGGCAAAATCCGTTTCAGCAAACGCTCGCGCTTTTGCTCGGGCGTCATATCGGCGTCTGCTCCGCATTCTCGATAAAACCGCTCAACCCGTTATCGTCGATCATCACGGAAAACTCCCAGGGACCGCCCCCTTCAAGCAAGGCCATATCCTTCTTGGACGGCGCATTGACACGCCAACCGAGCGTCGACAAAACCGGCTCCAAGCGATTGCTCAGCCGGTTCGGTAAATCGGCCTCGAGCGCGACGCCCGACACCCGCAAACCGCCATTGACAACCTCAACGCTCTCGATCAACACATCATCGGGACTGGCCACGGCCAAATGCTTCAATAGCGCGGCCGGACGCGCCTTAAACGCGCTCAACGCCTTCGGAACCAAATCGACATTGCCCTGCAAGGTCTTTATCTTCTTTTCGAGCTTGCCGATTTCCTGCTGATTTTTATAAACCGACTCGCGATAAACTTTCAGATCTTGTTCCGCCTGCGTCAACGCTTCGGTCTTGTATTCGTAATCCTGCGTTTGATACAACAGCCAGGCGCTGTGACCCACGCACAGCAACGCCGCCGAAACGCCGCTGCCGACCATATAAAACAACTCCCGATTGATCGGCACCTTAGGATTCAACAGCGGCACGCCGGCCGCATCCTGCTTGATCAGATGCTTCGCCCAAAGCGCCAGCCACTGCGTCAAAGCGGCCTCATCGGTAAAATGAAATTTCGCATCGGACTCGGGAATGAACTCGATCTGATTGTTCAACAACACTTCGGTCTTATCGACCGCGCCGGTTTCCAGCAGCCATTGATCGAGCTCTTCATGCCACTGCGGATGTTGCTCCTTGATCATGATTTGCAAGGTCATCCCCCGGTCCGGCGTTTTCGCCAGCGCGAAAACCGTCGTCGACCAACACTCGATACGCCACCAACTCGACTTGCCGTCTTCGGACAGCAGCACCGGCAAGCCGCCCGGATGAGACAAACCGGCCAACGCGCAACCGGCTTTTTTCAAAACGGCCGCGGTGTCGGCCAAAGTTTCCTCGGCGATCAAATTCAACCAATAATGACTCATGTCTTCATCGCTGCCGAGAAAGCAATACGCCAGACGGTTTTTGCCGATCGACCTGCCGGTCATCGCCTCGTATTCGAATTGCAAGGCCTGCTCCAGCATGTCGCCCTCGATGCCTTCAACCTGCGCCGAAGGCAAACTCAACGCGTGCGTATTCAAACGAACATAGAACACCCAGACCTTGCGGCCCAGCGGAGACGATTGGGAAATAATCTGTTCAAGCGCGGCCGGCAGCTTTCCGGCCTTGTCGCAGTCAATGTCGAACACGCTCAAAACGCCTACGATCTCGCCCTTGCGGTCGGTATCGATACGGAACGTTTTGACTTCGGTGATATACAGCAGCGTATGGGATGGACGTGAAAAAAATTGAGGCAGTTTCATTTAGAGTAATAATTATCCGACTACCGAAAAACAGGCGAAAATACCGGGCTTCTCATAGGGCTTCAACGCGGAAGCCGAGCCCGACTTCTCACTAAGGAATATGCACAAAATAACTTCTACAAGTAGTAGGCTTTGCGGCGGTTCGGTGACTCGCTTGACAGGACGCCGTGAATACGTCCATGTAGGCTTGACGGCGGCTCCCTGCCGCCGACACCTGTCAATCGAGCCACCGAACCCCCTTCCAAAGTTGTCGACGTTGTTTCATACTCGATCCTAAACCATAGGTTTCGGCTCCAAACCGACCGAACGGGAAAAGCGATCCAAAATGGCATCGGCCGGCAAATCGACCGCGATCGCTTGCCATTGAAACAAACCGATGCGCAGCAAAACCAACTCGGATTGCCAAAGCGTTCCGGGATTGGTAAAGCTGACCCGCGCCTTGATCGGCGACTCCCACCGAACCGAACCGTCCAACGCCCAACAGCCGGCTTGGCCCTGCGCTTCGCCGTTCGGGTCGTCGGTCAACTCGCCGCACAGCAAATGCCTGAAACCTTGCGGCCCGGCCAACAGCCGCGCGGTGCTTTCGACCAGCCGCTTGCCGTCCGAATTGTCGCGCAATGCTTCGCGCGTGTCGTTTTTCATATCGGCGTACATGCGCAAATCCAGCATGGCTTCGAGCAACTTACCGGCATAGGTTTGCAAATGATCGGCTCTCACCAGCGCATGCCATTGCGCCTCGTCCCGCTCGTCCGCGGCCTGGGCAATCGAACGCATCGTCCACCAAGGGCCCAATGCGAAAGCCGTACATGCCGCGAGTAACAGCAACGATAAAAAACGAAAAGGTAGCGCCATGTAAATCTATTCTCTCTATAAGTTACGTTTCCCTGACGTTTGGGGGTCTCCATGATGGGTTTCCGCTACGCGCCTACCCATCCTACAACGGGGGGCTTGCGTAGCCGGGTAGGTCGGGTTAGGCGGAGCCGTAACCAGACATGTCGATGGACAAAATGTCGGGTTACGCTTGCGCTAACCCGACCTACGCTACTACGCTACTCCGAGGTTAATTCGGCCTTGCAACGGGCAATGACATTGCCGCTAGGCGTGGCGGTGAAGCCGCCGAAGCCGTTGTAAAAGAAAGGCCCTGGATGATCGTATTTAATCCGGCAAGGCACGTCGTCGCGTTCGACGAAAGCCGGTTGCACGTCGCCGTCGGTATCCGGAGTGACGGTACAAGAAGCGATCGCGAAGTTTTTGTTGATGGTGACTTTAACGCTGGCAGGGCCGTGATATACGCTATCGCCCGCTTCCGAGGCGATATTGCAGCCGCCGTTGCCTTGGTTTCCGAACGGGTTGATGACGATAGGCGCATGCGGCTGCATGGCGTTGGCCACGTTCGCGGCAAGCAACAAAGGCAGTGCGGTAAAAAGTAAAGTGCTCTTTTTCATAAAATTTCAAATCTCAGTGTATATGTAAATAAAAACCCCATTCCGAAGCCTGCGCGAAGGAATGAGGATAACTTTTCCCACATCTCGTTCCCACGCCGAAGCGTGAGAACGATGAAACGTTTCCCTGCCGTTTGCGGGCGCCCATGATGGGTTTCCGCTACGCTGCTACCCATCCTACAACGGGGGGCTTGCGTAGGATGGGTAGAGGCGGAAGCCGAAACCCATCGTTTTTTACCCCGCCGGCAAAGGGGTTTCGAATGGCTCCCACGCTCCGGCGTGGGAGCCCAGCCGAGGACGCTCCGGCGTCCTCGCACCGCGGAGCGGTGTGGGCTGCATTCCCACGCTGGAGCGTGGGAACGATGACCGGAGCGTGGGAGCACTGCCGGGGACGCTCCAGCGTCCCCACACCGCGGAGCCCGCCGGGCGGGTTTTATAAACCCGCCCGCAATGTTTTCCTGCCGTTTGCGGGCGCCCATGATGGGTTTCCGCTTCGCTGCTACCCATCCTACAACGGGGGGCTTGCTTAGGATGGGTAGAGGCGATAGCCGAAACCCATCGTTTTTTACCCCGCCGGCAAAGGGGTTTCGAATGGCTCCCACGCTCCGGCGTGGGAGCCCAGCCGAGGACGCTCCGGCGTCCTCGCACCGCGGAGCGGTGTGGGCTGCATTCCCACGCTGGAGCGTGGGAACGATGACCGGAGCGTGGGAACGATAAATTCAAAAAAAGGGGTGTTGCCACCCCAAGAGAGATGCAACCTCAACATCAACACCAAACAACAACTAAAGTCTTGGCGAAACTTCAAATGGCTCCCACGCTCCAGCGTGGGAGCACTGCCGGGGACGCTCCAGCGTCCCCACACCGCGGAGCCCGCCGGGCGGGTTTTATAAACCCGCCCGCAATGTTTTCCTGCCGTTTGCGGGGTGTTCATGATGGGTTTCCGCTTCGCTGCTATCCATCCTACAGCGCAGTCCTTTTCGGATGGCGGCTCTTGCGTAGGATGGGTAGAGGCGATAGCCGAAACCCATCGTTACCGCTCGGCATCGCATGGATTTTGTTTCCGACCGATAGCGATGCGCTCTCGCGAAAAAAACGCATTGCTATCGGGGAGTATCGAATCCGGAGCGCGGGCGACATGACTGTCGTGCGCTCCGGCGGTTTAAGAAAAAGCCGTCCGTGGCGGGTAGCGGGTAGCGGCGTTAGCCGAAATCCATCGCTTGCGTTATCCCATGATGGGTTTCCGCTTCGCTACTACCCATCCTACAAGGTTAAAGATTAGCCATCCACGTTTTGATAGTGGTTAGACAATGCGCCGCCCAAGCCTTCCAGTTTCATCATCGGCATGACGGTGGTCAGGAATTTGGCTTTGCCTTGCATGTTACCAGACCATGTTGTTGCGCCTATAGTCACACCGGTACCGGCTCCACCAACGCTATCATAGAACTCAGCATCAGCAACAGAAGCCGCAGTTGTACAATCACCCTCGTTGGCAATATTTACACTGGTAGCACCTGCTCCGGCATTTGCTGTATCAGGATCCCAGTATGTATCAAAACCTTGTCCATTGGCAGCGATACAAGTATTGGCCTTTGGCACTTGATAAATCGCCAAAATACGGTTGTATTTGTTGGCCGCGCTCATCGCGCCGGTTTTAGCAAAATGAACAGGCGCTTCGGAGATGGTTTTACCGACCATACCGGAACCTTGACCAACACCGAATGCTAAATAATCATTCGTTGTTGTATTAATCGTTCCCGCTGGGCGACCCAAGATTTTAGCTAGATCAGCATCACTTGTTATACAGCCCATGCCTGTGCAGCCTGCATCGACATTAAGAGCCGCCAAAGTAACTGCTGGCATCATAGTGTTAGCTATTGAAATGGGAGCAACAGTAGTATCAACAGCATCAAAAGTTTTATCAACAGCGTCTTGGTTCATAGGCAATAAGCTCCTAATACCTACACTATATAAAGCCTGGGGTTGAACCTGAACCGTTGTAAGATAAGCAGTCCCCATCATATGGTTATATAGGGCACCGGTACTATCCACCAATGCATCATAATTACTCGGCTGCCCCATGAACTGCACGTCATAACGCTGAATCGCCTTGCTCACTTCCACCAAGCTGTCCGAGTTGGCGCTGTCATGGGTTTTATCGACGAAGCCGCCGACATAAGGCAGCATCAAACCGGCCAGGCCGATCAGGATCAACAGCACGACGGTCAATTCGATCAAGGTCAAACCGGCCTGTCTTGCAATGTGTTTTACTTTATAATCTTTCATTGTTGGGTTTCTCCCCATTTTTTCGTTAGTTAGTGTTTTAAGTTACGCTAACGAAGTCGCTGCCCTTGGCTGTAGCAGAGCGTAACGGCAGCGGGGGGGAAGCCCTTCCCCCATGTTCCGAAATTCCATCTATTCGCCCGTCGTAGGCTGCATGTCTCCCTCATCGGAACTCAACTTGTCAGTCCCTTTCTATAAAGCAAACGGCGTGCCAAATTATATCCAATTGTTTTTTCGTTGTTTTTTTCGGACGGAAAAAATGAAGTCTGAAACTGCGTGATATCCCACACCTAAACTGTGTGAAATGACCTATTGATTTTCGCGGCCAAACGGGGCTTATCAATCCGGACGCGTGATGTTTTCCTGCCGTTTGCGGGTGCTCATGATGGGTTTCCGCTGCGCTGCTACCCATCCTACGGCCTAAACTGTGTGAAATGACCTGTTGATTTTCGCGGCCAAACGGGGTTTATCAATCAGGGCGCGTAATGTTTTTTTGCCGTTTGCGGGCGACCATGATGGGTTTCCGCTGCGCTGCTACCCATCCTACAGGCTTAGCGATTTATCATTCGATGTGACGAGCCATGTCCATGCTGTCGTGAAGCACGCGAAGAACATCGACAAAGCCTGCTTCGCTTTGCCGAAAGTCAAGGATGTGGCGGCCGCGCCGCCCGTGCCTCGCAACGGGAAGAACAAAAACCCCTTGCTGAATGTCATCACGGCATTTGGCGCCCATAACACCGGGTCCATCGATGAGGGCTGCCAATGCTTGAGTCAGGGTTTCCCTATAGACCTCGGCCTGTTGCGGGCCGAATCGCTCGGCTGTCCAGGTTAAAATATCCGCAATGTCTTGTTCGGCTTGCCGAGCAAGACGGACCGTCCAGCAGGTCATCAGCGCGGTGACGTAGCGTTTTTGACCAACCCAGCCATATGCATGCGAATGGCCTCGGCCGATTCCAGCGTCGTATACTGGCCCGCCTGGATATCGTCGATACCCACAGCGACAGCCTCACGCAACGCTTGCAAGCGGACAGTTTGCTCTTGTTCTCGCTGCTGCATCAAGCGCAATCCTTCTCGCAGCACTTCGCTGGCATTCTGATAACGGCCCGATTGGACCAATTGCTCCACAAATTGCATTTGTGGATCGGTAAGAACAACATTGCGCGTAGGCATAGTAAGCTCCGATGATTAGTGTTGGCATATTCTGCCAATTTAATAGATCAATGACAATCGGCTCGATTATTTTCTGGTAATTATTCAATGCATGCGGTAGGTTGGTGCCAGGCATTGATTTCTAAGGACGCGTGAATACATCCCTGTAAGCTCTGACTGCAACGTCCTGTTGCAGACAGCCTTATAAATCAATGCCTGACACCTTCCCATACATAACTTATGCTGAATAGTTACATTTTCTGTTATTCTTCATCAAAGTTTCAAATGGCTCCCACGCTGAAGCGTGGGCGCGATAAGGATTAGATCGTAGCGTTTATCAATAATCTTCCCACGCCTAAAGGGTAGTCTTGCCGGACTGCGGCGATTGCGGCCATTACCAAAGCGGTCCCCGCAAAAATTGCCGATCCGAAGGAAATCCTTAAAACCCATTCATTAACAAACCGCAAGAAGCCCGGAACAGGCGCGATCATTACGGTCAACACCGACAGCAACGTTGCCGTGACCATCGACAAAACGCCCGTCGCCAGCGAAGCGCACCACGGGCATTTATGCTTGGCATGCAAATCGTGATAATTACACCCGGCATCCAAACCCAGCCACGGCCAGTCACAGCCGCATTGAAATAGAAAGCCGCACAACGGCGTGATGGCAGTCAAGGCAATGAACCCCATCAGCGATGCGGCAATGAGTTTGCATTTAAGTGATGGCTTCATTGTATTCATTACGACAATCTTGTTTTAGACGCATCTTTTGCAATGGCTCCCACGCTCTAGCGTTCGTCTTTATGTAACCTTTGCTGGTCAAATTTCGGCGCCTCCATGCGTCAATACCGAAATTTGAAGTGCGATGGGTATACATAAGTAAATATATCTAATTGTGCAAAAAGTAGCGACCGAGCGCTAAATTGTTGTGTTGTCCGGAAAGGCTATTGGTGTTTGAGCGTTACTGGCTTCGATAGTCGCGACGAAGGCGTCGCTCCCACAGAGAGCGGCGGACGCTCTGTGGGAGCGATCCCCTGATCGTCCCTCACCTAGCGTTAGGTGAGGGAAGGTCGAAAGTGTTAAGTAATAATAAATGGTATCGAGGTCTCATTGGTTACGGTTGCAAAAGGGTAATTTTTGACTTATGTGTAGCTATGAGCGCTCTAGCGTGGGAGCACAGCCGGGGAGCGGTGCGGGCTGCGTCTAGCTAGAGAGTGAGAACGGGAACGATGACAACCTTTCCCTAACATTTGCGGGTCCCCATGATGGGTTTCCGCTGCGCCGCTACCCATCCTACCGCGCTATACGGCTTATTCCGTATCGGTTCGCATTTTATGGACGAGCATGATCACTGCCGCCGCGAACACGGCGGCCGAGAATACGATTAAGGTTCCGGTGAGATCGTTCATCATATCCGGGGCGACGATCATGACGATCCCCAGCGCGATCATGATCATGCCGCCGATAAGTTTGAGCGTTTGACCGTGCTTTTCTTCGAAATTCTGTCTTTTCAGCGTTATCAAGGCCGCCAAAAAAATGGCGATTTCGATCGAAAGATAGATCAATAGATAAATCAGCAATAAGCCTAAAAATTCTATCGTGCCGACTTGCTGCGATCTGACCAATTGACTCCATATCACCGGAAAACCTGCCGTACAAGGCAATTCGACCAATGCGATGCCCGATGCCATGACGAAGGTAGCGCCCGCGAGCGCAAGTCCTTTTCTTTCCGGATTCAACAAGCCTCTTATCGATTGATAGATACCCGGTTTATGCTTGTCCGATATCGTGAACGAAATGCCTTTTTTAAACCAAAAATAATCTTTGACATTGACCAAACCGAATAGCAGCGCGAACAAGGCCACCAGCCATTGTACCCAGATTAGATAGGCGACATAGCTCAGCACTTTAAAGACGCCGGCGACAAAGGCGCCGTAGAGGGTTGCCGTCGTGAACAAGAACACCAGGCCGACCAGCAATATTCGTTTTCTGGAGCCTGAATGTATCACCATGCCTAACAGTAGCGTCAATACCCATAGCGAGCATGGGTTAAAGCCGTCGACAAAGGCAATCAAGAGGGTGCTGAATATCAGCGGTTGCCGGACCAGATCTATGGTGCCGAGCCAGGGAACGTCGATCGTGGTTGCGGCGTTCGCCGGCGATCCTCGGTCGATTTGAGACTCCGGCGTCAAGGTTTCCGCTGGCCTGTCGTCCGGCTGCTGCTTTCGGTTTAGGAAGGACCTAACCGCATCTTCGATTTGTTTTCGGATAAACGGCGCATCGCCGAAAAAGGCTTTCCCGCCGACAAATACGGCGGGCACGCTGTCGGCGTCTACGCCATGTTCGCGCGCGGTCAATTGAAAGAGCTCCCGGTTGAAGCGGTTGCGCCATACTTCATGCTGCCGAATTTGCAATTGCGGGTAACGTTCTTCCAATTCGCTCAGAAAGGGTTTTTGATCCAGGCAATGAGGACAGTTTTTTCCCCAAAACACGTCCATGACGAGCTCAGGGTCGGTCTTTGCCGTAACCGTTTGGCTTAGGAGCGTCAGCAAGAAAATTATTAGGAAAAATCGTGGGGGGTCGAATCGCATTGGTTTTGCCTTTGAATGTCATGATCCTAGAAAAAGCATTTCACCATGAAGATCATGAAGAATAGGAAGTTAATTCAATAGCTTATTACGCGTTTGTATAGAACTTTCGCTCACCAAAAAGGTTAGCGAGAAGGATTTGGTAAGTTCTTGGAATCCTTCATGAACTTCATGTGCTTCATGGTTAAACTGCCGAATTCAGGATGATGGGTTTCCGCTTCGCTGCTACCCATCCTACGGCTTGCTGGACCGTGGGATCGCATTTATTCTGTTTCGATAAACGCTCGGATACCGGCCACGCCTTGGCCGCCGGCTTCACGGATTCGCGCCAGATCGCCCGTAGCCAAGCCTCCCAAGCCGTAAACCGGAATATTCGCGGTTTCGGCGAGCGCTGTAAAGCCTTGCCAACCGAGTATTCGGGCTCCCGGATGCGTGGCGGTCGGCAATACCGGCGCCAAGACGGCAAAATCGACGCCGACGGTTTCGGCATGGCGCAGTTCCGCTTCATTATGGCAAGAGGCGGCCAGCCAGCCTTGGCTGTCCGGCCGTTCGCGTAACGCCATTAAGTCTCTGCCGGTTAAATGCATGCCGTCGACGGCACTCGCCTCGATTCCGGATACGGCCGAGTTGAGCAGAACCGATGCGCCATGACGGCGGCATAAAGGAAGGATGCGCGCAATAAATTCCGCCGCTTCGCCGGCCGTTACTTTTTTCAAGCGCAATTGAATCAGTGTGATGCCGTTGGCGAGAATGGTTTGTAAGTTAGAGAATAACGCCGAGGGGGCGCTGTCGTCCAGGATGGCATAAAACGGCGGCAGGCGGAGCGCGGTGACGATCGGACGATTCGCCGCCGGAAACGAATAGTTTTGAAGATAGGTCGGTGCGACCCACTCGACCGCTTGTCCTTCTCGGCCATGCGGAGCGCCTTCGAACCGGTCGACCCGCCAAACTTTGAGCTTAACGCTGAGGTCCGGGTAGTCGTGATGAATCGTGATCAGCGGCGTTGCGGTTTTAACGTCGATGGCCAGTTCTTCATGGAGCTCGCGGTCCAATGCTTGTCGCTGCGTTTCGCCCGGCTCGATTTTACCGCCCGGAAATTCCCATAGGCCGCCTTGATGTTTATCGTCGGGGCGCTTGGCGATCAGTACTTTGCCGTTCCGGTCGACAACCGCGCCGACGGCGACTTCTAAAACCGATTTCATAAGTTGTTGTTTCAAATGGTTTCCACGCTATGGGGACTATTCGAATGGCTCCGTATTGTTTTTCTGGTTCCCACGGTCCTCCGTGGGAACCCATACCTTGTCAGCCGAGGCAAGATCGGTATGCATTCCCACGCTGGAGCGGTGGGAACGAGGAAAATGAGGCCTCGATACCATTTTTTGTCGCCCAACGCTCCCGGCTTTCCCTCACCTAGCGTTAGGTGAGGGACGATCTGGGGATCGCTCCCACAGAGCACCGTGCTTACCTCTTACCTCTTACCTCTTACCTCTTACCTCTTACCTCTTTCCCCTTTCCCCTTTCCCCTTTCCCCTTTCCCCTTTCCTCTTTCCTCTTCCCTCCTAAGTCCTATACTCCGCATTGATCCGCACATAGTCGTAGGAAAAATCGCAGGTCAAGACTTCTTGCGAGGCGCTGCCGCGCCCGAGCGTTACGGTTACGGTGATTTCCGGTTCGTTCATAACGCGCTGGCCGGCCGCTTCGGTATAGTCTTCGGCGCGGCCGCCGCCGCGCACGATGCACACGTCACCCAGATGTATATCGACTCGCTCCAGGTCCATGTTGTCGACGCCGGCCCTGCCGACCGCCGCCAGAATACGACCCCAATTCGGATCGCTGGCAAAAAACGCGGTCTTGACCAAAGGCGAATGGGCTATGGTCTTGGCGACGCGCACCGCTTCATCATCATCCAAGGCTTGATCTATGACGATCCGCATCAACTTGGTCGCGCCTTCGCCGTCCCGAACGATCGCTTCGCTAAGTTGCTTGCAAATCTTCAACACGGCATCGGCAAAGGCTTGGTAGGCCGGGCTGCCTTCGGTCAATTCGGGCACTTTCGAACAGCCGCTGGCCATTAAGACGCAGGCGTCGTTGGTCGAGGTATCGCCGTCGACGGTAATGCGGTTGAACGATAATTCGGCGGCGCGCGCCAAACACGCTTGCAACAATTCACGCTCGATTTTGGCGTCGGTCGCGATGAAAGACAGCATCGTCGCCATGTTCGGCTGAATCATGCCCGCGCCTTTGGATATGCCGGTCAACGTGATCGTCTCGCCGTCGATTTCGAGGACAATCGACGCTCCTTTCGGAAAAGTGTCGGTGGTCATGATCGCGCGCGCGGCCTGCTCCCAATGATCCTCGGCCAGATTGGCAAAGGCTTTCGGTAAAACCGCCTTGATTTTATCGACGGCCAACGGTTCGCCGATCACGCCGGTCGAAAACGGCAGGACTTGCCGGGCATCCGCGCCGGCAAGTCCTGCCACGTCCGCGCAGGTTAACATGGCGTCGTCAAACCCACGCTTGCCGGTACCGGCATTGGCGTTACCGGAATTAATCAGCAGCCAACGCGGGGCCTGTTGTAAATGTTCCTTCGCGACAACTACCGGAGCCGCGCAAAACGCATTCTGTGTAAACACCGCCGCGCAAGTCGATCCTTCGCGCATTTGTACGAGCAACAGATCGTCGCGTTGCGTTTGCTTGATGCCCGCGCACGTCGTGCCCAATTCGATCCCGGCTACCCGGTGCATTACCGGAAACGTCACCTGCCCCACCGCCATATAGACTCCTTTAAATTTTCAATAAAACGCTTATTTTGCTAATGTTGGGAAACGCACCTTCCATCAGCGCGCATTGTTGCTTAACTTTTTCCATCCGTTCCGGCTGACTCCCCATCAGATGCGGCAAAATCACTTCGATTTCGATCGTCCCTTCCAGATAATGAATCTTGAAATCTTCGATATCTTCGAATAATTCGGCCAGATAGTTACGCAAGTAACCCTGCACATCCGCCCGCAACACATCGACCGGCTCGTCGATGAATTCGTCGTCTTCCGGATCGACATGGACCAATACGTCGACCACGTCGTCGAATTCGGCTTTCAGATTTTGCCGGACCGCATCGCCGATCATATGTCCTTCGGAAACGCTGATTCTGGCATCGACGACGATATGCGCGTCGATATAGGCATCTTCGCCCATTTGCCGGGTTCTGAGCAGATGAATGCCGCGCACGCCGGGAGTCGTTTTGATCACTCTGCGTATCTCGCGGATCAAGGACTCGGGCAATGAGGTATCGACCAACTCCTTGACGCTTTGAATCACCAGACTTAAACCGATTTTAGCGACCATCAATGCGACGATCGCGGCAGCAACCGCATCGGCATATTCATAACCGACCCAAACGCCGGCCACGCCGATGATCACGACGATCGAAGATATCGCATCGCTACGATGATGCCAGGCATTGGCCAGTAATAATTTGGACCGGGTTTGCTTGGCAATGCGCTTGGTGTATTGATAGAGCCATTCGTTAGTCAATACCGATAAGGCGGCTATCGCCATCGCCTCGAATTCCGGAATCAATAAGCGCTCGGGCTGGCGAACTCTTTCCAGCGCATCATAGGCGATGCCGCCGGCCACGATAATTAACCCGACGCCCAGCGCAACCGTCGCGATCGTTTCGTAACGCCGATGCCCGTAGGGGTGATCGAAGTCGGCCTCGCGCGCACCCAGTTTGATCGCGGCAATGACCAGTAAATCGCTGGCTAGATCGGATAAGGAGTGTACACCGTCCGCGATCAAGGCCGCCGATTGACCCAGAATTCCGAAGCCGATTTTCAGGACCGACAAGGCCAGGTTGGTCCATGCGGCAACGACACTGACCTTCGCTTTTAGACGATCGGATTCGACTGACTGGTGCGCTTCGATCATTATTCGCCTACTTCGAGAACAATAATATATTCGCCGTCCTCAGTTTTGGTTTCAAGGACCGCGTGTCCATTGATGCGGCACCAGGCGGGGATGTCCTGCATTACGCCGGGATCGGTGCAAATGACTTCCAATTGTGCTCCCGCCGCCATGCGTTTGACCCTGTCTTGCGTTCGTATCACCGGTAACGGGCAAAGCAGACGCCGCGCATTCAGGGTTTCCCGGCTCATACGAACCACTCCTCGGCAATTTGCTCCGGCGCGAACGGGGCCACCTGAATCGTTTGTTCCAGACCTTTTTGACTTCTAACCAAAATATCGACCTGCTCGGCATCGCGCCCTTGTCCGTAACGTGCAATGATGCGTCCGGCCAAGGCTAAGTCCTCATCGGTCGGTTCGCCGTCGATCAAAGCCAACGGTCCGCTATGACTGCTGCTGATCAAGCTGGTAAATTCTTTTTTATAGCCTTCCAGAAAACGGCTCTCGCCTTCCTCGCGCGCGACGATGACTTTGAAATTGGACTTGGGACGGATATGCCGCCCGACTTTCAGCAACATCACATCGTCGAGTTCGTAGTCTTTCGTACCCCGGTTTTGCCATAAATCGACTAATTTCGCCGAATAACTCTCGTCGGTCAAAAAACAACAGCCGCCGGCCGGCTGCGCATAATCGACGAAGCCGAACTGCTGCGCTAATTCCATTTGCGGTTTTCTGGATCGTCCGCTAAAGCCGAACAATTTGGCGCGGTCGACCCAGCCTTCGCGCTCCGGCAGAGTCTCCGGAAGATTTCTGGCGCATAAGGGCCTAAGCAGCAAATCGTCGGCGCCGGATTCGCGCGCGATGATCGGCATCGTTTGTTTGCGCTGCGACATCGGCCGTTGACCGATGACCTCGCCGGTGATAATGAAATCGAAACCGTTCTCTTGTATCCATTGCTTGGCCTTGTTGACCATGAAAATCTTGCAATCCAGACACGGGTTCATATTGCTGCCGTAACCGTGCTTCGGATTGATCAGCACATCCTTGTATTCTTCGATGACATCGACGATATGCAATTTGATACCGAGTTGTTCGGCCACCCACAGCGAATTATTGCGCTTGGGTTTGGCGCGGTCGCGTTCGCGAATCGCATGCGTGTGTCCTTCCACGCAGAAGCCGGTGAAAAAATTGATGCCTTCGACATGCACCCCTTGTTCGATGATCGCTTTAGCGGCCAACATCGAATCCAATCCTCCGGAAATCAATGCCGCCGCTTTTCTTTGTTCGGACATAACGCTGTTATCGTTTTAAATTGCTTGTTTAAAAATTGCGTCATTATACGCATTTCTTGACTAAACTGGGTTCAACTTCGGTGATTATCACCTAGAATGACTAGCCATCAAATTTTTGGTACCGCGGCTCCCCGATGGGTTTCGCCCCGCTCTACCCATCCTACATGTAAACTAATGGATTCATTATGGATTTTAAAGATTATCTAAAAATTCTAGTCAGCAAAGACGGCTCCGATCTTTACCTGACGGTCGGCGCGCCGGCCGCGGCCAAATTTCAAGGCGCGCTGAAACCGCTCGAAAGCGAAAAACTGACCGGCGAACGCATCAAGGCTATCGCCTACAGTTTAATGGATGCCGATCAGCAAAAAGACTTCGAACACGTCCCGGAAATGAATCTGGCGATCACCGAACCCGGCATCGGCCGCTTCCGCGTCAATATTTTCAAACAGCGCAACAACTTGGCCTTGGTCATCCGCAACATCAAGGTCGATATTCCGAATGCCGATCAATTGGGCCTGCCTGAAGTGTTGAAAAAAGTCATCATGGAAAAGCGCGGTTTGATTCTGTTCGTCGGGGGTACCGGCTCCGGCAAGTCGACCTCCCTGGCCGCACTGATCGATCACCGCAACAGTAACTCGTCGGGGCACATCATCACGATAGAAGACCCGATCGAATACATACATCCGCACAAACGCTGCCTGGTCAATCAACGCGAAGTCGGCGTCGATACGCTCAGCTACGAAGACGCGCTGAAAAACACGCTTCGCCAAGCTCCCGACGTGATTCTGATCGGCGAAATCCGCTCTCAAGAAACGATGGAACACGCGCTCGCCTTCGCCGAAACCGGACATCTTTGTTTATCGACGCTGCATGCCAACAACGCCAATCAGGCTTTGGACCGCATCATCAATTTTTTCCCGGAAGAGCGGCGTAACCAATTATTGCTGGATCTATCGCTGAATTTGAAAGCCTTTGTTTCGCAAAGACTGGTTCCTACCGTGGACGGCAAACGGGTCGCGGCGATCGAAATTTTGCTGGGAACACAATTGGTCAAAGACTTGATTCATAAAGGCGAAATTCATGCGATCAAGGAAGCGATGGAAAAATCCGAAAACATCGGCATGCAAACCTTCGATAGCCATTTGCTCAAACTTTTCAAGGAAGGCAAAATTTCGCTCGAAGAAGCTTTGCAAAATTCCGATTCGCCGAACAATCTGAAATTAAAAATCAACCTCAGCGAAGGCAAGGGTTCGGCGACCGAAGCGGTCGCTAAATCGCCTGGCGGACTGACTTCAAGATTCTCGCTTGAGGCGATTGAAAAGGATCAGGAGGAAGAAGGACAAAGCTAAACCTTTTTTCCGCGCGGGCCGAGTTATTCAACCCGTCCCGGACGTTTCGATCATGACCAAGGCCTCGCTCTTTCCCAAGCTCCAGCTCTCATCGTTATACTTAAGTCAAAAACTACCGTTTTCCTCGTTCCCACCGCTCCAGCGTGGGAATGCATACCGATCTTGCCTCGGCTGACAAGGTATGGGTTCCCACGGAGGACCGTGGGAACCAGAAAAAAAACAAGTTACCCAAGCTGGAGCTTGGGTAACAGCATATTTTAGTTTTTGCGGCCTCGATACCATTTATTATTACTTAACACTTTCGACCTTCCCTCACCTAACGCTAGGTGAGGGACGATCAGGGGATCGCTCCCACAGGGCATCCGGGCCCCCGAGGGTATCAGCCAGTAGGGTACGCTGCGCGTACCATGGCATCCCACAAATGTTAATTCAAGCCTCAATGGTGTGATCCAGGGCGGGATTCGGTGCTTAACGGCATGAAAGTACGCGCAGCGTACCCTACAGTTTATGCGTCGCGACGAAAGGAGCGTGAGAACCAGGATAGCTCAAGGAAACAACCGCAAAATACCGGACTTTCCTTCCATGTCTCCGACGACCCAAATCTGCTCGAACGAATGAGACTCGGGTAGCGTTACCCGGTGCAAATTATCTTCCAGTTCTTCACGGCTCCAAAGCGGATTGGCGTTACGCAAAACCAGCCAAACCCGGTCGCTGTGATAGGACTTTTCGGCCTTGCTGACCAAAATCGCATTCAACGCATTCAACAAACGATCGCCGACCGGAACGGTAATCAAGCGATGCAGCGCCTCTAGCGTCCGGATATTGACTTTGCGCCCCAAAATCAGTTGGGCTTCTTCTTCACTACCGTACAAATGCGCAATTTCCAAATCCAAGCGCCGATCGCCTAGGTAACAAGATACATCCGGTTTTTTCGGCTCGTTATGCCAAATATGCCGCATCGGAATGCCCGTTTTTTGTTCGTAAAGCCGCATGAACAGCTTGGCCGCCTCATGTTCGAGCTCGATTTTTTCTTGCATGCTCCGGTTCATAAAGAACAACTACAAATGATAGAAGTTATTTTGTGCATATTTTGCTACTCCCTTTTGACCGAAAAAGCGTATAAGAACGAGAAGGTGTGGGGTATGCCTAGCGAGGATGTCGGCGGCAGGGAGCCGCCGTCAAGCCCCCATGGACGGGTTCACGGCGCTCCTCGATAGGCATACCCCATACCCAACAAAGTTGAACGATTCTTCAGTAAGAAGGGAGTAAATACTTTGCCGGCATAGGCGCTGGCAAAAGCCTTTGCCGAGCACCCCGGCGCCTCCTAAGGCACTGCCGATATGTGAAGTGCGAAAAGTATACGTTCAATCTTAGGGAACCGATGCAAAAGTAAAAAGTCTTTGAATAATATCCGCTATTATTCGACTCGCTCGATTCGGTCGGTTTTATGCGAGACCTCAAACGGCGCCCCTCGAAAGACGCCAGGGAGTCATAGCACCATGAAGTCTGTCGATTATCCCGAAAACTGGTACGACATCGATACCGCGCTCTATATTCGCTCGGTCAAGTTGTTCAGAGCGGTCAAAAACTTATTGAGCGTCAAATTCGAGCTGTTCGCCGACAACCAAGTATTGCAAGGCGATATTTTTCTGTTCAACCATTTTTCCCGCTTCGAAACCTTCATTCCTCAATTTCTATTTTTCGAACAAACCGGCGCTTACAGCTGCTCGATCGCGTCGGGCGAATTCTTCAAGGAAGACAATGTGCTATCGAATTATTTGAAGCATGTCGGCGTATTTCCGCACGATCACCCCCGTTTGTTCGCTATCTTGGCCTGCCAAATCCTGCGCGGGCGTAAAGTCATTATTTTCCCCGAAGGCGGCATGGTCAAGGACCGGCGAGTCATCGACAAAAAAGGCGAATACAGTATTTATTCGCGCATGACCGGACTTCGGCGTAAGCATCATACGGGGCCTGCCGTGTTAGGCCAAGGGGTAGAAGCGTTGAAATCGGCGATTCGCCATGCCTTCAAAACGAAAGACAAAGAGCGCTTGCTACATTGGCAATCCTTGCTCGAACTCGACAGTTTGGACCAATTGATGGCGACCTCGCTAAAACCGACCTTGATCGTCCCTGCCAACATCACATTTTATCCGATTCGCAACTCCGAAAATTTATTGTTTAAAAGCGTCGAATTGTTTTCGGACACGATGAGTCTTCGGCAAACAGAAGAGCTCTTGATCGAAGGCAATATCTTGCTCAAGGATACCGACATGGACATCCGCATGGGAGAGCCGGTCAATCCTTGTTGCGTCTGGGATTGGCGCACGCATTGGGTCATGGACAAGACGGCGCCGGACATACGCGAGCCGGACGATGCGTTTAATTTAACAAGCGCGCCGAGAAATTGGAAAGAACGACTGCTCGGCTATCTATTCGTCAAAAATGCAAGCTGTTCGCGCAATCAATACATGAAAGCGATCTATGCCAACGTGACGATAAACCTCAGCCATCTGGCCTCGACACTGATCATGAGCAAAATCGGCGCAGGACTCAAGCATATCGAAAAATGCCGATTTTATACCGTGTTGTATATCGCGATAAAAAATTTGCAAAAGAATCCCGACATTCATTTACATAGAAGCCTGTTGAATCCGGACGATTACAGCGATCTTATCCATTGCATGAACGACCGCTTCGATCACTTCATCTGCGTCGCCAAGGAGGCGCGACTGATTGCCGAACAAGACGAATGCTACCATTTCTTGCCGAAATTGTGCGAGGATCACGACTTCGACCAAATTCGTCTGGAAAATCCGATCGCGGTCTACCATAACGAAGCGGCGCCGCTCAGCATCGTGCGCGATACGCTTTCGGCAGCCGACCGAGCTTACTCAAAGATCGATCCCGAACAACTGGCGGCTTGGCATTTCGACGACGAACTGATAGCTCTGGCCTACGAACAGCAGACTTACAGCACGCTGCAAAACGGCGCGATCAAACAACACGAAAGCGCCATAGCCGACCCGTCTCCATTCTTGATGAAACCGGCCCGAACCAACGGCACAGGCATTCTTTTGATACACGGCCTATTGGCCAGTCCCGCGGAACTGCGCGATTACGGCCGTAAGCTGACGAACCAAGGCTTCACGGTGCTTGGGGTTCGCTTGAAGGGCCACGGCACTTCGCCCAACGCCTTGAGAGATTTGAGCTATGAGCAATGGTTCGACAGCGTGCGCAAAGGCTTCACGATTCTCAAAGCGCATTGCGGAAAAATCGTCTTGATCGGATTTTCAACAGGCGGCGCCTTGGCGCTCAAGCTTGCAGCGGAAAACCGTCCGGAAGTCGCAGGTGTTGTTGCAGTTTCGGTGCCGGTCAAATTCATGAATCCGTCATTCATGCTGGTGTCTTTACTGCACAACACCAACAGCCTGGTACGCTGGCTGTCTTCTTTCGAGGGCGTTAAACCGTTCATCGACAACACGCCGGAACATCCCGACATCAATTACTGTAATACGCCGATCCGGGCATTGTTCGAATTACGCCGACTGATTCAGCATCTTGACGAATTACTGCCAGGTATCGAAACGCCGACGTTACTACTTTATGCCAACCGAGACCCGATCGTCGCGCCGGAAAGCGCCGAAACCGTATTCGCTAGATTAGGCGCGACAAGAAAATATTTACATTCGATCGATGCCGAACGGCACGGCATTCTGATGGAAAACATCGGCGAGACTTGGTCTATGATCGACGATTTTTTAAGCTCGCTGCAACAAACAGAAGACACCGAACACCCCATGCCGCAAGCCATTACCGAAGAGGAGGCAGCATCATGAATAATGTAGTCATCGCAGGATATGCCAGATCGCCGTTCACGCCGGCGGGCAAAGGCGAGTTAGCCCACGTCAGACCCGACGACCTGGCCGCGCAAGTGGTCAAGGCGCTGATCGACAAGTGCGGCGTCGACCCGAACGCTATCGAAGACTTGATTCTCGGCTGCGCCTTTCCGGAAGGCGAGCAAGGCCTCAATATCGCGCGCCTCGTCGTGCAGCTGGCGGAACTACCGATATCGATCGCGGGCATGACCGTCAACCGTTTCTGCGGCTCGTCGATGCAAGCGATTCATATCGCGGCCGGCGCGATTCAAATGAACGCCGGCGAGGTATTCGTTTGCGCCGGCGTCGAATCGATGAGCCGCGTGCCGATGGGCGGATTCAATACCTTGCCGCATCCGGAGCTGTATAAAGATCACCCGGAAGCCTACATGAGCATGGGCGAGACAGCCGAAAACCTGGCGCGCCGCTATTCCATAGCCCGCCGGGACCAAGAAAATTTCGCGTTGGCCAGCCAACGCAAAACGCAGCACGCACGACTAAACGGCGACTTTGCCGATGAGATCGTGCCGATTCTAACGCACCGAGGCGATCGCATCGATCAAGACGGCTGTCCGCGCCCCGATTCGACTGCGGAAGGCCTAGCCGAGCTCAAACCGGCATTTCTGCAAAACGGCAGCGTCACGGCCGCGACGTCGTCGCCGCTGACCGACGGCGCCGCGGCGGTATTGGTATGCAGCGAGGTCTATGCCGATGCGCACGAACTGCCGAAATTGGCCCGCATCAAATCGTTCGCGGTATCCGCCTGCCAGCCCGAAATCATGGGTATCGGCCCGGTCTCGGCAACGCACAAAGCCTTACAAAGAGCAGGTTTAAGGCTGGAAGACATCGACCTGGTCGAATTGAACGAAGCCTTCGCAGCGCAAGCCCTGGCCGTATTACAGGAATTGCCTATTCCTACCGAAAAACTCAATCTCGACGGCGGCGCGATCGCGCTAGGCCATCCTCTCGGCGCGACCGGCGCGCGCATCACCGGCAAGGCGGCCAGCCTACTGCACCGCGAGCGTAAGCGTTATGCGCTGGCCACACAGTGCATCGGCGGCGGCCAAGGCATTGCAACCATTCTGGAGGCCGCATCATGAATATCGAAAAAGCCGCGGTCGTCGGCGCCGGCGTGATGGGCGCCGGCATCGCCGCGCATATCGCCAATGCCGGCATTCCGGTCTCCTTATTGGACATCGTCCCGGATAACGCAACGAACCGTAATCAAATTGCCGAGCAAGCGATCGCCAAAATGCTTGCCGCCGAACCCTCGCCGCTAATGCACCCGAACAACGTTCGGCTGATCTCGCCCGGTAATGTCGAGGACGATTTAGCCTGTCTGGCCGAGGCCGATTGGATCGTCGAAGCCGTGCTCGAAGATCCGGACATCAAACGTAACCTTTATCGACAGCTGGAAGCGGTTTGCCGATCCGATGCGCTGATATCGTCGAACACCTCGACACTGTCGTTGCAGGTGCTGACCTTGCAACAATCCGAAAGCTTTAAGCGGCGCTTCATGATCACGCACTTTTTCAACCCGCCGCGCTACATGCGCCTACTCGAACTGGTCGCGCCGCCCGACATCGCACCCGATTTGTTCGATGCGGTCGCCACGTTCGCAGACCTGCGCCTCGGTAAAGGCTGCGTCACTTGCAAGGATACGCCGGGCTTCATCGCGAATAGGATCGGCACTTTTTGGATACAAACGGCATTACTCGAAGCGATCGCGAATAACTTGACCGTCGAACAATGCGATGCCGCGATGGCGCTGTTCGGCATTCCGAAAACCGGCGTGTTCGGCTTGCTGGACCTGGTCGGCCTGGACTTGATGCCGCATGTTTTGAGCGGCTTCAAGCAAAGCCTGCCGGCCCAGGACCGCTTGCGGGCAATAGGCGCCGTGCCGCCGTTGCTGCGCCGCATGATCGAGAAAGGCTACACAGGACGTAAGGGCCTCGGCGGCTTTTATCGTCTCAAGCCCGATGCCGACGCCAAAATCAAGGAAGCGGTCGATCTCCAAACCGGCGACTATCGTGTCAGTGAAAAATACCGCATCGACGGCGTCAGTCACAGACCCGAAGATTTAAAAAAATTTTTATCCGGCGGCGAAGCGCTCAATCGCTATGCCTGGCGAGTCTGGTCGGACACGCTAAGCTATGCGGCTAGCTTGATTCCGGAAATCGCCGACGATCCGCTTGCGATCGATACCGCGATGCGCCTCGGCTACAACTGGCGTTACGGCCCGTTCGAACTACTCGATCGTCTCGGCACCGATTGGTTCGTCGAGCGGCTTCAAGAGAAACACCAAGCTATTCCCTATCTGTTCGCGGACCGGCAAAGCCTGTATCGCACCGACAAGCAAGGCGTCCTGGAATGTAAGGACGAAGACCGCCGCTATCGGCCGATCCACCGTCCCGAAGGCATGTTGTCGCTCGGCGATATCAAACGGCGCACCGGTCCTTTGCTCGAAAATGCATCGGCCAGTCTGTGGGACATCGGCGACGGCATCGTTTGCTTAGAATTCCATAGCAAAATGAATACCTTGGACCCGGACAGCCTGAGCCTGATCCAGCAAAGTATCGGCGTCGTCCGTGACAATTTCGAAGGCATGGTCATTCATAACGAAGCCGAGCATTTTTCGGCCGGGGCCAATCTAACTCTGCTGGCCCCGGCATTGATGCGGCAAGATTGGGATGCCGTTGCCCAAATCGTCGAACTCGGACAACAAACTTATCAGGCCTTGAAATACGCGCCTTTCCCGGTCGTCGGCGCACCATCCGGTTTAGCGCTGGGCGGCGGTTGCGAAATTCTGCTGCATTGCGATGCGGTGCAAGCCCATGCCGAACTGTATACCGGCCTCGTCGAAACCGGAGTCGGTTTGGTGCCGGGCTGGGGCGGCTGTAAGGAGTTATTGCGCCGATGGCTTAGTTTGCCTAACCGCCCGGGCGGACCGATGCCGGCGATTTCGCAAGCCTTCGAGAGCATCGCGCTCGCCAAGATGTCCAAATCGGCCTTGTTGGCAAAGGAATTACTCTATTTATCCGAACACGACGGCATCACGATGAACAAAGACCGTCTGCTGGCCGACGCAAAGGCGCGCGTCCTGACGATGACCGTCGATTATCGGCCGCCGGAACCTTATGTTTATTATTTACCGGGCGCCTCGTCCCGCGCGGCGCTTGAGATTGCCGTGCGCAACTTATCGCTCTCGGGCAAGGCGACCGCTTACGACCGGGAAATCGCCGGCCAACTGGCTTTCGTATTGAGCGGCGGCGACACCGACAGTCTCGATCCGATCAGCGAACAAGACATGTTGAATCTGGAGCGGCAAGCCTTTTTGCACCTGGTCAAACAACCCGGCACTGTAGCAAGGCTCGAACACATGCTGAAAACCGGCAAGCCGTTGAGAAACTGACGGGGCAATCGTGCAACGTATCGTTCATGAAGGCCCGGCCTCGCCCCGGCAAATGAAAGTTTAATCACGTAGCCCGGATGTAGCGCAAGCGCAATCCGGGGCGTTCGAGGCCACACAATCCCCGTATTCCGCTTACGCTTCATACGGGCTACGCGCTCGAATTATCTATCGAAAAATTAGATAAGGAGTCCGAATCTACAAACTTTCTCAGTAACAGGAATTAAGCCATGACTGAATTCATTATCGAGGTATCGAGCGGGCTTATCCTAGCCGGGATCGTTGTCTTTACTCCTATCCGCCGCAGTTTGCTGACCCGACCGCTGTTCAAGGTCATGCGCCGTAACCTGCCGCCGATGTCGCAAACCGAACGCGAGGCGCTCGAAGCAGGCAATACTTGGTGGGACGCCGAGCTGTTCACGGGCCGTCCGGACTGGACCAAACTCGCGGCGCTGCCCGCGGCGCGCCTCAGCGACGAGGAGCGCGCCTTTATCGACGGACCGGTGGAAACCCTGTGCGCGATGCTCGACGACTGGGACATCACCTTCAAGCGCCGCGACTTACCGACGGAAGTCTGGGACTATATCAAACAACATAAATTTTGCGGCATCATCATACCGAAGCGTTACGGCGGACTGGCGTTTTCCGATTTCGCGCATTCGCAAATCGTCATGAAACTCGCCAGCCGCAGCACGACCGCCGCGGTCACGGTCATGGTCCCGAATTCATTGGGGCCGGCCAAATTATTGCTGGCCTACGGCACCGAACAGCAAAAGAATCATTATCTACCGCGTTTGGCCGACGGCCTCGAAATACCGGCATTCGCGCTAACCGGCCCGCTGGCCGGCAGCGATGCCGGCGCAATGCCCGATACCGGCATCGTCTGTTATGGCGCGTTCGAAGGGAATGAACGAGTTTTGGGCATACGGCTCAATTGGGAGAAGCGTTATATTACGCTAGGCCCGGTCGCCACGGTGCTCGGACTGGCATTCAAGCTTTACGATCCCGACCGACTGTTGGGCGAAACAGAAGACATCGGCATTACCGTCGCGCTGATTCCGACCGATACGCCGGGCGTTTCGATCGGCCGCCGCCATTTTCCGCTCGATTCGGCCTTCCAGAACGGCCCTAACTGGGGCAAGGACGTCTTCATTCCGCTCGATTGGATCATCGGCGGCGCGGCACAGGCCGGTCAAGGTTGGAAAATGTTGATGCAGAGTCTCGCCACCGGCCGCGCGATTTCGCTGCCGGCGCTGAGCGTCGGTGCGGCCAAAGTCATCTGCCGTAATACCGGCGCCTATGCGCGGATCAGGCACCAGTTCAATCTGCCGATCGGCGCGTTCGAAGGCATCGAAGAGGTGCTGGCGCGCATGGCCGGCAACACCTATTTAATGGACGCCGCGCGGCAAGTTACCTGCGCGGCGCTCGATGCCGGCGAGAAACCGGCGGTAATATCGGCGATTTTGAAATATCAACTCACCGAAGGCATGCGGCGGATCGTCAACGACGGCATGGATATTCAAGGCGGTTCGGGCATTTGTCTGGGGCCTTCCAACGCAATCGGCCGTTTGTATCAAGTCGTCCCGGTCGGTATCACGGTCGAAGGCGCGAACATTCTGACCCGCACGATGATGATTTTCGGCCAAGGTTCGGTCCGCTGCCACCCTTTCGTACAACAAGAAATGCAGGCACTGAACCAAACAGATGCGGCCAAAGCCTTGCGCGAATTCGACTCGATATTATGGCGACATCTCCGTTTTTTTCTGAACAATGCGATAAGAGGACTCTGGTTCGGCTTTGGCGGCTCGCGGATGATCTCCGCGCCCGGCGACCGCGAAACGAAGCGTTATTACCGGCAATTGACACGGCTTAGCACAGGCTTTGCGCTGGCAGCCGATGTCGCGCTGCTGACGCTGGGCGGCCGACTCAAACGTAAGGAACGCATTTCCGGCCGGTTGGCCGACGTACTGAGCCACTTGTACTTGTGTTCCTGCGCACTCAAACATTTCGAGAATCAAGACGCGCCCTCGGACGACCTGCCGCTGTTGCATTGGGCCTGCCAAGACAGCCTGTATCGCGCCCAACAATCGTTATTGGAGGCACTTCGACTGTTGCCGTCAAAACTTTCGCCCGGCTTGCTGCGTGCTTTGTTGTTTCCGCTCGGCAAACCCTGCGCGCCACCGAGCGATAGTTTGACCGGTCCTCTCGCAAAATTGCTATTGACCGACAACCCGGCGCGCGAGCGTTTGACCGACGGCATTTATATCAATACCGATGCAGACGATCCTACCGGCCGCATCGAGACGGCCTTCAAGGCAGTACTCGAAGCCACACCGGCCGAGGCAAAAATCCGCGCCGCGCAAAAACAAGGGGCGTTACCCAAAGGAATGCCTTCATCCGTACTAGAGCAGACATTGGCTTCGGAATTGATCGACAAGGACGAATTCGCATTGCTCGAAAAAGCCGAGCAAGCCAAAATGAAAGCGATCGCGGTCGACGATTTCGCGCCGGAACAATTGACCGGCGGTACTTAACTTCACCTGATTAGCAAGATGCTTCAGCTTGCCGAAGCCAAGTGTCCGAGCTGGGGTTAGTCGTAGTCGCAAAAACTAAAATATGCTGTTACCCAAGCTCCAGCTTGGGTAACCTGTTCAGGAAGCTCTAGCTTCCCGATAATCAAGAAAGAGCGAGCGAGTCGGGGGTGATTGAGAATGCGCGGAGGTTGTGTCGGTCTCAGGAAGCTGGAGCTTCCGGTGTGTCTTTCCCAAGCTGGAGCTTGGGAAAGAGCGTGATGTGGGTTGGCCGTTTTTAGCTTGACGCGCATGGCTTGCGACCCCCGCCCTGCTAAGGATATGCTGATCTTTGGGCTTTAGCTGAAGAAACTTGCTAATCAGGTAACTTCATGCCATCCATGGCGTTATGCAAAATCGAGATTCACGGCGACCTTTGACGACACACCGGTGCCGAATTTTAATCTGCAATGAGCATATCAAATCCCTTTTTGTTCCTTGGTTAATTGCTTTAACCAGCCCTCCACTTGCGGACTCAACTCTTTTTTTCCGCTTATTTTCAGGGTTTGCGCCAAATAGCCGTGTTCAACCAACGGCAACGGCAGCACGCCCTGCCCGCCCATGCCGTTATGGGCTGTTATGCTGCTATCTTTAGCATCGGCCAACAAAATACTACCGGCCAATTCGAGCTTGTCCATATCCACAACTATCAGGTTGTTCGCGAATTTGCTGGCGACATAAGCATAGTAACCGCCGCCTTTTTTCATGCCGAAATGAACGCCATGACAACCCGCCTCGCAAGGCAAGCTTTTAACGACTTTATTCGTTGCGGTATCGACAATCGTGATGCTCATACTCAAGGTATTCGCGGTCACCACATACTTACCGTCCGGGCTCACCGGCGTTTGTATCGGCAATAAGCCGTATGCCTCGCCGCTGATTTTTCCGGAAATCGGGTCGTAATCGGCGGCGAGATCGATGTCGGACAATTTCTTCTTGCCCGGAATATCGATAACCGTCAAACTGCTTAACAGCGGCGGCGTGCCCAACAGATTGGCGGCATAGGCGCGTTGACCGTCAGGCTTTCCCCACACAGCTATCGGAATGACGCCTCCGGTCGGAATCATGGTGTTTTTTTCGGTGTCGAGATCGACGACCGACACGCTACTTGCCAAGGCATTCGGGGTTACCATGTATTTACCGTCATCGGTAATGAAATGCCCGTGAGGTCCGCTATTTTTTCCGGTGTTGATACTTTTGATTGCCGCAGGACGGCTGCCGCCTTTCATTTTAACGACATGCTCGCTATTGTTGATCGCAACATAAAGATTATCATCGCCGGGACGCGTCAAGACATGCGATGGGGATTCACCGACTTCGACGTTACTGGTCACTTTGCCGCTTTCGCGCTCGAAGGTCATCAGTCTTTTATCGAACCATTGCGTCTGATAAATATATTGATAGCGCTTATCGGACCACATATTATGCGGGTGATTTAGATCTTGCTCGACGCCCTTGACTTTGTTGACTAATTTCCAGTTAGCCGCGTCGATACGGGTTGCCGAACCGGGTTTGGTTTTTCCTTCGATCATTTCGAATTGGGTATTCACCCAAACCTCGCCGACACCGGGCGTTTTGGGATTGAACAACTTATTCGGCATGGACAAACTCAATGCGCTGAGACTGATGGTTTGGCCTTTGATATTCAATGGAATATCCGGAAGACTCACTTTCCATTCCGGCTCCCGATAATCGCGCCATAAGTCCGGCGTGGTAACCACGAAAAAGGTACGCAGTAAACGCTTGGCGATATCGCTATCGGCCGGGACTTTTATGCCGGTCACCAAAGCCAGTTCGGAACCGATATCGAGACCTTCGGTTGCCGGATCGTCGACCACGACGGCACCGAACATATACGGATGAACTTTACAGGTAAAGACATAAAGCCCTGGTGTGTCCAAAGCTTCAGTAATACTCACGTTAGACGGTTGGTCTTGGTCGATCGGAAAATCCTTCGCACCCGCCGGCCAAAGCAAGCTGGTTATGGTGTGTTCGGTTCGGGTGTCGCCCATTTTTATTTGTACCGCTTGCCCCGGTTTTAACACCACCAAGGCATCACCGTCGACCGGATCTTTAAACCACAAACCGGGCTCGTCGGTCATTTCCAAGGTTGCCGAAGGCATCAACCCCGGCGTACTTAGGATAGCGTCATCCAAGTCGGCTTTAGCCGCCTGTGCATTCCAGCTCAACATAATTCCGGCAATCATTGTTGCTAAATAAGTTTTCTTGTAGCTCTTCATGATATTCACCTTCCAATTTTTATATTTGTTTTAGGATTAATTTTTGGCCGATTCGAAGACTTTGAATCCGCCCATCATGCCGCTTTGCATGTGTTGCAACACATGACAGTGGTAATGCCACATACCCGGCCCGACGCCTTCGCCGGCTTTGACTACGAACGACTCTCGTTGAATCGGTCCGATATTGAAGGTATCGACGATATGTGTCGTGCCCGGTTGAATCCAGCGATGAGCATGTAAATGAAAAGTATGAAACGCGGTGCCGATACCGATGACGTGGAAACGAACCAGTTCGTTCTCACGCGCGCCTAGCGTGGGGTTAGTCCAAAGCGGTACTTGACGGTTCGCGATATTATTGACTTCCATGCCCCAGAACGTGGTTTCATGCATCCATAAAATAAAATCCCGCTTAATGTCCTTTATAGCCACGTTTTGGACTTTGCCGTCGATCAAAGCCGGCACCTTGCCGCTTTTCGGATTGATAATCAGCGTTCCGTATAAACCTTTATCCTCGGCGCCTAACTTAGGATTGCCGAAAGTATGATCGTGATAAGGCCAAGTACCCGCCGTGCCGACTGCAGCAGTCCATTTATAGGTGTAAGGTTTACCGGGAAAAGCGGCTTGGTCGTTGACGTGATTTAGTATTTTCATGGTTCCGTCACTGTCGATTTTGTAATGTACGCCATGAACATGAATACTGACCGGATCGTTGGAACCTTTGATGCCGTGCTCCAAGGTGACTTCTGCTTTATCGCCTTCGGTCATGACGATAGCCGGCCCCGGTATCGATGCCTCCGGGCTGTACCTTTGCGTGATGTCTTCGACTTTACCGGAAGGGCTTTTAATCTTGTGCTTGACCATTTGATAGGCTAATTGACCGGAGTCCAGAGCCACCGCTTTCAGTGTGATCGAATGAACAGACCCTGTCTCGGCTCCAGCCAGCATGGAAAATGCCATCAACCCGGCAAACATAGAGACTGCTAGTGTTTTATACATATCGATTGCCTCATTGAGTTAAAACGTTACCGAAGACTTGTTGTTTTGCATAATAAATAAGAAACAAGCCGCTTAGCCTAAGCATTAGCGCTTATTAATTTTCAGTCTTCGGCACCTTGGTCGATATCACAATCGGAAAGCAAACGTTCGCTTTCCGAAATCCCCGATATCGAAGCCTGCGATTTCCATTAACCGAAGCATCCGGCAATCGAGTGAAAAAGTGGCTATTAACCGGATATTCGATTTATGAAAGTCGCAAGGCAGGGTCACTATGGCACAATAATATAACTTTAACAATATATATATTGTTAAAGTTATCTATCGATTCGATACTTTTATGCGTTTCGCATACGCAGCAGTAAGGCGACAAACTTTTTGGCAGTGCTTGTTTCTAAGGATTTCGTAATATACCTATCGGAGATCAAAATTCGGCACCGGGGTGCCCGTCAAAGGACGCCGTGAATACATCCCTGTAGGCTCTATGCCAGCTCCATGCTGGCCCCTCACCTAGCGTTAGGTGAGGGGCCGAGCACCCCGGTGCCTTCTAAGGCACTGCCGAAATTTGAAGTGCGAAGGGTATAAATAAAGCCCTGTAGCTATGAGCTTTGTGAGGGGTCGGTAACTCGTGTTCGGCGACAATGAGACGCTTTTACGATCAGATGGGAGTATGTAACCGCAGGGTTACTTTCGTGTATTTCGTGATTTGCGTGGAGTGCTTGTCGAATTTAGAATAATAGGCGTGGGATTTGCGTATTATGACAAGCGGAGGACCGTGGCAGCTTGAAAAACAGGCATTAACAATTTGGCAAGAGTGCTCGCCTACTGTTGGAAAATAAAAAAATAAAATCCCCACCCCAACCAGCTCAGAACCAATAATAACCAAGGCAACCAGTGTTGCCGGTAAACGACCCGCTCAACAATAGTCTGATTTTCAGACTCGGCAGAATCCGATTGTTGACCGGAAACTTTCTTGAGCTTCCGATTCAACTCTCTCGCCTTTTGCTTTTGCTGCTTCTTGTAAAGATCGATGCCTTTTTCGATTCCTTGCGCAATCAACTTCGTTTGTTCTTTGGTTTGAGCGGGACGTTGCGTTGACTTGGCGATTTTCAGCGCCTCCGCTTGAGTTTCCGGAGACGGCTTTTGCTTAATGTTTTTGGCCATGTTCTGTATTTTTTATCTTAGAAAAAGCATTTCACCATGAAGGTCATGAGGAATAATAAGTTATAGTGTTCGCGCATCAAATTTCGTTTTTTTACCCCCTCATCCCAACCCTCTCCCGGAGGGAGAAGATCTTGAAGCGCCGAAATTTGACGTGAGAAAAGTATATGACCAAATCCTTAATTGCTATTAAGCCTTACGGTAAATCATGACTCGAACCGACTCCACAAAAAAACTCTTACGTCTTTATCCCGCCCCATCCCTGGAAGAGCCTATTAATGGCTTGTATATGACGCATAGAGTCCATGAATTAGGAAGTCCGGGGTTGCCTTTCGTCTATGCTAACTTTCTTTCCAGCTTAGACGGGCGTATCGCACTAGAGGACATTGATAAAGGCCTTTCTTTTATACCCAAGCATTTAACGACGGCTTCCGATTTCAGTTTATTCATGGAGTTGCATGCACAAGCCGACTGCCTGATAACACATGGGGGCTACATGCGCGCATTGGGCGAAAAACGATTAGGCAATATTTTGCAGGTCACGGACAAAGATTTGCTCGAATGGCGGCGCATCAACGGTTTACCCGAGCAGCCTGCAATCGTTATTGCTAGCGCCAGCTTGAACTTCCCCATCCATAGCAGTTTGCTGGAAACAAAACAAACGGTCTATATCGCCACCGGAAAGAATGCGTCGCCGGAACGAATTCGCTTTTGGCAAGCACAAGGATTTCCGGTTTTATCTGCCGGCACTGACAGGATGGTCGAAGGCGCACCTTTACTCAATATATTGGCAAGCCTTGGGCTCAAAAGCATTTATTTGATAGCCGGCCCGAAAATGCTTGATACCGTAGTTCGGGACAAACAATTATCGCGACTGTATCTGACGCTCACCCATCAATTGATGGGTGGCAATGATTTTCGTACCTTACTGACCGGTTCCGCATTAGGACAAGTAGGAAATCTAAAACTCGAATCGCTATTCCTGGAATTGGACTCTCCCGCCGGCGCAGGTCAGTTTTTTGCCCAATTCAGTCTGCCCTATTCTTATGTCTCAGGAAAGTAAATTTGTTGCTAGCCGAATTCCGTCGCCGGAGTGCGCGCCAAGCAACGATCCGGCGTCTCAACTCAAGAGCTCATTGGCTATGATTGATCACTCGGATAATCTATCTTTAATACGCTGGTAAGTAGATTTCAATTCTTCGCCGATTATTTCCGCTTTTTCGATCAATCCTTCCTTACTCCCGCTGGTTTCCTTGCTAATTTTGTTCAGCTCGGCTAAAAAATGATCTCTTTGCTTTTCGGCCCGCTCCCATTCCTGCTTGGATTCCAAGCTTGCCAAATGGAGTTGAATTTTGACCTCGTCCCTTAATTGCTCCAAACCCTCGGCAAATTTATTTAACTCTTGTAGTAAACCCATAATAACCTCTTTAAATTACTCGGTTAATCAATTACATCAGTCGATCAAGATTGGACTATACCCCGACTCTTAAGATCAATCCAATCTTATCGCTTCAAGTCATGGCTTTCTTCGGTCGTGATCTATACCTTTCGCACTTCAAATTTCGGCAGTGCCTGAGGAGGCGCCAGGGTGCTCGGCCCCTCACCTAACGCTAGGTGAGGGGCCAGCATGGAGCTGGCATAGCCTACAGGGATGTATTCACGGCGTCCTTTGACGGACACCCTGGCGCCGAATTTTGATCTGCGATGGGGTATATCAAAGACCGCCACGGTTCAACACGCCTAATACGTCAATCACGCGCGAACAATAGGCCAATTCATTATCGTGCATCAACGAAAGCCCCAAGTGCCGGCCGCTACTAAGCGTCAAATGGTTCATTACCACGACAGCCGAATACGGTAGCCCTAGATAATCGATACTGGCTTTTTCATGACCCCAGGCTCCGTAGTCACAATGAATTATCCCCTTCATATCGGTCCGTGCATGATGTTCGAACAACTCCATGCACTCTTCGCGCGACGTATCTCTCGATAAATTGGCGGTCAGATCGATAACCGAAACGATTGCGGTGGGAATTCGGTAGGAAAGCGAATCGAGCTTACCCTGAAGAGAAGGCAACACCAACGCAGCCGAATGAGCGACATTGGTCTTGGTCGGCAAAATCGACACCGCACTGGACCTGCCGAGATGAGAAGTCGCATGATAACCGTCGAGTACGCGCTGATCGGATAGGGCGGGATGAATGGTGATGATTCTCGCGTAATCGATGCCTATATGTTTTTCCAGAATCGAAAACAACGGCACTAACGCATTGCCGGTACAAGTACTCGCCGAAATGACATGATGACGCTCCGGGTCGTATTGATTGTCGTTGACGCCGTATACCATGCTCAAATCGCAACCGGGTATATTAGTGGTACAAACGACTTTTTTGGCGACTTTATGTTTGATGATCGATCGCAAATCTTCAATTGTGGCGGTACCGGTCGCATCGAACAATACATCGAGCTCGTACTTACGCAGATGGCCGAAGCTGTCTTCATCCGGCGAAGCACGGCGTCTATCGACTCGTTGGTAATGTATCGTCTTACCGGAGACGATCAAGTTATTACCGTCGCAGTCTAAACTAAAGGGAGGATTGCCGTAAGTACTATCGTGCGATAATAGGTAAGCAACCTGATCCACCGACATCACGTCGCACATGACTTGGATATCGAAACGCCCGGAGGCCAGTTCGGCGTAATTTGCACGCAGCATGCCTCGACCTATACGACCGAGACCGACAATACCAACTCGTAAACTCATCTTACCCCCTTTGTTATTATTATGATGATGTCTACCGGTCTGGGATTATAAACATATAGCCCAAAAGGCGTTAGGCAGCGCTCCAATTAGCCATATCCATTCTTTCATTACATTAGACGATCAATTCGATACCGAAGGCTCTGTATCATCGGCAATGACCACTTGGTTGCGACCGCTTTGTTTGGCTTGATAGAGGGCGACATCGGCTCTTTTTATTATCGAATCCGGAGACTGATCGTCATAGCGCAATTGAGTCACGCCGCAACTGACCGTAAACGAAAGAGCTTGATTGCCGGATTCGATTGTTGTCCGGGCAATTTGCATGCATAAGCGGTTCGCGATTTGCGAGGCTTCGGCCAATGGCGTTTCCGGCAACAAAATCGTAAACTCCTCCCCGCCGAAACGGCTGAAAGTATCGTTTTTTCGAAGTATCGTCGTACTGACTTTGACCATTTCTATGATTACTTTATCGCCGATGTCGTGCCCATAGTTATCGTTAATGCTTTTGAATCGATCGATATCGAATACCATCAAAATACTGGGATGCCGATATCTTTGCACGCGTTCGAGCTCTTTCTTGAGCGCGTCCAGAAAATAACGCCGATTATACGCGCCGGTTAATGGATCGCTCATCGCTAGTTGTGTCAGGCGGGTATTGGCTTCTTTCAATGCCGTCGTCAATCGTTGCAATTTTAATTGATGCCTAACCCTTGCCTTGACTACGGCCGAGGAAAAGGGCTTGGTAATGTAATCGACAGCACCGAGATTCAAACCTTTTTCCTCGGTTTCGGCATCGGGAATACCGGTAATAAAAATAACCGGAATGTCAGCTGTGGCTTGAGATTGCCTTAAATGCTCCAACACTTCGAAACCGTTGAGCCCTGGCATCGAAATATCCAGCAAAATCAAATCGGGCAAACTCGTGCCTGCTATTTTCAAACCTTCTTCGCCGCTTAACGCAAAAATAATATTGGCCTGCGATTTCAATAGCCTTGAAAGTACGACAATATTTTCCTTGGCATCGTCGATGATCAATATCGTTTGCATGGCGTCGGGCTCGGTCATGGTTTTACCTTTTTAGAATTGGGCTGCTCAGGATTGTGAATGCGTCATTAGCGTTAAATTCAAACCGACGTGCGTAAACGGTCCCTCAATTCTTTAACGCAATCGGCAGCTACGGCAAAATCAAGATCCATTAAATAATTTTTTATTATTGCCAATTCTTGAGCATATCCGCCGCTCATCCGGCGTTCCAGCTCCTCCAGACAATCTTCGGCCTGCCAATTATTCGCTTCCAGAAAATCGATCAAACGCTCGCACAATGCCACGGTTTCATTGACGCCCCCGGTTGTCATTTCCGAACAATTCCGCGACTCTTCTACGAGACCTGGAGTATCGCTTAGCTGTCGCCAACCGTCCATTTCCTCGACAAATCGATTCATTTCGTAAGCAAAATTAGAGAGTGCTTCAGCAACCATTGACGCGTCCGACTGCCGCAGCTCGGATTCTAATTGAGCCGCGGTCTCGAAGACCTTCAAAATATGGAGATTGCCGGCAACGCCTTTAATAAGATGCGCTTTATCGGCTGCATTTTCCGGTTTTTCTTCGGCTAACATGCCCGCGATCGAATCCGCTGCGCTACCTTGTTCGTCTGCGAATTTAAGCAAGAGTTTGATTAATAGAGACTCGTCGTCCTGCAATAAACGCAAGGCCGATTGGACATTAACGGTCTCAAGAGATGCCAGCCCAGGCAAGCATTGACTCGACTTCATTGTCGGGGCCTGGTTTTCAGGCAATACGGGGGACTCGTGATCCCCGCTCAATACTGTCCATCGGGCCAGTTTCGAAAATAACTGTTCAGGATCGATCGGCTTACCGATATGATCTTGCATACCGGTCGCCAAACATTGTTGCCGGTCCGATTCGATGGTATGCGCCGTCATCGCTATAATGGGCAATTTATCGAAACGCGAATCCTTGCGGAGAATCGTCGTCGCTTCATAACCGTCCATCTCCGGCATCTGCAAATCCATCAGCACGGCATTATAACTCGGCTCGTCGGCAGTTTGCCGAAGTCGGTTTACCGCTTCCAATCCATTGTTGACAATATCAACGACAACACCGGCACTTTCCAACGTTTTGCGCACAACCTCCTGATTGATTTCGTTGTCCTCGACAATCAATACTCGAATCCCTCGTACCGCTGTTTCGTAAAATAGTGCGTTTGCCGTCTCATGGCGGTTTTTAAGGTTTTCAATCAATGCTTCCTTTCCGCAAGCATTTAAGATCGCATCCATCAGACAAGACGGCGTGCTCGGTTTATTCATCAGCGTAATATTGGGGAATTGTCCCGATACCTTCTTGATACTCTCGGCTTCGAGCGACGAAACATTGATGATGATCGGTGTCTTTTTTCCGAACGCACTCGTTTCCAAAGCTTTAAGAATATCCGCCTTATCGGCGTCACTCATTTTCCAATCCAGCAAAACCAATTCCAGCGCGGACTGCTCGGAATCTTGATGTTCCCGCAATATGTCCTGTAATTTCATTTTTCCGAGAGAACACAGGGTCACATTAAAACGCAGATCGCGCAGCATCGTTTCGAATATCCCGCAGGCTGTTTCATTTTCGCAAATCAACAATACATGCCAACCTTCCAATTCGGCCGGAATATGATCAACGGGCTTACTATCGGGAACGACATTCAGCGGCAGTGTAAAATAAAACTCGCTTCCGGCGCCTTCGGCGCTGTCGACACCGAGCTCTCCCCCCATCATTTCGACCAAGTGTTTACTGATCGTCAGACCTAAACCGGTTCCGCCGAAATGGCGTGTTGTCGAACTATCGGCTTGTGTGAACGAATCGAAAATCCGGCTTTTTTGCTTTTCGGATAAGCCGATTCCGGTATCCTTGACGCTAAAGCGCAATTGATCGTCTCCTTCGGTTTTGACCGAAATGACGACTTCGCCTTGTTCGGTAAACTTTATGGCATTGCTGCACAAATTGGTCAGCACTTGAATCAAGCGCAACGAATCGCCGATCATGCATAATGGCACGCCCAGGCCGCGATCGATTAATAAATCCAAATGTTTCTCAGCCGCGACCGGCTCTAGCATCGAGCCGATATTTTCCAATACCGCATCCAAATTGAATTCGACATGCTCGACATCGAGCTTACCCGATTCGATTTTGGAAAAGTCCAAAATATTATTGATAATGCCGAGCAGATTTTCCGAAGATAGCTGAACTTTGTGCAAATAATCCCGTTGCACTTCATTCAGTTCCGACTTAAGCACCAGGCGATTCAGACCGATGATCGCATTGAGCGGCGTCCGGATTTCATGGCTCATATTCGCCAAAAATTCGGCCTTCGCTTTTGCAGAAACTTCTGCAGCTAGTTTTGCCTTGGCCAATTCTTCCTCGGATCGCTTGCGGGCAGTCACATCCATGACCAAGCCTTCCCAGATAATATCTCCGTTATCCTGTAAATGCGGTCTGGAAGCGGCATGAAACCATTTCCATTCGCCGTTAGCCGTCATCTGGCGTGCTTCGAAATTCCAAGGGGATAAATGAATCGCGGAATCCAAAACGCTACTTTGAAATCCGGGCAGATCGTCCGGATGTATCGTATGTACAATAGGAGTGGCGTCATTTGCGACAGCGGCCGGCTCGACGCCGAATATTTCTTTACAACCTCGGCTTGCATAAGGAAACGAAAAAACGCCCTCCGGCGTCATCCGAAATTTATAAATGAACCCGGGTACATTGGATGCCAAGCGCTCGTAGCTGGCATTTTGAGCCTCCAACTGACGAGCTACTTTAATTTGTTCGGTAATGTCGACAAAACTGACCAAATAACTAGCTAAACCTTGCTCATTCGCTTGCAAGGGTACCGATGTCATACGCACATGCAGCGAATTTCCGACTAGATTTTCAAATTCGCATTCGGTTTCGGACTTTTTTTTCCGTAACACATCCCAAACCCTGGTTAAATGCGACTTTGCCGGCGATACGATTTCAAGAAGAGGAACATCAATCAGATCCGCTTCAGAACCGCCGACCAACTTACATAACGCCGGATTAGCAAAACGAATCACACCCAAATCATCCAGCAAGCAAACACTTTCACCCAAACATTGCAAAACACTTAACACATCGCTTTGAGCTAATTTAGCGCTATTGCTTTGCTGTAAGGATTTGGGCCATAAATGAAATGCCGCAAAACTCAAACCGGAAACCTCGACTTGGGACACCGACGCGGTATATTCCATGCGAATCCCTCTGCTGTGTCGCCAAGACAAAGGAAAAACCGGAAGATAGCGATCCTTCCCGATAAGCGGCCACCACTCTTCCCGCCATTGATCGACATCGAGCGACGGAATTAAACGATCCAATGATATACCGTTTAATTCGTCATCACCGTAACCGAAAGTCTGTAAAAAACGTTCATTGGCATAGCCGATAGCACCTGATGCGTCGACCCATAAATTAGCGACGGGCGCTTGGTCAAAGGCGGCTAATTTAGCGGCCAATTTAGGCAGCTGACTCCAAACCGGTTTTTGGAAAGACATTTACAACCATCACTCCGCTGAATAAAAAGAAAAGTCGCGCTTTATTGTTATACCTCTCGCACTTCAAATTTCGGCAGTGCCTGAGGAGGCGCCCGGGTGTCCGATCCCTCAGCTAACGCTAGGTGGGGAACCAGCATGGAGCTGGCATAGAGCCATGGTCGTATCACCCAGGCGCCGAATTTTGATCTACGGCGGGTATATCGTAATCCTTGACTATTAGAATAGATCAAATTCCCGGACCTGTATTTTGTCATTTGCTGTTTGAACGCTTGGCTTTAAAGGTATTGCTCTAATCCGTATCGGCTTATGTTGCCTTGTTTTCAAGGGTTCCATCGCTTTTTGCTCGGCTATTTGAACAGGCAATTTGCGCTGTTTAACCGGAAATACCCGAGGACTGGGGTATTGAGCTAATAGTGCCGAAACCGGTACTAATTCGACTCCGATTCGATCCAAATCCGACAATTTTTCCCGTAAAACCTTTAACGTATTCACTCTCGGATGCCCAATCGCCACGGCATAACCACGCCGTTTTGCGATCGAAACAAGCAACTCGAATTGTTCGCGGATCCTAATTTTCGAATCCTCATGATCCAAAAAAACATCCCGACTCAAAGCAGGGACTCGATGCGCATCCGCAACCTTTTTGGCTACCGAATGATCGGTCGTCACACTGTCGATAAAATACAAAGCATCGGGCTTCCTCGCTAAGACCTCCATTAGCCAGCCCATCATTATCGGATCACGCGTCAGGGCGCTGCCCATGTGATTATTGACACCCGAAATACCCGGAACAGCCGCCAATTGCGCAGAAAATCGGCGCACAACCTCATTGCGATCCAACGAGACGGTTAGCCCGCCCGACCCCATAGGCTTGTCGCTTAGCGCCTGCATCGGCGCATGTAACATAATTTCCTTACCGTGACGCGATGCAAGTAACGCCAACCGCCTGGAATGCAAAGCAAACGGCAAAAACGAATATGTGAGATTACCCGGCAATCCAATTGCGGCAGCACCGATTCCGAGACTATTACCCATGTCGTCGATTATGATGGCGATGCGCGAACGTTCATTTAACTCTGCTGCGACCGGATGCCAGACAATAAAAAACCCCGACATCCCAAAGATTAATAAACCAATGAAATGCCGGGGTTTCATGCGCCGATCGAAACGTTAATTCCGCAAAATTGCGATCCCTTTCAGCAACATCAAGGCTTCATGAAGCGGATAATCGGTAATTTCCAATTTGCTTTTCTCTTGATCTTGCTCTGTATCCTTTTTTTCCTGCTTCTTTTTGGATTTGTTGCCATTAGTTAAATGGCGCGACAAATCGGCTTCCTTGACCGGCTTAAAGTCAGGTCCGTCGACCGATTCCAACTTATAACGATCCAATTGAATATCCGGCTCGATGCCTTCAGCTTGAATAGAACGACCCGAAGGCGTGAAATAACGCGCCGTGGTCAGCTTAACCGCCGCGCCGCCACTGGTCGGCAGAACAGTTTGTACCGAACCTTTGCCAAACGATTTCTCGCCCATGATCACTGCCCGGCGATGATCCTGCAATGCGCCGGCTACGATTTCAGATGCCGAAGCAGATCCTGCATTGATCAACACGACGATAGGCGCGCCATTGAGCACATCGTCCGGAGAGGCATTGAAACGCATTTCGGAATTTTCAATTCGTCCTTCGGTATAAACAATCAAGCCTTTATCGAGAAAAGCATCGCTAACGTCAACCGCGGCATTCAAGACACCACCCGGGTTGTTGCGTAAATCCAATACTAATCCCTTTAGCTGACCATCGTTTTCTTTTTCCAACTCCGCCATGGCCTTACGCAAACCCTCACCGGTTTTAGATTGAAAGCTGCTGATTCTCAAATAACCATAATCTTTTTCGAGAAGTCGACTTCTAACGCTTTTGACCTTGATAATATCCCGGGTAATTTCAATTTTCAAAGGCGCTTCTTCGCCCTCCCGCATAATGGTCAGAACGATGGCGCTACCGGGATCGCCGCGCATCAGCTTGACCGCATCGCCCAGCGACATTCCTTTAACCGGTTGATCGTCCAAGCGGACGACCAAATCGCCTGCTTTCACGCCAGCCCGTTGCGCGGGGGTATCGTCGATTGGCGACACGACTTTGACGAAACCGTTTTCCATCGTGACTTCAATGCCCAATCCACCAAATTGGCCCGTTGTACCTTCTTGAAGCTCTTTGTATTGATCGCCGGTCAGATAATCCGAATGCGGATCGAGTCCAATCAACATGCCGCGAATTGCATGTTCGAGCAGCTGTTTGTCGGTTACCGACTCGACATAATCGCGTTTTATACGCCCAAAGATTTCGGTAAAGGTGCGAAGGTCCTCGAAAGGCAACACCTCGGTCTCCGATGATCGACTACCTCGTTCAGCCAGGACATTACCGCCAACGCTGATAAAAATGCCCAGGAACATTCCCAGAACCAAACCCCATAAACTTTTTTTCTGCATAGCCCTAAAAACTCCAAACTTCTGATTTCCGATTTAAATAATACATTTATCCTGTGCGATCCTGGTCTGTTTTTCGGCACCACCGAACCGGATCGACGGGCTTGCCATTCTTGCGTATTCCAAAATACAGACCCGCCTTACTTCTACCACCGCTTTTACCGACCGAAGCAATCACATCGCCTGGAGCGACTCGGTCGCCGACCGTTTTATAAAGGCTTTGATTGAACGCATAGAGCGTCATATAACCATTACCGTGATCGATGATCGTCAACAAACCATAACCTCTTAGCCAATCGGCGAATACTACCTTACCTGCGGAAACCGCTCTTATTTCCGTACCTTCGCCCGCACCGATCAAAACACCATCCCAACGACTTCCCAACCTAGGGCTACCGAATTTTTTCACTAATTGACCATTAACAGGCCAAGGCAAGTCTCCTTGCGAGGATGCAAAAGGCTTAACAGGCCAATCGACTGGTTCTTGCTGCTTTATGACCGGTTTTCCCGGCTCCGGTTCAAACGGTTGTTTAATCGCCGCTTGCTGTAAGCCATTTACCAATTTTTGCAATCGAGCCTCGCCTTCCCGCAATTGACTCAATCGAAGCTTGCTGGAGGAATAATCTTTTTCCAGACGGGCCAGTAATTCCTTTCTTTGCAACCGACTTCGGTCCAAGGCCTCTTGCTCGGTTTTTTTTAACTGTAAAGTCTGCTCGAGTAATTCACTTTCCTTGAAGTTTTCCCGCTCCAGCTCGGTGAGTTCTATGACCGTTTGGCTGATTCCGGCCAACTTCTCCAGCCTCGCTTTATTTAGATAGTCGTAATAAACCATAATACGGCTGGATAGAGCCGGGTCTTCTTGGTTTAGCATCAGCTTCAATTTTTCCTTGCGGCCCATCGCGTAAGCGGCCTTAACTTGATGACTTAGCCCTTCATTCTGTTCAGCTATTTCAAGTTGCAATAATCGAGTTTTGTTGCGCAAATCCTGAATCTTTCGTTGCTTGCTATCGATTTGCCCTTGCAATTGTTTTAAGGTTGCGACGGTCTTGCCATAATATTTTTCAATTTCAGCCAACTGCGTCAATAACGCACCCTGCTCTTTTTCAATCCGCTTTATATTCCGATTGACGGCATTGATTTCGGCTTGAATTTTAACCAAGTCCTGATTTTTTTCTTCCGCTGTAACCTGAACAGATAAACCACTCAGCGCCAACCAAGCGAAGCCGACGAAAATTTTATTCATAAAGCCCTTCAAGCCTCTGCAAATGAGGATATGCCCATCATTTCAAACGGCTGCTACATACCAATACTCGTTATACCCATCGTAGATCAAATTCGGCGCCGGGGTACTCGGTCCCTCCTAAGGCGCTGCCGAAATTGGAAGTGCCAAGGGCATAGGTTCACGCCCAATTCTAATGGCGTGTTTGTCGTAATCAGTCAAAATGATTGAAAAGCGCCGCTCATTTTGTTAGATTTACTGGCTATTTAAAATTCATTTTTAATAGTCAGGTCCGGTCTACCACTATAATTATAGTAATACACGTTAGCAAATGTTGTGTATAAATATACTTCGCGGTCATATTTGCAGTTTTTACGGCAACCGACCGAAGTCTAATTCTCGACACCCCTGAGCCCACACTGCTTGGTTTTTAAGAATCGATACTCCATGGATCATGACGAAGATCATCTAATCAATAACGACGCGGAAATTGACCGGGCTGCTCGATGCTTGAAAGCTATGTCCCACCCCCTTCGTTTAAAAATACTCTGCGTGCTAGGCAGCGAATCGATTAACGTTCAGGACATAGTCGAGCAAGTCGGAACCAGCCAAAGCAACATCTCTCAGCATCTGTCTATTCTAAGAGAAAAAGGCATTTTAGGCTCTAAAAAAGAAGCCAACCGGGTTTTTTATTACATCGACGACGAACGCATGCTTAAACTCATAAAAATGATGCGTGACGTTTTTTGCACCACTTGCTAAACCAACTGTTTTTCCTTCACCTTAATTTCTAATTACCTTACCAATCACTCCATGGATCGTTTAATAGAGTTCATCTTAAACCATTATATATTGTCGCTGGCACTAGCAGTCGTCACCTTCTTGCTGATTCAAGATTTATTTGAGAGCTTGTTCAATAAATTCAAAGCACTCTCCCCTTTATTGGCAGTCGTTAAAATGAATGCCAGCGACGCGATCATTATCGATGTTCGCGAACCGCCTGAATTCATCAAGGGCGCAATCGAAAACGCCGTCAACGTGCCGCTCGGTAAACTGGAAAGCCAACTTGACGAACTCGCTCAACACAAAGACCACCCGGTCATCGTGGTCTGTCAAACGGGAACGCGCTCCGTACCGGCCTGTAAAACTTTAACCAAAGCCGGCTTCTCAGATGTTTACAACATCATCGGCGGCATGCAATCTTGGGAAGAAAACAAACTCCCTATTAAAATCGCCAGTAAAAACAAAAACTGATTTCCCCAGCTTTTTACGACATAAAGTTAAAATTTTTCTATTCATAAAAACAGGACTTAATACCCATGGCCGAAGAAAACAAGCCCGCGGAAAAACATTTCTCGATTCAAAAAATTTATACCAAGGACATTTCGTTCGAAACACCGAATTCGCCGAAGATTTTTACCGAAAAATGGGAACCGAAAGTCGATTTCAATCTCGGTACTAATGTGCAAACCTTGGAAAACGACATGTATGAAGTCTCCCTGACCGTAACCGTCACGGTCAAATGCGGCGAATCAACCGCCTATTTGGTTGAAGTCTGCCAAGCCGGCATTTATGCCTTGAAGGGATTTAGCGAAGAAGAAATGGGACCGATGGTCGGCAGCTTCTGCCCCAATATATTATTCCCTTATGCGCGAGAAGCCGTTTCGGACCTGGTTGCCAAAGGCGGTTTTCCACAACTGCTGCTGGCCCCGGTCAACTTCGATGCGCTCTATGCTCAGCACATACAACAAGCCAAACAACAAGCACCCGGCTCAAATAAGGTCAACTAAAGACTCATGACCTCAACTATCAGCGTACTCGGCGCCGGATCATGGGGCACTGCTTTAGCGATACAAGCAGCCAGAAACGGCTATCGTACGCTGTTGTGGGGACACGATCCAACCCACATTCGAACACTGCAACAGAATAGAACCAATCAGCGTTACTTGCCCGGCTTTGTTTTTCCCTGCACCCTTGAAACCAGCTCGGATCTTGCAGAAGCCGCCGCATTCAGCGACCTAATCCTGATTGCCGTTCCTAGTCGCGCTTTCAAAGATACGCTGATCAAACTACGACGATTTACCGGCCAACAGGTGCAAATCGCCTGGGCCACCAAAGGGTTCGCACCAAACGACGGCTATTTGTTACATTACTCGGTCGAACGCATATTTACCAAAGAGACTCCGGCCGCTGTTTTATCCGGTCCCACTTTTGCCCGAGAAGTCGCGGCCGATTTACCAACGGCAATTACAATCGCATCGAATCATGCCTGCTTTGCCGAACAATTGACCCGAATTTTCCACAGCGCACGATTTCGCACTTATACCAGCACCGACATGATCGGCGTACAAACCGGCGGCGCGGTTAAAAACGTTTTGGCTATCGCCTCGGGCATTGCAGACGGTCTGAATTTCGGCGCCAACACACGCGCCGCGCTCATTACACGGGGACTCCATGAAATAATCAGGCTCGGCTTAGAACTCGGCGGCCGACAAGAAACGTTCATGGGCCTTGCCGGACTCGGCGACTTGATTTTAACTTGTACCGACAACCAATCAAGAAACCGGCGTTTCGGCCTTGCACTCGGACAGAACAAAGATCGCGCCGCAGCCCGAGAAGAAATCGACCAAGAGATCGAAGGCGTATCGGCTGCAAAAGAAACTTATTTACTGGCACAAACGCACGGCATCGACATGCCGATTACCGAACAAACTTACAAGGTGCTCTATGAGAGCTTGTCGCCGTTGACAGCCGTGCAAAACCTATTGGACCGCGAATTAAAAGCCGAAAGCTAGCTAAATTTTTATAAATTCACTGTCTACGGTCTATGATTTTGTAATGGTGAATGGTGAATGGTGAAAAGATTTTATGCTGTTACCCAAGCTCCAGCTTGGGTAACCTATTCAGGAAGCTCTAGCTTCCCGACAATCAAGAAAGATTGAACAAGCGGGCGAGTCGGGGTTGATTGAGAATGTGCGGAGGTTGTGTCGGTTTCAGGAAGCTGGAGCTTCCGGTGCGTCTTTCCCAAGCTGGAGCTTGGGAAAGAGCGTGATGCGGGTTGGCCGTTTTTAGCTTGATGCGTATGACCTCAAACCCCATCCTTCGATCTACGCCGGCGCTTGGGACTTAGTCTCACCTGCGCAATGCTAACCAGCTTATTTGATTAACGCTCCGACAAACGACTGTTGCCGCCAGGCTTCATACAATACAATCGATACGGTATTGGATAAATTTAAACTGCGACTATCGGGCTGCATCGGTAAATACAGTAATTTGTCCCGTTCCATCGATGTCAAAACCGAGGCGGGCAGACCGCGCGATTCCGGTCCGAACAAAAACGCATCATTCGGCTCAAAGCCCACCTCACTATAGATTTTTTGCCCCTTGGTTGATAATGCAAACAACCTTGGCGGTTTTTGTTGCTCGACAAAATCGGCCAACGAACCGTAAACGCAAACGTTTGCCCATTCATGATAGTCCAAGCCGGCCCTGCGCAGTTTTTTGTCATCCATCTCAAAGCCCAACGGCTCGATTAAATGCAAACTCGCACCGGTATTGGCGCACAACCTAATAATATTACCGGAATTCGCCGGTATCTCAGGCTCATAGAGCACGATATCAAACATTAACGACACTTCCTTGCAACAAAAACGGCAATTAAGCCAACTTCTCTTTAGCCGGCACCTAAATCCAGCACCTAAATTCCATAGCCCATTAGCAATGTTTAATATTTTTGTTTATTTAGGTGCTGGATAAATTCGATAGGTCATTGGCAATGGTTCAACATCATGGTTAATTTAATTCTCGTACCCATGCTCTACGCTCGCCGTTATACACAAGTATAAATATACCTAATTGCACAAAACGTAGCGACCGAGCGCTAGGTCATCCGAAAAAGCTATTGGTGTTTGAGCGTTAGCGGCTTCGATAGTCGCGACGTAGGCGTCGCTCCCACAGCGCTTGTAACCCTTTGTGGGAGCGATCCCCTGATCGCGATATCGAGGCCGAGAGTGTTAAGCGACAATAAATGGTATCGAGGCCTCATTGGCTAAGATTGCAAAAGGGTAATTCATGACTTATTTATAACGATGAGTGCTCTGCGTGGGAACGATAGGTGGGTGTGAATAATCACTCCTCGACAAGCGAATCCCACGCCTAAACAAGTTTCAATGGTTATTAGGCCAAGAACAGAATCATAACTCATCTATCCGAACGGGCGTTAACTTCCAAATATCCCGGTTATAATCGCTAATGGTTCGATCGGTCGAAAACTTTCCGCTCGAAGCACAATTGAGAATACTCATTTTGATCCATCGATCAGTATCTAGGAAGGCTTTCTCGGCGCGATTTTGCGCATCGACATAACTGCGAAAATCGGCAACGGTCATCCAAGGATCGTAAGGACTTTTAATCGAATTAACAAGATCGTCGAATATACCGGGCTCCATCAGACTGAAATGACCGCACTCTATCAGATTCACGACCCTTTTTAGGTCATTATCCTGCTCAATAATTGCGTTAGGATCGTAATGCCCTTTCATTTCCTCGACTTGATCCTCTGTTAAGCCGAATAAAAAGAAATTATCCTCACCGACCTCTTCGAGAATTTCAATATTTGCACCGTCCAACGTACCGATCGTAATCGCTCCGTTCATCATGAACTTCATATTGCCGGTTCCGGAAGCCTCCTTGCCGGCCGTCGAAATTTGTTCGGACAAATCGGCTCCGGTACAAATGATCTCCATCGCGGAAACCCGATAATTCGGCAAAAAAACCAATTTTAATTTATCACCGACCTCCGGGTCGAAATTAATGACGTCGGAAACATTATTGATGAATTTAATGATTTTTTTAGCCATCACATAACCGGGCGCCGCTTTACCTCCGATTAAAACGCAACGATTAACCCAATCTTGCGTATCGCCGCGCTTGATTTTGTCGTACAAATGTATGACATGCAAAACATTGAGCAACTGCCGTTTATATTCATGAATCCGCTTGACCTGCACATCGAACAGGGCATCGGCAGACAACTCGAGGCCGAGCTCGCTCTTCTTATAGTCGATTAAGCGTTGCTTATTTTGGCGTTGAATAGCCAGCCACTTGTCACGAAACGCGGCATCCTCGGCATAAGGCTTCAGTTTTTGCAACTCCGACAAATCGGTTATCCAAGCATCGCCTATGGTTTCCGTGATCAATTCCGCCAAAGCAGGATTACAACCGGCCAACCAACGGCGCGGAGTCACGCCATTCGTCTTGTTATTAAACTTTGACGGCCATAATTCGTAAAAATCCTTGAATAGCCCTTCTTGTAACAATTTCGAATGCAATTCGGCGACACCGTTAACCGAATAACTGCCGACAATGGCCAAATAAGCCATGCGCACTTGCTTCTCCGCGCCCTCCTCGATGATCGACATGCGCCGCATTCTATCGAGATCGCCCGGCCAATGCGTCGAGACTTCGGCCATGAACTTCGCATTGATGTCGTAAATAATTTCCAACAATCTCGGCAAAAGCTGCTCAAACAAACTCACTGACCAGCGCTCCAACGCTTCCGGCAACAAGGTATGGTTGGTATATGCCATGGTGTTAGTCGTAATGCTCCATGCCTCATTCCAAGACAACCCATGAATATCGATCAATAAGCGCATCAATTCAGCCACCGCTATACTAGGATGCGTATCGTTCAATTGAAAACAGTTTTTCTCGGCAAATTCGGTAAAGTTGTTGCCATGACGCCCAACCCAGTTAGCGATAACATCCTGCAAACTGGCTGAAGCCAACAAATATTGCTGCTTCAAGCGCAATGCTTTACCGTTCTCATTGGCATCGTTCGGATAGAGCACCATCGTGATATTTTCCGCGGTATTCTTAGCGGCTACCGACTCGGCATAATCACCGGCATTGAATTCTTGCAGATTGAATTCCTCGGTCGCGGTCGATTTCCATAACCTCAACGTATTGACGGTACCGTTGTTATACCCGGGAATCGGTGTATCGTAGGGAACCGCGAGAATATCTTGCGTATCGACCCAACAAACCCTTTTGTTGCCGTTTTCATCGCTATGCGATTCGGTACGCCCTCCGAATTTGATCCGATGCGCGTACTCCGGCCTTTCAATTTCCCAAACATTGCCGTTTCTCAACCAATGGTCGGGCCTTTCCACTTGCTCGCCGTTCTGCACGACTTGACTAAACATGCCGTATTCGTAGCGCAACCCATAACCGATGACCGGAAGTTGCAAAGTGGCGCAACTATCGATAAAACATGCCGCCAATCGCCCCAAACCGCCATTGCCGAGCCCCGCATCCGGTTCGCTATCGACCAATTCCTCAATTTCCAATCCGAGATCATACATCGCGCGAGTGGCTTCGTCAGTCACGCCTAGATTGAGCATCGCATTGCTCAAGGTTCGCCCCATCAAAAATTCCATCGACAGGTAATAAGCTTTTCTGCAATCGGTATCCCTATAAGCGTTGTAAGTATTTTTCCAACGTTCGATGAGCCTGTCGCTGATGACTAAAGACAAGGCTTCGTATGCATAATACGGAGACCGACAGTTTTCGTCGCGCCCTAAGCGATAAGCGTAATAACGCTTGAAATCGGTAATCAAATGATCCTTATCCAACGACAAACTTGGGAGTTTGGTTATCGTTGGGTCCGGCTTACTTTTTTTGAAAATAGTGCTAGGCATTTTTGATGGCTCTTCGGATTGTTCGTACATATCAATCATATCGGTTTATTTTCATTAAACAAGTGATTTAAGGCGATTAAATTAAGCCTTAATCCGCTTGAGAAACAGGCGTTCAGTATTACTTGAATACAATATTCAGACAAACGGGTATCAAATGCCATGGACGGCAAGCCGAAGACACCTCAGTAGCACCAGTTCACAAATGCACGACTATGCATTGACTTGCCGCTCACCAACTAGAAACACTCGAAGGGAGCATCTAACTGATACGCCCATGGCATTGCTTATATTTTTTTCCCGACCCGCATGGACAAGGGTCGTTACGGCCTACCTTACGCTCATTTCTAACAAACGGCTGATCGACAGGTTTTTCCGGCTCCATCGGCGGCGCATCCTCGACCGGGGCCGCTATCGGCTCCGCCTCGGCATGCTCGTAATGCATTTCCTTGGGCGCTTGTCTCATTTCATCTATCGCCTGAACATCCTCTTCCTGAGTCACTTGAACCTTCGCAAGGATACCAATCACTTCGTACTTGATGTGATCCAGCAAACTGGTAAACATTTCGAAAGCTTCACGCTTATATTCTTGCTTCGGATCTTTTTGCGCATAACCTCTAAAATGAATGCCCTGACGCAAATGATCCATCGCCGCCAAATGTTCCTTCCAACTATTGTCCAAGACTTGCAACATCACCGATTTCTCGAAATGCCGCAATACTTTAGGTTCAATCTTGAGTTCTTTTTCCTTATAGTTTTGCTCGACCAACTCGACAATCCGCTCACGCAACGAGGCTTCATTAAGTCTTTTGTCATCCTCCAGCATTTGCCTGACCGGTATATCGGCATTAAATTCTTGCAAAAGATGATCTTCCAGACCTTTGGTATCCCACTGCTCTTCCATTGTTTTTGGCGGAATGTATTGCGTAATGACATTATTAACCACATCCTTGCGGATTTCGCTCATGATATCGGAAATATCTTCCGCAGCCATAAGCTCGTTGCGTTGCGCATAGATCACTTTGCGCTGATCGTTAGCGACATCATCGTAAGCCAAGATTTGTTTACGTATGTCGAAATTCCGGCTTTCGACTTTTCGTTGAGCGTTTTCAATCGAACGAGTGACCCAAGGGTGCTCGATCGCCTCGCCATCACCCATGCCCAATTTTTGCATCAAGCCTGCAACGCGGTCGGAGGCAAAAATACGCATTAACGGATCTTCGAGCGATAAGTAGAATCTTGTAGAGCCCGGGTCGCCTTGCCGCCCCGAGCGCCCCCGTAGCTGATTGTCGATACGCCGCGATTCGTGACGCTCGGAACCGATTACATGCAAGCCGCCGCTGGCAATGACTTGTTGATGACGATCGAGCCATGCTCCGCGAACTTTTTCCCGATCTTCTTCTGAGGCCTCCTCGCCCAGCGCCGCCAATTCCGCATCAAGATTACCGCCCAACACGATGTCGGTACCTCGCCCGGCCATATTGGTTGCAATCGTTACCGCGCCCGGCATACCGGCCTGTTCGATAATATGCGCTTCGCGTTCATGCTGTTTGGCATTCAATACTTCGTGCTTAATATTTTCCTTGGTAAGTAATGCGGAAATGATCTCGGAGTTTTCGATCGATGTCGTTCCGACCAAAACCGGCTGGCCGCGTTCGACGCAACTTTTGATGTCTTGAGCAATGGCCTGGTATTTTTCACGAGCCGTCAAATAAACCAAATCGCCCATGTCTTTACGAATCATCGGGCGATGGGTCGGAATGACGACTACTTCAAGACCGTAAATCTTGTTCAATTCAAAAGCTTCGGTATCGGCTGTTCCGGTCATCCCGGACAGCTTTTCATAGAGGCGGAAATAATTTTGGAATGTAATCGAGGCCAGCGTTTGATTTTCATTTTGTATCGTCACGCGTTCTTTGGCTTCGATGGCCTGATGCAGACCTTCAGACCAACGCCGCCCCTGCATAATGCGCCCGGTAAATTCATCGACGATCATGACTTCATTGTTCGCGACAATATAATCGACGTCTTTTTGAAATAAATGATGGGCGCGCAACGACGCATTGAGGTAATGCATCAGCCGAATATTAGACGCATCGTAAAGACTACCGCCATCGACCATCAAGCCATGTTCGGTCATCAATTGTTCGACGCGCTCATGACCTTCCTCGGTCAAATAAATCTGCCGGGTTTTCTCGTCGACAAAGAAATCGCCCGGACCATCTTCTTTTTCTTGTTTGGTCAAAAAGGGCACGATCTCGTTGGCTTTGATATAAATATCAGTGCTTTCCTCGGTCGGTCCGGAAATAATCAATGGCGTGCGCGCCTCGTCGATTAAAATCGAATCCACCTCGTCGACGATCGCAAATGCTAAATCCCTTTGAACTTTTTGCGCCAAGCTGAAAGCCATGTTGTCGCGCAAATAGTCGAAGCCGAACTCGTTGTTGGTACCGTAGGTGATATCGGCGGCGTAAGCGGTCCGTCTCTCCGCGCTATCCATGCGACTAACGATAACGCCGGTCGTCAAACCTAAAAACTCGTATACGCGCCCCATCCATTGCGCGTCGCGAGCCGCCAGATAATCGTTGACCGTGACAACATGCACTCCGCGCCCCGGCAAAGCATTAAGATAAGCCGCCAAGGTCGCCATCAAGGTTTTTCCCTCGCCGGTCTTCATTTCGGCAATCTTGCCGTCATTAAGAACCATACCCCCGATAAGCTGCACATCGTAATGACGCATGCCGAATACCCGAGCGGAGGCTTCCCTTACCGTTGCAAAGGCTTCCGGGATCAAATCATCCAACTTTTCGCCCCGCTTGAGACGATCACGGAACTCTTGAGTCTTGGCTTTTAATTCGCCATCGGATAATTTTTCATAATCGGAAGCGAGCGCATTAATTTTTTTGACCAGCTTCCTTTTCTTTTTGACCAGTCGGTCATTGCGACTACCTACAATAAATTTAACCAGCTTACCAACCATGCTTTTTTCCGGTGAGAATTGAGTAATAACTATTTAAAAGTTTCGGATTATATACCTTCTACCCCATTAGTTACAGTTAAAAGCTCTTATAGCTTCTACGCATCGACTTCAGATATTGCCGTATATCAAAGGCTGGATTGTTAAACCTTAACGATCAAGAAGAGGCATTCATCACTGTATCCTAGCCTGCCCGATATGATCGACAAACCATCGGTAAGCATCGGTTAAACCTTCCTCTAAACCGATACGATATTCCCAGCCCAACGATCTGAGCCGCGATACATCCATCAGCTTACGGGGCGTCCCGTCCGGCTTGGTCGCATCGAAGCTCAACTTGCCTTTGAACCCGGCCACCTTCGCGAGCGTTTCGGCCAGCTCCCGAATCGTACAATCCACCCCGGTTCCGACATTGATGTGTGACAACATCGGCTGCGTATTCGCTTGGTAAATACCGGTATCCAGCTCCATCACATGCACGCTGGCGGCGGCCATGTCGTCGACATGCAAAAATTCACGCATTGGCGTCCCGCTGCCCCAAATCACGACTTCGTCATCGCCGGCTTGAACCGCTTCATGAAAGCGCCGAATCAAGGCCGGTATCACATGGCTGTTTTCGGGATGAAAGTTATCGTTCGGCCCATAGAGATTGGTCGGCATCACGCTGCGGTAATCGCGCCCATATTGACGGTTATAGCTCTCGCATAATTTGATCCCGGCAATTTTGGCGATCGCATACGGTTCGTTGGTCGGCTCGAGCAGCCCCGTCAACAACGCCTGCTCTTGCATCGGCTGCTCGGCAAGTTTTGGGTAGATGCAAGACGAGCCCAAAAACAACAAACGTTGAACGCCTCTAAGATGGGCCGCATGGATGATATTCGCCTCGATCATCAAGTTTTGGTAGATAAATTCGGCCGGCAAGGTGTTATTGGCATGAATGCCGCCGACCTTGGCCGCCGCCAAATAAACCTGATCGATCCGGTGCGCCGAAAAGTAGGCCTGTACCGCTGCCTGATCCAATAGATCAAGCTCGTCCCGCCCTGCCGTTAAAATAGACCGGTAACCTAAACTTTGTAAGCGGCGAACGATCGCGGAACCGACCATGCCTCGATGACCGGCCACGAAAATAGTGTGATTGAGATCGCGGCTCATTATTAGCTCTCCACCGAAACTGGTAAATCAAGCCCGTGAGACTTCAATAAGGCATGGCGTTTGGCGGCTTTAAGGTCTTCGCGCACCATTTCGGCGCACATCTCGCGCACCGTAATTTCCGGCACCCAACCGAGTTTTTCCTTGGCCTTGGTGGGATCGCCCAATAGCGTTTCGACCTCTGCCGGACGAAAATAACGCGGATCGACGCGAACGATGACATCGCCTGCCGACAATGCCGGCGCCGAATCGCCGTCAATCGCTTCGACCACGCCGACCTCGTCAACCCCGCTGCCTTCGAAACGGAGCGTTATCCCCAGCTCGGACGCAGACCATTCGATAAACTCGCGAACGCTGAATTGCACGCCGGCCGCGATGACGAAGTCGTCGGGTTCGTCCTGCTGCAGCATCATCCACTGCATGCGCACGTAGTCCTTGGCGTGCCCCCAGTCACGAAGCGCATTCATATTCCCCATGAAAAGACACTGTTCGACGCCTTGCGCAATATTGGCCAAGCCTCGGGTAATCTTCCGGGTCACGAAGGTTTCACCCCGGCGCGGCGATTCGTGATTGAACAAAATGCCGTTGCAGGCATACATGCCGTAGGCTTCTCGGTAATTCACGGTAATCCAATAGGCATAAAGCTTGGCCGCCGCATAAGGCGAGCGCGGATAAAACGGCGTAGTCTCTTTCTGCGGAGTTTCTTGTACCAAGCCGTATAATTCCGAAGTGGATGCCTGATAAAAGCGGGTTTTTTGCTCTAAGCCCAACAAACGAATCGCTTCCAATAAACGAAGCGTCCCCATCGCATCAACATCGGCCGTGTACTCCGGCGATTCGAAACTTACCGCGACATGAGACTGCGCGCCTAGGTTATACACTTCATCCGGCTGTACTTCTTGCAAAATGCGGGTCAGATTGGAAGAATCGGTCAAATCGCCGTAATGCAATACGAACTTTTGATTTTCGACATGCGGGTCTTGGTATATATGATCGACCCGTTGTGTATTGAATAGAGAGGCGCGGCGTTTGATGCCGTGAACTTCATAGCCTTTCTCGAGTAAAAACTCGGCCAAATAAGATCCGTCCTGCCCGGTGATGCCGGTAATTAATGCTTTTTTTGTCATAAAATGCTCATTTTAGTTACTCATTCGCAAATCATATTAATGTTGCGAAATAAATTTTGTGACACCAAGACAAACCCTTTGCCGGTCAAATTTCGGCACAGGCTTATCGAAGCACCTAAATATAGTGTTCGCACATCAAATTTCGGTTTTTTAAAACCCTCACCCCAGCCCTCTCCCACTGTGGGCGAGGGAGTCGAATGCCGAAATTTCATGTGCGATAGGTATATTCAAAAGATTGCTCAAGAAAGAATCTTAGGTATGCCGCCGGCATCCTCGTCAAGCGGGAATTGCTGTAATAAACCCGTTGTGTGCGTTATATTCTTCTAGGCGGACTATAATAGTTCAGCACCTTAATTTAAGAAACCCAGCGTTAACCGGATAAAATCATGTTAAAAAATCAGCCTTTGATGAGCGAACGCAAGCACATTTTCGGCTTTACCGCCAGCCTTAGGCGCGATTTTCCCGCCGGCGTCGTGGTTTTTTTGGTCGCCGTGCCGTTATCGCTAGGCATCGCACTGGCATCCGGCGCACCGCTGTTTTCAGGACTGATTGCCGGAATCATCGGCGGACTGGTCGTTTCCGGTTTAAGCGGATCATCTCTGGGTATAAGCGGGCCCGCTGCCGGTATTGCGATTATCGCCCATGGAGCGATACAAAGTCTTGGCTTTGAAGCCTTTCTGCTAAGCGTCGTTATCGCAGGTTTCATTCAGGTGATCATGGGACGAATCGGAGCCGGCATCGTCGGCTATTATTTCCCATCCGCGGTCATATCCGGCATGTTGACCGGAATCGGCATTATCATTTTTCTGAAACAGATACCGCATGCATTCGGCTACGACGTAGATTACGAAGGCGATATCTTCTTTACACAAAGCGACCAATTCACAACGACATCCGAATTGATCCATATGCTCGATTTTATTTCTCCCAGCGCGGTCATTATTTCGTTGGCCTCGCTGGCTATTCTACTGCTTTGGGAGTCGCCATTCATTAAACGATACCGTTTTACGCAATGGATTCACGGCGCATTGGCGGCCATATTAACCGGCGTAGCGTTTAATCAACTATTCCTCGGATGGTTTCCCGAGTTGGCTTTGAGCGGCAATCATTTGGTTTCATTGCCCGAGGTCGATCGAGCCTTCGAACTGATTGCTTACCTAACGCTGCCGGATTTTTCGCAAATCACCAACCCATCGGTTTACACGACCGGGTTCACCCTAGCCATGGTTGCCAGTCTTGAAACTCTATTGTGCGTCAAAGCCGTCGATAAGCTAGACCCGTATAAAAGAGTGACGCCAAATGATAGGGAACTGAAAGCACAGGGCATCGGCAACATTTGTTCCGGCTTGTTAGGCGGCATCCCGATCGCCCAAGTCATCGTACGCAGCTCTGCCAATATCCTATCGGGCGGCAGAACCAAGGCCTCGGCTTTCATTCATGGCATATTATTACTAACAGCGGTAATATCGATTCCCGGCCTCTTGAATACCATTCCGCTGGCTAGTCTTGCGGCGGTTTTGTTAGTCATCGGTTACCAGATGGCGGACTTGCGTCGCTTCATAACGATGTACCGAACGGGGATATATCACTTCACCCCCTTTGCCGCGACTGTGCTTGGGCTTATTTTTACCGACATGCTAACCGGCATTGCGATCGGCATGAGCATCGCACTGTTTTTTATTTTGCTGGAAAATTTAAAAGTCGGTTTTTATCTGCATCAGGAACAAAAAGCCAATAAAAACTTCATTACTTTATCGGAACACGTTTCTTTTCTTAATAAAGCCAATATCCTGCAATTACTTGACCAACTTCCCGAAAATTCCGAGGTCGTTATCGATGCAACCGGCTCCAAATACATCGACTTCGACGTCTATGAAATCATACAAAACTTTAAAACCGAAGCCGAACGCAAAAATATTCATTTAGTTATCGAAAACCTGAGGGGTTACGGCGTTCTCGAGCCGGTGCAAAGAGTTCATCCGCTCGACAAAGAATCGCAACAGTCGCTGACGCCGGCAGATGTTTTAGAAATCTTAAAAGCAGGCAACCAACGATTCGTCTACAATCTTAAAGCCAACCGTAACCTGTTGGAACAAATTAATGAAACCGTCGAAGGCCAGTTTCCGTTTGCGATTATTCTTAGCTGCATCGATTCGCGCACCTCGGCCGAATTAATTTTCGACCAAGGTTTAGGCGACATATTCAGCGTTCGCATTGCCGGCAATGTTATTAATAACGATATATTAGGCAGCATGGAATTTGCGTGTAAATTAGCTGGTTCCAAGCTGATTGTCGTGCTCGGCCATAGCCACTGCGGCGCAATCAAAGGCGCCTGCGCAGACACCAAACTCGATCACCTAACCGGCTTGCTCGATAAGATTCGCCCTGCGGTCGACTCGGTTAAAAACGGCCGGCTAGCTCGAATCAGCAAACCTGACGACTCTCTCGTTGAACAAATTGCCGAACGCAACGTCGAAATCATGGTAAAACAAATCAGACAGCAGAGCCCTCTTCTGAATGCGATGGCAAATAGCGGCGAAATCGGAATAATCGGCGCCATGTATAATATTGAAAACGGTATAGTGAGTTTTTTTGAATAGTATACGTCTACATTGTCGCAGCCGAACAACAAAACCATAGCAACAACCCTAGCTTATTAAATCAACCGCAACAAATCCGCCGAGTTTTTGTTTTTTGGCGAATATCGCTATAATGCACGGTCTTGTTCGTTATAGATCAACAGGCCTTGGTTTGCAGAATAATTCTTTAGTGTTATAGTTGGTTATTATCGCTTGAAATACGTTGTCTTGAAAATGCAACATTTCCAATTACCCTTTTCCGGCCTATCCGGATTTAGTTCAGCCGATGAAAGAATATCTAATCATTCTGATAAGCACGATACTGGTCAATAATTTTGTACTGGTAAGATTTTTAGGATTATGCCCTTTTATGGGCGTCTCCCGAAAACTGGAAACGGCCTTGGGAATGGGGTTCGCGACGACTTTTGTACTGACCTTATCCGCCGTTTGCAGTTATTTGGCGAATCGTTATCTGTTGATTCCACTAGAACTGGAATATTTACGTACGATCACCTTTATCGTCGTGATTGCCTTTGTCGTGCAATTTACCGAAATGGTCGTTCACAAAACCAGTCCGCTCCTTTACCAGGTATTGGGAATTTTTTTGCCGCTGATTACCACTAATTGCGCGGTTCTAGGCGTTGCCCTGCTGAACGTACAAACCCAACACGGCTTCTTGGAATCGGCTTTATACGGTTTCGGCGCCGCGGTCGGTTTTTCGCTGGTATTGACCCTTTTTTCGACGCTACGCGAAAGAATCGACGTTGCCGACGTCCCCCTGCCGTTCAAAGGCAACTCGATAGCGCTAGTAACGGCCGGATTAATGTCCATGGCCTTCATGGGATTCAGCGGCTTAGTTAAAGGCTAGACAGCCAATCAATTTCACGTAATCGCTCACGCAAACCCATTCTAATTTTACATTTACCCTCGACACACGCAGGGCGAATGTAAAATGCAATAAACCTCATGCCATCAGTGCAAAGCGATGGAACGATGAACGTGGATTGTTACTCAAATACCAATTATTCTAATTCGACCAGATAAATCCGATGATACTAATCATTTGCATCACATTTGCCGTATTTGGCGTAATACTCGGATTTTCGGCCATCTATTTTAGGGTCGAAGGCGATCCGATTGTCGATAAAATCGAAGCGATTCTTCCGCAAACGCAATGCGGGCAATGCAGCTTTCCCGGCTGCCGTCCTTATGCCGAAGCGATCGCTGCCGGCGATGCCGATATTAACCAATGCCCGCCGGGAGGACAAGACGGCGTCGAAGCGCTGGCCGACTTACTGGGCGTCGAAGCAAAACCGCTCAACGCCGAATTCGGCGAAGAAAAACCCAAAAGCGTCGCGGTCATCATCGAGGACCTGTGCATCGGCTGCACCAAATGCATTCAAGCTTGCCCGGTCGATGCGATACTTGGCTCCGCGAAGATGATGCATACCGTGATAGCCGACGAATGCACAGGCTGCGAGCTTTGCGTCGACCCTTGCCCGGTCGATTGCATCGTTATGGAGCCGATACCCGAAGACCTAAACAACTGGCAATGGCCGGAACCGGTAAAGAAATATGCTTAAAACTTGGCGCTTTCATGGCGGCTTGCGCCTGCCCGCCCATAAAAACCTTTCGGCACACCGGCCGATCGTTAATGCTGAGCTGCCGAAACAACTGATCTATCCTTTGCAACAAAGGCCCGGCGTACAACTCAAAGCGACCGTCGCTCCTGGCGATACTGTGCTGCGCGGCCAAATCATCGCAGATTCCGATCATTTCCTGGCAACCCCGCTTCATGCAGCAAGCTCGGGTACTGTTAAATCAATTGAAGATCGCATCATACCCCACCCCTCCGGCTTATCGGATCCGTGCATCATCATCGACACCGACGGACGCGATGAAGCATTGCCGCCGGAACCCGTTGAAGATTACCGCTTAGAGCCCGCTGCTACGTTGCGCGCCAAAATCCGCCAAGCAGGCATTGTCGGTCTCGGCGGCGCGGCGTTCCCTACCTCGATCAAGCTGAACCCGGGACCGCAACGCCATATCGACACGCTGATATTGAACGGCGCCGAATGCGAACCCTATATCACCTGCGACAATGTCCTGATGCAAGCCGAACCGGATGCTATCGTTCAAGGCGCGCTGATTTTGATGCATGCGCTGCAAGTCGGCGATGGTATTATCGCCGTCGAAGATCATATGACCGAAGCGTTTCAGGCATTATCGGCCGCCATCGAACAATCGAGGGATCGCCGACTGACCGTAGTGAAAATCCCTGCCCTGTATCCGACCGGAGGGGAAAAACAATTAATCCGCGTCGTTACCGGCAAAGAAACGCCGTCAGGCGGCATTCCGGCCGATGTGGGCGTAATTTGTCAAAACGTCGGCACGGCCGCGGCCGTGTATAACGCCATTTGCCGCGGCCTACCGTTAACCGAGCGAGTCGTGACCGTCACCGGCCAAGGCGTAAAACAACAACAAAACATGCGCGCGCGCATCGGCACGCCGATTAGCGATCTGATCAACCAATGCGGCGGCTATCAAGACTCTGTGGAGCGTTTGATCATGGGCGGCCCCATGATGGGTTTCGCGTTGCCCGAGGACGACATACCAATCGTCAAGGCCACCAACTGCATTCTAGCCGCCGCCGGATCCGAAGTCGCTACAAGTAAAGAGACCCGGCCTTGTATTCGCTGCGGCGATTGCGCGAAAGCCTGCCCGGTAGACTTGCTGCCGCAACAGCTTTACTGGCATAGCCGAGCCGGCAATTTGGAGAAATGCAAAGAATTTAGCCTATTCGATTGTATCGAATGCGGCTGTTGCGAGGTTGTTTGTCCAAGCCAGATCCCATTGGTGCAATATTACCGAGCCGCGAAAAGTAAGACCATCGCCAAGGCCAAAGAGGCTGAAAAAGCAGCCATCGCGAAACGCCGGCACGACTTCCTTCTTGAACGCAAGGCTCGTGAACAGGCCGAGAGAGCCGAACGCTCTCGCCGCAAAAAAGAAGCCCTAGCCAAATTAAAAGCCGCTGAAACCGCCACCGAAGGAGCGGAATAAATGAAATTCTCAACCGTCATGTCGCCGCACCTTCAACCTGTCAACAGTGTTGACCGGGTCATGCTGCAAGTCTTGTTGGCCTTGATTCCCGGCATTGCCGCGATGACTTGGTTTTTCGGCATCGGCGTCTTAATCAACATTGCCCTAGCAGTTGCCGTTGCACTGCTTGCCGAAGCATCGATTCTGGGCTTACGCGGCAGACCGATCGGCTCGACGCTCAAAGACTTGAGCGCCATCGTGACCGCGGTGCTACTAGCCATTTCGCTGCCGGTTATTGCGCCATGGTGGATTACCGTCGTAGGTGTCTTGTTCGCGATCGTAATCGCCAAACATTTATACGGCGGCTTGGGTTACAACCCGTTCAATCCTGCGATGGCTGGCTATGTCTTACTATTGGTCTCGTTTCCAATGCAAATGACCGCTTGGCTCGCGCCAATCGAACTCGGCTCGGCCGCATTGAACGAAGTCGACTGGCTTAAATTGATTTTTCTCGAGCAACTACCGGCAAACATCGAATTCGATGCAGTCACGATGGCCACACCGCTAGATAGCGTCAGGACTCAATTGGGGCTAGGCAGATCGGTACCGGAAATAAAAACCGATTCCGTTTTCGGACTTTTAGCAGGAAAAGGTTGGGAATGGGTGGCCGGAGGCTATTTGCTTGGCGGGCTCTGGCTCATGTGGCGTAAAATCATCGGCTGGCAAATTCCGGTCGGATTGCTGCTTGGACTCGGTCTATTCGCGAGTATCTGTTATGCGATCGACAACAATCAGTTTGCCGCGCCAAGTTTTCACTTAGTCGCCGGCGCGACGATGCTGGGCGCATTTTTCATCGCAACCGATCCTGTGACCGCAGCCACATCGGTTAATGGCCGGCTTATTTATGGACTACTTATCGGTTCGTTGGTTTATGTAATTCGTGTTTGGGGCGGCTACCCGGATGCAATGGCTTTCGCGGTTTTATTGGGTAATTTAACGGCGCCGGCAATCGATTATTTCACGCGGCCTCGCGTCTTCGGTCAAAAAGCATGAACGCTATTATTAAAAAAACTTTATCGGCAGCCGCGATATTGGGCGGATTTTCGTTGCTGGGCCTGGGCTTAACCTCACTCACTTTTCATAAAACCGAAGCCAAAATACAGGAAAATGAACGGCAGGCCTTACTGACCAATTTAAAAGCCGTGATCCCCGAGTCGCTTTACGACAACGACATCGTCAACGATACGCTCGAAGTGACCGACCTCAACCAGGGCTCCACAAAACCGACAGTCATTTATCGCGCCCGACAACAAGGCAAGCCGGTCGCCGCGGTCATGACGGTGATAACACCTAACGGTTATAGCGGCAATATCAGCCTGTTGGTAGCCGTAAAAACCGATGGCACTATTAGCGGCGTCCGGACCCTTTCGCATCGCGAAACACCAGGCCTTGGCGACCGCATTGAAATCGAGCGTAGCGACTGGATTTCATCATTCGATGGTAAATCGCTCGACGAGCCTCACCAATCGCAATGGGACGTTAAGCGCGATGGCGGCCACTTCGACCAATTGACCGGCGCAACGATCACGCCGCGAGCGGTTGTAGGGGCCGTTAAAAACGCATTGCTTTATTTCAAGCATAACCAGGCCCGGATTTTTTCAACGACAAAATCGACTCCCGAAGGAGGAAATTAATGTTCTCCGAATACAGTAAAATCGTCAAAGACGGCTTATGGCTCAATAATCAAGCCTTCGTCGCATTACTCGGACTGTGCCCGCTGCTTGCCGTAAGCAACACGGTCATTAACGGTCTCGGACTAGGCCTTGCGACGACGATGACATTGGTCATGTCGAACACGATCGTCTCACTGATACGTAACTTCGTTCCCGACGAAATCCGTTTACCGGTTTTCGTACTGGTCATTGCCAGCGTGGTCACGATGATCGAACTCGCGATGAACGCGTGGTTCTTCGGACTTTATAAAATCCTCGGCATTTTCATTCCGTTGATCGTCACCAACTGCTCTATCATCGGCCGGGCCGAAGCGTATGCTTCAAAGCAACGTGCCGACAAGGCTTTATTAGACGGCCTATCGATGGGCCTCGGCTTTACCTTTGCCCTAGTAACGCTTGGCAGTTTGCGTGAAATCATCGGTTCGGGAACTTTATTCGCGAAGGCCGAATTGATGTTCGGCGAAGCGGCTAAAACCTGGCAAATCGATGTGATAACCGATTATTCCGGTATGTTGCTGGCAATTTTACCGCCCGGCGCGTTTATCGGCCTCGGCTTGTTGATCGCATTAAAAAATATTATCGACGCCAAGGTCGAACAGCGTAAACCGGCACATATTCAGATCCCGATTCAAGCCGCCCAGGAACAGTGAACCAAACCAAACGTCAGGCAATTTTCGACAAACTGGCGGCAGCGACACCGGAACCGACTACCGAACTAACATACTCGTCGCCTTTCGAACTGCTTATCGCTGTCGTATTGTCGGCCCAAGCCACCGACAAGGGCGTCAACAAAGCCACGGCACAATTATTCCCCATCGCCAATACGCCCGAATCGATTTTGAACCTAGGCGAAGCCGGTTTAAAGGAACATATCAAGACTATCGGGCTGTTCAACAGCAAGGCTGCAAACATCATTCAACTGTGTCGGCAAGTGCTCGAAAAACACAATGGACAGATTCCGCAAACCCGCGACGAGCTCGAAGCGTTACCCGGCGTCGGCCGTAAAACGGCAAACGTCATTTTGAACACCGCGTTCGGCCACCCGACGATTGCAGTCGACACCCATATCTTCCGAGTCGCGAACAGAACACGTATCGCCCCAGGAAAAAACGTGCTCGAAGTCGAACGAAAACTGGACAAATACGTCCCGAAAGCCCACAAAAAAGATGCGCATCATCTGCTGATCCTTCACGGCCGATATACTTGCACGGCAAGAAAACCGAAATGCCCGGACTGTATCATCGTCGAGCTCTGCGAATTCAAGGAGAAGACTGTTTAAATCTATTTCACCATGAAGATCATGAAGAATCAGAAGTTAATTCAATAGATTACCTGATTAGCAAGATGCTTCAGCTTGCCGAAACCAAGTGTCCAAGCAGGGGCCAGTCGTAGTCGCAAAAACTAAAATATGCTGTTACCCAAGCTCCAGCTTGGGTAACCTGTTCAGGAAGCTCTAGCTTCCCGACAATCAAGAAAAATTGAACGAGCGAGTCGCGGGGTTGATTGAGAGTGAGCGGAGGTTGTGTCGGTCTCAGGAAGCTGGAGCTTCCGGGGTGTTTTTCCCAAGCTGGAGCTTGGGAAAGAGCGTGAAAGTGTTTAATGAAATTATTGGGTTCAATTACTCCCTTTTGACTGAAAAAGCGTATAAGAACGAGAAGGTGTGGGGTATGCCTAGCGAGGATGTCGGCGGCTGGGAGCCGCCGTCAAGCCCCCATGGACGGGTTCACGGCGCTCCTCGATAGGCATACCCCATACCCAACAAAGTTGAACGATTCTTCAGTAAGAAGGGAATAAGTCACAAAAGTAAAACACTGCTAACTGCTAACTGCTAACTGCTAACTATTGACCCTGCAAAAAGCCGTTGTATCCTTATTAATAAACATTTCCGCTGTTTGCATGCCTCGCCAAAACATTGTAAAAAGAGGAACTGATCTTGTTGCTGCGCTGTCGCAGCAATGTTGCAATACTGTACTTAGGATTTGATCGCAAATAACTTCCCTATTTTTGGAGGGTTCGGTAACTCGATTGGCAGGTGTCGGCGGCAGGGAAAGCCGCCGTCAAGCCTACATGGACGTATTCACGGCGCCCTGCCAAGCGAGTTACCGAACACTCAACAAAGCTCATAGTTGCAGGACGTTATTTATCACGAAATCCTTAACGCAATTCATAAACGATTCAGATTTTTTTGCTAACCTTACAAGGTGTTAATCAATCTGATTTTTTTCACAACCAAAACACACTGGGATTTATTATGAAAAAGATGAACAAATCGCCATTCGCTGCCGCAATGGGCACCGCTATGGTTTCTACTCTCGCTTTATCTACTGCGCACGCCGAGGCTAATCCATTCGGTATGACCGAACTCTCTTCCGGTTACATGCAAGTCGCCGAGGCCGAAATGACCTGCGGCGAAGGCAAATGCGGCGGCATGACCAGCACGCCGAAAATGGAAGAAGGCAAATGCGCCGGCAAAAAAGACGAAAAGCCGGCTGCCGACAAGTCAAGTAAGGAAATGACTTGCGGAGAAGGCAAATGCGGCGGAATGACAAAACCGGAAGGCGATGCCGATAAAACTAAATAAAATGAAGCGAAACGGCTTTCATTAAAATTTTGCTTTACTTCAAACAAAGCAATTGCGTCCTAATAGAGGGTGATCCAATCACCCTCTATCCAGCAAAAAACAGCAGGTGTTCCGATGAACACGACTCAACATCTAGTCCGTGGCGTAGGCCTCGGTTTACGCCGAACTTTTCTAAATAACATCGTCGACACGCCGCCCGCATCAGTCGATTTTTACGAAATCGCTCCCGAAAACTGGATAACGATCGGCGGCAAATTCGGCCGGCAACTGCGCAATATGACCGAGCGTTTCGACTTCGTTTGTCACGGACTCTCCTTATCGATCGGTAGCACCGACCCGCTTGACGAAACCTTTATCAAGGCCGTCAAATCATTCATGGCCGAACACGGCATAAAACTGTATAGCGAGCACCTTAGCTATTGCAGCAAAGACGGCCACCTGTACGATCTGATGCCGATCCCTTTTACCGAAGAAGCGATTACTCATACCGCTGCGCGCATTCGCCGCGTTCAGGACATTCTCGAACAAAAAATCGCGATCGAAAATGTTTCCTATTATGCGGCGCCGGGCCGTGAAATGGATGAAATCGATTTTTTCAACGCCGTGGTCAACGAAACCGATTGCGACATCTTGCTCGATCTCAACAATATCTATGTCAACAGCATCAATCATGGCTACGATGCCGAAACATTTTTAAAAGCGATTCCTGCACAGCGAATCGCCTATGCACATATTGCCGGCCATTATGTCGAAGCCGAGGACTTTTTAGTCGACACGCACGGCGCTCCGGTCATCGACCCGGTTTGGAAACTACTTGGCAAGGCTTACGAACTCTACGGCATATTCCCAACCTTGCTGGAGCGGGACTTCAACATTCCGCCACTACCGGAATTAATCAAGGAAACCGAAACGATCGCCGCCATTCAACAGGCTTGGGAAAAGCAACATGAGCGTAGAACAGCATAAAACCAAAATCGATTTCAAAGCCAAACAGCAAGAATTTGCCGCTTTCATCAGAAATCCCGACCGAAACCCGGCTCCGGACGATGTGGCCCCGGAACGCATGTCGATGTACCGCGAGTTGTTTTTTAATAATGTCGAAAGCTTTTTATCGAGCAATTTTCCGGTATTGAAATCGCTGCTCTCGCAGGAAAACTGGCTTGCGCTCGCGCGGGACTTTTATTCGGAACACCGCAGCAGCACACCCTATTTTTCCGAAATCCCCGAAGAATTCTTGGATTATTTGCAAAACGAACGCCAGTGTCCGGACGACTTGCCCTTCATGCTCGAACTCGCGCATTACGAATGGGTGGAAATGGCGTTGGCAATCGCAAAAGAAGAAGCGCCCGCAACCATTGCGTCTGAGATAAATTTAAGGTCTTTGCCGTTATTTTTGTCGCCGCTGGCTTGGCTTTTAGCCTATCGTTTTCCGGTTCATCAAATTTCGACAGACTTTATTCCGTATGAAGCGCCCGAGCAACCCAGTTTTTTGATCGTTTACCGGGCGCCGGACGATAGCGTGAAGTTCATGCAAATAACGCCATCGACCTATCGTCTTTTGGAGATCGTGCAGAATACTCCGGGAATCACTGCCGAATCTTGCTTAACGCAGCTCGCCGGCGAACTCCAGGCAAGCGATACGCAGCTGGTTATCGACCAAGGCTTAAAAAGCTTACGCGAATTAGCGGATAAATCGATTATTTATAGCGCTTAAAACTTCAAAGTGGGTCGTGCACGCACAGCGCCCCTTCAAGCTTCAAAATTGGTGTAGTTTAACTTCAACTATTAAGGCGAACATAGCTTTATTTATCACGAAATCCTCAGAGTATCTTAACCGAACTAGGATGACGGATCAGCATCGAAAAATGTTTCTTGGACCGATTGAGCCAACCGCGAATTTCGACTTCTTTGCCGACATATCCTTGAAGGCTTGGAAAGAGGTCGAGATTGGCGCGCTCAATGCGAAAATCGACGCGCTCGCTAAGCGACAAATACACATATTTACGCGTCGTTCTAATTTGTTTAACGCGCCCGGAAATTCGCTGCCAGCCTCTATGATTACCCGCTTGAAGACTTGAAGCCGGCTTGATTCGATATTCAGGCAGTCTCCAGATACCTCTAGAGTTTTTTTCGGCTTCATCCTGAGCACGAATCAATTCCCCGCTATAAAGCAAATTCGGCGGAAAAATACTGAGCGCAGCCAAGCCTAATCTAACCTGCTCTAAATTGAGATGCAGACCGTCCTCGGTAAATAAATGTGCGAGCGTCCGCCCGTATTTGTCCTTTTGTTCGCTATCGAAAACCAAACGCACGCGTTTGCCTTTTAGTGCGTTAGTTAACCAACGTTTAGCTTCTTCACCTCCAGCCTCCGCGTTTTTATTTCGCCCTTCGACCTCAGGCGCGTTGATGCCTAGTAAGCGGATTTTTCTGCCGTCTGCCAGCTTTACCGTGTCGCCGTCATAAACATACTGAATGCGTTGATAAGAATAGCCGGGGGTTATCGTAAGACGCTCGGCGCCTTCTCGTCGCTTGTCCGAAAAATATAATTTGCCGCTTTCATCTTGCCAACGATAAATTTCATCGGCGCAGGCGGTCGAGATAGCCAGCATTAAAACGAGTGATTTAAGTAAGGCGTGAAGCATGGATTTGAAAATGTTTATCCTAGAAAAAGAATTTCACATGAAGACCATGAAGAATAGGAAGTTAATTCAATAACTTATACCCATCGCAGATCAAAATTCGGCACCAGGGTGTCCGCCAAAGGACGCCGTGAACCCAGCACCTAAATTCCATAGTTCATTGACTATGGTTAACTATATTGGATAATTTAGGTGCTGGGTGAATACATCCCTGTAGGCTCTATGCCAGCTCCATGCTGGCCCCTCACCTAGCGTTAGGTGAGGGGCCGCACACCCTGGTGCCTCCTCAGGCACTGCCGAAATTTGAAGTGCGGAAGGCATATTACGCGTATGAATCAAGCTTTCGCTCACCAAAAAGGTTAGCGAGAAGATTTAGGTAATTTCTTGAAATCCTTCATGAACTTCATGTGCTTCATGGTTTAACTGCCGAATTTAAGTTTATCGAATAGCCGTTATCGAGCCGGAGCGCTATAATTCCGTGCCCCAAAACGCTATTCTACAGAAACGCCCATGATATCCGTAATTCAACGCGTGACCCGCGCAAAAGTGTCTGTCGATCAACAAGACATCGGCCTGATCGAACGCGGCATACTGGCTCTGGTCGCGGTCGAAAAAAACGACACGGAAAAGGAAGCGGACCGTTTGCTGGAGCGAATCCTTAACTACCGCATTTTCGCCGACGCCGAGGGCAAGATGAATCTCAGTCTGCGCAGCATTAATGGCGGCTTGTTATTGGTGCCGCAATTTACGCTCGCAGCGGACACCGACAGCGGCAATCGGCCCAGTTTCAGCCGAGGTGCTTCCCCCGAGCATGGACAAGCGCTCTTCAATTATTTGCAAAAAAAAGCCGTCGACTTGCATGCACTGGTTCAGTTCGGTCAATTCGGCGCCGACATGCAAGTCTCGCTGGTTAATGACGGGCCGGTAACCTTTAGTTTAAGAGTTTCCCATCGCTGAATATTTGCTCACCTAAACGCAATTTCTAATCGCCGTCTTCATCTTGCCGTTCAGCACGATCTTTCTCGGCTACTCACTTAACCCAGCTTTAACAAGTGTAGTGCCTACCGCCTATGCTATTGAAATATAATAATTAAAAATCATGCCAAATTTAACTTTGTAGTGCCATAAAATTAATTATTGCATATTATTCAATAACCTATTGACGCGCAATGTTAAGGCTGGGTTAACGCGGGACAGGTTAAGGTTAATCCGTTCGTGGTGAGCCCTTCGGCTGCGCTCAGGAGAGCCCTGTCGAACCATGGGCGAATTAACCATCCCCCCCCCTTCGACAGGCATACGCATCGAGCTAAAAACGGCCACACCAGACCACGTCTGCTCTTTCCAAAGTTGCTATTAAAGCACGTAGCCCGTATGCAGCGAAGCGGAATACGGGAATGGCGTGGCTCCGAGCTTCCCCGGATTGCGCTACGCTCCCATCCGGGCTACGCTGTTTAGGCTCGCCGAAAGCGATTGGTAGCGATTTAGCAGTGGGGATGTCTGTGCTTAGGATTTGATCGTAAACAACTTCCCTATTTTAGGGAGTGTTCGGTAGCTCGATTGGCAGGCCCCTCACCTAGCGCTAGGTGAGGGGCCGCATGGAGCTGGCATAGAGCCTTAGCCGAGCCCCCGGCGGCGGCTAAGACACTGCCGAAATTTGAAGTGCGAAAGGCATAACGAGTAAATTACTCCCTTTTGATTGAAAAATCGTCTTAGAATAAAAGGTATGGGATGTGTCTATCGAGGACCGCCGTAAACCCATCCATGGGGGCTTGACGGCAGCGTTCCCTGCTGCCGACATCCTCGCTAGCCACACCCCATACCTTCATAAAGTTAACTAATTTTTGAGTATAAAGGGAGTACAACGATTTGCGGACGGATAGAACTTAAGTGATAAAATATCGTCAATTATGAATCATGATTCGACGGCGCCGTTCCTCAAATTCGCTCCGCACCGAATCCTTTACAATCACTGATTATATGACTCTAACTTAATAATGAAATCCGTTGAATTACTTTCTCCTGCCGGAACCCTTAAAAACATGCGTTACGCTTTCGCTTACGGCGCGGACGCTGTTTATGCCGGCCAACCGCGATATAGCCTGCGCGTGCGCAATAACGACTTTCTTGCCGACAACTTAGCCAAAGGCATCGACGAAGCGCACCGGCTCGGAAAAAAATTTTTTCTGGCGACCAATGTCATTCCGCATAATAGCAAAATCAAAACTTTCCTGGCCGATATCGCCCCGATCATCGCGATGAAACCGGACGCATTGATCATGGCGGACCCCGGCTTGATCATGATGGTTCGGGAAAATTGGCCGGAAATGCCGGTGCATCTCTCCGTGCAAGCCAATACCGTCAACTATGCCACAGTCAAATTTTGGCAAACCATCGGGGTAAAACGCATTATTCTGTCCCGGGAATTATCGCTCGATGAAATTGCCGAAATCCGTCAGGAATGCCCGGACATGGAACTGGAAGTCTTCGTGCATGGCGCCCTCTGCATTGCCTATTCGGGCCGCTGCTTGCTATCCGGATATTTTAACCACCGCGACCCTAACCAAGGCACTTGCACCAATTCCTGCCGCTGGAAATACGACACACTGCCCGCCCATGAAAATGCCGAAGGCGATTATGTCTTGGACGGCGGCGCCTTGTCGATGTCCGAAATCAGTAATGCCAGCTGCGGCGGCGCCGAGCGCCACCCCTTGGCTGATAAGGTTTATTTTTTAGAGGAAGAAGGGCGTAAAGGCGAATTGCTGCCGGTCATGGAAGATGAAAACGGCACCTACATCATGAATTCGAAAGACCTGCGCGCGATCGAACATATTCAACGCCTGGTCGAAATCGGCGTCGACAGCCTTAAAATAGAAGGTCGAACCAAATCGCATTATTACGTGGCACGAACCGCGCAAACCTATCGCCAAGCAATCGACGACGCACTGGCCGAACGTCCGTTTAATCCACAATTGCTCGGCGTCTTGGAAAACCTTGCCAATCGAGGTTATACGGACGGCTTTTATCAACGCCACCACACGCATGAGCATCAAAACTACATTACCGGTTATTCAAAAAGCCATCAGCAACAATTCTGCGGTGAAATTAGACACTTCGATTCGGCGACCGGCATGGCCGAAATCGATGTTAAAAACAAGTTTTCGGTCGGCGATAAAATTGAATTGATTTTGCCCGAAGGCAACCGCGACATTATCATCGAACATATGGAAGACCTGCACGGAAATCCTATGCAAGAAGCCTTAGGCGGCGGCTACGAGGTAAAAATACCGCTGCCGGAAATAAATCCGCAACACGGATTGTTGGCGCGTTATTTTTAGGACTTGGTCATAAATATACCCGTCGTAGCTCAAAATTCGGCGCCTGGGGTCCGCTAAAGGACGCCGTGAACCCAGCACCTAAATTCCATAGTTCATTGGCTATGGTTAACTATATTGGATAATTTAGGTGCTGGGTGAATACGTCCATGTAGGCTCTATGCCAGCTCCATGCTGGCAAAGCCTTTATGAACGCCATGGATGGCGTGAATGTCGATTTTGCAGGAGCGAAAATCGACCGGACACCCAGGCGCCTCCTCTGGCACTGCCGAAATTTGAAGTGCGAAAGATATAACGCAACCATAAGCTTCTAAAATGGAATGAACACAAATGCGAATACATCGTTGCTATAACCGTCGTCGGTTTTGTATTCGCGGTAGCCTTTCGACACCGCCATTCCTAAAACATATTGGACACCATTGTACTGAATAACTTCGGAACCTTTTTGTCCGGTCCGCATCGCAAAAAAACGGTCGTCTATCGCCAACGAATCTCCGGCACCGAGCGATGCGTGATTAGCCGAAGCAATGATCATCTTATTGCGGTCGGTAAAAAACGCAAAACAACCCTCGAGCAATTTTCCCGCTTCGTCGCGAGGTAAAACTTCATCGAGCATACTCGAAAACTGCGGCTCACTGTCAAAAACGATGCCGATCCCGCCGAGCACTTGATCCGGACTTGCCAAATGCGTGATCGAGGCATTATAAATATAGGTGTGACGGTTACCGTAAAATGGCGTCCGGATGAAAGGCGAAACGCTGTAGTTCTGTGAATCGCTATTCCTCAACGCAGCTACCGCCCCGCTTCGCTCGTCGACTTGCATACCCAATAACGAGCGCTCGTAAGAGTTCGACACCGCCAAGATACGGCCGTTTTTATCGTAAAGATAAAGATTGGTATAAACCGTGTACAAAGCGTTGATGTATTGCAATATGTCCGTCATCCGCTGCTCATCCTTTGGCGAGATTTCCGGCTGAGCCAAACAGTGTCTAAAAGTCGATGTCAACGCCCACCACCGGCAATCGTTAGCTCGTTCGTATAAATTACGATCCATAATATCGACCGCCAACGACGCCAAAAACCCTGCATTGTTCAAATGCGAAGACATGACCGTGACTTCCTGAAGGCTATTGACCGAATCGGCGAATATATTCGCAATATCGGAACCGATTTGTTTGATGGCCTCCAAAACCGGCATAAATTCGGCCGCATTTTTCCGGGCCGATGCAATCTGACCGTTAAGCACCAACAAGCCGAGGTCGGCATTGATATCGGAGGAGGCTTTGCGAATATCTTTCAACTCTTGAGGGAAGGTACTGGCTTGATCGATAATATCGGTGTTAGCGCTTCCTCTATCGACTGCTTCATTACGTTTAAAAGCCGTTTCCAACGGAGTCATCATGCGCCCGGTCCAACCCAATCCTAAAAAACCTTGATATCCTTTGGTTTGTCGAGTGTTAACAATATATTCGCGCAGCTTATACGATGCGATATTGACCGGATTAGCATTCGCAAAAGCCGCTTGTAGCGGCATTAATTGCTCATCGCTACTGGCGATTACTTTTCCGTCGGCACCCAATATCATCAACGCGCCATCGTCATCCGGTGCTAGTAGATCGCCGAAAATGCCAGCCATTTCATCGTCGAACCGAAAACATAAACATAAAACGCCTATTGCTTTCGATCCTTGCTGGTTACTTTCGGTTATTTTGCAGGAATAAATCAGCGAATGCCGTTTATTCGACTGTAATTCCGAATATCGAAACGTTTCGGTATATTCCGCATTCGATTTTAGAGTTTCGGCAATGAGGGGGTCCGCTGAATGACTGATCGGGTTCTCGTTGTTCAAATGCGCTTTAACCCGCCCCTCGGTATCGAAAATAATGATCTCGTCATATACGCTATACTTCTTTACATATTCGCGCAGTCGATTTTCGATAAAATCAACTCCTTCCCGATCTGAGTTTCCGGAAATAAGAAAAGAGCGAATATCGTCGTCTGTGGCTAAAAAACCCACATCCGCAGTCCTTTCAAACAAATTACGAATCAGTAAATCGATCGCGACTTGCGCCTTCGATGAATTATCGAGCACCAATTTTCTCAAATTCTCGACTAGCAAATTATATGTCAGCTTCTGTTGCAACTCGCCGAATTTACTTTTCGTCAAATTCATGTCGTCAAGAATGGTCGACGCCACATTATGGCTATTGATCTTACCGATCAACGCAATTTTCCCCCACCAATCGTTTAGCGAGGCAAGACGAGCCTCGTAACTCTTTACGGCCGGCATGACAGCCAGCAACTTAGTTTTATTTGTTTCAATTATCGTGTTCATAAATTGTTTAATTTATCCGTCATTTGTATCTCCATTCCTAAATTCAAACACTAATCATGCCAAAAAAATATTTTAAAGCAGAAATAAAATACCCGCCTCTTTCTATTCTTAAGCAATGCACCACTATTGCACAATAGCGCACTATTTCGACTCATCAAATACATCCATACCAAACTATTTTTACCGCAATTCTGTTATGATATGTTTCCAACAGCCTTAATCACGGTAATGCCAATGACGTTTACCACTGCCGATCTATGTGACGAATACTCCGGAATTAACGGCTTTCAAATCGCCGACCCCACTTTCAGAATATTCGGAGCAACGCCGGCTTTTTGCGGGCAAATTACGACGATTAAAACTTTTGAAGACAATGCATTAGTCAAATCAACCTTATCGACAAAAGTATCGAGACGCGTCTTAGTCGTCGACGGCGGAGGCTCGCACCGCTGCGCCCTGATCGACCGGGAGCTTGCTCAATTGGCCCACGATAACGGCTGGCAAGGAATCGTGGTCTATGGCTGCATTCGCAATGCGGCCGCAATCGATACGATTCCGATCGGGATTCGCGCGCTCCACGCACATCCGCTTAAAAGCGCGACAAAAGGCCACGGAGAACAGGATAGCATTGTGACTTTCGCAGGCGTACAATTTAGAAAAGATTATTTTTTATATGCCGATAGCGATGGAATTATCGTCTCAGAGGCAAAGTTAGAGTTGAAGTAACACAGCTTTACTAAAGGTAGCGCATACCGCCTAATCTATTGAATTGAACAAATTAAAACATCATGCCCACTTTTACGCAGCTTTTCAAAAGTAACTATTCAGTCCCCCCGGCAATTATCGTTTCCACACCCTGCGTGGGAACGCCTGAGGACCGCTCCAGCGGTACGAGACGCTAGAGCGTCTCGGTCTTCATTCCCACGCCGGAGCGTGGGAACGATAGGGGTGTGAATAATTACTTTCAAAAAGCTCAGGCGACAATGTAGCGCCATACTATTTGCTTTTATTCATTATTCAATATTTTATGATTGGCAAATATTAAAGCTGGGTTAAAATAACCTCACCTTAACCTACTAGTTTAGTCAAGATATGCATATAATACTCGCCAACCCCCGTGGATTTTGCGCCGGAGTGGATAGGGCCATTGAAATCGTTGATCAAGCTCTCGAAGCTTTCGGCGCCCCGATATATGTCCGCCACGAAGTCGTCCATAACAGAACCGTCGTCGACGGCCTTAAAGATAAAGGCGCGATTTTCATCGAAGATGTGAGCGACGTCCCTGTCGGCTCTTATTTAATTTTCAGCGCGCACGGCGTTTCGAAAAAAGTCCAAGAAGAAGCCGAGGAGCGCAATTTAACCGTTTTCGACGCAACTTGCCCACTAGTCACCAAAGTCCATTTGCAAGTTGCCAAGCACGCCAAACAAGACAGAGAGGTCATACTGATAGGTCACGCCGGCCACCCGGAGGTCGAAGGCACAATGGGTCAGTATGAAAAATGTACCGATAACGGCGGAATTTATTTAGTCGAAACACCGGAAGATGTCGCCAAGCTAAAGGTCAATAATCCTGATAATCTAGCCTACGTGACGCAAACGACGCTGTCCATGACCGACACCAAAGTGATGGTCGACGCTCTCCGAGCACGTTTCTCCTCAATTCAGGAACAGAAAAAGGACGATATATGTTATGCCACGCAAAACCGGCAGGATGCCGTTTATGATCTTGCCAACAAAACCGACTTGATTCTGGTGGTCGGCTCTCCCAATAGCTCCAACTCCAATCGCTTACGGGAAATCGCCGAACAACTTGGCAAACCGGCTTATTTAATCGACACCGCTAACGACATGAACCGAGAGTGGTTCGAAGGCATCGATGCCGTAGGCGTTACTGCCGGAGCGTCGGCACCGGAAGTCCTGGTACAAGAGGTCATCAGCCAACTGAAAGCCTGGGGCGGTCAATCGATTACCGAAAACAAAGGCATTGAAGAAAAAGTCGTCTTTTCCCTGCCCAGAGGCCTAAAAAAAACCGCATAACCTTTGGCTTTTCAGAAAAAACCGGGCAAGGACGCCCGAAAACGCGAATCAAGCACTAACCCCTCCCATAATCCGCCCATTCACCTTTCACCTTTCACCTTTCACCTTTCACCTTTCACCTTTCACCTTTCACCTTTCACCTTTCACCTTTCACCTTTCACCTTTCACCTTTCACCTTTCACCTTTCACCTTTCACCTTTCACCTTTCACCTTTCACCTTTCACCTTTCATCTTTCATCTTTCATCTTATCTATTCATGCAACCGGCCGGTTCTGCCGTTGAGCATACCAACGCATGAAATAACCTTTAGGCAAATGCACACCGTTGCGCACATAAAATAAATTATATTCATTATTAAGCGTTGCATTCAGCAAGCGCCGCGACGCCCCGGTACCGCAAAACAAAATTTGATCGCCGACTTTAATTCGATAGTCGTCGGGGGGAAGCACGCTTATCACCTCTCCGGACTTAACGACAAAGGCAATCAAATCAAGTTTTCGATTAAAATTATCGGGATGTTTTAAAATATCCCCCAACAGCACCTGCTCCCCTTCCTCCAAGCATGCAGCAACTGCGCTACAGCGGTCTTTCTCAATATCCACTGTGATTAAATGCGGCTGCCTACGCCCGATTTTTTGCTCGAGCTGCTGAATCACCTTCGCCATATCCTCCTTTCTACCCGGTTCGTCTTTCAACAAATGCTGAAAAAAAGGCTTCAATAGTGGAGCGACCAGCAAAAATAAAACACGCCGCGCGGTCACCAACGTCGGCTGCATAATCATATCGATTTGCGACGCCTCGAAAGCAATTCGATTTTCATGGCGATTTTGCCGAACCAAGGTAAATAAGTCGCCATTCAGTTTACGCGCATTTAGCAATATTCCCAGATTATGTCCGTCATCATCGGTTCCCGCCAAAATTCCTACGGCATTTTCTATTCCGGCCTGCGCCAAGGTTTTAGCCGTGGTCCGCCCCACGATGTAACTATCGATCCCCTCTTCTTCACTACAATCATGCGGATCGATAACTACTGTCTTCATACCTTGCTTGACCAAGGCATGATTGATTTCATGCCCCATCCGTCCGTAGCCGCAGACAATCCATTTTCCGAACGGCGGCTTAATAGCATCGCTGAGGCGAACCCGCGGCGCCCTAACTAGCCAGTTATTCAACGGATAAAAGCTAGGATGCGTCATCGTCGTCACCAACACCTTCGCGAACATTTTGAACGGATCGACGATATGAACCTCACCTCCCAAATTCGCGAGCGTTTCTTCGAAAACATCGACCTTTGATAACGTAATAATTCTGATACTCGGATTCAACAATCGCGCCAATGCAGAAATTTTTAGATTAATCTCTTCGTTATTGGTTATTGCAACAATCGCTTGGCAATTGCGTCTTCTGATGCCTGCTTCGAGTAAATGCTTAGGCACGCTTGCATCTGCGCATAAACCCGGCATCGGCACCCGGTAATCCCTCAACGTCAACGCCCTAATCCGATCCTCATCTCCATCGATGAAGACTGCCGGCACACCATAATCGCTTAAACCGCGAGCCAATACGCTACCGGTGTCGCCGAAACCGCAGATAATAAAATAAGGCTCGGAAATTCTAAGCACCTGCCGAGAAAACTTTCGCTCCTCGACCGCACGCACAAAGAAAGGGTTTTGGAAAAGTCTTACGATACTTCCTATCGCATAAAACCAGGTAATCACGCTCACATACAGACAAACCATCGCCCAGAGCCTTTGAGCATCGTTAAATTCAAAAGGAATTTCTCCAAAACCGGTCGTCGTCGCGGTATAGGTCATAAAATAAAACGCGTGAAAGACACTTAAGTATTGGGGCTTACCGTCGACTTCATGACCGGGAATAAAGACCATTCCCAAAATTGACACCGCATAAACCGTAATCAAAGCCATCACGGGCCTGCGCATTTCGCGCATGACAATAAAACTGACTCGGCTTAAATCGGTACTTTCCGCCATGTCCTACCCCTTTATTAAATCATTCATTACAACCGAGACATCAGCGTATCGGATACCAAAATAATGACGGATATAAAATTAGCCAGCAAGGCCCCGCCGCTCAGCGAGATAATGCTTACCATTACATCGGACGTCAATCCGGTTTCGGTCACATGAATAACAACAGTCCAATATGTGGCTGCCGCCACCAAGTGTAGGTCGGCAACCAAGCTAGTCGCCAATAACACAGCACCAATTTGCGAACGATCGCCTAATTTCAAACCAGTCGCAATAAAATTAACGACGATAATCGCAAACAACTCAAACACATTGTGATGCTCGGGATTATCCATCTCCCCTAGAAAGAATCCGAAATTCAAGGTTAATGACAACACGATAAAAAAACCGAAAACGACTTTCTCAAAATTCATCTAAATAATGCTCCGGAATATAAATCAAACTGTGAATGTTATCCTAATCTGTATTAGAATTAGAAAGATATTAACAATCGATAAAAAATCACAACGCTGACTGATATTTATTGTTAAAATTGTAAGCTTTGAATTACAAACCGGAGAATTACAATGGCATTAACCGCAATGGACCTTGTTGCCGCCGCTAAGAAAAACATCAAAGAAGTGGATGTTGCGTCGGCAAAATCAGATTTTTCCAAATATTTAGTTCTAGACGTCCGAGCCCCCGGTGAATTTGTTGCCGGTTCTCTTCCCGGAGCCATCAACATTTCGAGAGGTGTTTTGGAATTTAAAATTGCTAGCCACCCGGATTTCGAAAATCAACAAGATGCCGATATTTTAGTTTATTGCCAGACCGGCGGACGCTCGGCACTAGCTACCGAAGTGCTTAATAAAATGGGTTATAGTAAAGCCGTCAGCCTAGAGGGCGGATATCAAGCTTGGCAAAAAAGCGACGCAACCGACGAGTAAATGCCCGCTGTTGAATCGTTAAGATTGGATAAATGGCTATGGGCTGCGCGCTTCTTCAAAACGCGCAAGCTCGCTGCCGATGCGGTATCCGGCGGAAAGGTTCACCTGAACAATCAAAGAACCAAACCGGGTAAGGAAATTGGCATTGGCGCCAAGCTGTCCATCCATAAGGATCAATATAGCTGGGATATTACCGTCACGGGCCTAAACAGCCAACGCCGACCCGCTTCCGAAGCGACTCAACTTTACGAAGAAACCGCGGAAAGCCGAGAAAAACGGCAACAATTAATTATTCGCCAACGCGAAGAACAGGCTAATTTCGAGCATTTCGAAAGACCCTCCAAACCGAACAAAAAAGACCGTCGGTTGATTCACCGCTTCAAACGAGGCTGACCCCTGGGCGCCTCAATCACAAACAAGTCGGAGGCTTCGGCAACCCGGCCAGTTTACAAGCAGACCTCAACGGCCCCTCCGGAAACAATCGTTGCAAATAACGGCTATTGCCCTTTTCCGAACCTAAATGCTTAGCTACTGCCTTAGTAAAAACCCTGGCGTTTGGCAAATGTTTAAATTGAAGATAATAGTCTCTAATAAAAAAAATGATTTCCCAATGAGCATCGGTTAATGTAATCGAATCGGCCTTAGCAAGATCGCGCGCCACCGCCTCGTCCCAGTCATTCATATCGACCAAAAACCCTTGCTCCGTCAGAGCGGGAAGCTCTCCTTCGACACTCAGCACCATGACAAAGACTGCTTATGCGTAACGGCTAATTCGACCCACTCGGCGTATTCGATAGCCCTGATTCCGTCAACCAAATCGCCCCGGTCAACACCGAATAAGGCCAAATCATCGGACAATGCACACAAATAACAACTCTTAGCCGATTGCTTTAAAACCTTCGTCATACTCCCTCTCTCGATTAGACGAAGTATTGATGGACCTATAAAAACCACCGCATCGCCGGCTTCAATACGCTCCAAAACAACATCCACTTCGGATGACTGAAAAATCAAATGCAACATACTGAATTATTCGATATGTGTTAACTTCAGACCTACTAATCCGACAACGACCAAGATAATGGAAAACAACCGCGAAACTTCGGCGGACTCCTTAAAAAGCACGATACCGATAACGGCAACCCCGACCGCTCCCATGCCGGTCCATACCGCGTATGCAGTACCGAGCGGCAACGTTCTAATTGACAGCATCAGCAAATAAAAACTAGCCGCACCAAAAACGATTGTCATTAAACTTGGCCAAAGACGTGTAAAACCTTGGTTATACTTTAAGCTCAATGCAAATACAATTTCCGCCAAACCGGCACATAACAACAAAAACCAAGCCACGCGCTTCAATCCTTCATAGACTTATTAATTAAATATTCTACAATATCAAATCGTTTGATAGACCGACTGCACATCGATTTTCAGCCTACCACATTAATACTCAGAATGTTTTGCGGGTTTCTGCTCCGACAAAAAACCGCCATCTCAGACCCTCGATGCTTGTAGCGACTCAACCAGCCCATCGGCGCAGATCCGCACTTCGCCTAAAGGCTGTACTTTTATAAATTATTTGCACCCATTATGAACAAGCAATCGGATCACATCGTACGCGACCAACGTCAGATCATCAATCATCTGGCTCTGCTGATTAACGAGAAGACCCTAATCAATCTAAACATCGGCAATAACGAATCCTTCATCACCACATTAATTGCCATCGATACGGACACACATAGCCTTCTGTTCGACCTCAGCCCGAAGGAATACCAAAACAGACAATTACCGGATACATCAAATGCAGTCTTCCGCACCGTATTGTCGGGCATCAAAATTAAATTCGAGGGCAAAGACATCGCCAAAACCCACTACCAAGGCGATGACGTCTTTGCCATGCCAATACCTGAAAGCATGCTGTGGCTGCAACGCCGTCAATTTTATCGAATTAAATCGCCGATTTCGAAAACCAGCCATCTAAAACTAAGCGTTAAAGACCAAGTCATTCCACTTCGCCTCTACGATATTAGCATCCCCGGCTTTTCCTTGTTAAACGATTCAGAGCCGCTTAACCAAATATTAACGCCCGGTAAAATCTTTAAAAATTGCCGACTGGTCTTGGACGGCCTTGGAGAAGGCGAGATCGAGTTTATAGTGCTCTACCGCATACCATTAAACCCGAATAAGCCGGACAAAACCATGAAAATAGGCTGCCGACTCACCTTAATATCACCCGCCTTCGAGTCCTGTATACAACGCTATATGCAGCAGATCGAACGAGAACTTAAACAAAAAACCTAAACGGACATGCCCTTAACACCCGACAATAGAATCTATACGGTTTCACAGCTCAACCGGGAAAGCAAACGAGTGCTCAACGAGCATTTTTTCTCGGTGCGGGTAGAAGGCGAAATCTCCAATTTAAGCACACCTTCCTCCGGCCATATTTATTTTTCCTTGAAAGATAGTGCCGCGCAAATCCGTTGCGCGATGTTCAAGACCCAACTGCGCCGCCTCAAGTTTAAACCGGCGAACGGACTGCAAGTGATTGCAACCGCACAAGTCACCTTATACGAGCCTCGCGGCGATTATCAGCTAGTCGTCGAAAACCTCGAGGAAACCGGGGACGGCGCACTGCGCATGGCCTTTGAAGCGCTTAAGCATCAATTATCGAAGGAAGGACTGTTCGACGCCTTGCGCAAAAAGCCTCTACCGACACTGCCTCATCGCATCGGCATCATTACCTCTCCTAGCGGCGCTGCAATCAGAGACATTCTGACCGTGCTAAAACGGCGCTTTCCGGCTATTCCGGTCGTTTTGTATCCGGTTTCGGTGCAAGGAGATAACGCCAAACACGATATTGTCCGGGCATTGAATCTGGCCAACACGCTCGACCAATGCGACGTATTGATCCTCGGCCGCGGCGGCGGCTCTCTGGAAGATTTGCAAGCCTTCAACGAAGAAATCGTCGCGCGCGCAATCTCGGCAAGCGCTATCCCGGTTATCGCCGGCGTCGGCCATGAGATTGACGTGACGATCGCCGATTTTGTTGCCGATCTTCGCGCCGCAACACCTTCCGCCGCCGCCGAGCATGCGGTTCCCGATCAGCGAGAATGGCAAAGCCGTTTTATTGCGCTGGAAACCAAACTTTCGCAACATCTCGGCAGACAACTTACGCAAAAAACACAAACTTTAGCCTGGCTCGATAAGCGGCTAAAACAACAACACCCCGGCCAAAAACTAGCCGCTAACGCCCAACGCCTTGACGAACTGGAATTAAGGCTCACCCGTGCGACTCGGCGTAAACTGCTGCAATGTCACTCGAATATAGACACTCAATCGGCAAAGCTACATAACCAATCGCCTGCGCGCATAATCAACAGCCTTGCCCTACAACAACATTATCTTCAGCAGCGTCTCAATAACGCCTGGCAACGCAAACTCGAACACTTACATCAGCGGCTCAACCAAGCCGGCCAAACGCTTCATGCGGTCAGTCCTTTGGCAACGCTGAATCGAGGCTATGCCCTCGTCACCGATGCGGAAACGGGCGCAGTAATTCGCTCGACCCGGCAAATCGAAAAAAACGCTGTTGTATTGACTCGTTTAGCCAATGGACGATTTACCAGTCGCGTGGAAACGATTACCGAGGATTAAAAAAACTCCGCACCAAAATCAATCCGCAAACGAATCATCGACACTTTATTAGCCAAGCAACGGCCACTGCCGAATAACCCGATAATCAACGCCCCCAGGCGCGGCACAGGATTCAACCAAACAAAAAGTATTGGAATGCCAAATAATCGGTTCGAATTCCGTTTGAACCGATTGCTTGGCTTTTCTTATCAGTGTCACATGCGGTCGATAAGCTCGCTCATCAATAGGATGATCGAGCGATGAAACCATTGCAGACAAATGCTCGACCAAAATCATCGCCTTATCATCCGGATTACTGCTGGTTAAGCATATTATGCCCGGCTTTCGCCAAAAACTAAGCTCATCGAAATGGATCGTGACCGGCTCAAGCTTTTTCATTTCGTCGGCGGCCCGAACCATCGCCGACTCGAGTACATCGCCAACAGCCCCTAAAAATACCAATGTTACATGCAGGTTACCCGGGTTAACCGGCCTATCTCCAGGCTTTAATAAACGATGCACCAACTCTTCGCATTGCCTTCGGATTGCATCATCCGGCCACAACGCAAAAAACAATCTTTTCACGATTATTCAGCCTAAAAACAACTAAAGTAATCCAACATCAATTCTTCGCAATTGAAAAACTGTCTGGGCAATTTAAAATAGATATAAAGCCTCATAACGAATTCAGATAAAACACCGAATACAGCTAATCTGGACATGGCGATCAACAGGCGAGAACTGCTTTTTGGTGAACTTCGCCATATACCGACAGCCCACCAAAGCACAGGCGCCGCAAGAATAAAATGAATATTCCACCAACTCGAAACACTGATGCCCCCGGTCCAAACCCAATAATCCGCACCATATAAAGCGCCATTCAGGACCACAAAAAAAGGCCAAAAAATCCGCCACAATTGAAATTCGCCTAACCACCCTGCCAACAAATACTGGTAAGGCCCGTCTGTCGAAAGCGCGGTTTCCATCGCGTCCTGCTCCGGAAACGGCGCGCTAATATACAATACCGCATAGAGACAAACAGCTACGATACACAGCTCGACAAGCCCGATCAGGCTGCCTTGCGCGATAATCAACGCTAAAGTATTGATGAACATGAGCAAGCAACCTCGAAATAAATTGACGGCTATACGATAATTAAGTGACTTAATAAATATTGCTGCAGACCGAATTGTTCGGCGTGACGGAGTTTGCTATCCATCCGCATCAAGCTAAGCGAAGCACCCCGCTGCCAAATCGCTACCGACCTCTTTCGGCAATTCTAAACTGCGTAGCCCGGATGGAGCGTAGCGCAACCCGGGAAGCTCGGAGCTACGCCATTCCCGTATTCCGCTACGCTGCATACAGGCTACATGTTTTATACCTTTCGCACTTGAAATTTCGGCATTGCCTAAGGAGGCACCGGGGTGTTCGGTCCTCATCTAACGCTAGGTGAGGGACCTACATGTACGTATTCAACCAGCTCCTAAATAAGCCATGATTTTGAATAATTGCCAAAGACCTATGGAATTTAGGTGCTGAGCCTCTGCCAAGCGAGTTACCGAACCCGCTACAAAACTCATAGCTCCAGGAAGTTATTTTTCACGAAATCCTTAGGCTAAACCGGAACGTTGGGGATGGGTTAAATAACCCGCCCCGCATGAGTATAAAGGTAGTAAAAGGTGCACGAAGCGCATTCTACGATTCGCGCTTATGCCCCAGAGTCATCCGGCCATGCAACGATTTCTGCCCATTTGCTTGGCTTGATAAAGCGCCTTGTCAGCCCGATCGAAAATCGATTCGGCCGTGTCGCCTTCTCGGAATTGGCTAATGCCGCAGGACAAGGTGATAGTAAGAAACCCGTTACCTGAGTTGAAACGTGTTTTTTCGATAATTTTTCGTAACTTATTGGCCAGTGTCAATGCTGATTCCTGATCGGTTTCAGGGAGCAACATTGTAAACTCCTCCCCCCCGAAGCGTGACAAAAAATCCAAGTGCCGACAATTTTCACTCAATAATTTAGCAATGATTTTCAATGTCTTGTCGCCGGCTTTATGACCCAATGTATCGTTAATATTTTTAAAATGATCGATATCCCAGATGATCAGCGTCAATGGGCTTTTATGCCTATTCCAACGAGTTATCTCGAGCTCGAGACGATTATCGTAAGCCATCCGATTACCGAGCCCTGTCAAAGGATCGCGTAATGCCCTATCAAGGGCTATCGATAATTTTAATTTCAAATCGCTCGATTCGCTTTCCATGCGTTTAATTTTATCGGTCAATTCATTCAGCTGTCGCTCGGTTTTTTGCCTTGCTCTTTCCTCATTTTCCCGATGGTGCAAAATCTCCTTATTGATTAGAGCAATACGGGTACCGATCAACTGCTTAAGCGGCTCCAATGTTGTTGCTTTAGCAGAGCTGTCTTGTAATTCCTGCATTTGCGTCGAAACAAAGCGATCGAGTTCGTTACGGTTGATCTGCGTTTGTCGATTCGCGTCATTCGCACCGATCGCTTGCAAACCTAACTCGGTTAATTGCTCGGTCAACTCAGACAAAAAATCCTTAATATCTTTTTGTTCGGATTGAATATGATTTTTAATTTTAACTAACAGCGAAACGTAATCGTTCAATAATTGTTTGAACGAAGAAGCCGAAGACTGATTTTGCAATCGCGATTTTAACCGCTCGGTCGACTCCTCGAACTCGAACGGAATCTCAATATCTTCCAATAATAATAAAAGCTGTTGACTGAGTATCTCGGTTTTGATTTTATCGGCGTGACCCGATAGAGCAGCGGAAGACTCTATAGATTGAGGCTCAGTTGCATTGACCAAGGCCAAAAACAACTCATCGTTGGTTTTAAATTCGCCGTTTTCGAATTTTTGCTGCAATACCTTTAAAACCTTGACGGTCTTGTCATCGGTATACAATTTGAGCAAATAATCGAACAAAAGCACGGCATTGAAAGCACTCATCTCGGAATCACCGATATTGAATGAAAACTTGGTCAAGCCTTCGAGTTCTATTTTTAATTGCGCGCTCTTCAACCCGGATTTAACTGTTTTATGAATCCGCATCAAAAAAGGGTCGAGTTGATGATTCAACCCTTTCGCCGCTAAAGTCAGCCGGGCTATTGTTTTACATAACAGTACTTCGTTTTCTTGCGTTTGCTTGTCGGCAGTTTCCTGCTCGTGCAGCAACTTAAAATACTTACCTTTCCATTCGCTATCGAAATCTTTCCTAGACCAAGCAACCATCGAACAAACCTCTGATTTAACCCATAGCCATCGGGCGGTTAATATTATTGACTGGAACTTTCCTTTTCTATTAGACGATTCATGACTTCAATCATGTTTTGCTGAGTCTTGGCCAGCGACCCGCTTGTACGGTATTTACCGTTGATAATCAAAGCGGGAACGCCATTGACGCCATAACGAGCCGCCATGGTTTTAGCTTGGCGCACTTTGTAATCAACAGGAAAGGAGTTATAGGCATTGCGGAAATCGACCTCAGTAACGCCATGCTCGCTAAAGAACTTAAGCAGCTGTTCTTCGCTTTCCATTTTTTGTTTTTTGTTCTGAATCGCATCGAAAAAATCGGCATGCACCTTATCGACGACACCTAGCGCTTCCGCCGTGAAATACGCCTTGGCGTGTTTTTCCCATAAACTACTAAAGATAGCCGGCTGCCGGATAAAATCAACATTATCGGGCTTAGTTTTTAGCCATTTGTTCAAATAAGGTTCCAAATGATAGCAATGCGGGCAGCCGTACCAAAAGAACTCGATCACTTCGACCTTATCGGGGTTTTGAGTCGGTTGCGGCGTAGACAAGACTTCGTAACCCGGAGATTTTGCATTTACCAGACCGGCTAAACCTAATAACACAAAAAAAGCACTAACAACAATTTTATTATTTAACATGATTCAAGTTCTCCTTAAAATGCAGGCTCGATAAAAACATATTGACGCCAAAAAAGGCAAATAACGTGACAAAAAACCGATAATCGCCCACCAAACTATCGAATTACCATTCAAACCTTTGCCCAGCTTTAACATCTTCCGGTTATAAAATATTAAAGCCGGGCAATAATGACATACCGGGAAATTTAATTTTACCGATCCGCTAAGGATTTCGTGAAAAATAACTACCTGGAGCTATGAGTTTTGTAGCAGGTTCGTTAACTCGCTTGACAGGCCCAGCACCTAAATTATCAAAGGAAGTTAACCATAGCCAACGAGCTATGGAATTTAGGTGCTGGGTGAATACGTCCATGTAGGCTTGACGTCGGAATCTGATTGCCATGGATGGCATGTATTAGGGCAATGCGGGCAGAAAAATGCTCCTGCATTTTCTACATTCATTACATCCTTGTAACTCAGCAATTGCCGAGGAGCAAAAATCTGCCCTGTCGCCGACACCTGCCAATCGAGCTACCAAACCTGCTTACCTTGCATTAAAAATAGGGAGGTTATTTATAACCAAATCCTAAATAAACGACCGAACGGAATTGCCGTTCGGTCGTTACACAAGCACACGGATCGTAAGAAATGCGCTTAATCGGAGGATTATACCTTTCGCACTTCAAATTTCGGCAGTGCCTGAGGAGGTGCCTGGGTGTCCGATAAAGGCTTTGCCAGCATGGAGCTGGCATAGAGCCTACATGGACGTATTCACGGCGTCCTTTAGCGGACACCCAGGCGCCGAATTTTGATCTACGATGGGTATAAATCAGCGGTCTAAGTCGCCTTATAAAAGCAGTGGGGCATTGCTTACTTCATGACCGAAATATGATAAGACACTGCTTTGATTTCGCGTTCAGTCATTTTTTTGGCAATCATATGCATCATATTTTCGGGGTTATTACTCCGCTCTCCGCTTTTGAAATCGATGAGCGTCTTGATCAAATAATCGGCATGCTGCGACTTAAGCGCAGGAAATGCCGCCGGCCTGTTCCCTTCTCCAAAAGGACCGTGACAAGCGATGCAAGCAGACACCTCGCTCGCCAACACCCCATTCCGGTAGAGATCGCTACCTAAGGCCAATAGCTCTTTGATGTCTTCACTTGCACCTGCAGAATCCTCGCTGTCATCTTCGTCGTCATCTTCGTCTTTTTGCAAGACCGGCAGACTATTCGTAGAAATCTTTTGCTCGGCATAATAGGCGGCAATATCGGCCATATCTTTATCGCTCAAGCCCATCGCGATCGGACTCATCATCGGATTGTTTCGTTCTCCGCTTTTGAAGGCATTTAGCGTCTTGATCAGATATGAGGCATGCTGTTGAGCTAACTTCGGAAAATTGGTTACGGCACTATTGCCGTTTTCGCCGTGACAACCCGCGCAGGCGGTCGCTTTTTCTTTTCCTGCCTTACTATTGCCTTCTGCATGTAGAATGACCGGCTGACTCATGAACAACAGAGCAATTGAAAGTGCCAATAGTTTATTTTTCATTAGATTCCCCTTCCGGAATAGTATAATTCTAGCGATTTCATTTTAATTATCTAACCGGCTCTTTTGTCCGATAGCAGCATTGCAAAAATACAGTTAAACCCATGGTTAAATCAAAATTCGGCACCGGGACGCTTGCAAATGACTCACAGCCTCATTACCTATCATTAAACATAGCCAATTGAGGGACGAAAAAGAGAGCCAATAGCATTATTGTCAAACAAAATAGCTTCGTCACAAAAGCCAAAAACATGTCCGCTCGAAGTATAAATCATAAAAGCCGACCCTAGCGGTTTTTCATTGGACCGCGACGATTTGCGAACCTCAAAGGCCGACCCCCCCCTCAAGCGGCACAGGCCTATCGGATCTATCCGGAAATTTTACTCTAAATACCCCAGCTAAGCGAGATAACGATGAATCCAGTGTATCATCAAGCAAAATTCATAAATAGCGCCCCTCACGTTAAAGACGCCCCCGAGGATATAGGACTCGAGGTCGCATTTGCGGGCCGCTCCAACGCGGGTAAATCCAGCGCAATCAATACGCTGACCGGTCAAAAATCGTTGGCGCGTATCAGTAAAACCCCAGGAAGAACTCAATTATTGAATTTTTTCTCGATAACGGAAACCACGCGCTTTGTCGATTTACCGGGCTATGGTTATGCCAAAGTGCCATTGGAAATCAAAAAACAATGGCACCGCATGATCGAAACCTATCTAAATAATCGTAAAACGCTATGCGGCATTGTGTTGGTAATGGATATTCGCCATCCACTGACCGAATTCGACCGCCAAATGGTAGACTGGTGCAAACAAACCCGGCTGCCGTTACATATCCTGCTAACTAAAGCCGATAAATTGAAATTCGGCGCGGCAAAAAGCACCTTACTAGCCGTGCAAAAAGAAATTTCAGGCGCTCAAGTCCCCGTTACTGTTCAATTATTTTCGGCCTTAAAAAGGCAAGGCGTCGACGAAACCCATCACTTACTCGATCAATGGCTGAACTTTGAATCGTCATAAACTCGAAATAATTTCGATGCTCTTAGGATTTCGCGATATACCTTTCGCACTTCAAATTTCGGCAGTACCTAAGGAGGCGCCGGGGTGCTCGGCAAAGGCTTTGCCAGCATGGAGCTGGCATAGAGCCTACAGGGACGTATTCACGGCGTCCTTTGACGGGCACCTCGGCGCCGAATTTTGATCTCCGATGAGTATAAATAACGTCCTAGAACGAGCTATATTGAAGGTTCGGCAACACGTTTGACAGGCTTCGCCAGCATGGATGATGGCATTAAGCATGGACATATTCACCCAGCCCCTAAATTCACTACCATTAAGTTAAGGGAAGCCCGTCATTCCGCCATGGACTGGCGGAATCCAGTGCCATGGATGGCAAGCTTTGGAGGCAAAGTAGATCCTGGATACAAGCATTACTTAATTCTGTGATGGCTTAACTTAATGGCAGTGGCCCCTAAATTCCATCGGTCATGGTTAATAGTCTTACTACTCCCTTCTTACTGAAGAATCGTTCAACTTTGTTGGGTATGGGGTAGCCTATCGAGGAGCGCCGTGAACCCGTCCATGGGGGCTTGACGGCGGCTCCCTGCCACCGACATCCTCGCTAGGCATACCCCACACCTTCTCGTTCTTATACGCTTTTTCGGTCAAAAGGGAGTAATTTAGGTGCCGGGTCCTTTGACGGGCACACCTGCGCCGAATTTTGATCTGCTATAGGTATACTTTTTCTAAAAAATTCTAACGACATCGACTTCAGATAACATATTCGACACCTTCGCGCGCCATGTTTAACTCTATACCTAATTTTTGGTTCTGTTCGAGCAATTGACGATAGATTTTATCCAAATCCATATCGGTGCGATTGGGTTCGTGATGGGTAAAAAACAAGCGCTTGACATCGGAACGGACCGCCAAGTTTAGCCCTGATTGATAGGTTCCATGCCCCCATCCCTTCTTAAACACATACTCTTCCTCGGTATAGGACGCATCGACAATCAATGCATCGACACCATGTAGAAAGGCGCACACTTCGATGAATCTTTCATCGACCATGGTTTGAAAAGGCTCGTATTCCTGATCATCGGGCCGGTAAATATTAAACAACGGTTCGTAATCCCCGGTAAAAAAAACAGACCGGCCGTCGCACTCGATGCGATACCCGAAATTTAGAACAGGATGATTCAGCAATAACGGTGTAATTCGGGCGTCGCCCACCATAACGCTTTTGCCTGGCATCAAAGTCACATAACGAACAGTTGCTTTTAACTCGGCCTCCCGAATCGGAAAAAAACTGTATTGTAATTGAACAGCCAGCGCCCTTTGTATGCCTTGCTGAGTCACTGGGTCCAACCCGCCGTATATCGTGATACGATTGCCCGGCATAAAAGCGGGCGCAAAAAAGGGCAACCCCTGAATATGATCCCAGTGCGTGTGGGTAATGAAAATATGCGCATCGACCGGCTTGTCTTTATCCAGTTGTTGCGATAACGAATAAATGCCGGTACCCGCATCGAGAATTATTAACTCCCCGCTATCGGTACTAATTTCTATGCAGGTAGTATTCCCGCCATATTTGACAGTATTAGGCCCCGGTGTCGGAATGGAGCCACGGACACCTCTGAATTTCAATTGCATGCAATCCCTCGATTCAACGTTGTAAATATACGTTTCGCACTTCAAATTTCGGCAGTGCTTAGGAGGCAGGGGGGCGTCAAATGCGGAGTCTGATTGCCAAAGATGGCATGAATGCGAATTTTCGCTCCTGCAAAATACTCACACTCCCGAACCAAATTTCCAATTGAACGATCATTTGCAACTAATCATCATTAAAGCCTCTGTTTTAATCGAGCTCAAATCACCCAGCGAAACGATCAACTCCTCCAAAGACAAACCGAACAACGAGAACTGCGCTTCCGAAAACATATCGATTACCGGATTACCCCCGTCACCAAAGCACAAAACTTTACTGATTTGATTAGCGGCGGCAACACTATCGCGCAAGACGTCGGCGCCGTCCTCATCGTGATGATGCTCGATCGCAGCACCGATTTTTTCAGAAAAGCACCACTTATCAATTAGCAACTTACCCAAACGAGCGTGATCGATACCTAAATACTGTCGCTCCATCAAATGTAAAGAAACATTCCGCTTACGGCTTTCGATCAACGCCTTACTAAAGGATTCGGGCAAACACTGTGCAAAGACCAACTTACCAAAGTCATGCAATAAACCGGTAACGAAATAATCGCTGCATTCATTTGGCGATAAGGCTTGTCGCTCGGCGAGTAACTTTATAATCAATGCGGTCGTCAAGGAATGCATTAAAAAACTATTCGCATTTAAGCCCGTTTTTTTATCGGGCTTAAGAACACCAATTGCCGCAATGGCTAACGCCATGTTCTTGACTGTATTGATTCCCAGGTGAACGACAGCGCGTGTTATCGAACTGATTTTATGAGGTAAACCGTAATAAGGGGAATTAATGATTTTTAAAATCTTGACCGTCATTACCGGATCGCATTCGATAATTTGTACAAAATCCTTGGCGGAAGATTGATTGTCATCGGCTAACTTTAAAATGCTTTGCACGCTTTTCGGAAAAGCAGGCATACTCTCCACAAACATGAATAACTTGTTGTCGACAGCGGCAACCATTGGGAATGCTCTCTTTAGATAAATGTCATGATGTGAGTACCGACACAACTTTTTAAGGCCGTTCATTCCGGCATAGACTACCGAAGTCTTATCACAAGGCCACGAAACGCCGAAACCTGACCAGCAAAGGGTATATAGTTACGATATTCTAAGCATAGCAGAGAAACGCTATCGGAAAGAGAGCCCCAAAGATAAGAATTCATTCAATGGGGCTTGAGGAAAAGAATCAGTCCATTAAAGAGGGGGGAGGGGAATGGACTGACCCAACGTCATAACTGACGTATAACATTACGATTTAATAATATTGGAAAAGTTCAATCCTTATAAAAACGTAATACATCTAAAAAATGACTAATGCGCCTCATCCCAATTCAAACCGGTACCGATATCGACGATCAACGGCACATCGAGCGTTGCCGCCGAACTCATCAAACCCCTCAATCTTTCGACGCACTCGGAAACGGCCGACTCGGCGATTTCGAAAACCAGTTCGTCATGCACCTGCATGATCATTCTGGCATCGGGCGAGTCTGTTTGTAGCCAGCGATCGCAAGCGATCATCGCGCGTTTTATGATATCGGCGGCTGTACCTTGCATCGGCGCATTGATTGCGGTCCGTTCGGCGTATTGACGGCGCGCGGGATTGCGCGAATTGATTTCCGGCAAATAAAGCCTACGGCCGAATAAAGTTTCGACATACCCCTGTTCTTTCGCCAACACCCGGATGTTATCCATGAACGCCTTGACACCGGGGTACCGCGCGAAATACATATCGATATAAGATTGCGCCTGCCCTCTCGTCAAGCCTAGTTGCTGCGCCAAGCCAAACGAAGACATGCCGTAAATCAAGCCGAAATTGATCGCCTTGGCCGAACGCCGCAAATCGGCGGTAACTTGCTCAGGCTCGACCCCGAAGACCTCGGCCGCGGTCGCGCTATGAATATCCTGCCCTTGTTTGAAAGCTGCCAACAGACCGGCATCGCCGGACAAATGCGCCATGATGCGCAGCTCGATCTGTGAATAATCGGCCGCAACCAACACATAGCCCGGCGACGCGATGAAAGCCTGCCGTATTCGCCTGCCTTCGGGAGTGCGAATCGGAATATTCTGGAGATTGGGATCGGACGAAGACAAACGACCGGTCGCCGCGACCGCTTGATGATAGGAGGTATGCACGCGCCCGGTTTTCGGATTGACCTGTTGCGGCAATTTATCGGTATAAGTCGATTTCAACTTGCTGGTTGTGCGATGCTCGAGAATCAAACGAGGCAACGGATAATCGGCGGCCAATTCCTGCAGCACCGATTCGTCGGTCGACGGCTGACCGGTCGGAGTTTTTTTCAGTACCGGCAAATTCAGCTTATCGTAAATAATGCTTTGAATTTGCTTCGGCGAGCCCAAATTGAATGCCTGTCCGGCCAGGTCGTGCGCATGCTGCTCGATCGAGGCAATCTGGGCGGCCAACTCCTGGCTCTGCCGCGCCAGCATTTCGGTATCGAGCAATACCCCGTTTCTCTCGATACGCGACAACACCTCGACCAGAGGAATTTCGATTTCTCGATACAATTGCACCAACGGCGGATTTTGGTCGAGTTTTTCACTCAGAACTTCATGTAAACGCAAGGTGATGTCGGCATCTTCGGCGGCATAAGGCGTCGCCTGTTCGATAGCGACTTCCTGAAACGGAATCTGTTTCGCGCCCTTCCCCGCAACATCTTCGTAATGTATCGTCGTATAGTTAAGATACTTCTTCGCCAAATCATCCATATTGTGCTTGGTCGCGGTACTGTTTAACACATAGGATTCGAGCATCGTATCGTGAGCAATACCTCGCAGTTCTATACCGTGATTAGCCAGCACGTTGGCGTCGTATTTAAGATTCTGTCCCAGTTTGGCTTTATTCGGATTTTCCAGCAAGGAACGCATTTTTTCCAATACGGCGGTTCTATCGAGTTGCTCCGGCGCATCCGGATAATCGTGCGCGACCGGCAGATAGGCGGCATGCCCGGCTTCGACCGCAAACGATATTCCGACAATTTCGGCGCGGCTGTAATCCAGACTGCTCGTTTCGGTATCGAACGCAAACAACTCGGCCTTGTCGAGCTGCTCATACCACCGTGCAAAATCGAGTTCGGTCAAGATCGTTTCATAACGCGCCTCAATCGCTTGCGGACTTTCAACAGCTTTCGCGTCCCGGCCGGAGCCGGCTTCGCCGGACTGTTCCAGTATTTTCAACCAAGACGTAAAACCCAATTCGACAAGCATCGACTCGAGTTCGCCTTGATCGACCGTATTCATTTTCAATTCCTCCGCCGAGCATGGCAACGGAACATCGCAATCAATCGTGGTCAATTGCTTCGACAACGGCAGTTGATCGAGCGCATTTCGTAGATTCTCGCCGATCTTGCCTTTGATTTGATCGGCGCATTCGATCAATCTTTCCAGCGTTTGATATTCGTTTAGCCATTTAGCCGCCGTTTTCGGCCCGACCTTCGGCACGCCGGGAATATTGTCGACCGTGTCCCCCATCAAGGCCAAATAATCGATGATTTGTTCAGGTGTCACGCCGAACTTCTCGATCACGCCTTGGCGATCGGTGCGGCTGCCGGACATCGTGTTTTCGAGCGTGATATGCTCGGTAACCAATTGAGCCATATCCTTGTCGCCGGTTGAAATAACAACCTGAAATCCGTCTCGCTCGGCTTGCTTCGCAAATGCGCCGATAACATCGTCCGCCTCGACATCGGGCAGCATGATCAAGGGCAGGCCCATCGCACGAATCAAGCGGTGCAAGGGTTCGATTTGTACGCGCAAATCGTCCGGCATCGGCGGTCGGTGCGCCTTGTATTGATCGTATAAATCATGTCTAAAGGTCTTTCCCGGCGCATCGAAAATAACGCCGATATAATCGGTCGGATGATCGACCATCAATTTACGCAGCATATTGGCCACCCCGTAAATCGCATTGGTCGGCGCACCATCCGGACTGGTCAAAGGCGGAACCGCATGGTAGGCGCGAAATAAAAAAGACGAGCCGTCGATTAATACCAAATATTTTTGTTTATTTTGGATCATGCCGATGTGTTTGTGATTTAAATTAAGGTAACTATTCAGCGCATGCGGTAGGCTGGTGTCAGGCATTGATTTCTAAGGACGCGTGAACCCAGCACCTAAATAATCCAAAATTGTTTATCATAGCAAATGGATTATGGTATTTAGGTGCTGGGTGAATACATCCCTGTAAGCTCTGACTGCAACGTCCTGTTGCAGACAGCCTTATAAATCAATGCCTGACACCTTCTCAAACATGACTTATGCTGAATAATTACAAATTATGTTTTACGCTTAACTTCCAATATATTCGGTAATTGACTGATTCTGCCGAGCACCGAACTCAACTGGGCGGTGCTTTCGATATTGATCGTCATCGTCAGTATCGCCGATAAATCCGGATGCGTTTTTAATGAGGCATCGATAATATGTGCCTTAGCATACATCATGATCCGAGTCACGTCGCTGAGCAGATTTTGCGCATTGAAGGCATGAATAATAATCGGCACATTATGGCGCGATGGCTGCTCCGAACTCCATTCGGCATCGATCAATTGCGGCTGTTGTTCTGGACTGAGAGTCAAAATATTTTCGCAGTCGCGCCGGTGGATTGTGATACCACGCTTATGCGAGATGAAACCGATGATATCGTCGCCTTTGACCGGACAACAGCATTGCGCCAAACTGGTTACCACATTATCGATACCGGCAACGGTGATAACCGATTTTGCCGTCGGCTTGCTCTCGCTTCCTCTGGAGGAAGGATAGGCGGGCTCTGCGAATTCGGGAATTTTCAGCGCGGCTACCAACTGCCGATTGGTGATATCGCCGCGACCTATCGCTTCATAAAAAAGCTCTGCATCGTTAAATTTGAAATAGCTGAGCAATTCATCCAGCTCAACCGCCTTCAAGCCTAATCGTTTACTTTCCTTATCCAGAATTTGTTTGCCGAAAACAACATTTTCGGCTTGCTGCTGTTGTCTAAACCAACTTCTGACCTTCGAGGCCGCGCGCGGCGTTTTTAAATAACCCAAGTTCGGATCGAGCCAGTTATGATTCGGCTCGCCGTTTTTAACCGTAATGATCTCAACCTGATCGCCCGACTTGAGCTTATAAGTTAAGGGCTTGATACGTCCGTTGACTTTCGCGCCGCGACAACCGTGACCGATTTCGGTATGTATCGCATAAGCAAAATCGAGAGGCGTGGAACCTTTAATTAGATCGATCAATTTTCCGGCCGGCGTCAACACAAAGACCCGGTCAGAAAAAAGCTCGGTTCGAAAATTTTCGATTAAATTTTCGCCGCTATCCTTATATTCCAGCAATTGACGCAACGAAGCGATATTCTTTTCGGTTGCGGCATCGTGCTTACTGCCTTCCTTGTAACGCCAATGCGCGGCAACCCCTAATTCAGCAAATTCATGCATCGAACGGGTACGAATCTGGATTTCGATACGATTACCTTTTCGGTCGACGATCACGGTATGCAAGGATTGATAACCATTTTCCTTGGGGTTGGCGATGTAATCATCGAATTCTTTAGGAATGTATTTCCAATGGCTATGCGCCAAACCCAATACGCTATAACAAGCCGTCAAGCTATCGACGATCACGCGCACCGCAAGCAGATCGTAAAGATCGTCGATAGCTAACTGCTTGCGGCGCATTTTGTTCCAAATGCTGTAAATATGCTTGGGCCTTCCATAAACTTTTGCCGTAAGACCTTCTTCCTTAAGAATTCGACGGAGGTCTTCTATGAATATTTGAATACAATCTTCACGATGAATGCGCTTATCGGCAAGCGATTCGGCAATGCGCTTATAATTATCCGGCTCGAGATAGCGAAACGCTAGATCCTCAAGCTCCCATTTAAATTGACTCACCCCGAGCCGGTTCGCCAACGGCGCATAGACATCCAGGGTCTCTTGCGCGATAAACCGCCGGACACCCGGTTCTTCCGCCGATATCCCCCGCAGACGCTCAATACGATAGGCCAGCTTGATCAGCACCGAGCGCACATCGTGCGTCATCGCCAATAGCATTCGTCTGAGCGTTTCATTTTGATTGGGCTCGTGTGTCAATTCCGGGCTGTAGACCCGTAAATTATTGAGCCAATTGACATCCTTGACTAAACCCGCAACCGTTTCGCCGAATTGTTGCTTAATTTCGACCGCGGCTAAACGACCGGCTAATCGCGAATCGCTTAATAACGCAGCCAGTATGCTGGACAAATCGCTATAAACACTACCCAAAATCATCGCGACCGCAATCCCTTTTGGTCTAATATTAAGCGAATTACTGTCAGCCTCGTCGACAATAGCCAAGGCCTTTTCAATTTGAGCGGCATCTTCGGCGGAAAACCCTGAAAATAATTGCTCGATTGACGGAAGTTGTTTTTTCATTAGGCGATTGTAAAGGATTCGAGAAAGTTGGCAATCATGATAGGCTATCGCGCGTTAATGTTGAGGCTCATTCGCTCGAAACTCGGATATTCTGTTTTTATATTGTAAGGGTAACTCAAAGATTATGAAAATCACTGTATTTGGAAGCGGTTATGTCGGACTGGTGACAGGAACTTGCTTAGCGGAAGTGGGTAATGATGTGATCTGCATGGATATCGACGAAACCAAGATCGAAAAACTCAAGCAAGGCATCATCCCTATCTATGAGCCTGGACTGGAAGCCATGGTTAAAGAAAATCAGGAAGCCGGCCGTTTGCGGTTTACCGCCGATGTCAAAGAAGCGGTCGGTCATGGTTTATTTCAATTCATCGCGGTCGGAACGCCGCCTGACGAAGACGGCTCAGCCGATTTGCAATATGTTCTTGCGGTCGCTAAAAGCATTGCCCAACACATGGAAGGTTATCGAGTCGTAATCGATAAATCCACGGTACCCGTCGGCACTGCCGACAAAGTCAAAGAAGCCATGACCCACATACTTCAAGAACGAGGCAAGAATGATTTGGAATTCGACGTTGTGTCGAATCCCGAATTTTTGAAGGAAGGCGCCGCGCTCGACGATTTCATGAAGCCGGACCGTATCATTGTCGGAACCGACAATCCAAGAACCGCCGAATTACTCAAAGCACTCTACGCTCCGTTCAACCGCAGTCGCGAACGGGTTATCACGATGGATATTCGATCTGCCGAATTGACTAAATATGCCGCAAACGCAATGCTGGCAACCAAAATCAGCTTCATGAACGAACTGGCTAACTTGGCCGAAAAACTGGGCGCCGATATCGAACATGTTCGTCAAGGCATCGGTTCGGACAGTCGCATCGGTTACAGCTTTATCTATCCGGGCTGCGGCTACGGAGGCTCATGCTTTCCTAAGGATGTCAAAGCATTGGAACGGACCGCAAAGCAAGTCGGATATCAAGCCGAGTTATTAAATGCCGTCGAAAATGTCAACGACCGGCAAAAAAAACGTTTATTCGAAAAAATCCGGCATCATTACAACGGCAACTTGAAAGGTAAGGTTTTCGCAATCTGGGGACTGTCGTTCAAACCCAATACCGACGACATGCGCGAAGCGCCAAGCCGAGTGCTACTGGAAGCCTTGATCGATGCCGGCGCTACCGTTCGAGCTTACGACCCTGAAGCTTTGGAAGAAGCCAAGCGCATTTACGGCAATAAAAATGGCTTAATTTATGCCGAAGACCAAAACGAAGCATTGGAAGATGCCGATGCGTTAGCGATCGTAACCGAATGGAAGCAATTCCGCAGTCCGGATTTCGATCATTTGAGTCAAGCCTTGCGAGACAAAGTTATTTTCGATGGCCGAAATATGTTCGAGCCTGCATTTGTCAAACAAAGCGGTTTGGCTTATTACGCGATCGGACGTTAAGAGACATCATCCTAAATTCGGCAGCTCAACCATGAAGCACATGAAGTTCATGAAGTATTTCAATAGATTACCTAAACATTGCAGCTAACCTTTCAGGTGAGCGAAAGTTGTTCATAAACGAATGACAAGTTATTGAGTTAACTTCTTATTCTTCATGATCTTCATGGTGAAATGCTTTTTCTAGGATCATCGGTTTTTTCCTGTTTTTCGCTAAATATGCTTGAATTATTAGCACGAATGACTACTATTGCTAGCGAATAGACTAAGGCGATCGTGGTTGGCTATAAACTTAGACTGTTCAATTGTTTTATCCCACTTTAAGTTAAACTTAATAAGAGAGAAAAATATGAACAAAATCTTAGCATTATTAGCACTACTTTCGTTTAACGCGTTTGCGACACCGGTTAACATCAACAATGCCGATGCTCAAACGATTTCCGAAGCATTGAAAGGCATTGGCTTGAAAAAAGCCGAAGCGATCGTGCAATACAGAACCGAAAACGGTGACTTTAAATCCGTCGAAGAATTGGCCAATGTTTCCGGAATCGGAGAAAAAACAGTTGAAAGCAATATGGCCGATATCTTACTTAGCGATCCCGCTAAAAAATAATCCACTTCGTTAACCGAAACAACCGGTTGGCAATTAAACCAACCGGTTGTTTTATCCTAGAAAAAGCATTTCACCATGAAGATCATAAAGAATAGGAAGTTAATTCAATAGCTTATTACGCGTTTGTATAGAACTTTCGCCCACCAAAAAGGTTAGCGAGAAGGATTTGGTAAGTTCTTGGAATCCTTCATGAACTTCATGTGCTTCATGGTTAAACTGCCGAATTCAGGTTTATAGTGTTCGCTAATCAAAATTAGGCGCCGACTCGCTCCACACTCGGAATATTTTGCGGCACGATCGCTCTATATAACCGACACAAACCCACAACAAGCTATCGAATTAAAGAATAATTTTTCATGAGCTTCATGGTAAACGGTAAACAGCTTTTTCTGGATTGATTCATAACAGCCCCAGACTTCCGCCGGCTATATATATTTTGGTTTTCTAGCTTCTTAGAGGGTAAACATGGGCTATATGCTCGCTTAATGATCCTAAATTCACTTCATTAGCAGTTATGTTTTTTAACCCCTTTTCTTCTAAACTACCAATTACTTTATTAAAACTTTCAACTCCTTCTTGGTAGGCTGATAAATATTTTTCGGAAGAAGACATTTTTTCCGGGTGCTGCCGACAAATAGTCATGCCATGCTTCGGAAACAAGCGTTCAAAAAAGTGTAGGTTGGTAAGCCCGTTGATCTTGGGATTCGTTATGCCCGCAAAACTCGCGGCCACAGCTACCGACCCTGCTAAATAGCCGATCAAATAATCATCCTGCAATACCGATACCGGCAAAGCCCCGTCATTACTAGACCTTATATCGTGAAGAATCGGATGGAACAGTCGTGCGACTGACTCGGCAATTTTAACGTTTTTCGGTTTTAAGAAGTCCAGCATTAGCCCTCCGGAACGATCGCTGTGATTAAAAGTATGTGGATCAAAAATCGGCATTACCGTTGTATTTCGTGCTTTCAACTGTTAAAGCAAACATAGCCTTCATCAAGTCCTTCTGATCGCTGTTTTGTTTTTTTCTTTACGCCTGAATAAACTGCTGTATTGATGCAGCAGCAAGGCGCCCATGATTAAGCCGGCGCCAATTAGAACCTTTTCATTAAGTGGTTCGCGGTTGACCGCATTGCCGATCAATAACGACATAACCGGCGTCACTAAGGTGATCAAGGCAACCTTTGTCGCGGGAACATGGATCAGCACATAATAATACAGAGCAAATCCAATCGTCGTGGCAACGGCTCCCAAATACACAATCGATAAAAGGCTCTGCGCCGGAATGATATCGGGCCAAACGCCGTCGCCTCGGTACCAGGTAATCAAATACAACGGCACAGCTACTAATAAACCGCCGGTCACTTGCGTTACCGACGGCAAGGCCGCCCCGATGCGTTTGACTAAAACCGAGCTGGCCGATTGCAAAAATGACGCAAGCGTCACGCCGCCAATACCAATTGCTGCATCCCGGCTAATACCCATAGCAGTGCCGAACATCACGAATAAGCCGGCAAGCCCCAAGCCATAAGAAATTAATTGCAATAAGCCGAGACTGCGTTCATTGAGCCATAATGCCGACATGAACGCAGTCAACATCGGCGTCAACCCGAAAATGACTGAGATCCAACCGGACGGAATAAACTGCGCGGCCCAGTAAACCGAAAGCATCGCTCCGTAAATTTGCAACGCCACCGCAAAATAAGTCAACCATGCCTTTCGATCGACAGGAAATTTGCGCCGGGCAAATAAGACAAAAGGCAACAAACAAGCTAGTCCAATGACCATACGCGCGGCAACGCCGAATAAAAACCCCGGACCTTCGCCGCTCCATTTTATCGCCAACGGCGTTGTCGACCACAGTACGATGATTGAGCAAAAAGCCAGAAAAATGCGCATCTAAAAGAACACGGGCTAAACTTGCAATTTAGTGACAAATAACACCTTGAAGCTATGAGATTTACCGAGAAAGGAATCTAGGGACCACTCCCACAGAACACATCTTTCATCTTTCATCTTTCACTTTTTTCCTCGTTCCCAAGGTCCACTGTGGGAACGAGGAAAAAGAAAAATAATTTAGAGCCCAATCCTAAATCTCATTCATTATCGTCAATTCTTCAGGGTAAGGCGACATATAATACGATTGCTCGATAAAAGGGTCCGGTTGCCTGCGAAAATGATGACGAAGCAGCGTGATAGGCACAATTAACGGCAACAGTCCCAAGCGATAGCGCTCTATCGTTTCGGTCAATTCGGCTTTGTCGTCCGCATCGAGCGATTTTTTCAAATAACCTTGAATATGCTGCAACACATTGACATGATTACCCCGGCTTGCCGTTTTTTTAAGACAGCGCATTAAGGCAGTACCGTATTGCCCTGCAATTTCCTGGGCGTTGCCTTTAACGGCACTGGCGGCTAAGCGCCCGAGGTCCCTCGCCTCGTTCTGATCGTGGCTCATCGCAATCAGTTTATGTTGGCTGTGAAAAACCGTTAGCCGGCTCGGTGTTATCGGCTCAGCGCACAACAATTTCCAGCGATACATCACATAGACCCGTTGAATAAAATTCTCGCGCAACCTCGGGTCGCCTAAACGCCCCTCTTCTTCCATCGGCAACAGCGGAAAATTGTCTTTGACGAATTGCGCGAATATGCCCGTACCGACTCGATCCGCATGATCCTCTCGATATATTTTGACTCGCGCCATTCCGCAACTCGGCGAATCCTTCTTCAGGATATAACCACACAACCCATCCAGCCAGTGCCGCTGTTGTTCGGAGCAGCTAAGCAATTGATCGGTCACATCGATACTATGATCCTTGACGCCGACGCAGCGAACACCTGCATCGGTATATCTGAGCTGAATTGTCGGGCGAGGAATGCCCATGCCGCTTTCGACTTCCGGACAAAAAGGCACAAACTCGAAATAATAGCTCAAGGTTTTACGAATATAGGCATTGCTTTTATGACCGCCGTCAAAACGGACCTCCTCACCAAGCAGGCAACTGCTGATGCCAACCCTGATTTTATGTGCGTGTTCGTTCATCATAGTCACTCCATGGTGCCATATCCAAGCGCTATCAATCTGCTGCTTTCGACAACCGCTGATAACGGTTTTTAATAGATTCCAGACGCCTACGATTGGTTCCAAAGTCGGAATAACCGACACGCGATGCGGAACGCAAATGAATTTGCCGGTTACCGGAATCGAGTCTGGCTTCAACGTCATCAGTAAAACGCAGCATCGGCGTTTTGAAAATCGCCCAGAGATAGTCGCCGGAAACACTTTTCAACTCGCCTCCTTCGCCGCTAATTGCCTGCTGCAACTTTTGCCAGGCCTCGTCCGCCGAAAGGTCGCCGAAGGCTATCGGTTCAATATCGTCCTGTTCACTGTTCACACAGTTAGGCGAACCCGGGCAATTTTTCAAGTGACCGTCAACCAAGCCAGGCGCGCTTTCCGCCTGAGCATTTTTAATGAACCACGCAAAACATAGCATTATCAATATCTCCCGTTTAATCATCACTCCCCCATTTTGCCTTGATATAGTCACGCCGGACCGCAAAAATCCGGTCGAGCCTGTCGGCAATCAATAATTGATTGAGTATAACGCCTAGCCAACCCAAAGGCATCGCGTAAAACATGATATCTTCTAAAACAACGTCTTGGCCTTGTTCTGTCAGACGCACTTCATGGCTCCAAAATTTGAAAGGCCCGATTCGCTGTTGATAAATAAAATAATTCGGTTCATCGCAATGGCTAATTTCCGAAAGCCATGTCATCGGAAAGCCGAATACCGCCTTCATGCGATAAGCGATCAATAAGCCGGCATAGATTCGATCCGGAACGTCGGACGTAATCCTCACGTTGAAAAAATCCGGCGTAATGTCATTCAGATGATGGGGCGACGAAAAAAAGTCCCACGCTTCCGACAAAGAAAGCCTCAATGACTGACGTCGATAAAGGCGATATAGCTTCACGGTGTTTGTGTTTGTTCGGTATAAATCAACTGATCGACCGCAAAACCCAACGCCTTCGCTTGAGCAACCAATCGCTCGACAATCTCAGGGGCTAGCGTCGGCGTCCGCGATAAAATCCATAAATAATCGCGATCGGGACCCGTAATCATCGCATAACTATAGTTTTCCTTATCCAATGCAATGATGTTGTAACCGCCGTAAAACGGCCCGAAAAAAGAAACTTTCAGACGACCGATATCGGGCCGGCCAACGAAATAAGCCTTGCCTTCGGCGCTATCCCATTCCTGGTATTCGGTATTGTAACCCTTGTTGATTACCTTAAGACCGCCATCTTCTCTCAAACTGTATTCGGCGGAAATATGGGTCAAACCTCTTTCAAACCGGTGATCGAGTCGAGCTATCTCATACCATTTTCCTAGATAGCGCTCGACTTCGAAATTGCCGACCGGCGTAATACCTTCCGGCAAATCGACGCATCCCGTTAAAAATAACAATCCGATTAATATGATACGTTTCATGGTTTTCCTGTGTTCAAACATTGAAATTTGAATAGTGTGTAGGACATCGCGTACCGTTTCACAAGCCTTACCGAGTTATAGAGCCTAAAAAAGGTACATGATGCGTACCTTACGACTTATTGACTATTTCCTTAATTTTTATTTTCGTGAAAAAATGCTTTTTATAGGCTTATCTTTACAGTAACGTTCATGAAGGCCCAGCAATCGCTCCGGCAAATGAAAGTGCGAGGGGCGGCTGGGTGCGGTCACTCGCCCGACAGGACGCCGTGAATACGTCCATGTAGGCTCGACGGCGGCTCCCTGCCGCCGACGCCTGTCGGTCGAGCAACCGCACCCTCGTCGGAGCCCGCATTTGCTCTGCCGAGCTACGTTTATCAAAAAATTAGATAAAGAGTCCGAATCTACGAACTTTCACAGTAACGCCAATTTGCCGTTTCATTCAATCCCGCGAAACATCGCCTTGGCCTTTTCGCTCTCTAGCCGGTGATCGACGATCGGTTTCGGATAGTCGCAGGCCGCAAACTTTTTATCCCAACGGTGAATTATACTCGGTGCGAACGGGCGTAATTCGGGTATCCACCGGTAAATATACTCACAATCCGCATCGAACTTCTGCTGCTGCAACCAAGGATTGAAAATTCTGAAATAAGGCTGGGCATCGCAACCGGTCGACGCGGCCCACTGCCAGTTGCCGTTATTCACGCAGGGATCGTAATCGACCAAGTGCCGCGCGAAATAACGCTCGCCCCAGCGCCAGCTAATATGCAAATCCTTGACTAAAAAAGACGCGGTAATCATCCGCACACGGTTATGCATATAACCGGTTCGATTCAATTCGCGCATCCCGGCATCGACGATCGGAAAACCGGTTCTTCCTTCGGCCCAGGCATAAAACTGTGCGTGATCATTTCGCCACGGCAATGCGTCGTATTTGCGCACGAACGCATGCCCGAATACCTCGGGAAAATGGTAAGCGATATGCATAAAAAAATCGCGCCAGTAAAATTGACGCAGCAAGGGATGATCGTCACCCAACACGCATTGTACGGCATAGAAAGCTTCGCGTATCGAAACGGTGCCGAATTTCAAATGCGCCGATAACATGCTGGTCGAGGCCAAAGCCGGGTAATCCCGCCGGTTTTGATACTCTTTAATGTTTTCCAGGGCATCGAATATTGCCAACGCCTGTCGACGCCCGCCCCGCACGTTCGGACCGTCATTCGTTTTGAGCGGCTCGTAGTCGTACAACGGGCATTCCGGCGGCGCGCAAAAACTGCCCTCCGCCAAGGTTTGCGGCAAGCCGACAGGAATCCTTCGCGCATTATTGTAAAAAGCGGTAAATACTTTATAAGCCGAGCCATCGCTTTTGAGGGACTGTTCCGGCTCGTTCAATAGCACATCCGCGCATGAATGCCATGCGATGTCGAGCTCGATACAAACTTGCTGCAAACGATAATCGCGATGCCGACTGAACGGCGTGTAGTCACGGTTGACAAATACGGCCTCGATACCGCAAGCAAGCACCCAATTTTTTACTATTTTCTCGGGTTCGCCGCGCACAATAGTCAAACATGCGCCGCGCTCTCGAAATTGCTCCCGTAAATCGTCCAGACTTTGTAGCATGAATTGCAGCGCCGGCCTACTTTGATAAGGATGCTCATCAATCTGAGACGGATCGAAGATAAAACAAGCCTGCACTTGTTCCGACAAGCGCAATGCCTCATTGAGAGCCGTGTTGTCATCGATACGCATATCGCGGCGAACGACATAAAGTGATTTGTTATAGCAAGTCATCATTTGGCAATATTATTTTCTGCTCGCCAGTCTATCCTTAAATTTTTCGAACGCCAGTCTCGGGCGATAATATATACTTCGAACTCAGTAACCTACTGCTACCGTTAAGTTAAGCCGTCACCGAAGCAAGTAATGCTTGAATTCAGGCTCTAATGTGCCTCAAAAGCTTGCCATCCATGGCACTAGATTCCGCCAATCCATGGCGGAATGACGGGGTTAATAGCAGTGACTCAGCAACCCGGACTTCCTAAGCCAGCAAAACCATGAATACGACTGCCACGCACGACACCATTGACAGCTCCGAAACCCAAGGCGGCCACCCGTTACATGTCGTCATCGTCGGCGGTGGCTATGCGGGTTTGTCGGCCTTGATAACGCTGAGAAAAGCGACTCCCGATGCACGCATCACGTTGATCGACCCGAAGCCTTGGCACTTGATCATCACGAGACTACACGAAACCATACATAGGCCTCTAGAAAGCATTCGCATTTCCTATAAGACATTGGCCGAACGTTTTCAATTCGACCATCGGCAATACGCCCTCGATATCGATGAAAACCGGCTAAAAGACTGGCAAGATCAACGGGCTATTAAGACCGACACGGAAATGCTGCCCTTCGATTTTATGCTGATAACTACCGGAGCCTCTTCCGGTACGCCGCTTCGCCGGCCTAATTTTTATGATCTGACCGCATTGACACTGAATTCAGGGGCCGAAATTCTTGAACGCTTTGTTAGCAATGGCGGACCGGAAAAAACGATCAATCTTATTGGAGGCGGCCCAACCGGCATACAGTTCGCTTTTGAAATAGACCATGTCTTAAAAGCGATGCATGCCGATTTTCGGCTGAATGTGTACGATGCGCATGCAAAATTGCTGGGCCGATTTCCGCATGCATTCGGCGATTATGTCGAACAACGTATGATCGAAAAGCGTATTGCGTTCATGCCGGAGTGGCGTTTTGAAAGTAGCGCCGAACAAATGGCGTGCCTGGTGCATAAACAGGGCGAACATCGTGATATTTCGGATTCGCAGCTAACCTTGCTGCTCACCGGAAAAAAACCGCAGACGCTATGGCATGCCAATAGTTCAGGACAAATCCGCTTAGGCAAGGAAACACTGACACGGATTTTTACCGCCGGCGATTGTTCGCATTACGACATGATGGGGTCGAACTCGATGACGGCTCAATCGGCTCTGCGTAAAGGCCGCGCCGCAGCCAAAAACATTCTGTTGGAAGCCGGGTTGACGCGTTTTTGTTTACCTTACATGCACCGCGATATCGGCTATGTATTGAGCCTTGGCCCTTCAGATGCGGTCGGTTGGGTCGGTAACCCCAACAACATCGTTAAAGGCGTGCCGGCCTACTTGATCAAGGAAACGACTGAAATACAATACGACCTTTTGCTTTCCGGCGTGGATAGCTATATCGGTTAAATGAACGGGATAACTGTTGTCTTATCTCGTTAAAGTGGTAAGTTAATTATTAAGCCACGATTAAGATAGGCTTCAAAATAAAACAAAAACCAACCGGTGATTGCCCCATGAATAATCACGGATATCCGAAATCGGCGGTCGGATGACTAAGTTATCGACCTTCGAAAGAAAATGCATCATTTTTGTAATTGCTCTGCTTCCTTTGCTGCTGATGCTATGGAACGCATTGACCGACTCACTGGGTCCTAACCCGGTCGAAGCGCTGGCGCAAGAAAGCGGCATCTGGTCGTTAAGGTTTCTGCTGATTACGCTGGCATTTACGCCGGCTAAAATGCTATTTAAACAACCCGGCCTGCAAAAATACAGACGCATTGTCGCTTTGTTCACTTTTTTCTATTGCTCGGTGCATTTTCTCATATACATCGGCTTCGAACATTCTTTCAGCTTCGCTCTAATTATTGAAGACCTCTACAACAGTCCCATTGTAATGGTGGGTTTATTGGCTTATCTCCTGCTCGTCCCGTTGGCCGTTACATCAACCAATAACATGATGAGAAAACTCGGGAAAAACTGGAAAAAACTGCACAGCGCAGTCTATGTGATCGGCTTACTCGCTATTTTGCATTTCGCCTTGACCGTAAAAGCCGACCTGACACGACCTTTGTTTTACGGTTTCATTTTATTAGCATTGCTTGTCATCCGAGGCGTTGTCAGGAACAACAAAAAAACTACCGCCAGCAAAACTGAAGCCGTTAAGGAACGAACATGAAATAACTTAGACAACTGTCGGAAGGGGGTTTGGTGGCTCGATTGACAGGTGTCGGCGGCAGGGCAGATTTTTGCTCCTGCAAAATCTGCATTCATGCCATCCCTGGCAATCTGATAGCCGCCGTCAAGCCTAGATGGACGTATTCACCCAGCACCTAAACTCCATAGCCCATTGGCTATGGTTAATTAACTTGGATAATTTAGGTGCTGGGTTCATGGCGTCCTGTCAAGCGAGTCACCGAACCGCCGCAAAGCCTACTACTTGCATAAGTTATTTTGTGCATATTCCTAAGGATTAACGATTGCCAAAGCGACCGCTTCCGCCACCTTGATACCATCGACGGCCGCAGACAGAATGCCGCCGGCATAACCGGCCCCTTCTCCGGCAGGAAATAAACCCTGAGTATTCAGGCTTTGCAAGCTCTCATCCCGTTTGATACGGATCGGCGAAGACGTTCTTGTTTCGACGCCGGTCAATACCGCATCATGCATTGCAAAACCTTTGATTTGTTTGTCGAATGCCGGTAACGCTTCTTTGATCGCCTCGATCGCAAAATCCGGCAACGCCGATGCCAAATCGCATAAATGCACCCCCGGCGTATAGGACGGCAATACCGAACCTAAACGGGTGGAAGGCCGGCCCGCCAAAAAATCGCCGACCAATTGCCCCGGCGCATCGTAATTACCGCCGCCTAATTCAAAAGCTTTTCGCTCCCATCGGCGTTGAAACTCAATCCCGGCCAAAGGGGTGCCGGGAAAATCGGCCGGAGCGACATCGACGACGATCGCGCTATTGGCGTTTCGTTCGTTGCGCGAATATTGGCTCATACCGTTGGTCACGACATGACCAGGCTCCGAGGTTGCCGCGACCACCGTACCGCCCGGGCACATGCAAAAACTATACACTGCGCGACCGTTACGGCAATGATGCACTAATTTGTAATCGGCCGCACCCAATAACGGATGTCCGGCCTGCGACCCGAAACGGCATTGATCGATCATCGATTGAGGATGTTCGATCCGAAAACCGATAGAAAACGGCTTGGCCTCGATATAGACACCCCGTCGATACAGCATGCCAAAAGTATCCCGCGCACTGTGACCAACCGCCAACACGACATGCTCGGTATCGATACGCTCACCTCCGGCAAGCACTACGCCCTTGACCTGACCATTGTCAATTTCGACATCCTCGACCCGGCTTTGAAAACGAATTTGACCGCCCAAGGCTTCAATCTCGGCGCGCATCGATTCAACCATTGAAACCAGCCTAAACGTACCGATATGCGGTTTATTGACATAGAGTATTTCAGGCGGCGCACCGGCTTTGACGAACTCGGTCAAAACTTTACGACCGCGATAGCCCGGATCCTTGATTTGGCTATAGAGTTTGCCGTCCGAAAAGGTACCGGCACCGCCTTCGCCGAACTGCACATTCGACTCCGGATTAAAGTCTCGCTTACGCCACAACCCGAAAGTATCGACAGTCCGCTCACGCACCGCCTTACCTCGCTCCAGAATAATCGGCCGAAATCCCATTTGCGCCAAAACCAAACCGGCAAACAAGCCGCAAGGCCCGGTACCGATAACAACCGGCTGTTTGGTCAGACCATCGGGCGCCTTCGCAACAAAGCGATAAGCCATATCCGGCGTCGGACGAACCTGCGGATCCTTGGCTAAACGCTGCATAATTTCCGCTTCTTTCGTGGTTTCGACATCCACCGAATAAATCAGCATGATCGCGCCGCGCTTGCGGGCATCATAACTGCGTTTAAATATCGTAAATTTCAGTAGCTCGGAAGGTTTAATGGCTAATTTTTCGATAATCGCGGTTTTCAGTTGGTCCGGTTGATGATCGAGCGGCAATTTTAGTTCGGTCAGTCGCAGCATGCTACTTAGGCAAGATGATTTAAAGCCGCGGATTATTTCATAAATATCATTTTCGCACTTGAAATTTCGAAGCGGTCGGAGCTCCCCTCAAAACGCTCGTTCCCATGCTCTGCGTGGGAATGCCGCTTTAGACGCTCTGCGTCGACTGCGGCGGACAATTGGATTGAGAAACCATAGTGAGTGTAGCGTAGCTCTTGTCGGCATTATCGACCTCTGGGGACGCAGAGCGTCCCGGGATGCATTCCCACGCAGAACTTAGGAACGATAAAAAAAAATTTATATATCTATCAACCAGTTTACAGCCAAAAAATTGTTTTATTTGGCTATTTCGTGGGGATACCTCAGGGCATTGGCGCCAACTTAAGTAACGTTCATGAAGGCCCGGCAATCGCCAGGCAAATGAAAGTGCAAACTGTGGTGGATGCGGTCACTCGCCCGATAGGACGCCGTGAATACGTCCATGTAGGCTCGGCGGCGGCTATCCCTGCCGCCGACGCCTGTCGGTCGAGCAACCGCACCCTCCTCGGAACCGGTGTTGTTTTTCATAAAGCGGCAAATGCACCATAGAATGAGCGCTAAGTTGGCGCTTATGATACCTCAGGGTCGGAGCCAGTTTTTTTATGATTTTTTCAATCGCCGTCTTCCGCCGCTCAATACTCTCGCAAAATCGGAATTGAGCTACAGCCCGCCTTAGATTTTGTTCCGGTTCGGAAACTTTAAAATAAACATTGCCAGACAAATAGTCGGTAAAAAACCGCAAACCTAATTCAAATGGAATCAGCCGTATCGCCGGATAAAGATAGAAATAGTCGTGCTCGGTAAAAAACGCTCGCGTTTCGGTCAAGTAATGCGTTAACACCGCTTCGCAAATCGCCGTATCGAAATCGTCGGAACTTTCGATATGGCATAACGAACGGATGCAATCGCCTATGTCGTAATGGACCAGACCGGGCTTGACGGTATCTAAATCGATCAGACTGATAACCCGATGCGTATCGCGGTCAAACAAAAAATTATTCAATTTAGGATCGCCATGAATCACGCGCTCGGCCAATACTCCTCTTTTTTTTGCCTCTTCCAACACTTCCGGTAACGCTTGTCGTCTCTCGATATAATCAGCGCAATACCGAACCTCTGATGAATCTTGAATTGCCGCCTTCTGACGAACTTGTTGATATTGCCGTAAATAAGCCGGCGCGATATGAAATCCGGGCAAGGTATCGTGCAAACGATCAACACTCAATCCACCGGCTAAACGATGAAAATAACCTAACGCAAATCCTGCTTGCTCGGCTTGCTTAATGTCTTCGACCGTTTCGAAGCTCATCGTATTTTCGAGATATTGCAGCGCTCGCCAGATCTCACCCCGCGCATCTTGATAATAAGATTGACCGGAAATTGTTTTGACGATAGCAGGAATACGCAGCTTAAGGTCGGATTCAGCTTGTTGCGTTATATAGGTATTCAGTTCGGTCAAGTTGGTCATAATCAACTTAGGTTCGGCAAAAACCCGACTATTGATCCGTTGCAAAACAAAACGCCCGGATACCGTATCGATTAAAAAAGTATCGTTGATTAGACCGTTACCCAAATCGCTGATTTGGGTGATAACCGATTGCGTAAACCGAGACGCTATCTCATGCATGTGACTTTACACTGAAAAAGGATAAATATTAGACGCTCTGAGTGGAACAAAATAAAAGAAATCGAACCAAAAAGGATTATATCCAATCTTGGTTGATAGATATTTTTTCTGCTTTCGTAGCCACATAACACAGTTGCAGGTGAATAGTAATGGTGTTAATTTGCGGTTTAAAGCTAACGCCCTAAGCCGGAAACAAAGAGCGCTCAGCGAGCCCCCTAAAATCGCTAAACTTAGTAGCCGAGAATATAACTTACTTAACTATTTCAAATCCTTACGCTACTAGATAAATCACTGGATCGTTTCAAAATAACAAGCAACATGTGGTACTGACATGATCATTTTTATGAGAAGAATTCCGTCTGACACCAACAAATTTGAAATCAAATCATTCATCGAGCCGGCACTGAACGGAGGATTGTTTACCAAGAAAGGCTACATTAACACAATAAAAATATTACAAATAACAGACAGCACTCGTAACACCCATGAATTTCACGGGCTAGTCAGAATCGAACCCGACTCGGCCGGAGCAAGAGTGATAAAAAAGCTCAACAAACAACCAATTAACGGAAAAATGATTATCGTGCGTGAATATTTTCACCGCTGTTGGCAAAACGATCCTCGGCTCAGAAAAAACCATTCCGATATTACATTTGCAGACCGAAGAAAAGGCGATAGGCGCCGCAAAACACTGGAAGTCGCAGAAATGCCATTTGAACCGTAACCAACTTTCGAAAGATTTGCGGCAATTGAGCCGAGAGCTATCATTTTTGGTCCCGGCTCAATAGCTCCTGTAACAGACTCTGCAATGCTTCCCGTTGTTTATCGATGTGGAAACGATGTGAAACGACGATACTTATTAACGAATTCAGTGCGCGTTCAAACACATCATTGACAATCAAGTAATCGTATTCGCCGTAATGGCTCATTTCCGTCACCGCATCGCGCATGCGCCGAGCAATTGTTTCCTCGCTATCCTGCCCTCGATTACGCAAGCGCTGCTCCAATACGCTAACCGAAGGCGGCAAGATAAAAATAGCAATACAATCCGGCAGCATTTTTTTAATTTGTTGCGCCCCTTGCCAATCGATTTCGAGTATCACATCGACCCCTTGATTAAGGCTGTCCTCAACGGTCCGCCGAGCGGTTCCATAATAGTTATCGAACACCTGTGCGTGTTCAAGAAATGCCTGCTCGGAAAGCATTGTCTTAAACTCGTCGACCGAAACAAAAAAATAATCCTGCCCGTCGGTTTCGCCGGGACGTTGCTGCCTCGTCGTATGGGATATCGAAACGGTCAGCTTGTCGAGTTCCGCCGTTAACTGTTTAACCAAACTGGTTTTACCAGCCCCTGAAGGTGCGGAAATGATATAGAGATTGCCGGTTGTCATGACTCAAAGTGTATAAAATAAAAGTGATGCATTCAGCTGAGCATTATATGTTGTTCATTCTTTCTAGGGAAACTTAGGAAAAAACTCATGGCAACTCCTGCCGAGTAATTGCTCAGACCCCTATCTTTTCCATGCTCCAGCGCTTGCCGTTATACACATCTCTTTGAAATACGCTGTTGGCCGTTTAGCGCGATGACAACATCCCGCAATCACGGGAATTCTGTAGGGTACGCTGTGCGTACCATGGCGACCCCGCCAATATTAATCCAAACCCTTGTAGTTTGACCTGGCTAGGGTTTCGGACCTTAGGTACGCGTAGCGTACCCTACCATTTATGCATAACGATGAACGTAGAGCGTCGAAACGAGAATGGCCGAATTTTCATCTACGATAAGTAGAGTTTCTGATAAACCGTACACTCAATAATTTCAACCAACACCACACAAAAAGCGCCCAAGCAAAAGATAACCCTAAAAAAAACGGCTTAATAACAGCAGGTCTGATACAATGCCGCTAATTCCGGCGCACTTCAGTCTGCGCCGCACCTCGCGGTCACCTCCCCGGTACACTTCGATTTTCTTCACTTTATGCGAATCCCGCCTAGACTGACCCAGGGCATTCCCGGGTAGGCCATTCCAGGAGCATTTTCCAATATGTTATTTTCCGAACTCGGCCTAGCGGCCGAATTAGTCCGTGCTGTCTCAGAACAAGGCTACAGCACGCCAACACCTGTTCAACGTCAAGCGATACCCGCAATTCTCAATGGGCGTGACGTTCTGGCCGGCGCACAAACCGGTACCGGCAAAACCGCGGGTTTCACATTACCTTTGTTGCACCTGCTGCACACCCAAAAATCCAAAAGTAATCGACGTGCGGTAAGAGCACTGATCCTAACGCCTACGCGCGAACTCGCCGCTCAAGTCGGCGAAAGCGTCGAGACTTACGGAAAATATTTACCGTTAAAATCTGCGGTAATCTTCGGAGGCCTCAGCATCAACCCGCAAATCGCGCAATTACGGCGTGGCGCGGATATCCTGATCGCGACTCCGGGCCGTCTGCTCGATCACATCGCACAAAAAACCGTTGACTTATCGCAACTGGAAATACTGGTGCTCGACGAAGCCGACCGCATGCTCGACATGGGCTTTATTCGCGACATCCGTAAAATTCTTGCGTTGCTGCCGCCAAACGGTCACGACGGCCGACAAAACCTACTCTTTTCGGCAACGTTCTCCGATGAAATCCGTCAACTTGCTAACGGGTTGTTGCATAAACCGGAGCAAATCGAAGTCGCGCGTCGTAATACGACCGTAGAAACCGTGGCTCAAACGGTTCATCCGGTCGACCGTAATCGCAAACAAGAACTCTTGTCGCATTTAATCGGCAGCCAGGACTGGCGACAGGTGTTGGTTTTCACGCGCACCAAACACGGCGCCAACAAACTCGCCGAAAAACTCGAACGCGACGGAATCGGCTCGGCCGCGATTCACGGAAATAAGAGTCAAGCCGCAAGGACAAAAGCATTGGCCGACTTTAAAAGCGGAGCGATACGCGCCTTGGTTGCAACCGACATCGCTGCGCGCGGGTTGGATATCGACCAATTACCGCATGTCGTCAATTACGAACTTCCCAATATACCGGAAGATTATGTCCACCGGATCGGCCGTACCGGTCGAGCCGGCAATGCCGGAGAAGCCATATCGCTGGTTTGCGTCGACGAACACAACTTCTTGCGTGACATCGAACGATTGATCAAACGCGACATTAACAAAATCGAAATCGAAGGCTTCCAACCTGACCCCACCATCAAACCCGAACCGGTCTTTAAGCAACGCCAGCAGCGTTCGCCTCGCTCCGGGAATGATGCCCGAAATAACGGTCAACGCAATAACGGCAATCCGAGCGAGCGCCAAGCAGCGAAGCCTGCTCGTAGTAAACCACGCCGCGGTAACGGAGCAAATTCCGGCTCAGGCCGCCCGCAACAAGGACGCTCAGGGCAACGACGTCTCAGTGCTTAACACCATTCGTTAAAAAATGGGGCTACCCACTTAAGCCGGGACGGTTTGAGCCTTGTTCGCTGAGCGGAGTCGAAGCGAACAAGGCGATTGGCTTCGACTCCGCTCAACCCAGCTCGATTAATCCGCTGAACGAAAAGTCAATCTGTGCCGTTTAAAAAGGGAGACCAAAAATGGGAGTGCCGACTCTGACTGCGAACATGTATACTCCGCGTATCATAGAGGCGTTCCCACAATTCACCGAAAATCGGTGCTGACAATTCAGATTCCAACACTCCATCATATTTTTGCCAGGCAAACCCGATTCCGTTGAACTACAAAGTTGCAGAACATTAACGTTAACTGTTAAAAAGGACCTCAAAAGACTCTTTACTACTTAAGAGCCTCTGAAAAACGGGCCCAAAAGGAACAAACAATGGCTGTAACAGATACTCCCGATAACGAAAAAATTCCACTCTACAAACCTAACCAACTCCCCCGCCGAAAAAACCGCTCGGCAAAAAAAGCAAAGGCGCAACGGGTACTCAATAAATATACCTTGATCGCAAGCGGCATCGGCTTTATTCCCGGCCCCCTAGCCGGCCAAATTGCAGTCGGCGGCTTACTGGCAAAACTAATGGACGACCTCTGCAAAATCTACGGCCTGTCATTTTCCGATCATCAAATCAAAATCACCGTCACGGCGATACTTGGCGGCGCCCATTACGACTGGATTAGCCATTACCTAATCAAATACGTCAGAGGCTACACCCCCATTTCCGTATCGACCGGCTCGCTGTTACTTCGCCCTGCCGTTTCCGGCCTGCTCGTCTATTACATCGGCAAGCTCTTTCTGCTGCATCTGGAATCCGGCGCCTGGGTTAGAGTCAAGGAAAAAGGTTTCAATCCATAAATGAAAAGCATAAAGCCAAGTTCAGTGGGGACCTACACTGCAACGCCTCGTTAGGCATATGGTTCAAATTCAGATATTTGAACTGGATGCATTGCAAACCAATTGTGGTTGTATACCGCCTCTCTATCTCTGGGAAGATTTGCGATAGTGGTTAACCCCTGGCTTGGCAGGCCAGTAGTTTGATTGACGACTAAGCACGTTAGTGGCGGCAAGTCCTTTTCGGCGCAGTAATTCATGATGCAACCCAAAATCTGTGCGAAAACGCCCGCGCCTTCAAACTCAAGATGCTCAGCGAGATGGCCATACGTTAATGTTTGGCGATTATTTGCCGCTGCGATGACCTGCATTGCTCTTTCACTACGTGTCATAAATTCTCCTTGAGTTCGATTCAAGTAAGTGTCCAACGCCGCAATCAGCCGACGCGTCAGCGGTCGGCTGCATTGACTTGTTAGCTTTTGATATTTCTGTCTCTTCAACAGATTTCAATTCCTTGCCCTTGGAGTTCTTCCACTCAATTAACCCATTTGCACTCCGTCCCATGATTACGGCGGCTGCCGCCGATGGACTACTAAAAAGGTAATCAGATACTAAAACCAGATCCGCACCTTCTTTGACAATAATTTCATTATCAATTAACTCATCCCTAAGAGCATTGAAGCCCTTTGGGAATGAGGGAACGGTATCAACAGCTACTTTGGTACCAGAAAATACAACAAATCCATCCGATGTCCTTTTTCCGCGACCATCTGCGCCTCTGGCACCTTTTACGAAGAAAAACTCATCTGGCTCCTGGGTATTCGAATCAGCTTTAATCAGAGGCTCAAAGACTTTAAACCCCATTGTGTTAATTAGGATTTTTATATATTCAATAAATTCTTCCATTTCCGCCTGATCTGACTCAGAAATGGAACTTCGCGTCGGAGTATTCCCGTTTTGAATATCGTACCTTCCTGCGGAAGTGGCAATTTCATAGAGGCGGGATTCCAGATACTTGATGTGAGCCTTATTGAGGTTTTCATCTTTGCTTATGAATACAACGGACTCATTCCAAAATTCCTTTTCAGACACATGCTGAACGAGACGAGAATAGGCGTTTTCAGCTTCGCCAATATATGCTTTCGGCTTTGAAGTTGAGGATTCAGCACGACCAAATAAGAGATAAACAGAAGTCCCTTTTAAATCTTGCCTGTCGGAGCAATCTTTAACCTTTCCTCGTGGTATTCGATAAGCTTTGCCGTTCCAATTCGATAGCTCGCAAACCATCCTTCCATCAGGATCTGCATCCATCAGAAATAATTTAATTGTCTTTCCATATTTCGTGGAATACATCCATTCTCTCCGAGAAAGCTATCGCAGAAGTTACCGGCGCTGCGCGGCTTTATCTCGCAGCGTCCGTGTGGACTGCCGGGTTATGCGTCGAGTTTATACGCTTGCTTTGCCCACAGGGATGAAAAAGGCAAGATAAATGAGCAACGCAGTCCATGCACCGCTGCTCAGAGACAATAGGGTCTATATTAATAGTTTTTTTGCAAGGGCAGTCTGGTAACTACTGTTTTACCTTGATAATTTGCAAACAATGCTACTAATCTAGACCCGAAACGTTCGCCCTTGCATTATCTCACTGCTTTCCTCGCAGATATGCCATTCAAAATCGCCCCGGACTAAAACTCGTTTTGTACAAATTCAAAACAACAAGAAACCAATAAATCAATTATTCTGATTATTGTTTATCGATGCCTTCAAAGGCTTTATGAAGCTTTTTGGGATCGCGTCTGCAATCAAGAACTCGAAAAACGATGGCGTTGTCATCGATAATTTTGTAGTAAACAGCCTATGGAAAACGCGTTGCCAACAATCGATGAAACCCTAAATGCACTGAATGAATTCCACCGTATATCGTCAAAGAATCTATTTCGGCAAAAAGACTATCGAAGAAGTCGTCTCCTACACCCGCTTCTTGGCGATCATAAAACTCACTAGCCGCCGCAAGGTCTTCGACAGCGGAACGAAGAATTCGGATTTTCATTTAAATTGGGATCGTAATTCTTTCTTGCTTGTCGCCAATCCAGTATTTCGATTCTATCAGATTGAAACTTTTTTTCGGTTTCTTTGAGTTCGATTTCATGCCAAGACAGCTTTGGAAGACTAGCTTCGTCATTTACCAAATCGCTCCGAAGTTCTTCAATTATACCTTTCGCACTTCAAATTTCGGCAGTGCCTGAGGAGGCGCCAGGGTGTGCGGCAAAGGCTTTGCCAGCATGGAGCTGGCATAGAGCCTACAGGGATGTATTAACGGCGTCCTTTGACGGACACCCTGGTGCCGAATTTTTATCTGCGATGGGTATATCTTCAGTTTCTCAATGGCGGGCAATTTATGAAGTTCGGTTATGCTCATGGTGGAGAAATACCTGCTTGGAAGATTGATATTTTTGAATTTGCCTCAGTACCGGCACCTAGTCGCCAACTTAATTCAATAGACCCGTTTAGTCAATTATTCCGCCTAATCATGACGATCGTGGCCAATCCTTACATTTGTCATTTACCCTTCTCTTTTCCGCCTATTTCATTGCGCGGCTCACTATCGCATAGATCACACCAAGGAAGGATGAGGGGCAGACCTCGGAAAGATCAGGGAAAGCACACATTTAAACCTAAAAAGAAACTACTCGCCTTGGCAGGACGGGGGTTTATAACACCTTCCGAAACCTTTCAAACGCGGCCGAAGCAAGTCAAAACGTTAGGAACGGGTTAAATAACCCGTCCCGCAGGGGATTTGACTTCAAAAAGTCCGTTTACTCGCAAACTCTGCTTGCCTGCTTCGGGAAGCAGAGCTTGGGCAAGAGCCGAAGCTTACCCTCAGCGGGACGGGGTTTGTAACCCCGTCCTGAACGTTTTGACCATTGTCCAGCTTAACCAAGACGTTCGGCGGGTTTAGTTTTTTTCAACCCACCCTTTTATTATTGCAATACGTTTTCCAAATTGCCGATGCTCGGTCTAACGCCATAACGTTGACCAGTCCGGCGCCATTTTTATAATCACAGGGAAGAAAAGGAAAATTATCTGCGCAGGACGGTGTTGCAACTGTTGGGTTTACTTGAGCGTGACGGGATTTATAACCTCGTCATAAATTTTTCGACCATGTCTCAAACTTCTCTAAAACTTTTAGAGCGGATTGAATAACCCGCCCCGCTAAGTACAAGTATGATTGAAACGAACCGGCATATTGGCTAGGTTTAGTTCGATTTGCTAAAATCCCGGCAACTAACGATTAAATTACGGGTGTGTGCCAATATGGACCTTGCCGAACAAGTTTTTCAAACCATCAAACCCATGCCGGAACCCCTCGTGCAGGAAATTTTGGACTTCGCGTTGTTCTTGCGCCAACGCGAAGCTCAAGCTGAATGGCAAAACTTGATGAGCGCTCAGACGCGCTCACTCGCCGATTGGGACAACGAAGAAGACGAGGTGTGGAACGATGTTCCGTCCGTCTGAAATCGTTTTACTGCCCTTTCCGTTTACCGATCTTTCATCGCACAAAAAGCGTCCTGTCTTAATTCTCACCGCTGCCAACACACAGGCCGACTTTTTAGCTGTTCAAATAACGTCACAACCCGGCCATGCCAATGCAATCACATTGCACAACGAGGATTTCGTTCTCGGCTCTTTGCCTAAAACGAGCTATGTACGTCCCGATAAAATAGTGACATTGAATCAATCGTTGATCATTCAACGTATCGGCAAACTTTCGGATACGGCTTCCAAACGAATCCTGCAAGCGGTATGTTCAAACTTGAATTGCGCATCTTTGTACGCCTCGGATGACACGCCCATTTATAAAATTGAATCTCCTCAATCGACATATTCACTAGTGAAAATGTATTGATATTTTGGAGAATCATGAGCGTTTTCTTTTGTTAAACGTAGGAAAAAACCTCTAAGGATTTCACAAAAATAACTTCCGGGAGCTATGAGCTTTGTCGGCCGGATAGGAGTATAACAAGCCGACATCAACCTTGCGGAACAAGTTTGTTTCCGGCGGTCGGCAATGCTGACGCTTGATCCGTGGCCAAATCCTTACAAGCTACAAAATGGGCGTATCTAAGCCGACTGGGAAAATTGAATACTATGACGACCTTTCCCGCTCTAGGTGCATAGGTATCTACACAAGTACTTGCCCCTTTTTCCTTGCGGGAGAAGGCTGGGATGAGGGGAATATAAGTGGTTGTTTTTACTCTCACCACCGCAACCCTCTCCAACAGGCGAGGGTGCTAAGACAGATTGTAACTCATTGTATTTATGATATAAAAACTTGTGTAGATACTTATGCTCTAGGCGGGACGGGATTTGCAATCCCGTCCCGAACTTTTCGACGCTGTTGTGTGGTGCTTTCAAACATCCGAGGACTGTTAAATAACCCGCCCTACATCTATAGCCTATCCAGTTTTATCTCCAAATTTCCCGCTTTTTTTGCTAGCTTCCGCCGAAGAAATTTCACCTTATCGTATCTGTGCGTTTTCCATGTTGCGGTTTTTCCCCGTACACCCTTATGATGACCGTGTTTAAAGTTAACCGGTTGATTCTCATGACTCCGCTCAAAATACCTTACGGCCTTGCCGACTTTCAACGACTCAGGCGCGAAGGCTTTTTCTATCAGGACCGTACCGACCGCATCGGGCAACTCGAGGCGGCCGGGCATCAATTGGTGTTTTTGCGCCCGCGCCGCTTCGGTAAAAGCTTGTTGCTGTCGATGCTGGAAAATTATTACGACGTCAACAAGGCCGATTCATTCGGCGAGCTGTTCGGCGATTTGGCGGTGGGACGTAATCCGACGCCATTGCGGAACCGGTTTTTCATTTTGAAATGGGATTTTTCGCGGATTGCCGCCTATGGCGATCTCGACGCTATCCAGTCGGCGATTCACGGACATCTCAATTTGGCGATCGCCGACTGTGCCGAACGCTATCAGCTCGACGTTAAATTGAACGAGGACGATGCTTTATATTCATTCGGACGACTGCTGCAAGCCGTTAATAAAACGCAACGGCCTCTTTATCTTTTGATCGACGAATACGACAACTTCGCCAATGAAGTCATGATGAGGAACAACAGCCATTACGGCGCTTTACTGCAAGGCGAAGGTTTGTTGAAAACGGTTTTCAAAAACATCAAGTCGGCGGCCGGCGGTTTGGGGCTCGAACGGGTCTTTATCACCGGCGTCTCGCCGGTTGTGATGAGCGATATGACCAGCGGCTATAATGTGGCAATCAATATATATTTCGATCCGGAGTTCAACGATTTGTGCGGCTTTACCGAGCCGGAAGTAGAGGGTTTGGTCGTACAGTGCTTGCCGCAATCAGCTTGCGAAGCAGAATTCGAGGACGCAATGAGTACGCTGCGCACCTTTTATAACGGGTACCGCTTTAGCGAACATGCCGAATCCGGTATCTACAATCCGACACTAACTCTGTATTTTTGCCGGCATTTACAGCGGCAAAGACGCTTTCCGAACAACCTGCTGGACGAAAACCTGGCGATGGACCGCAACAAGCTACAATACCTCGCCGGATTGCCGCACGGCGAGGATATCATCGTCAAGGCCCTGGGCGGAGACGAGCCGTTGGCGGTCGAACAGTTATCCGAGCGCTTCGGCGTCGAGGACATGATCCACGGCGTCAAGGATCAAACCTTCATGCTCTCGCTGTTGTACTATTTCGGGATGCTGACTCTTTCGTCCGATATAAGCGGCCTGGGTAAACAATTATTGACTATCCCCAATTTGGTTGCCCGTAAGCTTTATATCGAACGCTTGCGCGAATGCCTATTACGGCCCGATTTCGATGCGCGTGAAGACATCGATCGTGCCGTCGAGCGTTTCATCTCCGCCGGCGACTTACAGCTCCTCTGCGATTTCATCGAACAGCGCTATTTCACGATACTATCCAACCGCGATTACCGTTGGAGTAACGAACTGACGATCAAGGTCGCATTCATGACCTTGCTCTACAACGACCATCTATACATGATGGTCTCGGAAACCGAGACTCGGCGGCGTTATGCCGACTTGAGCCTGATCGTCCGGCCCGACATGCGCAGGTTTCAGGCCTTGGACCTGGTCTTGGAATTCAAATACGTAAAACTCGCCGAAACGGGACTGACCGCCGAACAAGTTCGCGCATCGACTACTGAACTACTCGCCGGCCTGTCAAAGGTCTCGGACCGCTTGGCCGAAGCCGAATCCCAGGCACGGGAATATATGCACGACCTGCAGCAACGCTATCCTGAAGCACAATTGCACGGTTTCGCCGTAGTAGCGATCGGCTTTGAGCGCTTGCTGTGGCGCAAAGTGGCGGCGACGCAAATCAGCAATAATTAATTGACAGACGACAGTGACACCCTGTTTGTATCTGGTTCCACCGTTTTAGCGTTCGCCGTTATTTATAAACCTATAAAAAGTATTTTGTCCACGAAAATCACGAACATTTTCTATTGGTTATAGCTTCCAAGTTGCTCACCCAATGAGTGATTCAAGGTAAGTATACAGTCCCCCTCTTTGAAAAAGACGACTGCACGGATGCAGGAAGTAGGGCACCAACAGTAGGCGCTTTAGGCGACGCAGGAGCAGTTGCCGAGGGGCTAGGGGAGATTTTTTAAATAAATCCCCCTCAATCCCCCTTTTTCAAAGGGGGAGGCCAACAATACGCCTGGATTGCGGTAATTTGCCAACGGGGCCTGAATACTTACGATTCAAGATATTTATGTAACCGTATGATTACTTTGGTGTTTTCGTTGACTGACTACCGAATTTTAGATAACGGCTTAGCACGTATGCAGCGTAGCGGAATACGTGTATGCGTGGCTTCGACCTTCCCGGATTGCGCTAAGCTCCATCCGGGCTACGCTGCTTCATGGCTGAACTTGCGAAACTACCTGCCTAAACGCGCGGCGTGGCGCTCGCGGTTTTCGATTCGACGCTGTTCGCTCTTGCGCAACAGCACATAGACGGCTGCGACGCCGCCGTGTTGTTTCAATGCGGTATGGCCGGCTTGTACTTGCTCCATTTCCGGCAACCATTGCGCCAAATAGCTTTTCAATGTGGCATCGGTGTTTCGTCCGCGTCCGAAAACGAGCAATACGCTACGGATATTGCAGTCTTGGCATTCGTGCACGAATTGCAGTAATTCGTCCCGGGCTTCGGAAGGCGTTTTGCGGAACAGATTCAAGGTCGCTTCCAGCGGATATTTGCCGAGTCTAAGATTTTTATAGACGCCGTCTTGTATGCCATCGCGCTTGTAGGTAATCCACGCATCGGCAGGCAGCGGCTTTCTGAGCACCAGCGACAGGGGGCCGTTGATGTCTTCTTTCGAAAATTGCGCTTGTTGCCTGCGGTATTGCTGACCGGGCGTTGCCGACTGAGCGGTTTTCACAATGGTTTTGACGGGTGCTTTCAGAGGAACCACATCGGCCATTTCCTGAAAAAAGAGATCGATTTCTTGCTCGGACATCGCAACCTCCTGAACGGTTAGATAAATATCGACTGGGCACAGGCAAAAAAGGGCCTGAAGCCAAAGAGACACTTACTCTGAGTTTTCGTTCTATCTTTTATTTTCGCAGTAAGGCTGTTTTATACTGCCATTCTTGCTCCGGTTCAACCGTCTCGACAAAAACCACGTCGTTTTTTTTCGACGACGCCAGCAATACGCCGTCTCGGTAAAGCAAACGATTGGCCGTCTGCGGACCGACCCTGTCGCCGCTTCCGATAATGCCAGTCAGATTGAGCGGATCGACGGTACTAATCGCTATCAATTCGCCGGCTTTCACTTGTTTGCGGCTATCTCGGAGCATCGAGACCGCTTGCGGCAAAGCGAAGTGCTCGCCGGCCAACCCCTGCACGAAGCGGCCGCCGCGCACTTCGCCGCGCGCTTCTAGACGACGATAGACATAGAGCAAATCGCGCCAAGAAGGAATGCCTTCTTCGTTATCGAGTAATTTGCGGAAGACCACGCCGTAGCGGTTCAATAAAACGCGCGCAATATGCTCGACCGGCTCGTAAGCATCCGCGCCGGCTTGCACCGGCCGCAATAAAGACCACCTGCCGGCTGTCGCCGAGGTATCGTGGGCGGAATAACGTCGGCTGCGGCGCTGCCGAATCGCGCTACTTTGAATCAAGGTTCGAAGGCCTTGAAAGCTGTCTGCGGTAATCAATCCAGCGGCGACCAATTCGCCAAGCGCCTCAAATAATTGCGCATTCAACAAACCGGTTTCATCGCTGATTTCCTGAAAAAAACTGGCGCCCCAATTTTTCAAAACCGCGTGGACTTTTTGCGCGCCGCTCGATAGCTCGATCGCGCCATGATCCGGCAAGGGCGCATAGACGCGCCAAAAGGAAAGATGAGCTCTCGGGAGCAGCGCGATCGATGTGCTTTTACCGGCCGGCCTCGGCGTTTTGGCGGCGCTTTTAAATTTCAGTCGCAGCCAAACGAAACGCCCGGTGCTGCAGCAAATATCCAATTGCGATGCAAAGTAGGGCTTCAAGCGTTTCGTCAGTACATCGCCTTCCCATGCCGCGGCGGGCAAATTGCAGCCTTCCAATTGCAGCAAGACCTTTTCCAAGGCGGCTTCGCCTTCTCGCGGTTCGTCCAGACCGTGCCAATGAAATAAAAAACGCATGAAGTCGGCTTGCGCGACCGGCTGTATCTCATTGCGTAATTGTTTGAGCGTGTAACGGTGAATCCGAGCCAATAGACCTCGCTCACACCATTCGGACTGCGCGGTGTCGTGACTAAACCGGCCTTGTATCGCAAAACCTTGCTGTTCCAATGCGGCAAGCGCCTGTTCGATTTGTGACGTGGACAACTCCAGCGAAGCAGCCAAATTATCCACAGTGACCGGCCCCAAGCCTTCCAGACGACTACGCATGATGTTTTGCAGCGCGATTTCCGCCGATAACTCCGGATCGGCATCCATGGCTTGAATCGGCGGTCGCGCCGCTATCCCTGGAAACATCAACTGAAATTCAGACAAACGTTCGGCCGCAACACGAATTCGACTTCCTTGCGGCAGCACCAACTCTGTCGCACGGCGGGCTTGACATAGTTGTTCAAACAAAGGCTGCTGAGCCGTAGAGCATTCTCCGGCGCCGATAAAACTGAGCACGATCATTGCATCGTGTAATTCGTCGGCGGTGCTTGCTTCGGGCCAGGCTTCAAGCCGGACGCGCTCGATCGCGACCGGATCGAGCCTGCCGATTTCGGCGGCTTCTTCGGGGCTTGCGAACCGGCGCTGCTGAATCGCCAAGGTCCTGCGTTCTTCAGCCGGCGCATCGTCCAAAAACGCATAAGGCCGGGCATTCAGAATTTCCTGCGCCATCGGCGACGGCGCGCTCAAATCCCTCGCTACAATCTTGATCCGCCCGCTTTCTATGCCGTCCAACAGCGCTTCGAGCCCGTCGATGTCCATCAATTCGTGCAGACAATCCCACAAGGCTTGATTGACGAGGGGGTGATCCGGAATTTCGCGGTCTCCGGCGATATTTTCGAAACAGGCCAGTTGATCGGGAAAAATCACCGCGATCAAATCCTCGGCATTGTTACGTTGAAATTGCGCAGGAACTCTTTTGCCGGCCCGATTACGCGGCACCGCGAGTGCGGTATTGGTCACCCAGCGCCAACGGGTCGGAAACATCGGCGCGGCCAACAAGGCCTGAATCAATACGTCTTTTACGGTCGAAGCTTTCAAATAGCCGGCTGGTTCCGCAAGCGGAAAGCTGTGCGTCGGCCCGAGCGATAGGACGATATTGTCTTCGCTCGCGGCGGCCTGTAATTCGAAATTGAATTTGCGGCAGAAGCGTTTGCGAAGAGCTAGTCCCCAAGCCCGGTTGATCCTGGAGCCGTAAGGCGAATGAATCACGAAATGCATGTCTTGCGTTTCGTCGAAGAAGCGTTCGAACACGATCGTTTCGAGAGTCGGTAACACCGTCAAGGCAGCCTTAGCTGCAGCTAAATATTGTGATAACTGCTCGGCGGCGACATGCGGCAAGGCTAAATCGATCAGATAACGATAGGCCGCGCCCTCGCCTTGTTCAAGCAGGCTGTCGATCATTGCGGATAATCTTGAGACCGCTTCGGATAATTCGTTACTGCGGCCCGGCGCTTCGCCGAACCAAAACGGAATATTCGGAGGCTGGCCGTGTGCGTCCTCGACATGGACCTTACCTTGCTCGACCTTGAGCAATCGGTAGGAATTATTGCCGAGTTGAAAAATATCGCCTGGGAGGCTTTCGAACGCAAAGTCTTCGTTGAGCGTTCCGACGAAAAGGCCTTCCGGCTGCAATATAACGTCGTAATCGAACAGATCCGGTATCGCCCCGCCGTTCAGCAACGCGGTCAAACGCGCGCCTTTGCGGGGCCGTAGCATGCCATGTACGGCATCCCTGTGCAGATAGGCGCCCCGCCGACCGCGCCGCGTATGAAATCCGTCGGCGAGCATTTTGACGACGGCTTTGAATTCCGTTTCGGTCAATTCCCGGTACGGCCAGGCCCTGCAAAAAGTCTGATACAGTTCGGCTTCGCGCCATTCGCGGCAAGCGACTTCGGCGACAATTTGTTGGGCCAGCACATCCAAGGGATGCTTAGGGATAAGTATTGTATCGAGTAAATCCTGTCCGACCGCATAAAGTAACGCACTGCATTCGAGCAAATCGTCCCGCGACAACGGAAACAATCGGCCTTTCGGCGTAGCCCCCAAACGGTGACCGGAACGGCCGACCCGTTGCAAAAACGCCGATATCGAATGCGGCGAGCCCAACTGGCAAACCAGGTCGACATCGCCGATATCGATACCGAGTTCAAGCGAGGCGGTTGCGACCAGTGCTTTCAACCGGCCTTGTTTGAGACGTTGTTCGGCATTCAGGCGATGCTCTTTCGCGAGACTGCCGTGATGCGAGGTGACGGTTTCTTCGCCGATCCGTTCGGCTAGCGCGGCTGCTACGCGTTCCGCTTGGCGCCGCGTGTTGACGAAAATCAGCGTGGTGCTGTGTTCGGCGATCAATTGTTCGAGACGGTCGTAGATTTCGGTCCACACTTCGCCGGCCATGACCGCTTCGAGCGGCGAGCCGGTTACTTCGATTTGGAGATCGCGGCGACGAACATGGCCGGTATCGATAATCATACAAGCCTCGGCCCGGTTGCCGATTAAATAACGGGCGATGCCGTCGAGCGGTTTTTGCGTTGCCGATAAACCGATGCGGACCGGTTCTGTTTCGGTCAACTGCGTCAACCTTTCCAGTGACAGCATGAGATGTGCGCCGCGTTTGTTGCCGGCCAAGGCATGTATCTCGTCGACAATGACGCTACGCACCGATTTCAAAATCTCGCGGCCAGATTCCGAAGTCAGCAACAAATATAACGATTCCGGAGTCGTGACCAGGATATGAGGCGGGAAACGTTTCATTGCCGCGCGTTCGGCTTGCGGCGTATCGCCGGTGCGGACCTGGGCACGGATCACGATATCAGGCAAAGCCGCTTCGAGCAGCGCCATGCCGATACCGGTCAACGGTTCTTCCAGATTTTTATGAATGTCGTTCGATAAGGCCTTGAGCGGCGATATATATAAAATTCGCGTTTCATCGGGCAATGGCGCTTCGATACCCTGCTTAACCAATTGATCGATCACGGCCAAAAAAGCGGCCAAGGTTTTACCGGAGCCTGTCGGCGCGGCGATTAATGTAGACGCCCCGCTTTGAATCGCCGGCCAAGCACGAACTTGGGCTTCCGACGGCTGTCCGAAACGCTCGATAAACCAGTCGGCCACGACCGGATGAAAGGCAGACAAAGAGTCGGTCACTGATATCGACTAGGGCTTAGCAAAAATAGACCCGGAATGTAAAGCTGCTCAATTGAATCAGCAATTCCCAACTTGAGAATAAAAAAGTGTGCGGAGTGCGCTTGGTGAGGATGTCGGCGGCATGGAGCCGCCGCCAAGCCCCCATAGATGGGTTTACGGCGCTCCTCGACAGGCATGCCTCGCGCCCTGAACACAGTGAAATTTCTCAAACTGGGAATTGCTGCAATTGAATTGACCGCATCGATAGATATAAACACTTGATATATAGGCCCTTGGAAAGTTTTTACGTTAATCTTATTCCCTTTTTATTCAAAAAATGGCTAATTTTGTGAAAGCATGGGGTGCTGCAAAAGCAGTCCACCTAGTTAAATAACTAGGGCATTTGCCGCATTTTGCGTGAAATGCCACACCCCTTCACCCAATCGATTCTAGTTAATAAATGATCTAGAACAACGCTGTTGTAAACCTTCGCTAAGTCAACTTCCTTTATTTACAATGCCTGTAGATAACTTAACACCATAAAATATTGCACATCGAAAATCGATGATTATACTAAACGCTAGACAAACCAATGTAACTCAGCAAAAGCCTTGCCAAAAACTGCGACATATTGTCGCGCGGCAATATGACACATTCAATTAGTACCTTAGTACTAATACAATGACTCCGGCTCTTGAAATACGCTCCTTAACGCCTCAGCTTATTCAAGAAACTCCTCAATGATGCGATAGCGTTATCACATTCTTTCTACTCGGGGATTACCATGAAACGAAACTACCAAATAGACGAACCGATACCATTAAAACACCGACAACTTGTCCAACAAACCGCATTTCATGAAGCCGGTCATGCAGCGGCAATTTACTTGTGCAACCGACAAAAGAATCTACCGCCTGTTTACTTCCAAATAACATTCGGCGGATTGTGCGCCTCGACACCCGAAGCCGACCGTCTAAAAAAGCAACCATATTCCAATTGGGTTGCTACCGTCGAGGGCGGAAATCTGATACACAGCCTGCCCCTGTCGGTAATCGAAAGTAGCGGCTATTTTTCCGATCACGAAAGCCACGCCTATCAGCTAGCTTATGAAGCCGACATCATAAATCTGTTGGCCGGCCCACTGGCTGAAGCAAAATATGTCGCGGAACGTGATAATGAAATATTCAATCCTCGCCTAGTCAATGTCGAAGCTCTGAGATATTATGGCGGCACTTCCGATCTCGAAAAAGTTGACGAATATTTGGAAGCTTTAATAGCAACTCAAGATAAACGTAGCAAAAAATTAAACGAGCTTTTTTTGGCCGCATTCCGTTTTGTCGAAGACCCTAGCCATTGGCATGCCATCAACCGACTAGCCCATCATATCCTCGAAAACGACAATGAAGTCATCGGCTGCGAAGAGATAATCGATGTAATAGACAGCGCCTTATTGCCGTCCTTAACCTATGACAGGTTAAGTGCTAATTTCCGTTGTTAATTGAACCGGCCTAACGGTTATCGCTTATGAAACTCGACTCCATTGCTTGCCGAGGCCGCGAAAAAAAAGCTAACGCGGCCTTGGCTTTAATCTCTCCGCCTTCCAATACTCTCCAAACAACGAAAATAGTCAATGAACTGTTGAAATCGATTCAATATCACCCTCTGCTCGAAACACCTTTTAGTAACTAAAGATTTACTATCTCGCACCGTTGTATTTGACTGTAACTTAAGCCTTTGATACCACGTTTATACATCGATTGCCCGAGCGAACAGGCCAACCCCGAAGCTAATACCCGAGCATAAAAGGGCAAGGTTTCGCTATAAGTGGGCAAGGCCTCCTCGATGCAGTCAACTACTTGCAATTGTCGATCGAAATCTTCACGTTGCCTTGCTATTTCGACCATCAACACCGAATTACCGAGACACCGCTCCGACAACTCCAGCGACCAAGTTAGGTCATCCTGTAATTCGCATTGCCCAACATATAGGCCTGATTGCGCCTCCGGCCATTGCTCCGGCGCGATCAATGACAAGCGGTAGCCGTCAGGCTTACGATAAAGCCAATAACATTGACCGAGCACCGGTTTGAATTTGATGGCGCTACTCAACACGAATAACGAGGTAAATAGCTCATCGGCAATCCGGTTTAAAGGCTTGGCCGGGACATTGAGGCCTCTGGTAACGGTATATAAAGCATCAAGCACAGGACGCAATCCTTTGCCTTGCGGATTAGGCGATTGACCATGCGAGCTCATTGTTAAAAACAACCCTTATGAATAACCTTCGTCGACACGCTGCGCAAGATGCTTCAGGGCACCTGAAATAACGATCGGATAATTTTCTTCGCGCGTCAATAATTTCAAGTTGCCGGGCAGCGTATGCAGTTGATCTTGCGTTTCGATGCGAATATGCTCAAGCGACCGCTGCATTCCTGCAATCTGACGACCGTCTTTCATCACTGGCTGCAATAACGGCTTACCGTCGCAAATTTCATCCTCTACAGCGATTGTATCGCCGATCATGATTCCGTCAAGATCGAAGCGGCGATACACTTGTTTTCGTCCCGGCCAAGTCGCCTTGCCTTCAGAGCGCTTGCGTCTCGGCATGCCGGCATATTCCTGCAATTTATACGCACAATCCAGGTAAGGGGCATCCGCCGAGGTATCCAGATACGTGCCGATGCCGTATCCGTCGATCGGTGCTTGCCGCGAACGAAAGGCTTCGAGTTGATATTCGTCGATGCCGCCGCTCGCAAAAATCGTGACATTTCGCAAACCGCCTTCATCGAGTATTTTTCTGACGTTATGCGCATGCTCGGCAAGATCGCCGCTATCTAAGCGCACGCCTTTGATCCTTATGCCGGCCGCTTGTAATTTGGATGCGAGAGCCACGACTTTTTTAGCGCCGGCCTCGGTATCGTAGGTGTCGATCAATAATACGACATTATCGGGGTTTGCTTCGGCAAAGCGTAGAAAGGCATCGCTTTCATCGTCGTGTGCCTGCACGAACGAATGCGCCATCGTACCGTAAAGGGGTATGCCGAACTGCCGACCGGCGCAAACCGTTGCCGTCCCGCTAAAACCGGCCAAATAACTCGCTCTTGCCGCCAAAACGCCGGCCTCGGCGCCATGCGCACGCCGAAAACCGAAATCGACTAATAGCTTATCTCCAGCCATCAAAACCGAACGCGCGGCCTTCGACGCAATCAGCGTTTGAAAATGCAACAAGTTGATTACTCGGCTCTCTACCAATTGTGCTTCAGGAAATGGCGCTATAACTCTCAGAATCGGTTCATTCGGAAAAAACACGGTGCCTTCCAGCATCGCGTCGACACTCCCGGTAAATGTCATCTCGGCCAGGTAATCCAGAAAATCCGTCTTAAAATATCCGGTAGTGCTAAGCCAATCGATTTCGGCTTGGCTAAACCGCAGATTTTCGAGAAAATCGAGGACTTGCTCCAACCCCGCCGCAACCAGAAAATTTCGACTTTCCGGTAACTTACGCACAAAAAACTCGAATACTGCAGTCTCTGTCATCGCATGCCGATAATAGCCTTGCAGCATCGTCAATTGATAAAGGTCGGTTAATAAAGCATCGCGAGCAATCATGCTAATTCGTCCAATGTAATAAGACGAGCGCCTTCGTCCGCCATCATTCGTTCGGCCTCTACACCGTCTTGTGGATGAACATTCGCGGCCGCTAGCGCATCTTGTAACAAAAGCACCCTATAGCCGAGTTTAAGTGCATCGCGAACCGTCCGCAAGACGCAATAATCGGTCGCGATGCCACACACAAACAAACGCTGTATCGATGCTTTATTAAGTCGGCGCTCGAGCTCCGGATTTTCAAAGGCCGAATAGCCTTCCGCCTCGATCGTATCGCCTTTGGACACGATAGGGACAGTCTCCGGGAGTACTAAACCAGGAGCAAACTCTGCGCCTTTCGAATCGGCAACGCAATGAACCGGCCAAGGACCGCCTTGATCGGCGAATGAAGGATGCTGAAGAGGATGCCAGTCGCGTGTCGCAAAAATCGGCAAGTGACTGCTCATGAATCGCTCGATATAAGCATTGACGACCGGAACGATTTTATCGCAGCCGGCAACCGCCAATGCTCCGCCCGGCAAAAAATCGTTCTGAATGTCGACCACTAGCAACGCATCGCCTTGCATGAGTCGTATTGGAAAAAAATCGACTGGACTCATCGCTCACGGACTCGACTGATGATGAGCCGATTCCATATGTTTACCGGTAAAGGGTACAAAACTGACCCCCAATACCGGGCGCGAATCGAGGTTGCCTTGCGAGTCTTTCTCTATAACCAGCAATTCCTGATAGCAAAAGGGAAGACCGACGGGAATCACCAAGCGCGAGCCATTCCGTAATTGATCGATCAAAGGCTGAGGAATATGCGGCGCGGCTGCGGTAACGACGATGCCGTCATAGGGGGCGTGTTCCGGCCACCCGAGATATCCGTCGCCGTTACGGACTTCTATATTGTGATAATCGTAGTCTACAAGCCTTTCCCTCGCTTTATCGGCCAGGGTTTCGACGATTTCAACCGTATAGACCTGTTTGACCAGCCGGGATAAAATCGCCGCTTGATAGCCGGAGCCCGTACCGATTTCCAATATCGTGTCATCCGGCTTGGGAGCCAATAAATCGGTCATCAGCGCGACAATATACGGCTGCGATATCGTCTGCCCCAAACCGATCGGTACCGGACCGTTGGCATAGGCGTAATGCCGAGACTCCTCGGGCACGAACAAATGCCTCGGGACTTCGCGCATCGCACCGATAACCCGCTCATCCAAGGCATTCTTACCGATATAATGCCGCGTCAAGCGAACTTCGGCTTCAATATCATCGAGCATCTGCTGAATGTTTTCTTTCAAAACACGCGCTCCAATTATTTCGCCCTAATTTTGAGTAGTAAAAAAGTGTTTTGCACGTTCCTTATTCCTAGAAAAATCATTTCATCATGAAGAATAAGAATTCAATTCAATAGCTTATTAGACTATGCACAACATTTTTGCTCCACTAATAAGGTTATTCAAAATTTTAGAGTAAGCCGATGAAAGACTACATGAGCTTCATGGTCAAACTGCCGAATCTAGGTTAATCCTAGAAAAAGCATTTCACCATGAAGATCATGAAGAATAGGAAGTTAATTCAATAACTTATTACGCGTATGAATCGAGCTTTCGCTCACCAAAAAGGTTAGCGAGAAGATTTAGGTAATTTCTTGAAATCCTTCATGAACTTCATGTGCTTCATGGTTTAACTGCCGAATTTAGGTTAATGTATATGCACTTCTCGAGACTTTACTTTATCACTTCTTCGCAAAACATAACGATCCGACTTTTTGTCCAACCTTGTGCCATCATCATCTAATTGAATTAACGTTCCATCATTTTCTATAAAATACCGCCGTATGCTTCCCGCACCTTTACGTGGCGTTAATTCAACGGTTTGACTATCCTCATTCCAGCTATATTTCCCTTTTTCATAATACTCCCTTGAGGACTCCCTAGCCGGCTGAGTTACCATCAAATAATTATTTTTTTGTTTTAGAGACAACGTGACCTTGATGCCATTGCAATCATTGCACGGCAGATAGCCGTAAAATACTCCGCGAAAGATTTGACTTTCATCGACTTGGCTTTCGTGGAGCGCATGATCGTTATCCTTTTGCAAATGTTTTACCCGGGCTTTTGCAAGGTTTTCTCGAGCTTCAAAGTCTGTCGCCGCGACTACCGGCATCGCGGTAATAAGGCATCCGATTAGCAGAACGAAGCGACGGGGTTTTAATTGTTTTTTTACTGTTCGCATGGCAAATTTCCAAAAAAAGAGTTGTGCTTAGAAAAACAAGGATCAATTGGGACAATCGGTTTTAATTTTAAGCCGGGTACTTGGGATTTCGTAAAAAATAACTTCCTTGTGCTATTAGCTTTGTGGCCGATGCGTTCGGAATGAATCAGGCGACAAATCACATGAGAATCGGCGGTAGCATTGCAACGGGCTTGAGTGCGTCAAATAAACATGCCGTCAACTTAGAACAAACTATGAGGCGGCGCAAGAGGGCCAGGGGATTATACACATCGTAGATGAAAATTCGGCCTCGGGGTACCGAAATTTGCATTGCGAAAGGTATATATTAGCCATTTGCGAAAAAGTCGCTTTTTATAGTTAGATAATATCAGCTAGTTTAAAACTAATATTTTTTGCGAATGTAGTTACCGGATCCATACTACGCTTACGGTATAATATTTCGAAAATTTTCACTTGGTCTATTTCGGCATTACCGTCGCCTCTTTGCGCCCATGAACACAGTCTTAACCGGTATTCTGGTTTATATATCGGCACAGCTTTTGATCGGTGTTTTCGTTTCGAAAAAAATCAAAACGGAAGACGATTATTTATTGGCCGGACGCAGTCTCGGCTTGGGTCTCGCGACCTTGAGCGTGTTCGCTACTTGGTTCGGCGCCGAAACCTGCATCGGCGCGGCTGGAGCTGTTTACGAGGAAGGCCTGTCCGGCGCGACACTCGATCCTTTCGGTTATTCGCTCTGCTTGATTTTGATGGGCCTGGTCTTTTCGATTCCATTGTGGCGCCGGCAATTGACCACGTTGGCCGATTTGTTCAGGCAACGCTATTCGCCACGGGTTGAAAAGCTTGCGGTATTGATGATGGTGCCCGGCACGGTCATGTGGGCCGCCGCTCAAATTCGGGCATTCGGACAGGTATTATCGGCTACGTCCGGCTTCGAAGTCGAGCTAACGGTCGCCTGCGCGGCGCTGGTCGTGATTGTCTATACGATGTATGGCGGTTTGATGGCCGATGTCATCACCGATGCGGTGCAAGGTGTCGCTCTGATCATAGGCCTTTCGATTTTATTGGCGATTGCGTTGACCGCCGGAGGAGGCTGGCAGCCTTCGATTGCTTCAATCGAAACGGAGCGGTTGGCTTTATTCAAAACCGCCGAGAACGAAAACTGGTTGGATATTCTGGAACGATGGATGATTCCAATCGGCGGATCGGTGATCGCACAAGAACTGATATCTCGGGTACTGGCCTGCCGTTCGCCGCAAATCGCGCGTCAAGCTTGTTTGGCCGGCGGTCTGCTGTATCTTTCGGTCGGCTTGATTCCGGTCTTGATCGGTTTACTCGGTTATCGCTTGTTACCGGGCCTGGAACACCCCGAACAAATCTTGCCGCAATTGGCGCAACATTATTTACCAGCGTTTTTATATATTGTTTTTGCCGGTGCGCTGATTTCGGCGATCTTATCGACCGTCGACAGCGCACTTATGGCTGCCTCGGCGCTTCTGTCGCATAATCTAATCGTGCCGTTGCTGGGTACGATCGACGAAAACCGCAAAGTTCGTATTGCAAGACTAACCGTATTATTCGGCGGCATGGCCGCTTACTGGCTTGCCTTGCAAACCGACCGCGTTCACAGCCTGGTCGAGCAAGCCTCGGCATTCGGCAGCGCTGGAATCGTGACCGTAGTCGTATTCGGCTTATTCACGCGCTTCGGCGGAGCTTACAGCGCTGCCGGGTCGCTTTTAGCCGGAACCGTCCTGTGGAATGCCGGAAACTATGCATTCGATATGCAAACACCCTATCTAATCGCACTCTGCGGCGCAATTGCGGTTTATTCGGCGATTGCGATTTTAGAACCGAAACTTCATAAAATTACCCATTTATGATTTCGATATCGTCTCGATTCGGAAATCATAGACCAAACCCAAATTGATAAACGCGACTCAACATTCATGAATCAAGTAAGACCCGACAAAAAAAATGACGTACTCTGCGTCTGCAGCGGCACAACCGACCGGCAAATTCGCCGACTCATCGATGAGGGCATTACGGACCCTGAAAAACTGTCAAGAATTACTGGCGCTTGCTCGGGTTGCGGTTCTTGTGAACCAACGCTTATGGCTTTGTTAAACATCGCTAGCTTGAAAGAACCGCTCGTTTGAGATCCTCTTTTCAGAGGCATTGGCTGGACCGAGTTTGTAACCGAGTCCTAAACATTTCGAGCGCGGCCAAAGCAAACCGAAAACTTAACCCAGCCTTAACAAGTGTAGTGCCATAAAATTAATTATTGCATATTATTCAATAACCTATTGACGCGCAATGTTAAGGCTGGGTTAAGGTATAGCAAAATTTTGGGGACGAGTTAAATAAGGCTATGATCGCGTTAATAGTTGAAATGAATACGACCCCCATCTCGAAACTTGAAGGCTGTAGGGTACGCTGCGCGCACCATAGCGGCACCACCTGAGTTTAAGGTATCCTCATGTGCTGCCTTGTGTCGACGTTAGGTACGCGCGGCGTACCCTACAATCCACTTTGGATTTATAAGTGTTTCCGGTAGTGGTGGGTATTTTCAACTGCTAACGCGAACATAGCCTTAAATAACCCACCCTGCCAAGCCAACTAATTTTTTTACTCCCTTTTGATTGAAAAACCGTCTAAGAAAAAAGGTATGGGATGTGTCTATCGAGGAACGCCGTAAACCCATCCATGGGGGCTTGGCGGCAGCTCCCTGCTGCCGACATCCTCGCTAGCCACACCCCATACCTTCATAAAGTTAACCATTTTTTGAGTATAAAGGGAGTAGGTTTATCCGCCTAAGGCACCAAAGCCGAACGAAGCAGATTCGATGTCGCTTGCCCGCTGGTGCTGCTGACGTAGTCGACAACCACGGGAATAAACTGATTAACCATTCCCGGCGATAAATTCAGTTGCCTAAACGACGAATAAAGCGACTGCATGGTACCGATAGTTCCACCGGCGCCTCCCAGCATTGCAGCACCGCCAGTCTGCGGTGCTGCAGCCAGCATTTCCGACATACCCGGAACGGATTGCGACAAGCCTGCGAATGCTTGTTGCGTCATATTCGTTTTGGCGGCTTGAAATATCGCTCCGGCTCCGCCCAGTGCTTGCTGCTGAGTAACGCCCAATTGACCGACTAGTGCATTAGTCAAAGCAGTTTGTGTTGCGGGCACACTACTTGCTGCCGCTGTTCCGGCCTCGATCGTTTTCCTTCCCGTTTGTGTTGCCTGACCAATCGTCGCCAGACCGTTGTCGACCTTACCAATGACACTCTGCCCACTCTCCGGAGTACCTGCGCAACCGGCGGTCAAAATTGAAATGAATAAAGGCAAAATATATTTGTAATCTTTTTTAATCATAGTGTCCTCTCAAAGATAGCGTCGAGACGTTCGAGATAGTCTACCAATGTCTCAACAAATGCTCGGTCTCTTTCATAGCGACCGGATTGCAAATCTTACAATACTCCCTTTTAATTGAAAAACCGTCTAAGAATAAAAAGGCTTGGGATGTGTCTATCGAGGACCGCCGTGAACCCAGCACCTAAATTCCATAGCCTTTTAGCTATGGTAACAATCTTGCCTAATTTAGGTACTGGGTGAATACATCCCTGTAAGCTCTGACTGCAACATTCTGTTGCAGATAGCCTTATAAATCAACACCTGACACCTTCTCATGCATGACTTATGCTAAATGATTACATTGATTTTTAGGATCATACGGACTGCTACCGGCATTGCACGATAGCTAGTTGATTCCAGTCGGTCGTATAGTGCCTCGATAAGTATTCAACATGAAACTTCCAGTCTTTGCGGATGCCTGTCGAAGCAATGGCGATGGCTTTCGGAAAACGCCGATTAATCGTGTCGACCGCTGTCATTAGCTGTCTGGCACTGTTGGATTCAGCGGCAGTAAATAGATCCAATTGAGCGGGATGTCTTACGGATTGAATACGGTCCAATTGCACGCCGCATTTTTGATAACGGTAACCGGGCCTGAAGATTTCCCCCAGCAATTTTTTGGCTGTGCCGATTAAGACGCGCGTATCTTGAGTTGCAAAGTCCAAGGTTAGCGTGACGGCTGCGCGATATTGCGGTTCTTGGGAATTATGCGGGTTGGTTCGGAGAAAAACGGTTAGTGCTCCGGCAGCCGAGTTTTGTTGCCTCAGCTTTTCGGCTGCGCGGCTGCAAAACTCCGCCAGCGCGCCGGCTAATTCGTCGAATTGCGTGACTTTTTGTCTGAAACTTCGCGAGCAGACTATTTGTTGCTTGTCCGGCGCGATTTCCTCCAACGCCAAACAGCCGATGCCATTGAGCTCGAGCACCGTCCGGGCGATGACAATATTGAATCGTGCCTGGATGCGGTCGGGGTTTTGCGCGGCCAAATCATACGCCATATGAATGCCGAGCCGTTTAAGGCATTGTGCGGTTTTGATACCAATTCCCCAGACTTCGTCGACAGGCACGATACGCATCAGCTTTTCTCTGCGTACAGGACAGGAAAGGTCGAGTACGCCGCCGGTCCCTGGCCATTTTTTGGCTGCGAAATTGGCCAGTTTCGCCAGAGTTTTGGTTGGTCCGATGCCGACACAGACAGGAATCCCGGCATCGCGCAAGATCGTTTCCTTGATCGTCCGGGCATAAGCGATAGGGTCCCGGTCGCACGCGCCGGTTAGATCCAGAAAAGCCTCGTCGATCGAATAGACTTCGGTGTGTGGCGAAAAACTTTCCAGCAATTGCATCACGCGCGCCGACATATCGGCATAGAGTGCATAATTAGACGAGAACAGCTGTATCCGGTGGCGTTTGATCAAATTTTCGACCTGATAGACGGGTGTTCCCATCTTGATTCCGAGGGCCTTGACTTCCTCGCTGCGTGCGACGATGCAGCCGTCGTTATTACTCAATACCGCGACCGGTTTTTGCCAAAGGTCGGGCCGAAATACTCGCTCGCAGCTCACATAGAAATTATTGCAATCGACTAGGGCGATGCGGGTTTGTGAAGACATTAGACGGCATGGATGACATTGGTGACGACGCCCCAGATGACCAATTCGCTATTTTCGCGGATATGGATATCGGGGTAGACCGGATTTTCTGCGGCAAGCACGATTTCGCCGCCGAGTTTTTTCAGTCGTTTGACGGTTAGTTCGCCGTTCAATGCGCAAATCACGATTTTACCGGGCACCGGTTTCAGCGAACGGTCAACGATCAGAATGTCGTTCGGATGAATGCCGGCACCGAGCATCGATTCGCCCTCGGCGCGCACGAAGAAGGTCGCGGCCGGTTTCTTGATGAGCAAGTCGTTCAGGTCGAGCGTTTTTTCGATGTAGTCGTCGGCAGGCGACGGAAAGCCGGCCGCGACTTTGCCGATGAATAAAGGAATTTTGACGGCGTTGAGGCGCGGGGCCGGAACCAAAACATCGGCGGAACAGGACTTAACGGTTTCAAATTGGCGTTTGCGTATTGCCAACATGGTTGTTACCTCGGGAATCAGGCTTTCGGGTACGCGAATCGCGCGGGTCGTTTCGCCATAGGCGGAAGAGCCTTTCTTTCGCCCGGCGCCGGCTCGAAAGCCGCCGCGTTTGGAAGGAGAGTCGTCTGGCATCGGAGGATCTTCGGTCAATAAATGAAAAGTGTACAGTATTCAATTGGCAAAAAGCAATGCGCTAATATTTTATAATTTGAAGGCTTTTATCCCTTTAGCACTTCAAATTTCGGCAGTGCCGAATTTTAATGGTTATATATTGAATTATTGATACTGCCGCCAATCCAAGCCAAAAAGACCGAAGAGGGTTAATTGCTGCGAGGAAAGGTTTTATGAAACGATTGATACGCCCGCTAGCTGTTTTCATGTTGACGCTGCTGTTGCAAGGCTGCGCCGTTTATACTTCGCCTTATGGCCGCTCCGTGGCTTACTATGGATATGGCCCCTCTTACGGGTTTGGCTATAGTTACTGGCCTTATTATCGGCCTTATCGTTACAGATACCCGCCTTACTATAGGCCCTATGGCTATCAGGGGCGTAAATTTTACGGCAATTTCGGTTGGCGTAGCGGTTATGATGGGAGAAGTTATCTGCGTAGTCGGGGCGGTTTTTCAGGGAAGGGCCGGCAAGGTTCGCTAGGCGGTCGCCGCAGCATTAGGAGTGGTCGAGGTCGGCGCTAATGGCGCATGGTTCTAAGACTTTATTTATCACGAAATCCTAAGTTGCTGGGAATGTCGGCAACTCATTGTTGCCGACATTCCGTAACCCCCGGAAATCAGACATTTTTTGCCCTAATAATGTAGTCCGGTTATTTATTGATTTTGCTTTTGATGAACGAGATGAGAGGCTTTACGCCATTTTCGATGAAAAAACAGACGGTTTGCTTTGCCGCGTTAAAAATCACGGCGCTCATCGAAGCCTGTTCATCGAGCGACAGCTTCTTGGCCGAGGCTTTTCTGATGTTATGATAGTGAACCGCCAAGCCGTCGACAAAGACGTAGCGATACGCCCACATCTCTGCGATCGATGTAAACCACATGAATGCGAACGATACGGCCATGCCCATGCCGGCGATAATCACGAGCCAGGCAAACATCGGATGCAGCTTAGTGAGCCACCACGACATGATGTCCGCTATCAAGAATACATAAGGCATACCGATTGCGGTGCTTTTAATCATGACCGAGGCGGTTTCGGAAAAACTAAAAATCAGACCGACGAACATAAAAATAAAAGCAATACCGAACAAATGAATATGCGATATGCGAATCAACGAGGCGAAGGTAGCGCCTTCGTCTTGTTCGGTCACGGCTTTTAGTTGAGAAAAGTCGTTGTAATTAGGGATTCCCGACGCATCGGCGTTGTGACACATCACGCATTTGGTTTCGATGATATTTTTAGAGCCGCTGGATGCGTATTCCGATTGTTCAGCACCGTCTCGAGTCCATTGAATCAGTGTGAAGCGCTCTTGCTCGGTCGCATAGGGTTTCATCGAGCCGTTTAGCTTGGTTTCCAGTAGGGTGCCCGAGCGGTTGCCGTAATAACTGTAGACGATGTCGTCGATCGATAGCCCGAACTTGCCGTCGGCCATGCCGTGCGTGAATAGAATCTGTATCAACGCAAACAAATAACCGACAGCAACAGTGCCTAAATAGCCGGTAAACAAGACTTTGATCGGAAGGTCGAGCTCTTTGAGATGAGATTTAAAAGGATGCATAGCGTGTTTCCATGGAAAATAAAAATCGAATTCGTAAAAAGGGAGGAATCGACATAATAGACGCAAATAGCGGTCCATGTCGGGGCTTGAACGCATGCAAAATACGCGCCTCGCGCCATTCTATAAGACTTTCGGCGTTACCAAGCCTGAAAAAGGTGGGCGACGCGGTTCCTGCGGCTCTTTCGAGCAACCTCGCTTTTTTTAGATCGTGAAATTTCATAGCAAATGGGACTGTAAGCAGGTTCGCAACGGTACTAAAACGGTGCGAAGGTCAGTCCGCTGCTCTTCTAATGACGACAGGTCTTGAAAAAAAGGTATAGAAAAAAGATTGCTGCAGTTTGGAAATTGCCCAAAGGGACAGTAATAATGCCGAAATCGCGGCGCCGGCAATCGCCAGGTCGGCATATTCGTATCCGGACGGCAGAAATGCTTCCGCGACCGCGCCGCACAGAACCATCACAAGCAACGGCAGCATATACAGCAATAATGAGGCCTTGATTAAAATCCCTTCGCTGATTCCGATAACGACTTCGTCGCCGGCTTTTATCTCGATGTCGCAATCGACGGCGATCGAGCGCTTCTTGATAAACTTATCGAGCACCGAAGTGGAGCAGGAGCTTTTTTGCAGACAACCGCCGCAGCCCTGCTTCGGCTTGCTTTCAACCCACACCTGGTTATGCTCGATTTTTGCCACGATTGCATTTTCTTCGATCATGATGGTTCCTCGCCACTTTGGATCAATCGATAATTTCGGCAGTATACCGCGAAATCTTAATGCTATCCGACCAATAATGCGGGGGAAGCCCGGCTTTTTGTTTGAGATGCTGTAAGAACTGCCGAGGATCGGGCAAGGATTCCCATACCGAAGGTAAAAACGTGCCTCGTTTGAAGCCTTCTTCCAAAATCAAGCCGTCGATACCAGGGCGCAATTGATCGATGAGGTCTTGCTCCGAAGTCAATGCAATTGGTTCGGAGGGACTCAGTATCGAAATATGAATGTCCAATTCATCGAGCTCGTCGGCTTTAAGCGGTGGGAACCGGTAATCCTTGAATGCTGCGGAGAAAGCATTCTCGGCGACATCCTCGGCCATGGGCCTAGCCGCTTCGAGCATGCCGATGCAGCCGCGCAGTTGCCCTTGTTTTTGTAAGGTCACGAATGTTGCGCGCGGCACAGTCAATTCGGGCGGATAATCGCTTAGATCGATCTTGAGCGCTTTACCGGTTTTTAAACCGTGAGCAATGGATGACTTGGCTAAATCCAGAAGGCGCCTGCGGTCTTGTTCAGTCAACGACATAAGCGCCATACCCCACGACTCGGTCTTTATCGCCCGCGGTATCGCCGGAATTTCTGAGATCGACGTTTTTAATACGCATCGATTTTTGCCGCAACAATTTCAATAATCCGGATACCGGCACTTTGCCGCAAGCGTCCTCGGGCGATAGCTTCTCGTATTGCATTTGCTCGATCAAGGCGCTGGTTTGTTGATCGAGTTTTTTCGCAGTCGAATAATCGTGATAATGGCTCAGGTCGGAGCTTATGACGATCAAGGTTTCGGGACCGCCCCAAACCAAATCGAGAGCACGGCTGACTTGATCGGCCGAAGCATCTCCGGCGACAATCGGGACTAATTTGAAATCGGCCAATGTTTCCTGCAAGAAAGGCAAATGCACCTCCAGGCTGTGCTCGTGAGTATGCGCTTGTTCGATATATTCGACAAACGGTAGCTTCATCAATGCTTCGACCGCAGTCCGGTCGATAAGCACGTTGCCCAATGGCGTTGTGTAGTAGTCGGTGCGAGTGACGGCCAAACCGCGAAAAGCCACTCGGTGCGAAGGCCCGATCAGCACGACGCGGGTGATGTTATCGCGGGCTTGTTTTAGTCTCGCATAGGCGCTGGCAGCAACCGGCCCTGAATAAATGTAACCGGCGTGGGGGGCGATAATCGCCTTCGGAACTTTCGCCTCGGTTTCAGCATCATTTAAGTAATGATCCACAATTGTTCGCAACTCAGTCGGATCGTCAGGATAAAACAAGCCTGCGACTGCGGGTCTTCTGTTCATAGACAATATCCTGTATAAGAAGTGGGACGAAGAGGATTTTATAACGGAAAGCTTACAATCCACTGACCCGTTAAAACATTTATTGGTTCCGGGAGAACGCTAATGCCTAATTTGATTACCCCAGACACCGTTACGACACACTATTGGCATGCCTTAGAGGATGGGCGCGTACAATGCGATCTATGTCCTAGATTTTGCAAATTGCATGAGGGTCAGCGAGGATTGTGTTTCGTCAGGCAAAACCAAAACGGTCAAGTTGTCATGACCAGTTACGGTCGGTCTAGCGGCTTTGCGATCGATCCGATCGAAAAGAAACCGTTGAATCATTTTTTACCCGGCACGCCAATTCTATCCTTCGGCACGGCCGGTTGCAATCTAGCATGTAAATTCTGTCAAAATTGGGATATTAGTAAATCGCGCGAGATGGATGCGCTAATGAGCTTGGCATCGCCTGAAGCGATTGCCAGAGCGGCGCGGGAAAACGGCTGCGATAGCGTCGCTTACACATACAACGACCCGGTTATTTTTCATGAATATGCCATCGATACTGCAATCGCTTGTCGAGAACTCGGGATCAAATCGGTCGCGGTGACGGCCGGTTATGTGTGTCCTGAGCCTAGAGCCGAGTTTTATCGATATATGGATGCCGCCAATGTCGATCTCAAGGCGTTTACCGAAAACTTTTATCATAAAATTACCGGCAGTCATTTGGATGCGGTGCTCGATACCCTGCTTTATTTGAAGCACGAAACCTCGGTCTGGTTTGAATTAACGACTCTGGTCATTCCCGGCGAAAACGATTCGGAAAACGAATTCGAAGCGATGACTCAATGGGTCGTCGAAAACTTAGGTCCCGATGTGCCGATGCATTTCACGGCGTTTCATCCCGATTGGAAAATGATGGATAAGCCGCATACGCCGGTTTCTTCTCTACTGCTCGCGCGAGACATCGCCATCAAAAACGGCGTCCGCTACGCCTATGTCGGTAATGTGCATCGAAAAGAAGCGGACAGCACTTACTGTCATCACTGTGGAAAACTCTTGATCGGTCGCGATTGGTATCAATTATCCGACTGGAATCTCGACGAAAAAGGTTGCTGCAGATTTTGCGGAACGCGTTGCGCCGGCGTTTTCAATGAAAAACCGGGGAACTGGGGCGCGCAGCGAAGAGCGGTAATTATCAATTAACTTATACCTTTTGCACTTCAAATTTTGGGTGGCGCGTGAGGAGCTCCGGGGTGGCAAAGCCTTTATCGGACACCCAGGCGCCTCCTCTGGCAATGCCGAAATTTGAAAATGCGAAAGGTATATTTATTCGACCGTTACCGACTTAGCCAGATTTCTCGGCTGATCGACATCGGTCCCTTTTAGGACCGCGACATGATAGGACAGCAATTGCAACGGAATGGTATAGATAATCGGCGATATTTCGTTTTCAACCGGCGGCATTTTAATAATTTGAACGTTGACATCGTTTTCGGCCGCCAATGTTTCGTCCATAAACACGATCAATTGACCGCCTCGGGCGCTGACTTCCTGTATGTTCGATTTGAGTTTTTCAAGCAGGCTATTGTTCGGCGCGACAGTGATGACCGGCATTTCCGCGTCGATCAGGGCCAATGGTCCGTGTTTCAATTCGCCCGCTGGATAAGCCTCGGCGTGAATATAGGAAATCTCCTTAAGCTTCAATGCCCCTTCCATCGCGATCGGGTAATGCGTCCCGCGACCCAAAAATAATGCATGCTGTTTTTCGGCGAACTGCTCGGACAATTGTTTGATTTTGTCGTCCAATTGCAGAACCGCTTCTATTTTTCCGGGCAGACTGAAAAGCTCCGAAGATATTTTGTTTTCCAACTCTTTCGTCAGTCCGAAGCGCCTCCCTATCGCGATGACTAAAAGCAACAAGGTCGCCAATTGCGTCGTGAAGGCTTTCGTCGATGCGACGCCGATTTCCGGGCCTGCACGAGTCATCATCACTAAGTCGGATTCTCTGACGAGCGAACTTTCCGGAACATTACAGATCGCGAGGGAATATTTTGCACCGAGCTTTTTGGCCTCTTGCAATGCGGCCAAAGTATCGGCGGTTTCGCCGGATTGCGAAATGGTCACGACTAAGGTTCCGCGGGGGACGATCGGTTTACGGTAGCGATATTCGCTGGCCACCTCGATATTACAAGGCACCTTGGCTAATTTCTCGAACCAATAGCGGGCAACCAATCCGGCATGGTAGCTGGTCCCGCAAGCGAGTATTTGTATCGACTCAATCTGATCGAAAACCTCGCTGGCATTATGGCCGAAGGCGTTTTCCTGAAGACGATTATCGATAAAACGCCCTTCGAGCGTCTCGGAAATAGCCCAAGGTTGCTCATAGATTTCCTTGAGCATGTAATGGCGATAGAGGCCTTTTTCGACCGAATCGGCCTTGAGTTGGCTTTCTTTGATCGGCCGCTCGACTAGGCTGCCGTCCTTGTCGTAAATAACGACTTTATCTATCGTAATTTCGGCAACATCGCCGTCTTCGAGAAACATAAAGCGTTGCGTGACCGGCAGCAATGCGGCGACATCGGAGGCGATAAAATATTCGCCGATGCCGACTCCAATCACGAGCGGGCTACCTTTTCTACAGGCGATCAAGGTATTCGGGTGATCCTTTGCAACGACGCCTAACGCATAAGCGCCTTCGAGCTTTTTGATCGATTCCTTGACCGCGCCGAGCAGATTATCAGTGTTTTCCAGTGCGCCATATATTTCGTTGACGATCACTTCGGTATCGGTTTCGGAGGTAAATTCATAACCGACTGCTTTTTGGTTATTCCTCAATTGCTCATGATTTTCGATGATGCCGTTATGCACGACTGCAACCTTGTCGCGGCATATATGCGGATGAGCATTCGCGGTACTCGGTTTGCCATGCGTCGCCCACCGCGTATGAGCGATACCGATATTACCTTGTATCGCATCCTGAGCAATCAAGACTTCTAAGCCTCTAACCTTGCCGACCTCGCGCTTGCGATACAACCGACCATCTTCGACAATGGCCAATCCGGCCGAATCGTAACCGCGATATTCAAGGCGCTTGAGGCCTTCGATCAATATCGGCACTACATTACGTTGCGCAATTGCGCCCACGATTCCGCACATACTATTTCTCCTTTTTTACCGGCCTTTGCCAGGTTGGGATAGTGGATTGTTTGGCCCGCGCCAATGTCAATTTTTCAGGGGGGGCGTCTTTCGTAATCGTCGATCCAGCGCCTATCGTCGCATTCTTACCGATTATAACCGGCGCAACCAATTGCGAATTCGAGCCAATAAAGGCTCCATCTTCGATCACGGTCTTGAACTTATTGACACCGTCGTAGTTACAAGTAATCGTGCCGGCACCTACATTGACGCCGCTACCGATGACGCTATCGCCGATATAACTCAAATGGTTGATTTTACTACCGACCGCGACTGTGGACTTTTTGATTTCGACGAAATTGCCGACATGAACATTATCGGCTAATTTGGCGTCGGGTCTTAGCCGAGCAAAAGGCCCGATGCGGCTGGCTTTACCGACTTCGGCATTTTCGATCACACAATTCGGCAATATTTCGACATTATCGTGAATGATCGAGTTTTTTATAAGCGAATTTGCACCGATCGTTACATTGCTGCCTATGTTAATGCTGCCTTCGAGAATGACATTGACATCGATTTCGATATCGGTACCCAAATGCTCGATGCGTCCCCTGATATCGAAACGCGCGGGATCTCTCAATGTAACTCCGCGTTCCATTAAGCTATTCGCCTGCTCCATTTGATAAACACGCTCCAGATGCGCCAACTGCATACGATTGTTAACACCCAACACCTCGTCCTCGGTCTCGGCCTGGGAAGTTACGATGTCTATTCCGTCATTGACAGCCATTTCGATGATGTCGGTTAGATAATACTCGTTTTGCGCATTATTATTCTGCAAACGGCTTAACCATTTTTTCAATTGTTCGCCGTTCAATGCCATGATACCGGTATTGCCTTCTTGTATCGCTTTTTCTTCGGGAGATGCGTCTTTTTCTTCGACGATTTTCAAAACTCTATTGTCTTCGTCACGGACGATGCGACCGTACCCCGTAGGATTGGATAACACCACCGTTAATAATGCCAAGGCGTTGCTACCTGCGTTGGCAATCAACGTTTCGATAGTCGACAACTTCAATAAAGGCACATCCCCGTATAAAATCAGCACGGTATCGTCATCATCGACATAATCGATGGCTTGCTGCACGGCATGCCCCGTGCCTAATTGCTGAACTTGCTCTATCCACTGAGCATCGAGGTGGCTTAATCGATTTCGCACTTGTTCCGCGCCGTGTCCGTAAACGATATTTACCCGATTATCGGCCAATTGTTTACTGGTATCGTAGACATGCTCCAGTAAAGGTCTTCCGGCCACTTGATGTAAAATCTTCGGCATTTCGGAACGCATGCGCGTCCCTTTGCCTGCTGCTAAAATTATAGTCGTTAATGTCATATTTTCATTTCCGTTACCCAGCTTTAACAAATATAGTACCTATGGCATAAGATATAAAAATAATAAGGATTTTGTGAAAAATAACTTCCTGGAGCTATGAGTTTTGTAGAGGGTTCGGCAACTCGCTTGTCAGGGCGCCGTGAACCCAGCACCTAAATTATCCAAGATAGTTAACCATAGCCAATGAGCTATGGAATTTAGGTGCTGGGTGAATACGTCCTTGTAGGCTTGACGGCGGCTTTCCCTGCCGCCGACACCTGTCAATCGAGTTACCGAACCAGCTTACCATGCATTAAAAATAGGGAAGTTATTTATGACCGAACCCTAAGCATTAAATTTCATGCCAACTTTTATCCGGGTATAAACAAAAAAAGCCCGACAACGCTTTATCGTTATCGGGCTTTTTTATGGCTTAGGCCACGGCGTTATCCGCCGCGCTTTCTGAGTCTGTCTAAGGTTCTCAATTGCATGACCGCTTCCATCAACTGCGCCTGAGCGGTCGCATAATCGATCTTGCTGGTTTTATCGGATAATGCTTCCTCGGCTCTGGTTTTGGCCTCCAGTGCTGCGGCTTCATCGATGTCTTTCGCTCGAATTGCGCTATCGGCCAATATCGTCACCAAATGCGGCTGGACTTCCAAAATTCCGCCAGAAACAAAGAATGGATAGCTTTCGCTGTCGCTGACCTTGACCCTGACTTCACCGGGTTTGAGTTTGGTAATCATCGGCGCATGACGCGGCGAGATACCGACTTCGCCTAGCTCTGCGGGCGCGAAAACCATTTCGGCCAAGCCGGAATAAATTTCTTGCTCCGCGCTGACGATGTCTACATGTACGGTCATTGTCATCTCTCGGTTCCCATCGTCCGGTTACTTTTTCATGCCCTTGGCTTTTTCCAAAGCCTCGTCGATCGTGCCGACCATGTAGAATGCTTGCTCCGGAACATGATCGTACTCGCCATCGATAATACCTTTGAAGCCGGCGATGGTGTCTTTTAATGAAACATATTTTCCCGGAGAACCGGTGAAAACCTCTGCTACGAAGAACGGTTGCGACAAGAACCTTTGAATCTTGCGCGCTCTCGAAACGATCAACTTGTCTTCTTCCGACAATTCATCCATGCCTAAAATCGCGATGATGTCTCGTAACTCTTTGTACCGTTGCAAAGTCCCTTGCACCGCACGAGCGACATTGTAATGCTCATGGCCGATAACCAAAGGATCCAACTGGCGACTGGTCGAGTCAAGCGGATCGATCGCCGGATAAATACCCAGCTCGGCGATTTGACGGGACAATACCACGGTCGCGTCCAAATGCGCAAATGTCGTAGCCGGTGACGGGTCGGTCAAGTCGTCGGCAGGAACATAAACGGCCTGGATCGACGTAATGGATCCGGTTTTGGTCGAGGTGATACGTTCTTGCAATACGCCCATTTCTTCCGCCAAGTTAGGCTGATAGCCTACCGCCGACGGCATACGGCCCAACAATGCCGATACCTCGGTACCCGCCAATGTGTAACGGTATATGTTATCTACGAAGAACAATACGTCACGGCCTTCTTCACGGAAAAACTCGGCCATCGTCAACCCGGTCAAAGCCACACGCAGTCTATTGCCTGGCGGCTCGTTCATCTGACCGTAAACTAACGATACCTTGTCGATAACTTTCGAGTCGGTCATCTCGTGATAGAAGTCGTTACCTTCACGGGTACGCTCGCCAACGCCGGCGAAAACCGAGAAACCGCTGTGTTCGATCGCGATGTTACGAATCAATTCCATCATGTTGACGGTCTTGCCGACGCCGGCACCGCCGAACAAACCGACTTTACCGCCTTTCGCGAATGGACAAACCAAGTCGATAACCTTGATGCCGGTTTCGAGCAATTCATTACTGGCGGCTTGCTCATCGTAAGACGGCGCTTCGCGGTGAATCGCCCATCTTTCGTCTTCGCCGATAGCGCCTTTCTCGTCGATCGGCTCGCCAAGTACATTCATGATACGGCCCAGCGTTTTTTGACCGACCGGTACCGCAATAGGCGCACCGGAATTACTCACTTGCAATCCTCTGCTCAATCCGTCGGTCGAACCCATTGCAATAGATCTGACCACGCCGTCGCCTAATTGCTGCTGCACTTCCAAAACAAGATTCTTGTCTTCAACATTTAGTGCATCATAGACTTTCGGAAGGCTTTCGCGTGGAAATTCGACATCCACGACCGCCCCGATAATCTGAACGATTTTACCCAAACTCATTTTGTCGTCCTCTTCAATACTTAAATCTGTTAATTCGTCTGTGCATTACACAGCAGCGGCGCCGGCAACGATTTCGGAAATTTCCTGCGTAATCGCGGCTTGTCGGGCTTTGTTGTAAACCAGTTGCAGTTCGCCGATAAGCTTGCCGGCATTATCCGAAGCGCTTTTCATCGCAACCATCCGGGCAGCCTGTTCGCAAGCATTGTTCTCGACCAGCCCCTGATACACGATCGATTCGATATAGCGAATCAGCAGATTATCCAGAACTTCCTTCGCATCGGGTTCGTAAATATAATCCCAATGCCCTTTCAATTCGTCCTCGATCTCATCGGCAATGACCGGCAGTAGTTTTTCGACATTCGGTCGTTGCGTCATCGTGTTAACAAACTCATTACTGATCACATATAACTCATCGACTCGACCTTCCTCATAAGCGTCGAGCATGATTTTTATGATACCGATGATATCGTTTAGATGCGGCGTGTCGCCAAGCTTGCCGACTTGCCCAACCAAATTGATTTTTTGTAAGTTACCGAAAAACCCGGCCGCCTTGGTTCCGATGGTGCAAATATCGACATCGATGCCGTCTTTTTCCCATTGGCGTAACTGCACTAGGGTTTTACGGAATAGATTAGAATTCAAACCGCCGCATAAACCGCGATCCGAACTGACGACGATCACACCAACCCTTTTGACTTCTCGCGGAATCAAATAAGGGTGTTTGTACTCGGCATTGGCATGAGCCAGATGCTTGATGATCTGACCCATTTTTTTCGAGTAAGGCCGCGTTGCCTGCATTCTGTTTTGCGTTTTACGCATTTTACTCGCGGCGACCATTTCCATCGCGCGCGTGATCTTTTGAGTATTCTTGATACTTCCGATCTTAGTGCGTATTTCTTTACCGACAGCCATTTGACGACCCTTTTACCAGCTATGCGTGTTAATGAACGTTTCGATGGCGGATTTAATGCCTTCTTTGATGTCATCGGAGAAGTCGCCGGTTGCATTGATCTGATCCATCAAATCCGACTTTTCGGATTTCATGTATAGTTGCAGAGCGTCTTCGAAATCGCGTACTTTATTGACATCGACCGAATCCAGATAGCCTTCGTTCGCAGCGAACAACGACACCGCCATTTGCGCGACCGACATCGGCGAATATTGATTTTGTTTCATCAACTCGGTCACGCGTTGACCGCGTTCGATTTGCTTACGCGTGCTTTCGTCAAGATCGGACGCGAACTGAGCGAAAGCCGCCAATTCACGATACTGAGCCAAGTCCAAACGAATACCGCCACCCAATTTCTTGATAATTTTGGTTTGCGCCGCGCCGCCTACCCGCGATACCGACAGACCCGCGTTAACCGCAGGACGAATACCGGCATTGAACAGGTCGGTTTCGAGGAAGATCTGTCCGTCGGTAATCGAAATTACGTTGGTCGGAACGAAAGCCGATACGTCGCCTGCTTGCGTTTCGATGATTGGAAGTGCTGTCAACGAACCGGTTTTGCCTTTCACTTGGCCATTGGTCAATTTTTCGACTTCGTCGGCATTGATTCTTGCCGCTCTTTCGAGCAAACGGGAATGCAAATAGAAAACGTCGCCCGGATAAGCTTCACGACCCGGCGGTCTACGAAGTAATAACGATACTTGGCGATAGGCCCAAGCTTGTTTGGTCAAATCGTCGTAAATAATTAATGCGTCTTCGCCGCGGTCTCTAAAATATTCGCCCATCGAGCAACCGGTATACGGCGCGATGAACTGCAGAGCTGCGGATTCGGATGCGGAAGCCGCTACGACAATGGTATGCTCCATCGCGCCGTGCTCTTCGAGCTTGCGTACGACGTTAGCGATCGAAGAACGCTTTTGGCCGATCGCGACATAAATACATTTGATGCCAGTGCCTTTTTGATTGATGATCGCATCGACGGCAATGGCGGTTTTACCGGTTTGGCGGTCGCCGATGATCAATTCGCGTTGGCCGCGACCGACCGGAATCATCGAGTCGATCGATTTCAGGCCGATTTGCACCGGCTGATCGACCGATTGGCGTGCGATAACGCCCGGAGCGATTTTTTCGATCGGAGAAGTTTCGCTTGTGTTAATCGCGCCTTTGCCGTCGATCGGATTGCCCAATGCGTCGACAACGCGTCCCAGCAACGCTTCGCCGACCGGAACTTCTAAAATTCTACCGGTACATTTGACGGTGTCGCCTTCGGTAATGTGTTCGTAAGAACCCAGAACCACAGCCCCGACCGAATCGCGCTCTAAGTTAAGCGCCATGCCATAGGTATTTCCAGGAAACTCCAACATCTCGCCCTGCATGGCTTCGGAAAGTCCATGCACTCTGACGATACCGTCGGTTACACTGACTACGGTGCCTTCGGTATGGCTTTCGACGCTCAGGTCGAAATTTTCGATCTTTTGCTTGATAAGATCACTGATTTCTGATGGGTTTAATTGCATGTTCTTTTTCTCTCACTCACTGTAGAGCTTTCTGCATGTGAAGAAGCTGGCCTTTGACGGTTCCGTCGATCACCTTGTCTCCGGCACGGATTAGTACGCCACCGATCAGCGACCGGTCGTTCCAGATATCCAAACGAACTTGCTTATTCAGCCAACGCTCCAATCTGGACACTAAGTTGCCTTGCTCGTCTTCCGTCAAAGGATAAGCGGATATGACCTGAACTTCGGAGTATCCTTCATCGTCCGCTCTAAATTGCTCGTAAATCTTCGCAATTTGCGCGGCCAATTTCAGCCGATTATTATGGATGAGCAGTTTTAAAAAGTTTTTGCCTTCTTGATCAAGATGTTCGCCGCAGATGTCCAACATCAAGTTTAAAAAACTTTCTTTAGCGATTTTCGGATTATCGGCTGCCATCGCAATATTAGAGTCGCTCAAGACCGCGGACAAAAACGCCAAATTATCGGACCACTGTGCTGTCGCGCCGATTTCCTTCGCTCGTTTGAAAGCCGCCTCCGCATAAGGCCGCGCCAATGTTGCCAGTTCGCTCATGGTGCTTAACCTATTTGATTGGAAACTTTATTCAAGATTTCTTGGTGTTTGGCTTGATCGATTTCCGCGCTTAAAATTTGTTCTGCCGCATTCAGCGCCAAGGAAGAGACTTCCTTGCGCAAACTTTCTTTGACTTGCTGCAATTCTTGATCGATCTGTGCTTGAGCGGCGACAAGTAAGCGTTCGCCTTCTTTCTTAGCGGCGTCTTTCGACTCCTCGACAATTTCATTGGCCCGTTTTTGCGCCAGATTGACAATATCCGAAGACTGCTCTTTGGCTTCTTTGAGGACATTGATGGCCCTTTTCTCGGCCAATTCCATTTCTTCCTGGCCTTTTTCGGCCGCCGCCAATCCGTCGGCTATTCTCTTCTTCCGCTCTTCCAGGGATTGATAAAGTGGGGGCCAAACGAACTTCATGGTAAACCATACCAGAAGCGCGAATGTAATCATTTGACCAATCAGAGTAGCATTGATACTCACGATGCGTTCCTCTTGTTGCTGTTAGTTAAAAAACCGGATCTATTAATTACCGGCAGCGGCTTGAACAGCGGATAAAAACGGATTCGCAAATGTGAAGAATAATGCCAAACCAACGCCGATCATGGTTACCGCGTCCAACAAGCCTGCAACAATGAACATTTTGACCTGCAACATAGGCACCATTTCCGGTTGACGCGCCGCGCCTTCCAAAAATTTACCGCCCAACAAACCGAAACCGATAGCGGTTCCAAGCGCACCCATTCCCAAAACCAGTCCGACAGCGATCGCTGTCATGCCTTGAACATCAGCAATTAAAGACGCTAAATTTTCCATGATACCTCCAAACGTATGATTAAAATTAAAGTAAAAAAATAGGTGATTATTCAGCGCATGCGGCAGGTTGGTGTCAGGCATTGATTTCTAAGGACGCGTGAATACATCCCTGTAAGCTCTGACTGCAACGTCCTGTTGCAGACAGCCTTATAAATCAATGCCTGACACCTTCTCATATATAACTTATGCTGAATAGATACAAAAATAGTTAGTGATCTTCGTGAGCCATACTCAGGTAGACGATCGTCAAAACCATGAATATGAAAGCTTGCAGCGTAATAATCAGAATATGAAAAATCGCCCACGGAAAACTCAGCGCCGGCTGTATTGCCCACGGCAACAGCGCAATCAGAATAAATATTAGTTCGCCGGCATATAGATTACCGAATAAACGAAGCGCCAATGAGATCGGTTTGGCCAATTCCTCGACCAATTTAAGCAAAAGATTGAACGGCAACAACCAAGGACCGAACGGCTGGAACATCAATTCCTTGGCGAATCCCCAAGGGCCTTTGACCTTAATGCTGTAAAAAATAATCAGGAAGAATACCGAAATCGACATGGCGAAGGTCGCATTCAAATCGGTACTAGGCACGACTCTGAGATATTCGATACCCATCATGGAGCCGATCATCGGTAACAAGTCGACCGGGAACAAATCCATGAAATTAAACAGGAAGACCCAGCAGAAAATCGTCAACGCCAATGGCGCGATCAATTCGCTTTTTCCGTGAAAGCTGTCTTTAACCTGTGAATCGACGAACTCTATCATCATTTCGGCAAAATTTTGCACCAATCCTGGGACATCGGAAGTGGCTCTTTCGGCCGCCATTTTAAAAAACCAAATGAACAATCCACCCAACACGGCGGAAAAAAACAGAGTATCCAAATGCAAAGTCCAGAAACCCTCACCAACACTCAATGGTGTCAAATGATGAACGATATATCCGGTTGCCCCTTCGGCTGCATGGGCTTCAGTAGCCATCTTTCCTCTCTCGAATTGAAATCGTCAGCGCATAATTAGCGCAAACCAAAATACGGACAATACTGCTATATACCCCGATAGCAGCGTTAAAATATTGATATTCGGAATTTGAAAAATCAAAAAAAACAGCACAGCTGTCAATATAAGCTTTCCCGATTCGCCGGCATAAAACGAATTCACGATTTTTTTGGCGCCTTGCCCGCTCGCCCTAAGGATGCGCAAAGCAAAGTATAGATTCGGTATAAATGCGACTAACGCGCCTAGAAACGGCGATTTAGCACTCTGCAGCCCCGAAAAAACTGCAAATCCGGAAGATATCGCGATAATAACGAACGCTTGTAAAATCAAGATTTTTCCGACTGTAGAAATCTTTTCGTCCGTCACACCGACTCCGGATACAACAACTTGTGGATTATAGCGATGAGGCTTCATTTAATCAAGGAAGAATAAGGAACAGAGCATTTCCTACTTTGCAACGATTCATTTAAAAATCAGCCAATCGTTCAGCCTGATTTTCCGGTTTCACCCTATCCCGGACAAACAAAATCAATCGGTAATTCTATTTTCCGAATAACTGAGCTGCTCGATGATGCCGTCCAATTGCTCCAAACTCGAATAAGCCACCACCAGTTTGCCGGAACCGTTTTGTTTATGATTGATCGAGACTTTCGCGCCGAGTTTCGACGTTAAATCCTCCTGCAATCGAAGGGTATCGCGATCGACCTCCGCCGGTTCGTTTTTCAGCGGCTCGGTCTGCAAATCTCTGATCAGTTTTTCCACCGCCCTGACCGAAAGACTTTGCTTAGCGATTTTCTGCGCGGCCTGAATTTGCAGATCGCGACCCAACGGCAACAAAGCCCGGGCATGCCCCATCTCGATTTGCTTATCGACCAGCAACTGCTTGACTTCCGGCTGTAACTCCATCAATCGTAATAAGTTGGTCACCGTCGCGCGGGATTTACCGATCGCATCGGCGATTTGTTGATGCGTCAACCCAAACTCTTCAAGAAGCCTTCTCAATGCGTCGGCCTCTTCCAGTGGATTCAAGTCTTCGCGTTGAATATTTTCGATCAACGCGATCGCCATCGCCCCCTTATCGTCGATATCGCGCACAACAACCGGCACTTCTTGCAACCCGGCAAGTTGCGCAGCGCGCCAACGCCTTTCTCCGGCAACGATTTCATATCGTTCATCGCCGATTTTACGCAACACAATCGGTTGAATGATACCTTGTGCCTTGATCGAATCGGCTAGCTCCTTGATTCTTTCCGGATCGATATCCTTTCTCGGTTGAAACTTTCCACGCTGCAACCATTCGATCGGCAGTTTTTGCAGTTCGTTTTTTTTCTCTGTCGCAGGTGGCGCATCGCCCAATAAAGCATCCAATCCCCGACCCAAACCTCGTTTTTGTACCGCCATAATTGCCTTATTTCTTCTCTTTTCTAATCATTTCGCCCGCTAACGCGATATAAGCCAAGGCACCGCGCGACGACTTATCGTATTGAATCACCGGCAAACCATGACTCGGCGCCTCGGCCAAGCGAATATTACGCGGAATCGTGGTGCGAAAAACTTTATCGCCGAAATATTCAGCCAGCTGATCGGATACGTCTTTGGTCAAACGGCTTCTATTATCGAACATCGTTCTTAAAATACCTTCGAGTTGCAACCCGGGGTTCACCGAACCTTGAATGTTTCTCAATGTCGACATCAGCGCCGACAAACCTTCCAGCGCATAATATTCGCACTGCATCGGTATCAATACGCTATCGGCTGCGACCATGGCATTTAATGTCAACATATTCAATGTAGGAGGGCAATCGATCAGTATATAGTCGTACTGATCCTTAATCGGCTGCAAGGCTTCGGCCAAACGCCGCTCCTTGCGATCGATCTGAAGCATATTGACTTCGGCTGCCGTCAAGTCGGAATTGGCCGGAATGATCGAAAACCCGCACGACTCTTGCTTTACAACAGTCTCGGCCGCCGGCACATCTTCTAATAACAAATCGTAACTGGAATATTGCACCGAGTCTTTATCGACGCCGCAACCCATCGCCGCATTACCTTGCGGATCGAGATCCACCAACAACACTTTTCGTTTCGCGCCCGCCAAAGCCGCGGACAGATTAACACTGGTCGTCGTTTTACCGACCCCGCCTTTTTGATTGGTAACTGCTATCACCTTTCCCACTTGTTCACTCCCGCTGCGTAGGCTTGTTAATTTGAATCAGGCATCGCTGCGCTTCTATTCCCGGAACCCGTATCGGTATCACTGTCGCGTCACACCCGATTTGCTGCAACTCCTGCTCGGGATACTGGCCTTTCATCGCCAACAACACGCCGCCCGGCGCGATCAAATGCCCGGTCATTTTCAACATGTCCGGTAAATTAGTAAACGCTCGCATAATGACCGTATCGAACAAATGCTCAGACTTAAAGGCTTCAACTCGGTTATGACAAACCTGAACATTAGCCAATTTCAACTCTAAAACGGCCTGCTGCACGAAACGGGTTTTTTTGCTATTGCTATCCAATAACGTGAAAGTTTTGTCCGGCCGGCAAACGGCCAAAGGAATGCCCGGCAATCCGGCGCCGGTCCCGATATCGATGACCGTTTGCCCGGTAACATAAGGTAAAACCGCAAGACTATCGAGCAGATGCAGACTTACCATCGCTTCTGGGTCACGGATCGAGGTTAGATTGAAGGCTTTATTCCATTTTTCGATCAGCCCAATGAAACTCAACAAGCGGTCGATTTGTTCATCGCCAAGCGTTAAGTTTAATTCATCGAGACCGGCCTGGAGTCGTTTCCGGCAAGTATCCATCAGGCGCTTTTCTTCTTTAAATGGACCAGCAACAAGGATATCGCCGCCGGCGTCACGCCGGGAATTCGCGAAGCCTGTCCCAGCGTTTCCGGCTGTTGTTTTCTGAGTTTTTCACAGACTTCGTTTGAAAGCCCCGAGACGTTCCGGTAATCGATCGTTTCCGGCAAACGTAAATGATCGTAACGCTTGGTCTTGTCGATTTCAGTCTGCTGCCTGTCGATGTACCCCGAATATTTAGCCTGTATCGCGACTTGCTCGGACACCTGCCCCGGAATTTCATCCCGCTCGATAAAGCTCAACAGCCGCTCGATATCCACTTCGGGACGGCGCAGCAAATCCATCAAGTTGACTTCGCGCTGCAACGGCTTGCCCCAAAACGCTTCGGCTTGTTTGGCGTCTTCCGTTTCGGCCCGAAGCCATTTTTTCGACAGTTCCGCTTGCAAAGCACCGATTTGTTCGCGCTTATGTTCGAACTTGCGCCAACGCTCATCGCCGACCAAGCCCAACTCGCGGCCGGTTTCGGTCAAGCGTAGATCGGCGTTATCTTCGCGCAGCAGCAGCCGGTATTCGGCACGGCTCGTAAACATACGATAAGGCTCTTGCGTGCCGCGCGTGATCAAATCATCGATCATCACGCCGATGTATGCCTCGTCGCGAGCCGGACACCAACTTTCCTGACCGCGAATCGAGCGCGCGGCATTGAGCCCTGCAATCAAGCCTTGTGCGGCTGCTTCTTCATAACCGGTCGTGCCGTTGATTTGCCCGGCAAAAAACAAACCCGGCATATGCTTGGTTTCCAATGACGACTTAAGATCGCGCGGATCGAAAAAGTCGTATTCGATCGCATAGCCCGGGCGAATGATTTCGGCATTTTCGAAACCGAGCATCGATCTTACGAATTCGTATTGCACATCGAACGGCAAGCTGGTTGAAATACCGTTCGGATAAATTTCGTTCGTATTCAAGCCTTCCGGCTCGATGAAAATCTGATGCGAATCGCGATCGGCGAAACGCACGATCTTATCTTCGATAGAAGGACAATAGCGCGGCCCGATGCCTTCGATCACACCGGTGTACATCGGCGAACGGTCCAGACCGGACCGAATGATGTCATGCGTCCGGCTATTGGTTCGCGTAATGAAGCAAGGAATTTGCCGCGGGTGCTGCTCGCGCTTGCCCAAAAACGAAAAAACAGGAACCGGATCGTCGCCGAATTGCTTTTCCAATCGACTGTAATCGATCGTGCGACCGTCGATGCGCGGCGGCGTGCCGGTTTTCAATCGGTCCACTCGGAACGGCAACTCACGCAAACGCTCGGCCAACTCGACAGAGGCAGGGTCGCCGGCACGCCCGCCGGTATAATTTTCTAGTCCGATATGAATACGTCCGGCTAAAAACGTCCCGGCGGTCAAGACAACGGCGCGCGCTCGAAATTCGAGCCCCATTTGGGTTTTAACGCCGGCAACCCGACCGCCTTCGACGATCAAATCGGCAACCGTTTGCTGAAACAAGGCCAAATTCGCTTGATTTTCCAATGCGCTACGCACGTATTGCTTATAAAGACTACGATCGGCTTGCGCGCGAGTCGCTCTGACCGCGGGACCTTTGCTGGCGTTTAAAATACGAAACTGAATGCCGGCATGATCGATCGCCTCGGCCATGACGCCGCCGAGCGCGTCGATTTCCTTGACGAGATGCCCTTTACCGATACCGCCGATCGCCGGATTGCAGCTCATCTGCCCCAAGGTATCGATATTTTGGGTGAGTAACAAGGTTTGCGCGCCGCTTCGGGCGGCCGCCAATGCTGCCTCGGTTCCGGCGTGACCGCCGCCGATCACGATGACATCAAAATTTTTTTTGAATTTCACAGGCTTTTAATGCTCAAATAAAGCGCTATTTTAAATAGTAAAGAGGCGTTGTCCAAAATTATTCAGGAGTTTATTTATGAAAAAGCCTAAAAAACCGGCACCCAACGCGCAAAACAACTTGGTTGCCAAGCACGCACATCAGTTTAACAAAGCCCAAATATTCCGCGACAGAACCCAATATCGCCGCAAAGCTAAACACCCCGGCAGGGAGCCTTTACCGATGATGTCCATGGACGTTATCGGTAAAGGCTTCTCGATCGAAATAGCCTATTCCTTTTCCGCTTTTTCCGCGCACTGAATGCACAAATTGGCAAAAGGTAAAACCTTCAGCCGCTCCTTGTTAATTTTCGCTCCGCAATTTTCGCAAAAACCGTATTCGCCATCGTCTATCCGATCAATGGCATGCCTGACTTTAACCATCTCCGCCCGGGTCGTATTGCCTATATAATCCAATACTTCGTCATTCTCGGTTTGCACGGCCTGTTCGCCGAAATCTTGCGATAACGGCTCATCGGCATGTTTGACGTCCTCGGTAATTTTGCTCAGGCGCTCGTCAAGCTCCTCGAGCATTTCGATCAAATTTTCGCGGACTTCCTCGTATTCACTCACAGCTCTACCCTGACATTAATTTTAAACTATAGTTGTAGATAGCATAGTACCATTAACTTCGGCATTCATTCTCATGAGACTTTATCTTATCAACAATTCCCAGCTTGAGCAGTTTCGCCGATCTTAGGGAGCAGGGCATGTCTATCGAGGAACGCCGATAAAATTAATAATCCACTTCGCACAAAAATCATCTCCTCATGCAAAACCCAATCGCTCCTTTGCTGGAATCCGCCAATCGAATCATTCTCGGAAAACAACATCAAATCCGTTTAGCCCTATGTTGCCTTTTGGCTCGAGGCCATCTATTGATCGAAGACATACCCGGCGTCGGCAAAACCACGCTTGCGCATACTCTGGCTAAATTGCTGGGCTTGAATTATCAACGCATTCAATTTACCAGCGATATCCTGCCGGCCGATATTATCGGCGCATCGATATTCGACCCGGAAGAACGCAGTTTCAAATTTCATCCGGGGCCGATCTTCAATCAAATGATTCTGGCCGATGAAATCAACCGCTCGACGCCCAAAGCACAAAGCGCCTTATTGGAAGCGATGGAGGAACAACAAGTTACGGTCGAAGGCAAAACCTATCACTTGCCCTCGCCGTTTTTCGTGATCGCAACGCAAAACCCCGCTCATCAAATCGGCACATTTCCTTTGCCCGAATCGCAACTGGACCGTTTTTTGATGCGCATTGAGCTGGGTTATCCGAACCGCAACGCGGAGCGGGAATTATTGAGCGGACAGTCGCGTTTTCATTTAATTGAAAACCTTCAAACCGAATTACCGCCCGAACAGCTCAAAAACATCCAACAACTCGTCAACACCGTGCACGTTTCAAGCGCATTGCTGGATTATTTGCAGAACATCATCACTTTTACCCGCGAATTCCCCGATTACCCTTGCGGTCTGTCGCCGCGCGCGGGCTTATCCCTGCTCAACGCGGCCAAGGCCTGGGCGTTCATGGACAGTCGCGATGCAGTATTACCCGAAGATGTACAAGCGGTGCTCCCCGCTGTCGCAGGCCATCGCCTGCGTTCCACCAGTCAGGATTCCGGCGCGGTCGTCGCGCCGATACTCGAACGAGTGAACGTGCTTTGAGTACCTTGTCGATCAAGGACCGTTTTCGGTTAAGCCGTTTTTTTGCCGGCGAAAAACCGTCCGACGAAGCCATCCGGCTAAACCAACGCCGAATCTTTATTTTGCCGTCCAAGCGTGGCCTGAGCTTTGTCGTATTGATCCTACTGTTGCTGCTGATCGCGTTCGTCTATACCAACAACCTCGCCTATTTTCTGACTTTCTTGCTAGCAAGCGTATTTTTTATCGGCATCCTACATAGTTACAAAGCCTTAGCCGGCCTGATCATTCAAAAAGGACAATGCAAGCCGGTATTCGCCGGAGAACGCGCCGTATTCGAAATTCATATCGACAACCCGACCCCAGCTCCTCGCTTCAGTCTCGAAATCGATTTGCATGACAAAACTCAATTGACCCTTGAACCCTACGAGAAAAAAACCGCTAGACTTTATGCTCCGACACAACGCCGCGGCTATCAGCCCTGCGGCACGATCACCCTATCGAGCGGCTATCCGCTCGGCTTGTTCCGCGCCTGGTCGCCGTTGCGGTTTAACCTATCGGTACTGGTCTACCCGAAACCCTGGCCGCAGGAAATTCCCTTCCCCGAAACCGGCGGCGACTCGTCGGATCAAGGTAAAACCGAAAAAGGCACCGACGACTTTTACGGCCTTCAAGAATATCAACGCGGCGATTCGATCAAACGCATCCACTGGAAAGCTTATGCCAAAGGCCAGGGGCTTTTTAGCAAGCAATACAGCGGCGAGCAAGGCGATGAATTGTGGCTCCATTACGAAGCCTGCACCGGTTACGGCAACGAGGAACGCTTGAGCCGACTGTGCCGCTGGGTTCTCGACGCGGAAAAAGCCGGGCTTCGTTACGGCCTTAAACTGCCCGGCCAAAAAATCGGCCTCGGCCTCGGTCCCGCTCACCTGACTCAATGCCTGGAAGCTCTCGCCCTGTTTTAGATTATGCCCGTCGATATCGAAAAAAATATCTTATTGTTTCTACTGATTTCGGTCGGATTGATTGCGCTACCGCATATCTACCACATCCCGGCTTCGACTTTCGGGTTCTTCGCATTGCTGCTGGCCTGGCGCTTCATCGGCATTTGGCAGACGAGATTTTTACCCGGCAAATTCTTACTGTTTTTATTGACCGTGGGCGGCCTCGCCCTGCTTTATTCGCAGCATCAAGGACTCTTCGGCCGCGATGCCGGAACCCGACTGTTCATGACCGCACTGGCATTAAAGCTACTCGAAATCAGGCAAGAACGCGATTTGTATTTGATTATCTTTCTGGCTTTCATCGTCGCCGCTTCGCAATTTTTGTATGAGCAGAGCATCGCCATGGCGGGCTATATCTTGTTCGTTTGCTGCGTACTACTAGGCACGCTGGTCGCCATCAACAGCCGCCGGCAAAATACCTTAAACGCGCTGAAAACAGCGGCCGTCATCCTGGCTCAAGCCCTGCCTCTCGCGATCGTGCTGTTCGTTTTTTTTCCGAGAGTCGAAGCGCCGCGCTGGATGCTGTTCGAAGACAAAAGCCGAGCCAAAACAGGGCTCAGCGACAGCATGGAACCCGGCTCGATCAGCGACCTCGGCTTTTCGGACGAACTGGTATTCCGCGTCCGCTTTCAAGGCCCGATACCGCCGAATAGACTGCGCTATTGGCGCGGCCCGGTGTTTTCCGTCACCGACGGCAAACGCTGGACCACAGCAAAACGCTACACCTATAAGGCCGCCGCCGAACCGGACTTCAGCGAACCGGCTTATCGCTATACGCTATTACTCGAACCTCAAAATAACAATTGGGTCTTCGCGCTGGAAATGGCCGGCGACTACCCGCCGCAACTGCGCATGAATTCGGAATATTTGCTGACGCGAAGCGGCAACCCCGACAAGCGCGCCGAATACCTCATCACATCTTATCCCAGCTACCGCACCGGAACGCTAGAAGCCCATAAGTTACGCACCAATACACAGTTACCGGGACCGGCTTCCCAAAAAATCACCTCGCTAATCAAACGACTCGGCGGCTTCGATACGCGGCCCGAACAATTCGTCGACCGTGTTCTACAACATTTCAACCGAGAAAATTTCAGTTACACGCTGACACCGCCCTTAATGGAAGACAATCCGATCGAAACGTTTTTATTCGAAACTCGAAGCGGGTTTTGCAGCCATTATGCGGCCGCCTTCACCTACCTGATGCGTGTTGCGAACATTCCTGCACGCGTCGTCACGGGCTATCACGGCGGGATCTTGAATCCTGTCGGCAATTTTCTGGAAATAAGACAAGCCGACGCTCATGCCTGGACCGAAGTCTGGCTGGAAAACCGGGGCTGGGTGCGCGTCGACCCTACTGCCGCGGTAGCGCCGGAAAGAATCGAACAAAACGTCAATATCGAACAACAAATTGCCAGCCGAAACATCAGCTTTTTCTCCGCCGACAGCGATTTGGCACGACAGCTCGACTGGCTTAAACAAGCCCGGCAATTATGGAGCAGCGTCGATTACAACTGGCAGCGCTGGGTCATCAATTATCATTCCGCCAATCAGACCCAATTTTTAGCCTCGCTCGGTATAGAATCGTTAAAACAAATGCTCTATTGGCTAGTCGGACTTGGCGCCTTATTCACCGCGATACTCAGCTGGCTATTGTTATCGCGCAAAGAAAAAACCGCCGACAAAGTATTGCGCTGCTATCGCCGGTTCTGCGCCCGGCTAGGCAAGGCCGGCCTAAAAAGAAACGCTGGCGAAGGACCTCTCGATTTTGCTAAACGGAGCAAGAAAGCGTATCCGGATCAAGCCGAGGCGATAGACGACATCACCGGCTTGTTCATCAAATTACGCTATCAAAAAGAATCGTCGCAAGAAGACTTGAGCAAGCTAAGCGAACGAGTAGACCGGCTTAAGATTCGCCGAAGATAACCGGAAAATAAAATTGTCATGTCACCGACATGACAATTTCCATAAAGCTTTGAAACGATTAAAATGCATCGCCGGTATTGCAATAAATCACGAAGATGATATTAATGCATTTTTATTAAATAGTTAGTTAAGCGGGAAGAGTACACGATGGACACGCTAGACATGTTGATATTTTATTCCTTTAATTTAGGAATTTTTACGCTCGTTTTTTTTATCGCCGGTATGATCAAACCGAAATGGCCGCTGTTTTTTATGAACGAACCGACTCGGTTTTTGGTAGTTGGCATTACCACCGTCATGATCATGGTTGTTCTGACCATGTACGGAGAAGGCAACCGCAAGATTCGTGCGGAGCAAGAAAGGCTTGAACGATTCAAGATGGTAGGAACGAGCCAAGAGCCCGAAACGCCGAACCCATCGGAAGTCAAACCCAAAAAAACCAAGCCGAAAAAACAGGTTGCTCCAGAGGACGAAATTCCTCAGTTTGATTCAATGCAAGATGCGATCAAGGCCTTTGAAAAAAAGCAATGATCGTATACCCCACTGTCATTACGTTAACGTAAATCCGTTATTCCGGCGGCGACTAATCGCCATGGATGGCGTGAACCCAGCACCTAAATTCCATAGGTCTTTGGCAATGATCAAATGCATGGCTTATTTAGGTGCTGGGTGAATGCGGATTTTGCAGGAGCAAAAATCTGCCCTGCCGCCGACACCTGTCAATCGAGCAACCGAACCCTCCTTTCAACAATTCGCTCAAGATTGAAAAAAGCAAGTTATTTAGAGCTATATCCTTTGGTTTCTGCTGACTTTGAGTTCAAATGGGTATCAACTATTAACGCGAACATAGCCATAAAAAAACGATAGCTCAACGCTATCGATTTTGGCAGCATAGACTGTTCAAGCAGATCATCTGCTGTAAATGACTCCACAATTAAATGACCTAACACGCTCCGGTGATTTATGAAACTGTCCGACTACCGCATCGAACCCGCCGATTATAAAGCCGATTTCAAGGATCTTCGCGCCGTGCGCGACTCGGTTTTCATCATCGAACAACACATTCCCGCCGATCTCGAACAAGACGACAAAGACCTGCATAGTTATCACGTTATTGCCCGCGACAATCGTCATGACCCGGTCGGCACAGGTCGACTGACGCCGAAAGGCCAAATCGGCCGAATCGCCGTATTAAATCAGTGGCGTAACCAAGGCGTTGGCCAATCGCTATTAAGAGTGCTCATCGAAAGAGCACAAAAGCAAGGACTCAACCAACTAACCCTCGAAACACCAGCGTGCGCTAGCGGGTTCTTTGAAAAATTCGGATTTATCTGTGAAGGAGAAGCATTTAACGTAGCAGGCAACGAATTTCAGCACATGAGCATGACGCTTACGCCGCTCGCCGAAAGAAGACGGCCGTCCGCGAAGCCGCGCGAGACATCGGTACCGGCAGAAAAACTCGACAACCTGGAAGCCCACCTCGATTCGGCCGCTCGACTCATCGCCGAAGCGCGGCGCCAAATCTGCATTTATACCCACGACCTGGAGCATGGTTTATACGGACACAACGACATCGTCGAAGCGTTCAGACAATTCGCGATCAACAGTCGCGACGGTAGCGTGCAAATCATCGTGCAAGACACGTTTGCCGCGCGCGGCAAACCCCATGCGTTAATCGACTTGTCGCAAAGACTGCCTTCGTCGTTTCAATTCCGAACACCGGTCGAACGGGAAGACCAGCAATACTCATCGGCTTTTCTAATCAACGACCGAGACGGTTACTTATTTCGTCTAAGTGCAGAACGTTACCAAGGCGAATGGAGCCCCAATCATCCCGCCCGAAAAAAACAACTCTACGAAGAGTTCGACCGCATCTGGCAACGCTGCCGCCCCTGCACCGAATTTCGGGCGCTCGGAATATGAATATAAATCCGCAACTAAGGTTCCGGTTTTTTTCATCTATCTTGAACAGCGCGTGTTCCCCGACAGAAGCCGGGGTTCGGTTTGCATACGCTTTAATTCTTTAAAAGGCTTGGCCGGGGCCTGGTAACACTTACATGAACTTGACATCGGAAACAGTACCACCTAAAGTCAGCGGCTGTTAAATAGATAGGCAAATTTGCCTAAATTCGCACCCCCATAGCCAGTTATCGAGGCAAAAGCGCCTAAAATGACCGGTAATATCAACTTATCAGGCAGATTTGCCTGATAATCAATAGTTAGGTTTGAAAAGGAGAACGCATACATGCTTCATCCAAATCAGTTTCATGTAAATGAAACGTGGATCGCATTTCAGTTAAATGAAGCTCCAATAATCACGGATCGTGATGGTGATTTTAATATAATTGCGTTAATGGATGCAGCAAGTTGCTTCATTCTTGGGATGGGGTTCGTTAAATCAAATACGCTAGAACTGTCCCATCAGGAAGCAAAGAAGTTATTAAAGATTGGATATGATCATAAAAAACAATACCCAAAAGAAATAATTTTACCTAATCATATGGCGGCTGACGTGCTGACTCTCGAAGCAAAATCAAATGGTATTAAAATAAAAAGAGAAGCAGAAAAAATGTTAGAAATTTTCTTGGGTGAGGCAAGAGAAAGTTTTCGTGAGCATCTGGGCCAGGGTCGAATGCAATAAAACCCAAAAAAGGGGTCAGGTTTAATTATAAAATAAACTCAACCTTTTTTTTCAATCTCACCCGACTCCTTTGCTAAGCTTCTCCTGTAGAATCTAAATTTTTCACTCATTTGTTCAGAATCTTATGAAATTCCCGTTATTACTGGCCGTGCTGTCTGCCGCTTTATCCACCCTCAACGTCGCCGCCGAAGAAGTCGGCTGCGTCACCACCGCTTGGAAGCTGATCGGAGCTAACCACAAGGTCTGCGTGCAGGCATTCGATGACCCCAAAGTCCAGGGTGTCAGCTGCCACATTAGTCAAGCGAAGACCGGAGGCGTGGCCGGCGCTTTTGGCTTGGCCGAAGATCCGTCCCAATTCTCGATTGCCTGCCGGCAGGTTGGACCGATCGTCATAAAAGGGAAGTTGCCGGACCAGGAAACCGCATTCAGTGAAAATACCTCGGTTTTGTTCAAGGAAACACGCGTTACGCGGTTGTTCGATCGTAAGCGAAATACCCTTGTGTATGTCGCCGTCAGCCGAAAATTGATCGACGGTGCGCCGGCCAACAGCCTGTCCACCGTGCCGATCATGCCTTGGCGGGAGTAATACCGGTACTCGGCAAATCGGAATGACCCCTCGCAACCGGACCGGCAAAGAACGCCCAAAACGATTAGCAAGCAAAACCACGAAGCTTCCGGCAACGACGAGACGGCTTTGCCCGCCAGACAAATGCAAAAAGATAAAAAAGGGGGCGTGTTTAATCCTGAATTCGGCAGTTTAACCATGAAGCACATGAAGTTCATGAAGGATTCCAAGAACTTACCAAATCCTTCTCGCTAACCTTTTTGGTGAGCGAAAGTTCTATACAAACGCGTAATAAGCTATTGAAATAACTTCCTATTCTTCATGATCTTCATGGTGAAATGCTTTTTCTAGGTTAATAGTTCTTTCGATTAATCAAACCCGCCCCCCCCCTTTTTCCGCGTCGATCTCCAAGCCCTACTATCCCTGTCCCGATAGCGCACGTCCTTGTGCTTTTATGCGTTTTTTAGCGGATGTCGATCGAACCGGTTGTCGCCACAGAATCCCTGCCGATCGCTTGCGTGTTGGTCAATGTGTTTTTCGATGCGTTGATCAGCGTCGATTTCTCGACTTTCGAGCCGACGACGCTGATCGAGCCGGTGCTGGCGGCGCTGTTGCGACCGATCGCCTGAGTATTGGTCAACGTATTTTTGGACGCGTTGATCAATGTGGATTTTTCGATTCTGGAGCCTTCGGCCATGGCTGTGCCGGCGACGATTGACATTAAAACGACTGCTGCGAAAGATACTGTTTTCATGATGGTTTCCCCTTGGTTTTTGTTGGTATGGTTCGTTCAAGCGTTTCGTTGAACTTGGGTACAGTATCCCGATTTGCAGATAAAAAAGCGGTGATCGAGTCACGCCGTTTGTGTGATTTATTCACCGGCTAGCGAATCGAACGGGCATCGTTGGTTGAATACGCAGCTCATCCGCTTCCGAATTGCTCAAACTTTCTTATAATTTGGTCATAAATAACTTCCCTATTTTTGATTTAGGATTTCGTGAAAAATAACTTCCTGGAGCTATGAGTTCTGTAGCGGGTTCGGTAACTCGCTTGTCAGGGCGCCGCGAATACGTCCTTGTAGGCTTGACGGCGGCTTTCCCTGCCGCCTACACCTGTCAAACGAGTTACCAAACCTGCTTACCGTACATTAAAAATAGGAAAGTTATTTATGACCGAATCCTTAGGGCAGGCAGATTCGGTTGCTAAATTGACAAGTGCAGCGGCAGGACAGATTTTAACTCCTGCAAAATCTGCATTCATGCCATCCTTGGCAATCAGTCACAGCCGTTAAGCGGACGTATTCACCCTACACCTAAAATCCACAATGGATAATTTTCTTGGATAGTTTATTAGGTGCTGGGCCTATCAAGCGAGTTACCGAACCCACAGCAAAGCGCATAGCTCCAGGACGTTATTTATCACGAAGTCCTAGCTGTTAAGACACAGCCTCTTCCGAGACTATTCATTATAGATACTATCGATTAAATCTTTAAACCAACGGGGACGGAAAACCATAATATACAGCATCAGAGTTTCTAATATCGGCAACGGTATTATGTGTAAAACAATCAATACCAATAAAAAAACAATACAGATTATCAGTCTTGTAAAAGAGGTTGATTTATTCATTATTGAGCTCCCGGTTATTATTTATTATTCCCAAAGAATAGTTTTTAAAACCATCGCGCCTTTGCTTATAATTCCGCCCGGCGCAACAATTGGGCATTCAGCGCCACGATCACCGTGCTGGCCGACATCAGCACCGCGCCGACCGCCGGCGCGAGTAGGATTCCGGCCCATGCCAGCACGCCCGCCGCGAGTGGAATCGCGACGATGTTGTAGCCCGCGGCCCACCATAAATTCTGTACCATCTTCCGATAGGTCGCCTTACTCAGATTGACGATCCTCGACACGTCGCGCGGGTCCGAACGCACCAAGACCACATCGCCGGCCTCGACCGCGACGTCGGTGCCTGCACCGACCGCAATACCGACATCGGCGGTCAACAAAGCCGGCGCATCATTGACGCCGTCTCCGACCATCGCGACGCACTTACCTTGAGCCTGCAGTTCTTCGATGCGCTTTACCTTGTCTTCGGGCAACACTTGAGCGAACACCGTGTCGATGTTCAATTCCTTGGCCACGGCATCGGCAACCGCTTGCGAATCTCCGGTCAGCATCGCGACTTCGATGCCGGTATCATGCAACAGGCGCACCGCCTCACCGGAAACGGAACGAATCGCATCGGCGATCGCAAAAACCGCCAAGACCCTATCCCCTTCGACGAGATAAATCGCCGCCCGGCCGGATTCGCCGAAGCGGTCGGCGGCGTCCGCCAGGGCTTGCGGTATTTCGCTGTCGAGCGTATTTAGCAAGGCCGGCCCGCCCACCTGGAGTTTGCGCCCTTCGACGACGGCCGCCACGCCTCGGCCGGGGATTGCCTGGAATTCCTGAGCCGAAGGCCATTCAATTTCGACTTCTTCGGCGCTCTTGAGCAGGGCTCTCGCAATCGGATGCTCAGAATCGTGTTCGACTGCCGCCGCGAGTCGTAGCGCTTCATTGGGCTCGATGCCTTCGCCCGTTATCGTCTCCACGACGCGGTGCTCGCCCAAGGTCAGCGTCCCGGTCTTGTCGAATACCACGACATCCAGATTACGCGCCTCCTCCAAGCCACGGCGATCGCGCACCAACAATCCGCCGCGCGCACCCAATGTCGTCGAAATCGCGATCACGAGCGGCACGGCCAACCCTAAGGCATGAGGACAGGCAATGACCAAAACCGTCACGACCCGCGTCACGGTGAAATCCATCGTCGCGCCGGCCAGCGACCAGGCAATGAACGTCAACGCGCCCGAAACGATCGCTACCAGCGTCAGATAAAACGCCGCGCGGTCCGCCAAGGCCTGAGCCCGGGAGCGCGAAGTCTGAGCCTGATCGACCAAGCGCATGATGCCGGCCAAAGCAGTCTTGTCTCCGGTGCCGGTGACTTCGATGCGCAAGGAGCCTTCGCCGTTGACCGTGCCGGCAATCACTTCATCGCCCTCGTCTTTCGGCACCGGCTTCGATTCGCCGGTAATCAATGCCTCATTGACCGAACTCTTGCCACGCTTGACGATGCCGTCGGCCGGAACCGCCGCGCCCGGGCGAATCAACAACAAATCGCCCTCCTGCAAGCGGTCGACCGTGACCTCTTCGATTTTATCTCCTTCGACCAGCCTTAGCGCCGTATCCGGCAGCAATTTCGCCAATTCCTTTAGAGCGCCTTGGGCCTGGAAGATCGAACGCATCTCTATCCAATGCCCCAGCAGCATGATCGCCACCAGACTTGCCAATTCCCACCACAGCGCATGCCCCTTGAAACCGAATGTGACGGCCAAGCTGTACAGAAAAGCGACACTGATCGCCAGCGAAATCAAAATCATCATGCCCGGCAGGCGGCTTTGCAATTCGCGCCAACCGCCTTGCAAAAAAACCCAACCGCCGTAAAAATAAACCAATGTGCCGAAAACGGCCGAGACATACCCCGACCCAGGAAAAGCCGGCGCCGAATATGACAGCCAACGTTGCAATCCCTCGCTCCAAATCAGCGTCGGGACCGCCAACACCAAGGTCAGCCAGAATTTATCCCGAAACATCTCCACGCTATGGCCTGCGTGCTTGTCGTGTCCGGCATGGTTTTTGTGGGCCGTATGCGAATGGCCGTCGGTTTTATCGGATTTCGAAGCCCCTGCATGAGGCGCCTGATGTTTACTATGCTCGTGCGGATGTTTCATGATTGCGACCCCTCCTCCGTTATTGCTTAATGGATGGATTTCGTTCTCGCGCGAAGGCGCTAGGGCGCAAAGTGTCTATGTTCAAATGCACCGGGAGCGAAGTGTTCGGCTCAAACGGCTTGAATAGCAAAATACCGATTTCGCATCTTTTCTCCGCGGTCCTACGCCCTTCGCGAGTTCTTTTTTTTCTTTTCGTTAACCAGCCCTCAGCTTCTTCAGAACCGTGCGCAAGATGCCGCCGTCCCGGTAATATTGAATTTCGATCGGCGTATCGATGCGGCTGACGGCCTTGAAGGACTTAACGCTCCCATTCGGAGCGCTTGCGGTCACGTCGATGATTTGTTGAGGAACAGTGTCGTCGGCAATCTCCACCGTAACGATTTCGTCGCCCTTCAGGCCGAGGTTTTGCGCCGATTCGCCGGACATAAACTGCAACGGCAAAATCCCCATGCCGATCAAATTGCTGCGATGGATTCTTTCGTAACTTTCCGCAATGACGACCTTGACACCCTGCATGAACGGCCCTTTCGCCGCCCAATCGCGGGACGATCCGGAACCGTATTCCTTGCCCGCCAGGATACAGAGCGGCATACCGGCTTCTTTGTACTTCATCGCGGCATCGAAAAAGGTCATTCGTTCGCCGCTGGGATGATGAATCGTGACATTGCCTTCGGAACCCGGAACCAACAGATTATGGATACGCACATTGGCAAATGTGCCTCTGCACATCACCTGATCGTTGCCGCGACGCGAACCGTAACTGTTCCAGTCCTTGCGCTCGACGCCCTTTTCGAGCAGATATAATGCCGCCGGCGAATCGGGCGCGATTTGACCGGCCGGCGAAATGTGATCGGTCGTGACCGAATCGCCGAACAGCGCCAACACCCGCATGTCGGCGAGACGGTCGATGGTTTCCCGCCCGCCGCCCAGCCCTTCGAAAAACGGCGGTTTTCTGATATAAGTCGACCGTTCGTTCCATTGATAACGCTCGGAACCTGCGACCTCGATCGCCTGCCAAGCCTGAGTGCCGGTAAAAACGTCGGCATAACGCTCACGGAACATTTCCGGTGTCACAAATTTTCGGACGACTTCATCGATTTCCTCGGTCGTCGGCCAAATATCTTTCAGGAACACCGGTTTGCCGTCGTTACCTTGACCGATGGCGTCATTTGTCATATCGACAGCGATCGATCCCGCCAGCGCATAGGCAACCACCAGAGGCGGCGAGGCGAGATAATTGGTTTTGGTGAGCGGATGCACGCGGCCTTCGAAATTCCGGTTGCCGGACAACACCGCAGACACGACCAAGTCATTGTCTAAGATGGCCTCTTCCACCGCTTCATCGAGCGGGCCGGAATTGCCGATGCAGGTCGTGCAGCCGTAGCCGACCAGATAAAAGCCCAGTGCTTCCAGATAGGGCAGCAGCCCGGATTGCTTCAAATACTCGGTCACAACCAATGAGCCGGGCGCCAGCGAGGTCTTGACATAATTTTTGACTTTCAGCCCTTTCTCGACGGCTTTCTTGGCGACCAGGCCGGCGCCGAGCATCACAGAGGGATTACTGGTGTTCGTACAGGACGTGATCGCGGCGATCACGACGGCGCCGTGCGTGATCGTTTCGCAGGCACCTTGGCTCGAAACCACGCCGCAGCGATCGAGATCGCTTTCGGCAAGGCCCATGCCGCGAATGCCGACCGGGGCAGTCAGCGTCTGCCGGTAAGTCGGCCCGACTTGGCTCAGCGGAATTCGGTCCTGAGGACGCTTGGGGCCGGCCAGTGCCGGTTCGATTTCGCCGAGATCGACTTCCAGCGTGCGGGTAAATTCGGGCTCCGGCGCATCGTCGGTGCGAAACAGCCCTTGTAGCTTGGCATAGCGTTCGGTGAGCTCGATTTGTTCGGAGCTGCGCCCGGTGAGGCGCATATAACTCAAAGCCGCCTCATCGACCGGAAAAAAACTCACCGTCGAACCTTGCTCCGGGGCCATGTTACTGATGGTCGCACGGTCCGGAATACTAAGTTGGGACAAACCGGAACCGTAAAACTCGACAAATTGACCGACGACGCCGAACTGCCGGCACAACTCGGTGATGCGCAGCACCAGATCGGTCGCGGTCACGCCCGGTGGTAATTTACCGGTCAACTTAATGCCGACCACATCCGGTTCGAGCATGTAAATGGGCTGATCTAGAATGACCGCCTCGGCCTCGATGCCGCCGACGCCCCAGGCCAGCACGCCCAGACCGTTCACCATCGGCGTATGCGAATCGGTGCCGACGCAACTGTCGGGATAACACAATTTGTTGCTTTTGTTGTGAAAGACGACTCGAGCGAGATATTCGAGATTGACTTGATGAACGATACCGGTGGACGGCGGCACCACGCGTAGATTCTGAAAGGCCGATTGTCCCCATTTCAGGAATTCATAGCGTTCTTGATTACGTTGAAACTCGACCGCTTCATTCATCGGCAAGGCATTGGCTTTGCCGAAATAATCCACCTGTACCGAATGGTCGATCACCAGATCGCAAGGGATGAACGGATTGATTTTTTTCGGATCGCCGCCCAATTCGCTCATCGCATCGCGCATCGCGGCCAGATCGACAAGCGCCGGCACGCCGGTAAAGTCCTGGAGGATGACCCTAGCCGGTTTGTAGGGAATTTCCCGCCTGGAACCTTGCGCCTGCCAACCGGCGAGGCCGAGTACATGGTCTTCGGTGATCGAATAACCGTCGCAGTTGCGCAACAGGCTTTCGAGCAGGATTTTAATCGTATGAGGCAAGCGATCAAGATCGGCGGCGCCGGCAGACTCTAAACTCGCAAGACGATAGTAGGACAACGGGCTTGCACGGTCAGGATTCAATAATTGCCGTGCACCGAAAAGATCATTTGAATTCATGGCGGATACCCTCCTTCGGAGTCGGGAATTTCATTTTTGTATACCATACTTCTGTCGGATATGACACCGCTTTATCGTTTTAGTAGCGATTCTCCAATTTAAACCATAGCCATTTATGCATTTCGCATTTCACATTTCGGCGATGCATAAGGAAGCACCGGAGGGGATCCAGCAAAGCCTATGTCAGAATGGACGTGTTCACGGCCCCTTTAACAGCCGGCCTACGCCTCCTCGGACATTGCCGAAATTTGAAGTGCGAAAGGTATAGTGTCAGACATTGATTTCTAAGGGGACATGGCTTATGCCGAAATTTTTTTACATTAAAAAGTACGGTGAAAATTTTTATGTCCGGTAATACGAATATCATCGCTCTCTAATACGCGTAAATTTTTGCGCCGCCTATCCATAATGCGTCTATTGGGCATATTAGGATTTAAAGTGTTATTTTGTTGCCGTAGATCGTTATGCCAATAGCGATTGTGATATTCCCTGACAGCAATATGCTTACCGTTGATCGGTTTTCGATTCAATTTCAATATTGCCCGTTTAGCAAACGAATCGGGCTCTATAGTCACTAGTGCGTGATATTCGCAGGAATTAGTGCTGGAATCATGCAGTTTCAATATTTCAATATTTTCGATGCTCTTTTTTTTGAAAAAAAACCTTCGTTTAAGTAGAGGTTCAAAAAATCGCTTGATATCCTGCTTATTCGTATCGGCAGGTATTCTGACTAATATGAGGCGCATAGCCTGTTCTCCAAGAGTATTTTGCCCAGTAATGAGTCGTTTTGGATTCTGAACTCCACGCATATCTCATACCGGTGATTTCGTTTCTTTATCGAGCATGATAATTCAAATGACGGAGCGAGGAAGGCTTATTGTTCAGCTATGTGAATGACATCTCGCTAGGTGAGTAAAACATCAAAGAAGCTGGTTTCAACCCGTCCCTACTTCCCTCATCGTAAAGCGTATGTCGGCCCCCCCTTTGTAAGGGGTATAATTCACTCAGTCATGTTTGCGGCTTTTATGGCAGCACTAATTTGTTCGGTAGCAAGGCTCGAAAACAGCTATCGGACAAAAGAGCGCGCCCGCTTACCAGCAAATGTAACCGCGCGAAGTATATAATAACGTAAACACACAAAATCGCTCTCGCGGCAACTTACCAAATACTAACCATGCAGGAATTAAACACGTTTAAATTGATCGACAGAATCAGCACGCTGGTGCGTTCGGAAGAACGAAAAAAATACACCTCGCTGGGTTTGCAACCGATACAGGGACAAATTATTGATTATTTAGCTCAATGCAATAACATGAGCGACACGCCCGCCTCTGTCGCCGAATATTTCGGCCTGACCAAAGGCACGGTTTCGCAATCGTTACAAGTGCTCGAGCGAAAAGGCTATATCGAAAAAAAACCGAACGATCAAGACCGGCGTATCTTGCATTTGCGTCTTTCAGCAGCCGGTGAGTCTGTTTTAAAGGAAATGCAATCTTATGACATTTATCCTGCTGCCGAGCAAGCGATTCCTAAGGAACAATTTAATGCGCTAAACCAGGCATTGCTGTCGACGCTTTTAGCATTGCAAAAAAGCAACAATTTAAAAAGTTTTGGCGTCTGTTACACATGCTATTATTTTTCAGAGCTTGATCAACATTATCACTGCGATTTAATGCAACAGCCGCTGAATCAGCAGGAAGCCTTGAAGATTTGCCGTGAGCATGTTCTGTTTGAAGGTAATGATAGGTGAATGAGTAAGAGCTCCCTGTTTCCTAAGCTCTAGGAGACTATGAAAGTATTCAATATTGCTAAATAACCATGAAGAGCATGAAGTCACATGAAGACTAGATTGTTGATTTTATAGTCTTTTTATTTATCGCATTGATGTTTTTGATGGTTAATAAATTTTTTATGGTGTAATCACCGATATTTTTACAGCCACTCTTTGCTTGAGAAGCTTGGAGCCACGCCATTCCGGTATTGCGCTCCGCTGCATAAGGACTACATGGTTGATAGCAACTTGAGAAAGAGTGGATGTGGGTTGGCCGTTTTTAGCTGATGCTTATGCCCTGGCAACTTTAACTACAAGCCGAAATGATTCTATCCGTGTAGGGTGATAATTATTGGCATAAAGGTATGCATAGCATACTAGTTATTCATAATAATGAATTCAGACTGCCATTGGGATAAGTTATTTATTAGCATTTCTTTACGATAGTATCGGCAAAAGAATTTGCATCCTGCTTAATTTGTGTTCAAATCAATGATATTGCTCTTGCTGAGTAGTCATCACTTATTTATGAGGTATTACTATGTTCGACCCCAAAGCCATCGACGATATCGCTAACCGCCTGGCGAATGCCATGCCGCCCGGCTTGTCCCATTTGAAAGAAGACCTGGAAAAAAACTTCCATGCGGTTTTACAAGGCACTCTCGGCAAACTGGACCTGGTCACCCGCGAAGAGTTTGAAGTACAAAAAGCCGTGTTAACGAAAACACGAACGAAACTCGAAGACCTGGAGATTCGCGTTGCCGCGTTGGAAAAGCAACTTGATCAAAACCCATCCGATCAAGCTAATGGATAATTAACCTAGAAACAGCATTTCACCATGAAGATCATGAAGAATAAGAAGCTAATTCAATAACTTGTTATTCGTTTGTGTACAATTTTTCGCTCACCCGAGAGGTTAGCTGCAATGTTTAGGTAATCTCTTGAAATGCTTCATGCGCTTCATGGTTGAACAACCGAATTTAGGATTAATCGCTACTCTTTCAAGTCGGTTTTTCGCTAAAAATTCGGCTTTATTTTCCTCAAATTATTTATGACATTAGCCGTAGCCTATAGCCGCGGCCGTTCCGGAATCGATGCGCCCTTGGTGACTGTGGAAGTCCATGTTACGAGCGGACTACCCGCGCTCAATATCGTCGGTTTACCCGAAACGGCGGTCAAGGAAAGCCGAGACCGTGTGCGCGGTGCGATAATCAATTCATATTTCGAATTTCCGATGCAGCGCGTCACGATCAATCTAGCTCCGGCCGATTTACCGAAGGAAGGCGGGCGTTTCGATCTGGCAATCGCATTAGGTATTCTTGCGGCATCAGGGCAAATTCCGGCAGCCCGCCTAGCCGAAGTCGAATGTGTCGGCGAACTGTCGCTTGGCGGCGAATTGCGTCCGGTCAGCGGAGTTTTACCGATAGCGATACAAACACGGAATAGCCAAAAACAATTAATTCTGCCTAAAGATAATTGCGCCGAAGCAGCCTTGGTTAAAGATATTGGCCTATTGCCGGCCAATCATTTACTTGAAGTATGCGCCCACCTAAACGGACAGAAATCGATCGTCATCGAAAATGAAGCCCATGTGTTAACGGCGGAAACGGAATCGGTCGATTTTTCCGATGTGCATGGGCAATTTCATGTCAAGCGCGCATTCGAAATCGCCGCATCCGGCGCGCATAATTTAATCATGCTCGGACCGCCCGGTACCGGTAAATCGATGCTGGCCGCGCGCTTGCCGACGATTCTACCGCCGCTGACCGAACAGCAGGCTCAGGAAACCGCCGCGATTGCATCGATTAGCGACAAAGGGCTCGATGTTGCTAATTGGTTGAAGCCGCCGTTTCGTGCGCCGCATCATACCGCATCGGCTGCGGCGTTGGTCGGTGGCGGCGGTAATCCGAAACCGGGGGAAATATCTCTAGCTCATAACGGCACTTTGTTTTTGGACGAATTGCCCGAATTCGACCGTAGGGTGCTGGAAGTATTACGTGAACCGCTCGAAACCGGTCATATCAGTATTTCGCGTGCTGCCCGGCAAGCAGAATTTCCGGCGCGATTTCAATTGGTCGCTGCGATGAATCCATGCCCATGCGGTTATCTCGGTGATCCGTCCGGACGTTGTCATTGTTCGGTAGAACAAGTCGCACGATACCGCGCCCGTATTTCAGGGCCGTTGCTCGATCGCATCGATATGCATTTGGAGGTGCCGAGAGTGTCTCGAGAGGTGCTGCGAAAAGGCTCGAAGGAAGGTGAAGAAAGCAGTGTGCAAATTAGAGCACGGGTTGTCACGGCGCGAAATATCGCGATGTCGCGTCAAGGAAAAACCAATGCGGCGCTCAGCGCACGCGAAGTCAAACAGCATTGCCGGTTATCCGATCAAGGCCATGAGCTGCTCGAACAAGCCATGGATAAGTTCGGATTATCGCACCGCGCCTATCACCGTATTCTCAAAGTCGCAAGAACCATAGCCGATTTGGCCGGTTCCGAAACGATAGAAATTTCTCATTTGAGCGAGGCGATCGGCTACCGCAGATTGGATAGGAAAGCCGACTGAAGCCTTATTACTCGAAAAGGTTAATGAATGGAAAGTTGTTTTGTTTCAAAAGCCTGTTTAATACGGCTGATCACTCGGATTCCGTTTGCGGCTCCAAATGTAGGGGCGCACCCTACTTGGCTATTACTCCCTTCTTACTGAAGAATCGTTCAACTTTGTTGGGTATGGGGTATGCCTATCGAGGAGCGCCGTGAACCCGTCCATGGGGGCTTGACGGCGGCTCCCTGCCGCCGACATCCTCGCTAGGCATACCCCACACCTTCTCGTTCTTATACGCTTTTTCGGTCAAAAGGGAGTAAAATACGTAGCCCGTATGCAGAGTAGCGGAATACGGGAATGACGTAGCTTCGAAGGTCCCGGATTGCGCTACGCTCCATCCGGGCTACGCTGCTTAGACACGCCGGAAGCGGTCTATAGCGATCCGGACTTGAAGCCATAAAAAGGTGCGCGATGCGCACCTACTTGATTATGTGTGAATAAAATTACTTGCCCGTTTCAAGTCTTAGCGTAGGGAATTTTTCACGAAATAGCTGTTCGCTCATGCGCATCAGCGAACGGCCTTCATCGATTTCCTTTTGCCCTTCGCTTACCATGTCTTGCCCTTTTTTCAGGTCTTTTTGGGCATCTTCGATCAATTCATTACCTTCAGATACTTTGTTTTCGCCTGAAGACAGCAATTTGGATCCTCTTTCCCATTCGCTGGACAAACGGGTTTTTAATTCGGCTTCAGATTTCGTGGTTTCGGCATGCTCCCGCATCAAGTCGGCAATGGTCGGTTCGCTAGCGCAACCCGAAAGGGCAATGGCAGAAGCAAAAGCAATAGGAAAAAAAGAGTGAATTAAAAAATTCATAGGAAATCTCCTAGATTAGTCATACGAGAACAATAATATAACATTCTTAAGTTATACCTTTCGCACTTCAAATTTCGGCAGTGCCGGAGGAGGCCTCGGGGTGCTCGGTAAAGGCTTTGCCAGCATGGAGCTGGCATAGAGCCTACATGGACGTATTCACGGCGTCCTTTGACGGGCACCCCGAGGCCGAATTTTCATCTACGTTGAGTATAATTCGGGAAAAGCGGGCGCAGGTGGGTTAATTTCCGTTTATCCTAAATTCGGCAGTTAGTCCACTAAAATTACGAAATACACGAAAGTAATCGATACGGTTAAATAACTCCTTTGAACCATCCCTTAGCTGAGCAAAATTGAAGAGTATAACTAATTGAATATTTTCCTGATTTTCGTGTGTTGTCGTGGACAAATTGCTTTTTATAGGTTAATACTTTAAGTTTTCAACCGATCGGGAGGTTTACCGTGGAAATCATGCCCTCATTCAAAAGCAGCGGCGGTTACCGCGCCGCGCAATATCTGATTACGATTCTGATCGTGTTGCTAGTCGGTTATTTAATGAGCCTGCTACCGGTCATGTCCCGTTTAGTCATTGCCGGCCGTTTGGCGGCGACGGATTTGGTGTTGTTCGTCACGCAAATGACTGCGCTGATTTTGTTTTATCTTTTCGCCGTGAATGCGATCGCGGCGCTCCCGAAAACCGGCGGCGCGCTATTTTTTGTCAAGGCGATCAGCGTGCCGGCGGCTCTGTTGGTCATCGTCATTGTCGGACAAGGCGTCATTTGGCAAGTCTTGGGGCTTTTCGTCGGCGCATCGGGCAAGTCGTTCTATTTCGGCATCGCGATTCTATTGATCGTACTGATTGGTATTTGGCTGGTATGGGTTGCCTTTCAGAATGCGCCCTATTTGATCGACTCGATGGAAGAAGTGAAAGAAACCCTGCCGGCGCTGCCGAGTCTGCGCACCAGCGCGTGCCCTGAATGCGGGCAATTGTCCTCGCGAAGCGCCAAATTTTGCTGTCATTGCGGTCACCCGAAGCACAAGGAATTCAAATGTTCGGCTTGCGGCGAAGAATTACAGCAAGATCAAAAATTCTGCCATAACTGCGGACACCCTATCGAGCCAACGGAACAAAAAGAACCTGACCATTCATGAGCGCGTTGGGTCGGCTATGTTGTAAGACGTTGTTCAGTCGACATGCCGCAAAGATGGGCGGATTTACCTGCGACAACCTGCCGCGCGGCAATTCGCCACATTTTCAGCGTTTGGAAATCCCTTTAGAATCGCCGCAACTCTTAAATGTATTGCGTATACATTCTTACCTCCTAAAGGGTTTCTAGGGTTTTTTAAGCGGACATCGAGTCCGCTTTTTTTTGCCCGAAGAAAAGTCCGAAATAGGGAAGGCATTTTCGTGATGCCGCATTCGGCCGAAGCTTTAGCTGTTCCCAATTCAGCTGAACGCGTTTGGTTTTACCCGCTCCTCCAAAAACTCCCACAGTTCTCCCATTACATCCCGCCCATTTTGTCTGATACTACGCATCAAGTTGTGAAAACAGAATACCGCGGTAGCGATACATAGCCCGCTGTTTAGACCAAATAAACCGGAGTCGACGAAATGAACAAACTACCAGAAGCCGTAACGGTAAAATTTACCGAATTGTTTGCCGTATTGAACCACGCTACGGACGATCTAAAAATGGCTGGCGCCGAAGCATGCCTGATAGGCGACTTTTCCTTGGTGGCTTCGATTAATGATTCCTGCCGCAAAATGCAAACACTGGAGGCGGAAATCAAAGCCACCTTGAATCATTTCGCAGCGAACTATAATGCAAAACCGGAAGGAAAATCAGGTTTTCACAAAAAAGACCGATATCGTACCCGCAAGCCCGGTGGCCGTTTAAGAGTTACGGTAGCCGGCAAGGTCATCGAGGAAGACACCATTGCCGAAACTTTTCTCAAAACATTGAGAATCATCGGTCTGGAACGGGTGGCGAAGCTGAATAAGGTGGTCACATCGGTGCCGTTGATAGCTAAAGCGCCGGCCAACGGCTATCAAAAACAACGCCGTTGCAACGGCTGGTATGTCACAACGCATGTCAACAAGGTGTCTGCAAGAACCGTTTTGGAAGAAATCGGTAAAGAACTGAACATGCCGGTCAAAATCGAATTTCTCGAACGCTGAATCGGCAAACAATTCGCAGCCGGACCCGACACAATAGCTCAGCCATAGGTAATCGACGATGATTTATCGTTCCCATGCTCTGCGTGGGAATGCCTGAGTACCGCTCCAGCGGTACGAGACGCTAGAGCGTCTCAGTATTCGTTCCCACGCTGGAGCGTGGGAACGATAGAGGGGTGTGAATAATTACCTCGAAATTTCCCACAAGACGAACAGCCGTGAAACCCCTAGGGCTCAACCTCTTCCTAGAGTTTATATCGCGCCAGTGGAGATGCCGATGTTACAAGAACAATTAATTGAAGAAATTAAACAACTTCCCGATGAAAAATTGGCTGAGGTGTATGACTTGGTTCATTTTTTCAGATTAGGCCTAGCCCAAGAGAAGCAGGCGGAAACCGTCCGGCAACGCCCAATAGGTTTAGCAAAAGGCTTGGTTGAAATTCCGACAAGTTTTTTTGATCCTTTACCCGATGACATGCTGGATGATTTTGAGGGTAAATGATGAAGATTTTGTTGGATACCTGCGCTTTTTTATGGGTGACAACAGATGCGCCGGAACTCAGCGAAAAAGCCAAAATGCTGTTTCAAGATACAAATAATCCAGTCTATTTCAGCAGTGTTTCCGTATGGGAAATGATCGTCAAACATCAACTCGGAAAACTGCCTTTACCGGTTTCCGCAGATCGTTTTATTAAACAACAGTGCGGTAAGCATTTCATTGAATTCTTAGCGCTTGATGAAAAAGCGGTTTTCATTCAAGTCGTTTGCCGAATCATTACCCTGATCCTTTTGATAGAATGCTGATTTGTCAGGCGTTAGAGCACGATTTGACCCTACTGACACCGGATGAAATGATAAGCGCCTATCCTGTTGCTACTGCTTGGTAATCAACAATAAACAGTGATCCGTATGAATATTTACGAACTACTTATTGTTCTTACATGGCTTTTTGCATAATGAGACTTTACAACGATCAACTGTAATCACATGCCGGCACAACTCATTCAGGCGCTCTTTGCTCATCTTCCCCGCTTCGCCGAAGAAGAAGGCGATCATGCTGATTGACTGACAAAACTCTTAACTCCTTAATTGCATAGTAAAAAGAAAAATGCGGCAGGGCAAATCATCCATCCAGCGGGATCGATCGGGTTGCCGTTTACTCGCCCGAGCGGGCTCGGGGTCGTGCAAAGCGTGCAGAACTAGACTGTCAATAATGGCATCACCGCGAGCGCAAGCACGCCGTATCCAATCCCAGCCGATACGGGCATAGCTATAACCGCGAAACCAATGCGGATCGACACGCCGCCGCTTGCCTGAGGCAACGACCGCACCCCCTTGGCAAACCAACACCAAGGTGGCGACCGCCATGATGAAACAGAGCCTTTGAAGCGCCTCGGTTTCGCGCAATTGCGAAGACTCCCACTGAAAACCGTTGGATTTGTGATCCAAAAAGCCCTCTTCGATGTTGAAGCGCCGCCCATATTCATAGAGCGTATCGCCATTGGTGGGTTGGTCGCTGACGATGATCCATGGTTCTTTCGCCCCTTTTTCCCAGCCGACCGCCAAGTGCGCAGGGATATGCGCACCGGTCACCCCGACATGGTGGTAATAACAAACTTCCCCGGCTAGCAAACGTAAGGCCAACTTGCGGTAGCCGCTGCCCGTTTTTTGGTAAAACCCGACGGAACGCTTGCAGCGAATACGCGCGTGCCAGCCGGCCGTCTTGCGAATCCAATTCAGCAATTCGCCATGTAAAAAGCCACGATCCGCCAGCAAAATGATCTCTCGTTCCGGAAACAGTCGCGCCGCAAACCCCAATACGCCTCGGTAGTCTTTGAACGCCACGCTCGCACTGGGATGTTTCATCACTTTCCAAACTAATGGAATCGACCTCCCACGATAAACCAGCGCCAACTGGATCACGCAGAACGTGTCCCAGAGCATCGAAGTATCTAAAGCGACCAGCAACGGCTCTTCCGTTACGTCCTTCAGAGCCTCCCGCAATAACGCCGCATACAACCGCAACACATCGATACGCCCATTCGTCAGCCAACGCTTGAAGCGTCTCTCGACGCTTTGCGCCAGCTCCGCACGACTCACGACATAAGGCGACCACTTACTTAGACTGATCCAACCACTGGATAATAAACCCAACACCATCCAAGCCACGGTATACAGGTGTCGTCTATCGCGCCATGGCGCATGGTGCAATAATTTCAAGATGCTATCGTATAAAGGCGTGCTCTGTTGCATGTTTCGCTTCCTTGCTAGAACCGGTCAAATATCGATATTATCTCCTAATCTTTTCGACTTTTGAGTTTTGTCAGTCAATCAGGGCGATCATGACATCTTCAAACGCAGCGACTTGATCGGCGCGTTGTGCCGAGAGCGGCAAATAGACCCGGCGGTTGCCGAGAATACGGTCAATCTATGCGAAACGCTGCTCGATACCTTGGCGACCTTGAAAACGGATAACTTGCAACGCGGCGAATGGTGCTTTGTGTCGTTTCCGGCGCAATTGCTGGCGATGTCGATCTTGACCGCGATGAGCGATACCGATTCCCGTTTTGTTTGCCGACAACTTTTGGAATACCCAAGGCATTGCCGACGATAAAAAAGATCGGCAGCGCGAGGTATTGCGGGCTATCGAGCAGGCCCGCCACCAACACCATGCGCGTCGACAAGCGCAACCGATTCGTTATTGTTATGTCGCCTGGAGCCTCATCAAGATCGACGGCGCTATTTTGTTTTATCAGCGCGAGGACACGCAAAAACGCTTCGACAAATCCGCCGGCGATTACGGTCTAATCGGCGGACGTGCCAATCAAAACGATGTTCACGGCATCACAAACAAAACCGAGTTGCTGAAAACCTTACAATCGCCGAATTCGCCGATCATAAAAAAAGCCTTACCGGAAACCCTGAAACGCGAGTTACGCGAAGAGGCCGGTTTGCAATTTGAAACGCATTACACCTTCAAACCCTGGCGCACCCTGAAACCTTTTCGGCAGGTGCAGGGCGCAGCGCCGAATCACGCCTTGACCGAATATTATTTGGCTATTTTTTATGTCGAATTGACGCTGGACGGTTACCTGTTTTTGCGGCGCAAAGTCGACAGCGATGCGCGGCTGGTTTGGTTTTCGATTGCCGATATCGCGGACGGCGAGGCAGTGGACGGCAAAATTCCGTATATCAAAGCGCTGTACGCGGATTATGCAGGCGATCATGCGGCGCTGTCGGCCGACCTGTCGGAATTGCCGGACAGTTTCGCTCCCGGATATGTATTGAACAAAGAAAAATTCGGCATCACGTTGCCGATCGATCCCGGCAAACCGGTAGCGGCGGGTCTATTGGGCAAGGAAAAGCCGTTGGCTTTGACGCTGAGCGCCCGGCAATTGGCGCTGTTTCTGGGCTTGGCCGCGCATTTGCGCGGTTTCGACTTTACGAAATTAGCGGAAGACTTGGTTTTACATCCCCATGGCTGGGTCGAAATCGCCGAAGCATCGCCGATGCGAGCCGAACTGATCGAGCTGACTGCATTATCGAACGGCAGCGATTGGCTCATCGAGAAGCATAAGGAAAAGTTGTTTCGATTATCGATGACACCGTTATCGGTCTTTTTTGCCGATGAGTTGTTTTCGTTCGTGGTGGCACCCGGCGATTTGAATGGCGTTTCGAGCAAAATACCGGTCACGATCCGAAGACAATCGTTCGATACCGCGTTCGGTCACGTCGGCGAAAAATCCGAATCGTTCAAGATTTCTCTGGAATTGGCCCATAGATTAAAATCGCTCACTGAAAACCAATTCTCTGTCGACAATGACCTTGCAATAAAAACCGAGGACGCGTACAAAAAAGGCCTACACAAAGACCCGAGATTCCAAGCGCTAGGCTTAAGAAATTTGGTTCGCCGAGACGCGGGCATCGTGAAGTTTGCGGAGCGTTATCTTGGCTGATCCCCGATCTGCAAACACCACTTTAGGAATATGCACAAAATAACTTATACAAGTTGTAGGCTTTGAGGCGGTTCGGTAACTCGCTTGACAGGACGCTGTGAATACGTCCATGTAGGCTTGACGGCGGAATCTGATTGCCATGGATGGCATGAATGCAGATTTTGCAGGAGCAAAAATCTGCCCTGCCACCGACACCTGTCAATCGAGCCACCGAACCCCCTTTCTAACAGTTGTCGAAGTTATTTCATGCTCGTTCCTTAGGTTTCGATTCATTCTCCGCGCATCAAATCCAGCAACGCGTCGGCCGACATCTTGCCGCTGATGTCCGCGCCTTCCAATAGACTGTCGGCCAAGTCGCGCTTGTGGCTGTGCAGCGCGACGATTTTTTCTTCGATCGTGTTCTTCGCGATCATCCGGTAAATGGTCACCGGCCGCTGTTGGCCCATGCGGTGCGCGCGGTCCGAGGCTTGATCCTCGACCGCCGGGTTCCACCAGGGGTCCATGTGAATCACATAATCGGCCGCGGTCAGATTTAAACCGACGCCGCCGGCCTTCAGGCTGATCAGAAACAATTCGCCCTCGCCGCGCTGAAACGCATCGACGCGTTTTTTTCGCTCTTTGGCTTGCGTACTGCCGTCCAGATATTGATAGCCGATGCCTCGCTGTTCGATATAGTCCTTGATCAATTGCAAATGGTCGACGAATTGGCTGAACACCAAGGCTTTGTGTTTGTTGTCGAGCAATTCGTCGACGATTTCGCCGAATGCCGCCAATTTGCTACTGGGCAGTGCGATATCCGCATTGGCGAGGCGCGTGTTGCAACAACTGCGGCGCAATTTGGTGATCGCTGCGAGTATTTGCAAATGCTTGGCGCCGGCCTGATTGTCGGTGCTGTTCAAAACTTCGAGGCTTTCGCGGCGCAAGGCCTCATAAAACGCCATTTCCTCACCGCTCATTTCGACGTAGACTGGGATTTCGGTCTTTGGCGGAAGCTCCTGTAGAACTTGGGTTTTAGTGCGGCGCAAAATGAACGGTTGAATTAATTTCTTTAACTGCTGACGGGCTTCTTGACTGCGGTCGCGCTCGATCGGCCCGGCGAAACGCTTATTGAATTGCTCCAGAGAACCGAGCAGCCCCGGATTGATAAAGCGGAACAGATTCCACAATTCGCCGAGATGATTTTCCAGCGGCGTGCCGGTCATGATTATCCTGAATTCGGCCTGCAAATTCATTGCGCCTTGCGAGCGCCGCGTCGCGATGTTTTTGATCGCCTGCGCCTCGTCGAGTATCACGACTTGAAACGGAATGTTCGCCAGCAGTTCGGCGGCTTGCTCCTGCTGCAACAAACCGTAACTGCAGATCAATAAGTCGAAAGGCTGCAAATTGCCGAGCTGGCGCTGACGGTCTCCGCTACCGAATAAAATAGGATTGAGCGTTGGCGCGAAACGCAGCGCTTCGCTTTCCCAGTTCATGCAGACCGAAGTGGGTGCGATGATCAAGCTCGGGCCGTTCGGCGCTTTGTCGACCAATAGCGCCAACGCCTGTATGGTTTTGCCGAGACCCATATCGTCGGCCAGACAGGCGCCGACGCCCCATTGCGCCAAGCGCGCCAGCCAGTTATAGCCGTCCATTTGGTAATCACGCAGTTCCGCCTGAAACGTAGACGGCACGACCGGTTGAAATTCGCGCGCCGCCTTCAGTCGCCGCATATGCTCTTGCCAATGCTGGTCGGCCTTGAAACCGGCTTCGTCCTGCCAGTCTTCGAGCGTCAATGCGGCCAAAGGGTTGATGCGGACTTTTTTGCCGGTCAAATCGACATAGGCTTTCAAGTCCTCCAGTCGTTTACGGAAGGTTTCGGTCAACGCGATGAATTGGCCGTCCTGCAATTGCAAAAACCGGCCCTGGCGATTATCCAGCAAGTCCAGCAATTGGCGCATTTCGAGTACCGTATCGTTGTCGATCTGCAATTCGCCCTGCAACGCGAACCAGTCGTTATCGCGTTTGATCTGCATGCGGAAACCGCTGCCGCTGCTTTGCCCCAATACACGGAATTTGACGCCTTCCGGCCATTCCAGCAGCACTTGGCCGGCCGGGAGCGATTGCAATTGTAACAGCAGTTCGAGACAGTGTTCCGGCTCTTCGAGCAGCCATTCGCCGGCGTCGTCGCGCTCGGTTTCGGCCAGCGCCGGACAAGCCGCCAAGACTTCCTTGCAACGCGTTTTTTCGAGCTTGAGATCGCGCCGCGCTTGCAGCGGCTTGCCGTCGATTTCGGTAAAAACACTGGCACCGCCGTGGCCGGGCTGATAATAAGCGCCGCCGGTCGCGAACGGGCGAATCAATAAGGCCGTTTTGAGTCCATCGCCATGCGGCAATAGGTGCATGCGCGGCGTCGAATCCGCCTCGACCTGTTCGGCCGTGCTGGAGCTCCCGCCGATGTCCGAGTGCACGGTCAGTAAACCTGAAATGCCGCTCAGCGTTTGCAATACGCGCTCTTGCGCCGACAGCGGCACTTCCAGTCCCTGTGCGCCGAGTACCGTAGAGATTTTATGATGTTCCGGCGTGAATTCGATGACTTTCAAACGTGTCGGCGTCTCCTTCGTGACCAGGTTTTTTTGCGTGGATGCCGGCGACGGTTCCAGCGTGATTTTGATTTTGCCGCCTTTGACGGTACTGACGCGCAATTCCGGTTCGCCTTTGGCAACGTCGACGCGTACCTCGGGAGATGATGCCCAAAACAGCAGCGGATGGCCAACCAAAGCCAACGGCATGTTGTCCCTGAATTCAAAATAGGCGCCGTGCCAACCGTATTCGGTAATTTGACGAATCGTCGCGCATATCTTCAAATCCTGCTCGCTCAGGCAGTCGAAGGTATCGCGCTCGGCGTACAATTTTTTCAACGCAACGGCACGGCCCTTGGTCCAACCGCCTTTGGCTTGTTGTTTTTGTTCGCGCGGTTCGACAGTCAGAACACCATGCTTTTCGTCAAAGTCGACCAGCCAGATCATGCGGGTCGGCTTTTCGATTTGGACGGGAGCACCGGTCTGTACTTCGGACTTACCGAGGCCGAGCAAGGCATCCAGGGCAAATTCCCAATCGGGACGCCTTGCGAACAAGCCGTGCAAGGTCACCGGACGGCCTTCCAAAAAGCCTGTGTCCAAGGAATCGGACTGCTTCGAGTCGACAGCTTGCAATAGCTTTGCCAATTCGGCGGCGAGCCATTGAAGGCCGTTAGAGTGCAATTGCCGGCATAGGTCTTGGAAGGTCGCTATCGTCAAATCGCGCTGGCCGCTCAACGGCGCATCGCTCATCCATGAGCGAACCAGAAATCGGAAAAATTTGAGAAAATGCGGATAAACGTTGACCGTTTGCGGTTCCCCTGCCTTACTGTATCCCTCCGTCATGACAAACGAATTGTAAAAAACCGCATTATCGCGCTGCGTCAGGTCGCCTTTCAAAAACCCCTGCAAGGCCTCCAAATAGCGATAGCCGTAATACCAAAAGCTATTTTGCTTGAGGATTTGGGTCAACAAGGCCGTCAGCTTTTTGTCATGCGCTTCGCCGGTTTTCAGCAAGGCCAACGGATAAAAGAGTCCAGCCATGCCGTAAAAATAGAGGTTACGTTTGCCGGTCAGCTTTCTAAACGCCTTTAGCGCCGACTCGAATTGCGCTGTGGAGCCAGCGAAATCGCCGTGCAAAAATGTTAATGCCGCGCCAAGCGCCAGTAATTCCGGATCTTCAGTCGCTTCGATATATTTCGCCAGCGCGTCCCAGTCGCCGCGCAACAGCAGCAACTCGCCATAAGATCGTGCAGCCAATGGCGAAGCACTGGGATAGAGTGCCAACCAGCGCGCCAGATAATCGGATATTTGTGGATCTTGGTACAAAAATACCACTTGATGCATCCCAAGATGGCCGATCAATTCCTTGACCAATGCGGGATGCCGGCGTTCGAACCAGTCTTCGTCGAAGGGATTCAGCACCCAAGAAAGATAGGCATCGGCATCGTCCGGATATCTGGATTGATAAGAATAACGCCGGCCGGTGTTGAGTGTGACGTTGACTTGTTTGTAATCGCCGCGATGAAATGAAATGCGCGCATCGCGCAGGCATTCGGCAGCGGTGCCATAAAAAGTCTTTTTGGCGATCGGCGACGTTTGCTCGAATAGCGCCGCATAACGTTCGAATTCGCCTGTATCGACCAGTTGCCGAACGACCGGTTCGGCCAACAGTCGGTTGCTGCGGTATTCCGCTTTTCCGGATGGCTGTTCCAACAAGCCTGCTTTTTGTAACGCTTGCAAGATCGGTTTGATCGAAGCCGGCGTGAATTGTCTGCCTCGATCGTCGTTAATCTTTAAAACCTTCAGATATTGACTGATGGGAGTTGCCATCTCGTAGTTATAAGCAACAGCCATTAACTGTAGAACCGCCCGCGAAGTGGCGGATAGATCTTGATATTTCGCGAGCAATTCGGCGCGTTGTTTGTGAAGCAAAGTGAGCATGTCCGGAAATCGTTGAAAAATTGGAAATTATACGTCTTCTTGCACCGAAAAATCGATCGACTTCTGATGTGCGCAGTTTGCCGGTCAAGGACCGCTGTGATGCTCTGGCTCAAGATGCTGCGCACGAATTTTTAGCTTCCAGATGCATTCGATTGGCACGATTTTGTACCATTTCGGCCATTCGGCAATGCCCGACTCCCCAGAAAAAATTTTCTCAAAGCTAACTCATTGAACTGTAAAAACTACCGGTCAAATGATGATTTGACAGCGGAAAAAAATCGCAAAAAACACAATATATTGATTTAAAATATCGCCATTAACACAAGATGAGGGATTCGCTTCATTTGCGGATTTTCTCGCTCAAGCGCACGAAACATCAATGCTCCGGGTCTTTTCCCGGATACGATAAAGCCAAATACGTTCAACCAGACAAGGGAATCAAAGAATGACTGCAAAACTCCAAGTCGTTACGCAACACGCGACCGATATTCCGCTGCAAAGCGCCTCGCTGGACATCTGGGACAGCAAATACCGCCTGAAAACGAAAGACGGCAAAGCCGTCGACGGCACGATCGACGACACCTACAAACGAGTCGCGAAAGCCTTGGCTGAAGTCGAGACCAACAAGTCTTTGCAGGAGCATTGGCACAAAGAATTTCTATGGGCATTGCGTAAAGGCGCGATTCCGGCCGGTCGCATCACATCGAATGCCGGTGCGCTGGAACACAAACCGGCAACTTCGACGATCAACTGCACCGTCTCGGGCATCATCGAAGACTCTATGGACGATATTCTAGGGAAAGTACATGAGGCGGGACTTACGCTCAAGGCGGGCTGCGGCATCGGCTATGAATTTTCGACACTGCGCCCGAAAAACGCCTATGTGTCCGGCGCCGGCGCCTACACGTCCGGACCGCTGTCGTTCATGGACATCTACGACAAAATGTGTTTTACGGTTTCTTCCGCCGGCGGTCGCCGCGGCGCGCAAATGGCAACCTTCGACGTCGCGCACCCGGACGTCGTCGATTTCATCCGCGCCAAACGCGAAGACGGCCGCCTGCGTCAGTTCAATCTGTCGTTGCTGATCACCCGCGAATTCGTCGAAGCAGTCAAAAACGATGCGCAATGGCCGTTGTCGTTCCCGGTCACCGAGCGCGAAGCCAAGGCCGACCAACTCGACTTGACCGACGCGAGCAAAATCGTCTGGCGCGATCTGCCGAATAAAAAAGGCTATGTCGTCAACGAAGACGGCCTGGTCGCCTGCCGCATCACGAAAACCATGCCGGCCCGCCGCCTGTGGGACATCATCATGTCGTCGACCTACGACTACGCCGAACCGGGCTTCATCCTAATCGACAAAGTCAACGAAATGAACAACAACTGGTTCTGCGAAAACATTCGCGCGACCAACCCATGCGTGACCGCCGATACTCGGCTCGCGACCCAATACGGGCTGGTCACAATAGGCGAATTGTACCGACGCGGCTTGCCGTTGGAGGTCAGTGTGGATCGACGCGCGCTTGGAAAGAGCGAGCTTGGCGTCGAGGTTCGTTCCGCCGTACCGGCCTTTATGACCTCGGCTTCGGCAGACGTTTACCGCGTCGTTACTGAGAGCGGCTACGAGATCAAGGCGACCGAATGGCACGACTTCTACACTCAACGAGGCAAAATCAAGCTCAAGGATCTTCAGGTGGGCGATGAGCTGCTGATCCAGTCCGGAAAAGGGCAATTCGGTCAGGAAGGCGATGAAAAGCTTGGCATGCTCTTGGGCTTGATTGCCGGAGACGGACATTTTACGAATCGCGGCGAAGGTCAGGAAACGGCCGTGATCAACCTGTGGGGCTTGGATCGCGACTATGCCGATCGCGTGGCTAACTACATCAATACCCTGATCGCCGAAGTCGCCGAACGTCCGCGAGCTTACCGCGTGAGTCCGGTAGCCGTTCCGGAACGCAATTTGGTCATGATTCGTTCGGTGCTGCTGGCGCGGGTGCTTGCACATTATGGCTTTTCACGCGATACCAAGCTACGCGTGCCGGAAGTCGTTTGGCGTGGCAACGAAGAGTGCGTGAAAGGCTATCTACGCGGCCTGTTCCAAGCAGACGGCACCGTCCAACGTGACGACAAAAACGCCTATTGCACGATTCGACTCGCCTCGAGCCAACCTAGCCTGCTAAAAGACGTCCAGATGCTGCTTGCGAACTTTGGGATCTTTTGCAGAATCCTGAAGCGGCGTGAAGCAGGGCAACGGCTATTACCGGACGGCAAAGGCGGGAAGCGCTTGTATGATTGTCAAGCTGATTACGAATTGCTGATCGGTTCGGAATCGCGTGATCGCTTCATGGAGGAAATTGGATTCCTCACCGACGACAAGAATCGCAAGTTTACAGAATGGCGCGAACAAAGAACGACCTGCAATGCCGACAAATTCCTCACTGCCGTTAAATCGATCGAGTATGAAGGCCGCGAAGCCGTGTTCGATACGACGCAGCCGGACAAAAACAATCTGATCTTCAACGGGATCGTAACAGGGAATTGCGGCGAACAACCATTACCACCCTACGGCAGTTGTCTGCTCGGTTCGATCAACCTGACCCGCTTCGTCGAAAAACCGTTCAGCAAAGAAGCCGGATTCGATTGGGAAGGTTTCCGCAAGACCGTGCGCATTTTCACCCGCATGCTCGACAACGTCGTCGAAATCAACGGCTTGCCGCTACAGCAACAACGCGACGAAATCTTCGGCAAGCGCCGCCACGGCATGGGTTACCTGGGATTAGGCTCGACACTGACGATGCTAGGCCTGAAATACGGCGAGGAAGAGTCTTTGGCCTTTACCGAAGAAGTCACCAAAGCGCTGGCTATTGAAGGCTGGAAGGTCGGACTGGAACTCGCGAAAGAAAAAGGTCCGGCACCGATAATGGAACAAGTGTTCACGGTCACCGGCGAAATGCTGTACAAACGCCCGGAAATGCAGCAAGACGGCTATAAAATCGGCGACAAAGTGCCAGGCAAAGTGTTGCACGCGAAATACAGCCGCTACATGCAGCAACTGGCGCAAGAAGAACCCGAACTGGTCGAAGATCTGGCCAAGACCGGTTGCCGCTTCACGCATCATAGCTCGATCGCGCCAACCGGCACGATCTCGCTGTCGCTCGCGAACAACGCCAGCAACGGTATCGAGCCGAGCTTCGCGCACCATTATTCGCGCAACGTCATCCGCGAAGGAAAAAAGTCCAAGGAAAAAGTCGACGTGTTCTCGTTCGAACTCTTGGCTTACCGCCATCTGGTCAACCCGGACGCGATGCCGTATAGCAACGACCCGAACGCGCAATTGCCGGATTATTTCATCGCCGCCGACGATGTCACGCCGATACAACATGTCGATATCCAGGCCGCCGCGCAAAAATGGATCGACTCGTCGATCTCGAAAACCGCGAACGTGCCGACCGACTATCCGTACGAAGACTTCAAGTCGATCTATGAATACGCCTACGACCAAGGTTTAAAAGGCTGCACGACATTCCGCTTTAATCCGGAAGTGTTCCAGGGCGTGCTGGTCAAGGAAAAGGACTTGGAAAACACAACCTACCAGTTCACGCTCGAAGACGGCCATGTCATCGAATTGAAAGGCAACGAAGAAGTCGAGTACGACGGCGAAATCCATTCCGCTGCGAATTTGTTCGATGCGCTGAAGGAAGGATATTACGGAAAGTTTTGATTTTCGGAAGAGTAATCATAGGCTGGGTTGAGTTTACTCTTATGTCCTTCAGAGTAAACTCAACCTACGAAATTAATTCGGAGGCAGTACTATGAACCCACGCGTCAAAACAGTTCAGGTTGCCGACGATTATTCGTTGATACTGCAATTTACCGACGGCAGCCAAGGCGTATACGACTGCAAGCCGCTATTGGACTTCGGCGTTTTCAAGGAACTGCGCGATAAACACTATTTCAAGCGTGCGGCGATCGAACACGGCACGGTCGTGTGGCCTCACGAACAAGATATTTGCCCGGATACGCTGTACCTGGACTCCGTAAAACTGGAAAACGCACGTAGTTAATGTGCGATCTGTGGGAGCGACGCCTACGTCGCGACAAAAGCGTCACACCCACACTCAAGCCGTCTAAATCGGTCGGGCGTGTTCCAAAACATGACAGTACTAAACATCGACGATTCGCCAAACCGGGGAATCCCAAACTTTTTAAGGTAATCAATATGACCTTGCACAAAATCAACAAAAAAATCGTCAGCTACAAAGTGCTGACCAAAGAAAGAGCCGAAACGGCACAACCGGAAGCGGAAAAACCGTCCCCGGAATCGATGCACGAAAACATCGAACGGCCGGAGGTTCTGGTCGGCTCGACCTACAAGATCAAAACGCCGCAGTCCGAACACGCGCTGTACATCACGGTCAACGACATCATCCTAAACCAAGGTTCCGAGCACGAAGAACGCCGGCCTTACGAAGTCTTCATCAACTCGAAAAACATGGAGCATTTCCAATGGGTGCTGGCGCTGACGCGCGTTATCTCGGCGGTATTCCGCAAAGGCGGCGACGCCTGCTTCCTGGTCGAAGAGCTGAAAGCGGTATTCGACCCGCGCGGCGGCTATTTCAAAAAAGGCGGCGTATTCATGCCCTCGCTGGTCGCCGAAATCGGCCACGCGATCGAATCGCACCTGAAACACATTGGCATGATCCAGCCCGAAGAAATGAGCGATCACCAAAAGCAATTTCTCGCCGAAAAACGCCGCGAATTCGAAGCCCATCACGGCGCGGCAAACAACGGCGACGCCTTCCCGGAACAAGCCGTACTCTGCACCAAATGCAGCACCAAGGCGATGGTGTTGATGGACGGCTGCATGACTTGTTTGAATTGTGGGGAGTCGAAGTGTGGTTAAGTAGGCTGGTGGGTCGCCGGTGTCGGTTAGCTTTCGGCTTTCGGCGGAACCGCTGGCGCGTTCCGCCTTACGGCCTTACATTTATTATCGGCTTCCATTATCCATAAAAGTAACTCGACCCTTATTCCCATGTTGATGATGCGAGTTATCTAGTGCTTAATTGCGTTAATCAGTGAAAAAATAAAAGCATTTTATAATCATGGTGTTATGATTGATTTTTAAATTACTTATTTATGAAATTAAGCGTCAGGTCTGGACAAATAGTAATTATGAGCCAAGAGCAAAAAGAAGTGGAGTTCTATGCAGCAAATCTTAATGCTTGGATTAACACCAGATTTGAGCATGATAAGAGTCTTCTAACCCTTAGTACTGCTGCAATTGGCCTTCTCATTACACTAATATCGACCATAGGGGTAAGCTCAATCGAGAGCCTTATCCTACATGTTCTTGCCCTGGCGTGCTTTGTTTTATGCCTTTTCTCTGTGCTATGGGTTTTCCGTAGAAATGCAAAGCATCTAGAGGATGTAGTAAATGAAAAAGAGGAAAAAGACCAGCTCTTAAAGATATTAGATCACACGGCAGCATGGTCATTTATGGCCGGAGTGATTTTTACTTCCGTAATAGGCGTTTCAACCGCCATCAATAAATATATCGAAAAGGAAATAGTCATGACTGATAACAAGTACCAAGGCATATCAGGAACGGGTAATAAGTCCTTAAATGAAATTAATAATTTGCGTCCCCAGCAACAAGAAAAGTTAAGTGTGGACGGCATTACTAGCATGAGACCTGCTTCGCCGCAACCTAAACCACAAACTCCTGCGCCTGTGAACAGCTCATCTGAGAAGAAGTGAGGGTTTCTATAACAAGGCGCTGCACCTTGTCACAGAGTTAGCAACTCCGTCCTAAATGTTTTCGACCGTGGTCAAAGCAAATCGAACATTCTTGGTAGGCTGCAAGCGTTACATTAAATTAAAACGAGACGAGGCTTTCAAGCCGCTACTGGGTATGAATCTTTCGTTGTAAATAGTCAAATCGAATTGATGTGCCGATACGATTTGCTCCAGCGGTATTACAATTTCAAAGTCTTCAACATTAAAATTATTTTCGAAAATAAATTGGTAATCGGTTGTAAATTTGATTTGTTGCGTGTCCTTCTCTCTAAAACCGCTCAGAATCGGTAAAAATTTTATATACCGTCTGTCTTGAACCGGATTTGGCGCATCTATCAACAAACCCAAATACAATTTATTGGAGGCTAATGTGAAAAGAGCGGGTTTATTTTGATAGAAGCAGTTGAAAATGAATTGTTCGAAGTCATTGGTTTTTATTGCATGCAACAATGTTTTTTTAACCGTGAAATCATAAATGCAAGCAAACCGGTTTGACGGTAGCCATTTTGGAATATTCAGCAACAACGCGAGCAAGGGACCTAAGACTAATGAATAGATATAAACGACAAATTGTGATTCTTTGCCGAATGGTGCAATCGTCGATATCTCCGGGTTAATAATCTTCGATAGCAGCAAAAGTTGGTAACCGTATTCATCACAACGTACATAGATCGTGAAATGCAATAAGTAGGATATTGAGAGAAGCCATAAAGCGTAAAATAAAGCTCGAAAATAAAGTCTATCACCGCTTTCTCTTGCCGAGTGATATAACGAGCCGATCCATATACTGGAAAAAGCGTACCCGCCGACTAAAGGCAAGATCAAAAGGGACAATTGCTTCATTATAGGCCGTTAAGCGACTTCTTCAATTAGCCCCTTTTTTTTCAACTCTCTCAGGGCGTCGATTTGTTGTTTAACCGAATCGGTTTTGATGAGCTCGGTAGAATTAACATGAAGAACACCCGCGCCGCGAATGTAGATTCGTGGCAAGAAATGTTCTTTTTTTTTCTTATCTTGTTTTTCCATCGTTTAACTCCTTAGTCTTGCGCATCGGTTTGACCAAAAGTTTCTAATATTTATCAAAAAATATCAAATATAAGTTTTGCTGATCACGAAAACAAGTAGTCGTGTTAGGGCCATAGATCCGATTAGAGTAGCGTGGCAAAAAAAAGGAATGCTATTGCTCAGCCTATGGAGTGGCGATTTACCAATGAAGATGCTCGGGTAAAATTGAAAAAACTCTACCCGACAATACAAAAATGACTAAGTACTAGACCTGTCTCTTTTCTAAATGCAGCTCCTCCATACACTCAAGCTGCAACCAGTCATTTACTTGCGTATCGAAAAAATAGTCCTCTGTGGTGAGGTGCCCGGACTTCAAAAGCAACTTTAACTTGGATACGGACATCTCTCCCATTTCCTTGCCGTTCTTAGCAATACGGTAAGTTTTGTTAAGGAGATTTTCTCCCGGGTTCGACTGCTTCAATTGCTGTAAATGCTGGAGCTGGGCTTCGAGCTGCGCTTGCTGAAGCTTCATTTGTCCCGCAAGGACTTGCTTCTGCTCTAGCAGCTCCTTCTGCTTTTTGAGATTTGATAGACACAACACCACGAGGACGCCCAAAGGCCCAAAGAGGAAACTCCATACAAAGCCTGAGATAGCACGTCCCTTCGCGTTGCCGATGAGCACCCCAATAATCATTGAGAATATCCAGATTGTGAAAATTTCCATGGTGCTGCTCCTTTCGTTATACTTAACGGGTCAGATAATGAGTATCTAAGCGCCTGTTTGATCTGATTGATGCCGTTACATTTGAAACCGTATGGCGTTTTGACACGCTCAACATACCTGTTATTTTATCTTATTGTCAAGAATGAGCCTCAACACTAAAACTGGGCAACGGGGTTTCGAGTAGGACAGGCACTCCCAGCGCGGTAGAGAATAACAGGGTCAGTTCTCACATTCCAACATTTTGCGTTCTGCGCTATACTTGACTCATGACTAGACCTTTAAGATTGGAATTTGCGGGTGCTCTCTACCATGTGACTTCAAGAGGAGATAGGCGCGAGGACATCTATCTGGATGACGAGGATAGAGAAGCATGGCTGGAAGTCATGGACGATGTTTGCGGTCGTTTCAATTGGGTCGTGCATGCGTATTGCCAGATGAGCAATCATTATCATCTACTGATGGAAACGGTCGACGGGAATCTTTCGAAAGGGATGCGGCATTTGAATGGTGTCTATACGCAACGCTTTAATCGCCGCCATGGCATGGTGGGGCATCTTTATCAAGGCCGTTACAAGGCGATCCTGGTCCAGAAGGAAAGCTATTTGCTGGAACTGATAAGATATATTGTGTTGAATCCGCTACGCGCCGGCATGGTCGGGAATCCGGAGGATTGGCCTTGGAGCAGCTACCGGTCCATGATCGGAGAGGCGACGGTGCCCAAGTGGCTGGATGTGGACTGGCTGCTCAGCCAATTCGGTAGTGACCGGAAAAGCGCGATTGAGTCCTGCCGTCGATTTGTGTCGGATGGCAAAGGGCTGCCAAGCCCGCTGGCTCAGACCCGCCATCAATTATTGCTAGCCCACCTTTAACATTTTCTAGTAAATATCTATCATTCGCAAAAATTATTAATTTTTTAACTAATTGATATCATTGGGCTATAAAAATCGACTTCCTCGAAAATGGCTAATGTAGTGCCATAAAATGCCTTAGGCATCTTGCGCCGCCTCGCGGTTTGCGCTAAGTTGACGGCATGTTTATTCGACGCACTCAAACCCGCTGCAGAGCCACCGGCGAACCTCATGAGACTTATCGACTGGTTCATTCCGAACGCATCGGTCAAAAAGTTAAACAGGTCACACTGCTGAATCTAGGCCGGCATTTTTCGATCCAGCCCACTTTTTGGCCGGCCTTATGTCGCCGTGTCCTGGAGTTGTTATCGTTGCAAACGAGTTTATTCGATCCGGACTTACCTCAGACGGTGGCCTTGGCCGCGGAACATATCGCCGCGCGCTTGTTGGCGGAAAGCGCGCCATTGCTCGTGAGGCTTTCGTTGATCCCGACCCCAGCCATGAGTGTCGTCAATGAAGCCGCACAGGCGGCTTCGGAATCGGTCTCGTCGGAGCCACCGGAGTCCCGGACTCCCGCTGAAATATATACCATTGATGCGAACTCGCTGGAATTAGCGAGGCCCCGTTCGATCGGTGTCGAGCAGGTCGGTTTGGCGGCGATGGACTTGGTCAATTTTACCTCGCTGCTGATGGGACTGGGTCTCTCCGGGCCGATACGGGCGGCGGTCGTGGGTTCGATCATCGGGCGCATGGCAGCGCCGGCTTCTGAGGCCGCCACGCACCGTTGGCTAGGTCAGCGCAGCGGTTTGGGCGAGCTGTTGGACGTCGATTTCGAACGCATGAAGCCGATCACGTTGTATCGGGCTTCAGACGCTTTGATGAAGCACCGGGACGTCATCGAACGCACGCTGTTCAACCGGGTGCACGATCTGTTCGGTTTCGAGACCACGGTTACCTTATACGACTTGACCAATACCTACTTCGAAGGCACGGCGGCCGCCAATCCGAAAGCGCAACGGGGCCGCTCCAAAGAAAAGCGCCGCGACTGTCCACTGGTCACGCTGGGCTTGGTGCTCGATGGCAGCGGCTTCGTCCGCCGTTCCCAGACCTTCGACGGCAATGCCTCGGAAGGCAAGACCTTGGCCGAGATGCTCAAAGACCTCGGTGCACCACCCGGCGCCTTGGTGGTCATGGACGCAGGCATCGCCACGGAAGCCAATCTCACCTGGCTGCGCGAACACGGTTACCGCTATCTGGTCGTCAGCCGCGAACGCGCTCGGCAATTCGAAGCCGACACCGCGATCCCGATCGAAACCGCCGCCGGCTCCGCCGTCCACATCCAGCGCATCGACGACAGCGAACACCAAGAAGTGCGCTTGTATTGCTACTCCGAACAGCGCGAACAAAAAGAGCGCGGCATCAATCAACACCTGTGCGAGCGCTTCGAAGCCGGATTACAAAAAATCGCCGACGGCCTCCACAAGCCTCGCGCCGAAAAGCGCCTCGACAAACTGCAACAGCGCATCGGTCGGCTCCAAGAAAAATACCACGGTATCGGCCAGCATTACACGATCGAACTGACCCCGGATGAGACCGGCGAAAAAGTCATCGGCCTGACCTGGTCGAAACAGCCCAAAGCCGGCAGCCGCCTGAGCCATCCCGGCGTCTATTGCCTCCGCAGTAACGAAACGCAATGGGATGCTGAAAAACTGTGGCGCACCTATATCATGCTCACCGACCTGGAAGCGGTGTTTCGTAGCCTTAAATCCGAACTCGGGCTTCGTCCGGTCTACCATCACAAAGAAGTCCGCGTCGACGGCCATTTGTTCATCACCGTCCTGGCCTATCAGTTCGTGCAAATCATCCGCCGGCAACTGAAAGAACACGGCATTCACGACCGCTGGTCCACACTGCGCGACATCTTGTCCGTTCAGCAGCGCGTCACCGCCTCCTTCCGGCGCGCCGACGGCGGTATTCTGCACATCCGCAAAAGCACACAACCGGAAGCGGAATTAGCACGGATTTACCACACATTGGGCCTTGACCCGCTTCCTGGAGGTGTACAAAAAACTCTACTATAGATCGAATTACGCTTAAAAAACGCCTATGTAGTGCCTTACGGTCATTTATGATCCAATAAAATATTGATTCATAAAGAGTTTTAAAGTTAGGTGTCAAACATGGGCTAGGTGATGATGCGTTCGTCGAGGGGCACCGACTGGAAAATAAGCCTGAAGAACTCCGGGAAGTTTCAAAAGCCCACCGGCGATCTGTCGCGATGCCGCTGAATGATTATCAACAACGCTATCGGAACCGAAATGAAGCGATGGCCCGAGCCTATTTGTCTGGTGCCTATAGCATGTCAGAGATTGGCGACCATTTCGGTGTTCACTATATGACTGTAAGTCGTGCTGTGCGGCAATTTGAAAAGAATCACAGGGAATGATGTTGGAATGTTAGAGCTGACCCTGCTTTCTAAGAGCTGACCCTGCTTTCTAGTGCTGCTTTCTAGTGCTTTTACCCCGTTGTTGCTCAGTGTTGAGCAGCGCGAATTTTTCCGTTATTTCCCAATAATGGCTTTCACGGTACCCAAAATAGGAACGCCGACCAGCGCACAAGAAACAGCCCAATGTGCGCCCCAATAGGCGGTGACCACCGCGCCGGTAATCGATAATGCGGCGACCAACCAGCCTAAATACTGACCTCGCCTAATTGACCTGACATCATTTTCTATCAATTTTTTCTCAGAATCATGCCGATGCTGTTGTTCTATCTCCGCCATTCTCATGATCCGTTCGGCGCCATTTTGGATAATGTCGTCGAATTCCCTAAGGGTAGACGGCGGCGGCAACGGGCCTTGCCATTGCGCCGACACAATTTGATTAGAATCGTTCTGTTGTTTGTTTTGCTTTGTTGATCGAGACACGGAAATCCGCTCCTATTTTTTGCCAATCTCCGCGCAGTCTTTCAAGATCAGACATTTTATTCATAGCGTCCCCCCGTTGCTCTAAATTTATATGTCCTTGAGAGGCATAGAGCGACGTGCCGGATAGGACTTCAAAAAATGCTTTCCAGAATACTGACGCATCTTTTTTTGTGGCATACTCTTCTTGCTGCTTCATCATTATGTCTCCGCCGGTTATTAAATCGGCTGCTTATACAGCTCTTATTATCATTATAGATACTCGTTTCAAAAAATGAGTGCAACAAAAAACCTCGAAAACACTAGGTTCTAGGTTTTCGAGGTTGCTTTTGATTCGCATTCTATCACTTGAATAGATTCCGAGTAAATGCGGCCACAGCCATGCAACAGGTTCTAGATCCATAGCTTTTTTTGGAAAATAGAGGTGCCCACACCCGTAAATCTTAGGCTCAGTCCTTACATTTGACATTACCGCTTGCCATTCTCCATATAAATTCTCCCAACTTCCTTTCAGCCGACGCAGAATAAATAGGTAGAGTAGAGAACAGGATTTCACTTTCCGTAGACATGGCCTATCTGTTTCCGCCCCTTTCGTCTGGCGGTGCCTCATTAGCTTTATCATAGTTAGTTTCTCCTGTCCTCCCTCATCAAACCGTGCATGCGCTATTAACGCACACGGCTTTCCGATGTTCTTCACACCACGGCATGCGCTGTTTTCCAGCCCGCCTTTGTCGGAACCTTGTATAACCCGTATCTCGCATATAACTGCTGGCTTGGGAAACGACCGAGGCCGATCCCACGGTCTTTGACCTTGTGCCGCTTCATGAGGTGCTTTCGCAGACGTTCTTCAGCATGCGTCTTCACCTTTTCCAGTACGCCATTGGAATTGCGATAGTGAAAGTAACCCGACCAGCCGCGAAGGCTGGCGTTCATGCTTCCTATAATATCTTCCAACGGTATCGGCGTACGCTCCCGTGCGGTCAATTGCGTTATACGGTCTTTGATTTTCGCAAGCGATTTCGGTGCCGGGCAGACATGCGGATAACTTTTGCCCGACTTCAATCCCTTGCTCACCCTGATTGAAAAACCCAAGAAGTTAAAACTTTCCTCTCTGGCATCAACTATGCGGGTTTTGGTATCATTCAACTCAAGATCAAGACGATCCAGCACATGCCGTACCGCGGCCAATGGTGCATCAACTGCACCTGCACACAGCACGACAAAATCATCCGCATAACGGACGATGCGCGCCTTTAACTTCCATCGTAGCTGATGTTTCTCCCATATCCGGTCAAGTAAATGCAGGTAGCAGTTCGATAGCAACGGTGAAATGACTCCACCTTGCGGCGTGCCCTTGCTGTTTGCTTTGCCGCCGCCCATATGCTTCTTGGTGCCGTCCTTATCCTCTTCGATGACCGGTGCTTTGAGCCATAGCTTGATGACGTGCAATATCGCACCATCAACAATGCGCTCGGCAATAACGGCCAGCAGTTTGGCGTGAGGGATGCTATCGAAGTATTTCGACAGATCGGCATCAATCACTTGGGTATAGCCCTGATGTAGCGCTTCCGCTATTTCATCAACCGCGTCGTGGGCCGATTTCTTTGGCCGAAATCCGTAGGAGTTCGGGCAGAAATCCGCTTCAAATATCGGTTCAATGACGAGTTTTACCGCCATCTGGGCTACCCGGTCGCGGATCGTCGGAATGCCCAGCGGGCGCTGACTGCCGTCCGCTTTGGGAATCATGACGCGCCGTACCGGACTTGGGTGATAAGTCTTGTCTTTCAGGTCTTGAGCTAATTCCGACAAAAACTGGTCTATCCCTATCTTCTGCTCTATGTCCTCGAAGTTCACTCCGTCAACGCCGGGACTTCCTTTGTTAGCACGGACAAGGCGGTAAGCAAACATGAGGATGTCTGCCCGCCACACCTTGTCATAGAGCGCATAGAAGCGATAGGCCGGTTCTTGCTTGGCCTTGGTATAGAGCTTCCTCTGTAGTGTCCTGATTTCATCAGGGGTTATTAGCAACATGGCAATCCCCTTTTCCTCCACTCTTCGGTTACATGAACAAAGCAGGGTCCCTTCCCTCGGTCTGGGTTATGTTGTCCCTAGACTTCCATCGGTACTATGAACCCCTCCGACTCCCGTTACGGCCTATTGCGCCTTCGTTTCCTTATACGCAATAGTCGATGGCCTCCCCACCGCCGCAACGGGTCTCCAGCACTGGGCAATGAATCTTCAAGAACATGCCGACCCTGCTACCCCGGAAGTCGACGGATACCACTTCCGTTATTTCAGTATCCATCCAACGGCCTTCCCCTTCTGACCACAGGGTCGGCTCCTCCAATTCGTTTACGAGGCTACGTGTAGGTTCACTTGCGTTACGGCCTGCTCTCTTGCTGTTTGGAAACTTACGACACCGTGTTACCACGATGCCGCTTCCTCATACTACCAAGGCGTACGGACAATTCCTTGGACGGGACTTTAACCCGCTAGATTTACTGCTGTTACTGCGAACGGTCAGGTCTTGTAATTTGCGTTAAGTCTCGCTTATGCAAGGACGTATTTGCAAAATTCAAGACCTGACCCCGTTGCGTGACCTGACCCCGTTGCGCGTTGCGTGCGGGCTAGTGAAACACCGTCAGGTGAGAGAAGCGGCAACAGACAAGCCGATGTTCCGTGATGGCTGTCTGCTCTCTACTCTACCCATCTTGTTCTGCCCTAGAGTTGTGTTAAAATTTTTTTTGCCTGTCCAACACGAGGTAAATGTTATGGAGATTCAATCTCTTACTGTTTCTGAACGTATTATTCTTGCCGAAGCCCTATGGGACAGCATTGTTGCTGAAGATTCGGAAATAGAGCTCACCGAAGCACAGAAAGCGGAACTAGATTGGCGACTCGCATCGTTCGAAATTGATCAGAACGTAGGGGCTTTGTGGTCTAATGTTAAAGCTCGAATACTATCTAAGAAATGAAATACAAACTCACACTTCGGAAAGAAGCAGAGTTTGATATCGAGGAGCCATTCGAATTTTTCGAAGAGAAAAGGGATAGGCCTTGACCATGATTTTTTACTTTGCGTAGAAGAAGCCTTAGATAAACTTCAAAAGAATCCGCTCATTTACCGCAAAATTTACAAAGAACTAAGGCGCACTTCAATAACTCGGTTTCCTCTCCGTGTATTCTATTGAGTTCAAAATATCATTGTCAGGGCTGTGCTTCATGCGAAGAAAGATCCTACGTCTTGGAAAAACCGCACATAACAAACGGGCAATGGGGTTTCGAGGGCCGTAGGTGCGATTAGCATAGCGTAATCGCACGAATGTAGCCATCATTCCGCTGATTACGCGTTCGCTAATCGGAGCTACGCGGGCTCTGCGCATCGAGTGACTTAGATAAGCTGAAACAGTCTGTTTTTTCAAAATGAAATTAATTTATAGAAAACATGCGGTCATTCGAATGTTTGAACGAGGCATAACAGACCAAGACATCCGCTCTGTGTTGATTCAGAATGATATTATCGCTCACTACCCCGAGGATAAGCCTTACCCAAGTTATTTGTTATTGGGATGGATTGACCATAAACCTATTCATGTTTTAACTGCAAAAACCGAAGATGATGAAATGGTGATCATTACAGTATATAAGCCTGATCCAATGCTTTGGAATAACGACTTTAAAAAGAAACGACCATGAAATGCCCAATTTGTAAATATGGTGAGACCCTAAACGGTACAACGAGCACCACACTGGAGAGAGGTTCAACAACCTTGGTTTTCAAAAATGTACCTGCACAGATTTGTAATAATTGCGGTGAAGAATATATTGATGACGACATCACCCGATCGATTCTCGAACAAGCTGAGCAAGCTATTCGTGCCGGAGTGGAGATTGATGTACGGCAATATAGAGCGGCCTGAGTCTGCCTGCTGATGCCAACATAAAAAAGGGGTCAGGTTAAATTAATAATTAAACCTGACCCTTTTTTCAAGCCTTCTTCTCCTGCTTGACGGCATTATCTCCCCAGATCATAATCCAGTCGGAATGCGCGATTAGGCGCATTGGATTTCTTATGTGTAATACCACGCAACGGCGCCGGTCCCCGTAAGTAGGCAGGTTAAGGAATGGGACGCGCAGTGCAGAGAATAAGCGAAAAAGGGGTCGGGTTTAATTAATAATTTAGCCCGACCCCTTTTTTTGAATTTTTGGGTATAAAGAGAGTGGCATCCAGAAATTTAATTGAAGAGCAAAAAATTAACCAGGAGATAAGATGGCAAAGTGTCCAATATGTAATACTAGAAAAGGGAAGCGGAAATGCTTGATTACAGGAGACTTGATTTGTAGCCTGTGCTGTGGAAATACCAGAACAGAAGCGGCATGTTCAGAGTGTGTGTTCTATCAAAAACCAAAGCGGAATTACAATGAAGCTCCTTCTTATTCTGTTTCCGATATGGACCGCAATATGGGGCTTGAGTCTTACGGAAATTCAATAGAAGGTGCTTTATGCGCATATGACATAGAAAATGGAGGCCGATTGAGCGACGGCAATGCAATTAAAATCATTGAGTTACTTATTGATAAATACCATTTTCAAGACCAAAAAATAGATGAGGATAATCAGATAATTGTGAATGGATTTAACTACGTCGACGAAGCAATAAGACAAGACTTGAAAGATGTCGCAACCCAAGAAATTGTAAAAGTTTTAGGGGTTATCCGGTTTGTTGCGAAACGAAGAACGAAGACAGGAAGAGAATATATGACGGTCATTCATCAATATGTAGGGCAAAGAGTCGGTTCCGGTGCTCGTTTGTTGCAACGATGAATGACGCTTTCGGAAAAAAGAGGTAGGGCAGTAGGGTCAGGTCTAGAATCATAGCTTTTTTGGGAAATGGGAAGTAAAGGGGCCGGTTTTATTTTATATTTCAGCTAGGTCCTTTTTTCCAAAGCGAGGAGTTTTGAAAAGCCCGGCGCGGTTATTCCTTTCACCGAAATTTGTGAGGGGCAATCGGCTAACTGACTGTTCTACCTAGATGATTAGCAAACAATACTACCAATCTAGACCTGCTCAAATTAGTTTGGCCGACTGAATGGGCAACGGAAATGAAACCAGCGAAACAAAAAGGTACGTTGGCTGATTTTTTTTGTTTGTGAAGGCCGTAAATTGCAATTGGTAGGGCGTCAAACGGCCAAGCCGTATGTCGCCATAGGTTTTTACCAATCGCGGACGGAAGTTACCGCGCTCTAGTGCACGGCTCTGACTTCAAGGTGAACGCCACTTTGGGTTTGAAGCTGAGAGATAACAGCAAAGAGATTTCTAGCTTGTGGATTGCCTTTCCGGCTAAACATGCGCATCAAGCTTTTGGGTGGGGTATTTGTAACTTCGCCAAGTCGTTCAAAGCCAATCGTTGCGTTGATATAGTCACGTAAAACGGCCTTGCCTGTGTCCACATCCCCGGATAAAAGACATTCAATTCCTTCGCGTAGCAAAGCATCGCGAAACTCTGTGTCCCGCTCGATACGCGCTTTGACGGTATCTTTAAAACTGCGTGTTAAAGTCATTTGTCACCTCTCTGACGTTTTTTTTCGCCGCTTGTAATCGTTCCATCTAGTTTGAGCATCCTCAATGTCGCGTTGCTGCCGTTTCTTTGTGCCGCCAGCCAGCAGGATCACAAGTCGCTCGCCGTCTTGAAGGCGATAGGGTCAGGTCTAGATTCATAGCTTTTTGGGGAAATGGGAAATAAAAAGCCCAGGTTTATTTTATAATTCAACCGGCCCTCTTTTCTGCCCTAGGTTCCTTCTCCCGGGCTAGTGAGACACCGTCATACGAGAGAAGCGGCAACAGACCAGCCGATGTTCGGTGATGGCTGTCTACTCTCTTCTCTACCCATCTTGTTCTGCCCTAGAGTTGTGTTAAAATCTTTTTTGCCTGTCCAACACGAGTTAAATGTTATGGAGATTCAATCTCTTACTGTTTCTGAACGTATTATTCTTGCCGAAGCCCTATGGGACAGCATTGTTGCTGAAGATTCGGAAATAGAGCTCACAGAAGCACAGAAAGCGGAACTAGATTTGCGACTCGCATCGTTCGAAATTGATCAGGACGTAGGGTCTTCGTGGTCTAATGTTAAAGCTCGAATACTATCTAAGAAATGAAATACAAACTCACACTTCGGAAAGAAGCAGAGTTTGATATCGAGGAGCAATTCGAATTTTTCGAAGAGAAAAGGGTAGGCCTTGGCCATGATTTTTTACTTTGCGTAGAAGAAGCCTTAGATAAACTTCAAAAAAATCCGCTCATTTACCGCAAAATATACAAAGAACTAAGGCGCACTTCAATAACTCGGTTTCCTTTCCGTGTATTTTATTTAGTTCAAAATCAAAATATCATTGTCACGGCTGTGCTTCATGCGAAGAAAGATCCTACGTCTTGGAAAAACCGCGCATAACTAACGGTTAAGCGGTTTCAAGCCTTACATTTGATACCCTTTGGCTTCTATCTCGTTCTCCAGCTCAAGCTTCGGAATGCCCGCCGTCAAGCACGGCTTGGCATTTTGCCCCGGAGCGTTTCACTGCCATTAACAATTAAGCCGTCAAAGAGTCAGTAATAATCGGGGTCAGATACAAATAAATTAAAGGCAATGGGTGATCTTATTGCTTTGACCCTATTGCTTCTAGCTAGATCTTGGTGGCAAGAGAAATTTAATACTCGAACATTTCTTGTAAGCACGAACACAGTTCTTTTTGTGTCTTTGGACTCACTACCCCAAGCTTTTTAACAAGCCTTGATTTATCAACTGCCCTAATTTGATCCAGTAGGATCAGACCACTTTTTCCTTTGAACTTACATGGAACACGACAAGGAAACTCAAAACCCTTAGTCGTCATTGGAGCCATAAGCACTGTAGACAAAGCTGACATTTCATTGGGGGAAATTACAACGCAAGGGCGTGTTTTATTGATCTCTCTTCCTTTTGTGGGATTGTGGTCAACGAACCAAACTTCAAATCGCTTTATCATTACCAGTCCAACTCATCATCTTAGTCGAGAGGTAAATCCAACCATTCATTATCTAGCGACTCTTGCCCCTGAGCCAAAATTGTTTGTTCTATAGCTTCTTTCCATCCTTCTCTAACTCCATTCTCCGGAGTTATGAGGAGACCACCCTTGACCAATTGTAACTTAAGCTCTTTCCCTTCCAAATTAGCTTGTTCAATCAAAGGCTTAGGTATTCTTATGCCTTGAGAATTCCCTATTCGTATTAGCTGAGTCATTTGACTGCACTCCCATAATTTACCGAATTTAGCGTAACTATAATGTAATTACGTCGAATTTTCCATAAACTTGAGAGAATGATGGTTTTTGAGCAGCTAACGGCAAGCTTCCAGCGGCGAGCCTTTGGCGCGCCGGCTGAAAACAACGACAGAAAAAGGGCAACGGGACCTAGATTCATAGCTTTCTTGGAAATAGGAAATAAAAGAGCCGGGTTTATTTTATAATTCAACCTGCTCCTTTTTTCCAAAGCGAAGAGTTTTGAAGCGACACCTCAATAAAACACACCATAAGCATGCAAATCTGGGTCGATGCCGACGCCTGTCCTAAGGCGATCAAAGATATTTTGTTTCGGGCGGCGGAGCGCTGCCAAATAACGACGACGCTGGTGGCCAACCAAACGTTGCCGGTACCACCTTCTCGGTATATCCGCATGTTGCGGGTCAGTGGCGGTTTCGATGTGGCGGATAACGAGATCGTCCAGCGCATGGCGGCGGGCGATTTGATCGTCACCGGCGATATTCCGCTGGCGGCGGAGGCCATCGCCAAAGGCGGCTATGTCATCGATACCCGCGGCGAATCCTATAGCGGGCAAAATATCGGCGAGCGCTTAGCGATGCGCGATTTCATGGATGGTTTGCGTGCCAGCGGCATAGATACCGGTGGGCCGGCGGCATTGAGTTCCCGCGATGTTCAAAACTTTGCCAATCAATTGGATCGTTTTTTAGCAAAGCAGGGATCTTCATAGATGCGATTATGGAGTAGGTGTTGCAGGGTGTTCCGACCGAATGCACGCCGCATTTGTCCGATGATTGTCTATTCCAAAGGCACTCCTTAACCAACTACGTCGAAAGTACAAGGATCGTAGGTGGCCTTCATTCCTCCGATTATAGACATCAGTCCGTAGGACGCAGTGACTATAGGAACCGCATCGCTCGAGAACCGGTAAAGGCTAAACCATGACCGAATACCGCCGTTTTTACTATCCTGGAGCGACTTGCTTTTTCACCGTTAACTTGGCCGAACGTCATGGTAACCCATTGCTAACGGAACGCATTGATGTGTTATATGAAGCTTTTGCCTATGTGAAAAACGAGCCCCTTACAAAAGGCTATGTTCGCGTTAATATACCCATCGCAGATCAAAATTCGGCGCCGGGGTGTCCGTCAAAGGACGCCGTAAACCCAGCACCTAAATTAGCTATAATATTAAACATAGCTAAAGGGCTATGGAATTTAGGTGCTGGGTAAATACGTCCATGTAGGCTCTATGCCAGCTCCATGCTGGCAAAGCCTTTGCCGCACACCCCGGCGCCTCCTTAGGCAATGCCGAAGTTTCAAGTGCGAAAGGTATAGTTGATACTTTTGAACTGAAAGCCAACATGAAACCCAAGGATACAACTCTGAATAACTTTCTTTTTTCAATATAACGCCAATGTTTTAAAAGAGGGAGCGGTTGCTCGATTGACAGGTGCCGGCGGCAGGGCAGATTTTTGCTCCTCTGCAATTGCGTAAGTTACATGGATGTAATGAATGCAGAAAATGCAAGAGCATTTTTCTGCCCTGCATCGCCTAAAGCGCCTACTGTTGGTGCCCTAATACACGCCATCCATGGCGTAATGCAAAATCTGCATTCACCCAGGCGCCTCCTCTGCCACTGCCGAAATTTGAAGTGCGAAAGATATATTTAGGTATGATTATTCTTGTCAATCGCCTAAACCGTTATTGTATTACCTTGACGGCAAAAGTACCTGACGACATCCGCACTGTATCGTTATTATTCTGTGAATTACGAAGCATGCCGCTGAAAGAACCGTAAAGATATCCATTTTCATAGTGATTGAAAAGGACACGCCATTCATCGGAATTATTTGCCGACTGATATTGGCTATTTCCAGCCACGCCGGGCAATTGATAAATGATGTCGCCCGGCCCAAACCCAGGTCCGATCGCGGCGGGAAGCGTGTCAAGATCCACTTGGCCCGTCAATGTCAAATTACGCACGGACATGCCGGACGCTTTGAGCGCCATGATCGTGATTTGCTTGGTGACCGGACTATAAACCGCAGTGAGCGTCTTGCCGCCGACCGCATAATTTTTTCCGTCGAACTTCACTTTTAGCTGATGCTGTTTTTTCGGCTTGACCGAGCTGTTGACGACTTCGAAAAAGACCGATGAAACGCCATCCCCCGCTCGGTTACGCACGCTTACCTCATGTAGGCCGTTGGCGATTTTCGGAACCAGGACCGCGGCAAAGTCCTCTCCGAAGTCAACTACCTTGACCTTTTTTCCTCCGATGAAAACTTGAGGGCGGCGATCTCCGAAGAAATCGCCGTATACTTCAATTTCGTCCCCTATTTCGCCTTGTTCATCGGATAGCGTGATATTTTCCGGAGCGGCAATGGTAAAACCTTGCGCCGCCGTCATGACCGCGCCGCGGGCGGGTTTCACCTCGAGCGTATAGTCACCGGCCATTCCGTTCTTCAGCGAAGCGGTGATCGTTGTATCATCATTATCGATGACACGTAGCGCCACCTTTTTCGCCCGCTTACCTGCGGGATTGGACTCTATCAGCGTTACTTTCGGCTTTTTGCTGCCGAATCCGTTGCCCTCGATGACAATTTCCGCACCATGAACGGCTATCGACGGGTCGATGTCGGTGATCTCCGCCCCTGCTTCCCGTGCAAACAGCGAAAGCATGATGCTCATCAAGACCACGCCGAATGCCTTGAACAACACGCCCCGGTATTTTCTATCATTGCTCGACAACATGCCGTCGACGAACCCGTTCGGTTCGGATATTTGTGTAAATTCATACATTTTCATGAAATCATCCTAATATTAAGTATTGTAGAGTTAATCTATTGACTTGATTTAGAGCATTACCAAACGACTCGGCAACACAGCTAATACACTCATGTCGGCTTGACGGCGACGTCTCCTGCCGAAGGCGCTCGGTAATCGAGCCACCGAACCTAAACCAAACCTGCCAATTATACAGATTTACATCGGTTTCGCCCGCGATGTGCGCCGCTTTAGGACGGGTTTTCCTCAGTAGTTAACACCCCAGAAAAACTTGAGCTCCAGAAACTCGAATTTCGTCTTGCTCTTGGCTTTAAAGTGACTAAACACCATTTTCCGGGTCTTGTCTTCCGCTATCTCCAAACCAAAACGCGCGAGTCTCTGGATCAGCGCTCGATAAAAGCGCTCCGCATCTTGAAACGCACAAACAAAGTCGTCCGCATAGCGGCATAGATAAATCCGCCCACTGCAATGACTTCTTACCGTTTCTTCAAACCATTTGTCCAGCACGTTAGGGGCTATAGGGTCTAGATTCATAGCCTTTTTTGAAAATGAGAAATAAACGACGCCGGGTTTATTTTGTAATTCAATCCAATACCTTTTTCTAGCCATCTTCTCCCGCTTGACGGCATTATCTCCCCAGATCATAATCGGGTCGGAATGCGCGATTAGGCGAAGAATTGGATTTCTTATGAGTAATTCCACACAACGCCGCCGGTCCTTGCAAGTAAACAGGTAAAAGTGCGGGGCATGTAATCCCGTGCCGAGCAGAGAATGAATCATGAACATTATAAAAATGAATAAGCCTGAAGGAACCGGTCGGCGATGAACGAGGCGAAAGAAAAACCGCCCGATGACAGTTTCTCGTTGGCTCTGATCGGCAGCGGCGGGGCCGGCGTAATGACCGCCGGGCAGATCCTGCTGGATGCTGCTGCCGAGGCTGGTTATTTCGGCTTGATGACCCGTTCCACCGGTCCACAGATCCGTGGAGGCGAAGCCGCAGCGGTGCTTCGGTTGGGCGTGACGCCTGTCGGCTGCCCGGATGATCGCATTGATCTCTTAGTCGCGCTGGACTGGGGCAAGGCCGAGTACTTTTCCGACGAGCTGGCGCTGGATGCCGATAGTGTGGTTATTGCTGACTCTGCCGAAGGCGAGCCGCCCGTCTGGGTGACAGATTCAGGTGCTCGACACTACGCGGTAAGGCTTAGCGAACTTGCGCGCGAACATTCCGGCTTACGCGCCAATATCATTGCCGTGGGCATCGTCGGGGCGCTTGTCGGTCTCGACTTCGAGTGCATGAAGAATACTATTAAACGCCGGCTAACCGGAAAAGGGAGCCTGTTGCTCAATGTTATACAGACTGGCCTGCTGGCGAGTATTTCCGAGACCGAATCGCTCCAATGTGCCTGCAGGCTCGCACCGCCCCAACCTCAACCGCGTTGGCTGTTGACCGGTAACGAAGCCGTCGGCATGGGTGCGCTGCGCGGCGGGGTGCGGTTCTGTGCCGCCTATCCGATCACGCCTTCCACTGAGATTCAGGAATGGTTGGCTAGACGGCTCCCCGAGGTAGGCGGCTGCCTGGTACAGGCCGAAGACGAACTCGCCTCGATCAATATGTGCATAGGTGCCTCGTTTGGCGGGGTGCCGGCCATGACAGCCACCTCGGGTCCGGGGTTATCTCTGATGGTCGAAGCGCTGGGGCTTGCGGTGGCGACCGAGACGCCACTGGTCGTGGTTGACGTTATGCGTGGCGGACCGTCTACTGGCATTCCCACCAAGTCCGAGCAGGCCGATCTCGCCATTGCCGTTTATGGCGCGCACGGCGATGCGCCACGGCTGGTGTTGGCGCCCAACGGTATTAGCGACTGCGTGACGACCACCCAGTGGGCCGTATTCCTGGCCGAGGCGCTGCAATGCCCGGCTGTGGTGTTGAGCGACCAGTTTCTGGGGCAGTCACGCACTGCCATTAATCCGCCAAAGGATCGCGAGTGGCACGCCGAGCGGCGCAGAGCGCCGGCAGACATCGCGGATTTCCAGCGTTTCGGGGATTCCAGCGACGGTGTCTCGATGATGGGCATTCCCGGCACGCCGGGCAGCGAATACACAGCTACGGGTTTGAGCCACAAACCGTCGGCGCGCCCCTCGGCCATGCCCGCCGACCATCGCCTACAGTTGGACAAGCGCCGCCGCAAGCTCGAGCAATTCGATTATGGTGATGACTGGGCCGACATCGAGGGCGACGGCTCTCTTGGGTTGCTGACCTGGGGTTCCACCACCCAAGCGGCTCGCGAGGCCGTTGCGAGGGTTTGTGCCGATGGATCGGCGGTACGGCTCGTGTCGCTAAGGCTGATCGCCCCGCTTGATCCTGTAAGGATCGCTAGAGTTTTGGAAGGAATAGATCGCCTGTTGGTGGTCGAACAAAGCCACGGAGCGCAGTTTTTTCGCTATCTGCGGGCCGTCTGCGAGCTGCCGCCGCACACTCGCAGCCTTGCCGAGCCCGGCCCCCTGCCCTTGCGGCCGGGCCGGATCGCAGCTGCGCTTCGCGTACTAGAGATGGAGCAGGTCAAGTGAGCAAAGAACATCATGTCAAGCCCCGTGCCCTCGCGCACAAGGACTACAAGTCGAGCTACAAGCCCGTGTGGTGCGCAGGCTGCGGCGATTTCGGCGTGCTCAACGCGCTCACGAAGTCGCTCGCTGCATTGGAAATTCCCACTGAGCAGGTTGCCTTGATCTCAGGTATCGGTTGCTCATCTCGGCTTCCGGCCTATACCCGGGCCTATGGTTTCCACGGCGTGCATGGTCGTGCATTGCCTGTGGCCGCAGGGCTAGCCATCAGCCGGCCGGAGCTCACGGTCATCGCCGTAGGCGGCGACGGGGATGGTTTCTCGATCGGCGGCAACCACTTCATCCATGCTTGCCGGCGCAACGCCAATTTCAGCTATCTGGTGATGGACAACGCGGTTTACGGCATGACGAAGGGACAGGCTTCGCCGACCACTGAGAGTGACTGGACAGGTTCGAAACTGGCCCCGCAAGGCACACATCAACCGCCCTTTCAGCCGCTGGAAATGGCGCTGGCTGCCGGAGCGCCATTCATCGCGCGGGCCTTCTCTAATGCCCCCAACGAACTCGCGCAGATCATCCGCGAGGCCATCGAATTTCCCGGTTTCGCTTTTGTGCAAATATTGAGTCCGTGCGTTACTTTCCGTCCGGAACAGCTTAACTGGAAGAAACAGGTACACGAGGCTTTTACGCCGACCGCCGACAAGCGCGAGGCCTATCTTAAATTACTTGACGATGACGGCATCGGCACCGGGATTCTTTATCGTGCTCCACGGCCCTGCTTTCAGCCCGATAACTCCGTGCCTCAAAGCCTTGAAGCGATCGCGGCTAGCTTCGAAGTAGAGTGATGAAAATCACCTGTTATTTACCGATTTATCATCAATCAAAGTGTTAGCTTTCTATTGGCTATGATCTCGTTAATAGTTGAAATTAATACGACACCCATCTCGAAACTTGAAGGCTGTAGGGTATGCTGCGCGTACCATAGCGACACCACCTGACTTTAAGGTGCCTTCATGTGTTGCCTTATGCCGACGTTAGGTACGCGCAGCGCACCCTACAATTCACTTTGGATTTATAAGTGTTTCCGGTAGTGGTGGTTATTTTCAACTATTACCGCATACATAGCTTTATTTAACCCGTCCCCAACGTTTCGGTTTAGCCTAAGCCTGCTTCGGCCTCGAACGAATCGACAGTCCTTCACATTTGTAAAATTATTCGAAGCCTTATCGTCCTTCGAACAAAGCCCGTAAACGGCTCAATTGCTCTTCGCTCCAACCTTTAGGCTCGGTCAAGGCCAGCCACGCATCGATGTAATGTTTAGCGGCAAATATATGACCGAACCCCGGCGGCGTAGACCCGACAGCCATGTCGGCCGCCAATTGCAGCATCGTGACAACCGGATACCATCTTAGATGCGGCGAGACGTCCGGCCCTCTGGGAGCTTGCATCCATTCCGGCTCCCGAAAAAACGCATGGCTATCGAAAAACGTTATCGGGTCGCTGGCATATTGCAGATAAGCGATTCTAAAAGTCCCCCACGGCGTATTATCGTCATTCAACCCCGTATATTGATTCATGAATCTAACCACGGCGCCATCGCGAAAACGAGGTAGCCATACCGGAGAGTCGGGTTTCCTTTCTTGCGTCACTTTGCGCCAGGTTTCGCTACGAAATGGCGGGCCGCTCCATAATGCTCCGTTGAATGGGTCTTGAATGATGTCGTACACATCGAAAGAACGATCGGAATTTAGGGCGCCCAAGCTCAGCCCGTGTAAATACAATTTCGGTCGATGGTCGCGAGGCAAGTTCGTCCAATAAACATAAACCTTTTCGAACAAGGCCCTAGCCATTTCCGCACCGTATTCCCCCTCGGTTATCAAGGACAAGGCGCTAGGCAAATACGAATATTGCGCGGCAACCGTCGCGATGTCGCCTCGATGTAAATATTCGACGGTATCCAGTGCCGCCGGGTCTATCCAACCGGTACCCGTGGGCGTCACCAACAACAAAACCGAACGGTCGAAGGCCTTGACGCGTTTTAGCTCTTGCAAAGCCAATTCGGCTCTTTCTTCCGGCGTATCCGCCGCATTCAGCCCGATATAGATGCGCACGGGCTCAAGCACCGGCTCACCGAAAAAATCGTTCAACGCCTTCTCTGTAGGGCCTGACGACATAAATATACGACCTTGCCTTCCCAAGTCCGACCAAGCAATCAAGGAAGCTTCGCTACCGGTCTTCATCGGATCGTCGGGACGCTCCAAATCATCCTGAATCAGCGCATCTAATTGTTGATAAGAATTGTTCGTCGCGCGTAAGAACAAAGAAACAACCACGCCATCGATAACCGACCAAAACAATATCCCCGCGGCCAATATGCTTATCGCATGCGCGACATGATCGGATATGTATCGCGCCAGCTTTAGAGACAAAAATTGAAACGTACGCCGAAACAATCGAGCAAACTGTATTAATACGCCAAAAACGAGCAAAGTCATCAAGGCAATGCCATACGATGGCATTGCACCTTCCGGCTCCATACCCATCATAGACCGCAAATCGTCTTGCCATTGCGAAGCCTGCCAAAGAAAGGCGATTGCGACGATCGAACAGACGCCCGACGCGACGAGCCTAAAAATCCTGGTTGCTTCGCGACCAGGCAACGGCAATTCGACATAATCCCAAAACCATCGACCGAAAACGCCAAGCGCGTATCCCGCCGTAAAAGACAAGCCGGAAATCACCCCTTGAAACGAAAAAGGACGAGGCACTAGACTTGGTGTAAGCGAAAATGCGAAAAAAAGCGTCGCCAGCAATAAGCCCGGTATGGAAAAGCCGAAGTTCAATTTCGTAATCAATTCGTCAATCTTGCGCATAGTAAAATCTTGAGACGGAAAAAATTGTCATTTCGAAAAATTCGTCATGATCGGGATTCGATTATAAAACATGCACCTCGGCCTTCAATTCAATCTTGGTTTCAACTTTAGGAGCGCGCAAGCTTATCGTTCCCATGCTCTGTGTTGGAACGCTGCTTTAGACGCTTCGCGTCGACTGTGGAGGGTAGGCAGATTGAAAGACTTTGGGAGTCCATTCGTTTGCTTTAGATTCTTTTATCGATCCCTGGGGACGCAGAGCGTCACGGGATGCATTCCCACGCGGAGCATGGGAACGATGATAAAATTCCATAGCCCTTTGGCTATGGTAACTATCGAGCATAATTTAGGTGCCGGGTTCACGGCGTCCAGTCGGGCGAGTGACCGTACCCAGCCATCCCTCGCACTTTCATTTGCCGGGGCGATGGACAGCTCTTCATGAACGTTACTGTATAATCATGCGGTTACAATAATCACTTAATAAAAATCCGCAGCACCCTATTTGATGCGGCATTTTTGAACATGGTTAGCTAATCGACATGGCAAGAAGACGCAAGAAAAAGCACTTTTTACTCTTTACATTCATCACGTTTTTTAGAATCGGTAAAAAATATCCTCGCATTAGCGTACTGACCCTACTCCCCCTGATTGGCGGCTACAGCTATGAAGTCTTGTTGGCTAGGCCCGACATGGCATTTGAAGGCGTTCCGCAAAGCCAAGTGTGGTACCAACCGCTGACTTGGTCGAGATTATTTCGCAATGATGGATTCATGGTCGGATATTCGGACATTCGTGGCAATCCACTTTGGGTAATCTATCAAGTCACCGCGATTAAGGACAATACGCCGTCCCATAAGAGACCGCAAACATTCAGCACCGATTGGCGCAGCCTGACGCGAATCAGCCATCAAGACTATACCCGCAGCGGTTTCGACCGAGGCCACATGGCGCCTAACTATGCCATCAGCAGGCTCTATGGCAAACAAGCGCAATTGGATACGTTTTTAATGACCAACATTACCCCTCAAAGACCCAATCTAAATCAAAAAGTTTGGCAGCGATTGGAAGCCGTTGAAGTCGACTACTTTACCAAATTGCATCGACGCGTCTGGGTAATAACCGGCCCCGTATTTTCGAATCCTCTGAATCGATTGAAGAGCAGCTGGAAAGTGGAAGTACCGGAGGCTTTTTATAAAATTTACGCAGCGGAAACCGGCTCCAAAATCAAAATGTTGGCGTTCCTGGTCCCGCAAACGGTGAAAGGCAATGAGCCTCTGACAGACTTTATCGTCTCCGTGGACACTATCGAAGAACTTACCGGCTTGAACTTTTTTCATGAGTTGGACGACCCATTGGAAGATAAGTTAGAAGCAGCCATCAATCCAAAGCCCTGGAAATTAAATTCGGTCGCTCGTTTACCGTCACGCTATTAAGGATTTGGTCGTCAATATCATCATCGTAGATCAAAATTCGGCACCGAAATGGACGGAAGCTCTATACAAGCGCTTAACAAGTTTTTGAATTTACTCCTTATCCATCATGATCTTCATGGTGAAACACTTTTTCTAAGTTTAAAGTTTACTATCTCAACGATAAAAAAAGCGCTATAGTCAGACTCTCCCCATTCTGACTTCAGGAGACACTCATGACAAACACAGAAATCGATAACGACGCCGTGATCAAAGTGCTGAATAACATTCTGGAAGCGGAACTGGCGGGCGTGGTTCGTTATACGCATTATGCCTTGATGGTTGTCGGCTACAACCGAATCCCCATCGTTTCTTGGATGCGCGGTCAAGCGAATGAATCCTTACTCCATGCCAACGAAGCCGGCGAAATGATTACCCATTTAGGCGGCCATCCCTCTTTGGGAATCGGTCCGTTACTGGAAACTCACCGTCACGATATCGGAGCCATTCTCCGGGAATCGTTGGATCATGAAGCATCGGCATTGACCGAATACCATCGCTTATTGGAGTTGGTCGACGGCCGTAGTGTGCTGCTTGAAGAATATGCGCGCCGAATGATCGCCCAGGAAGAGATCCATTTGGGTGAGGTGCGAAAAATGCTCAATAAACCAGCCGAATAGTCCACTCCTTACTCTTAGTTTATTTGCATAGTAAGTATGGCAACCGGAAGTTTACCCGGGCGTGTTGAAAGCGACGCATTGGGTTCCGTTGAAGTCCCCGCCGATAAATACTGGGGCGCGCAAACGCAGCGTTCGTTGCAATATTTCGCGATCGGCGACGAACGCCTGCCCCGCCCGCTCATCCGTGCGCTCGGGATCGTCAAACGTTGTGCGGCCTTAAGCAATATCGCCCAAGGCAAGCTTGATGAAAGACTCGGCCAAGCGATAGTCGATGCGGCGCAGGAAGTCATCGACGGGGCGTTGGATGAACACTTTCCGCTCGTGATCTGGCAAACCGGATCCGGCACGCAGTCCAATATGAATGCCAATGAAGTGATCGCCAATCGGGTCAACGAACGCCTGGGCGGCGCGCTCGGTTCGAAATCGCCGGCGCATCCCAATGATCACTGCAACCTCAGCCAGTCTTCAAACGATGTGTTTCCCAGCGCGATGCATATCGCCGCGGTCGAGCAAATCCATTGCTTACTGATCCCGTCATTGCAAGGCTTACAGCAAACGCTGTATGAGAAATCCGAAGAATGGGGCGATATCATCAAGATTGGACGCACGCATCTTCAGGATGCGACACCGCTGTCATTGGGCCAGGAGTTTTCCGGTTACGCGGCACAGGTACAACTCAGCATCGAACGGCTACAGGACAGTCTCAAACGCCTATATCCTCTCGCGCAAGGCGGGACCGCAGTCGGCACGGGCTTGAACTCGAGTCCCGGTTTTGCCGAACGCTTTGCCGAAGAAGTTGCTAAATTCACCGGGTATCCATTCACATCCGCCGCCAACAAGTTCGAAGCGATGGCCGCGCACGACGCACTGGTAGAACTATCCGGCGTATTGAATTGCAGCGCGGTCAGCCTCAATAAAATTGCTAACGATATTCGCCTACTGAGTTCCGGTCCGCGCTCCGGACTTGGTGAACTGATTTTGCCGGCTAACGAGCCCGGCTCGTCGATCATGCCTGGCAAAATCAATCCGACCCAGTGCGAGGCATTGACGATGGCTTGCGCCCAGGTCATCGGCAATCACACCACAGTAACCTTGGCCGGCGCGCAAGGCCAGCTAGAGCTCAATACCTTCAAGCCGGTGATCATATATAACGTGCTGCAATCGATACGCCTCCTCGGCGATGCCACGCATAGTTTTACCGAACATTGCGTGGCGGGCATCAACCCGAATAGCAAACGGATAGCCGAACTGATGGAACAATCGCTGATGCTGGTCACCGCACTGGTTCCGCTGATCGGCTACGATAAGGCCGCCCAAATTGCCAAAACGGCTTTACAAAACGGCACGACGCTTCGCGAAGAGGCCATTGCCGGCGGCCTGGTGAGTGCCGAACAATTCGACGCCATCGTCCGGCCGGAGCGGATGATCATGCCGAAATGAGCCATCCGGTTTAATAACGATAACAAGCGGGAGAAAAACCATGCACGTAAGCCATGAACAAGCAGAGAAAGCGATTGCCGCTGCCATCGCAGAGGCCAACAAAATCGGCACGCAAATGTGTATCGCCGTGGTCGACTCAGGAGCTGACCTGAAAGCGTTCACCCGAATGAACGGCGCCTGGGTCGGCAGCATCGACATTGCCATCAAGAAAGCCAAGACCGCCTGCTTCTTCGGCATGAACACCGGACAAATCGGCCAGCTATCGCAACCGGGCGGGCCGCTATTCGGAATCGAACACTCCAACGACGGTTTGATCACCTTTCCCGGCGGCGTCCCGATTGTCGATGAGGATGGTGTATTGATCGGCGCGATCGGCGTCAGCGGCAGTTCGGTGGAGAACGATCATCAGGTTGCCAAAGCCGGCGTCGATGTGATCGGCCTCGCCGATTTACCGTCGCATCCTTGGCGAACCTGAAACCCATCGATCGTAAAAAAAATTACAGCAGAGCATTCCATGCCTAACGAACCAAAACTCTTTGACGACACGCCGCAGTGGGTTTGCCTCGAATGCGGTTACAACATGATCGGCGAAATGCCTGATGTATGTCCGTTTTGCGGAGCCCGGCATGATCATTTTCTGCCGTGGGACGAGGCCGAAAAAACTTATCGAGTGACCTCACGACCGGTCAACGACTGCGTCGACCAAATGCTTTCGGTGCCGAAATTGGGCCTGGAACATGCGGCCTATCGAATCGAAACCGAGCAAGGCGCGATTTGGATCGATTCGCCGTCGGCTTTCAATCGGGACTTGGCGCCGGTGCAAGCCATCTTGTTCACGCATCATCATTTCATGGGCGCGTCGAATCAATACCGAAAGCTCTGGAATGCCGAAGTGCGCATGCACGACTTGGACGCGCGGCATCCGTTGGCGGCCTCGTTCGATGTCGATCTGCGCTTTACCGGCGACTCTATCGCCTACGGCATCGAAGCCTTCCATACCGGCGGACACACGCCCGGATTCACTTTTTATATTTACCGTGACGTACTGTTCATCTGCGACTATGTCTTTTTGACCGATGCGGGGATGCGTTTCAATCCGTTCGGGCCCGAGCAGGAAACTCTACTGCGCGCGCGCCGCATTTTTGAAGTCGTCGAAACCAGAAAGTTAGAAACGGTCTGCGGCTATAACTCTGTGATGAAATTTGCCGAATGGTTACCTCGATTCGAAAAGCTTGCTAACAGTTCGTAAATGAGAGTATTGATAAAGAATCCCGAAAGAGCGCGAATCTGTTGCCGGTAATTTTTGATAAAGGTACACGATGCAGACGAAGAATGCGGCCGATACATGCCGTGAAATTAAAAATAGCGATCGACGAGATGGACTAATCCGTAATTACTGTGAAAGTTCGTAGATATAGACCCTTTATCTAATTTTTCGATATACGGCGCTCGACAGAGCAAATGCCGGTTCCGGAGAGGGTGCGGTTGCTCGACCGACAGGCGTCGGCGGCAGGGAAATCCGCCGTCGAGCCTACATGGATGTATTCACGGCGTCCTGTCGGGCGAGTGACCGTACCCTCCCCACCAGAGAACTTTCATTTGCCGGGGCGATGGCTAGACCTTCATGGACGTTACTGTGAAAGTTCGCAGATTCTACTCCCTTTTGATCGAAAAACCGTCTAAGAATAAAAGGTATGGGATGTGTCCATCGAGGACCGCCATGAATCTTCGTTCCTACGCTCTGCGCTCATCGTTATCCACAAATATCGGCAAACTTGCTAAACAGAGGTCGTCGTATACCTGGAAACGGTACTGTTTGATAAATCTGCGAATATTGCACATCAGTGGCTTCGAAATCGGGATCTGGGTATCGCGCTCCCAAGGAGCATCCAGTTCCCTTGTGAGAGCGACGCCTTGTGCGTCCGCGTTCAGCGCTTCCCACCGAGCAACGAGCCCATGATGCCGCGCACGATCTGGCGGCCGAGCTGCGAGCCGATGGTTCTCGCGGTGCTCTTGATCAACGCTTCGCCGACGCTTTGCCGATTCGATGTGCCGGTCCGTCTCGTTGTCGACGCCTTGAGATCGCGCGCGGCCTGCGCCTGAAATGCCTGCTGTTCGGCTTTGTGCTTCAGCATTTCGTAGGCCGATTCGCGGTCGACCATCTGATCATAGCGTCCCTTGAAAGGGGAACGGCCGATCAATTCATCGCGCTGCTCCTGAGACAGCGGTCCTATTTTCGACTCGGGCGGCCGGATCAACGTACGCTCGACCGGGGTCGGGCTGCCGTCCTTGTTCAGCACCGAAACCAGCGCTTCGCCGGTCTTCAGCTCTTGCAACACGGTTTCGGTATCGAAGCCAGGATTGGCTCTGAACGTTTGCGCGACACTTTTCAGTACCTTGCGATCGGCCGGCGTAAATGCTCGTAGCGCATGCTGGATTTTCAGCCCCATCTGACCGAGTATCGGCGCAGGAACATCCAAGGGACTTTGACTAATGAAATAGACGCCGACGCCTTTCGAACGGATCAACCGGACGATCTGCTCGATCTTGTCGAGCAAGGCCTTCGGCGCCTGATTGAACAACAAATGCGCCTCGTCGAAAAACAAAACCAGTTTCGGGCGATCACTGTCGCCGACTTCGGGCAGGGTTTCGAACAGTTCCGACAGCATCCACAGCAGAAAGGTCGCGTAAAGACGCGGCGATTTCGTCGTCAACTCGGTCGCGTCGAGAATGCTAATCACACCGTTGCCGGAAAAATCGGTCCTGCGAAAATCATCGAGCTCGACCGCAGGTTCGGCAAAGAAATGTTCTGCGCCTTGTTCCTCGAGCACCAACAGCCGTCGCTGTATCGCACCGATGCTTGCCGATGTGATGTTCCCGTATTGTTTGGACAGTGCCGCTGAGTTTTCGCCCATCCAATTCAACATCGCGCGCAAATCTTTAAGGTCCAGCAATAACAACCCTTCGTCGTCGGCGATTTTAAAGCCGCTATAAATCACGCCGGTTTGCGTGTCGTTCAATTCCAACAGATTACTGAGCAGCAAAGGGCCTAAATCGGACATCGTCGTGCGCACCGGATGCCCGTTTCGGCCGAACAAATCCCAAAAGACCGAAGGATTTCCACGAAATTGGAAGTCGGCGATACCGATTCCCGTCACGCGTTCGGAAATTTTTTCGTGCGATTGCCCTGCCGTCGCGATTCCCGACAAGTCTCCTTTGATATCGGCCAAGAATACCGGAACGCCCAATCTCGAAAAGCCTTCCGCCAAAACTTGCAGGGTTACGGTCTTGCCCGTCCCAGTTGCCCCGGAAATGACGCCGTGACGATTCGCCATCGCGGCATCCATCAAGAGCTGGCCGTTGGCCGTTCCTCCGATCAACACTGTTTTCATTGTAAACTCCTTAACCGACTCAAGTTGCGGTCATGCTACCACACGCGCTGAATCAGCCATAAGCGGGCAATGGCCGGAATGTCAACTCGCTCATTGGCCGAGATAGCGCCGAATATCCACTGCATCGATCTGATCAGTGCGCAGGTAACGTTTTGCGTACTCCAAATAGGCGCCGCTACGCAAGAAAAGCTCGAAAACATCACGGTCCACATGCTGTTCTTGCACCATTCGATGTAGTATATCGAGCGCGGCGCTGATCGGCTTTGCATCTTTATACGGTCGATCGGCCGCTGTCAATGCTTCGAAAATGTCGGCCAACACCATGATGCGTTCCGGAATCGAAAGGTCTTTGGCGGTCAATCGGCGGGGATAACCTCGCCCGTCCAGCGTTTCATGATGGGTGGAAGCATAGCGCGGCACCTGGAGCAGATCTTCGGGCAACGGCAATTTATCGAGCATTTTGATCGTGCTGATCATGTGCTCGTTAATCTTAAAGCGATCTTCTTCGGTCAAGGTTCCCCGTGTCACCGTAAGATTGTGCAATTCGCCCAGATTGTAAAGATGTTCCGGTATCGCCATTTTGATGCCCAAGCGCTCATCATGAATGTTGTTGCGCAGGCGCTTGATGATATGCCAAGACTTATCCGCCAACAGTGGCTCCGTGGCCGGCAGCGGTGTTTGCTCCTCGGGATAGCGTGCAAGTTCGATCGGAGATAAACCTAATCGGTCGTCGAAATGCCGCCGCCAAGTGATGCGAGCCAATTGATTCAGCCTATCGATATCGGCCTCGCTCATGCTTTCACCGCCCAAATTGCAGTTGGCAACGAAGGCAAAATCCTCTTGTAATTGTCGTTGGCGTTGCTCTAATTCATGACGATTTCGTTCCTCATCACTCGGCGCGGTCAAGTACTGCTTCCAATAGTCGATTTCGGCATCGCGCCACAACACTTCGAAGCGCATTCGGATTTCGTGAATGCGGTTATAAATCGTCTCAAGCTTGGTGCTTTTATCGATGATGTGCTCAGGCGTCGTAATCTTGCCGCAGTCGTGCAGCCAAGCTCCGATACGGAATTCGCGCCAGGCATCTTCGTTACCGAAACCGAATGTATCGAATGGCGGTCGACGACTCTCTTCGGCTTTTTGCGCCAACAAGATTGCCAGCTCCGGAACCCTCGCACAGTGCCCCGCCGTATAGGCCGACTTGTCATCGATGGCTTGGGCGATCAACTGGATGAACGATTCCATCAATTCTTCCCGTTCTTTGGCATGCTGCCGTATCGAATGCGCCATAGTCATCATCGAACCCGATAGCTCATCGATTTCGATAATATGGCTTTCCATCGGATCGAGTTCGCCGTATCGGCGCCGTTTAATCTTTTCGTTTTCCAGAGCGAGATGCTTGATCGGCTTAACAATCAACGAGGCCAGCCAAAATGCAAGCGGCAACAAGAACAAAAGGCAGCCGCCGGTAATCAATAACACGGCATTGACTTGAGCAACTGCAGGGGCTAGCACGGCAGATGCCGGCGTGATCACGGCAAAAAAATCGGCCGCCCGATGGTTTTCGCCAATGGCCTGCACATAGACAAAGTGAGGCTCGCCATCGAGCTCCATTTTGTGCAGTTGATTGAGGTCGGTCGACTTCGAAGCCAAACTGACGAGCTCTTGGTATGGAACCATAGCATCCTGAGCAATGCCCCTCTCCGCATCAACCAGCCAGCGCGCATTTAACCAACTTTGCTGCTGTTCGCCTAAATTATCCAGAGCCAAGTTAATCAACTCGATAACTTCTTTTAGTTGCGGCCGCACTACAAAGTGCAGGCTGTTGGGAATGTTTGATTCCCCCCAATCCAACTCCTCATAGATCGCGACATCATCGAAGAAAAACTGCCGTGCCGTATAATGCAGAATAGCGGCAGTATCGAGGCCGGCATCGACCTCGCCTCGCCGCACCGCATCGAATAACCCCCGAACGCCATCGACTTCGACAATGTCGATGCCCGGAAACATTTGCTTGAAAGGGGCGATGATGGACCAACCGGCCGGTATTGCAACCCGTTTTCCCTGCAATTGTCGGATTGATGTAACAGGCGTTTGATCCTTGCGCATCAGAATACCATCCGATGGCTCGGCAAAGGCCTTGCTCAATATACCTAAAGCGGCGTTTTGTTCGGTACCGACCACCGGCTGCAAAATATCGATCTGACCGGTACGATACATCGCGACCAGCTGAGGCCAGCTATAACCGTTGACATAGTCGAACTGCAAGCCGGTCATTTGCTCGATCATCGATAATACGTCGATAGCATAGCCGAATGGTTCGCCGGCGATGACAAAATCGAACGGCGGCCAATCGAGCTCGTTCGATACCGTCAATATGGGATTTTTCTCTACCAATTGCCGCTGTTCATCGTTAAGTACGAGGGGCTCGACTTTCGGCATCACAGTCGGCGGCATTCGACTTTCACTAGAAGCAATGATTTCGCCACTGCCTTGATAGAGATAAATGCGGCTATCTTTGCTCAACATTTGTTCATTGAGCTTATCGGACATAGCAGACAACGCAATATCGACCGCCAGAACCGCATCCTGACCGGCAATCCGCATCGAATAAGTCTGGCCTGGCGCTTGAAGATGTTGAAATTGATAGGGAGCGGTTTTATGGACTTTGCCCAATTTGGCTTGTATATACCACGGTCGCTTGCTGGCTAAATAGTCGCTCCGCTCTGTTCGGCTGGTTCGGAGATTAAATTGTTCGTCGTAATAGTGAAATGCCCGAATTCGCCGATCGCCTTTGCCCAAGACCGTGATAACGACCCACCTGTCCTGCGGCAATGCCCGTAATTGCATGCGCACGGCTTCGCTCGTATTCAGATTGATCAGCTCGTAAAAGTCGCCATCGCCAAAACCGATATAAGCGGCATAGAACAAAGGGTTTTCATCGAGCACTTCGGCAAAGATGTCGCGTGTTCGCTCCGTCACTCGGCCTTCGCTCAAAATATCGGGATTACCGGCCAGAATGCGCGTGGCATCAACCGCGCTTCGATCCATGGCCGTCAAATAGTCACTGGTACTCGCAGCGGATTGGCGATAGGTAATCAGAGTCGATTCGACCGCCAATGAGCTCGTAAAATAAAATTGCAAACTAATGGCGACAATCACAGTCAGCGACGTAATCAATAAAAACAGGCTGACAACAGTGATCTTGATGGAAAGCTTAATTTGCTTGTTCTTCTGCGATATTGTCATTGTTCCCTTCATCCTAAAAAATCAGCCAAGCATTCTAAATCCCGTTCGCCCTCGACCTTGTCGAAGGATGGGCAGGAATTAGAATGCCCATCCAATGGCCGACGCTTGGAATCGGCTCATGTTTCGACAAGGCTCTCCTGAGCGCATCTGAAGGGCTCGGCAAGAACGGATTCCAAGCGCTCCAATGATTTCTTTAGGTTCATGAGTCCCTTCGGTGACCCCCACATCGAAAAGATATCCGTCCGGAACATGCCAGTTTGTCTTGGAGCAATCATGAAAAAATATATCCGCCGCCGAAATCCCGCTTTTACGCCTGCTTTATTGAACCGGATAACCCACCGGCAACAGATACAACGGGCGTTCATTTTTAGCCAATCGAACGACTTCGGCCACGCGGCGTTCGTTGAATGCGCCGACCGGCACGCCGGCTAGCCCTTGAGTAGTTGCTTGCAGCAATAGATTCTGTGCCGCATGCCCGACTTCGATCGGGACATAAAGATTCGCGCGCTCTCGATATTTAACGGCGGTTCTTTCGAAAACAGCGGTAAAGACAAAAACGGCCGGCGCCGAACCGACTGCATCTTGGTCTAGCGAGGCTTTTTGCAGCTCAAGGCGACGATCGCCTTCAACGATGCGCTTGAGTTCGTGATGCCGAGGGTCATAGCGATAAATTCCGGACGGCAGTACGACATAGGTTTCTAGCGGATACAATGCACCGGCCGAAGGCGCCGCACGCAGGCCGCCCTTTGTATCGGTAATGCCTTGCGCCGCCCAAAGCAATTGCCCGATCTGCTCGATCGATAAAGTTTTTGCCGCAAACGCCCGTATTGAGCGTCGTGCGGCGATGCTTTGTTCCAGCGACATCGAACCGACAACTTTCGCTTGCGGCAGATGTATCGTTTCGTCAAAAGCGATCGCTTGCGAGAAAAGCACCATCGGGATCAATCCTATCGAGTTCACGGCTTGCACCTCAGTAGTCGTCTAGATCCAATTTAGTGTAGCATTTCGGCAAGTTTTCAGTGCGGATTTAGACCCATGCAACCGGTACAAGACATACTGAACCGCATCCGATGGGACGAGCATTGGGCAGGCGACGAATTCAAGATCGGCTATTACGACCGGGTCGAGAATAGACTGATCGTTCGTTGTAGCGTTCAATGAAATCCGTTTCCCGAAGGGCGATCATTTTACCTTCGAGTTAATCGACCAAGACGGCGAATTGCATTCGGTGCCCTATCACCGCGTCAAGGCGATCTTCCGCAACGGCGATTTGATTTGGCATCGCGAGCATTAACGACATTAATCAAACGCCACAACGTCTTGGATCCGATGTGCCTTAATGAGGCAGGTTAACCATGAAGCACATGAAACTCATAAAATATTTCAAGAGGTTATCCATTTATTTTGAGCATTCTTTCCGAAGAGCAATATTGTCTTGCGAATGCACGGCAACCTATTGAATTAGCTTTTTATTCTTCAAGATCTTCATGGTGTAATGCATTTTTCTAGCATGTGAGCATAAGAAAAAAGGTAAACATTCGGTCAACCCCTAATGCCACTAAGTTAACCCGGCATTAAAATTGCTTCAACATTAGATCGCCCTTAATTTGGTCTGCCTTACGTTTTGCTAATAGCTGTTCTTTGTTCTGAGCGCGCGGCGCGGATAAATAAGGAAACGGGTTTGTCGGTCGCCGTTTCACCGCTCTCGGCTCAATTCTCGCTTCACGTTCGCCGATAGTTTTGGATGCCACGATCCCCAAGACGTTGTTAGTCCAATTCAACAGGGCTTCACCGGTCGCTTGAGCGAGCCTCGAAGCGAATTCTTTGTGGCTTCCCAGGGCTTCCGTAAAACTGATTCGGCACGGCCAAACGTGATGACGTATGCCGGCTTGCAGCATGAGCAAGCGAATCAGGTTGTAAGCCAGCAGGCATACGGTTAGCTCTTTTCGCGCCATTGCCGGTGTTTTGCAGTGCAATGGCTCCATCTGCATGACCTTTTTGATAAAAAGCAGATCGATTTCAATTTGCCAGCGGTGCCGATAAAATTTCCGTAGCGCGTTTTTGCGATAGCGCCTGGCATCCAACAATGTGGTCATGTAGGTTCTGCCATAGAGACGAAAGAACCGCACGGTGATACGCTTCGGCAAGGCCGCATGCGCTTCCGGCGTCATCCATTCCGGGCGCTTCGTCCTCCTGAGATCAAATAGACGATCAGTGGAATCACCGCGCAAGCACACGCCTTGCGACCAATCGATTTTGCGATTGCCTCGTACCGGGCATAATAGATCGCACGGCGTTCAAGTACTTGAGCTATCGTCCAATAGTTTTCGTAATATCGGTCCAGTAGGCAGACATCATGGGCTTGCACAGTGGTTGCCACCAACCGTCTGAACAAGGCGGTTTCGCCCGTTCCTTTGCCGCAGTACGGCGCGACTTCCGCGCCCAACAGGCCGCCGTGATTAAGCGAGGCCACGATTTCAAAACGCAGAATCGGGAAGCCCAAACCGGCCTGTTGATTGGATTCTTGTGGGTAAGTCGCTTGGTTGGCGCGGGTATCCGCCAAGGTTAGTGTGCTACCGTCGACCAGTTTAACGGGATGGCCTCGCCAGGACCAGTGCGTTCGACTCGCCGCTTCCAATCGTTCCCCGGTATAGTGGATGAGTTCTCGTGGTAAACTTTCCGGGAGTTTTTGCCGGGCTTGGCAATACGCGGAAGTATTGCCCGAACAGCGCGCTTGGCCACGGTCGATTTGTTCGGCTTGCACCGATTTGACTGCGTCGCTGCAACTGCCATGATTCAAAGCTTGCCGGATGAACGCCAGCAAAGTCACGAGCGGCGTCCAAATTCGCTGCCGGAGCGTGTGCGGAACTGCCTCTTCAGCGTCTCTTAGGAGTCGCTGGAGAGGTTCGGTCGGCAATAAATATTCAATGCCTTGGGCATCGAGTTGTAAAAATTGCTTTTTAAAGCGTTCGAGTTGTTCTTGGGTTGTGGGATGAGTTGCGCACACTCTTTTCCTATTTTTAAGGGATGTTGATGTCAACTCAATCTTACCAAATAGCAACGCTATTGTTTTAAGCGTTTAATTTTTCTGCTATTTTGAATAGGCAATTTAAATGCCATATTAACTTAGTGGCATTGCGGTCAACCCCTCCTTGACATGGCGCAAGCTATTGAAATCATACAAAAATTTATTAACACCATTTACTTCGAATCTTTTCAATATATTAATTTATATAAATATTATAGGAGTTAGCCGAATATGTACGAAAAAAATAAAACGTAGGCTTACTGTCAAAATCGTAGCCGAAAAAATATCAAAATCGGTTGAACGGCAACAGGAATAACTGTCTACGCCCTGAAGGCAGGCAGCGTTAAGACTTCCCGCCAACTTTCGTTACGCATTGGACTACTAGATTTGAGCAATCTCATCGATAGCATCAAGCAGCTTATAAACATCAGTATACGGATTCCATTGATAAGGTTGGGCCCTTGAAGATTCGGAGCTTTGCATCGTTTGCCTATTCATTATTTCTGCTCTTCCTCTCGCCGCTTTTATTTCGTCTTCCTTGAGCACACGAAAAACGGATTGATCGCCTTTGTCATAATCGGATATCCCTCTTTTTTGGCATTCGTTGCGCAATGCGCTGTTCTTCTTCAAATTATCGTAATCGCTATAGGGCGCGCAGGTTTTCTGAAAATGCAATAGCAACCAGACTTCAAAACAGACATTGGTAAGAGCGACCGAAATGCCGTTTTTCTTAGCTTTGTTATAGGCTTCGGCATGAAGCCGCTCGGAATATTTCAGTTCCGATTCACGATCATATACGACCCAAAAAGCATCCCATTCTGGAGATTGCATTTGTGCGCCGGCAGCCTCGTCGACTAATTGTTTCGGCGTATTCTTTCTAGTAGACTCAATCTTTATGACTTTCAAGCGCCGATTGGTAGGAAAAAACTTATCGAGATAACCGTTAATGTAGTTGGGTTCCGTTTTTTCGCCTTCGCAAAAAATATGCAAAATCGGTTTTACATCTTGCTTCGGTCTATTATTCTTTTTCGGCATTGGCATCACCGGAATTAAATAGGGCAATAATGCCTTGATAATTGATCGCAGGAATTCCGCCGAAACGGCCTTCGGCATACCACTGGTAAAAAGGACTTTGCGGTTTGACTTTCTTTTTGTCAAAATCATCCAGCGAATAAAATACCGTTGCGCCTTGACGCTTTTCCGTAAACCAGATTTGATCCCGCCTTAACAGATCCGGCGACATCAGATTGATATTATGGGTCGAAAAAATAAGCTGGGCATTCGCTTTATTGATGCGCGGTTCGTTGAAAAGCTTAATGATCAGCTCGGCCATAAACGGATGCATGCTGTTATCTAGCTCGTCCATGATTAATACGCCGCCTCCACACAAAGTTTCAATGATAATGGGCGCTAAATGAAAAAACTTTTGAGTACCGGAGGACTCTCTTTCTTCATCAAATAATTCGCTACTACCGGCGTCCGACAAGTGTGTAAAAAAAGGTTTATTTTTTATATCCTTGAATAGACGCGTTTTGATGTTTTCCGGAATGCTTTCAGGCAGCTTGATTTCATCTTTATCCGTAATTTCCTGAAATCGAACATTGGAAATACCCGTATCGACTAATGATAAAAGAGCGCTTACCTTACCGACCAGCTCGGTTTGCTCAAACCAATTCAGTTTTACCATGCGTTCGTTGACGCCCTGATGCAGCAAGTTCCTAAAATAATTGTAAACATTACGAATCATCTTAGGCGCATCCGCACTATCCCCAGCTTTGGATAAGTAGGCGTTGTTTGCAAAAAACGGCAGCCGTTTTTTGCCGCCCTTGTATAAACTGCCAAAAATGATCGTTTGCCAAGTGTCTTCCGAACCTCGATCGAACACCGAAGCCTGTTGTGCGGAGGGGTAAAAAACCAGGCTTTCTTCGAATATTCTGTCTGCGGAAAATGCCACGCAATATCGGTAACGCAGAGCCTTGCCGGGAATGGCACCTGATTCGGGAACAAAAAACTCGATTTCAAAACGGGTTGGTGACGATTTAGTCTCTTCAGACAACAAATACGGATCGTAACAAGGAATGGTTTCCCCTTCTTTCAAATCTCCGGAACCGATGATGATGTATTGCAACGCATGAAACGCAAGCAGTAGATTCGATTTCCCCGAAGCATTCGCGCCGTATATGCCCGCTGACTTTAACGCGCTGATTTTATCCTTTGCCGGATAGCCGATATTATCCAACAAATGACTGCCTGGCGTTTCCGCGTGCAGGCTCAATGTTTGCTCGTCTTTTATCGAACGAAAATTACTAACGGTAAAGTCGACAATCATAATTTATAAATTTAAATACTAATTTTTGTTTAAAACTTATTAAAAAGCAGCATTCTACTTGATTATCGTCAATTATAATAACGAATCAAGCTGATAGTTGATCAATTCCATATCATTGACAATATCGGCCCGACTATCCGAACTGGAGCATTACGGTCAGTGTGCAGTTTGATCTTTACGGTCAATTTTTTCGTTAATCGTTGCCATTACTGTGAAAACGGCAATTTGTCTTGGGAATATTTCTTAAGCGCCCCCCGAGTCTTGTAATCCCGACACGAACTTTACAAACTAACGTTTCGGAATTTGATTCCGTCAAAAAATTGATTCATAGATAATTGATCTATAAGCATATTATAAGACTCTTTGTAATTATTGATAGCTTGAATTTGTCAACTCATTAAATAATCAAACATTTAGCCACCATTTGTTTTCTCCCTACCGTCTAATAGAATCAATAATTTACGACTCACGAACTCTAAAACTTTAGTTGCAAATTTAAGCTAACCAGCGCAAAACATTGCGAACAGATTTTCAAAACCCTCCTAGCGTTAGAACCCTTAGCAGCACTCAGCAATTCCCAATTTAAAACCCTGATAAAATAAGGGGCACTTAAAACTAATCAATCGCAACATTAATAAAACCATTGGTAGATACAAATGGACTTGGAAATAATTGACTTGATACGTCGCACCTTCGAAGACTTACCGGACTCCCGTAAACCCGGCAACAATCGGAAATACAGGATAGAAGATGCCGTTCTGAGCGCCTTGTCGGTGTTCTTCACGCAAAGCCCGTCTTTTCTGGATTATCAGCGACGGATGGACAAATTCCACAATCGAAATAACGCACAATCGATTTTTGGTGTTCATCAAATTCCTTCGACCAGCCAAATCGGCAACTTGCTGGATCCCATTGCACCGGGAACACTCTATCCGGTGTTGGCCGAAGTAGGAGGCAGATTGTACACACAAGGTTGCCTGAAGCCGTTCGTGAGTGTTGGCGTTACCCTATTGGTGGCGCTGGACGGCACCGATTCCTTCAGTTCGGAAAAAATTTCCTGTCCATGCTGTACCCAACAAACGCTGAAAAACGGTCAGATCTTATACCGTCACACGCGGGTGACACCGGTCATTGTTGCTCCCGGACAAAGTCAGGTAGTACCTTTGCCGCCGGAATTTGTTCGCGTCCAAGACGGCGTGGACAAACAGGATTGCGAACTGGCGGCGGCCAAGCGTTGGCTGACGAAGTGGGGGGCTCATTACGCGCCGCGCGGCATCACTGTGCTGGGTGACGATTTATATTGTCACCACCCGTTTTGTGAGGCCGTGCGTGCGCAGCACATGGATTTTCTGTTCGTCTGCAAGCCTGATTCCCATGTGCTATTGTTCGAATGGCTCGACGATTTTACCCGAACCGGTGAGATTCAAACGCTCGAGAAAAGCCGTTGGAACGGTAAACAACGAATGACCGAACGCTATCGGTATTTCAACCAAGTCCCACTCCGCAACAGCGACGATGCGTTAATGGTCAACAAGCGCGCCAAGATTTTTCGCGAAAGCTGAAATGGGGTCCGTCCGATTTCAGCAGCGAAAAATGACTTGGCGATTATTGCCTTCGGCGGCCCCGATTCGCCCTGCGTCCGTGCCACTACGCCACATCATCGTAAACTCGATGCGGCTCCGTAGCACTCCCACAAATGGCTTTACGCCGTGTCGCGATGCCTTGTATTTTGCCTCCGCCTGCGCTATTCGCGCAGACTCCGGCAAAACACCCGGCGCTACGGCTATCGGGGACTAAAAATCTTCACTTCGCTAACGCTCCGTTTCCAAGATTTTCAGCGTTGGTGCGAAGTGACGACCCTCAATGCCAAACAAGAAGCGGTCTACCGTAATGCCTGGGCAACGTAACACACTCTCGACGAACACAATGTAATCGAGATGGTCGCCGCGGGCCGCGCCCGTTGGAAAATAGAGAACGAAAACAACAATGTCCTCAAGAACCATGGCTATCATTTCGAGCATAACTTTGCCCACGGCAAGCAGCAGTTGTCCAACTTCTTGGCCACCCTTAACTTATTGGCTTTTCTCACCCATACCGCTCTTGAATGGCTGGACGAGGCTTACCGTGCCGTCCGCAATGACGCGCCTTCCAGGCGGACATTCTTCGAACAATTCCGAACCTTGCTTCAATTTATGCCTTTTGATAATTGCAGCATCTGATGCGGTTCATGCTCTATGGTGAAAATCAAATACCTAGGAAAACGTAAGGTTTTAAATTGGGAATTGCTGAGCAGCACTTGCATTAAGCTCTTTTAAAATTCGGCATGGTATACTTAAAATAATTTTCTGCTCTATTTTTTATAAAGACGCGGTTATTCCTAAATATTAAGTCGGATATAAAATGATAAATTCGTATTTGTCTATTAAGCGCTGATCCATGTCCAACCAACCGAAAATAATCGATGTTTTCGCCGGCGCCGGCGGCCTAAGTTTAGGCGCAGCCAGAGCCGGTTTCGATATTGCTGCAGCCGTAGAAAACGATCCGGAAGCCGTCGAAACTCATATCAAAAACTTTCCCTCCTGCGCTCATATCGTACGCGACGTTAGCGAATTAACCGGAGCCGATTTGCTAAAAGCGGCGAATATTTCCCGAGGCGGACTGGACGGATTGATCGGAGGGCCGCCTTGCCAAGGTTTCAGTCGTATAGGTAAGAGGGATACCGGAGATTCGAGAAACGATTTATTCAAACATTTCTTCAGATTGGTCGAAGAAACCCAACCCGTTTTTTTCGTAGCCGAAAACGTACCCGGAATATTAGATAATGGTTACGATAGAATCCGCGAGGAAGCGTTCGAATTAGTTTCCCGAGATTACGAGCTTCTGGAGCCGATTAACGTTAAAGCAAGCGATTACGGGGCGCCGACTGTTCGAACTCGCATTTTCTTTATAGGCTACCGTAAAAATTGCTCGCGAATGCCGGAACGAACCGATTTTAGGCCCCGCAAAGACATCGAACCTATTTGCGTTGCGGAAGCGTTGAAAGGTCTCGTTTTGGATATTGATCCCGACTGGATCGACGTGGAAAGCGGTTGGCAGCCAGTATCCCTTTCCGGAAGAAGTGGTTTTTTCCACACCAGAATTAGCGATGCGATTCCGAATAAAATCGGCGATATATCGTCGATAGAGCGATATTTAGGAAATAAAGAGGTCTCCGGCTGTATGGGCACAAGGCATTTGCCTCATGTTATAGAACGATTCGAGTCGTTGAATTACGGCGAGCGCGACTCCGTTTCGAAAGCCGTCAAATTGAACCCGAAAGGATTTTGTCCGACCTTAAGGGCGGGCACCGGAAAAGACAAAGGCAGCTTTCAAGCTGTCAGACCGATTCATTTCGCTCGCCCGAGAGTCATTACTCCCAGGGAAGCCGCACGACTGCAAGGTTTTCCCGATTGGTTCGTTTTTCACCGGACCAAGTGGCACAGCTTCAGACAAATCGGTAACAGTGTCAGCCCGATCGCTGCCGAGCATTTGCTTTCGGCGATAATAAAAAATATAGTTTAATGCTATAGAACGGCCCGGACGAAGTTCGGATAACGTTTATAGTGCTTGATATAACGTTTAAGAATATCGAGAGAACGTTCATCGTCTTCGTCGAATTTAAACGGCAACCGTTTATGAATTTCGTCAGGTAGAGAGGAATATATATCTACGTCGATGGCCATTCTTTCCCTTAAAGAAAGATCGGGTAAAGCGATTTCCGAAACGACATGCCAATCCTTTGCAGTTAATTCGAAATCTTCGATTCCTGATTTCTCTATAAATTCGGACTCCTCGATTCGTTTGAGAATTATGCCGGTTAACGTAAACATGGAGTGGAAGCCGTCGTTGTATCGGAATTGACCCAACGGTTGAAATGTTAAATCTCGGCTTCCTCTCAGCCCGTTAAGAATCGCGGTTTTTGCCGCTTGAGAGATAATTCTCGCAAACCCTTCGTCGGTCATTTCACTTGTTTGCGGCGTATGGCCTGGAAAATAACGACCGAGTTTATTCTTGGCCTTCTTCAAAGCGTGCGTTTGAAAATCGTCTGTCGAATCGAAGTCTTCTTTATTGCCTAGCGTTTTTATGCTTGCATTCAACGTAACTTTGAGTACGTCGTTAGCAGACATTTTACTAGCAACGGTCTCGACTTCTTGGATCTGCCCTTGGCGATTTTTTGCGGAAGCGTAATCCAACCATACGATATAGTTCCGAGCTTCTTTTTCCTCTAAAATGTCGTCTATTTTCTGTATCAGTTCGCCGCTGTCCATTTTACGGCAATCGATTAACGACAACGGCCGATTGAACCTTTGGCGTTCGAACGTCGTTTGATCGCATTCGATCGACATTAACTTTTTTATACTTAAAGCGGAATGAATCGCCTTATGGTCTTCCAAAAATTTTCCGCCCATGGAAATATACAAATATTTCGATAAGTCGATCCAACGGTTTATATACGAAAGAATTTCTATAAAAATTTGGCGATCTACATGCTTATTGGGTCTCAGATAATAAGGAACGTGTCGCCCGCTCATTTATCGACTTCCTCTTCCTTCAGACGCTGTAAAGCGAGATCGAAGCATCTCTGACCGACTTCGGACGGTTTTGTTTTCGGGTCTTCGAATAATTCGATCGCAAGCGTAGTTATATCGTCCGCTCTGCGAGTAAAAACGATGCGCCTCAACGGATTCTTGTCCTCCGGTTGCGGTAATTTAGGAGCGTATCTTAGGGCGCTATCTATTTTTCTGACGCTAGAGAATTCGGAATTATCCATAAGCTCTAAAATTTCTCTCGGTTTCTTCGAAGTCGTATTAGCAAATGCATCATTCGTTTCTTCTTCTCGTCCTTTCCACTTGTTCGTAAAGTCGGTGAAGATTTTTAAACCTTCGGTCATATAGTCGAAAACGGTTAAATAAACCGAAGAAGATGTATCAAGCCCTCTTTTGGTCGTATTCAACGGCAAATTCAATAGCTTGTTGCTGCGAAACTCCAAGACGCCAGAGATGGAAATAAATTGCGTATGGTATCTCGGAACGGTGGCTCGCCCCCAGCCTGTCACTTGACTTTTGTCGCAATACAAAACGACTCGGTCGTTGCATATGACCGTCCATCCGGCTTCGTCGCTGGTTCTAGGTTGACGAGCCTCTTCGTCCAGCTCTTTTTCGCTGGCAAGTTTGCGCCGAAAGCCGACCGCGAGTCGAACTTCAACATCCTCGATATTAGCTTTGAATAGATACGGTTTTATCGGGGCTGCGACATCCGTTATAGCCGTTAACAACGTCAACGGAGCGCCCTCAATGGCCGGTCCGTTAAGAGTTACTTTAAAGCCTTTGTCGATAATTAAAGCGTAAAATTGAGAAATATCTTTCGATAGGTCGTCTAGAAACGATGAACTGTCTTCGTCGAACTGAAAAGCTATATTATCGTGCAATTGTTCGATAGTAATGCGGGTACCGTGTTCGGTTAAAACCTCGGTTTCGGGGTAGTGAAGCTCGAGCTCCCAATTATCCATTTCGAGCCAATCGGAAGAAATTTCTACGAAAAACTCTTTGTTTTCACCTTTTGGTTTGGATGTAACGCAGCTCTGTTTACCCATCTTAAAAAGTGCGCGTTTCATTCCGATACCGTACATGCCGACGGTGTGTATCCCCGAATCTCTATCGGGGTCGTCTCGACCCATTCTGAAGGCGTTATTTATAGCGATTTCGGTCGGAATACCCCCGCAATTATCCCAAATTTCGAATTTGTCTTTCGTGGCCGTTATTTTCGCCCAGAAGCCTTTATATGGTTTTTCGTTATTATCGGTTCCGTGCAATTGCCGTTCGATTCCGTCAACGCAATTATCGAGCAAATCGAGTATTGCGTCTTTGAGTTCGATGTCGCGCGTTAGCATAGATACGAAAAAACGCTTAGTAGGATGAGCGTTAACTTTTTCAGTCGTCATGACGGTTTCCTTTGCCCAAACAATTCGATTTCACGAATCTAAAAAACTCTTTATAGCGGTTTCCAAGTCTAGTAGGTTTTTTAATTGGCATTGCCAAATCACCATTACTTCCCAACCTAGATTTTCAAGCAGCGCCGCATTTTCCTGATCTCTTTTCCGATTCTTTTCCAATTTCGGAAGCCAATAGGCTTCGTTAGATTTCGGGGGTTTCCCTTTTTTGCAATCGTGGTAATGCCAAAAGCATCCGTGAACAAAAATTGCCTTCTTTCTACCAGGAAACACCAAGTCCGGCTTTCCGGGAAGATTCTTCGCGTGCAGCCGGTACCGATAACCTAACGAAAAAACGAGTTTCCTTACGACAAGTTCCGGTGAGGTATCCTTTCCTCGGACCTTGCTCATGATTTCGCTGCGTTTTTCTTTGCTGACTTTATCGACCAACTATTCTGCCGTTGTGTATGAAAATGCGTAGTGATGACGGAAACTTTAAAAAGTTGTATGAAAACTTAAGGTCCGCCACAGACATCAGAACACATAGAAAGCCATCGTATATACGGTGGATGTTACTTAGATTTTTCCGTTCGTTATTCCATCAAATATTTACGAAGTTGGCGTTCGCCTCGTATAACATAGAGGATATAAACAGCATAGCTTTGATCCAGCCGATAAAAAATTTGGCAAGGGTTTACGATAATTTCCCGATAGGTCAAGTTATTCAATTCCGGCGGCTTGCGACCAAATTCCGGAAACTGTTTAATCTCATACATTTTTGACTAAAACGACGAGCAGCTTCGATTTTATCAAGCGCTATGTATTCGGTAATTTCGTCTAGGTCGAAAAGAGCTGGCTCTGTCCATATTATTGGCTCTTCCGGATTTCCCGTGGTAGTTCGACAAATTAGCGACCAAGCAAATTCTTAATGAAAGAATTACATTGCTTATCAATTGCTTAAATAATATTTTCTTTTCTAATTCGGTATCGATACGCTATTACCACGGCAAGTACGGTAGAGCCATATTATTCGAACCATTGCTCATTTTTTCAACCGCTACCGCGTGAATGAAAGTTCTATTTTCGAAAACCGTTTTTTCGCACCGCGCTATCTCTTTAAGAATAGCTATCCTGGATTGCATAAGCTGATAATCGTCGACATCGATGAGATTAGCCGACGGATGACTATGTTCGGTAATCAATACAGGCTCCTTGAATTGATGACGCTCGGCAATAATCCGGGTTGCCTGATGTTTGAGAGTTGCGACAAGTACTGTTTTTATGGGGATTGATACTAAACTATCACCTCTGCTTATGCAAAACTATTCCGGTCAGGGTAAACGCACTAAAATAAATACTATATCAATATGTTCCCTGATTTCTTAGTATATTCAGTCAATTTGATTTAACTCATAGCAACCCTAGGGTGCGCGTTAAGACGGGGTTGAGCTGGCGATTATGCCGAAAAACCTCTGCAAAATCGCCTGTGAGCAAGATACAGCAGCCTCCAGGTGTTTGCCGACTCGCGCCTTTGGCGTCCCAATTCGCTCCCGGCGGATTGGCCTTTTGGATACTTTTCTTTGGACAATCAAAAACAAAATCGCCGGGAGCGATTTTGAACAGCGACAGCTAGCCCAAAGGGCGAAACCCATGGACGGGTTTCGTAGCAGTACCGCGACTGCCGTTCCGCGAATCGACTCCACATAAGCGTCGCGATAGCGTAGCCCTATAACATCTCCGAAAAAAAGTCGGATTACAGCTATTGCCTGTTCCCCGACCTACGCCTAACTCTCGTCACACTTTTCGCCCGGCATCGCTTTATCCATATCGCAGTGATCGAAATCGCATTCGGCCTCAAGCCACATTGCGTTGATGATGCCGAACGCGCAGGCAAAGCCAACGCCCAATATCCAACTGAAATACCACATAATAAATTCCTCGATTCGGTTTTAAAGCAAGCACCGCTTGTCTGTCACATCCGATTGCGCCCCGCAAAAGATACGCAATACATACCCTACAAGGCTTTCATCTTGCATCTTGCACCTTGTATCTTTCAATACCCATCGCGCTTATCTTCGTAGATCATTTTATCGATCCTCGGGCTTCCCATAACTCTGAGCCTGAGGGAGTTTGTCAGTTGTAGGCATCTAAGCGCACCTACTTACACGTAACATAGATGGGGTTGCCATGGTACGCGCAGCGTACCCAACTAAGCTTTCATCTTTCATCTTTCATCTTTCACCTTTTTAATACCACCCATGCTTGTCTTCGTTGATCATTTTCTCAGTCACCGGCCCCCACATCACCTTGTAAGCCCAGCGCGTGTACATGAGCACGATCGGCAAAAACACGACGGTAATCCAGAACGTGATGCTGAGCGTCAAATGACTCGCGCTGCCGTCCCAGATAGTCAGACTGCTGCCGGGATCGGTGCTCGAAATCAGCAGGAACGGAAACAGGCCGAAACCGACCGTGAACAATACGCCGAGCAAGCCGAAACAACTCGCGATAAACGCTGCCTTGCAGGTATGCTCGCGCGCAAGCAAATAGGCTGCCCACAAGCCTGCATAGGCGGTAATCGGCGCGAACAGCATCCACGGATGAAGGAAGAAATGCGCGAGCCAACCGCCGCTTTGTTTTTCGACCGTTTTCGCGAGCGGGTTCGAAGCGGCGTTGAAGAGCGCGTCATTCGGCAGGCGGTACACGTCCATGCCCAGCAAGACCCAAACGGCCAACAGCGTCAGCAAGCCCATGATGATCAAGCCGAATTTGGATACGAACGCCCGGGCGCGGAAATACAGCTCGCCCTCGGTGCGCCATTGCAGATAAATCGCGCCGTGCAGCATCAGCAGCAATACCGCCATCACGCCGCACAGCAGCGAGAACGGATTGAGCAGATCGAAAAAACTGCCGTCGTAAAAAGAACGCAATTCATGATTCAGATGAAACGGCACGCCGCGTATCAGATTGCCGACCAGCACGCCGAGCAAGAGTGTCGGCACCGCGCTGCCGGTGAACAACACCCAATCCCAGGTCGATCGCCATTTTGGCGACTCCAACTTGCCGCGATAATCGAATGCCGGCGGTCTCAGAAACAGCGTGAACAACACCAGAATCATTGCCAGATACAGCCCCGAGAACAGCGTCGCGTAGATCAACGGCCACACCGCGAACATCGCACCGCCCAGCGTCACCAGCCAAACTTGATTGCCCTCCCAGGTCGGACCGATCGAATTGAGCAGCACGCGGCGCTGCATGTCGTCGCGTCCGAAAAACGGCAGCAGAATGCCTATGCCCAGGTCGAAGCCGCTGCTGAGGATGAATCCCGAGATCAGCACCCCCATGAACAACCACCAAATCACGCGTAATGTTTCATAATCGAACATGCTTATCTCCTCAGTGTGCGGTTGCCGGCGTTTCGGCCGATTCGAAATAATATTTGCCGGTATGCAGACTGCTCGGTCCTAAGCGAATGAATTTAAACATCAAAAATAGCTCGACGACCAGCAACGCAGTATAGAACACCGCGAACCCGATCAGACTCAGGTACACGTCGCTTGGGCTGATTTCGGAGACGCTCAAAAAGGTCGGCAACACGCCGCTGATCGTCCACGGCTGACGGCCGTTCTCGGCGACAAACCAACCCATTTCCGAGGCGATCCATGGCAAGGGAATGCTCCAAGTCGCAAGGCGCAACAACCACTGCTGCTGTCCGGCGCGTCTCGTCGCGCAGTAATAAAAGGATGCGGCAAAAATGAACAACATCAAAAAGCCGCAGGCGACCATCACACGAAATGTCCAAAACAGTGGCGCTACTTTCGGAAGGCTGTCTTTGGCGGCCTGTTGAATCATCGCCTCGTCGGCCTGACTAACATCGTCGATATAGCGCTTCAGCAATAAGGCATGACCGAGATTGTTTTTGTGCTCTTCAAACAATGCACGCGTTTCCGGACTGGTATCGCCGCCGCGTATTTTTTCCAATTCGCGATAGGCGATCATGCCGTTGCGAATCTTGTCGATGTTTTCGGTGCGCAGCTCGGTCAAGCCTTTGACTTCTTCGTCGACCGAACGTGTCGCGATCAATCCGAGCACGTAAGGAATTTTGACCGCGAAATGCGTGGTTTCCGCTTCCTGATCCGGAAAACCGATCACGGTGAATCCGGCCGGGGCTTCGTGCGTTTCCCATTCCGACTCGATCGCGGCCAGCTTGACTTTTTGCGTCTCGCCGGCGCTGTAGCCGCTTTCATCGCCGAGCACGATCACCGACAAAATCGATGCCAAACCGAACGAGGTCGCGACCGCGAACGAGCGCCGCGCGAAGCCCAGATCCTGTCGTTTGCGCATGTACCAAGCGCTGATGCCGAGTACGAACATAGAGCCGGTCACATAGCCTGCCGCGACGGTATGTACGAATTTGACCTGAGCGACCGGGTTGAAGAACACGTCGGCGAAACTGGTCAGCTCCATGCGCAGGGTTTCGTAATTGAATTCGGCGCCGACCGGATATTGCATCCAGCCGTTCGCGATCAAGATCCACAGTGCCGACAGATTGGTGCCGAACGCCATCAGCCAGGTCACGGACAAATGCTGCACTTTCGTTAACCGATTCCAGCCGAAGAAGAACAGGCCGACCAGTGTCGATTCGAGAAAAAACGCCATCAGGCCTTCGCTGGCCAGAATCGCCCCGAAGATGTCGCCGACATAGTGCGAATAATAGGCCCAATTGGTGCCGAACTGGAACTCCAGCGTCAGTCCAGTCGTCACACCCATCGCGAAATTGATGCCGAACAACTTGCCCCAGAATTTCGCCATGTCCTTGTAGACTTCCTTGTGCGTCATCACATAGACCGATTCCATGATCGCGATGATGAAGCTCAAGCCCAACGTCAGCGGCACGAATAAAAAATGATACATGGCCGTCAATCCGAATTGCAGCCGCGACAGATTGACAACCTCTTCACCGGTAAACATGGTTCATTTCTCCCCTACGGAACTAGAAAAATCGGACGATGGGCGCTCGCCATAGAGACGAGCCGCCAAATCGGAGCGGTCCGGCGGCCTCGGTTCGGAGCGAAAAAACGCGAACCACAGTCCCCACAGCAGTAAAAATTTAACGGCAAGCACGCCAGCTAATTGACGCGTCAACGAGACTTTCATAAGGACCTCCTAAGTGCCGACTTTCGACCAGGGCCACTTGCGTCCCTTGATCAGAGCACGCCAATATAACTGCGGCAAAACGAAGCGTTTCAACAAATACAACAGTAGGCTTTCCTTGCTTTGATCGAACGGAAAGGTTTCCTGAGGTCGTAATTCATAATCGAATTCGGCCAGAATTGCCTTGCCGTATCCGGTCACCAACGGACAAGCCGTGTAGCCGTCGTAAGTCGCCGTCGGCGTTTGTCCATTGACGGCGGCCAGCAAGTTCGCGGCCAGCACCGGCGATTGCGCGCGAATCGCCGCGGCGGTTTTCGAGGTCGGCAGACCCGCGCAATCGCCGATCGCGAACACATTATCGAATCGCTTGTGCCGCAACGAAGCCTTGTCGACGTCGACCCAGCCCTCGGCATTCGCCAACGCGCTGTTCTTGATCACATCGGGTGCGCTCATCGGCGGCACGACATGCAACAAATCGTAATCTACCCGCTGTTCCTCGCCGTTTTCGCTATTTTCGAACAGTGCCTGGCGATTTTCGGCATCGACCGATTTCAGGCGCATATTGAAATGCGCTGCGATATCACGCGGCTCGACGCATTGACGAATCAACGCATCGGCGTATTTCTTGACGCTGAAGATCGTCGGTGTCGCGCAAAAATAACTGACTCGGGTTTTATCACGAACACTGGCCTTGCGGAAATATTCCTCGGCCAGATACAGGATCTTTTGCGGCGCGCCGGCGCATTTGATCGGCGGCGGAGGAAACGTAAATACAGCATGTCCGCCCTTGAAATTTCGAATTAATTCCCAAGTCTGCTCGGAGCCTGAAAAATCGTAGATGCTGCAGATTCCCTGTTGACCCAAACGCTCGGGCAGTCCCGAAATCTTGTGCCAATCGATCTGCAAGCCCAGCGCCACGACCAGAGTATCGTAGCCGATCGTCTGCCCGTCTTCGGTTTGTAATTGATTAAGTTCCGGTTGAAACCCCGTGACAGAGGTCTTCAACCATTTGACCCCGGATGGAATCATGTCCGCCATAGGCCGAATGGATAATTCGTGATCGACGATACCGGCCCCGGCTAAGGTCCAGAAGGGTTGATAAACGTGCCGCGAAGACGGTTCGATCAATGCGACCTCAAGGCCAAGCGCCGCCAGCCGCGCCGCGATCGACAATCCGCCGGGGCCGCCGCCGGCGACGACAATACGGTGATGTTGCGTTGTTGTGCTCATAAGCCCTCATCTGCTGTAAAAATCGCAAGATGTCCGCGTCTTTCCCGACAAGACATGACTGCAGCGAGCAAAATATCGCAAGCCTTTGATAAGCATGCATGATTAGCCGACGGACCGTTCATCATCCCGATTTCTCGGTCCTGTTTGATTCGGATTATAGGTCCGTATATTAGAGATGTCTAATATATTTTGAATCCTTCTCACCCCCTCCCAAAAAAACACTTCATTTTTGCATCGAGACAAGCATATAAATGTATTCGGGCAACTTAATTTGAATACTATCTTGACGCAATGTCCATAACTTTGCGACATTGTTAACAAAATAATCCTCAGCCGGGAGACTTCTCGTGACCGATATCGCTCAGATTCCCCATTGGGAACACTTCGAACACAAGGCCGATATCGGCATTCGCGGCATTGCGCCAACGCTCGAAGAAGCTTTCGAGCAAGCCGCACTGGCGATGACATCGGTTATCTGCGACCTGGACTCGATTCAAGAGCATCAATCGATTGAAACATCCTGTCAAGCGGACGATATCGAGTTTTTATTTCTGGATTGGATCAATGAATTGATTTATCTGATGGCTGTCAAAGGCTTATTGTTCAAGCGTTTTCAGGTCGTGATCAATGGCAACACTCTAATCGCGACGGCTTCCGGCGAACCAACCGATCCCGCAAGACACCAACCCGCCGTCGAAATCAAGGGCGCGACCTTGACCGAACTTGCCGTACGCCAAACCGAAGACGGGATTTGGCTAGCTCAATGCGTGGTGGATGTATGAATTCGACAATACGCCACCACATTCTGCATACAAGGTAAAACCGATGGACATCAAACAATTCATTCAACGCGATGAAACGTGCTGGGAGATTCCTGCGAAGGGCCCGATGCGGGTACCGGCGATTATTTATGCCGACTCCGGATTGCTGGAAGCGATGGATCAAAAGGTCTATGAACAGATCACCAATGTCGCGACGCTGCCCGGTATCGTCGAAGCGGCCTATGCGATGCCCGACGCGCATTGGGGCTACGGTTTTCCGATCGGCGGCGTCGCGGCGTTCGACGCGGACCAAGGCGGCGTGATTTCAGCCGGCGGAGTCGGTTTCGATATTTCCTGCGGCGTACGCACGCTGCATACCGGCCTGACGATGAACGACTTGCAAGGCGTCAAAAAAGACCTAGCCGACGCACTCTACCGCACCGTGCCGGCCGGGGTCGGCAGCCGCGGACGCATTCATTTGAATCACGACGAAATGCGCGCGATGCTGTCCGGCGGCGCGCAATGGGCCGTCAAACAAGGTTTCGGCGAAGCGCGCGATCTTGAATTCATCGAGGAACGCGGCCGCGTCGACGGCGCCGAACCGAACGATGTCTCGCCGCGCGCCCGTGAACGGCAAAAAGACGAAATGGGCACGCTCGGCTCCGGCAATCATTATCTCGAAGTGCAGCGCGTCGCCGAAATTTTCGATCGAGAAGTCGCTAAAGCCTACCGGCTCGAGATCGATGCGATCGTGATCAGCATACATTGCGGTTCGCGGGGTCTAGGCCATCAGATCGGTACCGAGTTTTTGAAGGACATGGCGCTTGCGGCGTCTCAATACCATATCACCCTACCCGACCGAGAATTGGCCTGCGCGCCGCTGAATTCGCCGCTGGGCAAGCGCTATCTCGGTGCGATGCGCGCCGGCATCAACTGCGCACTCGCGAACCGCCAAATCATCACGCATTTGACACGCCAAGCGATGAACGAAATTTTTCCGGGCATTTCAATCGACCTGCTCTACGACGTCTCGCACAACACCTGCAAGCAGGAACGCCATATCGTCGGAGGTGTGGCACAGACAGTCTTCGTCCATCGCAAAGGCGCGACTCGAGCCTTCGGCCCCGGCCATGCCGATTTGCCGACCGAATACAGGCATGCCGGCCAACCGGTCTTGATAGGCGGTTCGATGGGAACCAGCTCCTACATCCTGTGCGGCACGAAACAGGCCGAGCAACGCTCGTTCAGTTCGGCCTGCCACGGCGCGGGACGGGCAATGAGCCGCCGCCAGGCCACTAAACAGTGGCACGGACGGGCGTTGGTCGATCAATTGGCCGAACAAGGCATTCTGATTCGCAGCCCATCATTACGAGGCATCGCGGAAGAGGCGCCGGCCGCTTACAAAGACGTCAGTGCGGTCGTCAACGCCGCCGACAAGGCGGGTCTTGCAAAAAAAATCGCGCGCCTCGAGCCTGTCATTTGCATCAAGGGCTAACGTGGCCAAGCTTTATATCGGCACCAGCGGTTGGAGTTACCGGCATTGGCGCGACTGTTTTTATCAAAAGACAAAACAAAAAGCTTGGCTCAGGTTTTATGCCGAACGATTCAACGCCGTCGAAATCAACGGCACCTTCTATCGACTGCAAAAAGCGTCGACATTCGAAAAATGGCATGCCGAAACACCGGATTCGTTCAGATTCGCACTGAAAGCAAATCGTTATCTGACGCATAACAAAAAACTCAGGGATCCCAAGGATTCTGTCTTGCTCGAGAAACAGCATGCCTTGCCGCTGGCCGAAAAACTGTCGGCCATACTTTGGCAATTGCCTCAGTCGTTAAATAAGGACCTCGACCGATTGAACGATTTCATCGAGGCATTGAAACAATGGCCGGAAGTCGATCATGTCATTGAATTCAGACACGAATCCTGGTTCGACGACGAAACCTCTGAGATTTTATCCGCTTCCCATATCGCTTCTTGCCTCTCCGATTCGGCTTCCTGGCCGCTATGGAAACATGCGGTCGGCAATCACGTTTACATCCGTTTACACGGCCACCCCGAAACCTATGTCTCCAGCTATAGTCATGACGAATTGACGCAATGGGCGAAAACGACTGCCGAATATTTGCAACAAGACCGAACCGTACACGTTTATTTCAACAATGATGCGGAGTGCGCCGCGCCGTTCAATGCATTGACTCTGCAAGCTCTATTGCAGCATCGCTCCTGGATTTAAATCAACTCAATAACTCCTCGCTCTATTTTTTTAACCGAAAACTGTTCGCTCGGTTATCATATTCCGTCATAGTTGTTGATGTTGGTTTTGCATGAAAACGAGGTTTTTTATTTTTTTTGTGTTGTTGTGGCTAGGACTCAACAGCATTTCATTATTGCTTCAAGTCTATAACGCTCAAGATACCGCCAAAAAAATCGCTTTCTCGCAAGGCAAGCTGTTTTTTCAACATATCGTCACGATGCGGCATTGGAATGCCCAACACGGCGGCGTCTATGTAGCGATTACCGAAAATACCCTTCCCAATCCTTACTTGGATATTCCCGGACGCGATATCGTTACTCTCGACGGACGTCGGCTAACTTTGATCAACCCGGCTTATATGACGCGTCAATTGGCTGAACTGGAACACGACAAATCCAGGATTCAATTCCATATAACCAGCCTTCATCCGAAACGCCCGGAAAATAAAGCGGACGACTGGGAAACAAATGCGCTATTGGCATTTGAAGAAGGCGACTCCGTTTTTATGGATATCGCAACCTTGCATGACGAGCCGTTTTACCGCTACATGGAACCCCTGAAAATTACTGAAGACTGTCTGCGTTGCCATCAAAATTATCAAATCGGCGACATCCGGGGCGGCATTAGCGTCAGCATCCCCAAGACCAAGATTATCCCTTATGTCGAAAACCAGTTAAGCCATATCTATTTGCTGCATGCCGTAATCGCATCACTCGGCGTTATGTTGTTAATCGTTTTTCACTACACCGAGCGACTCACCAAAAAACAGCTAATTCGAGCAAAATCCAAATTACACCTGGCTTACATCGATTCGTTGACCCGCTTGCCGAACCGGCGTTATTACGATCAGTATGTGCAAAAAGAATGGCAACGTGCATTGCGTCATCAATATCCCTTATCGATAATCATGCTCGATATCGATTATTTCAAGAATTACAACGATGCCGAGGGCCATCCTGCCGGCGACCAATGTCTGATCGAATTAGCCAAAGTACTTAAACTATTTTCCAAGCGCTCGGACGATTTCGTTTGCCGGTACGGCGGTGAAGAGTTTTGCGTGGTTACGGCTTGTAATGCAGAGCAAAGCCAATCGTTGGCCGAGAAGCTGAGAGACGCCGTCGAAAAAAGACGATTAAGGCACCCGAATTCGCCCGTGTCTCATTATGTGACATTGAGTCTGGGAGTTGCCACGGTCATTCCAAAAGATTCGCTAAGCGCTGCCCGTTTGCTCGATTTTGCCGACAAGGCGTTATATCTAGCTAAACAAAACGGCAGAAATCGCGTTGAACAATTCGATCAGAAACAGATCGACGATGCACAAAAGGCAACGACTGGCGGGATCTAGGCTCTATTGCAGGAAAAAATAATTAGCCTTACATGGCGCTTAAACTCGTATCTCGACGTAAGTATTTTCACCCCGTTAGCAACTTACCGCAATTCATGCGTAAAACTGTTCCTCACCTTTGAAAAAGAGGGATTGAGGGAGAATTATTTAAAAAATCTCCCATAGCCCCTCTTTTTCAAAGAGAGGGACTAAATATTTACATCTTGACGGGTATAAAGCTTTGGCTGGAGTAACTGGCTGATTAAGCCAAATTTTTTAATAGTAATACTGCTTCGGCGCTCTACCCTTTTTCTCGATGACTTTCGGTTCCTTATATTTTCCTTCTTCCTTGACAATCGATTCGACCTGACACTGAAACCGCCAATCGTCACCGAAGTCGTAATGAAAAACAAAGGTCATGCCTTCGTGTATCGGCATTTCTCCGAGAGTCATATCATCGGCCCAATAATCGCCGTCCTCGACGAAAGGATGTACGACCGTCTCGTTTATTACCAGTTCGTTTTTATAGACAAACTCATACAAGGGAGTAGCGAGCAGCCTGAATGAAACGTAGTGGATTTCGGAATAACTCGAGCCGCTTTCTCCCCGGATTCCGCGAGCTCCATCCGGGCTACTCGCTGTCCGAATGAGCGCTTTTTGAAGAATCAGGACGAAAAAAGACGCTTGTCGGGTTCGAAATCGAGGCGGCGCGCTCGTTTAACGACACCTGCGAAAGCCGGGTGTTTGGGATTGACGATGAAATTCCATTCACGGGGTACGATGACGCTCGGCGCCGCCAAGGCCAATTCGGAGCCTTCGAACAACCAGGCGTCGCCGATTGCGGCGGTTTCCGGCGGCGCCGGTTCGTCGCGCCAACAGGCCGGCAATTTTTCGGCATCGAGATAGACGACATCTTGTTTCGGTAAGTGCAGTTCGAACAATGCGTAATGCGTCAAAAATTGCTGTTTGTCGAGATGAACCAGTATTTCCAGTATCGCGAGCGATTCGGAGCCGGCCAGATAGACGCAAGGCTTGCCTCGGCTGTTCCAGCGCCCGCCGTAACGTTTCGCGCCTTCGCCGTCGAAAGCGCTATCCGCCCATTTTTGTTTGACGATTCGATAAGATTTTACGCCGCTCAAACGAATACGCCCTGCTCGAGTCTGCCGATCAAATCCAAAACCGCCTCGGTTTCGGCGGTCGTGGCCAACATGTCGATCGGCCGCCGCCCGCCCAAACCGAGCGCAGGTTTATTAAGCCACTCGCGCGCCGCATCCAGATCGCCTTCGAATAAATCGACGGTCGCCTTGAGCAGTTCGGCCAATCGATAAAGACGGTCACTCTCTTGCTGGTTGAAACGCCCGGCCTTTGCGCGCCGTTGCAGCGTCGCGGGTGCAATCAGCGCGTATTTAGCGAGTTCTTTCTTCTCGAGACCGGTAAGATCGGCGAGTTTGCCGTACACGCTAAACGACAGGCCTTTATGCAAGGCATCATGAAGCTTAGCGCCCCGCGCCGGCATCCCGATCCTGCGCCAAAAATCGAATTCGTCTTGAATTTCCGGATTGTATGCCTTCAAAATAGCCGTCATCGCGACTCCTCACTATCAATTGATTATCTCGGAATATATCAACCTGTCTTCCAACCGTCAAACAAGTCCTATTCAAATCGACCCTATTCTTCAATGAATCGGCTCTAATGTCACATGGCCGCCGATGTCTACTAACAAACCGCTATCGAACCGTCCCGGCTCCTTAGAGAATAAATTGGCCGTACCGCAAGCCACGCCCAGTTTCAACGCGGCCTCCGCATCCAACCCGCGCCACGCCGCGACCGCCAAACCGGCCACCAGCGCATCGCCGCAGCCGACGCGACTGACGATTTGTTCCGGTGCTGTATTAAAATAAGCCGATATCGTCATGTTCTCGTAGGCGGCTATGCAGCCGTGCTCGCCTCGCGAAACATAAACCCGTTGAATGCCTTGACCGACCAGTTCCCTCGCAGCCTCGGCGATACTGCGTTCGTCCGGCAAGGACTTGCCGAGCAAGGCTTCGAGTTCTTGTTGATTCGGCTTGATCGCATCGGGCTTGGCTTCGATGCCGCGACTCAAGCCGGGGCCGCTGGCATCCAAAAAGGTCGTCATCCCTCGTTCGCGGCAGACTTCGATGAGATTTCGATAGACTTCATCCGGCGCACCAGGCGGCAAACTGCCGGAAATAATCACGATAGCGCCGGGCTCGGCATGAGACTCGACGGTTTCGCACAAGCGGCGGCAATCGTCTTGCGTCACGCGAAACCCTGCGGTTCGGATATGGGTTTCCCGGCCGCTCGCCGAATCATGCAAGGTAATGTTGATGCGCGTCTTGCCGAAAACCTCGGTCAAATCGGTTTTAAACCACTCGGTTTGCAAGGCATGAAATGTATCGATCGAGCGCGCTCCCGCAAAACCCAAACATAAAACGGCATGCCCCAGCGACTCGATAGCCTTTGCGACATTGATGCCTTTGCCGCAGGCGAATTCCTCGGCGCGTTCGGCCGACAGCGTTTCGCCAAGCGCAAAACTTTCGACTTCGAGCAAGAGATCGATCGCCGTATTGGCGGTCACGGTCATGATTTTCGTCATGGCCGACCACTCAAACCCGTTTAAAAATCAATGAGGTATTAATGCCTCCGAACGCAAAATTGTTGCTCATCACATAGTCGCATTCGAGCCTGCGCACAGCCCCTTGAATATAATCGAGCTCCGCGCATTTAGGGTCTATAGCGTCCAAATTTGCGGTTGGATGGAACCAGCCTTCTTTCATCATCCGGACCGCCGTCCAGGCTTCGATCGAACCGCAAGCGCCGAGCGTATGGCCGGTATAACTTTTCATCGAGCTGATCGGAATCTTGTTGCCCAATACGGCCGTCGTGGCATGACTTTCGGCGATGTCGCCCAACTCGGTCGCGGTGCCGTGCGCGCTGACATAACCGATTGCCGCAGGATCCAGACCCGAGTCTTGCAGTGCCAATTGCATCGCGACTTGCATGCTGGCGCTGTCCGGTTGAGTGACATGCAAACCGTCGCAGTTGGTGCCGAAACCGACGATCTCGGCATGAATCGTCGCCCCCCGACTCAAGGCATGCTCGCGTTCTTCCAGAATGAAGGTGCCGCCGCCTTCGCCGATGACTAGCCCGTCGCGGTCGCGGTCGAACGGGCGCGGCGATTTATCCGGTTCGTCGTTGCGCAGACTGGTCGCGAACAAGGTATCGAATACCGCCGCTTGCGAGGCGGACAATTCGTCGCTGCCACCGGCAATCATCACGGTTTGCTGTCCGTATTTAATCGCTTCGTAGGCATAACCGATACCCTGACTGCTCGATGTGCAGGCGCTCGAGGTCGGAATGATGCGACCGTTGACGCCGAAATGCAGACTAATATTGACCGGGCAAGTATGTCCCATCATGCGGATATAAGATGTCGCATTCAAGCCACCCTTGTCGAAATTCAGCAGCATCTTGGTAAAGTCGATCAAGCCGTCGAAACTGCCGGACGAACTGCCGTAAGAAACGCCGGTGCGACCGCTTTTCAAAACCGGGTCATCCAATAATCCGGCATCCTGCAAGGCCAATTCGGTGGCATAGGCCGCCAGCATCGCGACCCGGCCCATGCCCCGCACTTGTTTGCGCGAATAATGCGCGGGCCGCGCGAAATCGACCGGGCCGCCGAGACGGGTGTTCAAGCCGTTGTATTTATCCCAGTCGTCCATCCGACGAATGCCGGTCTTTTGCGCTTTCAGATTATCGGCTACCGTCGTCCAATCGTTGCCGATCGGCGTGATCGCCGCCATGCCCGTTACCACGACGCGTTTCATCAGCATAGCCCTCCGTTGACCGAAATCACCTGCCGAGTGATATACGCAGCTTCCTCGGACAATAAAAACCCGACCGTGGCCGCGACTTCATCGGCCGAGCCGACCCGGCGCATCGGAATCATTTTCTTGATTTCATCGAGCGGCAATTCGTCGAGCATCTCGGTATCGATCAAGCCCGGCGCGACACAATTGACCGTGATATTGCGCTTGGCCAGTTCAAGCGCCAACGCCTTGGTCGCGCCGATGATACCGGCCTTCGCGGCGCTGTAATTGACCTGGCCGCGATTGCCGATCAGCCCCGAAACCGACGACAGCGTGACGATACGGCCCGGTTTGCGCCGCCGAATCATCGGCATGATCGCAGGATTCAAGACATTATAAAAACCGTCCAGATTGGTATGCACGACACTGTCCCATTCCTCGCCGGTCAGGGCAGGAAAAGCGTTGTCAGCGTTCACGCCGGCATTGCAGACCACGCCGTAATAAGCGCCGTGTTCGTCGATATCTTGCTCGATAGCCGCACTGCATTGCTTGCGGTCCGCCAGATCGAATTGCAAAATACGCGCCGCGCGGCCGATTGCCTCGATTTCCCGAACGACTTGCTCGGCCTCGCTTCGGCGACTGCGGCAATGCACGACCAGATCGTAACCCTTGCGCGCCAGATACAACGCGATCGCCTTGCCGATGCCCCGGCTGGAGCCCGTCACTAATACTGTTTCATTCATGCTGCTTCTTTAGTAAGTGTCCAAAATTTATTTCCCGATTTGGCTAGTATCAGGTAGCGCCGGAAGAAGTGTGCGCGGCATGGACGCCGCGCCCAAGCCTATAGGGATATATTCACGGCGTCTTCTGGAAGCGTTACCTGATACTGGCCGATAAAACCGGGTAATTATTTTGAAACAATTACTTAGTTCGTGATGACCCGATTGATTGCCGTATCGGGTTGATAAACGCTCAGTTTAGCCGAAATTTCCACGCCGTCGTCGTCCACGCGGCAATCGAAAACGCCCAAGCCTTGATCCTGTATGAGGCGCTTGACCGTCACGGTCAGCACTGCCCCGGCGGCAAGCCGGCTCACATTGCAATAATAACGCCGCGTGCCCAACAAAAACCCGGGATTGAGCGGTTTGCCCGCCAAGCGGCACATCAAGCCGCCATGCGCCGCCACCGTTTGCGCCATGTATTCGATACCCAACCAAGCCGGAACGCCGGTGTTGTCGCCGAACAGACCGTCGCCGCGCACGGTTACTTGCGCACTCATCGACTCGTCGTCGTAGCTCAGCACACAATCCAACAACATCATCTTGCCGGCATGCGGCAATAATTGCTCTATCGAATAAGCGATCATACACGCGACACGACAATCGAAATATTATTGCCGCCGAAAGCGAAAGAATTGCTCTGGCAATGTTCGATACGCCGGCCTAAAACTTGCCCCGCCTGCACTAAATTCAAGGACGGCAACGAGTCGTCCAACGCATCGCCGTTGACGTTCGGCGGCAACGAGACTTCTTCATCATCGCTATTCAGCAGCAACCAACACAGACCCAGCTCGAGTGCGCCGGCCGCGCCCAAGGCGTGCCCGGTCATGCCTTTGGTCGAACTGGCCGCGACCGAACGGCCGAAGACTTCGGCAACCGCCGCGCTTTCCATTGCATCGTTCAACGGCGTGGCCGTTCCATGTAGATTAATATAATCTATTTGCTTAGGCCTCATCCCAGCCTCAATCAATGCCGTTTGCATCGCCTTAACCACGGCCTCGCCGCCGGGGTCGGGCGCGGAAAAATGATAGGCGTCGCTGCTGGCACCGATTCCTGCGAGCCTGACGGGGCCTTCATCCCGGCTCAAGACGAACAAGGCTGCGGCTTCCGATAAATTGATGCCGTCCCGGTGCTTGCCGAAAGGCTTGCACAAGCCCGCCGATACCGACTCCAAGGCCGCGAAACCGTTCACGGTGAAGCGGCACAGACTATCCGCGCCGCCGACGATGACGGCATCGCAAATATCCAACTCGATCAATCTTCGAGCCGAAGCGAAAGCCCGGCCGCTGGAAGAGCAGGCCGTCGATACCGAATAGGCCGGTCCTTTCAAATCGAGCCGGTGCGCCAAAAAATCGGCTCCGCCGGCCAATTGCTGTTGCTTGTAATGAAATCCGGACGGTTTTTCGAGACCGCCGGCCACCGCGGCAATCGCCAGCTCGGTATTTCTGACGCCGGAAGTGCTGGTGCCGATCACCACGCCGATTCGATCCGCGCGGTATTTCCGTTTGATGCGCTCGACGCCCGCCTGAATTTGGCTCAAGGCCGCGAGTAACAAGCGATTGTTTTTGCAATCGTAAACGCTGTATCGTTTTTCGATTTCGGGCAGTTCGGCACGAATCTCGCCGACATAAAGCGGCTTACCCGGCGAGTATTCATCGGTCTTGGTCAAGCCGGAACGGTCTCCCGCCAGCAATCTCGACAACATTTCGGAACCATTGCTACCGGCCGCAGATAGGATACCGAGATCATTGAGATATAGGGTCATTTTCTCAAGGCTCGCGGCACAATTCGACCAGGGTCTTCAACCGGGGGCCTGAGTTTTTGACATACGGATTGTTTTCATCCCAAACATAACCGGCCAGAATCGAACAAATCATTGCTTTGATATTGGGTTGTTGCTGTTGATAAAGCACCACATCCTGCAAGCCGCCGTCATACCATGAGCTGACGAAGGTGCGGAAGGTGTCGACACCTTTTTGCAAGGGTTCGGCAAACTCCTTTTGCCAATCGACCGCGATGCCGCAGAGCTGCCGGTCCAATACTTCGGCGGCAAGACTTGCCGATTTCATCGCGATCGTGACGCCCGAGGAAAAGACCGGATCGAGAAACTCGCCGGCATTACCCAATAGCGCGTAGCCTTTGCCATGCAGACGTTTGACGTTGGCGCTGTAACCGCCGATGCTATTGACCGGCGTATCGAACACCGCATGATGCAACAGCGCCGACAAGCCCGGCTCTTCATCGATGAATCGGCGCAGTACGGTTTGCGGCTGGCGGTCAGAAACATTCACTAGCTTCGCTTCGCCGACCACGCCGAGACTACAGCGCCCGTTGCTGAACGGAATCAGCCAATACCAGACATCGGTTAATTCGGGATGAACGATGATGCGAATTTTGTTGCGATCGTAGCGCGGATCGTCGATCCTGTCTTCGATATGCGTAAACACGGCCTGCCGCACCGGAAACCCGGACGGCTTTTCCAAATCCAGTAACCGCGGCAACACTCGTCCGAAACCGCTGGCATCGAGCACGAAATCGGCAGTCATTTGGTAGCGCTCATCGCTGCTCCTATCCTTGACCGTCAACAACGGTTGCCCGCCGCTGAAGTCGGCCTCGACGACTTCCTGACGCCAGCGTATGTCCACGCCCATACGTTGAGCCTCGGCGGCTAGCAGCGCATCGAAACGGTCGCGTTGAACTTGATAGGTCGAATCGAAGCCGGATGTGAACTTGTCGGCAAACCAGAATTCGCAGTGCTTGTCTTGGTATAAAAACGCCGCGCCGTCCTTCAATTGAAAGCCGGCATTGCGCACGGCATCGAGCATGCCGGCCTGTTCGATGAATTCCATGCATTGCGGAAGCAGACTTTCGCCGATGCTGAAGCGCGGAAAAGCATCCCGCTCCAAGATAACGGTCCGATAGCCTTTGTTATTGAGCAATGCGGCGGCGATGCTGCCCGCAGGGCCCGCTCCGATAATAACGATATTGCCTTTTTCAGCCCTCATGCGAACCCGCCTGTATTACCATTGGAAACCTATATGGATGTTTATATATATTTATTTCTAAACAGGATGAAGGTTGTAGTTCATACGCGTCAAGCTAAAAACGGGCGACTCGCACCCCCTATTTCCTAAGTTGCTATTAAAGCATGTAGCCGTATGCAGCGTAGCGAAATATGGGAATGGCGTGGCTCCGAGCTTCCCGGATGGAGCGCAGCGCAATCCGGGCTACGCTGCTTGGTCAATGCGGCCTCGATGCCATTTATTGTAGCTTGACATTTTCGGCCTCGAAATCGCGATCTGGGGATCGCTCCCACGGTGCATCAATCACCCACCGTGGGAGCGACGCCTCCGTCGTCCCTCACCTAACGCTAGGTGAGGGAAAGCCACCGACGCTCAACTTCCACTGTTTATTTCGAAATCCTAAGTCCTGAATTCAATGAATTTTCCTCTACACGAAACTCGAAGCGAATGAGGAAGTTAATTTTAGCGACATCCCTGGCTTGATGCGTATAGTTAAATAACTCGTCCCGCGTGATGTTCATTACCTAATCCCAAAGGGTATCGCCCTTTTCCGTGACTATGCCTGCCCTAATCGGCTATCATTTAAACGACAAATTATACCTTACCTGAGTCATGAAAAAGAAACTGCGCGACTTTATCTTTCAAGAGCTCGTTTTCGTCGCCGAGCCGAATCAATTCGGCGACGACGACGATTTACTCGAAGCGGGCCTGGACAGCATGGGCATCATGCGCTTGATTATGTACATTGAAAACGAATACGGCGTAACCTTGCCCGATACCGAAATCGAACCGGACAATGTGCAATCTTTTAATGCATTGGAACGCTGGATCTTAAGGCATAAAAACGCATGAGCATCGAGAAGTCCGCCATTTTGGAAAGGCTGAATCCGGCCGACAGTTTCACGTTGGCGATGGATGAAGAAATCCGCCGCGACGGTTTGGCCGGCAGTTTGGCGTGTTACGGACTGGAACTCGCCAATATTCCGGACATCGACGCATTGCGACAACGGATCGACGAATTCGGCCGACGTTTTCCGGTAGCCCGTGCCAACCTAAGGCAAATCGGCAAGCGTTTCTATTGGTGCAAGCGTTCCGATCCGCCCGAGCTGTTTTTTCAGCATCACTGCCCGACCGACGCGGATGAGGCGCAATTCCGGCACGCTATGCTCGACCGTATCATGAACGAAAAGCTACCTCGAGAGAGTATCGCACCGCTCGAATTTCATCTGTTGACCGGCCCGTCCGAAAACGTTTTTCTGATGCGTTGGCTGCATCCTTTTTGCGACGCGCGCGGCGCGGATCTGATCATCAAATATCTATGCACCGCCGATGCCGACCAACGCCAACGCTTCGGCCAGCTCGAAACCGGTCCGCTGGTATTCGAACAATTACGAAAATACCGCTGGTGGCAAAAAATTTCGCTCCTGCTGAAAGGCAAACGCTATATCGATAGACTGGATAGACTCAGCAGCGTTCAGCCGCTACGCCACGAACAGTCGCCGCAACGCCTCGAATTCGCGGTTCGCAGGCTCAGCGAGGAACAAACCGAACGGATCGTCAAGCTGGCCAGGCAACAGGTCGGCTTGACCGGCACTAGCCTTTATTACATCGGCTGTCTGATGCGCGCCCTCGAAAAATGGCGTCCCGACAGTCCGGGCGAGGCTTATTGCGTGCCTTATGCCTTCAATTTGCGCAAACAGCGCGCCTTATCGCCGGTCTGCGGCAATCATCTCAGCGCACTATTCGCACAGGCGCCTCGGAAAGTCGTCAAGGACCGGCAAAAACTGTTCGAACATCTGAAACAACAAAACACCCAGGTGATTCGTCAACAAGAAGACTATGCCTTTCTGCCGTTGATGTGGGCCGGCAGTTGGCTGTCGCTGGCCGAATACGGCAAGGTCTTGCGCCTTTCTTACGGTTCCGGCCAGGAGCGTAGTTCATTCTGGTTTTCCGATATCGGCCGTCTGGATCTTCCGGCGGACAGTTTCCCCGGCGCCGAAATCACCGACGTGCTCCATGCCTGCCAAGTCACGTCACCGCCGTCGCTGGCTTTTCTGAACTGTATTTTCCGCAATCGTTTGACCTTGAGCTATAACTATATCGAACCGATAGCCGATGCCGAAACCATCGATGAATTGCATCGATTGATGTTGACGGAACTGCTGGGAGAGACGGATTGAATCGTTTTAGGAATATGCACAAAATAACTTCTACAAGTAGTAGGCTTTGCGGCGGTTCGGTGACTCGCTTGACAGGGCGCCGTGAATACGTCTATGTAGGCTTGACGGCGGCTTTCCCTGCCGCCGACACCTGTCAATCGAGCCACCGAACCCCCTTCCAAAGTTGTCGACGTTATTTCATGCTCGTTCCTTAATTCTCGATCATGCCCTTACTGACATCATTCGACCTACAATGCCGAAACGCACCGGATCGCCCTGCGTTGATTGAAGGCGAACGTCGACTGAGTTACCGCGAAGCCATGCTGAGCTCTGAACGTCTTGCCGCCCATTTGGCCGCACGGATCGAGCCCGGCGCTCGCGTCGCGCTAGCCTTGGACCGAGGTATCGATGCGGTCATAGCGATTCTGTCGGTCCTGCGTTGCGGCGCGTGCTACATCCCGCTGGACATCAAAAATCCGGCTCGACGCTTGCGCTTCATCATCGACGACGCTGTCGTCCACTGCATAATCGGCAGTGGAAACCCTCCCGAATGGCTCGACACGCCGGCGCTTTGGCTCGATATCGACCGACTGCCCGATATCGCCACGCCGCCTATAAAGCCGCAGTCGGCAATCGATCCCGAAACCTTGGTTGCGATTCTATATACATCAGGATCGACCGGATCGCCGAAAGGTGTCGCGTTGAGTCATCGCGCGCTGCATAATTTCGCCGATTGGGCGGCGCGCACGTTCAAGCTCAACGCCGACGATCGTATTGCATCGTTGGCGCCGTTTCATTTCGACTTATCCGTGTTCGACCTATTCAGCAGTCTGAGCGCCGGCGCCTGCGTCAATTTCGTCCCTGCCGTTCTGACCTTGTCGCCCAGTCGCCTGACGGCTTGGCTACGTGAACAGCGCATCACCGTATTTTACACGGTGCCGTCTTTGCTCGGCTTCATCGCGCTAAAGGGCGGCTTGGCCGAACAGCCTCTGCCGAATCTTAAAACGCTACTGTTCGCCGGCGAAGTGTTTCCGACGCCTCAATTGAAAAAACTCTGCGAATTGCTGCCCGATACCGATTTTTACAATCTCTACGGCCCGACCGAAACCAATGTCTGTTGTTATTGGCCGGTCGACCGGGCTCGTCTCGACGTCGATCAAGCAATACCGATCGGCCATCCCGCTTGCGCTTCGGAATTGAAAATCGACGCGGAATCCTGCGAATTGCTGGTAAAAAGCGCGAACAATCTGTCCGGTTACTGGCAGCAAGGCCGATTAACCAATGCGCTATCGGATAACAGCTATTACCGGACCGGCGATAAAGTCTCGTTGAACGAGCGAGGCGAATACTGCTACCACGGCCGCCTCGACCGCATGCTTAAATGTTCCGGTTACCGGGTAGAGCCGGCCGAAATCGAAGCGCTGCTCATGCAATGCCCGGAAGTCGCTCACTGCGCGGTGGTCGGTATTTCGGACAGCGCTAGCGGACAACGCCCTGCCGCCGCGCTGGTGCTGCATCCCGGCGGCCAATTGAACGGTATTGTCAAGACTATCAAGCAAACGCTGCCCGCTTACATGCAACCGTGCCGGTTCAGCGTGATGGATGCATTGCCTCTGCTCGACAACGGCAAGACCGATTATCAAACCTTACAACGCCAACTGGAGCGACACTGAATGGATTTCGATAACCTGCCCGCCGCCGGCGGAAGCCAAGCTGCACGATTACGTTTTCGTTATTGTGCCGACTTAGGCCTATTGAAACATGCGGTGCCGCAAAGCAACGGCGGTCACGGTGACTATTTTTCCGACCTAGCGCAGGCCCATGAACAACTCGGCAAAGCCAGTCAAGATCCCGGCTTGCTATTATCGATCAACGCCCACTTGTGGGGGGCCGTTTTCCCGCTGCTGAACTACGGCAATGCCGAACAGCAGGCTACTTATTTAAGCCCCCTGATTGAAGGCCAACGCATCGGCGGCCATGCGATCACCGAACCGCAAGCCGGCTCCGATCTTAATGCGTTGACAATGACCGCAGAACAAACCGGCGCCGAATTTATACTAAACGGGCATAAACGCTATATTACCAATACGCCGATCGCCGATTTGCTGGTCGTCTATGCCCGTATCGGCACCCAATTGTCCGCCTTCATCGTGCACGCCGACGACCCCGGCGCCGGTTTTCTCGATACGCCGCGAGTCTCCGGCTGCAAAAACGCTACGATGGGCGATGTGCTTCTTAACGATTGCCGGATTCCTCTCGATCGGCAACTAGGCAAGACCGGCGCCGGCAACATGATGATTCAGCAAGCGTTGGAATTGGAGCGGGCCTTTATTTTCGCCGGCATCTACGGCGTGATGGAGCGGCAATTGGAAAGCGTGATTCGGTTCAGCCGTGAACGCAGAGTCAACGACGCGCATCTTGGCAAAAATCAGGCGATTAGTCATAAAATCGCCGATATGAAAACCCGTCTGGATACGATTCGGCTTTGGGTCAATGAGTGCGCGCGCCTGAAAGATCGAAAGCAACGCATCACGCTGGCCAGCGCACAGACCAAATTATTCGCCGCCGAAGCTTTTCTGCAATCGAGCCTGGATGCGGCACATATTTTTGGCGCTAGCGGCTTGGTCGATGGCAGTCAACAACTCGAACTAATCCAGGACGCCCTCGCCAGCCGGCTATTCTCCGGCTCGTCCGAAATCCAGAAAAACATCATCGCGGCTTTATTGGGTACGGGCGACGGCTATCGATAAAACAGTCATTCCGCATATTCTCCGAGGAGCATAGAGGTGCAATTTTCTTCACACGTCCACATTTTCGGCTTTAAATCGCATTCTTTTGTCCGGTAGCAGTGTGTCGCTAAAACTAAAATATGCTGTTACCTAAGCTCCAGCTTTCGCCGTTATACATAAATTGGTACGCTACGCGTACCAAAACCGTGCCCTGGCGGTTCGGTTGGTACATGAACATTGCGGGGTTACCATGGTACGCACAGCGTACCCTACGCGGATCGCCTAGCGCTAGGTGAGGGATAGCCGAGTGTGTCAAGTGACAATAAATGGTATTGAGGTCTCATTGGCTAAGCTTGCAAAAGGGTAATTTTTTTCTGGTTCCCTCGGTCCTCCGTGGGAACCCATACCTTGTCAGCCGAGGCAAGATCGGTATGCATTCCCACGCTGGAGCGATGGGAACGAGGAAAACGGTAATTTTTGACTTATGTATAACTATGAGAGCTCCAGCTTGGGTAACCTGTACAGGAAGCTCTTGCCCTGAGCCCTTCGGCTGCGCTCAGGAGAGCCTTGTCGAAGGGGGCTTCCGAGCTGTTTTTCCCAAGCTGGAGCTTGGGAAAGAGCGTGATTTGGGTTGGCCGTTTTTAGCTTGACGCGCATGGCTTACGAACCACGTCCTGCTAGGGATATGCTGATCTTTGGGCTTTAACTGAAGAAACTTGCTATGCCTTTCGCACTTCAAATTTCGGCAGTGCAGGAGGAGGCCTCGGGGTGCTCGATAAAGGCTTTGCCAGCATGGAGCTGGCATAGAGCCTACATGGACGTATTTACCCAGCACCTAAATTATCCATGTAATCAATCATGACCAATAGGCTATGGAATTTAGGTGCTGGATTTAGGTGCTGGGTTTACGGCGTCCTTTAACGGGCACCCCGAGGCCGAATTTCCATCTACGATGCGTATAATCAGGAATAGCGTTGTCATATAACACGAAAGTTTGCCTGCTCAAATTGTCATCATTGTTTTCCCCCTTGTTTGACTATTAGCCTTCGCGGAAGAAGCAATCGCTCAGACGCTAGAATTTTGAAATCTATTCCTCGATGACTCTTATCCAATACCCTCTCCTCCTTCGTTAGCCTTGTATCAACTTGCCGAATAATAGCGGCTCTCCTATATTCGAATATCTAATAATTAGATATTTAAATCTAATTATATCGTTTCATTAGTTTCTGCTATTTCGCTAACATTCGCACAACACCAATTCACAACATAAACACAAAGTTTAAGTGAAGAACGGAAATTGTATGAACAACCCATTAGATGTTGATTTATCTAACCTAGATAACCACCAGGAAATCGCCTCACACATAGTATCGATTTTGCAGGCGATTCGTTTCGGCTCGATTGAGATTGTGATACACGACGGACGCATCGTGCAAATCGACCGGCATGAGAAATTTCGAGTCAAGGCCGTACAGAACAAACATTAAATCCACCGAACCATCGGCGATAGATATATAAATTTAGCGGTTGCCAGACCGGATCACCGGAAGTAACTGTCTTTAGGGAAAACGAAAATGACCATGCTTAGAAAAACTGCCCTGGCAATAGTTGCCGGCGGTTTCTTGATCCACCCGGCTCAGCAGGCAGTCGCTAAATCGGAGGATGAGCCTTCCAGTTATTACATAGAACCTGGCAGTTACGGCACCAAGCGAGAAACCGATCCGCCGTCCTATGTTCGGAATTTAAGCAAGACCGGTATAAAAAGCACGGAGGATATCACTTGGCTAGATGCCGGCCTGGACTACCGGATGCGTTACGAGCGCCGCGACGACGATTTGCGGCGTCCGACCAGCGGCGGCTTAGACGAGCCTCTTCTGTTGCGAACCCGCGCCTATCTCGGCATCAAGAATATTCTCGACCCGTTGCGCGCCGTTGTCGAATTCGAGGATGCGCGCCGCTATAACAGCCAGTTTGACCGCGATAACCGCGACATCAACGAATTCGAACTGATTCAAGGTTATGCGGAATTGCATTTCAAGGACGCGCTAGGTTACGACGATCGCGGCAATGCCCGGCCTGCCTTCATTCGTGCGGGGCGCATGGCCTTCGAATTTCTAGACCGCCGTTTGATCGGTCTGAATCGCTGGCGCAACACCACCAACAACTTTCAAGGCTTTCGCGCCAGCCTAGGACAAGACGCCAATGATTGGGCGCTCGATTTACTGGCTTTGCAGCCGTTGACCCGACTGATGACAGATTTCGACAAGCCGAACCAGGATCAGTGGTTTTCGGCGGCGATCGGCCACTGGCGCCAGTGGTCCGACATTGTCACGATCGAGCCCTATTACATGGCGCTCAGACAAGACGCTGACCCAAGTAATGGCAACCGTAAACGAGACATTCACGGAACGGGACTTCGCCTGTACGGTTGGGTGGGCGATACGGGGGTCAATTACGACTTGAGCGGCATGTATCAATTCGGTCGTGACGACGGACAACAACACGACGCCTATATGGTCACCGCCGAACTCGGTTATACCTTCAAGCAGCATCCATGGAAACCTCGGATTAGCGCATTTTACGGTCATGTCAGTGGCGACAAAGACCCTAACGACAACAAGAATAACCGTTTCGAACGCTTCTTCGGATTTGCCCGTCCTTGGTCGTCCGATGATTACATGGTGCCGGAAAACCTGATTGCTCCGAAAGTTAAAATCGAATTCGAACCGATCAAGGGTTTGAAAATCGATGGGGGCTATAGCGCCTTTTGGCTGGACAGCGACACCGACCGATTCAGAAACCTACTAGGCGGCGCCAATAACCGAGACCAAACCGGCAACAGCGGTGATTTTTTAGGACACGGGCTTGACATCCGAGCACGCTATAACTTGACGCCTTATTTGGCAGCCAATGTCGGTTACACCCATTTCACCTTCGGAGACTTCACACGTAACCGACAAGAAGCGGCCAATGGCAATAGTTCGGATGACTCGGATTTCGTCTATGTCGAACTGAGTTTCAATGCATTGGATATTTTTCAATAACAGGCAAGGTAAATAACAATGAATAAAAAAACAGCTTTAAAAACAGGATTATTGGCATTCAGTCTTTTGGTCGGTAGCGCGGCCCAGGCTGACCGATCACTTTTGAATATTTCCTACGACCCGACCAGGGAGCTGTATCAGGCGTTCAATAAAGAATTCATCGCCGATTGGAAAGCCAAAACCGGCGAAACCGTCACGATACAGCAGTCGCACGGCGGCGCCGGCAAACAGGCGCGTGCGGTCATCGACGGACTGGAAGGCGATGTGTTGACGCTGGCTTTGTCTTACGACATCGACCAAATTGCCAAAATTTCCGGGAAACTCGATAAAGACTGGCAAAAGCGTTTGCCGAACAACAGTGCGCCCTATACCTCAACGATCGTATTTCTGGTGCGCAAAGGCAATCCAAAAGGCATCAAAAACTGGGATGATTTGATCAAGGATGGCGTTGCCGTGATTACGCCGAACCCGAAAACCTCCGGCGGCGCCCGTTACAACTATCTGGCCGCTTGGGCCTTCGCCGAGAAAAAATACGGCAGCCCGGAGGCTGCCAAAGATTTCGTCAAAAAGCTGTATAAAAACGTGCCGGTGCTGGATTCCGGAGCACGCGGCTCGACCACCACCTTCGTGCAACGCGGCATCGGCGATGTGCTGCTAGCCTGGGAAAACGAAGCGTTTTTGTCGATCGATCAACTCGGTCCGGATCAATTCGAAATCGTCGTGCCGCCGATCAGTATTTTGGCTGAAACGCCGGTTACGGTGCTCGATAAAGTTGCTGAAAAACACGGCACCGTCGATCTGGCTAAGGCTTATCTGGAATACCTTTATTCGCCGGTCGGGCAGAAATTGGCGGCCCAATATTATTACCGTCCGTTTCAACCGGAACATGCCGATTCGAAAGATTTGGAGCGCTTTCCGCAAGTGAAACGGCTTTCCGTGGATGAGGTCTTCGGCGGTTGGCACAAGGCGCAGGCCGAGCACTTCGATGACGGCGGCACCTTCGATCAGATTTATGCGCCGTAATATCCCATATCGTTCCCACGCGCCAGCGTGGAAATGCATACCAATCTTGCCTCGGCAGGCAAGTTATGGGTTCCCACGGAGGACCGTGGGAACCAGAAAGCGACCGCTGGGACTCGGAGCATGTGAACGATGATAGGGCTTGCGGAAATGGTTTCTCCTCGTTCCCACGCTCCAGCGTGGGAATGCGTACCGATCTTGCCTCGGCCGCCAAGGTATGGATTCCCACGGAGGACCGTGGGAATCAGCAAACGACCGCTTTATCGTCATAAAAAACGGATGAGAGATATCAAACCGCTGTTTTTTGCAATCTAACAAAGGCTACCGAAATGCCACAAAGTCATATTATGCCGGGTTTTCGTCCCACACTCGGGTTTACGCTATTTTATCTAGCGTTGATCGTGCTGATTCCGTTAAGCGCGCTGGTGTTCAAAAGCATGCAACTCAGCCTGGATCAATACTGGGACATACTGACCAACCCCCGGGTTCAGGCTTCGTTCCGGGTCAGTTTTGTTTCAGCGTTGATCGCGGCCGGTATCGCCGCACTGTTCGGCTTCGTCATAGCTTGGACGCTGGTACGCTATCCGTTTCCCGGCAAAAAACTATTCGACGCGCTGATCGATCTACCGTTCGCGCTACCAACCGCCGTTGCCGGCATCGTGTTGGCGGCAATCTACGAGCCCAATGGCTGGATCGGTCGTATCGTCATGGACACGCTGGGCGTGCAAATCGCCTATAAGCCCCTTGGTATAGTGTTTGCGCTGATTTTTATCGGCCTGCCGTTTGTCGTGCGCACCGTCGAGCCGGTATTGCAGGAATTCGACACGGCGATGGAGGAGGCGGCCGCGAGCCTCGGCGCCAATCGTCTACAAACGTTTATCCGAATCATACTGCCCAACATCCTGCCGGCAACACTGACCGGTTTCGCGTTGGCCTTCGCGCGCGGCGTCGGCGAGTACGGTTCGGTCATTTTCATCGCCGGCAACATGCCCTATGTGTCAGAAATCGTACCGCTGCTGATCATCACGAAGCTGGAGCAATACGATTATGCCGGCGCGACCGCGATCGGACTGACGATGCTGATCATTTCGTTTTTATTGTTATTACTGGTCAACGTGCTGCAATGGTGGGTTCGCCGCCGTAGCGGCCAACTTTGAGAGATGCTCAAATGAATACAGTGACTGCAACTCATGCATACCAACCTAAACCGATCGCGTTAAACGATTCTAACTGGGTTCGCTTTGGGCTGATAGGGACAACCTTGGCGATTATCGGGCTGTTTTTGATCCTGCCGCTGGCGACCGTATTGATCGAAGCCTTCGGCAAAGGCTGGACGGCATATAGCGACAGCCTGACGCACCCCGATACTCTGGCGGCGATACGGCTGACGCTGTTGACCGCTGCAGTGACGGTGCCGCTAACGACTTTTTTCGGAATTTCCGCGGCCTGGGCCATCGCACGTTTCGACTTTCGCGGTAAAAATTTATTGATCACGCTGATCGACCTGCCGTTTTCGGTGTCGCCGGTCATCGCCGGTTTGATTTATGTACTGGTGTTCGGCGCTCAAGGCTGGCTGGGCCCATGGCTGTCCGAATACGATATCAAGGTCATCTTCGCGGTGCCCGGCATCATTCTGGCGACTTTGTTCGTGACCTTTCCGTTCGTCGCCCGCGAGTTGATCCCATTGATGCAGGAAATGGGGCATGAAGAGGAAGAAGCCGCTTTATCGCTGGGCGCCAGCGGTTGGCAAACTTTTTTTAAAGTTACCCTTCCCAATATCAAATGGGGGCTGCTGTACGGCGTACTACTCTGTAATGCCCGGGCGATGGGCGAGTTCGGCGCGGTGTCGGTGGTTTCCGGCCATATTCGAGGGCTGACCAATACCCTACCGTTGCATGTCGAAATCACCTACAACGAATACGACTTCGTCGGCTCGTTCGCCAGCGCCTCGCTATTGGCCGGTTTGGCGGTGGTCACGCTGGTCGTGAAAACCTATTTGGAATGGCGGCAAAAACAGGATAGGAAGACGATGTAAAACAAAGCGGGTGGGTTGAACAGCGTAGCCCGGATGGAGCGCAGCGCAACCCGGGAAGTTCGACGCCACGTTATTCCCGTATTCCGCTACGCTGCATACGGGCTACGTGTTGGATTTCATGCTGTCCACCCAAGCATCAATAAAACAAATTTGAACGAGAGCACCACGATGAGCATTACTTTAAACAATATCAGCAAACGCTTCGGCAATTTCGCCGCCCTGGATAACATCAATCTGGAAATCCCCGAAGGCGAACTGGTCGCCTTACTGGGACCGTCCGGCTGCGGCAAGACCACCTTACTGCGCATCATCGCCGGACTGGAACAGGCGGATCGAGGTCAGGTGTTATTAAACGGCAGCGATGTTACCGATCAGCCGGTCAAAAACCGGCAAATCGGCTTTGTTTTTCAACATTACGCGCTATTCCGACACATGACGGTATTCGACAATATCGCCTTCGGCCTCAGAGTCAAATCCAGAAAGGAACGTCCCAGCGAAGCCAAGATTCAGGAAAAAGTGCATGCACTGCTCAATTTGGTGCAATTGGACTGGCTGGCCGATCGTTTCCCCGATCAACTGTCCGGCGGCCAACGCCAACGCATCGCATTGGCCCGCGCGTTGGCGGTCGAACCATCTGTGTTGTTGCTGGATGAACCGTTCGGCGCGCTCGACGCCTGCGTTCGGAAGGATTTACGGTTGTGGCTGCGGCATTTGCATCATGAGCTGAATGTCACCAGCATTTTCGTAACACACGACCAAGAAGAAGCCATGGAAGTCGCCAGCCAGATCGTCGTGCTCAATCACGGCAAGATCGAACAAAAAGGCTCACCCAACGAAATTTACGACAGTCCGAACAACGATTTCGTGTCGCGTTTCATCGGCCATACCAATGTTTTTCAGCTGGAAAAGGACGACAGCGCTTGGCTCGCCGGCGCCGGAATCAGTATCGATGATCCTAATAAAGGTATCATCGCTCATGTGCGTCCGCACAACATCCAAGTCGAAAAACCGCAAGATCCCGCCAATGCCCCCGTTTATCTAAAAGATTGGCAACACCTAGGAGCTATCATTCGGCTGGAATTGAGCAAGGACGGAGTAAACGGCAAGGCATCGACGATCTTTGCGGAAATGCCGAACGAACAATTTCGCGAACTGGCTTTGCAAAAAGGCGACCGGGTATCGCTGCACATCAAGCATGCGCATTGGTTTAACTGATTGAACTCATTGCCAATATCAACAACATGAACTTGAATCAGCTTTAGATTTTACAGTTTTCACAGGAAACCGGTTACATCATCACCAAGGTGGCGGAAAAAATGCGTCTACTACCATTATATGGTCTACCTGAAGACTGCGAATTGTTCAAGCTTGCTGAAGGTACGAGGTGTGTGGCGAAGATCGATGCCGCATCCGAACCGGCAACTGAAAATTCAATACGACAATGCTCTCCTTGATTTTGGGGGCGAACTGATTTACCGTGGATCGAATAGTTACCGAGAGAGCTGAGAGCCTAATGCAAGCCACTGATTACTTTGTTGTATTTCGTTATTTTAACGAACTAACTGCCGGGTTTAGGTTCATAGTCAAATGGCCGAATTTGGGATTGTGCGAACTCGCCTTAAAACCTCCCCCTAAAAAGGAGGAGGTTACTGTTTGCGGCCGAGCTAGCGCTTAGACTCTGTCAGGCTTAGTGGGTCGATGCGTAAAGTTGTTGAATTTCTTTATACCGGTTTACGGCATCGATTAAAGACACTCTGGCCGATTCCAGATCATTTTTTTTCAATGCCGTGCGCGCATTCTTCAACACGTTGCTGGCTCGATTGCGTTTCACGTCCAGCACATTGTTGGCAATATCCTTTTGTAACTGACGGGCATCGGTAATCATATCGATCAAAATAGCCTTGTCAGCGCCGTTGTCGAGCGCGCTTTTGGTTTCCTCAACCTTGGCCAGCGTGTTTTCAATTGCCGTTTTGACGTCGGCATAGGAAGGATTGGTCACGGCAAAGGCGCTTGTCGAGAGTGCGCCTATCAGAAATGAGAACAGGACTTTAGTGAATGTATTCATGGGTTAAACCTCATAGTCAATGAATAAAATAATGCTACCTAACGATGAACACTTTCATGGATATGAAAAGATTGGAGTTGATCGCTAAGGTTGGTAAAAGTCTAACACAAGTAGTTCTGATTAGAACCATTTATGTTCTAATCAGAACTAAATAATCCGCATAGTCTTATCGAATACATATATTTGGCTTGAGTGATTAGCATTAGAATTCTCTACGAAACAATCGCTTACAATGCATCTAACAAAACCAAGCCGGGTGTTTTGTGCTATGCGGCCTCTGCTCGCCGGTACGGCAAGACTTGCCGAAAAAGAAAGCAATTGCCCGAACTCGGCATCGAGTCGGGTCGTGTTTCCGAATGTCAGGTGTTGTTACGGCCATATCGCCCTGCATCGAGAAAGCTTGTCGAGACTGCCGATTGGCTCTATCATTTCGTTCTTATTAGAACTTTTTAACAGATACCATGACAATCACATCAACATTTCCGACCGTGTTACGCGAGTTATTGAGAACGCACCAAGCCTTTTTGTCTTATGCGGCGAATCATGTCCAGAAATTTAACCTGACCTTGCCGCAATACGACATCATCATCACCTTAGGCGGCACCTCCGGCATGACGCCCAAAAAACTGGGCGATGAAACCTTGATCACGAAAGGAACGCTAACCGGCGTCGTCAGCAGGCTAGAAGATAAGGGGCTCGTTCAGCGCAGCGCATCGACGAAAGATGGCCGAAGCCAGATCATCAGCTTGACCGAAGCGGGAAAAGCCGTCTATGAACAGTCTTTTCCGGAACATCTGCACTACATCAACCGTTTGTTCGAAAATTACGAACAGGAAGAGATCGCGGCGCTCGAGGCTAATTTAGTGCGTTTGTGTCAATCCGTCACGGCGAAACGAAATGACGAAAATGAAGAAACGGACGAATAAATCGCTTTAAGCACAAAATCCTGTTTATCGACGCATCGAATCAAATCCGAATCGGCAGAGCTCAAAACATCCTGGAGTCCATGCACGTCAAGCAAATTTATGACTGGTATTCAGCTTTTTAAGATGTGTTAGTGTCGTCAACTCCGCTAAGCTCGAAGAGCTTCAAGAAAACAATTGCAACCTGAACATTCCGCTCTATGTGAAAAAAGTGATTGAAGAAATCTACCCAACGTGAAAGAGGCTCTGAGCGATTAAAAAGCCGCCTGGCAAGCCGGTTTGCAAGCGGAAAAAAAATTTAAAGCGATTTAAAACGGATTTATTCAATCCTAAACGTGACAGCAGTAACTTAATGCCCAATGACGCAGTTTTGATGAGTTTGGCAACCGTGACACTCACCCTCCCGCACATTCTGATTATTAGACGTTTTTTCGCTCAGATGAGAGTACTCAACTCGTTACGGCAGAGTATATACCTTTCGTACTTCAAAATTCGGCAGTGCCTAAGGAGGCACCGGGGTGCTCGGCAAAGGCTTTGCCAGCATGAATGCTGGCATAGAGCCTACAGGGACGTATTCACCCTGCACCTAAATTCCATAGCCCATTGGCTATGGTTAATTATCTTGGATAATTTAGGTGCTGGGTTCACGGCGTCCTTTGACGGGCACCCCGGTGCCGAATTTTGATCTGCGATGGGTATAAACTCTGCCATGGTGCATTTTGTGGCGCAGCTGCCCTCTGTTTTATGCCCTTGGCGAATTGGGGCTCATCACCTTGGAAGGAGGCAACCGCATCCTGTATTGTCGTGACCCATTGTTTTATCAATGGCCATTCACCGTACCCGGCTTCACTGTTGATGTGACCTGCATTGCCCGCGTTATAAAGCGACATACCCCATTGGCGACCGAACTCTTCGGATTGGCCTAATTCCATCCAGGGATCGTTTGTGCTCGCGACTAGTAACCCCAAGGTTTGGAGCCGTTGCTTCGGCAGATAACTTGAAATATCGTTTTCCGATCCGAAATTTACGCCTATTGGTCCCGTTAAAGAGAATCGCTGCGGCGACGCCGGCGCAACTAAAATCAGGCCAGCCACTTTTTCAGGATACCTTGATGCCACCAAAGCGCTAGCCAGACAGCCGAAACTGTGTGCGACCAGAATGACTCGCTCAGGCTTTGCATCGATATGCTTTTCGATAGCTCTGGCCCAAGTCAAAATTTGCGGACGCTCCCAGTCGATGCCGGATACGCGCTCGCTGCCCGGCAGCTGCCGCTCCAGCCAGGTTTGCCAATGTTTGACATCACTGCCGTGAAAACCCGGTACGGTGATTATTTTCGTTTTCATTAGACAGCCCTCGACAGATGTAAAGCGGTGTCTTCGATCGAAGCAACCGACTGTTCGTAATAAGTGCCTTGCACCCAATTGAATCCAATCGTACGAGCCAAAGCCTTGATATTGGCATCCTCGATATCAAGCAACGCTGTTTGCCCACCGACCGAATCCGTCAGTTTGTGCAAGCGATGCAGTTTGTTCGGTAATTGATTGTCTTGAATCCTGCCAAAATCCTTGGCCGACAGAGCGACATTATCTGGCGATAAGGCCGTAATCAGCTCTAAAGCCGAACCACTCAAACCGTTGTAATCAATTTTAAGGGCCACTCGATAACCTCGCTGCCGGTAGTTTTCAAGCCCCTTCAGCAAGGCTTCGTAATAATTGGCATAGACGCTGCCTACACTCAAAGTAATTACGATGTTATTGGGCTCCAAACCGCATTTCCCGATAACTTCTTGAAAATACGCTCCATGATCTTTCTTGACGCCGAGAATATGCCTAGGATCGACCTCTAGTTGCAAAAAAAACGGCTCATGGGAAATCGGCAAAAAATTGAGCATATGAACGGTACGAGCTAAACGATCAAAATCGACTATGGAATCGGGACAAATTGATTGCCGTGCAGGCAGCGATATAATCAAATCCAATTCATGGCTTTGCAGATGCGGAATTTCGGAAGTGCTGACATTAAGCTTGGCAATATAGCCTGCTATCGTCAACGGTTTAAGCGTTTCGCGCAGGGGCGCCAGTTCAGTAGTGATATGAATGGGACCGAATAAACCATGCACGACTCCTTCTTTTAAAAAGAAGGGGCGGAAATTGGAATGATGCTCCCATTCCAGACGGTCATTGAAGTGTTCGACAAGTTGTTGTAATGGCATTATCCTGCTCCTTGTTGTGCTTGGGCTTTGCTCTGTGTTCAGGTAGCGAAAAAAAACAGGCGGAGATGTTTTTCCGCCTGATAAATATCCCTATGATTTAAGGAGGGGTGCAGTCTAGAAATCCATTCAATCACGCTAACGAAACGGCTCTGACCATTTGTTGGGCTCAGAATAGCGGGATTTCATTGATTATTAAAACGATATAATTCGATTTATAATTCTAAAAATTAGATATTAAAAACGTTTCAGGCCATCACCTCATGAATCTCAGCCAGATTGAATTACTTCGCACCCTGCATGAAAATGGTTTCAACCTCTCGAAGGCAGCCGATAGCATGCATATCGTGCAATCGGCGGTGAGCCGACAATTACATTTATTCGAAGAGGAACTGGGCTCGCCTTTATTGACAAGAAACGGCAAAAAACTGACCGGTCTGACCGAGCTGGGACAAAAAGTATTGGCTCAGGCATTGACCATTCAACAAGCCAAAAAAAATATCAAATCGCTCGCCTCGGAATACCGCAATGGCGACAGCGGAATCCTCCATGTCGCGACGACGCATACTCAGGCAAAATATTTTTTGCCGAAGCCGATACAGCGCTTTCGGGCCAAATATCCCGGCGTCAAGGTTTATATCGTGCAATCCTCGCCCGACCTCCTGATCGATTTTCTGCATAAGGACCAAGCCGATCTGGCCATTTGCACCGAAAAGGTCGCCGAAGATGAAACTTTGATCATCAACCCCTGTTACGAATGGCACCATGCCGTTGTCATCCCGAAGGAACATCCGCTGGCTAGCGGGGACTTGACATTGGAACGCTTGGCTTCGTTTCCGATTCTCACCTACTCGCTCGGCTTTACCGGCCGTTCCAATATCGAGAAGGCTTTTAACGACAGGGAGTTACCAATAGATGTGGTGCTGGCGGCAGCCGATACCGATATCATCAAAACTTACGTGCGTTTGGGATTGGGTGTCGGCTTGATCGCCGGTATGGCCTATGATCCGATTGTCGATTCAGATTTAGTTGCCCGTAATTTGCCCGGACTCATACCCAGCTCGATGACCAAAATCGCCTACTTGCGGCAGAATTATTTACCCGCCTACAGCCGGCATTTTATTGAAGAACTATTGGATGCTGCCCAAGAAATGAGCGCCTGAGACATGTAATTTGACACAAAGAGGAAACAAGATAGGTTTTGCCCCCCGTTCTAAACCTTTAAATCGGTTGCCGAGTAAAGTTGAAATATTTCGGGACAACGAAACGTTACTGTGAAAGTTCGCAGTTTTGCATTCCTTATCTAATTTTTCGATATGCAAAAGCTTAGCAACGGAAATGCCGGTTCCGAAGAGGGTGCGGTTGCTCGACCGGCAGGCGTCGGCGGCAAGGACAGCCGCCGTCGAGCCAGCCTACACGGACGTATTCACCCGGCACCTAAATTCCATAATCTGTTGGTTATGGAATTTAGGTGCCGGGTTCACGGCATCCTGTCGGGCGAGTGACCGCACTCTCCGCTACCAGAGAAATTTCATTTGCCGGGGCGATTGCCTAGCATTCATGAACGTTAGGGACGAGTTCAAAATCGGCATTATCCCGCATTAAAATCCAGTTCGCATAAGTCTTTAGCTGCATGTAACTGCCCGTTGAGCAACATATTTTTTAATTTTTCCGCACGCTGCATGTATTCTTCGGTCAATTCTTTAAATGCCTCCGGCAAATGGTATCGCTCCAATCGCGATAAATGTCCGTCGAAAGCGGCGGACACACACAGCAAATCAAGCAAAAAATAGCGCTCGTGTTCGGCGACTTCATCCAAGAGTGCTAAAAAATCTTCCCAGTTATCGTATTCTTTTGTCTCATCGATTTCGAAGGTGGAACAGAGCCTATGCAGTAATACCAACATATTCGGATGGTAATGTTGCGCCAATACCATCATGACGGCTACCGCCCTGACCGAGCCTTCGCGCGCTTTAGGGCTTAATTGCGCGATAACGTCATCGGTGATGACATTCATCGCAATGTGTTCGGCCAGTTTGTTGCCGAATAAACGCAATCTTGCCTCTCTTGCCACTTTATACAATGTAAAGGCATCCCATAGACCGGTTATCGGAATAGCGACCCAGCTAAAGGTCACACGTATGTCGCCTTTACCAAAAAAGCGGATCAGTAAAAATTTCACCCCCAGACTGCTGAGAATGACTTTGGCTTTATATAAAATCGTGACCAGAAATAATTTGGATTTGGATAAATGCTTTAGCGGATCGATACCTAAATAACGAATGATCGGATCAGGGACTTCCAGTGCCGCGCGCGCTAAAATATTGGGCACGGCATCATCGCCCGGCAGACAAAAGTCTTTGGTAGCTTGGTTATGCCCGGTTAAGCAGGCAAGGCTGTAGACAATTTTAAGCCCTAACCAAAACAGCACTGTCATTTCGACCGTCAACATCACGATCAACACCGAACCATACAGCAAATAATAGGCTGCCGTTGTCATTGACGCTTGAAATGTCCATTCTATCCAGATAGTCACGAATGTGGTCAGAGCGCCTATGGCAAAGGCGATCACAGCCGCGAAAGCCGTGATATTAGTCGACAATGCCTGCAGCGTTGCATCGGGCTGTAAGTCATCGATACTGACATTATGCAATTCGGACGTGCCTGCTTTTTTAGCCAAAAACCGATAATACCGAACGCCGAGCGTCTCTAGAAAGCCCTCCGGCTCTTCTCTTTGATAGATCGACTTTTTGATCACAGTCTCGGTCATCGTTTTATTCCTTATTCTGTGGAACGTACTCTGTTGTAAATCATGCCCTGTACCTATCGCTCTTCAAATTCCGGCATTAGCGTATGGAGGCGCCGAGGTGTTTACCCCTCGCCTAGCGCATGTGAGGGCGCAGAGAACCCATAAGCGCCAACTTAGCGCTCATTCTATGGTGCATTTGCCGCTTTATGAAAAACAACACCGGTTCCGAGGAGGGTGCGGTTGCTCGACCGACAGGCGTCGGCGGCAGGGATAGCCGCCGCCGAGCCTACATGGACGTATTCACGGCGTCCTATCGGGCGAGTGACCGCATCCACCACAGTTTGCACTTTCATTTGCCTGACGATTGCCGGGCCTTCATGAACGTTACTTAAGTTGGCGCCAATGCGCAGAGAACCTAGCACTTGAACAAAAATCTTGTGCAGCCTCGTATTTCACTCTCGCAAGCCGCCTAATCGTCAGCTCGCGCTGTTTTAAAACGGGCAGAGGCTCCTAACAGACCAACCACGAAGAAAGCCGTACCGACTAAAGTAAACCGCAGATTCGACTCTTGTATGATTAAGTCGTCGGTCGCATAAAGCATGATAATAACGGCGACAGCCCCCCACCCAAGAAATCGCAACGTCGCGTTTACCAGGCAATTACCTAGCGTTTCCGATTCAGTCACTGGCGTGTCCATTCGATAGGCCACAAAACCGCATATCAGCGCAGGCAGGATTCCCCAACGCATATGATCTAAAAAGCTTTCCAAAAAGTTGAAATATTCTCGGCGATAGAAAGTTAACTCGAGTACGAGTGTCGATACCGTGGTACTGACAATAAACCCCATGATCATCATCGTCATGTAAAATCCGTAATAGCGATCGTATTGCTCCCGCTGGCGCCTGAATGCAAGCGTACGTGAAACAAAAACCAGCGCTAACGGAAGAACATACATCGGCATAACATAAGCCATCCAACGAAGCGTCGTATAGCTAAAGTGGGCCAGAGGCTTATCCGGAAACAGGAAAGCATTGTGTAACGAAACCGAAATTTCTCGACCCAATATGACTCCGATAGCGGAGGCCGCCATGAAAATCAAAATATACTTATAGGTGTGTTTCAAGCGAGCTTCGTGAACATTCCCGCCGAGTTGTTTCACGGTTGCCCAAATATCGTTCTCGCTGGCGCTACCGAACACGATCAAGGAGGCGAGCATGCGGCACAACAAACCGGTGAGTTGATCCAGTTCCTTGATTAACTTGACCGTCTTGGTGTAATGCGGCTCCGCTTCCTTCCAAACCGCCACTTTTTCCGACATGGCATTATAGGAAATACAAATTTCCCCCCATTTCAGAGACGGTTCGTTGAACAATCGACGAAAAGACGACTGATTCGCATAATATTGTATCCGATCAAAAAGCAAACAATTATGAGCCCACTTATATTCGACCGTGGCACTGGACATGTCGAAGTCGCCGGGGTCGATGCTTGACACTAACAATCGATTGGCAATTTGCTCTTTCAGTTTCTCGTCAACCGCCGATAATCTTGAGGCAATCAGAGCGTTATAGACCTCTACCGCTTTAGTTGGGATGGCAAAAGCATCATGTATGTTGTCTCTCAAAATTAGCAAGGGGTTAATTTTACTTTCCCAAGCGATAAAAAATAAAAATAGCCCGGCGGTAATCAACGGTACGATCTTGGTTCCGTCCAAGCCGTTCAGAAGATCCAACAATTCCCGAGAACGAAGGTTTTTAACGATAAGCGTTATCAACGGTTCCAAGGGCAACCACTGCAAAGTTAGTAATAAATATAACGCCGCCATGAACGCGCAGTAAGACGCAACCCCTAACCAATAGGTGCTTCTGCGGATAAAATATTGCGGAAGCGTCGGTTCTGCGCCTAATTGAATCCGACGTTTTTGAAAGGAACGATAGGCCAGGAATAGTACTGCCAAGGTTCCAAGAAACTGCACCGCAAAGTTAATCATAAGTTCAACAGTCATCGTGCGCCTGCTCCTACGTGCTTTTTTTAAGGTTCGAATTAGGGTTGTCATCATAGTCAAAAGACAATGATATCCGTGTCGGCTCTATGGCAGGTCCATACGTTAATGTCGTAATTTGAAGTACGATAGGTATAACCAGCCGAGCGTCCGTTGCGGTATCCAGTGGAATTATTATACTTGACATAGAGCGACAAGGTCTCTTACTGGTTTCAGAATAAACCGAAACCTGTTGTCGTTCAATTATCCCATCAAGCTTGGGATGAAGAGGACCAAGATGCTTTTCTTGGATGGCGAAGAGAGGAAGTAATGATGAAAACCTTTTCCTAATTAGCAAGTTTCTTCAGCTAAAGCCCAAAGATCAGCATATCCTTAGCAGGACGGGGTTCGCAAGCCATGCGCGCAAGCTAAAAACGGCCACCCCACATCACGCTCATTCCCAAGCTGGAGCTTGGGTAACAGCATATTTTAGTTTTGCGACTACGACTAGCTCCTGCTCGGACACTTGGCTTCGGTAAGCTGAAGCATCTTGCTAATCAGGAACCTTTTTACGGACTCTGCTAGAGAGAAAACCAGTGGGTAACGAATGCTGTCGAAATTGTAACTATTCAGTCCCCCGGCAATTATCCTTCCCACGCTGGAGCGCTCATAGTTATACATAATTTGTAGGGTACGCTACGCGAATCACCTAGCGTTAGGTGAGGGATTGCACACCCCGACGCCTCCTCGGGCACTGCCGAAATTTAAAGTGCGAAAGGTATATAACGATGAGCGCTGGAGTGTGGAAACGATAGGCTCCGGCATCAACGAATACCTTCCCGTTTAAGTTGCGCGGTTAATACTTCTATTTTGACATCAAGATCGAATAGGTCATCTTCAAACAATTTTTGTTGCTGTTCCAGAAATGTTGCTTCAATCGTTTCGAGTACATTACGAAAATTCTGTGTCAATTGACCGGATTGGCTATGACTGTGCGTTTTGGCATAGCCTTCGGTGACTTGCATCGCTCCATCTAGATAAACATTAAGAAATTTTCGAGCTTTGCGAATATCTCGCGGGTCGGCTTCGATTTCGCTCAAAATACTGTCGGCAACCCTACAGATACGCTCTATCCGACTTTTGAATTCGTGATTATGAATTCGATTGCCGGCCTGTTCGATTCGCCGAATCATGCTACGGGACTCGGCGACCGTCTGCTTGGTTTCATCGCTGGATTCGTCTATCGTGCCGGGCAAATTTTGCCGTGCTTTTTTAACCAGTAAGCGGTCGTTCCGATCAATTTTAACAACCTCGATCCGATCGCCGTGACGAAGCGGTTCGAGCGTATCGGCAGAGAATCGTTGTTGATCGATCAACACATAACCGTTGCTATCGAAATCGACCATTGCTTCCCCGATTTTGCCTTTCAAGCCCTTTTTGCGCGAACCGAAAATAAAGCTGCCGGTGATAAGCAAAGTTGCGAGCAGCATTGCGGCACTCACTGCAATACTCACCGACAGTATCGTATTGCTCTGATCGACCGGGATGGGGCCGTCGAATAGATTCAAACTACCCAGCACGAAGGCGATCGCTCCGCCGATACCCAGTACGCCGAAGCCGGCAACGAAATATTCGGCGATCATCAACGCGATGCCGAACAATAAAAGCACTAGAAAACCAAGATTAACGGGTAAAGCTTGCATGCCGACCAAGCCCAAAACCAGCGCGATCGTGCCGAGGATACCGGGAAGGGTTAGGCCCGGAGCGAGCATTTCGATAAAAATCGCAAGTAGGCCCACAGAAATTAGCATGTGCGCGATCTGCGGATGCGCGACTAAACTCAAAATATGATCGATAAACCTCGGGGAAATCTGGCGAATGCCTTTATCCGAGAGCGTCAGTATAAGCAATTGGCCCTGAAATTGAATTTCACGTCCGTCAACGGCTTTTATCAGATCAGAAAATCCCGGCACCACCAGATCGACCACATTGGCTTCCAAGGCTTCTTCGGCGGATAGGCTTTCGGCTTGGGAAACAAAACGTTCGGCAATATCCGCATTGCGATTGTGATGCTTGGCGATACCTCGCATGAAAGCCCGGGTATCGCTCATGATTTTCTTTGCCATGGTACCTTGTATCTCGCCGCCATCGCCCGCAACCGGCGATGCGGCACCGACATTCGTACCGGAATTCATCACCGCAAGATGCGTAGACAGCAAAATAAACGCACCGGCCGATGTCGCGCTTGCGCCGGCAGGACCCACGTAACCGATAACCGGCACCTTCGACTCCGAAATTGCGCGAACCATGTCTCGCGTGCTACTCAGTAAGCCGCCCGGGGTATTGATTTGTAGGATCAACGCAGCTGCGGAATGGGCTTCCGCTGTTTCGACTGCATGCTCAAGCAGGGCGGACGTGCCCGGATTAATTACGGCATCTATGTTTACCAGGTATACGGGAGCCGCTAAATCATTCGGTTTTTTTCCATGTGCCAAGCCGCCTATACCGACAAACAGCGATAACAACAGGCAAGCGCCGACGAACATTCGCAACGACTTGATTGAGGGAAGTAGACGAAATAAGTTCATCTAAGAAGTCAACCCATCATACACTTGCCTGACGTTCAATATGTAAATCGAGCGCTTCCAACAGTTGGTTCAAATTAGTCAAATCGGCAGGAAAGATCACCGAAGTCTCGGCATCGGCCAAATGCGCGATATTATCGATAAACTTTTCCGATAAGTTGAGTTTGATAGCTTCCTCGCCGCCCGGCTGGACGACTGCATTACCGATTTTCTCGATGGATTCGGCCGTCGCGGTCGCCAAGGCCAAAATTTCGGACGCCCTACCTTCGGCCTCATTGACCAAGCGTTGGCGTTCGCCTTCCGACAAATTGATCAGTTCGCGCATCGTACCTTCGGATGTGTTGATTCGGCTTTGCTTGTCGCCTTCGGCTCTGGCCAGAATGGCGCGCTTTTCCCGCTCGGCGGTCACTTGTTTTTCCATCGCGCTCTGAACCGTGCTCGGCGGCTTGATATTCTTGATTTCGTAACGATGCACATGCACGCCCCAGGTTTCACCCGCGGCATTGAGCGTATCCACCACCGCTTGACTGATCATGTCACGCTCTTCGAAAGTTTTGTCCAACTCCAACGTACCGATCACAGAACGGGTCGTGGTCTGCGCCAACTGCATCGCGGCAAATCGATAATCAGTCACGCCGTAAGTCGCTTTGATAGGGTCGGAAACCGACATATAAATAACGCCGTCGACTTCGACCTGCACCTCGTCCTTAGAAAAACATTCTTGCGGCGGCACGTCGATGGTTTCTTCGCGTAAATCCTGTATCGCAGTCACGACATCGATAAACGGGATCAGCACATGAAAACCGGGGCCTAATGTAGCCTTATACTTGCCTAAACGCTCTACAATCAGAGCTGTGCGCGTGGAAACGATGCGTATGGAGCGAAATAACTGTGTAATGATGACAAGAAAAATGATGCCCCATACGGCAAAATTAAACAAATCGATTGGACTGACTTCGTTATTCATTTTTTAGCTCCCGTTTGAGCGACAGGCAGGTTTTGATTAAGCGCCGACAGCAGACCTTTGATGTGAGCAAGATCGGTAGGCAACACCGATACATTGGCCCCTTTCATGACCTCGCCTGTTCGACCGATAAAATCCTCGACCAAACGCATTTTTACCGCCATATCGCCGCCCGGCTTCTTAATAGCCGCGGCGACTTTTTGCAAGCCCTCGGCGGAAGCTTCGGCTAATATCCCAATTTCACTCGCGCGCCCTAAGGCCTCATTGATGCGCTTTTGTTTCTGACCTTCGGAAATATTGATCGCCTCCTGACGGTAGCCTTCCGATATTAGAATTTTCGACTCTTTTTCCGCCATGGCCAAGGTAATTTCCGCACGCTTTTCGCGTTCGGCCTCCATTTGCTTTTCCAGGGTGTGCACCACTTGCGCAGAAGGCGATATATTTTTGATTTCATATCGCATGACCTTGATTCCCCAAGGGTCCGAAGCTTTGTCAATTTCTCGTACAATCGCTTCATTCAATTTATCGCGCTCATAAAAGGTATCGCCGAGCGTCAGCTTACCGATTTCGGAACGCATCGTCGTTTGCGCCAAATTAACGCTGGCCATCTGATAATCTCCGATTCCGTAACTGGCCCGTTTGGCATCCATGACTTTCAGATAAACGATACCGTCGACCGCAACCTGTATATTATCTCGGGTGATGCAGCTTTGCGCCGGAATATCGAGCACTTGCTCGCGAATCTCATGGCGATAAGCCACCTTATCTAAAAAGGGTACGACAACATGATAACCGGGTTCCAGAACGCATCGAAAATTGCCTAATCGCTCCAAGACGCAAGATTGACGCATAGGAACGATAATCAACAGCTTCCAAAAAATGATACCGGCCAATATGACGAATATCGTAAGGGTAGTAAGCATAACGTACTCCTATTTTATTGAGTTATTATTCGAGTCGGTTTCGTTCGTGTTTTTATTGGTTTCGACGGCATCAACCACCCACACCAGGTTTTCGCGAAAAATAATGCGCACCTCGGCCCCAACGTCCAAATTTTGGTCATTACGATAGTTTCTTGCTTTCCAAGTGCTTCCGCGAAACGCAATGCGCCCCTCGCCGCCTGCAGGTATTGGTTCGCAGACTTTAGCCAGTGCATCGTAGGCGTCCAAATCTTCATCGGTCTTGCCCTGTTCGACTTGTGCAGGAATGAATTTTTGGGCGACCCCACGCAATCCGAAGACCAAGGCTAGGGACCCGATAAACCAAACTGTGAAAGCTTGTAACCAACCTTCTATCAAACCGGCGTAAAGCAAAGCGGAAACCAGCACGGCGCCGAGCCCTAGAAAAAATACTATGCCGCCGGGCAACAAAACTTCCAGCAGCATGAGAATAATGCCGCCGATCAGCCAGATATTTACAATTTCATAGTCCTGCATGGATAGCCCAAAATATGTCGTTTTGTATCGATATCTATACTTCGCACCTTCTTATTGAAAAAGAAGGAAACACATGGAATTGATTGTAGTTAAATTTATTAAAAATAGTAGCGTAAAAAGATTTCGTGAATAATAACTTCTTGGAACTATGAGTTTTGTAGCGGGTTCGATTACTCGCCAGACAGGTCTATAAGGCTGTTGCTTTCTGATAGCAGGGGATGGCGTGCTCCGCCGCCTCAATATGTTAGGAATATGCACAAATTTACTTCTACAAGTTTTAGGCACTGTGGAGGTTCGGCGACTCGCTTGACAGGACGCCGTGAACCCAGCACCTAAATTCCATAGGTCTTTGGCAATGATTCAAAATGATGGCTTATTTAGGTGCTGGGTGAATACATCCATGTAGGCTCGACGGCTGCATCTGAATGCCAAGGATGGCATAAATGCAGATTTTGCATTACGCCATGGATGGCGTGTATTAGGGCACCAACAGTAGGCGCTTTAGGCGATGCAGGGCAGAAAAATTCTCCTGCATTTTCTGCATTCATTACATCCCTGTAACTCAGCAATTGCCGAGGAGCAAAAATCTGCAAACGCCATGGATGGCGTGAATGCAGATTTTGCAGGAGCAAAAATCTGCCCTGCCGCCGACGCCTGTCAATCGAGCCACCGAACCCCCTTTTAGCCTTTGTCGAAGTTATTTCATGCACGTTCCTTAATGCCCAAATTTGAACTGCGAAAGCTATATAGCGCACTCAATCGAAAACAACGAACTTGTAAAAAAATTTCGAGATACTTTACTTCAGCACGCGTACAATGAAGTCGCTTATATAACACAAGGGTAAAACTATGAGAATTATAAAATTTGCAGCTTTATTAAGTTTAATGGCAATTACAGGCCATGCGTGGGCTGAAGCCGCTTTCGAATCGATTCAAGACGTTCAAGGCAAGTGGAAATTGGAATACACTAAAAAGTCAATCGATGCCAAAGAAAAGCTACAACGTGAAGATACTTGGGCTTTTAATGACGGAAAAGTCACTATTACGAATATCCCTCGAGAAGGCTCACATTATGACCAATTGCCGGTAAAATACGTAATCGAGGACGGCAAACTGAAAATTGCCCTATTGGGCCGCTCCGATCGCTTCGATACTTTTTCCCTAATCGAAAAAGATGAAAAAAGCATGACGCTCAAAGGGAAATACGGCGACATTTATTATTTCCAGAAAAAATAGCTTTTAACTGAGCAGTATCGTTATATCGGATAACAATCCAACGTTCTCCCTTTTCAGCGCCGCTTTATAGGAGCCTCTTTTAACGCTCCTTGCGATAGAAAATGCGGCGCTACCACTATTCCGGTTTTTAAGAAATACATGAGAACCGTAAACATCATTCATGTTCTCGTAAAACCGCCCCCCTCTCAACTATCGAGCGCTCTTGCCGATACCCTATTTACCATTAACTAAAAAGAGGATCATATCATGGTAGATTCCGTCTCGGGTTTAGCCACCTTAGCCACCCGAATGTCCGTGCAGCAAACCGCGCTTGACGCCAATGTTGCTGTACTCAATAAAATTCAAGATCAACAAGAAGCGGAAGGCGAAGCCGTAGTAAAGTTGATCGAATCGACGTCCGCAGCCAAGGGCGGCATCGATGTCTATGCCTAGTCATTGCTCATAATCCTAAATTTGGCAGTTTAACCATAAAGCACATGAAGTTCCTGAAGAATTTCAAGATATTACCTAAGCGTTCTCGCTAACCTCTTGGGTGAATGAATGCTCTATACATGCTCATAGCAAGTTATTGAACTATACCTTTCGTACTTCAAATTTCGGCAGCGCCTGAGGAGGCACCGGGGTGTGCGGCGAAGGCTTTGCCAGCAAGGAGCTGGCATAGAGCCATGGACGAATTCACCCAGCACCTAAATTCCATAGGTCTTTGGCAATGATTCAACATCATGGTTTATTTAGGTGCTGGATGAATTATCCAAGATAGTTAACCATAGCCAATGACCTATGGAATTTAGGTGCTGGGTTCATGGCATCCTTTGACGAACACTCCGGTGCCGAATTTTGATCTACGAGGGGTATAGTTGCTCGGTATCTCTGTCGATGCACGACGTTCTTTGAGACACCCAATCCTGTATTTGCGTCGCCACCCACCCGCCGTCGTCTAGAGTCAAATCGTGACCGGCCCAGGGATGGGAACGCAATTCAATACGCCATTTTTTATGAATAGCCTCAGAGCATGCGGGCGATACCAGACGATCGCCCTGCCCGTTCAATAACAAAATCGGACACTGAGGATTGCTGTTGCTCGGCTTATAAGTGGCTGCCGCGACAATTTGACGTAAAGCATTTCTAATGGAAATCGGTCGCGCTTTTTGTATCCGCGCCCATTCATCGATGATCGCTTCATAAAGATCTTTTCGATTACTAACTAAACGAACAATGCGGGATTCTCGCCGAAAAATATCGCGCGTCATCGCCAATTCGGCAAAATCACGATAACTTTGCCGACGCAAGCGCATATAAAAGGGACTTAGATCGGCAAAGCTGGTATTCATCAAAACCTCGCCGACAATGTCTTCAGGATGACGGCTCAACCATTCCCAGGCAACCATCGCGCCGAGCGAAAGTCCCAGAACGGAGACAGGCTTTTCCAGCAAGCCTTTCGCGAGTGCGTCACCACGAACACTTTCTACTATCGCTCGTATCGAACACGGACTGGCCTTTCGATAATAGCAACCTGTGCCCGGCAAATCGATCAAGCTGATACGGGATGCCGGAAATGCATCTTGCAATAGCGGCACGAAATCACCCCAATGCGCGGACTCCCTAGCCAAGCCCCTAAGCAGAATCCAATGTTTTCCTAGCGCCTCATCCATACCAAAGACCTAATGCTTTATTTTTATTATGTTGTTTTTGTTGCTGATTAAGCTTTGCCCAATGTTCCGGATATAATAAACTTCGTTGTAAAAAGTCGAACAACATGAAATGCCGCCTTAGAACTCTCTCCCGGCGATGCGGTAAGATCGGATGAAATAAGCCGTGTTTTAGAAAGAGGTGCATCGGGTTTTTGCGCAACCAAATCCATGACCCCATCTCCAACGTAAACGGAAGAAATAGCCGCTCGGTACCAAACCTTTCAATGAACTCATCGAATAAGTAATCCCACAAATCGCCATTAATCACGTATTCCTTGCAAGTCGGCTCAATCGTGTAAATATGATGCGGATAACAACGGTCATAGCGTTCCTTCAAGGACACGGTTTCTGCAATAAAAGTAAAAGGCGTTTTTTTTGATGCATACGGAAACCACAAGCGATCCCGAACACCGAACCCCGAGTGCAAATCAAGCGCCATCGATAAGGGTGCGTTAAAAAGATGCCGCTCGACGACATCGCACAAAGCTTGCGCTTCCAGCTCCATTGTCACTTTATTACCTCGATACCAAGGCAGTCGGGCCGAGATTCGATGCCCGCTATATAATCGGCGTTTGCCCGAGCCCTCGGTGGGTGAGTTGCGCATTAAATCGACGCCGTTGCCATTACAACGAGTACCGAGATAAACTCCGACCGGATTTACGATGGGAACGAATACCAATCGCAATTGCTCGAGGCGGGTCAGCAACTCACGATCCCAATCCAGCAATTGGGTGATGGTTTGAAGGTAAGACAAGATCACCTCGGAACCGATTTTTTCGAGCCCATGGACACCGCCGAAAAACCCCAGAACGGGCGCATCGGGTCCTGCCGATCCGATGCTGATGCAATGTATCGGAAACTCAAGCTCCCGACATTTAATCCGCGCAATCACCTCTGTTTGGGCCCGTGTACCGAGTTGATCGATAATGCGTTCTAATTGGTCGAGTTCAGGGAATTTAACTCCGGTCATGACAGCCAACGGTATAGTTCTTTACCCAGCATCCCAACACACTAGCATGATAAAAAGACAATTGAGTTAAAACCCATTACTTCCTCTATACTCAATAATTTACTAACTTTATCGGCTAAGATTCAGCAGCGCTTGGCCGCCCCGTTTTAACTTTTTCGATTTGCTCCAAAGCCTGTTTAAGACTTTCAATGTCCAATTTCGTTAGTAAATGTAGTCCGGCGCGAAGAATTTCACTTTTTTTGACATGAACACCGGCCGATAGGCAGGTTTTCTTCAAAGCCGAAATTTTCTGATAATCCTCTTCAGGAAACGAAAAACTGTCACGGATTACTTTGGACTTGGCGGCTTTTTTCTTTTTAAGCGGCCTTTGAGCTTCGCTTTCAGCTTTTTTAACGTTAATTTCCGGCTCCGCTATTTTAGCCGTAGGCTGTTTTTTAGGCGCTTTTTTTGCGGAGACCTTTTTAGCCGGAAGTGCGGTTTCGGTTTCAATTAATTCTATTGTCGAATTTTTTGATTTTGGCTTGGTTGTATTCATGATGCCTCCTTAAGACAGGTTTATTAACAGTATAAACCGTTTATACTGTTTTTCATGTTTTATTTTTACCCATCTAATAAAGCCCCCTCCTTATACATAGCAACGTGCATTTCATGACCATTGATTCATGATTTTGTCATATGAGCCCTATAGCATTTCGGACGCCTTACATGCATTCTCGAGGAAAGTATCATGAACATTAAAACCGTTGCGGTTTCGGCGATAACAGCTATTAATCGAAATTTCGTCGATTCTCTAACAGTTTTTCGGCTCGATTTCAGGGCACATCGTCCATTCAATCTATTCGGCATATCCGCCGCCCTTAAATCAAAACCGTTTAATGCTAGTCCTGGCGTTACTCCGTCTATATAAGTTTTCCAAATAATGCATACGGGCAAGTTTTCGACCGATAAATCCTAATTGCTGTTCTCTCTAATCGATTCATTCTTCATTTGGAGGATTTTAATGTTCCGAATAAAACCTCAAACCCAACTTATGCTAGTTTTAGTTAGCCTATTATCCGCGCATGGCGCATGGGCCAATAAAAACTCGCAACCTAAATTAACCCTTAATAACGCATGTAACTATTCAGCGCATTTGGTCGGTTTGGCGTCGGGTATTGATTTCTAAGGACGCGTAAATACGTCCCTGTAAGCTCTGACTGCAACGTCCTGTTGCAGACAGCCTTATAAATCAATGCCCGACACCTTCTTATATATGACTTATGCTGAATAATTACTAACGCATCAGCTTATGAGAACCAAGGCGTCATTTCATTTTCCATTCAAAAGACCGCCCGACGAGCAAAAGCATAAAGATAAATGCCGTGCCGTTACCCGGCACCGCAAAACCTGCTTCAGTAATAGGAAATAAATCCGACTGACTGTTATGACAAATCGATGAATGTTCTCGATTTAACTAGGATGGAACGGCGATGAGCAAACATTTATCCTAAAAAGAGTAGTTGGCAAGTGTTGTAGACCGTTCGTGCTGAGCCAAGTCGAAGTATGAAGGGTCTACAACACTTACACCGGCTTGGTGAAGCCTCAAACTAACGTTCCCCCTTCGACACGGCTCTCCTGAGCGCAGCCGAATGGCTTAGGGCGAACGTTATTTTGAGGCTCTCAACTGCTCTTTTTAGGTTTATCGCTTCATCATCCTGTCACAATATCTTTTTACGATCACGTATCGAGGTTCATTTCAGCGGGGTGATCATGTATCTAATCAAATATCTGAAACTAGCGGACGTTTTCACGGTAGCGAATCTGTCCTGCGGCATTGTTTCGATCATCATGTCAATCGAAGGCAATTTCGTGCTCAGTGCAACTTTATTATTCATCGCGGTGATTTTCGACATATTGGACGGTAAAGTTGCCGGCTTGATGCATCAGAAGAATTCGTTCGGCAAACAAATCGATTCAATGTCCGATTTAATATCGTTCGGCGTCGCGCCGATGTTTCTCTTTTACGCCTTGCAAAAACCGGCGCCCTGGGTATCGATTTTATTGTTGTTTTTCATCACCTGCGGCATGTTCAGGCTGGCCCGATACAACGTTTCGGAAGCGCAAAGTTTCGAAGGCGTACCGATTACGGTCAATGGCGTACTGTTTCCGGTTCTTTTTTTGATCTACAGCAATTTTCCGGAAAGCCTGAATGTATGGCCGTTCATTATTGTCGTACAAGGCTTGCTGATGATTTCGACACTAAAAGTATCGCGAATCTTTTGAGGCTCGCCTATGAAAAACGTTAAGTTATGGCTGGCCATTATAAGCTTGATCATCGTGATGTCTTTTTACATGGCCGATATCGTGACGATCGACAATGTCAAGGCCAATGAAGCCAACCTGCGCGATTTCATCGAAGAACATTATGGCTTGTCGGTTCTGTTATTTTTTGTCGCCTGCTCGCTTTTCATCAACTCGCCGATTCCGCTGGCCGCCCCGCTGAAAGTGTTGGGCGGCTACTTTTTCGGATTCTATTGGGGGACGCTTTACAACATCGGCGCCACCCTATTGGCCTGCCTAGTCGGTTTCGGTGTTAGCCGTTACACATTCAGGGATCCATTCGAAAAACGTTATTACGATAGATTAAAGACGATCGAGAACGAAATCGAGACGAACGGGTTCTATTATTTCTTATCGTTACGGTTAGTCATGGTCGTGCCCTATTTTCTGATCAATATTTTAGCCGGCCTGTCCCGAATTTCCTTCAGGAAATATGCAACGAGCACGCTAGCCGGCATTACGCCGGCTTCATTCATTTATGCGAATGGCGGCAACATGCTCGAACAGATCACTTCACTACAGGAAATATTCCGATTCGACATCATCCTGTCATTGGCCGTAGTGGCATTGATCTCGCTGTGCCCGGTCATCATTAAGAAATACAGTTACAAAAGCTCTTAAAAATCAAAAACGAGTAAGATGAATGCAATGAAGCCCATCGTCCTTGGTGCGATGATATTAGTGAGGTCATTCTAACGATCATGAAGGTATGATCATCGCCCCGGCAAATGAAAGTGCGGGCGTGGCGGACCATGAATCTCCCGGAAACAAAAGCTTTGCGTCGAGCTCGATGCGTTTACCGTCTTAGATTAACGTACTTCTCAATAGATAATCAGAATTGGAGACGCCCCTATTCAAACACTCAAACTCCCGATTTGCCAAAATTTAGATACTCGGTTCGATGTAAGAAACCTTTGGTCCCTTGGCCAAATTAAAGCAGGCTCATCAAAGATTCTACGAGTCGCTAATAAGGAACGGGGCACCCCGATGCCCAAATTAGGTAGCAAAAATGTACCTGATTAGCAAGATGTTTCCGCTTACCGAAGCCAAGTATCCGCGCAGGGGCCAGTCGGAGTCGCAAAAACTACAATATGCTGTTAACCAAGCTTCCAGCTTGGGTAGCCTGTTTAGAAGTAACTATTCAGTCCCCCGGCAATTATCGTTCCCACGCTCTGCGTGGGAATGCCTGAGTACCGCTCCAGCGGTACGAGACGCCAGAGCGTCTCGGTCTTCATTCCCACGCCGGAGCGTGGGAACGATAGGGGGTGTGAATAATTACGTTTAGAAAGCTCTAGCCTCCCGACAATCAAGAAAGAATGAACGAGCGACTAGGGACTGATTATGAACGAGCGAATGTTGCGCCGGTCTCAGGAAGCTAGATCTTCCGGGGTGTCTTTCCCAAGCTGAAGCTTGGGAAAGAGCGTGATGCGGGTTGGCCGTTTTTAGATTGACGCGCATGGCTTACGAACCCCGTCCTGCTAGGGATATGCTGATCTTTGGACTTTAGCTGAAGAAACATGCTAATCAGGAAATTTATGAATCGCAAGCGAAATGGTTTTGATAATCCGCTAAGGATCTTCTGATCACTTCGTGAGCTTCCTCTCGACCATAAACATGTGTGATTTCGCAAATACTGGCTTCGTTAGGGAGATGTTTATAGGTCAGAAAATAATGTTTCAAGCGGTCAATATAGGATATCGGACAATCGGACACGTCATTCCATTGCCGGTAAAACGTGTCTCCTTTCATGACGGCAATAATTTTATCATCGGCTTCGCCGCCGTCTAACATACGAAACCCTCCGATGGGTATCGCTTGTAAAAGAATGTCGCCATGCGACACGTTGCGCTCACTCAACACACAAATATCCAACGGATCCCCGTCGCCTCCGGTTACCGATCTACCCGATTTCTGTTCGGCGAATTCGGCCACCTTTTCCGCGCAAAAGGTTTGCGGTATGAATCCGTAAAGCGTGGGAATCATATTGGAAAATTTTTGCGGCCTATCGATTTTAAGAAAGCCGCTTACCTTATCGATCTCGTATTTGACGGTGTCCGACGGGACGATTTCGATAAAAGCGGTAACGATATTCGGGGCTTCGTCGCCCGGGTGTATGCCGTGCCAGGGGTGAGCTCTATGCTTGGTATTCATTTACTAATTTGTTCTGAAGTTAAAAACGAAAAGGTTACGCTGCGGGAGAGCTTTGTATGCTCAACGGCTATTAATGTACCAATCTAATAGAACTTGTCGAGTACGTCGAGGAATTGTTTATAAATTTTCTTAAATGGTTTATTTCGATAACACTATAAAAAATATTTAGGCTAATCGCCTCGGCCCAAATCGGCAAGCTGCCTCCCTGCCGGAAGACAAAAGAGAGGCAGCATGGATTTACAGTATATGGAATCGTTTGGTTATTTTTGCAACATATTTAAACTGAAGGCAACTTAACTATTTACGGAATCTTTTTATTGCCTTTGGACCAGTCAGACGCTCCCATTTTTGGAATCCTTTAAGCGCCTTCGAGCCGGTCAACTGCCCCCGATCAATGCGGAAAACCGTGGTCGTGCCGCTGACTTCATTTGCGACGACCAATAACGGCACGCCCGGAATCGGGCTTTTCGATGCTTCAATTACGATTAAGCCTTCCGCCCCCAGGTCACCGGCGTCAGGTGTTCCTGGCTCGAAGCCAAAATCGCGGTTATTGATGTATTGCACGAACGTCGGGCGATAAGGATTGCTGATATCGTAAACCATCACGCCGCCAATACGCTCCAAGCCGATAAATGCATAAGTGCTACCCCACAATTTAGCGACTACGACACCTTCAGGCTCTGGCCCTTTATCGTCGCTGCGAGTCTCGAAACTGTTTTCGCGGTGATTGGAATTGAAATTTTCGGGGTAACCTTTAGCGGTGATGCGTTCAAAATCCGAACCGCTGTCATAGGCTTGTTTCATGCTGTCTGCGGCATAGATCGAAAACGAGCGGGCACCGAATGCATAAATGTCTTCGTAACACGAACCATCCGCACTTAAACCGTTTGCAGTCGTCACATTCAGACGGCCAAGATTAGTATTGTCGCGCAATTGAGAGAAAGTGGTGACACCCATTTCATTGTTGGCAAAGAAATCCAGAAAACGCGGCGAGTCTTCACACACGGGAATCTCACCCGACAAAGCGCGAAACCGGGAGGCTTCGACATAACCCGGATTGCCCTCCCACTCACGAGCATCGCCTTCGTTGGCCGTTACGATGAACGATTTTCCACGATATTCGTAATTGGCGATTGTGTCCGGCATGTAGATGCCCCAGATAGGCCAATTCGTGATATTGATTTTGCCATCCCGATCGCTGACGTCGAGCTCGTTACCGGACAGCATGTGATCTTTGAATCCCAAGCCATTGACTGCAGTGATCTTGCCTGCTTTGATGTCTAAAGTGCCGATCGCGTTGTTTTCTTGTAACGACACCCATGCGGTTTTCGAATCGTTGGAAACGGTTATCCATTCGGGCTCCATGTTTCTTGCGACACGTTTGCCGTCGCCAGGATTGACATCCGGGCCGAAAATTCGAACGGAGGCATCGAGATCGCTCTCTTTGAAACTTTCGAAGCCTGCCGTACGAACATGGCTTTGCGTCAATTTAGCGATTTGCTTGGGTAAGTCGATGATGCTGACCTAACCTTCCGGATCGATCGTATAATCGTCGTTCGGTTCGCCTTCGTTGGCGACCAATACACGCTTGCCGTCCGGGGTAAAGGTTATAGCATCAGGCAAAGCGCCGATTTGCACACTAGCCAAAACATTACCTTCGATATCGAGGAAAACGGCCTTGCCCGGATCGGTCTTGACTGCCGCTTCAACGGCTGCTGCAACCAAACCTTTATGAACGGCAACACTATTTACTACAGCGCCGTAACCGGATAAATTGATATTAAATAGTAAGGTCGGTTTAGACGGATCTTTAATATCCAATACATCGATCTGACCGCTTTCGGCATTGACGACAAACAGACGTTGCGATTCCGGATCGTGTGCGACGATCTCAGCAGAGGACTTGTCAAAAGTTCCCGTTGCGTAAGTACCGATAGGACTTAACTCAAGTTTAAACGGTTTAGCGGCTTCAGCTTGTCCATTGAGGACAAAACCCAATCCGATCAAACTACTTGCAAGGATGGTTTTATTCACGATTACTCCTAGCCTGGCGGGTTGAAAGGAAATACGCATAAGGTTAAATAAGTCGATGCCAGACCTTTTCAATCCTAAATAAGCAAGATTACATTTTCATGACTTTGAAATTTGCGTAGAACGACTAAAATGAGCAAGAGCCGCTTTTTCTAATCGTCTTCCGATATGAGTTTTATGCAACCGCCTTCGACCTGGGTTTAAAAGTCGATTCTCTCCGGCGCCACACGCAACACTTCTTCTATTGTCGTCAACCCCGACGCGACTTTTTCCGCACCGCTAAGCCGAAGCGGCTTCATGCCTTCCTTAATCGCTTGATGTTGCAATGCGGTTAAATCGCAACCTTCGGTAATGAGCGGCTGGATACCGGGGCTGTTTTCGAAAATCTCATAAATTCCGATGCGCCCGGCATAGCCGGTATTGTGGCATTCCTTACAACCTAAGGCCTGATAGACTTGCTTAGGGACTGCGACTTTGAACGGTGCGACTAGGTTTTGCCATTGCCGGCTATCGACCGGCGAGGCGGCTTTGCAATGTCGACATAACACCCGAATTAATCGCTGCGCCATGATACCCAATACGGTCTGTTGAATCAGATAGCCCGGCACACCCAAATTAAGCAAACGAATGACCGCAGCCGGCGCATTATTCGTGTGCAACGTCGAAATGACCAAATGCCCGGTCAATGCGGCCTGCACGGCCATTTCGGCGGTTTCCAGATCGCGAATCTCGCCGACCATGATGATATCCGGGTCTTGTCGCATCAACGTACGTATGCCGCTCGCAAAATCGAGTCCTATATTGTGTTGAACTTGCATCTGATTGAATAACGGCTCGATTTGCTCGATCGGGTCTTCGACTGTGCACAAATTGATTTCCGGCGTCGCGAGCCGCTTTAGAGTTGAATACAACGTGGTCGTCTTTCCGGAACCCGTCGGCCCTGTGACCAAAATAATGCCGTGAGTTTGCGAGGTCATCCGATTCCAAATCGCCAACTCCTGCTTGTTGAAACCCAACTGCCGGTAATCGCGCAACAAAACTTCAGGATCGAAAATACGCATCACCAGCTTTTCGCCGAACGCAGTCGGCATCGTCGATAATCTGAGTTCAATTTCCTTACCGTTGACATTTTGGGTTTTGACTCTACCGTCTTGAGGAAGTCGCTTTTCGGCAATATTCATTCGCCCCAAAATCTTGAGTCGACTCAAAACCGCATTCAAAATCGGCATCGGCAACTGATAAACGTGATGCAAAATGCCGTCGATGCGAAAACGGACGTTGCCTTGGAGACGGCGCGGTTCGATGTGGATATCGCTGGCGCGTTGGTCGAAGGCGTATTGGAACAGCCAATTGACCAAATTGACGATATGCTGGTTATTGACATCGAAATCGGATTGCTTGCTGAGCTCGACTAATTGCTCGAAATTTTGGCCTCCGGCACGGCCATCGCCATTGGCTTGGACCCCGGCGCCTTTGAGCGAGCGCGAAAAATTATAAAACTCTTCGGTATAACGCTTGATTTCATCCGGGTTAGCGAATACCAAGCTAATATTGCCGCTATGCATCTTGGCAAGATCTATTTGCCAAGAACCGATACCGGGTTCGGCCGTTGCAATCACGACTTCGTCATCGCTGACTTTGATCGGAAGTATGTTGTAATGAGTGGCGTAAGCCTTACTAAAGATAGCGGTAACGCTCGGCACATCGATTCGCAAGGGGTCGAAATAGTAATAAGTCATCCCTAATTTGTCGGCCAGCCATTGGGTTAGTTCTTCCTGAGTCAATAATTTGCCGAGCCGGGTCTTATCGCCGATTTCGCATTCGGTCAGTATTTTCAGCGGATGTTTGAGCTTGTTGATCGAGGCATTGGCGTATTGCCTGCATTTTTCAAGATCCTTGGCCGACAGCATACCGTCTCGATCGAGCCAATCGATAACCCGGTCGATATCTAGTTTTTTGTCTTCCGTATTGAATTCTACCCGCATAAGCATTATTTATTAAACAACATACCAATACAGCTTAGCTAAAATTTAAGAGTCCGGTCCATATACTTCTATTGATCAAAAAATTCGGCACCGGGGAGTTCGGTCCCTCCTTAAGCAATGCCAAAATTCAAAGTACGAAAGGTATAACTGTCGATTTTTAACAAAAAATAATTGGCATTTTAATACTCGGGTTAATCCATTTTTTACTTGTAAAAATTCGGCTTCACTTTTATTAAGGGGACCAGCCGGAATCTTTAAAATGGCGCATGCAATTCATACCCGGATCTTAACCGGATCAATCAAGTAAGCATTTTGTAAGCAGATTTTATTAGGCTATTGAAGTTTTAGCGTTACACTTTCCATTTTCAGCTCACTCATTCAACTCTCTTCGCAATGACGCAAAAAGCATTCAGTCAAACCGTACTCAGGACATTGTTTGATTACCTGCTGTCGGAAATGGGCAGTTCGGCACATGATAAAGGCCTGCATCAACATGAAGTTCCGTCCAGCGCCGTTTCGGATAACTTTCATTTAACAGCCAACAAGCTTGGATTGATTAGCCATGAGCTGATGCTGACGATCGATCAAGCCGCGATCGCCTCCGGGCATTTAACGCAACTACTCAAACCCCTTGATGACGGGCGCTGGCTGGTGTTAGCCGGCTTTAGCCGAGGCCGGATCAAAGCCACATTGATCGATGGTCACATAGTTACGGCGCGAGTATTCAAACTCAACGAACTCATGGAGTTGCTCAATTGTCCCTGCGACCGTTTACTCGAATGGCATTTGGTGGAATTAAAGGCGTCGATGGATGCTTCGTCCCATGATGAACATGGCCACGAACACATGCCGCCTTTGCAACGGCTGTTTGAAATGATCAAAGTCGAGAAAAAAGACCTGTGGCATGTCATTGTGCTGGCCATCGCTTCCGGATTGTTGAGCCTTGCAACACCTGCCGCGGTACAGTCGCTCGTCAACACGGTGGCCTTGGGCGGCATGATGCAGCCGTTGACGGTACTGTCGACGCTATTGTTTATCTTTTTGGTATTTTACGGCGCGATTTCTATAGTACAGTCTTATTTGGTCGAGTTGATTCAACGTCGCGTGTTTGTCCGCATGGCTGCCGATCTTGGCAATCGGCTACCGAATGTTGATTGGTCGAAATACGACGATAAAAACGGTCAGGAATTGGTTAACCGTTTTTTCGATATCCTCACGGTACAAAAAGCCGGAGCCTTTTTGCTGTTGGACGGCTTCGCCATTGCCCTGCAGGGCATCATCGGCTTACTGGTATTGGCTGCCTATCATCCGTTGCTGTTACTGTTCGGTTTGCTTGTGGTGTTATGGATTGCTTTCGTTATCTTTGTACAGGGCCGCAAAGGCGTTGATACCTCGATAGAGGAATCCTATGCCAAATACGCAGTGGTCGCCTGGCTGGAAACTTTAGCGCGTAACGGCCAAACTTTTAAGTTTTCGGGCGGCCCCGAACTAGCGAGGGAACGCACCGATGAATTGGCTTATGAATACTTAAATACACGTAAAAGCCATTACCGTATTCTTTTGAATCAACAATACAGCCTTTACGCCCTATATGCCGTGGCCAGTACGACATTATTGGCCGTTGGAGGGCTATTAGTCATGGAAGGACAGCTCAGCCTCGGGCAGTTGGTCGCGGCCGAATTGATCGTTTCCGGCGTACTCGCTTCGTTTGCTCAATTAAAAAAGAAATTGGAAAGTTATTACGATTTAATGGCGGGAGTCGACAAACTGGGACATTTACTCGACCTGACGGTCGAACGGGAAACCGGAGACGTATTAAAACTTTCGGAACCGGCGCATGTCGGCGTCTATGATTTGACGTTGACCTATCATAATCGCTATACCGCGTTTAAAAACATGACCTTCGAAATCATGCCCGGCGAAAAAGTTGCGCTATTCGGAGGCCCAGGAACGGGCAAATCATCGCTCGCCGAATTGTTGACAGGACTACGCTTACCCAGTCACGGCCATGTCGAAATCAATCATATCGATATGCGCGAAATTCGCTTGGAAAGCCTCCGGCAATCGGTCGCGGTGGCCGGGCGCGTTGAAATCATCGAGGACACCATCATCGAAAATGTTCGCCTAGGCAGACCCGACATCAGTGTGCACCAAGTTCGAGATATAGTGAATCGTTTAGAAATCTTTCCCGAGCAAAAACAATTGCCGGAAGGTCTTTATACCGTGCTCAACTCGGCCGGTTCTCCGCTATCGTCCAGCCAGGCACAAAAATTGTTGCTAGCCCGCTCGATCATCGGAAATCCGCGTGTATTGATTCTCGATGAACTGCTCGACGACTGGAAACATTTCGCCGACAGCACAGCCCGCGATGTATTATTCGCGGACGATGCGCCATGGACTTTGTTGGTGTTGACCGGGTCGAAAACAATTGCACAACTTTGTCAACGAACCATCGATTTATAGATTCATTGGCCTCATGCAGACACAAGATCATCATCCATTATTATCGGTATTAAGCGCTTCACAGACCCCCCGCTTTGTAGGACAGGTCGTGACGATATTCGCCTGGCTGTTCATTCTGATACCGATATTCGCACTTTTTCTGCCCTGGCAACAAAATGTCAACGGTACCGGATATGTCTCGGCATTCGCTCCGTTGGAAAGACAACAAACAGTCGATTCAACGGTCTCAGGGCGAATCTTGCAATGGCATGTCAAGGAAGGATCGAAGGTGAATGAAGGCGATTTGTTGGTCGAAGTCAGCGATATCGACCCGTTATTGCCGGAACGCTTGAAACGGCAGCGTGAAGCCAATATCGCCAAATTGGATGCTAAACAGCGGGAGCTCGCCGCTTACGAAGTCCAAATCGACAGCCTGTTGACCGTGCGCGACATGAAAGTCACCGCCGCGCAATACAAATTGGACATGGCTCGGCAAAAGGTTGCCGCGGCTTCCGAAGCTTTGGTTTCGGCACAGGCGTCATACGAAACGGCGCAACTGCAGCAAAAACGATTTTCACGCCTGTTGGGCGACGGACTGGTTTCGCGGCGCGATTTCGAAGTTGCCGAACGCGACGCAATCGTCGGAATTCGCTCGCTAAACAGTGCGAAAGCCTCGCTGCAATCGGCAAAGGCCGAACAAAATGCCGCGGAGGCCGATATCAATCAAATTCGCGCCGATGCACAAGCCAAGATCGATTCGACAACCGCATCGAAGAACAAAATACTCGGCGAGATCGAGGATATCCGTAACAGCCTCGTCAGTAACGATGTCAGCATTGCCCGACAAAAGTCGCAACGCATTACCGCACCTCGAAGCGGCACCGTCTTGCGCTTATTGTTAAATCCGCAAGGCCAAATCGTCAAACAAGGCGATCCGCTATTGATTCTGGTACCGGATATCGACTCGCGCGCGGTCGAAGTTTGGGTTTCCGGCAACGATGCGCCTCTGATTTTACCAGGACACCATGCTCGATTGATGTTTGAAGGCTGGCCCGCGATTCAATTCGTCGGTTGGCCTGAAGTCGCGGTCGGTACGTTCGGCGGCACCGTCGCCTTCGTCGATGCGAGCGACAATGGCCAAGGTAAATTCCGCGTAATGATCGTACCCGACGAAAGCGATCACTTGTGGCCTTCCGAACGTTTTTTACGCCAAGGCGGCGCTGTCAAGGCTTGGATTCTGCTGGAACAAGTCAGTATCGGCTTCGAAATATGGCGGCAGTTGAACGGCTTCCCGCCGATGTTGACGCCGGAACATCCATATCGCGATCTGGATCGTATTCAAACACACAGAAAATCCGATAAATAGCGCGATTTAACGAGAACAGACGATTTATGTTGAAAACTCATTTCCCGGTTGCACGCCTTCACCGAAACTTGACGGTTTCCGGTGCATTCGCTTTATTGTCGGGTTGTTCTTTCTATTTCGATACCGGGCCGAAACCGGAGCTGGCGCAAAAAGTTGAAGAGCGTATGCAACGTGAAGAAGATTTGACGCTGCCGGATCTATCAAGAGCCGAGCCGAAAACACTCGACACCGCGATTGCCGAATTCAGAGCCGACCCGAAAAAGCTGGATTTGACCGCCCCCCCCGTTGCGCTCGAGGAAAAAGATACAACCGAAGCCGCGGAAGAAAGCCATGCGCTGACGATTGCAAATGCGCGGGCTATGGCGCTGACCAACAATCTCGACTTGAAAATCGCTCTGATCGACCCGAGTATCGCCGCCACGGTCGTCAGCGAAGAAGAGGCCCGGTTTGACGATCTGATCTTTGCACGCGCCAAGTATTCGAATAAAGACACGCCTTTTCTCGACGGCGATGTCGTAAACTTCAAGGCTGTCGACAAAAACTCGCCGTTGAATGACGAAATCGCCAAGCTAGGTTACATGCCGCAAAGCGCCGAACAATGGGATATCGAGGCCGGCATCATGATTCCGCTACGAACCGGCGGAACAGTAACACTCAGTACCCCGCTCGAAAACAAAAGCAAAAGCCGCTTCGTGGCCTCCGACCAATACCGAAGCGCTCTGCGTTTTTCGATGAGCCAGCCGCTACTGCGCGATGCCGGTATTTCGACCAATGTGGCCGGCATTCGAATCGCACGCTACGAACAACAAATCGTCGACCTCAAAACCCGGCTGCAATCGATCCGCGTATTGGCCACGGTCGACAAGGCCTATTGGGCGCTTTACGCCGCCTGGGGCGAATTGGACATCCGCCGTCAACAATACGAAATCGCACAGCAAAATCTAGCGATGGTCAAACGCCGCGTCGAAGAAGGACTCACCGCCGCGATCGAAATCAATCGGGCCGAGATCGGCGTAGCCGAACGCATGGAGTCTTTGATCATTGCAAATACCCGTCTCAAACTAAGCCAACGCCAATTATTGCAGTTTCTCAACGACAAGCGTTACGGCATCGATACATCCACGATTATGATTCCCGAAACCTCTCCGATGCTGGTCAGTTTCGATTTCGACCGCGAAGCGCTGGCCCGAAAAGCATTGGATGGCCGCTTGGAACTATTGGAATTGGAATTAAAACTCGCTGCCGACGCGACCAAGATCGACTATTTGGAAAATCAAACGCTACCGATGTTCATGCTGGACTACAGCTACGGCACGCAAGGCCGCGATTACGACGATTTCGGCGGCGCCTACGGCGATACGTTTGCCGGACGCTACGACGATTGGTCGGTCGGCTTGAGACTGGAAATTCCATTGACCAACGAGCTACGCAAATCTCGCCTGTCGCGTGCCGTGCAACAAAGGCTGCAACGTCTGACGACGCGCGATTTAAAAGAACTGACCGTACGCAGGGAAATTTATGATGCCCTGGACACTGTTTCACAAAATTGGCAACGTATCATCGCGGCCCGGCAAAACGTCGTACTGGCCGGGGCCAACTACGACGCGGAACTCAAGCAATTTGAAGAAGGCTTGCGGACGATGACCGAAGTATTGGAAATGCTCACCAAACTCGCCGATGCACAAATGAAGGAAGTCAGGGCAATCGCCGATTACCAAGTCGGCCTGATTGATCTAGCTTATGCAACCGGCACCCTGCTCGGTTACAGCAAAGTCGATCTGGCGGGATTGATTTCGAAATGACGGAGCTTGAAACCCAAATTCGGCAGTTCAACCATGAAGCACATGAAGTTAATGAAGTATTTCAAGAGATTACCTAAACATCCCAGCATTCCAACTAATCTTTCGGGTGAGCAAAAGTTGTACAAAAACGAATGACAAGCCCAGCTTTAACATTTTTCGGTCTTCAGGTCATGGGTGGTGCTTCATTTGTTAAGGCAGGGCAAGTTATTGAATTAACCTCTTATTCTTCTTCATGATCTTCATGGTGGAATGCTTTTTCTAGGTTAAACGCATACGAAATAATGCGTGTTTATGAAAATTGCCCGGCCAATCTCGGATCAGTCACTGCCCGTATCCGCATACTTATCGCCGTCGAAGCGATATACGGCGTCTTCGGCCGGTTTAATCGGATGTTGCTCATCGCCGCTTTGGGTGCCGGTTCGCGCGACTAATAAATCCGGATAGCCGTGATAAATGTCGCTTAATACCGAAATAACGCCGGTATAAGACCAACAAGGAATCGTAATCCCGGAAGGCAGCGGCTCATCGTCGCATGCACCCGCATTATTGCCTCCGGTCTGCACAAAACCTAAATCTACCCAGGTCGCGCCGTCGAAGCCGAACAGCACCTTACCGTCATCGAAATAGCCGCCCATGCCGTAGCCGAAGTCGAGCATGAACGCGATCCGCTTGGGCGATAAAGCCAAAATTTCCGCCTGCTTAATATCGGGCGCTTCGCCCCAGGAACCGATTTCGCCGATTCCGGTTTGCATGCCGATTGCGCGCCAGCCGTCCGAATCCAACCGGTAAGTCGCCGCACCGACCTTAACGCCCTGCACATGACTATCCAACGGAGCTCCCGTTACCAGGTCTATTTTCTGAGCCTTGCCGAATATCACATGATAATCGCGATCGCCGATCGAAAAACCTTGCTCGAACCAAAAACCGGCCAATTCCCCGGATTCGGTTTTAATCGATTCGCCGGAGAATTCGCTACCGTATAATTCTTGCAATGCGGAGGAAGGAGTCGGCTTCGAAAAGCGGCGACTCGTTTCGGTCGCGGCTTCGTATTCCGGGTCGACAGCTTTCCGATCCATCGAAAAAAAGACGGCTAAGCCAATCCCCGCTAGCGTAGAGACCAAGCCGATGAACAGTATTTTCCTAGCCCATGTTTGACACCTAACTTTAAAACTCTTTATGAATCAATATTTTATTGGATCATAAATGACCGTAAGGCACTACATAGGCGTTTTTTAAGCGTAATTCGATCTATAGTAGAGTTTTTTGTACACCTCCAGGAAGCGGGTCAAGGCCCAATGTGTGGTAAATCCGTGCTAATTCCGCTTCCGGTTGTGTGCTTTTGCGGATGTGCAGAATACCGCCGTCGGCGCGCCGGAAGGAGGCGGTGACGCGCTGCTGAACGGACAAGATGTCGCGCAGTGTGGACCAGCGGTCGTGAATGCCGTGTTCTTTCAGTTGCCGGCGGATGATTTGCACGAACTGATAGGCCAGGACGGTGATGAACAAATGGCCGTCGACGCGGACTTCTTTGTGATGGTAGACCGGACGAAGCCCGAGTTCGGATTTAAGGCTACGAAACACCGCTTCCAGGTCGGTGAGCATGATATAGGTGCGCCACAGTTTTTCAGCATCCCATTGCGTTTCGTTACTGCGGAGGCAATAGACGCCGGGATGGCTCAGGCGGCTGCCGGCTTTGGGCTGTTTCGACCAGGTCAGGCCGATGACTTTTTCGCCGGTCTCATCCGGGGTCAGTTCGATCGTGTAATGCTGGCCGATACCGTGGTATTTTTCTTGGAGCCGACCGATGCGCTGTTGCAGTTTGTCGAGGCGCTTTTCGGCGCGAGGCTTGTGGAGGCCGTCGGCGATTTTTTGTAATCCGGCTTCGAAGCGCTCGCACAGGTGTTGATTGATGCCGCGCTCTTTTTGTTCGCGCTGTTCGGAGTAGCAATACAAGCGCACTTCTTGGTGTTCGCTGTCGTCGATGCGCTGGATGTGGACGGCGGAGCCGGCGGCGGTTTCGATCGGGATCGCGGTGTCGGCTTCGAATTGCCGAGCGCGTTCGCGGCTGACGACCAGATAGCGGTAACCGTGTTCGCGCAGCCAGGTGAGATTGGCTTCCGTGGCGATGCCTGCGTCCATGACCACCAAGGCGCCGGGTGGTGCACCGAGGTCTTTGAGCATCTCGGCCAAGGTCTTGCCTTCCGAGGCATTGCCGTCGAAGGTCTGGGAACGGCGGACGAAGCCGCTGCCATCGAGCACCAAGCCCAGCGTGACCAGTGGACAGTCGCGGCGCTTTTCTTTGGAGCGGCCCCGTTGCGCTTTCGGATTGGCGGCCGCCGTGCCTTCGAAGTAGGTATTGGTCAAGTCGTATAAGGTAACCGTGGTCTCGAAACCGAACAGATCGTGCACCCGGTTGAACAGCGTGCGTTCGATGACGTCCCGGTGCTTCATCAAAGCGTCTGAAGCCCGATACAACGTGATCGGCTTCATGCGTTCGAAATCGACGTCCAACAGCTCGCCCAAACCGCTGCGCTGACCTAGCCAACGGTGCGTGGCGGCCTCAGAAGCCGGCGCTGCCATGCGCCCGATGATCGAACCCACGACCGCCGCCCGTATCGGCCCGGAGAGACCCAGTCCCATCAGCAGCGAGGTAAAATTGACCAAGTCCATCGCCGCCAAACCGACCTGCTCGACACCGATCGAACGGGGCCTCGCTAATTCCAGCGAGTTCGCATCAATGGTATATATTTCAGCGGGAGTCCGGGACTCCGGTGGCTCCGACGAGACCGATTCCGAAGCCGCCTGTGCGGCTTCATTGACGACACTCATGGCTGGGGTCGGGATCAACGAAAGCCTCACGAGCAATGGCGCGCTTTCCGCCAACAAGCGCGCGGCGATATGTTCCGCGGCCAAGGCCACCGTCTGAGGTAAGTCCGGATCGAATAAACTCGTTTGCAACGATAACAACTCCAGGACACGGCGACATAAGGCCGGCCAAAAAGTGGGCTGGATCGAAAAATGCCGGCCTAGATTCAGCAGTGTGACCTGTTTAACTTTTTGACCGATGCGTTCGGAATGAACCAGTCGATAAGTCTCATGAGGTTCGCCGGTGGCTCTGCAGCGGGTTTGAGTGCGTCGAATAAACATGCCGTCAACTTAGCGCAAACCGCGAGGCGGCGCAAGATGCCTAAGGCATTTTATGGCACTACATTAGCCATTTTCGAGGAAGTCGATTTTTATAGCCCAATGATATCAATTAGTTAAAAAATTAATAATTTTTGCGAATGATAGATATTTACTAGAAAATGTTAAAGGTGGGCTAGATTTTGGACGATTATCAGTTTGCATAATAGTTGTTAACGGGTAGCTTGCCGATGAATAAGTTTAAAAACTCAACCGCGCGCCGGTATAGACGAAGCGCCCGGCTTGCGGTAACGCATAGGTTTCCTGATAGTCCGCATCGAGAATGTTGTCGGCACCGACATATACCTTTCGTACTTCAAATTTCGGCAGTGCCGGAGGAGGCCTCGGGGTGCTCGATAAAGACTTTGCCAGCATGGAGCTGGCATAGAGCCTACATGGACGTATTTACCCAGCACCTAAATTATCTATGTAATCAATCATGGCCAATAGGCTATGGAATTTAGGTGCTGGGTTTACGGCGTCCTTTAACGGGCACCCCGAGGCCGAATTTTCATCTACGATGATGATATGGACTCCTCTCACTCTGTTGGTGTCAAATAGCACCTTAGTAAAAAACAAAACAAGAGGAGTCCGAGATGAATACTAGCGTAATTGGTTTAGATATCGCAAAGAACATTTTTCATCTGTATACGTTGAATGCGGATAATAAAGTCATCAAGAAAAAACTCAAACGGGCGCAAGTCTTGACCTTCTTCGCCAATTATCCGGTCAGCACGATTGGTATCGAGGCGTGCGGCAGTAGCCATTATTGGGCTAGAGAATTAACTAAACTGGGCCATGAAGTGATGTTATTGAACGCGAAGTTTGTCAAGAGCTTCGTGGTCGGCAACAAGAATGATTTTAACGATGCCCAAGCGATTTTTGATGCGGTCGGCCGGCCCAATAAGCGGGTGGTGTCGATCAAAACCGAAGTACAGCAAGATATGCAACTGCTTCATAATCTACGCCAGGATCTGGTCAAACGACGAACTGCTGTAGTGAATCAGATTCGTGGAGCCTTGCTGGAGCGCGGCATTGCCATTCACAAAGGGGTCGATCAAGTCAGAAAACAATGGCCTGATATTTTAGAAGATGCCGAGAACGGACTGACGGCGCTGTGTCGAGAGCTGATTGCTGAGCAAGCCGAACGGTTAAGAGAATTGGATAAGGCGATTAAGGAGCAGGACAAACGGCTTGGCCGGCTCAGTCAAGCCGATGCATTAAGCCGACGTATGCTGGATGTTCCCGGGGTGGGTCCGATCACCGCCACGATTGTGGCATCTGATATCGGGGACGGCAAAGGCTATGCCAGTAGCCGAGATTATGCAGCGAGTCTGGGCCTGGTTCCCGGGCAGCATAGCAGCGGCGATAAACCCCGCTATCTGGGGATCAGTAAGCGGGGTAATCGTTATATCCGAACCAACTTAATTCATGGTGCCCGAGCGGTGGTCAGAAACTGCGCTGGCAAAACCGACCAACTCAGCCGGTGGCTGCAGGCGCTGGTCGAGCGGCGCGGCTTTAACAAGGCTGCGGTTGCCCTAGCCAACAAAAACGCCCGGATACTGTGGGCGATGACCATGAAAAACGAAGCTTATCAAGGGGCGCCTGCCTAACGCGGGCATTGGGCCGGGTTATCCACCCTTTGCCCACCGGCTCCCAGCTAGAGAAGAGAGCTCGGAGCCCGTGGACAAAGCGTGGATAACCCTGATGAGTGAGATTGATTTAACCGAGTACACAAGATTGCGGAGGCAAGTAGATAATCAGTGATGACAACAACAGGTCAGACCGGTGCTTTTACAACCCGTTATACCCATAGGTTCTTAAGAAACCGTTACGATGGTTGAGGAATAAGCGCGCGGATAGATTCATCAGGAGTCCTGAGGCAATAAAGCCTCTGTTGAGAGACCGGATATATGGCAGCAATCTTGATCTCTGTTTTGACATCATTTTTTGAAAACTTGGCTTGCAATAAACGAGGAGTCCATATATGAGTATAGATAGCGGCTTGATCATTAAAAAAACTGTAATTCAATTTCATATTCAATAAAGTGTATGCCTCAAGCCTCGCTTTTTGCAGCGGTAAATTGCGCGAATAGAAATATTCGTCGGCGACATGCATCACGTTAAAATAATCGGAAAACCCGTAACCGAACAGATAATCGGTCTCGAATGCCAGCTTGTGCTGCGGACGGTATTGTAATTCGTCGCATTCTTCATTATCGGACCGGTCACGCGAGTGCATGGTCATCATGTCGGACAAAGGGAAGAGCCTTGCTGGAAAACTAAAGGGCTCAGCAATATAGCGCGCTTAACGATGTTCCGCAATGAGGGTATGGGCTGGTAGGACTGGACCGAGCTGCATCAGAAAATCTGATTTAAGGTCAAAAAAATGTGATTTTTACGATAATGATATTAGGCTTATAATTACAAAGTATACAATTTATGCATAAATATGTTTTTTTATGTGTTTTTTGATAAATAAAAATTACATGATATTCTCTGAAACCTACCAACTTCAATTTCGAAGCGCCACTCAACGGCTTTCGAACCGGAAAGTGAGGCCCCATGACCGAGACCGTTTCCATGTTCAGCATCGTCAAGGAAATCACCAGCGCACTTAAAGATAAGCCCGGCGCGCTGCTGCCAATTTTGCACGATATTCAAAACGCTTTGGGGTATATCCCCGCAGACAGTATTCCCATCATCGCTTCCGAATTGCGTCTATCCCGCGCCGAAGTTCATGGCGTGATCAGTTTTTACCATTATTTCCGCGAAACGCCGCCGGGCAAACAGACGATTCATTTGTGTCGAGCCGAATCCTGTCAGGCGATGGGTTCTAAGAAACTCGAAGAGCATGTCAAGGACAAACTAGGCATCGACTATCATGAAACGACGGCGGATGGCAGATTTTCGCTGGAGCCGGCATATTGCTTGGGATTGTGCTCATGCTCGCCGGGTATGCAGATTGGTACTGAAGTATACGGACGCGTATCGAACGAATCGTTCGACAGCATCATCAACGAAATGGAGACCCTCTCATGACAGTGATCGTATATGTTCCAAACGATTCCGGCGCGCTGGCATTAGGCGCAGGCCGAATTGCCGCGGCGATCGAGAAGGAAGCGCGGCAACGCGGGCTGGACATCAAGCTGGTTCGAAATGGATCTCGAGGCATGTTCTGGCTGGAGCCGTTAGTCGAGGTAGAGAGCTCCGAAGGCCGCATCGGTTATGGGCCGGTGCAATTAAAAGACATCCCCGGTCTGTTCGATGCCGATTTCTTGAATGGAGGCGCGCATACGCTAAAAGTCGGCCCGATCGACGAAATTCCTTATTTCAAAAAACAGCAACGACTGACTTTCGCCCGCATCGGCATCACCGACCCGGTAAGTCTCGACGACTATCTCGCGCATGATGGTTATCGCGGCCTGAAAAACGCGCTGGCGATGAGCGGCGCCGACATCGTCAAACAGGTGACTGACTCGGGACTGCGCGGTCGTGGCGGCGCCGCGTTTCCGACCGGCATCAAATGGAACACCGTACTCAACACGCCGAGCGAGCAAAAATACATCATCTGCAATGCCGACGAAGGCGACTCGGGCACATTTTCCGACCGCATGGTCATGGAAGACGACCCTTTCGTATTGATCGAAGGCATGACGATCGCCGGAATCGCGGTCGGCGCGACACAAGGTTACATCTATCTGCGCGTCGAATATCCGCATGCGCACAAGGCTTTGAATACCGCGATTGAAAAAGCCTATGCGGCCGGCTATCTCGGCGACAACATTCAAGGCAGCGGTAAAAAATTCGATCTCGAAGTTCGCCTGGGCGCCGGTGCCTATGTTTGCGGCGAAGAAACTTCATTGATGGAAAGTCTCGAAGGCAAGCGAGGACTGGTCCGCTTCAAGCCGCCGCTGCCGGCGATCAGCGGCTTGTTCGGCCAACCGACTGTCGTCAACAACGTGATTTCACTGGCCTCGGTGCCGATTATTCTCGACAAGGGCGGCGACTATTACCGCGATTTCGGCATGGGCCGTTCCCGCGGCACGCTGCCGATTCAATTGGCCGGCAACATTAAATATCCGGGCCTCGTCGAACTCGCGTTCGGCTTGACCCTGCGCGAACTGCTCTATGATTACGGCGGCGGTTCGGCATCGGGACGTCCGATCAAGGCGGTGCAAGTCGGAGGCCCACTGGGCGCGTATCTGCCCGAATCGCAATTCGATACGCCGCTCGATTATGAAGCCTTTGCGGCGATTTGGGCAGTCGTCGGCCACGGCGGCATCGTCGTTTTCGACGACACCGTCGACATGGCCGAAATGGCGCGTTACAGCATGGAGTTTTGCGCGATCGAATCCTGCGGCAAATGCACGCCGTGCCGGATCGGCTCGACGCGCGGCGAAGAAGTCATCAAAGACATCATCGCGGGCCGCGATCTTCATAAAAACATACCATTATTACGCGACCTGTGCGACACCCTGTTGAACGGTTCGTTGTGCGCGCTCGGCGGCATGACGCCCTATCCCGTGCTGAGCGCATTGAATCATTTTCCCGAAGACTTCGGGATAACCGAACAGGCCAGCGCGGCTTGACCCCACCGGAGGTACTGATATGTCCCTGAATAAAGAAAAAGACTTTGGAACCCCCGCCAAGGAGGCAGATACACTGGTCACACTGGAAATCGACGGATTTCAGGTGACCGCACCGGCCGGCACGTCGGTAATGCGCGCTGCGGCCGGCATCGGCATCGACATTCCTAAATTGTGCGCGACCGACAGCATCGAACCGTTCGGTTCTTGCCGTTTATGTGTCGTGCAGATCGAGGGCGCGCGCGGCATGCCGGCCTCCTGCACGACTCCGGTCGCCGAAGGCATGAAGGTCGTTACGCAGAACCCGCGTCTGGCCGACGTACGCCGAGGCGTCATGGAGCTCTATATTTCCGACCATCCGCTTGATTGCTTGACCTGTTCGGCGAACGGCGACTGCGAACTGCAGGATATGGCCGGCGCGGTCGGCTTGCGTGAAGTACGCTACAATCCGCAAGGCAAAAACCACTTGCAAGCGGTCAAGGATGAAAGCAATCCTTACTTCAGTTTCGATCCGTCCAAGTGCATCGTATGCTCGCGTTGCGTCAGAGCCTGCGAAGAAACGCAAGGCACTTTCGCCTTGACGATCGACGGACGCGGCTTCGATTCCAAAGTCTCTCCCGGTCAAAACGAGGCATTCATGGATTCCGAGTGCGTTTCGTGCGGCGCTTGCGTGCAAGCCTGCCCGACTGCGACCTTGATGGAAAAATCAGTCATCGACCATGGCACGCCCGAACATGCCACCGTGACGACCTGCGCGTATTGCGGCGTCGGCTGTTCGTTCCGCGCCGAAATGAAAGGCGATCAATTGATTCGCATGGTTCCTCACAAGGACGGCAAGGCCAATCACGGTCATTCCTGCGTAAAAGGTCGTTTCGCGTTCGGTTACGCGACACACAAGGATCGCATCACGACGCCAATGATCCGCAAAAGCATCAGCGACCCGTGGCAAAAAGTCAGCTGGGAAGAGGCGATTAACTATGCCGCTTCCGAGTTGAAACGCATTCAAGCCAAATACGGCAAAGGCTCGATTGGCGGCATCACGTCGTCACGCTGCACGAACGAAGAGACTTATCTGGTGCAAAAACTGGTTCGCGCGGGCTTCGGCAACAACAATGTCGATACCTGCGCGCGCGTCTGTCATTCGCCGACCGGTTACGGACTCAAGCAGACCTTCGGCGAATCGTCCGGCACGCAGAACTTCGATTCGGTCATGAAGTCCGACGTGATCATGGTCATCGGCGCGAATCCGACCGACGGTCATCCGGTTTTCGGCTCGTTGATGAAAAAAAGGCTGCGTCAAGGCGCGAAATTGATAGTCGTCGATCCCCGCGAAATCGATCTAGTCAAGAACTCGCCGCATGTCAAAGCCGATTACCATTTGAAGCTGCGCCCGGGTACTAACGTCGCGCTGATCAATGCGCTCGGTCATGTCGTCGTGACCGAAAACCTGCTCGACGAAGCCTTCATTGAAGAGCGCTGCGATATCAACGCGTTCGCAAAATGGAAAACGTTCATCGCCGATCCGCGTCATGCGCCCGAGCAAACCGAAACGATCACAGGAGTCCCGGCCGCCGATATCCGCTCCGCGGCGCGTCTCTATGCCTCCGCAGGCAATGGCGCGATCTACTACGGATTGGGAGTGACCGAGCACAGTCAAGGCTCGACGACCGTGATCGGCATCGCGAATCTGGCGATGGCGACCGGCAATCTCGGACGCGAAGGTGTCGGCGTCAATCCGTTGCGTGGTCAAAACAACGTGCAAGGTTCGTGCGACATGGGATCGTTCCCGCACGAATTTCCGGGCTACCGCCATGTCTCCGATAACGAAACGCGCCAGCTGTTCGAGAAAGACTGGAACGTGATTCTCGAATCCGAACCTGGCCTGCGCATTCCGAACATGTTCGACGCCGCATCCGACGGCACTTTCATGGGGCTCTACGTCGAAGGTGAAGACATCGCGCAATCGGATCCCGACATTCAGCATGTGCATCATGCCTTGAGATCGATGGAATGCGTGATCGTGCAGGATCTGTTCCTGAACGAAACGGCCAAGTTCGCGCATGTATTCCTGCCGGGCTCGTCGTTTCTCGAGAAAAACGGCACGTTCACGAACGCCGAACGCCGTATCTCGCCGGTACGCAAGGTCATGAAGCCATTGGCCGGATACGAAGACTGGGAAGTCACACAATTGCTCGCGAATGCGATGGGCTATTCGATGAATTACCGCCATCCGTCCGAGATCATGGACGAAATCGCGCGCCTGACGCCGACATTCGCCGGCGTCAGCTACGAAAAAATCGATCAACTTGGCAGTATCCAATGGCCGTGTAACGAAGAAAATCCTGTGGGTACTCCCACGATGCATGCACATGAGTTCATGCGCCCGAACGGCAAAGGTCTGTTCATGCTGACCGAATATGTAGCGACCGAGGAACGCACGACGCGGATGTTCCCATTGATCCTGACCACCGGTCGCATCCTTTCGCAGTACAATGTCGGTGCGCAGACGCGGAGGACCGACAATGTCGCGTGGCATACCGAGGACAGGCTTGAAATTCATCCGCATGACGCTGAGGATCGCGGCATCGTCGACGGCGATTGGGTCGGCATCAAGAGCCGTTCCGGCGAGACGGTATTGCGGGCATTGATCAGCGAACGCGTACAGCCGGGCGTCGTCTATACGACATTCCATTTCCCGGAATCTGGCGCGAACGTGATCACGACCGACAATTCCGACTGGGCGACCAACTGTCCGGAATACAAAGTCACCGCAGTGCAAGTATCGAAAGTCACGCAGCCTTCGGAGTGGCAAAAACAGTACAGCGACTTCTCGAAGCAGCAATTGGAACTGTTGGAGCAAGGCACACATCATGCTTGATTTGGCGGATTCCGAGTCGACCGCGTGGGAGCTGGGCTGGCCGAGTTATCGGCAAAGCCCGGTGGAACGCTGGAAAGACGGGCATCCGACCATTCAACAAGATTACATCGCCGAGGAGGTGCCGGTATCTTTAGTCTATAACGGCGTACCGCATGTCGTGATGCTCGCGACGCCGACGGATCTCGAGGATTTCGCGCTGGGCTTCAGCATCACCGAGGGAATTGTCAATCATCCAGCCGAGATCCTGTCTACGCGCGTTTACAACCGCAAGGACGGCATCGAAGTGCGTGTCAAGATTCCCGAGGAGCGCTTCGTTTGCTTGGCGGACAAAGGCCGCAATCTTACCGGGCGGACCGGTTGCGGGCTGTGCGGTTCGAGTACGCTACAGCAAGCCGTGCGCCATCCAGCACCGGTTACTGCTGAACTCAAGGTGAAAGCAACCGAGCTGTTGTCAGCATTGAACGATATCAAGCAACATCAAAAATTGAACCGTTTGACTGGCGCGGTCCATGCTGCGGCATGGGTCTTGCCGTTTCAGGGCATTCAAACCATTCGCGAGGATGTCGGCCGGCATAATGCGCTCGATAAATTGATCGGGGCATTGTTAAGGACGGCCCGAAATCCTGCCGACGGTTTTGTGATCGTCACGAGCCGAGCCAGTTTCGAAATGGTCCAAAAAACCGCCGTGGCCGGCATTGGCTTGTTGGCCGCGATTTCCGCACCGACCGGACTTGCGATACGATTAGCCGAGGAAACGGGACTAACTCTGATAGGCTTCGCCCGGGAAGACAGACATGTCGTCTACAGTCATTCGCATCGGCTAATCCACCGAGAAACCGATTTGGCTTGAAATGACTCTTTAATTGGTTTCACGAAAAAATCGGGCGTAGGCAAGGAGTGCAAAAGCTAAAGGTTTTCGCTATACCTCCGTTGTAACTGCTAGTCTATAAATCTTATCAATCAAATACTTACCCTTCAAGAAATTTTTGTCGCGTACAGAGGCAAACAATAATGCAGATAGAAAAACTCATCAAAATGGCCAACGCGATCGGCGAATTCTTCAATGCGGACCCTGATAAGGAAGCCGCCGTCGAGAGCATCAAAAATCATCTACTACGCGCTTGGGAACCCCGGATGCGCCGCGAAATCATCGATTATTGCCGCAAAGACGGGAACGGTCTGGCCGAGCCGGTCAAGCAGGCCGTTCTGAAATTAGAAGTCTAACTCTAAAAGGCACTTGAGCCTGGTATACCTTTCGCACTTTAAATTTCGGCAGTGCCTAAGAAGGCACCGGGTTGCCAGGCAAAGCCTACATGGACGTATTCACCCAGCACCTAAATAAGCCATGATTTTGAATCATTGCCAAAGACCTATGGAATTTAGGTGCTGGGGTCACGGCGTCCTTTGACAGGCACCCCGGTGCCGAATTTTGATCTCCGATAGGTATAAAAGACCGTTCGCCTAAGATCTGTTGTAAGCTGAACGGTCGTTTACGGTATCAACAAGATACTTAGAACGGAATATTTTCACGCTATTTCCCAAGGCACCAGCTTGGGAAAGCCCCTCCGGAAGCTCCAGCATCCTGAGACCGACACAACCTCCGCACATTCTAAATCAACCCCGACTTACTCCTTCTATCTTCCTTGATTATCGGGAAGCTAGAGCTTCCTGAACAGATTACCCAAGCTAGAGCTCTCATCGTTATACATCAGTCAAAAATTACCGTTTTGCAATCTTAGCCAATGAGGCCTCGATACCATTTTTTGTCACCCAACGTTCCCGACTTTCCCTCACCTAGCGTTAGGTGAGGGATGATCTGGGGATCGCTCCCACAGAGCATCCGGCCCCATGTGGGAGCGACGCCTTCGTCGCGATTTCGAAGCCACTGATGTTCAATACCCCAAGATTTATCAAACAGCACCGTTTCCAGGTATACGATGACCTCTGTTTAGGAAGTTTACCGATACTTGTGTATAACGGCGAGAGCTGAAGCTTGGGTAACAGCATAATCTATTGAGGCTCGAACGGTCTTTATGACATCAACAAAACATGTAGACCTGTATTTTTTGCCCGAAATCGTCTTAGGCCCATCACAACATCGACGCAATCACCAATGCCACCACGGACATTAATTTCAACAGGATATTCAGCGAAGGCCCCGAAGTATCTTTGAACGGGTCGCCGACCGTGTCGCCGACTACCGCCGCTTTATGAGCCTCCGAACCTTTATGATGGGTACGCCCTTGAATTTCCACACCGGCTTCGATCATTTTCTTGGCATTGTCCCAAGCACCGCCGGCATTGGATTGAAAAATCGCCATCAACACCCCGCTTACCGTAACGCCGGCCAGTAAACCGCCTAACATTTCAGCGCCACCGCCAAAACCGACCGCAACAGGAGAAACGACGGCCAGCACCCCGGGAAACACCATTTCCCGGAGTGAAGCCCGTGTTGAAATTGCGACGCATTGACTGTATTCCGCTTTGCCGTCCGCATTATTGAAAACCAGTTGATCGGCCTCGCTCCATTGATCCAATTCCTTCCCTTCGTTGTGACGCATGACTTCGAGCGCCGCCTTCAACTCGGGGATAGAAGCAAATTGTCGCCTCACTTCTTGAATCATATCCATTGCAGCCCTTCCGACAGCCGCCATCGCCAGCGATGAAAATAGAAACGGCAGCATGCCGCCCAAAAATAAACCGCCCATCACATACGGCTTGGAAATATCGATACTGGAAATGTTGGCTGTGGTCATGAAGGCGGCAAACAATGCGAGCGCGGTCAGTGCGGCCGAACCGATCGCAAACCCCTTCCCGATTGCAGCGGTGGTATTACCGACGGCGTCAAGCTTATCGGTCCGTTCCCGCACGTCTTTCGGTAAGGCCGCCATTTCGGCGATACCGCCGGCATTATCGGAGATGGGCCCATAAGCATCGACTGCCAATTGAATACCGGTATTGGACAACATCCCCACCGCCGCGATTGCGATGCCATATAAACCGGCGAATTCATAAGCACCTATAATAGCGGCGGCAATAATAATAATCGGCACTGCGGTCGACTGCATGCCGACTCCGACCCCGGCAATAATATTGGTTGCGGACCCGGTCAGCGATTGCTCGACGATGCCTTTTACCGGACGAGTTCCGGTTCCGGTATAAAATTCGGTAATCGCGCCTATCGCCAACCCTGAGGCCAAGCCGATAATAATCGCGATGAACACGCCCATCGACGTGAAAACACCCGAGCCGGTTTGCCAGGATTCCGGCAACATCCATTGAGTGATGCCATAGGTTGCCAAAAGCATGAATACTGCCGAGACCAGTTCGCCGCGATTCAATGCTTTTTGCGGATTGCCGCCCTCTTTGATGCGCACGAACCATGTCCCGATGATCGATGTCACGATACCCACAGCAGCTAGCACCAAAGGCAACAAAACGGCATTTAATCCGCCGAATTCGTTATCTGCCTCGAATCCGGCTGTTCCGATCAATACCGCGCCCAGCACCATGGTGCCGATAATCGAGCCGACATAGGATTCGAAAAGATCGGCACCCATTCCGGCAACATCGCCGACATTATCGCCGACATTATCGGCGATCGTCGCAGGATTCAGCGGATGATCCTCGGGAATGCCGGCCTCGACCTTTCCGACCAAGTCCGCGCCGACATCGGCCGCTTTGGTGTATATGCCACCGCCGACCCTGGCAAACAAAGCAATCGAAGACGCACCGAACGAAAAGCCGGTAATCACCGTGACAATGCGGCCCATTTCCCATCCCAACGAAGAAAACACGATTAGCAACAAACTGAGCCCCAACACGCCGAGGCCGACAACGCACATGCCCATCACCGAACCGCCGGCAAAGGCCACCCGCAATGCGCTACCGATATTCGTTCTGGCCGCGTGCGTCGTTCTGACATTAGCTTTGGTGGCAATACGCATGCCTAAAAAACCGGCAAATCCGGAACAAAACGCGCCTAATATGAATGACAATGCAATCATCCAAGATGAATCGTCAGACAAAGAGCCCATCCAGCCCAACAAAATAGCGACTAGAACGACAAAAATAGATAAAACCCGGTATTCCGCCTTGAGAAAGGCCATGGCGCCATCTTCGATGAAGCCTGCGATCCGTGTCATTCGTTCATTACCGGCATCCTGTTTATTAACCCATGCCGAACGTTTAATAATAAAAAATAGCGCTAATAACCCGAAAACCGGGGTGAAATAAGTAATTAACTGTCCTGTATTCATCGATGTTTGCCTTATTTTAGTTATTAATGGTTTATGACATCGACGCTTTTTGATAGGGCATAAAAAGCGACTTAATGATTTTTTTGAGACGAACCCTTACAATCCAACGTTGTTTTGCCGCGCCTGTCAACACTTGTCTTATTAAAATTGGTTATTTGTGAAACCCGGACGCGGCTTTTAGGCTCAAACTTTTTTAAGCACCTTACTGGCGGCACTCTATGTCCGGAAAAAACTCGATCATTGCCACCCTGTTAGCGTTGATGTTAACGATCGGCATCGCACAAGCCGATAGCCTTAAAACCCAACTCGAACATCTCATTCATGCGCAGGGCATATCAATCAAGAATTTACACTTAGTCCAAGACGGTCCTCCCCTTCGTCTTAGCGGCACACCGGATCAACAATTAAAACGATTGCTAAGTGATTATAACTTTGTTCAATTATCCAACAAGCAAGGAGATATAGAAAAAGTCATTATCACCAGCATCAAGCGCTATGACAACACGCCGCCTCCCGCAGTTGTTGAAAAGCCTAAGACCGACGCCAGTTATGCCATAAAAACCACCCGTAGCGGTTCGCATCATTTGGTAAAGGCCGAATTATCAGGACCTTACGGCACTAAACTGAAAGCCAATATGCTGATCGATACCGGCGCAACCACTCTAGTGTTACCCGCCTCGCTTCAATCCGCATTAGGTTTTACCGACAGAAACTTACAACCCGGATACAGCGAAACTGCGAACGGCAGAGTCGAAATTATGCAAGGCAAGCTTAAATCGGTCGTTATCGGCAAAGCTCAAGCCGATAACGTAGATGTGAGTTTCATTGCAGACGATAAATTACAATCGAGCGGCTTGCTGGGTATGAGCTTTTTAGGACGCTTCCAAATGACGTTCGACGATGCGAGCAATCAAATCATTTTAAAACCCTATTAACCTAGAAAAAGCATTTCACCATGAAGATCATGAAGAATAGGAAGTTAATTCAATAACTTCTTATGAGTTTGTATAGATCTTTCGTTCACCCAAAAGGTTAGCGAGAATGTTTAGGTAATCTCCTGAAATACTTTATGAACTTCATGTACTTCATGGTTGTACTGCCGAATTTAGGATTAATTTTGTTCGTCGATAAAGTGCATCACTTCCTGCCACCATGGCAGTTCCGAAGCCAGCGGCAAGCTGTTGTGATCTGCATTTTTAAACAACCACAGCCTTTTATGACATTGAAGCGAGTCATATAAATTCAAGCTATAGCGATTCGGAATGATTTGGTCGTCTTCAGCAATCACCATGGCCGTATTGCCGCTATAGTCATTCAAGAACTTGAGATTATCGAAGCGGTCGCGAATCAGCCATTTAGCCAGAAACAACCAATAATGGTGTTGCGCAACGTTAGCCATGCTATCGAAAGGCGTCATCAGTACAATGCCTTTAATCGGGACTTGTCTGGAATGCACGATTCCCCCGACAACACCGCTGCCCAGCGACTCGCCCCAAAGAAAAATTGGCTCGCCGAAATCTTCCCTCGCTTTTGTTGCGATGGCAATGCCGTCACTGATCAATACCGATTCCGATGGTGAATCCGATCTTGCGCCGTAACCCGGATATTCCGCAACAATAACCCGGTACCCCAACCTTTCCAATGCATTGAAGTAATAAACTCGATTGATCGCGCTTCCCGCATTACCGTGAAAAACGATAACCGTTCCTTTACTGCTTCTCATGGTCGATTTTGACATCAAGCCAAGATAACTTTCCTTTGCCGGCCAAAGTTCCAGATTTAGACGTTCAGCCAGCTCTTGCTGCCTTGCTAATGTCTGCTTCCCGGGAAAATAAATCAGGTTTCGTTGCCATATAAATAAAGCTAGAAGAAACAACAAATAAGGTAACAATATCGAAAGCATTCGTTTAATGACCATACTCAAGTCGCATCGTTAAAAAATACCCTTTGGCGCTCATAACTTATCACATCCTTCGCGCGGCCACATTTTCGGTTTTCTGAAAGGAAGTAAGGGTTTCGCGAAAAATAACTTCCTGGAGTGATGACCTTTGTCGGGGTTCGGCAACTCGCCTGGCAAGACGCCATGAACACAACACCTAAATTCTATAGGTCATTGGCAATGATTCACTACCATGGCTTATTTAGGTACTGGGTGAATACATCCTTGACTTGAAGGCTGTGCCTAATTTCCAAAGATGGCATGAATGCAGATTTTGCATTACGCCATGGATGGCGTGTATTAGAGCACCAACAATAGGCGCTTTGGCGATGCAGGGCAGAAAAATGCTCCTGCATTTTCTGCATTCATTACATCCCTGTAACTCAGCAGTTGCCGAGGAGCAAAAATCTGCAAACGCCATGGATGGCGTGAATGCAGATTTTGCAGGAGCAAAAATCTGCCCTGCCGCCGACACCTGCCAATCGAGTTACCGAACCCTCCAAAAATAGGGGCGTTATTTATGCCCAAATCCTAAGCATTCATTCCCCTCTATGAAAAAGAGGAGGATTGAATACTTACATTTACTGTAATCCGTGGGAAAATGAGCCTTTTTGATCTTTCTTTAATTAACCAAATAGCAAAAGCAGAAAGTCAAAAACAAAAAAATCGGTTATTTTTAGTTGGCCTGCCCTATTTTTTTTAACCTCAATAAACTCTCGATGAACTTATTACTCAATTATCTTTGGCTTTGTTTGTTCCGAAATAATCCTATAAATTTAATTCCCGGACCATCGTTTGTAGCGAAGAATTTGGGGTTCTATCTTGTTTCCGGCATGATCGTCGAGGGGCTTATTTCCGATCCTGTCAGCGGTACTTTGGAAGTATTGATGAGGACCATAATGGCTTTTTCATTTATTACTGTTTTTTTGCTGACGATGAAGAAATGGCAATATTTTAAACAAGTATTCACTGCCATCTTTGTCTGCGAAAACTTTATCATCACCTTGGCGATTGCCGCTGAAGTGCTGGATGTTGTTATGGTAATGAAACATGTTGAATATCAAGAAGAAATATCAATAGGGATCGGCGTATTTTTAGTCATTTGGTATATTTCAGTTATCAGTTATATTTTCCGGCAAGTCTTTCTGTACACTGCAACGCCAAGCGTTATTTCAGCGATTTCCTACTTTATTGCCAGTTACGGTATTCCGATGCTCGTTATGGAACTTTAATTTCATCTCAAGATTCGGGCACGCTCATGCTTTATTCGATTATTACTGAGTTCGAAAAAGTCTAAAAATAGCTTGGTGATTGGCAAGAATGTCGGCAAAAAGAGTTATCGAGTTGTTATTATTTCCCCTTAACCATCACAGGAGACTCGCCCATGAACATTGAACTGATACGAGACATCCTTTTATGGTGCTCAGTAATCAACTTCAGCGTGCTGCTTTTGTGGGGACTGCTCTTTATCTCCGCTCACGAATGGATGTATCGATTGCACGGGCGTTGGTTTCGCTTGTCGGTCGAACAATTCGACGCCATACATTACGCAGGCATGGCGCTTTACAAAATCGGCATCATTCTGTTTAATCTCGTGCCTTATATTGCCTTGCATATCGTCGCATAAGAGCACGAAGGCACAGGCAAAGGATTGTCCTTGAATACTTCGTTGAAAACATCATTCCTTTACCGAATCGGCCGCTTGGCCTCAGTATTCGCCTCGCATGCCAATCATGACCAGTTGTCTTTAGCCGAAGATGGCATAATCTTGCATAAAGACGAAACACATATCCGAATTGCTCATCTGGCGATCGGCAGCGGCATCGTCTTGGAAACAGGCTACTTCTGGGATGTACTGGCATTTCATCTGGAGAACAGCGAGACCGTGCGCATGGGCGGCATCGCTAAAAAACGATCGAAAAGCTTGCAAACCGAATTGCAGCAAGCCAACCGCCAATATCTCCACGATTTTTATCAACGCCTGGTTCCGGAAATAGAAAACGCTTATCAACAGGCGCGCTCATGGTTTTCCGGAGATCGCTATGTGCGTCGAATTGCCGTCCGGCAATGGCTGAAGACGCATCGAGACTTGGTCAAAGGCATTCAGCGTAAAAATATACAACGTTTTTTGCCGCCTGATGCGGCACAAGCCTTGCAATTCATACGGCCTTTGTTAAACCATGGATATGATGCGGTCGAGCGTTTGAATGAAACCTATGTCGAACGCCAAATCGAGACCTTCAAACCCTTTTTTGACGGAGTGGAGAGCAATCCGTTAACAGCCAATCAGCGCCGCGCCTGCGTGATCGACGAACAGCACAATCTAATATTGGCCGGCGCAGGCACCGGCAAAACCAGTACAATGATCGGGCGTGCCGGATATTTAATCAACGCAGGACTAGCAAAGCCGGAACAAATCCTGATGTTGGCCTTTGCCCGCAAAGCGGCCGAGGAAATGGAACAGCGAATACAAGCCAAACTTCGCATCGATACGCTGACCGTAAAAACCTTTCACAGCCTCGGCAAACATATCATCGCCCAGGTTGAAGGCGTTGCGCCGACCATCGACAAAATGGCCGAGGACGAGCATCTTCGCACCCGGTTTGTCGACGAACAAATCCAACGATTACTGCAAGACGATCAGTACAAGTCTCGATTGGTGACTTATTTCTTGCACTTCAGCCATCCCTATCGAAGCGCCTTCAAGTTCAGAAGTCTCGGCGAATATAACCGTTACATTCTCGAAAACGACATCCGCACGATACAGGGCGAATTGGTCAAAAGCTACGAAGAATGCGAAATCGCCAACTTTCTCTATCGGCAGCGCATTGTTTACCGCTATGAGGCGAATTATCGGATCAACACCTCGGGACCGGATTATCGCGTTTATCAGCCCAATTTTTACTTGCCCGATTACGGTATTTATATCGAACATTTCGCCATCAACGAACATCAGCAAACGCCGCCGTTTATCGACCGGCAAAGCTATTTAGAGGCAATGGCATGGAAACGGGCCTTGCATCGAAAACATCGGACCACCCTGATCGAAACCTACAGCTATCAGAAGCAACAAGGTATTTTGACGCAATCGCTGGAACTGCAACTGAAACAAGCGGGTGTGGTTTTCGACCCGCTGCCCAACAATGAACTGCTTCAGCAATTGCATCAATTCGGCCATATTTCGCAACTGGGTCAATTGTTGGCTCAGATGCTGGCGCTGTTTAAAGCCGCCTATTTGAATATCAAAAGCCTGGTCGCGCTGACTAAGCAACATGAAGATCATGAACGCATGCACGCGGCGGCTTTTTTGTTTGAGCCTATTTACGAAGCCTATCAACAGTATTTGCGCGACACCGATACGATTGACTTCGAAGATATGATCGGTCGTGCGATCGACTATGTCGAAGCCGGACGCTTCCGGTCGCCGTACACGCATATTCTGGTCGATGAATTCCAAGACATATCGGCCAGCCGCGCCCGACTGATCAAGGCTTTGCTAACTCATAACCAGAACCACAGCCTGTTTTGCGTCGGCGACGACTGGCAATCGATTTACCGTTTTACCGGCAGCGATGTCACGATCACCCAGGAATTCGAGGAACATTTCGGCGATACGGCCTTGAGCATTCTGGATCAAACCTTTCGTTTCAATAATCAAATCGGTGCGGTGGCGTCCCGTTTTGTCATGCAAAACCCAACGCAAATCGCCAAGCGAATCGAAAGCCATGCCGTCATCGAACAAGCGGCCGTCTCGCTCATCCGAGCCCGGCTCGATCCGGTCGGCCTGAATGCGGCATTATCGGCAATTAATGCCAAGACCGCGGCGCATGCCAGTGTGTTGATCTTAGCCCGGTTCAATTTTAGAAAACCGGATTTGTCGAGCTTTAAGAGGCAGTATCCCAAACTTGCCATTCAATTCATGACGGTACACGCATCGAAAGGCAAGGAAGCCGATTATGTGATCGTACTTGGGTTGGAAAAAGGCAAAAACGGTTTTCCGTCGGAAAAAAAGACCCATCCGTTAGTGGAGCTCTTACTGCCGAAAGCCGAAGCATTCGATCATGCCGAGGAAAGACGTTTGTTTTATGTCGCGCTGACCCGCGCCCGGCATCATGTCTATCTGGTCAGCAATGCCGATAAGGCGTCCGATTTTATCCGCGAACTGATTGATCAACGCTATGAAATTCGCATTGACGAATTTACCGGCGAGGGTTTTCAAGAGAAAGTGGCCGATATTCCCTGCCGCGCATGCGAAACCGGTTACCTAGTGCCGAAAGATAGCCGGCATGGCAGCTTTTTCGGATGCAACCAATATCCGCTATGCACGCATACCGAACCGGCCTGCCCCGAATGCGGCGGCGGTTTACGCCAAGAAGGCCGGTTTCGGATCTGCGAAAACCAGCGCTGCGATCATGTCGAGCCGATTTGTCCTAAGTGCGGCGGCAAGCTCAGCTTGCGTAAAGGCCCATACGGACAATTTTGGGGCTGCTCGCATTTCCGCAAGAACGCTGAATTTTCCTGTAACCATACCGAGCCATTTATCGACCTGGCGGGCGCCAAACTACTCGCTTCTTAGAAAAAAAGGGGAGAAAAACCCGCTTAAAAGCCTACCCGATTACATATAAGCTTCAGTCTATTGAAGTCCGAAGTAGGTTCGCGAACCGACACCGCGATTCGGTTACGCCAGAACGTCGACGACTGAACAAATTGCCGGGCTTGAAGCGGCACAGTGCCAAAAAATCTTTCAGGAGCAAGTCTCCTCGGTTCCCGTTCGGGCTCAGCTAGAAGCTGCCTTGGAGTTTACCCGAGAAGGCGATGTCTTGGCGGTGTCGCTCAGTTCGAACGGGAAATCATGTTGGAGAAGCAGCGGGAAGTCGTTGAACTCGCGGCCAATGGCGTAACCAAAACGCAGATTGCCCGGCAGCTTAACATTGGTGAGGCCAGTGTTTATGGAATTTTAGCGGCCAATAAAAAGGCCTGAATATACAGGTCCTTTCCTGATCTCCCAAAAAACGGTCGTTTTTGAGAGGGAAAAAAACAACAAATGTACATTTGTACTCATGTTGTTTTCGATGATAGGATGTTTTCTTTGAAGCCATCACTTTGAGGATACGGTCATGCGTTTGTCCATTGAAGTCACCCCCGAACAACACCAACGATTAAAAGCCGTCGCCGCTTTGCATGGCCAGAGCATCAAGGATTATGTCTTGGAACGGGTATTGCCGGATGAAGATAACGAAGCGCTGCGTCAACTAGAGGCATTCTTGCAACCTCGTCTCGCGGAAGCAGAAAACGGGGTATTCTCGAATAAAACGATCGATCAAATTTACGAAGAAGTTTTACAGGAAACACGATAAAGGAATGCCGATTTACGAGCTTACCTTACAGGCGGAATCCGATATCCGCGACATTATTCGTTATACCGTGGAGCGGCATGGCGAAAAGCAAGCCCTTCGCTATAAAAATGCGTTGCAAAAGAAATTCTGCGCAATCGCTGAAAGAGCCGTCCATTCCCGTCCCCTCTCAGAGCGCTTTCCGCAAATTCAAGTAAGCCGCTGTGAGCATCACTACATTTTTTATGTTCATCCGGAAAGCAAACCGCCCCGGATTATCGCGGTCTTGCATGAAAGAATGGATCTGTTAAGCCGAATCGCAAATCGGCTTAACTGAGCGTCTTTCTGAAGAGGCCTGTTTGTGCCCCACTCGGCTCCAGCATAAAACTCACCAAACCACCCCCACCAGCATAATCGCCGATACCACCAACACCTTCATACCCCAAGCAATCACGCAATCCGACCGGCGATCGTCCATAATCTCGGCTACCTGGTTTCTGACCTGATCCTGGATGTGAATTTTGCTTTGCATAGCGGCTCTCCACGTTTAAAGGTTTGTTGTTAATGTGCCCGTGCCCGGTAACTGCGGAATAACTGGGGTCAGGTACAAATTAAACACAGGTCAATTCAGTATCATTTAACTCGTACCTGACCCCAGTTATTTAAGAATGATATTGGTGCCACCGATATTGAAATCCGGACTGGGAATTAGACTAAAATTGGGAAGCTCTAAATCGGTTCAAAGCTATGCCAGCTGTGGCGTTGAAAAAACCTATGGGACTATGGTGTCGTTTGTTTAAATGCCCCCAATAAGCAGAGATATATTAGGATTTTTGTTTTCATAAATCTTTTTGAAAGAGAGTGTTTGTTAGATATGAAATTTACAACGCTCCACCCAGGCAGCATCACCGGTGTTTTGGTTAAAGGCTTTGTTCATGCCGTAAGATACTAATAGCAAACAAAGCATTTTTCGATGTTCGTATAGTTACTGATATTTGAATGTCTTTATACTTTTCCGCCAATTGAAGCCCGCTAAAACAAAAATCACAATCCTCCGCGAACCAAACGAACGTGGCTGTAGCTAGTCTTAAAGGGTATTTTAGTATGACCAGAATCAAATTCCACGATAAAAGCGTAGCTAGAAAGGTCGGGCGGCTGGGATGAAGACCAAACAGTAGACAAATTTGATGTATACGGAAACACAGTGCTATTGATAGCTGGTCCGATACAAGCCCGCTCGACGATACTGATTAATTCGTTTTTATTTGGCAGCCGCCAGTCGTTATAACCGGCAAACGAATAACCATTCGCCGCTTGGAGTGCGTCCTGCCAAATATAGATTTGTGCAGAACCGCTACAAGCATTGCCGTCCCAGACTTGGCCCAGCAGACAACGCATCCACATTAAAGTGGTTGCGTTATGAGTTACTGTACCATCGTCATGAATGATAAACATTTGATTTGGTGTGGTTCTGGGATTACGCGCGTCGTTGCAATTCGCCAGCGCATGAGTGCTCAAGCCTAACATGAGGAACATGAGGGCTATTAACCGGAAACCTATGATCGTTTTATCAAATATTAGATAGTAGGGACTGATTGACATGGAGTATTCCTCGCGTTAATTAATCGATGATTGGGGCTACGAGAACAGCTAAGATTATAACTGCTTAAAAAAATAAACATATTCCAATACCAGCTTCTCATAGATGGGTAACGCCAATTTAAGAAAAACACGCAGCTTCGGTAAGGGTTATCGAAATCCAATTACAAGGGATAGGATTACTTAGCGCCACATCCATGTATCTTTGATTGTCCGATATGTGTTATAGGGCAATACATCATAACGCGGGAACTAAGGTAGCGCTTATGGGTATAAACCCAAGCTATCTTAGTGGTGTTTGCTTTTGATCAACAGATACAATTTTGCGCGATGTTATGTAATTCGTCTTTGCTATTGATGCCATACTGGTATGTTATGCAATACTAAAAATCACTTTACACCACGCACCAAACGAACATGCATTGTATTATTCTTCGTTGTCGCTCCATCTAGCCCCCCATATACAAAATGAACGTACATCGCCCAATCAATAACATTAGGCGGGTAAGGATGCTGCGACGAAGACCAAAAATACGCATTGGACGGCGTATTCGGGAAATAGCTAGTATCGACTGAAGGAAAGCCCCTACCATTATTCGCAAACCATAACAACTCATTCACATCCGGCATGCGCCAATCGTTAGCCCCGCATAAACCTTGTTCATTGACAACCTGCACATAGCTATAAGTATTGCAACTCGATCCTATACAGCTATTATTCGATCCTTGATAACCAAAAAAACCGTCGTACCAAGTGTAAGTGTTATACATGCTTCGCAAGCCACTCTTGGTTTTCACCTCCCAGATCAAACCAGTAACGTTGTCCTTAACGCAATCCCACTCTGTTGCACTGGCAGGCAACGGCCTGCCGTCATTATCCAGCTTGGTAAAGTCGAATCCGGCGTCACCGCCACCGATTTTTTGTAGCGTCCCGGCCATGGCCTGTGCATCGCGACCGAACTCGGCATCCTGCCCAGGAAATCCAGTGACGGGACAGATAAGATTGGTGGGGGAATTCGCATTCGAACACCTGGTGATTCCGGTGTCGTTGAGTTGTTTGATATTGTTAACCGTAAAATGAGTAACGCCGGTTATAATCGGTACGCCGCCATTTATGGTTGAGTTGCTTTGAATCAGTAAATCCCATATTCCAACTGTATCTAGCCAACAATCGAACTCAGCCTGTGTCGACGAGCGCTGGACTATACTACACGGTTGATTTTGACCATCAATGCCCAGCACCATGGTTAACGGCAAATGAACTCCTGTCACGCTAATTTCCACTGTTTCACCGAAGGTACCGCTGATAGGTGTAATTTCAGTTATTATAGGCACTGGATTCACTGTGACGCTTACTGTGTCTTCCGAAGAGCCTCCACTATTTGCCGTGATCAGTTTGAATACCAAAACGGTTGTTTCGGTAACCGTCGGCGTGGTAAATCCGGTTGTTGCACTATTTGGACTAGATATTGTAACGGGCGGTCCAGAAATTTGTTCCCAGGTATAGCTGTTACGATTACCTGTACTTGCCTCGCCGCTCAGGGTCACTGGTGATCCCGCTATCACGATTTTATCGCTTCCTGCATTAGCGATAGGTGGAGTGATGTTTTCGGTTACAGTTATGGAAACTGTAGCGCTATCTACGGATCTATCGTTATCCCTAACGAACAGTTCAAAATCCAATGTTACCGGAGTATTTTGCTCGGGACTGGTAAATATAAATGCAGCACGCTCGGCCCTGGGGTTTGACAAGCTGACTTTTGCGCCTCTCGGCAATTGGTTATTTCTAGTCAGGAGCTTCCAGCGGTATTGAATGATTTGCCCGTCATCGGTACTGGCGGAGGCATCGAGATCAATTCCTGATGAAGCCGCTTCCCAAGTTACCGACCGGTTTGGTCCGGCATTCGCGATAGGCGGATTATTGACCGGTAGAACCCTGACTGGTACGCGTCTACTCGCAGTTGCTTGTTTGTCATTTCCATTATCGGCTTCCAATTCAAAGCGTAAACTAACCGGTTTGGTACGACTGTTGGTTTTTTCAATAGTCGGCGCAGTAAATGTGGCGATAGGAGCATTGGGATTATTGATGACGACATCCGGGCCTTGAACTTGTCGCCACATATATGTCAATTCTTTACCATCAACATCAAAGGTATTGCTACCATTCAAAGTGACAACCGTGCCTTCATCAACTGGTGCAATCTTGTCGATTCTAACCTTGGGCCTGGCGGCTTCAACAGTAAATGGCAGTGCCAGTGTGATAAAGGCAAGCAATAAGTTAATCAATAACTGTGACTGGGGGCTGTATCTAAAATAGGAGTCGCTGCCTCGGTTTCCGGCCTGTTGTTGTGATTTTTCTAATGCAGTCATCAATAATTCCTTACACATGACGTTGTATTTAAAGCCTATCAACGAGCATTGAAAGCGGGGCTTTATAGCTTGCGCTGTAATCAGGGGCGAACCTAGAGTATCCCATCGGAATTCAATTGTCGAGTTGGCAATCAATAGACTAATCCGGTGATCGACCTTTTTTTGATTCGCGACCTAGCAATGTATATTCGATCATTATTTTGGTGTGAGCTATACTCCAAAGATCTGCACGCTAAAAATAGCAAAATGAGAAATGCAACACCTCCTTTTTCCGTCGCTGAAAATCGTGGAAACGGAGCGTTAGCGAAGTGAAGATTTTTAGTCCCCGATAGCCGTAGCGCCGGGTGTTTTGCCGGAGTCTGCGCGAATAGCGTAGGCGGAGGCAAAATACAAGGCATCGCGACACGGCGTAAAGCCATTTGTGGGAGTGCTACGGAGCCGCATCGAGTATACGATGATGTGGCGTAGTGGCACGGACGCAGGGCGAATCGGGGCCGCCGAAGGCAATAATCGCCAAGTCATTTTTCGCTGCTGAAATCGGACGGACCCCATTTCAGCTTTCGCGAAAAATCTTGGCGCGCTTGATGATCCTTTTTTCCAAAACTTTAGTATTAACAACAAAGATGAAAAATTTAACACTACCAATCACTATATTGTGCATCATGGTTTTCTGCACATCTTGCACAACGTATCTAGAACCCAGTGATTTTGATATGGATGAGGTTGTAGCTCCATATATTAAAATTTCTAAACCCATTGCAGTTAAAGCCCATCTCATCGGCACAAAAAAAAGAGAGCAGCCTTTGCATGGTGCCAGTATTATTGTTAATGAAGACGAATTTACAAAAGTACTTGCTGATAAAATAGAGTCGGCATTAAAAGATAAAGGCTATTCGGTTGTTACTGATTCTGACTTGGTGATTGAAGTTCAGGTAGGCAGAGTTTCTTTACAGCCCACAGCGAGGATTCATTGTGTCATTGACTATAACCAAAAGTTAGGTGACGGCAAATTTTACGGTTACCAGACGAGCGCCACAAACTGGAATTTTAAAACCGCCTGTGAGATGGCATTGCAACAAGCCGCGAATGAAATTTTGAGTTCACAAAGTGTCAGTGACTATTTTCAAGGAGAATGACGTGTTCCGTTTTATTTTTATAGCCTTTGCATTACTATCCATTGCATCTTGTTCAACAGCTTTAAAAGTTGATCCTATCGCATCGGAATATAACAATCTTTCTCTAAAATATTATGTAGAAAATCATGGTAAAGATAGACGTCAATTAGAGAAAATCATCGCCTCAGAGTTGAAGGATAAAGGATATGACGTTTCGTCAGGCTACAAAAGCGAACGACCAGTTAACGCTGATATTTTGATTACCTACGATGACAGGTGGCAGTGGGATATGTCAAATTACCTCATTCACATGCGTATCGACCTTCGTGATCCTGAAACAAATGTCTTGCTGGGGACCGGTAGCTCTTATCAAACATCCCTGGCAAGAGAAAATGAGGGCGTGGTAATCAACAAAATAATCTCAAGCATGTTTGGCAAGTAATCAAAAGGGATATCAGGATCACCAGGGTAAACGCATTAAAACTACATATAAAATAAATGGTTATGATGCGTAGTATTTTCATAGCGGCAGCCTTTATTTCCACAAAATAAAAAACTAACAAATAAAATATTCTGCAAGCTTAGGTTGAATAGTCATAACATATTGATATGGCATTTATTTTAATGCGTTTGCCCTGGGATCACCCATTAGCTTGTCGTGGTCAATAAGCCAAAATAATACCTTAAGCCAACGCTGAAAATCGTGGAAACGGAGCGTTAGCGAAGTGAAGATTTTTAGACCCCGATAGCCGTAGCTCCGGGTGTTTTGCCGGAGTCTGCGCGAATAGCGTTGGAGGAGGCAAAATACAAGGCATCGCGACACGGCGTAAAGCTATTAGCGTAAAAAAGGTAAAAAAGGGGTCAGGTTGAATTATAACTTCATCCTGACCCCTTTTTTATCTCGTCGATTCGGCACAGTGGAAAGGTGCGCGATGCACACCTCGGTATATGTCATTTTTTCTGACCTGAAAATCGGTTAATTTCGGCAGCCTAGGTGCGAAGTATGTCTGTCGAGGCCCTTATTAGACGTCTTTTCGATCAGATAGAAGCATTTCAAATCTGAACAATGGGTTCTCGATAAGGTCTTATCTGCATTCGATGACTGCGACAATGCCGAAAATTTTATCCGTTAGTTTCAACCTAAAAAGAGCAGTTGATAAGTGTTGTAGACCGTTCGTGCTGAGCCAAGTCGAAGCATGAACGGTCTGATTGGTGAAGCCTCAAACTACCGTTCACCCTTCGACAGGGCTCAGGGCGAACGGTAGTTTGAAGCTTTCAACTGCTCTTTTTAGGTTCAAAGATCTGTTTGCATTCCAAGCAAATGCTCAGTCGATGTAACCGAATATTTTTTAAATAAATTCAGTTCCTTGCCAGAAGATCATGAAATTGATTAAAATCCGCCGCGAAATCGCCGATGTAGCTCAGTTGGTAGAGCAACTGATTCGTAATCAGTAGGTCGCGGGTTCGAATCCCGCCATTGGCTCCAATTAAAAAAAGGGTTTGGTCGTCTTTGACCGGGCCCTTTTTTTATTCCGATGTATCCATCCAATACTTTCCAATTCTTGCTTGTCCCGGAGCTTATCACTGAATGAAAACTAAAATCCTCACTTTATTGATTTTACCTTTATTGGTTTGGGTCAATTTAAGCATCTGGAACTATCTGAATTATCCACTCAAGATGCAATCTTGGGATAAAGTCATGAAAGGGATAACTTACAGCTCGATGCGGAGGGATTTCGACCCCGGGAACAGCAGCCCTCCTACCCAAGATCAAATCGAGGACGACCTAAAGCTGTTTGCCGGCAAAGTTCATGCGGTAAGAACCTATAGCGCTCTGGAAGGGTTGGAATTCGTTCCCGAACTGGCGGAAAAATACGACCTGAACGTAACAATGGGCGCATGGATCGACGCCGATCTCGACAAAAACCGGCGCGAAATTGAAAGCTTGATCGAGCTCAGCAACCAAAATTCGCCGACAATCGTACGCTTATTGGTCGGTAATGAGGTGTTGTTGCGTAAAGATATCGCACCCGATCAATTGATCGCTTATATCCGCGAAGTGAAAGCACGCACTTGGCGTCCGGTCAGCACATCGGAAACGTGGGACATGTGGTTGGCGCATCCCGAACTGGCCGAAGAAGTCGATTTCATCGCTCTGCATATATTGCCGTACTGGGAAGGCTTGTCGATCGATGCAGCTGTCGATTACGTGTTCTACCGCTTCAATGCGATGCGCGAAGCATTTCCGAATAAACCTATTATCATAACCGAAGTCGGCTGGCCTTCCGACGGACAACCTTTTAAAAACGCCACCGCATCGCTGGCGAATCAAGCCCAGTTTTTAAGACAATTTCTCAACCGCGCGACCGAGCAAAAAATCACCTACTACATCATTGAAGCCTTCGACCAACCCTGGAAAGTGGAACTTGAAGGCTCGGCCGGGGCCTATTGGGGAATATTCAACGCCGATCGAGAATTAAAATTTCCGATGAAAGGCGATGTCACGCCGATGCCGGATTGGCAAGCCTGGGCGACCGGCGCCGCTGTTTTAAGCATCTTTTTGATGGCTTTGTTTCTATTCAGCCGCCACCGAAGATTGAAGTTGCCCGGCAAGATTTTCTTCGGCATCGTCGCAAATTTGGCCGCCTCGGTCATTCTATGGTCCGCGGCAGTAGCGGCCCAACAATACCAAACCGGCATCTCGTTGGTATTCTGGACACTGCTGTTGCTAATGCAAGCAATGGCCGTCGTCATACTACTGACCGAAAGTATGGAAATCGCCGAGGTCTTGTGGCACCGCAAAGGAAAGCGCACGTTTAAACCGCTACAAACGCCGGCCGGCTTCACATTTCCTAAAGTGTCGGTGCACCTGCCGATTCATAACGAACCGCCGGAAATGGTACGTGAAACGCTTGAGGCATTGGCACGCGTCGATTATCCGAATCTTGAGGTATTGGTGCTCGACAACAACACCAAAGACCCGGCCGTTTGGGAACCGGTACAAAAAGATTGCGAACGGCTTGGCGATGTATTCAGATTTTTCCACCTGGAAAACTGGCCCGGCTTCAAGGCAGGCGCGATCAACTTCGGACTGGAACACACCGCACCCGATGCCGAGATTGTCGCCGTGATCGATAGCGATTACATCATTTCGCCCAATTGGTTGAAATCGATGGTGCCTTATTTCGCGGACGACAAAGTCGGTTTCGTGCAGTCGCCACAAGATTATCGTGATCACGGTCTCAGTACATTCAAATCGATGTGTTATTGGGAATATGCCGGTTTTTTCAATATCGGCATGGTACAACGTAACGAGTACAACGCGATCATTCAGCACGGCACCATGACGATGATCCGCAAATCCGCGTTGCTCCAAGTAGGCCGCTGGGGAGAATGGTGCATTTGCGAGGACAGCGAATTAGGCTTACGCCTTTACGAAGCCGGGTACGATTCGGTCTATTGCAAGGACTCGTTCGGGCAGGGGCTCATGCCGGATACGTTTTCGGGTTACATGACACAGCGATTCCGCTGGGTGTACGGAGCGATGCAAATCATCAAACATCATTGGCGGCAATTTTTGCCCGGCAAACAATCCACACTGACCACCGCGCAACGCTATTATTTCATCGCCGGTTGGTTGCCTTGGTTTTCCGATGCGTTGGCGATGCTTTTGACGATTGCCAGCTTGATCATGACGACATTGCTGGTCGCCGACCCACTACGAAGCGAATTACCGGTCAATGCATTGCTGTTGCCGACCATCGGCTTATTCTGCTTTAAAATTTTCCGTACGTTATGGTTGTACAAGGCACGCGTTAACTGTTCAACTCTACAATCGCTCGGAGCCGCATTGTCCGGCTTATCCCTGACGCATACCGTCGCTAAAGGCACGCTTCAGGGCTTATTCACCTCCGGCAAACCGTTCATGCGCACGCCGAAACTCGAAAAACAAGGCCCTTTCATCGCGGGTCTCGCGACGATCTGGCAAGAGCTCTTATTGCTATCATTACTCGGTTTAGCGATTTATGCGATGTCATCAATCGATCACTTCGACAATTTGAGCGGACGGCTCTGGGTTGCCGTACTCTCGGTGCAAACGGTGCCCTATATAGCGACACTTATGACCTTGTTATTCAGTATCGCACCCAATTATTATCCCGGATCGGAAACACAAGCCATCGAGAGCCCGCAAGATAAGGAGTTGTTGTAAAGATTCTACGAAGTTTCAACCTAACGATCATTATGGTCTGGCCATCGCCCCGGCAAATGAAAGTGAGAGGAGTGTCGGAGGGTGCCGGCATTTTGTAGCATATTGAAAAACTAGATAAAGAGTCCAAATCTACGAACTTTCAAAGTAACGCTCTCCGCTAACTCTAAATTCCGGCACGGATTGAAAGAGGCAGCGGAAGCGCGCTTATGATTTCGGCAACTCGCCGACCCGTTTACCAACACGGTACAAGCTCCAGGCTAGTACCGCCAACATGATGCCTATCGCTCCGACTAGAAACCATCGGCTGTTCAATAACTCGCTCATATCCGGCGGCAGATCAATCGCTTCGGAGGCGACTTCCGCGTCCAGTTCGGCGGCGATGCCCGGGTAACCTCGGCGCAACAACTCCCGAATCGGCGCGGTATCATAACGGGCCGATTCGGCCTTGTCATTCCCATAGTAGAGTCGATAGCGGTTACCGGGCTCGCTAAGTAATAGCAAACGATAACCGTTGCCAACACCGTTGACACCGGTAATACCCAGTGGCGGACTGTCTTGATTATGAATCACGATGCGGTAATTCGCCCGACGCTGTTCGGAAAAACCGATTTGGCTTTGCTCGTGGCTGATATCCTGAAAATTCAACGCTTCCAGTATGGCGCTGCCGATCGTTTGCCAGCGGCATTCGATGCCGTGTTGCAGAGAAATTTGCACTTCCGCGCTACGGCTGAAATTGAGCGTACCGGTTTTAACCGCAAAACCGGTCAACGGTTGGCGCCGCGTTTGGATGTCGATCACTGTCGCTTTAAGCTCGTCGTCTTGTCGGACCGTAAAATCCTCGACCGCATAATCGAACGATTTTGCGTCTTCCGGTACGGTTTCGGTCTGTTTATGCCAAAAATCGATGCGCTCGATACGCAACGCTTCATAATGCAGACCGCGCCGTTCAGATCGTTGCAGCTCTTCGCCGTCTTCCAGCAATCGAGTCAGTTCCGTCAGATTGGCAAGATGAGTTTGAGCCGCCTTGTCCACGGTAATTTTAAAATGCCGATACTGATTGGCCGGTAATTCGACGTCCCGCTGATCGACCGCGATATAACGCGAATAATCGTAGATCGGCGCATTCTCGACCAACAGGTGCCACTCGAGGCCGTCGGCGGAGCCGTGAATTTGTAGCGCGTATTCGAAATCCCGCTGCTGGGTCACGATCGTCAAACCGTCGGCGTTGACTGCGCCCTTGTCCAATTTAGCCGTAACGATAATACCCTCTTCGCCGATTTTGTTGAAGGACTCGATTGCACTGTCGATGGCATGCCGACTGACGACTGTCTTACTGCCGGCGATTTTTTGCACTAAATAAGGTATTTCGACGCCGTTTCGATCCTTGATGCGAAGGTCTCGATAATCGTCGCCGGCTGCGTTATAGATCGATTCGTCCAAAGTCACGCCGAGCAGGCTTTGTTGGTCGCCATCCTGCCAAATAACCGAACGGCTGAACCGGTAATCCGTGAGATCGGATGCCCATGCCGTGGCGCTCAATAGTCCAGCGAATAACAAAATTTTTGCGATCATGTCGTTTTCTCGTCCGAAGTATTAGCGGTGAAAGCTTGCTGATAGCGCATATAGGCAAACGCGCCGCTCAAGGCCAGCAGGCCCAATACGATAAAGGCAATGATTCGGTAAATCTGCTCCAGCCGGGCCAGATCGATAAAAAAGACTTTCCAAGCCACCAGCGCGAACAAAGCCAAGCCAATCAGCCGGAACACCGAAATACGACGCTTGATACCGGTAATGACCAGCGTCAGTGCAAACAGCGACCAGAGAATCGACACGCCCCCGGATCGCAAACCGGGAATGTATTGATGCAGCGCCGAATTGATTTCCAGACTCAGAAACACGAACAACAGCACCAGCGCCGCACCGACCGACCATCGCCGAATATCCCCGGTTTCTCCGTTCGCCGACAGCCGCCGGAATGCAAACGCGAAAAAACCGATGATCGCGGCAAAATCCAACAACCGCATCAACGCCGATTGAAACGAATAAGCCCCGCCGTAACGCATAGTCCATACCTTGTCGTCGGTGGCGACATAATCCAGAGCCAATCCCCACGACGGCAAATCGAACAGCAGCAGTTTAGCCAAAACCGCGGCCAAGCATAGCTTCAAGCCATTCAGCAACCAGGCGCCGGATTCGGATAAATACCTCAGCAGCAACAGCAAACCCAAGGCCAACCACACCAGCGTCAGCACCGGCAATTGCAGCGGCGGATATAAATAGCCGAAACTGCGGTATAACTCCAATTGCAGCACGATAAAAAGCAGAGCGACAGCCATTATCACGAAGGCTTGCATCGACCGGTTATCCTTTAACCACAGCGGCACATCATTTTCTTCGCGGCAAGTCAGCGCCGATGCCGGTGCCGGTGCCGGTGCCGGTTTTTCAATCAGCTTGAAGGCCAAAGCCAGCGAGCCGATCGGAATACCGAAGCTGATTAACCGCTCCAGCAAGCCGCGCAAGAAATCGCCGAAGACTTGCTCACGCCCGATAGGCGCGCCGTATTGACCGGGCAAGTCGATGAAACAAAAGCGTCCCAACACGATGAAATACAGCAAAAATGCGACCTGCCGCAAAAACGCGGTACGCATCTTGCCCGCCATCCACAGCATAATCAGGGCCTGCACCGACCAACTGACGGTAATCCATTGATCGGAGAGCAGCAGCGGCAAGGTAATCGTGACAAAAAACGCCGCAAGTCCTATAAAACCGAGCATCAACTCCCGATCTCGCACATCGCGCGCCAGGCAGTAATAGACATGGCCGATATAAAAAGCCGCCAGCGCAATCGTAACCCAGGCCACTTCGAGATTGCCGTAGGCATCGAGAATGAGATAACGCGCGGTCAGAAAAAAAATCGCGACATTGACGATCAAGGCCAACACATCCAATAGCGTCGACTTGACCCGGCGGACCAGGCAGAACAAAAAGACCATCGTCGAAAACAAAACGAAAAATGCGATCAGAAACGGCATGACTTGCGGAAAATAAGCCGTCTCGTATTGATTCAATGCACTGAAGAACATCAAATAATTGAAGAAAAAGCACAAAAAGTTCAGTAAATGCCACTGCTTATAGCCGTTGATCGCAAGCAGACCGATACCCAGCAACAGCATGTAACTAAACAATCCGACAAAATTGACCTCGCCGGTAGACAGCAGAATCGGCGTACAATAACCGCCGACGATCGCGAAAATCGCTACCAGCACAGAGTTCAAGCGAATCGCCAACGTCGCGGCACACGAGGTCACCAAGATCATCAACGCGAATGCCGGATACATCTCCACTAACCGGTAAAAACTGAACGCGGCGAACACGCTGAAATACAGTACTGCGATTCCACCGCCGAGTAGACCTTGGCTGAACAAATGATACTTACCGAAGGCCAGACGCACGCCCCCAACGATCATCCCAACACCGGCCAAAACCGCCAGACCGACTCGCGCATGTTCGCCGAGCAATTCGTTATCGATAGAATATTTAAGAAAAAAGCCGATGCCGGTTACCAAAATGATAATGCCGATGCGCAACAACCAATTACTGGCAACCGCATACTCGACCGACACGCCCTGCGGCCGATTCCCTTCGCCGACGATGATCCAATTCCAGATTTCCCGGAGGATTTGCTTCGCGGCCAGTTCGAAGCGGCTGGGTTCTGTAGCTTGCCGAACGCTACCCCGCCAAGGATCTATTGAAGCCGTTTCCGGAGCCGGCTCGGAGATTATTACCGCCTCCGGTTCATCTGTTGCCTGAACGGTTTCGGTAAGCCTCGAACCGAAAGACTCGGGGGCCGGCACTGCTGCCACCTCCGGCTCGATACGATCGGCTTGCGGTACTCGCCCGACCGGCTCGGCAAAACGCTGCAGCAATTTATCGAGCCTAACGCCCTGCTCGTCCAGCTTATCCGCCAATTGATCGAGCGACCGGCCGATTTCATCCCGGTAACGATTTTGCCGCGTCATCAGCACCACAAGCATGAGCAGCATAGCTCCCGGCACCAGTATCAAAACCAGTACGATAAATCCAAAAAAATCGTCCACGCTAAAGCTCCCGATAAACCGACATTAAAATGGGTTAATCGCTAAAGCATAGCCGTTAACGACATTGGATCAAACAAGAATGATGTTAACATCCTGAAGGTTTAAAAGGGATCAGTAAAAATAGTAAATGGGGTTAAGATAAATTAATAATTCAACCTGACCCCTTTTTTCCCCTTTTTTCGACCCCTTTTCCTCCCAATTGAAAGGCGCCATGTGGGCTTTTCGAAAGCCTTGGAACAACCTGGGTGAAGAACAGCAAGTCGTTTTATTATCGTTATTCCGGCAGGCGCCGATACTGAAAGAAGTCTATGTACAACGGGAAGTCCTGACCGGTATTTTTGAAAAGGACCTGACCCAAGCACAGGCCGAACAGGCGTTAACGCAGTGGCTGGACAGGATTACGGAATTGGGACTGGATTGTTTCTCGCCCTTTGTGACTACCTTGAGCAACTGGCGTGATCACATCACCAACTATTTCATCCGGCGTGAAACCAGCGGCTTTGTTGAAGGGCTGAACAATAAGATCAAAGTGATAAAGCGTCGCTGCTACGGTATCTATAACCTGGGCCGATTGTTCCAGCATATTTGGCTGGATGTTCAGGGGCGCCGGACCTCCTTTCCGGAACACTAGATATTGGGAAGAAATACGGAAGAGCCAATTTTATTCTATATTATTGAACTTATCCCTATTTGAGTCGTAGAACACTTCTTTTACGAGAGATTTCATTATTTCTTGAATATCTTCTTGAGAGGCTGTAAATAGCGGATGTTTTGGATTTACAAACTGAATATTACTAAGGTATCCCTTCTCTGGCACAGCCCCTTTAACCAAAACAGGAATAATTTTAAGCTTTTGCCTTTTATGAAGATCAATAATATTGGACATTTCGATTATCTGAATATAATCAGAACTAAAAAAATGCTCACTCACCATCAGCACAACAACCGAGGCGTTCTTGATGGCATATCTTATTCTTGCCTCCCATTCATCACTAGGACTTATATAAGTATCATCGAAATAAGATACCATCTCCTCTTTCAAAAATGGAGAAAATGCGCTTTGTATAACACTCAAAAACTGGCTATCAACATGGCTGTAGCAGACAAATACTTTTGGAGGGCTAGCTGCTGAAATATTTTCAAGCTTTATAGCTATTTGTCTTTTGAAATGTCTAAGAGAATCGTTTATATCAGCTTGTTTGTCCTCTGGAAGAGCTAATTGGTGTGCTCTCATAATATTACGGATAATATCTAATTGTCCTCCGTGCCAATCCTTCGATAGAAGAAACTTTGTTGCCTTATTGACGTAATTGTTTAACTGATCATTTTCTTTTAAGCTAAAGCTAAAATCACCTTTTAAAACGGAACTTCGCAATGCAATAACCGCTTGCAATTCAGACCAATATCGCATAATTGCAATAGTATTATTCCGAATAATCTCCCTTTTTTTTGATGCCGTTTTTTTCTTCATACCATCATACGGAAGCTCAAACAACCAAGCACCAATTCGAGGCTCCTTGAGTGAGTGATACCCAATACCCACATTTCTCGTTAAGCGTTTGGGCAAAGAATTAAAGCTTTTAGGCAAGCTTGAAAGTTCGTCAGGAAAATAATGTACTGTAAGCAATGGGCTTCCTGAACTTACCATCTTTTCATGGACTCTCAACACATGTTGTGCAGTAGTTCCATTAACTATTAGCCTTGCTAATGCTTCCTGTTGCTCAACCAGCGGCTTATTTTGAAATATTGGACCTTCAATTTTAGCATTGCGACCGGCACCATCCCTTTTATAAGTAGGCACCTTGACTTTCAACTTCACAAACTCACTAAGGGCATCAACCAATTCATCTCCAGTTATTGAACTAGGTACGGAGTATAAAATCCCTATTTCAATGCGCATGCATGGAGACCATAAACTATGCGATGGTTTAAATGGGGAAAAACGTAAAGCCCTTATTTTCGCCCGCGGATAACGCAACTTCCCACCAAGAAGCTCTTGTTTTTCAAGTCTATCAAAGCGTAAACCTTTGCGGGTGGATGCATAAAGATATTCATCCTGCCATAAATTCAAAAGCGAACCCCATTGCTCTTCGTCTGGAGGTAATATTTTTTCGTTTTCGCATTCTGTGTTGCTAGCTTGCTTGAATTTTGGAAAAAAACCTCTCAATTGAAAAGAACCAAAGCAACGAACGTAATTTTCCTTTGCTATCTTCTCGAAATCATCTCTAGACGGTTCCTGATCAAGAAATCTAACAGGTACAAATTCTGGAGGGTATTGAAGAAATCTTCTTAAATCAACGAAAGGCAACTGCAACGTAATAAACATTTTATTATTACCTCTCGGTAAGGAAACAAACTCGCTAAAGCGAAGAAGGCGAGTTGGCCTAACCAACCCGCCTAAATTTGGCTTTCAATTAAGAAAGCCGCCGAGGCTCATCCAATCGGATGTTGAACAAACCCCGACCCCGGAGGACATGAAATGCTAATTTTCATTAGCTATAAAAAATATTTTATTTTATTGCACAATTTATAATATATAAGTCCAATTGCTTCAACTTCCGTTTAATCTTAGCCAAACGCGGCTTCCACTGCAGCGCCTGCTCGAACGTCTCCCCCGACTTAGCATCCTTAGCAACCGAATGGCCAGTCAAACGCGCAATTATTTCAGCGACTTATACCTGCACTGCGACTGGCGTATATTACAATCCATCGTGGAGCAGCCGCACCGAAGAATTTAACCTGGATGTAGGCAATAGCGTTACGGGAACATTTCGTTGCGATACTAATGAACGAGCATGAAACAATTTAGACAACTGTTGAGGGGGTTCGGTGGCTCGATTGGCAGGTGTCGGAGGCAGGGATAGCCGCCGTCAAGCCTACACGGACGTATTCACCCAGCACCTAAATTCCATAGCCCTTTGGCTATGATAACTATCTCGAATAATTTAGGTGCTGGGTTCACGGTGTCTTGTCAAGCGAGTCACCGAACCTCCGCAAAGCCTGCTAATTGTAGAAGTTATTTTGTGCATATTCCTAACCAAGCAGTATGGAGCTATGACGCTTTTCCCCCTTACGAAACTCTTTATGAAGTCCCCAGCACTGATTTGTTGACCGCGCAGATTGGCGCCTGGGCTTGGATATCCGGAGATGAACAGCCTGATTTTATCAAAGTTCGGAATGATCGACCTGAATCCGGCGGCTCAAATGTAGATGAAATCTTATTTGAGATTAGGCGTGGCTTGTCTTTTCCATACGAAGACAGCAAGGCTTATCACTGGCTGTCTATCAAAGACGGCTCTGAGCCATTGGATTTTTTATCAAATACGCTACTGCCCGCTTTTTTTGATATTTCTCAAATAACCTTAATGACGGGGCGTATTGAAACAGGCGACTACACATCAGGTCCAAATTATCTATTGGATCGAATATTCGGTGGATCTTCAATCATTGCAGGTAACCTTTACCGACGTGCATGAGCCGGCAACGCTAACATTATTAGGCTTCAGCCTCGCGGGAATGGGCGCCTTACGGAAAAAATATCGCATTAAAAGCACTTAACTATTGCCCAAGCCAGAGTAAAAAATATTGGTACGAATATCCAAATGTGCGGCAAAAACAGTTTTCATAATTCTGCACTCGCTCGTGCATTTGCTCCATCAGTACTTTGGGCGCGATCGAAGTGGCGGTCAGTTCCTCGTCGGCCGACTGCGAGCCGAACGTGTTGGATTCTCGGTTTATTTCCTTCATAAAAAAATCCTTACGCCGGTCAACCGTTGAGAATTCGCAATACTTCATTGATGCATGCTTCAAGGCGAACCAGATCATCTTCGACAGCTGATTCGGGGGAGATCAATCAAACCGCCCCGAAGGTTTCAATGCACTTTTGATACAGTCGAAATGTTAGGATGAGCCGCCTTACCTCTCCATGCACTAAACCAACTGCCGTATTGAGATAATTTAATGCCCATTCATTCTGGAGAAATGATCAAACAAAAACCCAAAGCCCTGTTTCTATCTCACGGCGGAGGCCCTACGCCCTTGCTGTTGACTTAAGCATCAGCGATCCGTTTTGATTTACCCTGCTGCCATTTATTGATGGGTTTACGGAATACACGAGGATAGCATTTTCTGGGCTTCTTCGGATGGTAATACTGAACCCGCGCGATTTCCATCAAAAGCTCTCGAAATACGTTGCGTGCGATCTCCGGATCAGCTGCGGTAAACACCACGACCTCACTCGCCAATTCCCGCACGGCATTTTTAAATTGAGGTGTCGATAAGCGGGGCAATCACGGTGCGACTGATCACGCACATGACCTTCTTCGCTCTTTTTTCGCTCACTTCGAGTATTTACGAAACGGCGGAAATGTCGCCTTGATGACTGACAATAGATCGCCTGTTAGAAGGAGGGAACAGCGTTGCCGGCATCGACATGTGATAGAAACTCTGCCATCCTTGGCACTCCATGTCCTTTACGGAACCTTTTTGTTTTATGTATTGATTCAAACTTCCGGCAATTCAACCCACGACTTATCTTCAGAATCGGCGGTTTTTTCGCTCCCGAGCCAGCGGTAGAACAATCCCGCAAGACTGGCGCCAACGATAGGAGCAATCCAGAACAACCAGAGTTGTGCGACCGCCCAGTCGCCTACGAAAATAGCGACTGCGGTACTACGAGCCGGATTAACCGAGGTATTCGTAACCGGAATGCTGATTAGATGGATGAGCGTGAGACCCAGCCCGATGGCTATCGGAGCAAAACCAGCCGGCGCCCGTTTATCGGTTGCACCGAGAATGATGATCAAAAACATGAAAGTCATGACTACTTCTGTAGTCAATGCAGACGTCAAACTATAACCTCCGGGCGAATGCTCTCCATACCCGTTCGATGCAAATCCGCCGCTTACATCGAATCCCGCTTTACCTGTCGCGATAATATAAAGCACGACCGCTCCGGTAATGCCGCCTAACACTTGCGCGGCTATATAAGGCCCGAGTTCGCCAGCCGAGAAGCGTCCGCCGGACCACAGGCCGATCGAAACGGCGGGATTTAGGTGACAGCCTGAAATATGACCGATGGCATAGGCCATGGTCAATACTGTTAAACCGAAAGCAAAGGAAACGCCGGTAAGACCGATGCCTACTTCGGGAAAAGCCGCGGCAAGTACGGCGCTCCCGCAACCGCCGAGAACCAGCCAAAATGTACCGATAAATTCGGCGCCTAATTTTTTTGATAGTGTCATGATTAAATCTCCCCGGACTGCTTAAAAGCTTATTGTTGGTATTGTTATAAGTCCAAATGCTACATGTAAGATACTGGGCGCGGAATGCTCTCCTCTGTGAACTGGTTAGAAGAAATATAGCAAAGTTTATGTTAGAGAGGTAGCAAATTGTATTGAAACATACCCGAGTAATATCATTGATGATGCTCCTATGCTCAACTCTTCTTCGGATAAATCGACAGATCGATTTCGCACGTTCGTGGGTTTACTACGTTCTTTAAGTTCTTGGATTAAACTTCAATCACAGCGGACGGACGCGCCGTCATTTACCAAATTGAAAACATTATGAAAATATTTATTCCGGCCATCTCTGCCTTACTGCTCAGTTGCCCAGCCAAAAGCGTGAGCGCCACGTTGTCGGTCGGCCCCGAGCGAATCTTGAAGCAACCCAGCGATGCGGCAAGAATCGCCAAGAACGGAGATACCGTAAACATCGATGCCGGCATCTATTCGGGCGATGTCACGGTTTGGCGGCAGCATCGTTTGACATTACGCAGCTCCGGCGGGCGGGCGCATCTTCAGGCTTTTGGAAAATCCGCCGAAGGCAAAGCCATTTGGGTCATCAAAGGTAATAATGTCGTTGTCGAGAATATCGAATTTTCCGGCGCGGCTGTGGCGAGTTTGAATGGGGCAGGCATACGCTTTGAAGGAACGCATTTGACGGTTCGCAATGCGCATTTTCATGATAACCAAATGGGGATTTTGACCGGCTCGAATCCGCTTAGCGATATTTTGATCGAAGGTTCCGAGTTCAATGACAATACGGTCGATTTTCGTCGTCACGGCAAGTTGGGGCACAACATTTATATCGGCGCTATTCGACGCTTTACGCTGCGTAATTGTTACATCCATGATGCCGTAACCGGTCATAACGTTAAATCGCGGGCGCGGGAAAATTATCTGCTTTACAACCGCATTTCCGACGAGCACGGCGCGTCGAGTTATTTGATCGACCTACCGAACGGCGGCGATGCTTTCATTATCGGCAATGTGCTGCGGCAAAGCCCCCGCTCTGATAATTGGACGGCCATTGCCTATGCCGGAGAATACAGCCGGGGCAATTCAGATCAAAATCTCTATGCGGTGAACAACACTTTCGTCAACGATCGCAGCCGCGGCGTGTTCATTCATAATCACGCAAACGTCGAAGTGGTCTCGATCAATAATTTACTGGTCGATAACGTTATTCCGTTGCAAGGCTCCGGGCGGCAACGCCACAACCTGACGATTAAGGATGGCGGTTTTGTCGATCGTGACGCTTTCGATTATCGTCTTTTGCCCGGCTCTCCGGCGATAAGAAGAGGCACCGCTCCGGGCATGAGTTCTAGCGGCGTTTCGCTTCATCCGGAATTTCAATATCGCCATCCGCTGAATCGAGAAGCGCGGCGGAAACGAGACCCGATCGATATCGGCGCTTTTGCATTTGACGGTGGATTATAGAACCGTCAAGACATAGACCTGTTCTTGCAAACGACTTAAGCCTCTTTCCCGAAAACGAGGCTCTTTAGACAATATATCCTCGGTGCAAAAAGGATTCAGGTTTAATTAATAATTCAACCCGGCGCCGTTTCGATCCTTAACACGAAGATCGCGAAAACCGTCGCTACCTGCGGTATAGGCCAAATCGTCTAATAAAACTCCTAAAAGAACCGACTTAAAGATGGCTGGTCACTAAAGCAAGACACTCGCGTCAAAATTACTAAACATAATCAACTAGAGACAATAGAACTACCTACAGGATTACTAGCACTATTGATGAGCTAATTAAAACTGAACGGAATACTTCCAAAATACTCTCGTCCCTTTAGGCGATCACGCCTGCCGCGACAGTAGCATGAGTGGCTTCGTCGATGATAATGAAACTGCCGGTAACGCGGTTTTCCGCATAATGATCGACAAACAGCGGTTGTTGTAGCTTCAGTTCGACTCTGACGATATCATTCATCACGATGTCGCTCGGTTTTAGATGTTTTTGCAACGTATTCACATCCACTCGATATTGCAAGCCTGAAAACAGACAACGGACCGTGCGCGTCGTATGCTTGATAAGATATTTGCGCCGAGTGTTCAGCGGTTCTTCGGAAAGCCAGCAAATATCGGCATGAATTTCACGCACCGTCTCCGGCAGATCGTTCTTAGCGACCAGCATGTCTCCTCGCGATATATCGATCTCTCTATCTAATTCAACGACAATAGAGAGATCGGGAGTCGCGTGCGGTAGAGATTGGTTGGCCAGCTTAACCGATTTTATTTTTGCCGCGAGTCCGGACGGCAATGCTAGTACTTCATCGCCAACTACCAGCATTCCTGATGCCAATGTGCCTTGATAACCGCGAAACTCTGTGTTGAAGTCATCGTTTTCTATTGATGAACCGTTTCCGAGCTTCACTCGTGCGACCCGCTGCACCGGAAAACGCAACGGATTTTCTGACCTATCGCGGTGTGCGGAAACACGATTCAAATAGTCGATCAATGTCGGCCCATCGTACCAATTCATCGATCGGCTAGCCTGCACGATGTTGTCGCCTTTCAATGCGCAGATCGGCAGTGTGCAAATTTGCTCGATGCCAAGGGAGGCGGCGAATGCCAGATAATCGTCCCGAATCGCCTCATAGACGCCTTGACGCCAGTCGACCAGATCCATTTTATTGACGGCCAGCACGATCTCGTTGACGCCCAACAGATGAGCCAGATATGTGTGACGACGCGTTTGCGTCACGACGCCTTTACGCGCGTCGACCAACAATATCGCTAGGTCCGCCGTCGATGCCGCCGTGACCATGTTCCGCGTATATTGCTCGTGTCCAGGCGCATCGCCGATGATGAATTTACGCTGTTCGGTGTTGAAATAACGGTAAGCGATATCGATCGTGATGCCTTGTTCGCGTTCGGCTTGCAGACCGTCGGTCAGCAACGATAAATCCAGTTCGCTCAAACCGCGCTTAGCGGATGTTTGTTGTATCGCTGTTATTTGGTCGCTATGAATGCTTTGCGTGTCGTAAAGCAGCCGTCCGATCAGCGAGCTCTTGCCGTCGTCGACGCTGCCCGCGGTAATGAAACGTAGTGAGTTTTTCGCGGTGTTGCCGCTTGCCGATGCAGTCGGGTTTTGAGTCAGTGGCGCGTTCATCAGAAATACCCTTCTTTTTTACGTTGTTCCATCGCAGCCTCCGAGGCCCGATCGTCGAGCCGCGTCGCGCCGCGTTCGGTGATTCGGCACGATCGGATTTCGGCGATGATTTCGTCTATCGTGACCGCTGTCGATTCGACCGGCGCGGTGCATGAAATGTCTCCGACGGTTCTGAACCGGCAGCGTACCGTTTCGGTTGTCTCACCCGGTTTCGCCGGTGTGATTTCGGTCACCGGAGCCAAGATCTCGCCGCGCCGGACCACGGTGCGGTCGTGAGCGAAATAGAGCGGCGGTAATTCGACGCCTTCACGCTCGATATATTGCCAGATATCGAGCTCGGTCCAATTCGAAAGGGGAAAGACTCTCATGTGCTCGCCGGGGCGAATCCGCGTATTGAACAACATCCAAAGTTCCGGGCGTTGATTTTTCGGGTCCCATTGACCGAATTCGTCGCGCAGACTGAAGATGCGCTCTTTGGCCCTGGCTTTTTCCTCGTCGCGTCTCGCTCCGCCCAAACAAACGTCGAACGCCAGTTCTTCGATCGCTTCGAGCAGCGTCACCGATTGATGGGCGTTACGCGATTCGAGGGGATCACGCAAACGCACGGTACCGCGCCGGATCGAATCCTCGACGCTGCGGACGTGCAGCGAACAGGCGTAGTGCTCTGCGATGCGGTCGCGGTATTCGATGACTTCGCCGTAATTATGGCCGGTATCGATGTGCAGCAATACGAATCCGATCTTTTCGGGATGAAAAGCTTTGTAAGCCAGATGCAACAGTACCGCCGAATCCTTGCCGCCGGAGAAAAGCAAGACGGGGTTTTTGAATTCGGCCGCGACCTCCCGCAAAATGAACATCGCTTCCGATTCGAGCCAGTCCAAATGGCGCTGTGCATCCGAAGTCGTTTGTACGCATCCTGCGTCTGCTCTTTCATATCGATTCGATTTAAACATGACAAACCTCTTCGCTGCTTTCGTTTTCCTGTTCCCAACGGTTTTGCCCCAGGTATCTGAAGTAACAGTCACCGTCGTTTTCGATACTGAACAAATGAAGCCATTGATTATCGGTCAATTGTCTGACGGTTTCGTGTTTGACTATGACCGAATCTATTGCCGATCTGGGCGCTTCGATGAAGACACTCAAGCGGACCGGTTCGTGCACGAATTTGCAGCCGTCATGCAGCGATTGCCAGGGCAAGCCGGCCCGTAGATCGCCGCCGTTACCTTCGAGTACGCCGATCGTGCCGACCACGTTATGAAGGACCTTGTTGCCGCTGCCGAACAGACGGTTATCGACCGTCGATGCGTAATACTGCAGGTTGATCCAGCTCGCGACGACCAAAGGCGCCGTCATGATCAATTCTAAAATAGAACCATCCGAGTCTTGTTTGAAATCGTAATTATGCAAAAAGACTCTTCCGTTAAGCTTTACCTGACGGGTTCTTTCCCTGGGTGCGGCGATGAAGGCCGCATTACCGGCCAGGCCCCATTCCGGACGCACCTGCGACCAATCCCGGCTGCGCGCCGTAATATGCTTTTCGATCTTTTGGGAATGAGTCTCGCCAATGCCCAGTAGAACGGAACGTTCGGTTCTCGCCAATTCGGATGCGTCGGACAACCATTCTTGAAGGCAGGCAATGTCTTTTTCGTATCCGGAAGGCAGATAATCGAGATCGAACAGACGCAGTTCGTCGGTCGTCGTGTCATGAAGCCCTGCCAGAAACCAAGTATCGGGCGGAATGTCGATGCCTTGGCTTGCCAAGCCCGCTCTGACCGATACATCATTGAGTATCGCCGCTGCAACACGGGCATTCGCTTCGCCGCTATGACCGCCGCATGCTCCGCAATCGAGGCCTGCGGCATAGGGATTGTTGACTGTCGTACTGCCATGTCCGCACAGCAAAACCAGTCGAGCGAAATCCGAAGTCAAACCCATGCCGCGCAAGGCGTTTTTGGCTAATTCGACCTTATCGGTCAAACGTAGACCGGTTTCGACGACTTTGCCGGTCGCTACCAGGCGTCCGCGTTGGCGAGTGATTTGAGGGCCGAGACGGAGCACCGAAGTTGCGTTCAAGCCTTCGGTGCCCGGCTTCGTGACGGTCCGGGTCAGACCGAAACTGTCGGTCAGCAGTTTGACGCCGAATGCCAAGCCTGCGATTTCGACATAGGAATAGCATGATACGGCCGATGTCTTGAACGATTTCCATATTTTATTGAAGCGTTTAATGGACCAACGCTTATTAAGAGCATCGCTTAACTCTTCGACCGTCGCATTGATAAGGCTTTCGCGGATGCGGTATTTCGGCGTTAACAAGACCGGGCAATGCGCGGCACCGTGTTGATGGCCTAAGCGTATATATTCGATTGGGAAGCCGAAAAAGCCTGCAAAGCCGAAGGTTTCGATTCTTGGCGATGCGGTCTCCAGAGCTCTGCGGTAAACCTCGGAGCGGACATCGATACAGAAAACGGCTTGAACCGCTTTGTTCTTAATGGCTTTAGGGAGAGGTTGCGCTTTAAGCTTGTCGGGCGACGTTAATTTGTCGACAAGCTTTCGTTGAATACCGATTTCATAAGCTTGTTGCATCAGCAGTCTCAATTTTTCCGAAACGCCCGGTTCGGTCGGCTCGATCTCGATGACATTATCCAAGGCCGGTAATTTTTCGTAGTAGTTCATTTGGAGAGCCCGGTCCCAAACCAGTCTGATCGCAAGCAAATGCAGCAGCGTATCGTCGTCATGACCTTGCATGCCGGATTCCCGAACTCGGTATTGAATATAGGCGCTCCAGCCGCCGACCGTCAGCAATTGCCGGTGAAAAAAATCCGTCAGGTTCGCTTCGGAAACGTGAATACTCCGCAATACGAAATCAATTGCCTGCAATGGCTCGTCCGGCAACGTGCGAACGAAGTCGCGAAATCCTTTGATGCCGTGAATTTCCGCATTGCGATCAATGCTCGCGGCTTGCTTCCAAGCTTCGAATAACGGCAGCGAAGACCAAGGCATGCGCCAGGACGATTGACCCTCGTCGAAATAGGCCGCACACCATTTCGAAATTTCATCGATGACGAATGCAGTCCAGTCGGTCCCCAGTTCCGAATCGATCAAATCGGCAACCGTATGTATGGCATGCTTGCCGGCGTGCGCCTCGTTCGGCATCGAACATAAGCGGGCCTTGACGTCATCGACCGACCCGAATTCACCGTTCTTGTCGAATAGGGCCAACGCTTTAGCCAGATCGGCATCGGCGATACGCCCGGCGGCGAGTTGATTCACGTAAAAATCCGCCGGCATCAGTAAATCCTTGTGCGCCGCCCGGCTCATGAAGGCATTGGCCTGAGAAAAATGTTGCGGCAACAAGCCGAGGAATGGATTGACCGCAACGAATTGCTTCAAAGGCCAGAGGGGCGGCACATAAGAGCACGCGGTTGCCGCCGCCGATAGAATTTGCGGACGAACGGCCGCTTGTTTCCCGTTAAAGGATTCGTTCAGGGCGAAATCGGCACTTTGGGATAACACGTTTATATTTTTCATCACAGCATGCTCCGATCAAGAATGACGAGGGGACTTGGCTGGCCAATAGCGGCGAATCAACAAGTTCGCGAAACTACTGATATAAAGGCCGTTATAAAAATGAACGTAAGCCGATTGCCAACCTGAACCAATATCGCCGCTGGAGAAGCGTACTTGCAGCCATAACACCGACATGAACGACATCAATATGAACAATAACAGCCCGATGTCGAAAGGCCCGCTCGCCAGCTCTGCAGTCGGCAGTGCATTTTGCAATAACCCGATGAACGCGGCTTGCAGAGCGAAGTAAACGACCGATACGAGTCCGGCAATGATGCCGACGCGTATGAACAGGCGCTTGCCGATATGAATTTCGATCGCGTTCCAGAGTAGATAAGTCAATGCGATCTGCAGAATGGCGCCCAGAATCAAGACACCCGGGTGATTCGAAAAAGTGAAGCCGAACAACGTGGACACTGAAAATGTCAACACCAGTGCGAGTACGAAACCGCTAAACAAGTGCCATGAATCGCGTTTTTTGCGCACGAGGGAACCCACGACGCCTTTGCGATATCGACGATGCTGCCGCTGGAAAGGAAGGCATGCGCTTTGTATAAGGAATGCGCGACGATATGCAGTATCGCCGATGAGAAGGCTCCCAGACCGCATTGCAGCATCATGAAGCCCATTTGTCCGACTGTCGAGAAGGCCAACGACTTTTTGACACTGGTTTGCGTCAGCATACACAGAGAGCCAAACAAGGCTGTTATTGCTCCGAAGACTGCAAGTAGATCTAAGGCGGACGGCGCGAGTATCATTACATGGCTCATGCGGACGATCAGAAAACCGCCGGCGTTGATGATGCCTGCGTGCATCAATGCCGATACCGGCGTCGGCGTCTCCATGACTTCAGGCAGCCAGCTGTGGAATGGGAATTGTGCGGATTTCAACAAGGCCCCCAACACGAGTAAGATGCCGATCCACGATAACTCGCTGCCGGCATCGACAGACTGAGAAGTTGTCGATACGATATCGGCCGCCGCGAAAATTTCTCCGAAACGAAGGCTGCCGAAGCGCTGATAGATTAACGCCATCGCCAGAATCAGACACAGATCGCCGATCCTACTGATCACGAATTTCTTGCGCGCGACGATCAGTGCTGTCGGACGGTCTGAGTAAAAAGTGAGCAATTGATGGAGTTTGAGGCTGGTCGCCATCCAGGCCAGCGTGAATAACACCAAGTTACCCGACACGATCAGCGTTAGTACGGCACCGATCGTCAGCGCCAACCACTTCATGAAGCGTCCCTGTCCGGGATCGCCAGCCAAATAATTACGCGAATATCGAATGACGATGACGCTCACGAAGGAAACCAATATCAACATCGTCGCCGAGAGTGCATCGAAGTAAATATCGATTCCGGCAAACCCTTGTTCGATCAGTCCGTGTTCAGAGTAACCCCATGTTGCTAGTACTGCAGAAACTAAACCCACTATAGCGACCGACTCGGCTAATCGAACGAACTTCAAAGGATTACGTTCGGCCCACCCTGATGGCGCCAGTCCGAGTAAAAACAGCAATAAAGGTCCAGCGATTACAAGAAAAGTCAGCAAGGTCATCATTTAAAGAAATCTCCGTAGGCAATCTAAAGGAAGTTTTCGATCGGATATAAACCACTTTGAAATCTGATACAACGCATCATGAGCACCCCCAATGATTGAATTGCAGGCATACTAGCAACCCATAACAGTTTCATCAAATATATATAATTAAAATAAACGTTCTTTTATATATATGATTTCTGCATTATTATTTTTGGATGATCGCTAACGAAGACACTCTGACTAGTGCCGCTAAAAATATGCATATTCACAATCGGACTTGAGCGAACGAGTGTTTTGCAATCCTAAATTTGAGTTGGGAGAATACTTACTTTAAATAGATCACAAGCGATTGTTTTTTCGATTACTTGTGTGCGCTAATGGATAAAAAATCAGTATCGCCATCCCGACAGCAATTGCCAGGATCCAGAACCTAGGAACGAGGAATCCACGACCGCGAGGCCCCGATGTAGTCCATGTCGAGGCGGCGCCAATTGTTACCGCGAACATAGCCATTTCAAGCCCATATCGCTTTCATTTATGCGAATACAATTTTCAAAACCAACGAAGAATCGCCAAGAACGGCGATACAGTAAACATCGATGCCGGTATCTATTCGGGCGATGTCACGGTTTGGCGGCAGCATCGTTTGACATTACGCGGCTCCGGCGGGCGGGCGCATCTTCAGGCTTTTGGAAAATCCGCCGAAGGCAAAGCCATTTGGGTCATCAAAGGTAATAATGTCGTTGTCGAGAATATCGAATTTTCCGACGCGGCTGTGGCAAGTTTGAATGGGGAGGCATACGCTTTGAAAGAACGCATTTGACGATGGATTATAAAACCGTCAAGATATAGACCTGTTCTTGCAAACGACTTAAGCCTCTTTCCCGAAAACGAGGCTCTTTAGACAATATATCCTCGGTGTGCAGCAAATCGATCCGACACCAATCTCGATATAGTATTTCTACTTCTTGGCATTGCACGCTGAACGGCGGCCCATCCATTTCTTGCTGCGGATAATCGAATGCCACCAATAATATTTTCGTTCCGGTTTTAAGGAAGCGCTTCATATGCGCCGCATAATCCGCGCGCATCTCCGGCGGCAGCGCAACGAGCGAGGCCCGATCATAAACGGCATCAATCCCCGTTAAATCGTCCTCTATCAGGTGAAAAAAATCGCCGCAATAAATGCATAGATCATCGTTTTCCCACACTTCGAATTTGTCTTTACGCCCTGCGGTTGCCGGTACCTTGTTCTCGGTGAAAAACGCGTTGACCGCCAAGGGACTCAATTCGACGCCGATAACTCGATAGTTTTGCGCGAGCAACCACAGCATATCGTTACTCTTTCCGCACAACGGCACGAAGACCCGGCATCCCGCTTCGATATGCAATGCCGGCCAATATTGTTCTAAATGCGGATTGATGCTTTCACTATGAAAACCGATCTGATTTTGTTGCCAGCGTTCCAGCCAGAATTCTTGATGCATAGTTTCTCGTTCTATTTAGCCGTTCATTGGTTTCAATCATTCAACACAGCTTCGCATAACGCGGGCAACTCCGGCGCTTTGGCCGGGGCGGTCGGTGCTGCGGGCGTTTTCGCTTCGGCGGTAAACCACCAATCGAGCGATGCATCGCAGCCGTCGCCTTCAGGGATAGGCTCTTGGCTTCGGCAATCGAGATTGTTTTGCGGGCATTTCAAGCGCACATGAAAATGATCGTGATGCCCCCACCACGGGCGAATCTTTCCGAGCCAATCGCGTTCGGCCGAATCTTCGCACAGATGACGTTTAATCGCGGCATTGACGAATATCCGTTCGACTTCAGGCATGCGCGCCGCCGTTTCGAGTATACGATCATGGCGCTGCGTCCACTGGGAATCATCGATGCGGTCGATGGCAGTCCTTACCACTGACGGAGCGCTCCATTTTTCCCGTTCTTCCATCGTCAATGATCGCAAGGTAGCCTTATGCGATATTAAATACCAGATATCGACATCGAGACCGGTTTGATGGCTGCGGTGTCCGGTCAAAGTCGGGCCGCCGCGAGGCTGTCCCAAATCACCGATCAACAGAGTTCCCCAGCCTTGCGCCATCGCTTCACGACCCATGTTTTCGATGAATTGAATCAAATCGGGATGGCCGTAATAGCGTTTGCGCGACAAACGCATCACTTGATAACCCTCGCCTCTGAACGGCAACGATACCGCTCCACGAATACACCCGGCCGTATAGTTGCCAATGCTTTGCGCAATATCGCGGGCCGGCGCAGGTTCTGTTACTTTGGCCCATTTCTGTAATGGAGGATTTGCTGCGGCAAGCGTCGCAATTGTTAATAGAAGGATGATGATCAGTAATTTTTTCATGGATATCGATTGGAATAGCGATTGGCGAAAAATGCGAAAGGGATCATTTCATGACCGCAACATCAATCATCATTTTCCATGTTTCTCGTAGAGCACTCGTTGACGCGTGAAATAATCCTGCAAATAACTGTTGAAGCGACGCACTGCAATCGACCGTGGCTGCAGCGAGTTGAATTCTTGCATCGGGATATCCTCGCCGACGTGCATTGCAAGATGAAAGCGCCGGCGGGGTATTTGATACCACTTTTCGGCCTTGGTCAGCGTACTGGGATAACAGGACATCGTCACAGGCGTTACGATCGCATGCGCTTGTATTGCGATGCTAGCCGCGCCGCGTTGAAACCGGTAAGGCTTGCCGGGCACCGAGCGGGTGCCTTCCGGAAAGATGATCATTGTGCCGCCCGACTGCAGCCTTTGCACGCATTCGTCTATCATGATTTCAGGGTCGCCGTTGCTGATATAGCCGGCATTGAGGATCGGCCCTCGCATGAACGGATTGCGCCAAAGACTGGCCTTGACGATGCAACTGGCTTGGCTGATTCGGCTGATTAGAAAGACGATGTCGACCAATGTCGGATGATTGGCGACGATCAATTGCCCGGGCCTATTGAGTTTTTCCAGCCCTTCGATCTCGTAGGTCATCACGCCGATTCGATGCATCAGGCCGATGAACGCGTAAAAACTGTAATGAACGACTTGTTGGCCCCGGCGGATCTTACTCTCGTGAGTTCCTGGAATGATCGACAACACCGGAAAAACCAAAACCCATAATAAAAATCCGCCGGCGCCGAAGGTAAAAAAACTGAACCCGGTACCAAACAAACGCCAATAATAATTCAGCCGCTTTATCTGAGGCTGATGGCTTTTCGTTATTCGGTTTAATGTTCGGCTGACGCTTTGAATCATTATCAAACGGGTTATTTTTATGTCCGAAAATTCGGTGCCGAAGCGCCCGCGGTTTAGGTTGCTTCTAAGAGCCGGCTCGGTTGAGACGTATTTCGAAACAAGGCATAATTTAAATCATCGGAGACGATGTTTAAGATATCGCGCCAAAACTTGAAAAATACGGATTGAGGGGATTTATTAAAATAGTCTGCCCTAACCCCTCTTTTTCAAAGAGAGACTAAATACTTACATTCACCCAGGCGCCGAAATGCGACTAGTAATGGGTATATTTACGTTCCCGGCACATTATTAACCATGGTGCCGAGATAGTCGACGAATTCGGTTAAAAATACAATCAATTCATCAATTCTATCTTTCAAATCATGCAGGAAATCGCGGTGATGATGATGCTCCTCGACATAGAAAGACAGTCCCATATAGATCGTATTCGAACCCATTACGATCATGATCAAGGCCGCCGTTTTCAACATCAAGCCTCTGAAATGCGCGCTCATCTTACCGAACGCGACACTGATGAACAGCATCATCGGCAGCGTTCCGGCACCGAAAGTCAGCATCAACAATCCGCCCTCGGCAATGGTTGTCGCGGAGGTAGCCTTGACAGCCATTGCGAACGTCAACGGGCACGGCATCAAACCGTTCAAAAAACCGGCAATCAGCGCGCCGATGACCGGACCTTTGGTGCTCGCAGATGCATAGCCCTTGCGTAACACATTCATCGGAATCAATCGAATCGAGCCTTGAAACGGTATCCAACCGAGAATACCCAAAGCCAAAAGGATCACGACTGCGCCGATCACCATTTGCAGCAGACTTTGCAGCTTGCCGAACAGACCGCTCGAAACCAAAACGACTCCGAGCGAGGCGGCGGCGAAGCCGACCATCGTATAAACGAAAATGCGCGCGAGTTGATAGGCGAAATATGGGAGATAGCTTCTGGACGGTCCTGATTTCATGAAGTAACCGGAAACCAATGCGCCGCACATTCCCAAACAATGTCCGCTGCCCAACAATCCGGCCATAAAAGCCAGACTGTAGTCGAAACCGCCGGCTGCAGCAATATGATGCATGCCGTGATCCATTGTCGAATGATCCATTTGAAATCCTATTTTTTACCCAAGCGCAACGAATTGACGATCACGGACACCGAACTCAGCGCCATCGCCGCCGAGGCGATCATCGGATTAAGCTTACCCAAGGCCGCGACCGGAATCGCGACCGTGTTATAACCGAACGCCCAAAACAAATTTTCCTTGATGATACGAATCGTATCGGTACTGAGCTCGATTGCATCGGTCACTTTGGTAATATCGCCGCTGACTAGCGTCATATCGGCCGATTCGATCGCGATATCGGTGCCGCTGCCTATCGCAAAACCGACATCGGCCGCCGCCAGTGCCGGGGCATCATTGATACCGTCGCCGATCATGCCGACATGACGACCTTGTTGTTGGAATTCGTGAATAATCGCCAATTTATCCTCGGGCTTCGCGTTCGCGATAACCGTTTCGATACCGACTTTCGCGGCAATATAATTAGCCGTTTTTTCGGTATCACCGGTCACCATCAGCGTATGCACACCCATTTTATTCAATCTTGCGATCGCTTTACCCGCTTGTGGCCGCGGCTTATCGGCAATACCGAAAACAGCCGACTCCTTGCCGTTTATCGCCATAAACACGGGCGTCTTACCCTGCCCGGCATATTCGCCGGCTTCTTTCGATAAGGCGTCAACCGAAACACCTTGGTCAATCAACCACCCTCTATTGCCCAATAATAAATTTTTTCCCCCAACTTCGGCTAAAATCCCGCGTCCGGTTTCGCTCTTGAAATGACTGCATTCCTGTAGGACCATCGAATGCTCTTTGGCATAGTCTACGATCGCTTTACCGAGGAAATGCTCCGAATTGTTTTCTGCCGACGCAGCCAACAACAAGACTTCCACATCGTCTATTCCGGAAATATTGAGCCACTCGCTGACTTTCGGTTTACCTTCGGTAATCGTGCCGGTCTTATCGAACACGATCGCATCGAGCTTGGCCGCCAGTTCCAGACTTTCGCCGTTGCGGATATAAACACCTTCGCGCGCCGCGCGGCCGGTACCCACCATGATTGCCGCCGGAGTCGCCAAGCCTAATGCACAAGGGCAAGCGATCAATAACACGGTAATCGCATTACCGAAGGCATGCGCGAACGGCGCACCAACCAGCAACCACCCGCCCATCGTCAAGCCTGAAAAAACCATGACCGAGGGCACGAACACCGCCGAGATTCTATCGACCTGTTTCTGAATCGGCAATTTGGCTGCCTGAGCCTGATCGACCATGTGTACGATACCGGCCAGCACGGTGTCCATGCCGACCGCAGTCGCACGTATCTTCAATACGCCGCTGCCGTTGACGCAGCCTCCTATCACTTTTTGACCGACTTCCTTGACGACCGGTAAACTTTCGCCTGTCACCATCGCTTCGTCGACCGTCGAAACGCCATGAATCACTTGGCCGTCGGTCGGTATTTTTTCACCTGGACGCACCAATAAAATATCGTCGATTGCGATATCGTCGACATCGATCGTGACTTCTTCGCCGTCGCGCAACAACGTCGCGGTTTGCGGCTGCAAATCGACTAATTTTCGGATCGCCTCTCCGGCCTTGCCCTTCGCATTTTCTTCGAGATAGCGCCCCAACAAGACAAAGGTAATGATCGCGGCGGCCGCTTCGAAATAAATGTGACCTCTGTTTCGAAACAACGCCGGCAAACTATAACCGTAGGCGGAACCGACGCCCAATGCTATCAATGAATCCATGTTGGCCGCTCGGTGTTTCGCCAAACGAAAAGCCTTGCTGAAAAACTGCCGGCCGGACCAAAATACGACCGGTGTCGTCAAACCGAATTGCAGCCAATGCAGCCAGCGCGACGACGGCATGCTCATGCCGACCGCAACAACGGGCAGACTCAATATTCCCGACCAAACGAAACGGCTTCGTGCCGTCAAAATACGTTGCTGTTCTTTTTCAATCAGAATTTTGCGTTGCGACAAGGTATCCATCGCATAGGTTTTGTAACCAAGCGACGCCACTCTTACACCGACTTCATCCTTATCGAGCTGCCCATGGACGGTTAAAGTTTCGGTACCGAAATTGACGCTGGCTTGCTTGATCGCCGGATCGCGTTTCAGAACCATTTCGATTAGCAAAGCGCACGACGCGCAAGTCATGCCTTCGACGGCAAGATCGACTTCTTGCAGGGGACCGTCAAAGTCTTTCTTTCTTGCTTGATGGTCGATGCTTTGTTTATGGGCGATGTTGCCCAGGACCGCATCGATCAAAATCAGTAAATTCTTTTTCGGTAGACTGGCCGGGTCGAATTCAATCACAACCGAACCCAGCGAAAAAACTGAACGTACCGCTTTAATTTCCGGTCGCTTTTTTAGCAGGATTTCAAAAATGTAACCCCGCTCTTGGTCTTTTTTTAGTATTGGAGATTCGATCCGAATGCGCCGGGATAATTGATGAACAAGCCGAAAGTTTTTAAAAGTCACGCTTTGGGAATCCATATCGATTTAGACAGTAATATCAAGCCAGTGAATAACAACAAACGCTGCGATTTGAAAAATATGTCGCACAAGGCGGCATAGAAATAAAGAATTTATGTAACTATTCAGCTCATGCGGTAGGTTGGTGTCAGGCATTGATTTCTAAGGACGCGTGAATACATCCCTGTAAGCTCTGACTGCAACGTCCTGTTGCAGACAGCCTTATAAATCAATGCCTGACACCTTCTCATACATGACTTATACTGAATAATTACGAATTTATTTTTTACGTGACCGTATCAATAAATAAAACATATAGAAGATCGCCATCCATTCATAACGATATTTGAATGGCTTCACGATCCATTGCTGGGTAATGTGCTGCCAATGCAACTTGATCAGAAACAGCACTAAAATATCGTTCAAAAAGTCGATGACGGCTTTTTCAGGATCGTTTAAAAAAGCTTTGGGTTTTTTCAAGCCGATTTTTCCGACGACTTGAGCGGCATGTACCGTATCTTTGGCATCGGTGTATTTTTGTTTAAACCAATTGAGGGGTTCCGACTTGGCTTTATTACGATTAGCCCGTTCTTTCCAGAGCCTCGGTTTGGCTATTGGCTTCGGATTAAAAAGCCTCGCTTTCTCAATTTCGTCCAGGATTTTATACAACTGCTTGACCAGTGATTCGAACTCGCAAATCGTTTCTTGAAAACGTATCGATAATTTTTGTTGCCGCCGATATAGCACGACCCGATAAACTCCTTCGAGTTCAAGCAATTTTTCGGTCAACGCTTTAGCCGCTGCGGAATCGCAGGCTGCCGAGGGGATTTGAAACCTGACGTGCCCGTTCTCCCGATAACGCATCACAAAACTTCTTTGGATAGCCATAATTCAAACATTGCCTTAGTAGAAACAAAAACGGGCGTTCCGACAAATCAGTACAGAACACCCGTTAAATACTCCGCATAAACAAATTCGCGGATCTATTCGACCCTTTTATCGATTAATGCAGTCACTATCGCTTATATCTTTATCAGCGTCGAATAAAATAATCTTGCCATAACAAAATATGGCCGAAGTATACCCATCGTAGATAAAAATTCGGCGCCTCCTCGGGCACTGCCGAAATTTGAAGTGCGAAAGGTATATATACGCTATTATTCTTTTGTTTCTGCAACGATATCTTCTAAATTTTCTTTTTGTTGCAAAACAAAATCTTTTCCGGCATCGACCACTTTCGTGGTTCCCGAAATAATTTCCTTACGGTATTTATAGATCACGTAACCGGCGGCTACACCTAAGCCAAAAACCAATAACGGATGCTTGGCTGCTTTACCGAGCAATTTGCTTCCGCCTTGAACCGTGGCGGAGGCCATCGAACCTTTAACAATTTCTTTAGACATGGAATTCATCCCCTGTTGTGCGGTTTTGCCGTGCACATGTTTCATTTAATCTTTTCCTTAATTATTTAAATTGATGATAGAAGTTGGCTTACTCGGACTTTTCGGGTTCAGGTAGAATTTGATCCTCGTGCAGCATTTGATAGATTCCTTTGCACCCTTCACAACAAAAATCTTTATCACCTTCATTGGTTTTCAACGTGAACCCCGGCGTCTCCACCGTTAAACCACATAAATCACAAGCTTTTTTGGTATCGTTCATTCTGAATTCTTGATTTCATTTCCTATCGGCCGATATTAGCAAAATAAATTTTACACAACAAGCGCTTACTGTAAGGGCTAAAGCAAGTTCATGAGAACTAATAACAATTTAATTTAACAAAGGTTGTTGCTTGATAAGAAAAGTATAGAACGGCCCGAAAAAGGCAGGGAACTAATCATAAGCAATTATTAATACCCCCTATCGTTCACACGCAGAGCGCTCATCGTTATACATAAGTCAAAAATTACCGTTTTCCTCGTTCCCACCGCTCCAGCGTGGGAACGCATACCGATCTTGCCTCGGCTGACAAGGTATGGGTTCCCACGGAGGACCGTGGGAACCAGAAAAAAATTACTGTTTTACAATCTTAGCTAATGAGGCCTCGATACCATTGATTGTCGCTTAACACACTAGGTTTCGAAATCGCGATCTGGGGATCGCTCCCACAGAGCATCCGCCCTTTGTGGGAGCGACGCCTTCGTCGTCCCTCACCTAACGCTAGGTGAGGGAAAGCCATTGACTTTCAATATCCACTGATTTTTCAAACAGTACCGTACCCAGGTATTCGATAAACTCTGTTCAGCACCTTTACCGGTACTTGTGTATAACGGCGAGTGCAGAGCGTGGGATCGATAATTGCCGGGGGCTGAATAGTTACAATCATAAAACAAACTTCGGCGCCGGAAGCCCGTTAAAAAAAGCTCCGGCGCCGAAGTTTGACTAGCAAAGGGAATAATTACGAAGCGGCCGTTTTTGTCGATGATCGATAAGCGCCGCTCGCGGCACGATTTGATGCTTTCATTAACGCGATTCTTAATGCACCGGTTAAGCTTGCCCCCAAGCCTAACCGCATTGCCAAAGCCGGCAACACTATCATGGATGCTACAGCTAAACCCGCACCCACTAACAGAGCGCCATTGTTATCAACATTGACTTCAGTTTCCACACGCGTTAAATCTTGACTCATTTTTATTCACCTCTGTAGACAATTAGGCAATTAACTCAGTACTATGAATCTAAGCATAATAAATGCCAACTTATAACTGCATGATTTTACAGAACAAAGAAAACAATCATAGAGGAAGCAATAAAAAAATAGGTTAAATAACACTGTTTTATTGTGTCATTTGGCCTATTTTTAGAAACAGACTGTTTCATTTCCGCCCTACTCCCTTTTGATTAAAAAACGTTCAAGAATAAAAGGTATGGGATGTGTCGATCGAGGCAAGCCAAGCTTTGTATTGCGGATATAGAAGCACTCTGCGCCAACATCAGGTACGCTCAGCGAAGCCTACAATTCACTTTGAATTTTTAAGTGTTTCCGGTATTGATGGGGGCTTGCATTTTTTAACGTATGCAGAGCCCAAAAAATTGTAGTGCCTATTAACTAAGCCATTGAATTATATAAACTTAGAATCATAGCAATGAAAGAGCGCACCGTTATCGCATACAATACAAATAAACCCATTATTTTTTCCATAAACTATGCCGCATTTACTATTTTCACTCAGAGGGGTACCAGAAGACGAGGCCGAGGAAGTACGCGAACTTCTAAGCGAACATTCGATCGACTTTTATGAAACGTCGGCGGGTAACTGGGGAATTTCGATGCCGGCTTTATGGCTTAGTGATCAAACCCAACTCCAACAGGCACAAATCCTGCTGCATCAATATCAAAAGCAGCGTGCGCTGACCCAACGAGCATTGTACGAACAACTTAAAAAAGAAGGCAAAGCGCCAACACTTTTAGGCAATCTAAAGCATAACTCTATACGTTTGCTGGTTTATCTTGCCGCTATCGCATTGGTACTTTATGCATCTGTAAAGCTGATTTTCGAATTCGGCTTTACAGTGCCTTAACCCAGCCTTAACATTACGCGTCAATAGGCTATTGAATAATATGCAATAATTAATTTTATGGCACTACAAAGTTAAATTTGGCATGATTTTTAATTATTATATTTCAATAGCATAGGCGGTAGGCACTACACTTGTTAAAGCTGGGTTAAGCGGTCATTTGGGCATTCGCCTCGATCATGAATGTGAATAGCTAAGCTTTGTCATACCTTCTCTAGATTTCGCAGATCCCTGGCGGCGGCTATGGCAAGATACCTTATTAAAACTGTGTTAAATAACACAGTTTTAATAAGGTTCAAATATAAATTCTTCGACTTGATTCTGCCCGGCATCCTTCCATTAAACGCATTCCATGGCTTTGCGCATAAGCCATCGCTCAATCATCAACAGTCAAAACCGCGAACAGGCTTAGCAAAAACGACTACTTTTTTACTCGACGCCTATTTCCGCGCCTAATTCAACAACAATTTACACGATCGGAATACACTTTTTGCTTGGCCCTTTGCGAAACATTGTTAAGAATATTGATACGCGCTTCATCATCTACCTCCCCCCAAGATTTGATTTCTTCGAGCGTACGGTAGCAACCTAGGCAAACATCGGCTTCATCGAGACAGCAATTTCCGACGCAAGGAGAATCGATGCGTTGACGCTCAATCATTTGAGTTTTACCGCAGTTCCGTAAGCCATGATTTCGGACGCATTGGCCATGATCGCACTGGTCGTAAACCGAATATTAACTACAGCATCGGCGCCGCGACGCTGCGCTTCGGTCACCATTCTTTCAATGGCAAGATCCCTGGCATCGGCCAACATTTCTGTATAGCCTTTAATTTCACCGCCAACCAATCCTTTTAAAGCCGCCATGAAATCGCGCCCTACATGCTTGGATTGCACAATATTACCCACTACCACGCCCAAGTTTTCAGTAATCTCTCGTCCCGGCACATCAGGTGTTGTTGTAAAAATCATTGTTAATTTTCCTTTTTAAATAAAAGTCTAGGCCCGCCGCTTACAAACGGGCATAAAACTCGATTAGCACGCCGCCGTAAATTTTATATCATCCGGTAAGGCGGCATCTGAATCGATTCAATTCGCCGACCGGTCATCGTTATCACCCCGATATAACGATCATCGCCCGATGCCGAGAATTCGAATTCGAAAGAACGCATCAGCCTTAACCTACCGAACTCATCTCTTTTAAACGTCATTCGGCTCAATGCGACACAATCGTCCAACATTTGCACACCCATATCCGCACAGTGTTTTCTTACGGCCAAATAAGCATATTCTCTAATAGACAAAGCATCCGACCAACAGAAAAGCGCTACAATCAATAAAAAAATCAGAAGCACTTCAACTTGCATTGGTCGACCCTAAATTTGAGTATTAGTGTAAAGATCGATTGATACCTGTAATACGACCCAACAATCGGTGCAATCTATCCGAATTTTATTGGCTTAGCAAACAAGGTATACTTCGCGCGGCCAAATTTGCTTGCGGAAGCACTTCGAATCGATCTTGAAATGCTCCTTGATTTACCGGCTAATATTGAAGTTTCATTGACAATTATTAGATCGGCATTTTCTTACCGATTAATGCAAATTATACCCATCACACAAATTTCGATATCAACCTAGGAAGCAAAGAGATGACGAGCAAAGTAGATAACAGTACTCATGCCTAAGCCTTCTTCTTTCCAACGCGCACGAGAAGCCCCGGACCTCCCTACCGGCACGATCAAATTTATCCTGTACTGTATTAGCAGTTTCCCGGTTTTATTGATGTTAATGTTAATTCTCGAGACAGGACAGGCGGCATGCAATATTCTGGTGCCTTATGCAGTCAAGGCCATTATGGATGGCGTCGCTTCATTGACCGAACAAACCGGCCCGGTACTGAAAACACTGCAACAACCATTGCTATTGCTGATAGGCTTGGCTTTGGCCGAAATTATCTTCAGTCGAACCAGCGGTGCATTGCTGATTATTATCGGACCTCGTTTGCGGCAAAGAACAACACAAAAACTTTTTGCTTATTTGCAGTATCACTCGGTTAGTTACTTCGGTCATCACTTTGCCGGAGCACTGGCGCATCGCATTAGCGAAACCGCGATCAGCGTCAATCATACGACGTGGTCGGTTTTATGCGAATTTTGGCCAATTACGGTAACCTTTATCGTTTCGATTTTTTTATTGCTTGAGGTTAATCAAGGACTAGGGCAATACGTTGCAAGCTGGGTATTATCGTATATTGTCATTTCTTATTGGCTTGCCACTCGTTGTCAGCAATATGCAAAAAGTTACGCAGCGACTCGCAGCCATGTCAACGGCAAAATCGTCGATGCGGTCAGCAATATGCTTAACGCCAAGTTGTTTGCCAGGCTCAATTACGAGCGCCGTTATTTGAACGAATATTTGGAAACCGAAGTTCGTGCCGGACGCCGCACATTTTGGTATATGGAACGAGTCCGTTGGTTTCAATTCATTGCCGCCGCCGCACTCAAGATCGGCACGGTCTACTATGCGCTCACGCTTTGGGAAAGCGGCATAATCAGTGTTGGCGATTTTACAATGAGCATTGCCTTGGCGTTATTGATTATCAGCGATGCCCGTAATCTAACCCGGCGATTTTTAGAGTTTTTCGAATATGTCGGCAATGTTGCCAACGGTGTCGAGACTATCGTTCGTCCTCACGAAATTATCGACAAACCTGAAGCTACACCTCTAACCGTGACACATGGCAGAATCGAGTTCCGTCATGTTCGCTTCGGTTACGATCCCTCACAGCCGGTTTTTGAAAACTTGAACGTCATCATTGAACCGGGGCAACGAGTTGGTTTAGTTGGTTTTTCAGGATCCGGAAAATCGACCTTTGTCGCGCTAATGCTACGCAATTACGAACCTCAAGACGGAGCGATCCTGATCGATGGTGTCGACATTGCCGGTGTAACTCAAGATTCCTTGCATGAACAAGTCAGCGTGATTCCTCAGGATCCGAGTTTGTTCCATCGCAGCCTCAAAGAAAATATCGGTTACGGCAAACTGGAGGCGGCGGATGCGGAAATAATTGGCGCCGCCGATCTCGCACATGCCGACGAGTTTATCAACGATATGAAAGAAGGTTACGATGCTCTGGTGGGAGAACGCGGCGTCAAGTTGTCCGGTGGACAGCGTCAACGTATCGCCATCGCTCGCGTCATGCTGAAGGATGCGCCGATTCTAATTCTTGACGAAGCCACATCCAGTTTAGATTCGGTCACCGAAAAAACCATTCAAGAAAATCTCGACCGAGCCATGGGTCGTAAGACCGTCATCGCCGTTGCGCATCGTTTATCGACGATTGCCCATCTCGACCGCATTTTGGTCTTTGATAACGGTCGCATCGTCGAGGACGGCAGCCATAATGAATTACTGGGTCGAAAAGGATTTTATCATCGGCTTTGGTCAATGCAGGCAGGTGGTTTTTTGCCGGAAGAAGCGGTTAGCGGAATAGTATAAATCGACTTTGTCGTTCGTCAATTAAGCTTGCGCTTCGTTCGTGATTGATCGCTTTACAAACTATAGTTAAGCAAAAACTAACAAAGCGGTCGCGAAAAAAGTTAAAATGAGCGGCTTTTAACTCTCCGCGCACTTTCAAGCTGGATAACTATTATGTTAAGCAAATATAACACCGATGACTTAAGAATCAGTGAAACGAAAGAAGTCATTGCGCCTGTTGCGGTACACGAAGAACTGCCGATGAATGAACTCGCGGCGACTACGGTGCTGCAAACGCGCGCCGAAATTCATGACATATTAACCGGAGATGACGACCGCTTGTTAGTCGTGATCGGCCCGTGTTCGATTCATAATCCGGAAGCGGCGATCGAGTATGGAAAAAAGCTCAAGGCGATCAAAGACGAATTGAACCAAGATCTACTGATCGTGATGCGCGTATATTTCGAAAAGCCTAGAACTACGGTCGGTTGGAAAGGTTTGATTAACGACCCCGATCTGGATTCCAGCTTCGATATCAACAAAGGCCTGCGTATTGCCCGACGCTTATTGTTGGACTTGAACACGCTGGGTATGCCGGCCGCAACCGAATATCTCGATTTGATCACACCTCAGTATGTTTCCGACTTGATTTCGTGGGGGGCCATCGGCGCAAGAACCACCGAGAGTCAGGTGCATCGGGAATTGGCTTCCGGTCTATCCTGCGCGGTCGGTTTCAAAAACGCGACCGATGGTTCGATCAAAATCGCGATCGATGCAATCGGCGCGGCAATGAGCCCCCATCACTTTCTCTCATTAACGAAGGAAGGCCGTTCGGCGATTTTTTCGACGCGCGGCAATGAAGATGCTCACATTATTTTGCGCGGCGGCAACGGCCAACCCAACTACGATGCGGTCAATGTTGAAAAAGTCGCGGAAGGACTGGAAAATTCAGGGCTACGACCTCGCATTATGATTGACTTCAGCCATGCGAATAGCTTGAAACAATATCAACGCCAGTTGATCGTCGGCGAGGATGTCGGTGGTCAAATTGCCGGCGGCGACAAACGCATCATCGGCGTCATGATCGAAAGCCATTTAAAGGCCGGACGCCAGGACGTAATCCCCGGCAAACCATTGACTTTTGGGCAAAGTATTACCGATGCCTGCTTGGGCTGGGAAGACTCGGCACAGTTGTTGAAAGATCTCGCTGCGGCAGTAGTTGCGCGCAGAAAGACTGAAAATTGATACGGAGCGTAAACGTGAATATATTGCTAAATGGCGAACCCCGCGAATATCCGGAAGCGACAACGGTCGCACGGATTGTGGCCGATATGGGGCTAAGCGGCAAGCGCATCGCGGTTGAGTTGAATAAAGAAATCCTGCCGTTCGACCGCTACGAACAGCAAACGCTACAGGACAATGACCGTCTGGAAATCGTTCATGCCATCGGCGGCGGCCAGGACGATACCTTCACCGTAGCCGGCACTCGCTTTCATTCGCGCTTATTGGTCGGTACCGGCAAGTATAAAGATTTGGAGGAAACCCGCCTGGCTATCGAAGCCAGTGGTGCGGAAATCGTCACGGTCGCGATCCGACGGACCAATATCGGCCAAAACCCGGGCGAACCCAACCTGCTCGATGTTATTTCGCCTGATAAGTACACAATCCTGCCGAATACCGCCGGTTGCTTCACCGCCGACGATGCCGTGCGGACCTGCCGTTTGGCCAGGGAGTTATTAGGCGGTCATAAGCTGGTCAAACTGGAAGTCTTGGCCGACCAAAAAACCTTATTCCCCGATGTCGCCGAAACGTATGTCGCGGCGGAATTGTTGGTCAAGGACGGTTTCGATGTGATGGTTTATACCAATGATGACCCGATTGCCGCGAAAAGACTGGAAGATATCGGCTGTGTAGCTGTGATGCCATTGGCTGCACCGATCGGCTCGGGATTGGGCATTCGTAATCCGTACAACATTTTGACCATCGTCGAGAACGCCAACGTACCGATTCTGGTCGACGCCGGCGTCGGCACGGCTTCCGATGCCGCTATCGCGATGGAGCTCGGCTGCGATGGCGTGCTAATGAATACCGCAATCGCCGCTGCCCAACATCCGATCATGATGGCTGAAGCGATGAGAAAAGCGATCGAAGCCGGTCGCCTGGCATTTTTAGCCGGACGCATGCCAAGAAAACGTTTCGCTTCGGCTTCGTCGCCGATCGACGGTTTGTTTCTTTAAACCTAGAAAAAAACCTTCACCATGAAGTATAAGAAGTTAATTCAATAACTTGCCCAGCCTTAACAAATCAAACACCCATGACCCAAATACCGAAAAATGTTAAAGCTGAGCTTGCTTTCGTTCACCCAAAAGATTAGCGGAAATATTACTGTGGAAGTTCGTAGATTTTGGCTCTTTATCTAATTTTTCGATATAAGAAGCTCGGCAGAGAAAATGCCGGTTCCGGAGAGGGTGCGGTTGCTCGACCGACAGGCGTCGGCGGCAGGGAAAGCCGCCGTCGAGCCTACATGGACGTATTCACCCAGCACCTAAATTCCATAGCCCATTGGCTATGGTTAACTATCTTGGATAATTTAGGTGCTGGGTTCACGGCGTCCTGTCGGGCGAGTGACCGCACCCTCCCTAACGCCTAGCACTTTCATTTACTGGGGCGATTACCAGACTTTCATGAACTTTAGGTAATCTCTTGAAATACTTCATGTGCTTCATGATTAAACTGCCAAATAGGATTCGCTTGGCTGTTTTTTCAACTCTAAGCACATGCATTCGCACTGAACTATTGGGTTACGCTTCGCTAACCCAACCGATTCAGCCGTATTCATTAATATTGCAATACAAACACCGCACTCCGTCAGCATGAATTCCCCTGATTTATCCAACGCAGGCAAAATCCGAAGCTTTTCGCGGCGTCAAGGCCGCATCACCGTAGGCCAGCAGCAAGCCCTCGCCGATTTCTGGAATAAGTACGGCCTGGAGCCCGGTATCGAATGCCGTTTCAGCGAAATTTTCGGACGCGAAGCGCCGATTATCGTCGAAATCGGTTTCGGAAACGGCGATAGCCTAGCAGACATGGCCGAGGCGACCCCCGATTGCGATTACATCGGCATTGAGGTGCATAGACCGGGCGTCGGCCATTTGATTATGCAACTGGAAGCGCGCGAACTGCGCAATGTGCGAATTTTTTGCCATGATGCAGTCGAGATTCTGGCACGATGCATCCCCGATCAAAGCCTAGCGGGCGTTCATTTGTTTTTTCCCGACCCTTGGCCGAAAAAGCGTCACCATAAACGGCGTATCGTCAAACCGGCATTCGTCGATTTGGTCACGGCAAAGTTGACACGGGGAGGTTATTTTCATTGCGCAACGGACTGGGAAAACTATGCTAAGCATATGCTGGCGGTATTATCGAATGCGTCGGATCTTAAAAATACCGATGTAGGCGGAGGATATAGCGAGCGCCCCTCCTATCGGCCCCTAACTAAATTCGAAAACCGTGGCCTACGCCTCGGCCACGGCGTTTGGGATTTGATTTTTAGAAAAATCTAGGGACCAGGGTAAAGAAAAATAGGCGCGAAAGGCAACTCCCTTATTCGACAACACCAAGAAGAGAACGCTTCGAGTATTTTGTAGGCGTACCCGAAAAATCATACAACAGAGTTCACAACCGATGCGCCCTGTTCACTGTTCACTATTTACTTCTCACTGTTTACTGCTCACTATCACCAGACATATCCAATTGCATCGCCTTGATGATCGTTGCCAATTCGCTTCGCTGTCTTTTTAACGGCTCTAGCTCTTGTTCCAGAATCGCTATATTTTCGGCAACGCTGCCTTTGGATTCATTAATCTTTCTCAGCATTTGCAAACGCCCTTCAATCTGTTTTTTATGATCCTTGATTTGGTGCATCAATGGTGTCAACACACTGTTACTCCAAGCGGCGGCATCTTTTTGGGCATGTTTCATAATGTTTCGCGCTTTACTGATTAACGTACTATAAAGCTTGTTAATTACAATGCTTTGTTCGGTCAATGTGGTTTTTGCGCTGGTCCGGAATGCTTCGCCTTCTTCGAAGATCTGTTCTAATTCGAACTGGTATTGCTTAATCGAGAAAAGCTGCGGTTCGATTTCCTTGAAACCGTATTCGTCCTGAAACTTTTTATGAATTGCTTTAACCAAACGGCGCGTTTCATTAGTCGTATCGACTGCATCCTGCAATAAGTCCCGTAAATCGTCGAACAACTTACGGATTTGTTGCTTCATGCCGTATGTCGTTAAACTCTTGGTCATATCTTCCCGAGTCTGCCGGATGATCTCGTCGACTTTTTCCTTGGCAAACGAGTCAATCAGGATTTTTGCCTGTACACTAAAAACCTTACGGCTGGCTTGAAAATTTTCGACATTGACCATGTAATGCTGTTGCCTGTCGCGGGTTTCGGCCATCAGCTTTTCGGTCATTTCATGATTTTCAAAGTCCAGCTTCTTGAACTCCTCTAATTGCTTGGCCGCATTGGCCAGCTTACCGTCGGTAAGATTAGACGATTCGCCCACCAAAAAACCGATATCTTTTTTAATCGTATTGAGTAATATTTGCCGCCGTTGCTTTAGGATGTCTTCGGACAAATATTTTTCCAAGGAATATAACCGACTTTTTTCGAGCAGCACATTATCGGATTTTACCTTAGCCAGCAGCGCCTGCTTAGCCGATACCGGAAAGATTGATGATTCGTCGATATTTAAAATTCCGGCCGATGTACTAATTTGCGATTCTATGGCTGCGTCATAACCCGTCTCACCGGCTAGATCGTCCCACATCGAATCGATTTTGTTCATGACGACAGCCAGCCCATGCTTTCTCCCGCCCCTAGCACTACAGACATGATTACGCCACATTTCCAAGTCGCTTTTAGTCACTCCGGTATCGGCAGCTAAGACGAATATGATTGCCTGAGCGCTTGGAAGCATATTCAACGTCAGCTCAGGTTCGGTACCTAATGCATTTAAGCCCGGCGTGTCGAGAATACAAAGCCCTTCCTTCAATAACGGATGCGGAAAACTGATTAATGCATGGCGCCAGCATGGAATTTCAACGGTTTCAGGATTAACAACCCCTTGCTCGGCAGCTTCACGCTCGTTCCATAACCCCAGTTTATCCGCTACATCCCTTGGCACGGTCTTGGTGGCTATCAACTCTCTAAATGCTTCTTGCATTTGCGTCGGAGAATCGAAATTTAGATCGATTTGTGTCCAACGAGCGGGATTGTTTTTATATTCGGCCAGCGAAAGATCTTCTAAGCGACTTTCTATATTCAGCAGACGAATATAACTGCCCCCCTCTTCGTCATAAAATACTTCGGTTGGCGACATCGTTGTCCGGCCAGGTGTTGAAGGCAACAAGCGGACACCGGTTTCGGCAAAAAATAAAGCATTGATCAACTCCGTTTTGCCGCGCGAAAACTCCGCGACAAAAGCCAGCGTTACGCGGTCCGATTCCAAGCCATTAAGGATATTCAAAATTGTCCCGGTGCTATGAACATCGTTCATCCCGTAACGAATACGCCATTCTTGATACATTTCAATTGCTTGCATCAACTGACTGCGCCACTGCGAGTATTCATGCAGCTGTTCTTTAAATTCCGGGTTCCTCATGGCTGGCCTTTTTTTCGGTCATTAGTCTGCAAGATAATAAGGTCGCTTGAGTCTTTCACACGACCGAAGCGAACGAAGTATAACGATGTAATGCGGGTAAGTGTAGACCATATCGTTGAATCTGTTAGTCACGCACGATTATTTTTAAACACCGTATTGTTTTCGGTATTCGATAATTGTATCAACTGGATAGCCTAGATCCTGAACAGTCTTCAAATATTCAATAATCTGTTCGAGTGATACGATACTTTGGACCGGCATATTATACGTTTGCCTGACTTCCTGGGTAGCGGATTGCCCATCCGGGCCTTTTTCCTGCCGATCCAACGCGATGAGCACACCCGCTGGAGAAGCTCCCTCTCCGTTAATAATGGCGACCGACTCGCGCACCGACGTCCCGGCCGTAATGACGTCATCCAAAATCAGAACATTCCCGGACAAAGGCGTACCGACGATCACTCCGCCCTCGCCGTGATCCTTGGCTTCCTTGCGATTGAATGCAAACGGCATATCTCTTCCGGTTAGTCGAGCATAAGCAATCGAAGTCGCGCTAACCAGCGGAATACCTTTATATGCCGGGCCGAACAACATATCGATATTTAGCTTGGACTCCAGCAAGGCCCGCGCGTAAAACTCGCCTAATTTGCCCAATTTCGCACCGGTATCGAACAATCCGGTATTGAAAAAATAAGGACTCATACGCCCCGATTTTAATTGAAATTCACCGAATTTGAGCACGCCGCAGTCCAGGGCATACTGAATAAAATCTTTTTGGTAATCAAGCATTGCGTTTCTTTATGTAATAGTTTGAAAGATACGTTATAAATTATCCTAAAGGATGATCATTCAGCGAATGAATTTTTCAAGGATGGTATCGAGAAAATTCCAACCGTGATCGGAACAACGGTAATGACCATCCGTAAAATCGACCAAGCCTTGTGCGATACATTGCTCAAGCCCCGGCTGCAGGCTGTCGAGACTCAATCCTGTAGCGGCGCGATAGCGTACTTCGGTAAAACCCTCCTTAAGTCGGAAATGATTCATCGCGAATTCAATAGGAAGATTATCGGCTTCGCACAAAACTGGCTTTTCCTCGCCAAGGGTTTGCATATATAACTCGGGGCTCTTAGGTTTAACGCTACGATAAACCTCGAAAGGCAACGCCAAACTCATTTTACCGTGCGCACCCGCGCCGATCCCTAGATAATCGCCGAATTGCCAATAATTGCGGTTATGTCGGCACTGAGCGCCCGGCTTACTGTAAGCGGAAATTTCATACTGCCAATAGCCCGCGCTTTCTAACATTGATTGGCATTGCATTTGCCCGGCAAAGATACTTTCCTCTCCCGGCAGTTGCGGCGGAAACTTATGAAAATAAGTATTCGGCTCCAACGTCAACTGATAAAAGGAGATATGAGTCGGATTGATATTTATAGCGGTACGAATATCGGACAAACTGCTATATCCGGAAATTTCCGGCAAACCGAACATTAAGTCTAGATTAAAATTGGAAAAGCCGACGCGTTGCGCAATTTCCGCCGATTGAATCGCCTCCGCCGCCGAATGAACCCGTCCCAATTTTTTTAATTGTGCATCATTAAAACTTTGCACCCCGATTGATAATCGATTAATCCCGATAGCTCGAAATTCAGCGAATTTACCACTTTCAAAGGTACCAGGATTGGCTTCGAGCGTTATTTCGGCATTTTCGGCTAATCGCGTTTGACGTCTAATACCGCAAAGCAATCGATCGATCGCTTCGGGCGAAAACAAACTGGGCGTTCCGCCGCCAATGAATATCGTCTCAATGGGCTGTCGAACAATAAAACGCGTCAAATCGAGACTCAAATCTTGCAACAAGGCATCGATATAGCGTTTTTCGGGTAACTCAGCCTTGACCGCATGAGAATTGAAATCGCAATAGGGGCATTTTTTGATGCACCAAGGTATGTGGATATATAAACTTATCGGCGGCAAGATTTTTTTTGCACAATATGGAAGATGAGATATTTTAACACCGAAACTATTGTAAACGCTCGCTTTACCTTTTCCTGGCGACAAGCATGTCTTGTTTAACATTCCCAGTTTCAGCAACGATAATTAAGCAATAAACGGCCGTTAACTGAAGCTGCTTTCGGAATTGATGCGGCTAAGTTTAAAGAGTATGTTATGCGATACGGTAAACGCTTGGAACGTTGACGAATACTACATCGAATTCAATTATCCAATAAAACTTCCATAGTTCAGCGTACTTCCCGCCAGACATGCATAGGTATCTACACAAGTGCTTGCACCTTTTTCTTTGCGGGAGAAGGTTGGGATGAGGGGAATATAAGTGATTGTTTTTACTCTCACCACAGCAACCCTCTTCAACAGGAGAGGATGCTAGGCCAGCTTGTAACTCATTGTATTTATGATATAAAACTTGTGTAGATACTTATGCCAGACATGAGAGAGCCATACTCTCACGAAAAAAGGGAATGCTTACATGGGGTCGTCTGAAAGGCCTATGCGTCGATAGGTTTTGGGCAACAGAGCACATAGAAATTTTATAAACGGGCTCTAGCAACAAATTGTTTTTTCGGGTATTTGAAACGTAAACTATTCAGTCCCCCGGCAATTATCGTTTCCACCCTCTGCGTATGAACGAAAGGGGGATGTGAATAATTACTTTAAAAATATTAATTGAACATCAACGCATTATTATTGGTAACACTATGCGCCTATTATTGGTCGAAGACGATGAAATCCTGGGCGACGGCATACAAGCCGGCCTAACGATGGAAGGCTATGCCGTCGATTGGCTTAGGAACGGCGCGCAGGCTGATGAAGCACTGAAATCCAACAGTTATGAACTAATTGTAATGGATCTTAATCTGCCGGGTATGGACGGCTTAAACCTGCTTTCCGAGATCAGAAAACGAAAAGATGAAACTCCGGTCTTGATCTTAACGGCGCGGGACGGCATCGACGATCGAGTTACCTTACTCGACAGCGGCGCCGACGACTTTGTCGTTAAACCGTTCGATTTATCGGAAGTCTGCGCCCGCCTACGAGCACTAGCCAGAAGACAGGCGGGGCGAAGCGTCTCTCAAATCGAACACAAAGGCATCGTGCTGGATCCCGCAGCGCATACCGTGACTGTTCATAACACACCGGTTAATTTATCGCAAAAGGAATTCGGCATTTTAAATTTTTTAATGAATAATATCGGCAAGGTCGTTTCCAAGGCGCGTATCGAGGAAGCCTTATATTCCTGGGGTTCTGAAATAGAAAGCAATACGGTCGAAGTGCATATCCACCATTTGCGCAAAAAGCTAGGCTCGGATTACATCCGCACGGTCAGAGGTGTCGGCTACATCCTTGATGAGAATTAATGCGTTACTCACTTAAAGGCGTGTTGCTGTTTGCATTGCTTTCGGCAACGATAGTCATCTGGGCCGTTACGGCTTATATTAGTTATAAAGTCACACGCGATGAAGTCGTCAAACTATTCAATGCGGAACTCGAACAATCGGCTCAAGCTTTATATTCGTTCGTCGGACAATTGCTCTATAAAGGCTCTCTGAATGAATTGTGGGACTTAGACAGCCCTGAAAAAACGCCGCTACCCGATCAGCAAATCACGCAATTACGTAAAAAAATATCGTTTCAATTGATCGATAAAACCGAGGGCTTGATTTTAAGGTCGAAAACCGCACCCAAGCAGCCGATGTCGCATTCGACAAACGGCTACACCAAAACCGAGGTCGCGGGACATACCTGGCATGTTTTCAGCGTTTCCAATGATGAAGACGAATATATCGTTCATGTCGGTCAACGTGACGATATCCGTCAGGAATTGAAAGACGAAATCGCCAATCATTTGATCAAACCGCTATTGATCAGCTTGCCTTTATTTGGACTGGTCATTTGGATCATTGTCGGTCGCTCGCTCAAACCGGTCAATCGCCTGGCTCGGCAACTAGCGAAGCGTGAGGCTAATTACTTGAAGCCATTATCGACGCGCTGGCTTCCAACTGAAATCATACCGGTAGTCGAGGCCTTGAACACTTTATTCATCCAGCTTGAGAAAGCCTTCGAAAACGAACGGCGCTTTACTGCGGATGCTTCGCATGAACTTAAAACCCCTCTCGCAGGCTTGCTAACTCAAGCCCAAGTCGCGATAAAAACAACCGATGACGGCGTCCGACAACAAGCATTAAGCCGTATTGAACAAGCAGTGAAACGCATGACCGGTCTTGTTCAACAGTTATTGACTTTTTCGCGAATCGAATCGGATCCCAGTTATTTAGCCAAACAACCGATCAAATTGAGCAATGAAATTATTCAAATCATTGCTGAAATGGAGCCGGAGGCTCATAAAAAACAAATTACCATGGGCTTTGATAACGACACAGACGGTTTGGTCATGGTTAATTCGTTACTCATCACGATCTTAATAAGAAATATTGTGGATAACGCAATCAAATACACCCCAAGAGGCGGCAAAATATTGATCAGCCTAACCACACAAGCAAACAGCCCTTGTTTATGTGTCGAAGACTCGGGGCCGGGCATTCCGGTCGAACAGCTCGAAAATGCGTATCAACGTTTTTACCGTTGCGTCGAAACCGCCAACCATACCCAGGGCAGCGGTCTCGGCTTATCGATGGTAAAAAGAATCGCGGCTTTGCATCATGCCGAATTACAGATGAATAAATCCCGCTTTGGCGGCTTGAGCATCGCGCTACTCTTTCCTGCCCCACAAACCGATTACCCGGCGGCCACAAATATCAATTCGGATATTTTCAAAAAACCGCCATATGCTTGGCACCAATTAAAAAAATAATATACTTATACCTTTCGCACTTCAAATTTCGGCATTAGCCTATGGAGGTGCCGGGGTGTTCGGCAAAGGCTTTGATAGCATGGATGCTATCATAGAGCCTACATGGACGTATTTACGGCGTCCTTTGACGGGCACCCCGACGCCGAAATTTGACTAGCAAAGGGTATACATCGCTTATCGACATTCGATAGCATTAGGCTCTTCGACAACCGTATTGCATAACTCGCCAATACCTTCGATTTCAATGCGGACCCTTTGCCCGGGCTTCAGATATCCGCGCGGTTTCATTTTAACGCCGACGCCCGATGGCGTGCCTGTTGCAATGATATCGCCCGGCTCGAGCGTCATTACTTGACTCAAATAAGTAATCATTTGGTAGCAATTAAAAATCATGTGCCGAGTATTGGAGTTTTGACGTAATTCATCATTAACCCAGGTTTTGATCGTCAAATCATGCGGATCGATGATTTCATCCGGCGTGACTAGCCATGGCCCGAGCGGGCCATGTGTATCGAATGATTTACCCAGCGTCATCGTCGGCGAACGGGCCTGCCAATCCCTAACCGACACATCGTTAGCAATGGTAAAGCCTGCGATGACTTGATGCGCTTGTTCCTGGGGCACATGACGGCAACGCTTGCCGATTACAAATGCCAACTCGCCCTCATAATCCAGTTTTTCCGATACCTTAGGCCGATGAATCGCTTCACCGCTACCGATTACACAAGTTGTTTGCTTATTGAAAAATGTCGGGTATTCGGGTTTTTCCTTACCGGTTTCCTCAATGTGTTCGGCATAATTGAGACTAATCGCCAAATATTTACCTGGTCTCGGCACCGGTGCGTGCACTTTTACCTCTGCAACCGGCAGGCGATGCGAACCTGAATCAATGAGTTTTTGCAACGCCTCCAATGCCGACGTTCCAGCACTCAGAAATTCGATCATCGAGGCCGGAAGCGCACTGCCCCCGAAACCATCGACGACTTCATCGTCAACGACAGCGCCAATTCGTGTTTGCCGATTATGCGTAAAAGTAATTAATTTCATCGTTTGCTTCGTCCTGCCATTGTAATGAGACATTAATTTTAAATGATCCGGTATAAGGAAAACACGTCTCATTGATTTTAGGCTATTCAACCTAAATTTGGCAGTTTAACCATGAAGATCATGAAGTATTTCAAGAGATTAACTCAACACGCCCGCCAACCTCTTTGGTGAACGAAAGCTCTATACAAACGCATGACAAGTTATTGAATTAACTTCTTATTCTTCATGATCTTCATGGTGAAATGCTTTTTCTAGTTTCAATAAACCACGAATGAGCCGGATGCCATTATTCAACCCGGCATTTTCTAAACCGTCACTTTTACCTTAGAAGCGCCGCCTATTCTTATATATAATGTTGCGACCGGCGAAAGGACGGTTTCGTTTTAAGACCCGTCCGTGCGTCATCAACTTTTGCTGACAACCACAATGACACCCGAACAATTTAAACAGCATGCCCGGCAAGGCTACAACCGAATCCCGATCAGCCGGGAAATTCTCGCAGATTTGGACACGCCGCTCAGCGCTTATCTTAAACTGGCCGACGGCCCCTATTCGTATCTATTCGAATCCGTACACGGCGGCGAGCAGTGGGGCCGCTATTCGATTATCGGCTTGCCTTGTCGAACTGTCGTTAAAGTCATCGGCAATGAAATCCGGGTTGAACGAGACGGCGAAGCCATTGAAATATTGATTCATGAAAACCCACTGGCCTGGATCGAAGCATTCAAAGATCGTTACAAAGTCCCCGATATCGAAGGATCGCCACGCTTCAACGGCGGACTAGTCGGTTATTTCGGCTATGAAACCATTGGCTATATCGAACCTCGACTCAAATCGACGAACAAACCGGACCCGCTTGGCACGCCCGACATATTGCTGATGGTTTCCGAAGAAATACTGGTCTTCGATAACTTATCCGGAAAACTGCTGCTCTTGACTCATGCCGACCCCGAGCAAGACAATGCTTACCAAGACGCCGTAAATCGCCTGGAGGATTTGGCAGTCCGGCTGCGAGAACAAAAAGCGCGTTCCGAAACTCACAAAACGCCGAAACAAGTCGAGGAATCGCATTTCGTTTCCGGCTTCACGCAACAAGGTTTCGAACAAGCCGTGTTGAAAGCGAAAGAATACATCGTCGACGGCGATATCATGCAAGTCGTACTGTCGCAACGCCTGTCGATCCCATATAGCGCCTCGCCGCTTAATTTATACCGCGCGTTACGTTGCCTGAACCCTTCGCCGTATATGTATTTTCTGAATCTCGAGAATTTTCATATCGTTGGTTCGTCGCCCGAGATCCTGGCACGCCTCGAAGACGGCACGGTCACGGTTCGTCCGATCGCCGGAACCCGCCCGCGCGGCGCGACGCACGAGCAAGATCTTGACCTGGAACAGGAGCTGCTTGCCGACCCGAAAGAACTAGCCGAACATTTGATGTTGATCGATCTCGGCCGCAACGACGCCGGTCGCGTCTCGCGTACCGGCACCGTTCAACTTACCGATAAAATGATCGTCGAACGTTATTCGCATGTCATGCATATCGTCTCTAACGTCACCGGAGAATTGCAAGAAGGCAAAAACGCCTTCGATGTCTTGGCTGCGACATTTCCGGCCGGCACGGTTAGCGGCGCGCCGAAAATCCGCGCGATGGAAATCATCGATGAACTGGAACCGGTCAAGCGTGGCGTCTATTCTGGCGCGGTCGGTTATATCGCGTGGTCGGGTAATCTCGATACCGCGATCGCGATCCGCACCGCTGTGATCAAGGATAAAACCCTGCACATTCAAGCAGGCGCCGGCATCGTTTACGATTCGGTGCCGATTAACGAATGGGAAGAGACGATGAACAAAGGCCGAGCCGTATTCCGAGCCGTCAGCATGGCCGAGGCAGGCTTGGAAGGAGAACAATCATGAGCGCCGTCAAACTGGTTATGATCGATAATTACGATTCGTTCACATATAACCTAGTGCAATATTTCGGCGAACTCGGCGCCGATGTCACGGTCGTACGCAACGACGAAGTCACCGTGACAGACATCGAACGCCTGGCGCCCGATAAAGTCGTCATTTCACCGGGGCCTTGCACACCTAACGAGGCCGGAATTTCGGTCGAAGCGATATTGAAATTCGCGGGCCGTTTTCCGATTCTAGGCGTGTGTCTCGGCCATCAAAGTATTGGACATGCTTTCGGAGGCAACATCATCCATGCCAAAAGCATTATGCATGGTAAAACATCACCGGTTTATCACAACGATATTGGGGTATTCAAAGGACTGAACAATCCGTTTACCGCAACACGTTATCATTCTCTGGTCATCGATCAAGCCTCGCTGCCGGAGTGCCTTGAAATTACGGCCTGGACTCAGGACGAAACCGGCAATACCGAAGAAATCATGGGCGTCCGCCATAAAATATTTGATATTGAAGGCGTACAGTTTCATCCGGAATCGATCTTGACTGAACACGGCCACGATCTGCTGCGAAACTTTTTGGACAGATAAATGAAGCCCATCCTACGGTAAAATTCGTAAAATACGCGATTCATTGATCCGATTTCCAACTACCGACGAGAATATCAGCCAAACACTATGGATCTCAAACAAGCTCTACAAGCTCTCCTAACCAAGCATAATCTCAATCACGAGCAAATGCGCGATGTGATGCGCATTATCATGACCGGCGGTGCGACCGATGCACAAATCGCCGCATTTTTGATTGCGTTACGCTGCAAAGGAGAAACCATCGAGGAAATCGTCGCTGCTGTCGAAGTGATGCGCGAATTAGCCGACACCATTGAAATCAGCGGCGAGCATGTCGTGGACACCTGCGGAACGGGAGGCGACGGTGCAAACACATTCAATATTTCGACGGCCAGCGCTTTCGTCGTTGCGGCAGCCGGAGGCAAAGTCGCCAAACACGGCAATCGTTCGGTTTCCAGCCGCACCGGCAGTGCTGACGTGCTGGAAACGGCCGGTGTCAACCTGGACTTAAGCCACGAACAAGTCATCCGCTGCGTCAATGAAGTCGGCGTCGGTTTTTTGTTCGCACCGAAACATCATGGCGCGATGAAATATTCGGTCGGTCCTCGCCAAGAAATGGGCGTTCGGACACTGTTCAACTTATTGGGTCCATTATCCAATCCGGCTAAGACACCGAATCAATTGATCGGCGTCTATGCAAAAGAATGGGTTCGGCCGATGACCGAAGTGCTGAAAAAACTCGGCAGCCACCATGTCATCGTGGTTAGCGCGGAAGACGGACTCGATGAAATCAGCATTGCCTCATCGACCTCGGTAGCGGAATTGAAAAACGGCAACATCAATTGCTACACGATCACGCCGGTTCAATTCGGTCTCAAACGTGGCAGTCTGGAAGAACTCGCGGTCGATAGCGCCGCAGACAGCCTAGCAATGATTTACTCGGCACTCGACAATCAACCGGGACCTGCCCGAGACATCGTCGCGCTCAACGCCGGTGCGGCAATTTATGCGGCCGGCCTGACCGACAACTTACATTCCGGCGTGCACAAAGCTCAAATAGCCATTGAAAGCGGCATGGCAAAAGCGAAATTGAATACATTCATCGAATTTTCCAACGCGCTAACTTCAAGCGAATCATCATGACCGATACTCCCGATATTCTAAAAAAAATCCTAGATACCAAAGCCGACGAAATCGCACGCCGCAAGCTGAACACGACGGTCGACATGCTGCGTGAAATCGCAGAAGGGGTCGAAGGCCCGCGCGGATTCGCCGCCGCTCTACAGAGCAAGGTTGCCGGAAAAAAACCTGCGATCATCGCCGAAGTCAAAAAAGCCTCGCCGAGCAAGGGCGTGATTCGCGAAAACTTCGACCCGGTCGCGATCGGCCAGGATTATGCGATGAACGGAGCCGCCTGCCTGTCGGTCCTGACCGATAAGGAATATTTCCAAGGCAGCGAAGTCTATCTGCAAATGGTTAGGGAACGCTGTCCGCTGCCGGTCTTGCGCAAGGATTTCATGATCGACCCTTACCAGGTCTTCGAAGCGCGCGCCTTAGGCGCCGATTGCATTTTGCTGATCGTCGCCGCGCTCGAAAACGAGCAAATGCATGAACTCGCTAACACCGCCAAGAAATTGGGCATGGACGTTCTAGTCGAAGTACATGATGCGGACGAACTGCAACGCGCGCTAACGCTGGACACGCCGCTGATCGGCGTCAACAACCGTAACTTGAGGACCTTCGAAACCTCGCTGCAAACGACGCTGGACTTGAAAGATCGAATTCCGCAAGACCGCATCATCATTACCGAAAGCGGCATTCACACGCCTGAAGACGTCAAGCTGATGACCGACAACGCTATCTATGCCTTCCTGGTCGGCGAAGCCTTCATGCGCGCGCCAAGCCCGGGCCAAAAAATGCGCGAATTGTTTGAATTGCCGTAGATTTGCTGCTTTATCTCTCTTTTTACTGAGACATCGTATAGCTTTGTTATACCCATCGCAGATCAAAATTCGGCACCGGGGTGCCCGTCAAAGGACGCCGTGAACCCAGCACCTAAATTCTATAGGTCTTTGGCAATGATTCAAAATCATGGCTTATTTACTCCCTTTATACTCAAAAATTAGTTAACTTTATGAAGGTATGGGGTGTGGCTAGCGAGGATGTCGGCAGCAGGGAACGCTGCCGTCAAGCCCCCATGGATGGGTTTACGGCGGTCCTCGATAGACACATCCCATACCTTTTATTCTAAGACGATTTTTCAATCAAAAGGGAGTAGGTGCTGGGTGAATACATCTATGTAGGCTCTATTTCAGCTCCATGCTGGCAAAGCCTTAGCCGAGCACCCCGGCGAGCCTCCTAAGGCACTGCCGAAATTTGAAGTGCGAAAGGTATAATTTAAGTGCTGGATTCATGCCATCCTTGGCAATCGCTAGGAAGCGAAAACCTGTCGCCCATCCCCGATTTACTCCCACACAAATCAATGACTGATTTCGGTCACCATCACATCGATGCCGTTGTCCTTAAGCCGGCTCTTAATGGTCGTGACGCTCGACATCTGCTCGTACGGCCCCATTTTTACGCGGTTCCAAATCACATCGCCGACTTGGGCTTTCTCGACGCGGGATTCGATACCCATTAGCGCCAACTTAGCTCGAAGGCGGTCGGCATCGGCGAACTCCCTGAACGAGCCGGCCTGCAGCAGATATTGAGTCGACTTAGCCTTGCCGACGCGCTCTTCGCGCACCCGGGTTTTGATCTCGTAATCGGGCACGACGACTTCTTTTTCCGGTAATATCGTATAAAAATCGAAGCGAGGCTCGTCGATCGCTTCCGGCTCTGGCGATTTCGTCTTTGTTGGTGTTTTGACTTGATCGGCGACTTGTTTAGGAGGCGTTTGTTTTGTCGGGCTCTTGCTTTCCTGCGTAGACCCGCACCATTTTAGCAATAACACCGGAAATACCACGATCACGAGGACGAGCACCAACCAATTCCACCAGGCCGCTGGTACACCGGTTTTCGGTTTCGGCTGGGTCCGGTGTTGCCCCCTGTGTTTATAGTCTCTTGCCATATCACATCACTTCAGGCGTATTGATCTTCAACAACTCCAAGCCATTGGCCATGACTTGTTTTGCGGCGGAGATCAAGTTTAGCCGCGCATTCCTCAATGCCGAGTCCTCGACCAGAAACTGATGGGCATTGTAATAAGTATGAAAATCGGTCGCCAAGTCGCGCAGATAATGAATCAACTGGTGCGGCTCGTAGTTTAAGGCAGCGCGCTCAAGTACTTCGGGATAACGCGCCAAGGTGCCGATTAAATTTAGCTCGTGCTCCTCTTTCAGCAGCGCCAAATGCTTCATGCCGTCTAGCAAGTCGCGCGCCCAGTTTTTTTCGTCAAGCTGGCGAAACACACTGCATATCCGAGCATAGGCGTATTGCACATAATAGACCGGGTTTTCGTTGGTTCGCGATGTCGCAAGCTTTAAGTCGAAATCCATGTGTTGCTCCGAACGGCGCATGACATAGAAAAAACGCGCGGCATCCTTACCGACTTCGTTACGCAACTGTCGTAAGGTCACAAATTCGCCGGAACGAGTCGACATTTGCACTTTTTCTTCACCACGATACAGCACCGCGAATTGCACCAACAATACCGTCAATTTCGATTCGTCGGCGCCAAGCGCCTGCATCGCGGCTTTGACCCGCGGGATGTAACCGTGATGATCGGCCCCCCAAATGTTGATAATGCGGTCGTAACCCCGGTGCAATTTGTTCATATGATAGGCGATATCGGAGGCAAAATAGGTGCCTTGACCGTTTTCACGCACGACGACACGGTCTTTTTCATCGCCTAAGCGGCTTGATGCAAACCAGGTTGCCCCGTCTTTTTCGTAAAGGTAACCGGCTTGTTGTAAACGGCTCAACGCTTCGTCGACCGCACCGCTCTCCATCAGCATGCGCTCGGAAAACCATTCTTGATAATTCACGCCGAACTCGGAGAGGTCGTCCTTAATATCCTGCAAGATCGTTTTCAAGCCGACTTGAAAGATGTCCTGATAAAGTCCTGAACCCAACAGGGTCTTGGCTCTTTCGATCAACGCATCGATATGCGTTTCTTTGTCTCCGCCTTGCGGTTCGTCGACCGGAATATTCTCGATCAGCAATTCGGCCGGTCTTCTATATTCGTTGCCTGAGGCTTTATGAATCTCGGCCGCGATTTCGCGAATATATTCGCCGCGGTAACCATTGACCGGAAACGGTATAATTTCGCCGCATTCTTCGAGATAACGTAACCAGATACTGGTCGCTAAAATATCCATCTGACGGCCGGCATCGTTGACATAATATTCGCGGTGTACTTCAAAACCGGCCGCTTCCAATAGATCGGCAACCACCGAACCATAGGCCGCCCCGCGTCCGTGACCGACATGCAAGGGCCCGGTCGGATTGGCCGAAACGAATTCGACTTGAACCCTTTGTCCGGCACCGGCGCGGCTTAAGCCGAATTGCGAGCCATCATCATGAATTTTTTGGATGATTTGATATTGCGCATTCGGGTCAATGAAAAAATTAATGAAACCGGGGCCGGCAATTTCAACCCGAGCGACGGCGCTATCGACCGGTAATGCCGCGACGATTTTTTCGGCCAATGCTCTGGGGTTAGACTTGGCGGGCTTTGCCAGCATCATTGCAATGTTGGTCGCAAAATCGCCATGCTGTGCATCACGGGCATGTTCTATCGTAAATTTAGGGCTTACGCCCCCATCCAGGATTCCGTCTTTTTTTAAGACATCAATGGCTTGCAGGATTAGGGCCTCTAATTTTTGTTTCATGACTTCCGCGAATTTAGGTGAAAAACAACTGGATATACTTCGCGGGGTTATGTTTGCGGCTTTTATGACAATGCTATTTTATTCGAGAGCAAGGCGCGAAAACAGGCGCATAGCAAGCTATGTAACTGTTTTCGCAACGCCGCTATCGGATAAAAGAGCGCGTTAAAAAACCGCAAATGTGACCGCGCGAAGTATATTATCCATGAAAGTTAACCGCTTATACAATGCAGATTTATGTTGCAGCAATTCCCGGTTTAGTCGTTTTCACCGTATTTGGACATGCCCACGATGTTAATACAAATCCACCGGATCGACATCGAGCGACCAACGCACTTTTCGGGTTAATTTGAGTCCCGCTATAAGCGGCATCAGTTTATCCAGGAATCGATGCAATTCGGGCCTAGTCGGGCTTTGTAGAAGCAACTGATAGCGATACCGGCCGGCGCGTCGGGACATTGGCGCCGGCACCGGACCCAACATCCGTACCGTTCGATTCGGTTCGACGGCTTGCATCAGTTGCTCAAAAAATTGCAGCGGCACAGCGGAATCTGTGGCTTCGACACGCAACAACGCTTGAAAGCTGTAGGGCGGCAACTCGGCTAATTGGCGCTCGGCTAGTGCGGAACGGGCGAAGCGGCCATAACCTTCCTTGATCAATGCGGTCAACAACGGATGGTCGGGTTTTCGGGTCTGCAATATCACCCGCCCGGGTTTTTCCGCGCGTCCGGCGCGACCCGATACCTGGACAATCATTTGCGCCAGTTTTTCCGAGGCATGAAAATCGATACTGAACAGACCGCTGTCGACATCGAGCATCACGACCAGAGTTACATTCGGAAAATGATGACCTTTCGCCAGCATCTGTGTACCGAGAACGATATCGACCTCTCCCCGGTTAATACGATCGAGAGCGTCTTCCAACACGCCTTTACGTTGCGTGGTATCACGATCCAGGCGAATGACGCTTCGTCCCGGAAACAATTGTGCTAGGGCTTTTTCGACCCGCTCGGTACCGAGGCCAAGCGGTGTCAATTGACCGGTTTTACACTCGGGACATTGCGGCAACAAGCGGTGTTCGCTACCGCAATGGTGGCAGCGCAACAGAGCTTCGTCGTAATGCACGACCATATTCGCCTCGCAGCGCCGGCAACGCGCCACCCAACCGCAACTGTGACAAATCAAAGTTGGGGCGAATCCTCGCCGATTAAGGAACAATAATACCTGCTCATTTTTAGCCAGCGTCTTGTGCATTTCGGCGATCAACGGCTCTGATAAACCTTCCTGCATGCGTTTATTGCGAATATCCAAAAGCAACATTTTAGGCGGAGCTGCATTCCCTGCCCTTTCGGTCAAATGCAATAACCGATAGCGGCCTTGCTCGACATTATAAACGCTTTCCAACGACGGCGTTGCCGTACCTAACAAGACAGGAACATTAAGCAGTTTGCCGCGCACGACTGCGACATCGCGCGCCGAAAACCGGAATCCCTCCTGTTGTTTGAATGACGCATCATGTTCCTCATCGAGAATGATCAACCCCGGTCTTGCCAGAGGCGTGAATAATGCCGAGCGCGTACCGAGCATGATCGCATAATCGCCGCGCTGCATACCGAGCCAGGCTTGTTGACGCTGTGTATCGGTCAACTTGGAGTGCGAAATCGTAATCGGCACGGAAAAACGCTGCCGGAAGCGCTGCTCTAACTGCGGAGTCAGCGTAATTTCGGGCAACAAAACCAACACTTGCAGCCCACGTTCGAGTACCGAGCGGATCACCTGCATATAGACTTCGGTCTTGCCGCTGCCGGTCACGCCTTCCAACAAAAAGACTTCGAAGCGGCTCAAAGCACAAACGACTTGTTCGATGGCTTCCCGCTGCAATGGATTCGGGCGTAGCTGCGGATTCAATGTTAAATGAGTCTTGGCGTTGGCGGCAGCCCCTTCTAACCTAATTAACTGCTTGTCTTGTAGCGCTTTGGCTGCCGATCGCCAATTTTCGAGAATCGCATTCAAGCGCGATGCCGGTACCGCGTCTCGCTCCGTTTGCAATTGGTATAACAACTGTTGTTGTTTCGGTGCGCGCCTGAGTTGCTCAGGATTTAATAAGCGGCCTTTTTCGGTTAATACATAAAATTTTTCTGCTTTAATCGTAGCCGGCTTACCTTGCCTGAGAGCAACGGGAAAAGCGGCACTAAATACCTCGCCCAACGGATGATGATAATAACGCGCGGCCCAATGCAACAGGCTCAAGTCACGATCCGACAACAAAGGCCGTTCATCCAAGACGGCCTCAATCCGCTTGAGCTTAGCGCTAAGGACTTCGCTGTTTGAATCGAGTCCAATCAAGAAAGCGGTTTTTTGGCCTCTGCCGAACGGTACTGTTAGTCTAATACCCGGTTTTAGGGTTTTCGGATCGAGATCCAGCGGCGGCAAATAATCGAACAAACGATAAACCGGTACCGGAATCGCAACCTTGAGGATGTACAAATAGTTTCGCACTCACCGAACCATTTCGTTTGTTATTGCCATGTGATTTAAGGTAACTATTCAGTCTTTCGGCAATTATCGTTCCCACGCAGAGCCTGGGAATGATAGGGGGATGAGAACAAATATGATTTAAGAATTTATTAAAGATATCCACATAATCTGTGGATATCTCTGTGCATATCCCGTTAATAATTGTCCTGAATAACGGTTTTTATTCGATTTTTTAGATTTGACCAATCATTAATCGGCTTGTTAATTCTTAAAATATCAATGGCTTGCTAATAAAGCATGGCATTCGCAATACCGCCTAGAGCTCGGTTGATTAATTTTCGGGATTGTGTATAAACATTGAAAACCTTTAATTTCACGGCTTGACAAACTTCAACGTCATACGGTCGCTTTCGCCGATTGTTAAATACTTGGCTCTGTCCTTCTCGTTCAAACGTAGTGTAGGCGGCAAAGTCCAGACGCCGGCCGGATGATCCTTAGCGTCTTTTGGATTGGCATTGATTTCGGAGCGGTCCAGCAGTTTGAATCCGGCTTTTTCGGCCAATTCGATAACATGGCTCTCGTCGACATAGCCCGATTGCACTTGTGTTTCGATCGCGGCGCCCGGCAGGCTCCTATGTTCCACGACACCGAGAACTCCCCCCGGTTTCAGCGCTTTGTACATCGCAGCGAATACCGCGTCGGCTTGACCGGCCTTGATCCAGTTATGCACGTTCCGGAAGGTCAGCACGCGATCGACCGAACCTTCAGGCGCTATCTCGACAGCTTCGGGCGGTTGTAAAACGGTCAATTCTACCTTGCCGTAAACCTCGGGCTGTTGCCGCATTTTATCGACAAAAGCCTGTAAGGTCTTTTGAAAATAGGGAACTTTTGCGTCTTTTGAAAAATGCGCAGCATAGAGCTTGCCTTTATTTTTTAGATAAGGCGCCAAAATTTCGGTATACCAACCTGCGCCCGGCCAGATTTCGACAACCGTCATCGATTCGTCGACATCAAAAAACGACAAGGTCTGTTCGGGATGACGGTAAGCATCACGGGCTTTGTTTTCGGCCGAACGATGCGTCCCGTCGATCGCTTGCCTCATCGCGGGCGTTTCGGCTGTCGCCGAAGCGACGCAAAAAACCAAGCTGAGTAATACAATCATTTTATTCATTACACTATCCCCATCTATACCCGTCGTAGATCAAAATTCGGCGCCTGGGTGCCCGTAAAGGACGCCGTGAATACGTCCATGCTGGCAAAGCCTTTATGAACGCCATGGATGGCGTGAATGTCGATTTTGCAGGAGCGAAAATCGACCGGACACCCAGGCGCCTCCTCTGGCACTGCCGAAATTTGAAGTGCGAAAGGTATAAATCAACGCCTCAGGCTTACCGGCCTGCAAAATCACATAATCGAAGCCCATTCGTTTACCATTTTCCGCTCACTGCTCACTGCTCACTGCTCACTGAAATTATCCGCCAATCCCAAAACTGCATGAGACTCCAAGCCGCCAGCATCAAAAAGGCAACCAACGTCCAGCCGGGCATGCTAATGCCGAATAAGCTCCAATCGATTTCGGCACATTCTCCGGTTCCGCTAAGCATCAGTTTGATCGTATCAGTCAATGGAAAATTTTCGAAGACATACTCCAAGCCAGGTCCGCATTCAGGCACTTGGTCGGGCGGCAAATTCTGTATCCAGACATGACGCATCGAAATCGATGCGCCCGCCAATGCTACAATAGCACCGATGACTGCATAAACTCTTCTGCCGACTCCGGTCGGATTCTGTATCGCCGCAATCAAGAAAACAATGCCGGTCGCCGCAATCGCGATGCGTTGAGAAATACACAGCGGACAAGGCTCGAGGCCATCGACGAACTGAAAATACGCACCCATCGCCAATAAAAACGCACTGCCGGTGGCGCCGAGAAAAAACCAAATGCGCGGTCGCGATGCGGCTTGCAAGAATAGATTATGAATCATAGTTTTGATGCCTTATTTATTACTGTGAAAGTTCGTAGATTTAAACTCTTTATCTAATTTTTCGATTTACCAATCTTCGTTCTGGCAATTCCGGTTCCGGAGAGGGTGCGGTTGCTCGACCGACAGGCGGCGGAGGCAAGGACAGCCGCCGTCGAGCCTACAGGGACGTCTTCACCCAGCATCTAAATAAGCCATGATTTTGAATCATTGCCAAAGACCTATGGAATTTAGGTGCTGGGTTCACGGCGTCCTGTCGGGCGAGTGACCGCACCCTCCGCCACCAGAGAACTTTCATTGGCCGGGGTGATGGCTAGACCTTCATGAACGTTACTAAATTTTCGTGTGCTTCGTGGTCAAAATGCTTCTTATTTGAATAACGAATCATTCACGATTTTTTGAATTTAACCACTTTATTCAGCGGGCTTAAGTTAATTTCATCGACGACGATGTTAGCATTCGAACGCAGAATATACAGCACCGCATCGGCAACATCTTCGGGCTCGATAGCTTGTCCGGCCTCGCCGCCGGGCTCGAAGGACAAGGTCTCGAAAAACGGCGTATTGACCATGCCTGGATTAATCAGCGCAATCCTAACACGACTTTTCGAACATTCCTCGCGCAGTGCCTGAGTAAATCCGCGCACCGCGAATTTACTCGCGCAGTATACCGCGCCTTTGCGGCTCCCCTTGAGCGCCGCTTCCGAGCCGATGAAAATCAAATCGCCCCGCGCTTGTTTTTTCAATCCCGGCAATAGTGCGCGCGTCAAAAACGCCTGGCCGGTAAAATTGACCGTCATCAATGCTTCGATCGCGGCAAACGAAAACTCTTCCAATGAACCGAAGCGACCCGCCCCGGCACAAAAAACCGCGGCATCGATTTCAGGATTTTCCTTGCTCAACTGGGTCGCTTGATCTGCCAAGCCCGTCAAGTGACTCAAATCCATTTGCACCGCCGTAAAATTCGGCATCGACGTTTGAAAACGATCAGCATCGCGCGATACGCCAAGCACATGATGACCTTCGTTCAATAATTTTCTAGCCACCGCTCGTCCGATTCCGGAACTGGCGCCGGTCACCAGAACCGTTCTTTTTACAAACGGCATGGAAAAAATTTATCCTCGGGTATGTAGTTCAATAACTGCTCGCTACAAAAGTCCATCATTTCCTGTTCTAAATCCTGACGATAAGACACCATGCCCTGCTGATTAACCAAGGGTCCCGCAAAAAGTTTTTCTTCCGGATACAGTTTATGCATTTTTTTGTAATTGCTCTCCGGCAATCGAAAGACGCCCAAGCTAACCGAATGCAAGCTCTCCGGATTGATACGCTTGAAAACCTGTTCGAACAATTGCCGGTAATGTCGCCGGAAATCGTCGGTATAGATCAACGGATCGAAACGTAAGCCCAACGGCCAACCTTTTGCTTGTAGTTTGTCCATCGCATCGACCCGTTTTGCCACGGACGGAGCGCCTGCCTCAACCTTGGCCGCAATCGCTTCCGGCGATAAACTGAAGGCGACGATACAACGCGCTAAAGGTTCTCGGTCTAATAGACTCCTAACCTGTGTACTTTTTGTTCTCAACTCTAACCAGGCATTGTCCAGTCCGGCAAAGACCGGTAGAAATTCTTCGACAAAACCGGTGACCGGTTCCAACGCCAGGCTGTCGCAATCGTAACCCGAAAAAAAATAGAGTGGTTCATCCGAATTTTCGTCGCAAATTTGCTTAATTTCACTCTGGAAATCCTCATAATTGACAAACAAGACATAGTGAGCCGACTGATACATACCCTGTAAAAAACAATAGCGGCAATCGTACAGGCAGTTGAGCATGTGCGAAAAATAATAATTTTTTCCGACACCTATGCCGTAGCCGGCAGGAGCTTCCAATACAAACCGTTGATACTTTTCAGCCAAAATTAGTGCCGGTTGCTGTTTTTGTAAGCGGAAGTTTTGCGCCTTCGGATTAAATACTTCGCCGAATCGTCCGCAGCCGATTATTTGCGCCTTTGGAAACCGGTCGCATATTTGTTCGACACGCGGGTGATTACGAATCGCTTCTTCGATATAGAGGGTTTGTATCATTGCTAAAGTTTAACGCAAACCATAAAGTCATGTCAGCGCTTCGATGCATACCCCTTTTTCTATGAAAATACCCAACTCCTTAAGATATGAACAAACTCTACCCAGGCCTTGCGATTTCTGACACAATCCCCATATCGGATTAATATGAAGTAACCTTTTAAACCATATCTCAACATTATGAAAACGAAAAAAATTGGATTTATCGGAGGCGGCAATATGGCCTCCAGTCTTATCACGGGTTTGATTGCCAGCGGTCACTCGCCGTCTCAAATATGGGTCTCGGATATCAATCAAGACGCACTTAAAACCCTAGCAAACAATTTAAATATTAATATTTCCGTTGCCAATGAAGCCGTCATCGAAGAAGTCGAAGTCGTCGTGCTCGCAATTAAGCCTCAGGTGCTACGTGAAGTCGCGGAAAACTGCGCGGCTATCATACGGAAAAAGCGCCCGTTAGTCGTTTCGATCGCCGCCGGCGTCACTCAAGAAAGTCTGAGCCGCTGGCTGGGCACCGAAGTCGCTGTCGTGCGCTGCATGCCAAATACCCCGTCCTTGGTGTTAACCGGCGCAACCGGTTTACACGCCAATGCGAATGTCGACGACGAACAGCGCGACTTGGCTGAAAATATTCTACGCTCGGTAGGCGTTGCGCTATGGGTCGATAAAGAATCGGAACTCGATGCGGTTACTGCGGTATCCGGCAGCGGCCCGGCCTATTACTTTTTACTGATGGAAGCTATGGAACAGGCTGCATTGTCAATGGGCATGCAGGAGCATACCGCCCGCTTGCTGATTCAACAAACCGCGCTTGGCGCCGCTAAAATCGCGCTCGAATCGAACGAGTCCCCCGAACAATTGCGCAAACGGGTCTCTTCGCCAGGCGGCACCACCGAACAAGCAATCAAAGCTTTCGAACAAGGAGGATTCCGAGAGTTGGTAGCCAAGGCCATTCAAGCCGCGCATGACCGCTCGATCGAGATGTCCAAACAATTGGGAGAACAATGATGGATCCGAACTATATGTCCAATCCGGTCATTTTTTTGATCGATACGGTATTTTCGTTATACATCCTTGCCGTCATGTTGCGCTTCCTGCTGCAGTGGTGCGATGCCGAATACTATAATCCAATCTCGCAGTTTTTGATCAAGATCACGCATCCGCCGCTTCGAGTCATGCGCCGCTTCATTCCGCCGATCGGTCAAATCGATACGTCATCGTTGGTTTTGGTCATGGCTTTACAGATGCTGGCCGATTTTTCGATCTTGATTTTGAAAGGTATCATGATCAGCGTTGGCGCATTGATTGTTTTATCGTTTACGCAACTGGTTTCGTTGCTGTTCAATATCTTCATTTTTGCGATATTCGCCCGGGCGATTCTGAGTTGGGTCAACCCCGGCGCTTTCGATGCCGCCTCGTCGATATTACATAGTTTGACCGAGCCGCTGCTCGATACTTGCCGTAAATTCATCCCCGATATCGGCGGCGTCGATTTATCGCCGCTGGCCGCGCTGGTGTTATTGCAGTTGGCTAAAATGGTTATTTTACCGCCTTTGCATCAATTAGCCGGCTTGATTGGTTAAGCTGGCTTTGTCGGCAACATGACAGGCGCCCCTGCTCCCTTTTAATCGAAAATTTCCGGCCAAAGATTTCGGCATTAATAAATCGTAATACAAACGGCTGTGGATTTGGTCGTAAATAACTTCCCTATTTTACGGAGGGGTCGGTAACTCGATTGGCTGATGCCGGCGGTAGGCAGAGCCGCCGTCAAGCCTACACGACGTATTCACCCAGCACCTAATCTCCATAGGCCATTATAGTTATACCTATCGGAGATCAAAATTCGGCACCGGGGTGCCCGTCAAAGGACGCCGTGAATACGTCCATGTAGGCTCTATGCCAGCTCCATGCTGGCAAAGCCTTTGCCAAGCACCCCGGTGCCTACTAAGGCACTGTCGAAAACGTTAGAGCTCATCGGAAAGCCTTCCGAAAGAGACGCCAAGAATCATTAACATCGCAGCAATTCCCAATTTGGGGATCAAAAAGGGTGTGGGGTATGCTTGGCGAGGATGTCGGCAGCAGGGAGCTGCCGCCAAGCCCCCAGGGATGGGTTTACGGCGTTCCTCGACAGGCATACCCCACACCCTAAAATCGGCGAAACTGCTCAAACTGGGAATTGCTGATTAACATCGACTCATCGCTGCATCCGATTCGCTTACGTTATATACTTAGTCGATTTCCGGCGAAAAATTTACCGTATGCCTGATCTTTTTGCCTAGCTTAACGCTCTTGTTTGCGCCTCGTATAGGGAAAAAATACGCCATCCAGGCATATTTATAATAAAAATCGTCTTATTTTCTTTTTGATCAGCTGTTGCTGTAGCCGCCTATGCCGATTGCCTTACTACGAAAATACCTTAGCATTTCCGCAGTTACGCTGCTTCTTTGTCATGCACCCGAGATCCATGCAAAAAAAATGTATCGCTGGGTTGACGACCAAGGCAATACTTATTTTTCCGATCAAGTCCCTCCGGAACATGCCAAACACCGCCGCGAAGCCTTAAACCAGCGCGGCCGAGTAATCGATGTCATTGAAAAAGCCAAAACCAAAGAAGAACTAGAACTAGAACAAAGACTGAACGAGCTTCGCGAGGCACAGGAAAAAATCATTCAAAAACAACAAAACTACGATAAGGTCTTACTTAGCACTTTCCGCAACATAGACGATTTATTGTTGTCGATCAAAAATAAGACTCGCACCATGGAAGCTCAAATCAAAGCAACGGAAGGCAACTTAAATCGGCTCAAGAGTCAGTTGTCCGGGCAGCAAAGAAAGGCTGCCGCATTCGAAAGAAACGCTCAACGCGTCCCCGAGTCGTTATTGAAAGATATCCGATCGACGCAAGAGCAAATTCAGCAAACCGAAATAGCGATCAGTCGACAAATGGAAACGTTGAACCAAGTAAAAAAGGAAGACGATGCCGACGTCGAGCGCTATTTATTTTTGACTCAATCAAGAACCGATACTCAACCGAAACAACATAAGATTCCTAGCATAAAGGAAGCCAACGAACTAGGCCTGTTTTATTGCGAGAACGATCATCAATGTAACCAAGCGTGGGAAATTGCTCGAACTTTCGTCACTTTTCATTCAACGACCGGCCCGGATATCGACACCGACAAGTTGATCATGACCCGCTCGCCGTCTAAGGATTCCGACTTGAGCTTATCGTTATCGAAAATCGCGATTAGCGATGTCGATTATCAACTTTTTCTCGATATTCGTTGCCGAGATTCTTCACTAGGCCGCGAATTATGCGCGAGTCAGCGGGTCAGCGATATCCGGTCCGCGTTTAGACCTTATATTAACGACGCCTTATCTCGGTCGGCTGAATAATAGGGTCCCTACGCCTTGGTCGGTAAACAGCTCCAACAATACTGCATGCTCGACGCGTCCGTCGATGATATGGACGCTCGACACCCCCCCTTTCAGCGCATCGGTTGCGCAGCGGGTTTTCGGTATCATACCGCCGGAAATCGTACCGTCCGCAATCAAGTCGTCAACATCCTTTAGCGATAGGCCGGTCAACAAATTTTGTTGTTTATCGAGAATGCCTGCGGTATTGGTCAACAAAATCAATTTTTCGGCTTTCAAGACTTCCGCAACCTTACCCGCGACCAAATCGGCATTGATGTTATAGGAATGTCCATCGTCGCCAACGCCGATCGGAGCAATCACCGGAATAAAATCACTGTGATTCAACATCGACAGTACTGCCGGATCGATACTGCTGACCTCTCCGACATGACCTAAATCGATGATTTCAGGCTCTTGCACTTCGATCGCATTTTTTTTCATTTTGATTTTATTGGCGCGAATAAAGTCGCCGTCCTTACCGGTCAAGCCGACCGCTTTGCCGCCATGCCGATTTATCAGATTAACGATCTCTTTATTCACTAAACCGCCCAATACCATTTCAACAACATCCATCGTTTCGCTGTCGGTTACTCGCATGCCGTCAATAAACTCTGTGGTTTTTCCGAGCCGCTTCAGTAGGTTTCCTATTTGAGGACCGCCGCCATGCACGACGATGGGGTTTAAGCCGACCAGCTTCATCATGACAATATCTTGAGCAAAACTATTTTTTAGCGATTCATCGATCATGGCATTGCCGCCGTATTTGACGACGACCGTTTTATCTTTAAAACGGCGAATATAGGGTAAGGCTTCGATCAGTACATGCGCAATCTGATGCGCGGCTTTGTTTTTCATATATTCTTTATCCGTAGATTAAAAAGGTAAAACTAGCTTTGGCTCGATATTCGTCATCAATCTCCTGAAATCCTCTTGAATTCGGCGCATCGCTTGCTCGCTATCGGCTTCGAAACGGACCACTAATGACGGTGTGGTATTCGAGGCTCTAACTAGCCCCCAACCATCGGAAAAATCGACCCGTAATCCATCGATGTTGGTGATTTTCCCATTTTTGAAATCGGCCTTCGCAAATAATTTTTCAATAAAATCAAAATTTTCGCCCTCTTTCATTGAAACGAGCAATTCCGGTGTATTGAGGCTTTCCGGAAACTCGGCAAAAATTTCGGCACTGGTTCTGGCATCCGATGACAAAATCTCAATTAGACGCGCCGCTGAATACAACGCATCATCAAACCCGTACCATCGGTCATTAAAAAAAATATGCCCGCTCATCTCTCCTGCTAATTTAGCACCGCTTTCTTTGACTTTTGCCTTCATATAAGAGTGACCGGTTTTCCACATTAAGGCGCGGCCGCCATATTTGGCGATCTGCTCGGCCAAATGCCTAGAACATTTGACATCGTAAACAATCTGCGCACCGGGCTTTCTTGCCAAGACATCCTTGGCAAACAGCATCATCAGCCGATCCGGCCATATAATTTTGCCGTTTGAATCGACCACCCCAAGACGGTCGCCATCACCGTCGAAAGCGATGCCGATGTCCGCTTCATAATGTTGTACCGCAGCAATTAAGTCTTCCAAATTTTCCGGAACGCTTGGATCCGGATGGTGATTGGGAAAACTGCCATCGACATCGCAAAACAATTCGACGACTTCGCAACCCAGCGTCTTAAACAGTATCGGTGCAATATCTCCGGCCACGCCGTTCCCGCAATCCAATACGATTTTCATCGGCCTGACCAAATGTACATCTTCGGCGACAATACCGATGTATTCATTTACAAACATGCTGTTCTGATCGACTGTCCCGCCGACCTCAACGGCATAGTCCTGTTTATCGATGATGTTTTTAAGCTTCGCGACTCGCTGTCCTGCCAAGGTTTCACCCTTAATCACCATTTTCATGCCGTTATATTCCGCCGGATTATGACTCCCGGTAATCATCAATCCGGTCCGCCCTTCGGTATGTTGCGTAACGAAATACAGGATAGGTGTCGGCACCATGCCCAAATCGAGTATATCCCGCCCGGTCGACACAATGCCATTGATCACTGCGTCCGACAATTCAGGACTCGAATGGCGCCCATCTCGTCCGACCACGACAATATTACAATCGGCCTTTCTCGCTTCCGTACCAAATGCGCGGCCAATATCATAAGCCAGTTCGGTTGTCAGTGTTTTGCCGACCACGCCTCGGATATCATAGGCTCTAAATACTTCTCCGCTCCCTCCATGCAACGGCGCCATTTCATTTGATATAGGAGAGGGTTTTGCTTGCTCGGGAGCCGGGGTTGGTTTCGCTTCTGGTAACGGCATATCCCAATCGACATCCGGCATTGAGACCGGACTGGTTTCGGCTTCGTTTGCTTTAGCGTTTTCAACAATTTCTTCAATCGCAAAATCGGATTCTTCAAAAAACCCGTCAAAATCAGCTTCGCTTTCATTATTAAGCGCGACGACATCGTCCCCTTGATGATCCAATACTCGTTTGAATTGCACCAATGTGGAAATAATGACACTCATCTCACTCAAATTGACTGGATAATTACCATACGCATTTCCGGTCATTAGATCTTTGACGGCTTTTAAAACAATACTTTGGTCGTGGCTTAAAATATTGGCACTTTTTCGATAGCCGACAAAAAACGCAAGACAAACCAACAGAACAGCTATTGACAAAATTGCTGCAATCAACCCTACATCCGAAGAGCTCCCCCCTCTCTGATACCAAACCTGAACTTGCCATGTCGTGTGAGCAATCGGCATTTGCACGCTAGCAGCATCGCCGATAAGCGCTCGGTTTCCAACCGCTGCCAACTCGAAGTCACCCTGCTTCAGTTGAATCAATTGATTGCCGATAGAGCTCGGTTTAATACTTTTATTAATAAAGTCATAACTCAAACTGGCCAATATAACACCCGCCACACGGCCGCCTTCTTCAACTCTGGCCGTTATCGCAAGATGCCGGTTAGCGCCCTCCCCTTGAATCAACGGCTGAGGGTTCCCGCTAAAGGTTTCCTTAACCATGTCCAAATCGGCAAAGCCCATGTGCGGAACATGTTCGGTATCCAAATCGTTTATGCCTGGCAGCAATAATCTGATCTTTAATGCACCCGGCAAATATTTTTCCAATTGCGCTTCTAACGCTCGAGTCCGGTCCCTGTCTCTGTTTTCCACTGCCTCTATTACAGTCGGATCTCGAGCCATTTTGTCAATTGAGCCGGCCAATTGCTCGATTTGTTTTGAAATACCTAAAGCTGTACCTGCGGCAAGGGCCATCGCTGAATCATGCTTAGCTTCCTTGATGCTGGAGTCATTAGCCCAATAAATGCCCGCGCCAGTCAATAGCACCAAAAATACCGCAATAATCGACAGCGGTAAGAATATACGCTCCATCAAACGTCCCCTATCAATTTAATGTCGTCCGGTATGTCCGAAACCGCCTTCGCCTCGAGCACTTTCATCAAACGCGTCGACCAACTCGAATTGGGCCTGTACGACAGGCACGAAAATCATTTGCGCGATTCTTTCGCCGACATTAACGGTAAATGCGGTCTGCCCGCGATTCCAACAGGATACGAAAATCTGTCCCTGATAATCCGAATCTATCAATCCCACGAGATTACCCAAAACGATTCCATGTTTATGTCCTAATCCCGAGCGAGGCAGGATGACTGCCGCCATAGTATTATCGGCAATATGAATCGCAATGCCGGTGGGGATCAAGATACTGTCGCCGGGCTTCAATTCGACCGATTCGCTTAAACATGCTCTCAAATCCAAACCGGCCGAACCGGTGGTGGCGTATTCAGGCAGAGGAATATCCTTACCCAATCGTTCATCCAGAATTTTTAACTGTATTTTTTTCATTAATTTTCTCTGCGATTAAGCTCATTAACTGCCGGGCGAGTTGATTTTTATCGGTCATGGCCAAATCTATGCCGCCACCGTGCCAGAAGACCGACAGGGCATTCAGATCGCTTTCGAACCCGCCCTTATCTTTACCAACCCAGTTGGCCGCAACCATATCCAAATTCTTTCGAACTAACTTGTCTTGAGCATATCGCTCCAAATCGTGCGTTTCGGCGGCAAAACCTACCGTATAAGGCCTGTTATGCGTCAGTTTCGAAACGTCGGCTAAAATATCTCGGGTTTTACGTAACAAAATGACGACCTCGTCATTTTGTTTTTTTATTTTCTTATCATTAACACTAACCGGACTATAATCGGCGACTGCCGCCGCCGCGATAAAAATATCGGCCGATTGAACACTCGCCATGACCGCTTCATGCATTTGCGAGGCAGTTTCAACCCGTATCAGGCGAGCACCTTCGGGTGCTGACAATGCGACTGGCCCACTCACCAGAGTGACTTCAGCCCCCATTGACAAGGCCGCTTGGGCAAGCGCATAAGCCATTTTTCCGGAACTGCGATTGGTAATATAGCGAACCGGGTCGAGAGGTTCCCGTGTAGGGCCAGCTGTAATAAAAATCTTTTTACTTTGTAAAACCCCTTGCGCAGTATTTATCATTAAACACTGCATGATCGCTTCCGGCTCGGACATACGTCCGAGACCCGTTTCGCCGCAAGCTTGACTGCCGACTTCCGGACCGATGATTTGCGCTCCCTGGCTGACTAAGCGCTCTATATTTTCCTGAGTAACGGCTTTATGCCACATGGCACGATTCATTGCCGGCGCCAAATGAAGAGGACATTCGGCGGCCAACACCAACGTAGAGACTAAATCGTCGGCCAAACCATGACTCAATTTAGCGATCATATTTGCGGTCGCCGGAGCAATCACGATGCAATCGGCCCAGCGCGCCAAGCTGATGTGTCCCATCGCGTGCTCTTGATCACAGTTCAGCAAATCAATATGCACAGGATTTCCGGATAGGGCTTGCAAAGTCAACGGCGTAATAAAGGCCACCGCCGATCGAGTCATCACCACTCGGACTTCACACCCGTGTTTTCTCAAAAGCCGGATGAGTTCTGCAGATTTATAGGCCGCGATTCCGCCGCAAACCGCCAGTAATATTCGCTTAGGAACGAGCATGAAATAACTTCGACAACGGTTGGAAGGGGGGCTGACGGCTCGATTGCCAGGTGTCGGCGACAGGAATAACAGCCGTCAAGCCTAGACAGACGTATTCACGGCTTCCTGTCATGCAAGCCTCCGAAGAACCGGCACCAAGCTTAATGCTTGTAGAAGTTATTTTGCGCATGTTCTTAATTATTAATAGTTGTACGGTTAGAAAATTAAATTGGATATACTTCCGCGGTCATGTTTGCGGCTTTTATGGCAATGCTATTTTGTTCGGTAGCAAGGCGCGAAAACAGGCGCATAGCAAGCCTATGTAACTGTTTTCGCAACGCAGCTACCGGACAAAAGAGCGCGTCAGAAAAACGCAAATGTGATCGCGCGAAGTATAATTATGGCAAGTATAGTAAATTTCTTCTACGCTTGATATTTTTGACCTCACTTGGGTAATCAATGGCAATCAAAGATTGGCCGGCGGATGAACGACCCCGGGAAAAATTATTACAAAAAGGCTCAAACGCGCTTACCGACGCGGAATTGCTCGCAATATTCTTGCGCACCGGAACGCCTGGAAAATCGGCTGTCGATTTAGCGAGAGAATTACTGAACGACTTCGGTTCTTTAAAAGCGCTGCTCGATGCCGACCTGCAACGCTTTTGTCAAAGTGTCGGTTTAGGCCCCGCCAAATACGCGCAGATGCAAGCCGTTTTAGAAATGGCTAGAAGGCATTTTTGTGAAATTCTACAACGCGGCGATGCCTTGACCAGCCCCGACATTACCCGAGCTTATCTCAGCGCGCAATTAAGAGGATACAGTTATGAGGTATTCGCTTGCTTGTTTCTCGACAACCAACATCGTGTTTTAAAGCTCGAAGAATTGTTCCGAGGCACGATAGATAGCGCCTCGGTATATCCTAGAGAAGTAGCCAAAGCCGCTTTACAGCACAACGCCGCCGCCGTTATCTTCGCGCACAATCATCCCTCCGGAATCAGCGAACCCAGTCAAGCCGACCGCCACATAACCGACAAACTCAAGCAAGCCTTGGCTTTATTCGACATTCGGGTTCTCGACCATTTTATCATCGGCGACGGCTTACCTTACTCGTTTGCCGAGCATGGTTTACTGTGAAAGTTCGTAGATTTAGGTTCTTTATCTAATTTTTCGATATGCAACACAATGCCGGTTCCGGAGAGGGTGCGGTTGCTCGGTCGACAGGCGTCGGCGGCAGGGAAGGCCGCCGTCGAGCCTACATGGACGTATTCACGGCGTCCTGTCGGGCGAGTGACCGCACCCTCCGCCACCAGAGAACTTTCATTTGCCGGGGTTATGCCAAGCCTTCATGAGCGTTACTGCAATGATTCTCGCAGAATTGAGCGAAGGCAGCGTACTAATTTCTTGAACCGATTAATTTAGCCTCCGCCTCCAGGTATTTTTCGGTAGTCTTACGAATCACTTCCTCGGGCAATGAGGGGGCCGGCGGCTTTTTGTTCCAATCCAAAGTTTCTAAATAATCGCGCACATACTGCTTATCGAAACTGGGTGGGCTCATGCCGACTTGGTATTGATCGGCGGGCCAAAAGCGAGACGAATCGGGCGTTAGCGCTTCATCGATCAAATATAAGACGCCGGCGTCGTCGGTGCCGAATTCGAATTTGGTATCGGCAATTATTATGCCTCTTTCCTTGGCATAATTCGCGGCTTCTTGATAGAGGGCCAAACTGGCCTCACGCACCTTTTCGGCGAGTTCTTGGCCCATCAAATCAACCGTTTTCGCAAACGTTATATTTTCATCATGATCGCCGACAGCGGCTTTGCTGGACGGTGTATAAATCGGCTTGGGCAATTGCTGTGCCTGCTGTAAACCTTCGGGAAGACGAATGCCGCAAATATGACCGGTTTGCTGATAATCTTTCCAACCCGAACCAATGATATATCCGCGTACAATCGCTTCGACCGGTAGCGGTTTCAATTTTCTGACCACGACCGCCCTTCCTTCTAGCTGCTTGAGTTCTTGCGGATCGGTAAGCACTTCGGACAAAGAAACGCCGGCTAAATGATTCGGCAAAATGTGTTTCAATTTACTAAACCAAAAATTCGAAACAGATGTCAAAACACGCCCTTTTTGCGGAATCGGATCCGGTAATATCACATCGAAAGCCGATAGGCGATCGGTCGTGACGATCAACATATGTTCATCGTCTATGTCGTAAATATCACGGACTTTTCCGCGAGCTCGCAACGTCAATTGCGACAAAGATGATTCGTAAAGAACAGCCGGAGCGTTCATAATACCTCGTTATAAAAAGTTAATATCAAATCGCATACAATAGCATTTATTTTTGAATAACGGGATGACTGGCAATGAGTTGGTTGGGAAAATTCTTGGGCGGCGCCTTCGGATTTCTTTTAGGCGGTCCGCTTGGGGCTATACTAGGGGCATCGGTCGGCCATCATTTCGATTCCGGCTTGGAGACATTCGATTTCGACGAGCGTTTGAGCCCCGGCGATAAGCACCGCGTACAGACCGCTTTTTTTACCGCGACATTTTCGGTAATGGGCCACATCGCCAAAGCGGACGGACGCGTTTCTCAAGCGGAAATCGATCTGGCTAAACGTATAATGGACGACATGGGCTTATCGGCCGACTTACGCTCAACGGCGATTAAACTCTTTCAACAAGGCAAAAACAAAGACTTTCCTCTTGATGACGCGCTTCGTCAATTTCGTCACGAGTGCCGACGGCGAGGCGATTTGATTCGCATGTTTTTAGAAATCCAACTTCAAGCCGCAATGGCCGACGGCCATCTGAACGAGGTCAAGGATAAACTGTTGATCAAGATCTGCGGAATACTCGGTCTATCGCGGTTTGATTACGAGCGGATCAAATTACAAATTCTGGCGCAATACCGGCTCTATGGCAGTCAACATCGACAACAATATCAAACGACTAAAAAAGAGGATAACTTAGCTACCGCCTATGAGGTCCTCGGCGTCCGCTCCAATGCTAGCGATAGCGATATTAAAAAAGCTTATCGCCGCCTCATCAGCCGACATCATCCGGATAAACTTGTTGCGAAAGGCCTGCCCGAAGAAATGATGATCTTGGCCAAGGAAAAAACGCAACAAATCACCAAGGCTTATGAAACGATTAGTGAAGCACGCAAAAGATGATTGAATTAGAAACGAACATGCTCGTCTTCGTCTTCTTTTAGATGCATATTTTCATTGACTAAAGTCCCTAAGTCTTCGGCACCCAGTTTAATCATCAAGCGCACTTCGTTTCTTGAGTCCGCAGAGTTTAAGGCATCTTCATAACTAATTTTTCCGGCGGTATAGAGATCGTAAAGCGCTTGATCGAAGGTCTGCATGCCATGTTCCCGCGAATTCTTCATTAATTCCTTAAGTTTGTGAACTTCGCCTTTACGAATCAAATCGGAAACCAAGGGTGTGTTCAACAAAATTTCAACTGCGGGATAGCGTCCTTTGCCATCGGCACGGGCAATCAACTGCTGCGCGACAATGCCTCGCAAATTCAGCGACAAATCCATAAATAATTGATTATGCATTTCGTCCGGGAAAAAATGCAAAATCCGATCCAATGCCTGATTGGCATTGTTCGCATGCAAGGTCGTTATACACAAATGCCCGGTTTCGGCGAACGTAATCGCATTTTGCATCGTTTCACGGGTTCTAACCTCACCGATCAGGATAACATCAGGCGCTTGGCGCAAGGTATTCTTAAGCGCGACTTCATAGGATTCGGTATCCATGCCGACTTCGCGCTGCGTAACGATGCAACCCAAATGCGGATGCAAAAACTCGAGCGGGTCTTCAATGGTAATTATATGACCGCTGCTGTTTTGGTTTCGGTATTTTATCAATGCCGCCAATGAAGTCGACTTACCGGTTCCCGTCCCGCCGACGAACAACACCAGTCCGCGCTTGTTCATGACCAAATCTTTTAAAACCGGCGGCAAATGCAGGTCTTCGGCATCGGGAATATGGGTCTCGATGCGTCTCAACACCATTCCCGCAGCATCTCTCTGGGTAAACGCACTCACCCGAAATCGGCCAAGCTTAGGAAAGGCAATCGCAAACTGACACTCTTTGGTATTATCGAATTCGTCTTTTTGCCGTTGTGTCATCACACTCATGACAATGGCTCGAGATTGATCGTTGTTTAGCGTCGTTTTGGATACTTCGATCAACTTACCGTCGACTTTTATCGTGGGCGGACGCCCCGCAGTGATGAATAAATCGGAGGCCTTTTGCTGAACCATTAACTCAAGTAGTCGCTTAAATTCATCCATATCGCCCCCTCTCTACCTGAACATATCTTTGTTAACCGCTTTCAACATGGCGACTTTTGAAGCCACTAAGCCTTTTTCAACCAATTCTTTCAAATTTTGATCCAAGGTCTGCATGCCTTCCTTGCGCCCGGTTTGAATCGCCGAATACATTTGCGCGACTTTTGCTTCGCGAATCAAGTTTCTAATGGCTGCAGTCCCAACCATGATTTCATGCGCCGCGATACGTCCTCCACCGACTTTTTTCAGTAAGGTTTGCGAAATAACCGCTTGCAACGATTCCGACAACATCGAGCGGATCATGTCTTTTTCAGCCGCCGGAAACACATCGATAATGCGGTCGATCGTTTTCGCGGCCGACGTGGTGTGCAACGTGCCGAAAACCAAGTGACCGGTTTCTGCCGCAGTCAGTGCCAATCTTATCGTTTCCAAGTCGCGCATTTCGCCCACTAAAATAACGTCGGGGTCTTCCCGCAACGCGGATCGCAAGGCCTCGTTGAAACCTAATGTATCACGATGGACTTCTCGTTGGTTGATCAAGCATTTTTGGCTTTCATGGACGAACTCGATCGGGTCCTCAACGGTTAAAATATGTGCATAATCATTGGTGTTGATATGGTTAATCATCGCCGCGAGCGTCGTCGATTTACCCGATCCGGTAGGTCCTGTTACCAGTATTAAACCTCTCGGTTTGCGCGTAACTTCTTCAAAAAACTTTGGCGCATTTAGATCCTCTAAACTCAACACCTTCGAAGGAATCGTTCTAAAAACCGCCCCCGCACCTCGATCCTGATTGAATGCATTGACACGAAACCTTGCAACACCCGGCAATGCAAAAGAAAAATCAGTTTCAAGAAATTCTTCATAATCGCGGCGCTGTTTATCGTTCATGATGTCGTAAATCAAGGCATGAACTTCTTTATGCTCTAAGGCAGGAATATTGATACGCCGGATATCGCCGTCCACTCGAATCATCGGCGGCAAACCAGCCGATAAATGCAAATCCGATGCATTGTTTTTAACGGAAAAAGTCAATAATTCAGCAATATCCATACAATTCTCAAGCGGCTAATAAAAATAGAAACACTAAATAACCATAGCCTAAGTCTTTGCTTTTTGAAAGGGCTGCTGTTTAATAGCGGTTTTTCATCATCTAAATTGTGCTTATGTTCGCAATTGCTCAACAAATCGCATCCGTTCGAACCCAAATCAGACAAGCCGAGATCGACTTCGAACGCTTACCGGGAAGCGTTCGCTTACTTGCCGTCAGCAAGACTAAACCTACTTCGGACATCATCCTCGCCTATCTTTCCGGCCAACGCCATTTCGCGGAAAGCTATGCTCAAGAAGCGCGATCCAAGCAACAAGAACTCGGGGCTTACAACATCACCTGGCATTTCATCGGACCTATTCAATCCAATAAGACCAAACTCATCGCCCGCCATTTTGCCTGGGTTCATAGCGTAGACCGGTTCAAAATTGCCCAGCGACTCAGTGAACAACGCCCCGCCAATTTACCGGCATTGAATATTTGTTTGCAAGTCAACATCAGCCATGAAAGCAGCAAATCAGGCATTGCTCTGAATGATCTTCCGGAATTAGTCGACGCAGTTAAAGTCCTTCCGAATCTCCGTCTAAGAGGGGTTATGGCGGTACCTGCACCGCAAAGTGACTTTTCTTTGCAACGAGAGCCCTACCGATTGCTCTATGAAGCGGTTTCCGAACTCAAGCATCCTAATCTCGATACGTTTTCATTCGGCATGAGTAACGACTTAACTGCGGCGATTGCCGAAGGATCCACAATGGTCAGAGTCGGCACGTACTTGTTCGGAACCCGTCAATACTCTTAATTCGATACCACAGAGACTTCAGTCTTTTTTCTTAACGATAGCCAAACCTTGATCTTTTAGCTGCTGTGCGGCTTCGAGAATATCTTTGCGGTGCTTGTTAATATATAGCCCGCTACCGATACCCATCGCCATCAACAACACAGGGTGCTTCGCGAGCTTGAGAATAATTTCCGCACCAACCTTAGAGCCGACCGAGAGTATGCCCAACTTGATTAATGGATGCATACTCTTTCCGTCCTGCTCTATGTTGTCAGACCCTCCATTTGACTCCTGTTCGCTCATTTACAATTTTCCTATTGTTTTGAATTGAAATATTCATGACGAAGCATGCCTTTCGCGCTTCAAATTTCGCCATCATGCACTCTCTTCCGACAAACGAAAACTGGGCTGCGCGAAAGGTGTATTTTCAGTCCTTCGCCTGTACTCGGCAAAATATTAGCAAGTCCCCTAAAAATCCCAAAATAAAAAAAATATTTTTATTATTGACTATTAAGACAACCGGTCGTATTATTTTCACATGATCGAAATATCGCAAAAACAAATCAACCGAGATAATCTACTCAATCAAGGCGTCAAGCTATTGATGGAGCAGGGGTATCATGGTACCGGACTTAAAGAAATTTTGGATGCCGTTAAAATACCAAAAGGTTCTTTTTACAACTATTTCGGCAGTAAAGAAAATTTCGGCGCGGAGGTCATTCAGCACTACATTGAACCATTTATTAAACAGCTTGACACCTATTTGGAACATTCGAACGGCGATGCCCTATCTGCGTTAAAGCGCTACTACCACGATTTGATTGCCGAAGCCGAAAAACAAAGCTTCAAAGGCGGTTGCCTACTTGGCAACCTCATGGGTGAAATCGGCGACACCAGCGAAATATGCCAAAAGGCATTGCAATCCGCGGTAACTCGTTATCGCAACATTATGCGCTCTGCACTTGCCCAAGCGCAGCAACAAGGAACCGTTCGATCCGATCTGACGGCAGAGGAAATGGCCGATTTATTACTAAACACTTGGCAAGGCGCGTTACTTCGAATGAAAATCGAACAATCCTCGGAACCCTTAAAACAATGTTGCCGGAGTTTGTTGGAGGGCTATTTCAAAGCCTAATTTTTTCAATCCCTATAAAGACGACCAGTCATTTTTTAATTGGAGAAAAACATGCCTAAATTCATTATCGAACGAGAAATCCCCAATGCCGGATCGTTGACAAGCAAAGACCTTCATGGTATCGCTCAAAAGTCATGTTCCATTCTTCAGAATATGGGACCGAAAATTCAATGGATTGAGAGCTATGTAACCGATGATAAAGTCTATTGTGTTTATATCGCACCGGACGAAACGGCTATTCGAGAACACGCTCAACAAGGATCATTCCCTGCTAATCGTATCAGCCGAATCAAGACGATTATCGATCCGACCACTGCCGAAGCATAAGCACTTTATTACCCCAGAAACATTATCAGCCAAAGGAGGTAATCAGTCAATTTCACGAAAACTCACTATTACTCAGATAATTACAAGAGAGTGCATACCATGAAATCACAAAGCAAGAACCGTAACCTTCTTGGCAAACTAACTCAATCCGCCTTGTTTGCCGCTTCTACAATCATGATCAGCAGTCTTAGCATACACCCTGCACAAGCCGATGAAACCTGCATGTCCCCCTATATGGCCAAGATTGTCGGACAGGAGGACTTCGTTTATATCTGGACGCTCGGCATGGAAGGTGTCGGAGATGAGCAGGATAAGCTCGTCACAGTCGATGTCAACCCTAAGTCCAAGAACTATGGCAAAGTCGTCAACTCGCTGTCGGTTGGCGGGCGGAATGAGGCGCATCATTCCGGCTTTACTGATGATCGGCAATACTTGTGGGCTGGCGGCCTCGATACCAATAAGGTTTTTATTTTCGACGTTCACAGCGACCCGGCTAAACCCAAATTGACGAAGGTCATCAGCGATTTCGTCGCGAAAAGCGGTGGCGTAGTCGGCCCGCATACGACCTACGCCTTGCCCGGTCGCATGCTGATCACCGGACTTTCTAATAACAAAGATCATGGCGGCAGAACCGCTCTAGTCGAATACACCAACGAAGGGAAATATATCGCCACACACTGGCACCCAACCGACAGCGACCTGCGCGGCGCGGTCAAGACTGGCAATTATGCCGATGGATACGGTTACGACGTGCGCGTTTTACCTAGGCGCAATGCGATGTTCACCTCGTCGTTCACCGGCTGGTCCAATTACATGATGGATTTCGGCAAAATGCTGAACGATCCCGAGGCGATGAAACGCTTCGGCAATACCGTCGTGCAATGGGATCTGCATGCGCGCAAACCGAAGAAAGTCTTCGACGTTCCCGGCGCACCGTTAGAACTTCGCTGCGCATGGGGAGCCAATAACAATTACTGCTTTACCAGTACGGCACTAACATCAAAAATCTGGCTGATTTATGAAGACAAAGCCGGCGAATGGCAAGCGAAAGCCGTAGCGGATATTGGCGATCCATCTAAAATACCTCTGCCGGTCGATATCTCTATTTCGAGCGACGACAAAATATTATGGGTCAATACCTTTATGGACGGGAATACTCGCGGTTTCGACATCAGCGATCCGTTCAACCCGAAACAAGTCTACGAACAAAAAATCGGCGCCCAAGTCAATATGGTGTCGTCAAGTTGGGACGGTAAACGGCTCTATTATACGTCTTCTCTATTGGCCAACTGGGATAAAAAAGGAGACGATAACGAGCAGTTCTTCAAACTTTATCACTGGGATGGAAAACAACTTAAAGAACAGTTCGCTATCGATTTCATCAAAGAAAAGTTAGGCCGCGCGCATCAAATGCGATTCGGCGCCTACTCGCTTTACACCAGCAACAGCCAGAACAGCCAGCAGCCCGATCTGCTCGCGAAATATCAATAACCTCAACGAGCGGCTTCGGCCGCTCTCTGTTCCCATCGACTCGCCGGAGCGACGCCATGAGACATTTGTTTACCATCGTCATTTTGCTGTCGAGCGTAGCGGTCTTTTCGGTCAAGGCCGACAACGAAACGCTTGCGCCAGGTTACGGTGCACTGCAATACGAACTTCCGACCGTCGGCAGCTATCTGTTACCGGCGCTCGGAAAGGCCGCAGACGGTAAAATTCTTGACGAACAAGGCCAGGCTGTTAATTTGCATCAGCTGATGGGCGATAAGATCGTGCTACTCAGTTTTATTTATTCGACGTGCAGCGACGTCAACGGCTGCCCTCTTGCAACCGGGGTATTTCATAAAATCAAAAACCGGCTTAAAAAGGACCCCGAATTGAGCCGACAACTGCGTTTGTTGACATTAAGCTTCAACCCCGAACAAGACACGCCAGACAAAATGAAACAGTATGGCGAACACCTGCAGGATGAAAATATCGAGTGGCGCTTTCTAACGACCGCTTCGGAAACCGAGCTGCGACCGATTCTCGATAATTATCGACAAAGCATCCAGAAAGTCTACGACGAAAACGGACGTTTCACCGGCACTTTTTCGCATATTTTGCGCGTCTATTTGATCGACCGAAACAAAAAAATCCGCAACATCTACAGCGTTTCGTTCTTGCATACAGACACTTTGATCAATGATGTGAAGACTTTACTGCAACCGGTAGTCGTCGCCGATGGCAAAAAGCCAAATCAAGTCGCTGAACGTTTTCGGACCGGCGATGATAAATCGAATTACGAGAGCGGCGACTATGCGACTCGCAGTATCGCTCTGGCCGACCGAACCGGTCAAACGGCCGACTTGATGAAAACGGTCTACCATCCACCGAAAGGACTACCTCCCGTGCCGATTCCGGCGAACAACCCTGTGACGCCGGAGAAAGTACAATTGGGTCGAAAACTGTTTTACGACCGCCGCTTGTCGCTGAACAATACCTTTTCATGCGCGATGTGCCATATTCCCGAACAAGGCTTTACCAGTAACGAGATGAAAACCGCGGTCGGCGTCGAAGGACGGACCGTCAAGCGCAACAGCCCGACACTTTACAATGTCGCTTATTACACCAAATTATTTCACGATGGACGCGAGAATAGTCTCGAACATCAGGTTTGGGGACCGCTATTGGCGCACAATGAAATGGCCAACCCGTCGATCGGTAGCGTCATCGAGAAATTGCATAACGATAGGGAATACAACGCTCTTTTCAACAAGGCTTTCGGCAAAGGGCCGACAATCGAAACAATCGGCATGGCGATCGCAAGTTACGAGCGCACCCTTAACTCGGGCAACTCGGCATTCGACCGTTGGTATTACAGCAACGACAAACAAGCCTTGAACACTTCCGCACAACGCGGTTTCAAGCTATTTTCCGGAAAAGCGCAATGTTCGTCTTGTCACAGCATCAGTAAGAAACATGCGCTGTTCACCGACAATACGTTTCATAATACCGGCATCGGTTATCGAGAAGCAATGCAAAGTACGGCTAAAACCCAACGTGTCCAGGTCGCCCCCGGCGTCTTCGTCGACGTCGATAATAAATTGATCGCATCGGTCTCGGAAACCAAGAGCAACGATTTAGGTCGCTATGAAGTCACGCAAGACCCAAACGACCGTTGGCATTATAGAACCCCATCATTGCGTAATGTTTCGCTGACCGCACCATACATGCACAACGGTTCGATTTCGACGCTAAAGGAAGTCGTCGAGTTCTATAACCAGGGCGGCATTACCAATGAAAACTTAGATCCGCTGATCAATCCTTTAAATTTAAACGCGGCTGAAATAGACGATTTGACTGCTTTTCTGGAGTCTTTGACCGGTGACAATATCGATGAGTTGGTTGCCGACGCTTTCGCGGCTCCGGTCGGCGATCATCAAGAAAACTGATCAGATGAGTAATCCTTTTTACAGCATCGCCAATAACGATGAAATCAATTGAAAATAAATATCCAACAATCCGGCTAACGCATTTTGATATACGGCTTCCAAGGTTTCAGTCGGTTGTTCAAGCATTAACTCGAACAAGTCCAGAATCGCTGAATAAACGCTCACAAAATAGACTTCCGCGACGTCAATTGCTTGATTCGTATAATTCGTCACCGGTTCGACCATTGCCGCAACCGTTGCTTGAGGATGATCGAAAAACGCTTGCCAATGTTCGCCGGCTTGCCGACCCAATTGCGTCGCTTCGACTATTGTTTGCTCATAGATAGACTCGATTTTCGGAAAATAAACCTCGTAAACCTGGGCATACATCTGCGTCCCATAATCAACAGCTTGAGCATACCACTGCGAGCCAGTCTCGACCGGATGCGCATAAAATTGCTTCGCGGCAAAAGCCAAATCAGCGTGCCAATCGAGCAAAACCGTTTTAATTTGTCGATACAGCTCGTTTAATTGCAGGCTCAGACTACTGTAAAGCTCCCGCGTCGGCAAAAACACTTTGTGTTCAAGGTCTAACGGCTTGAGATCGAAAAAATCTGGATCTTTGAAAATTGACATAACTTACCTTTTTAAAACCGGGATGTCGAAAAAAAGATGCGGCCGGGAGACCGCATTAAAGAGGAAGGATTCAACTCTAGTCTCGTGAAGAGTGCATACAAGAGTCGAAGTAAAGTGTATCCACTAACGGCGACCAAGAAAATGTGGCATTTTGCCGCGCGACAATTGGCCGCTAACCTTGGCCTCTATTTTGCAACGTATAATTAGTTTGGGTTTCAGAAAAGCCCTCTGAACATAAATGAAATCGCGTGATCAGTCGCGTTCAGCAACTAATTGACACGCATTCATGCATTAAATAACTGTGTTATTTGACTAAGATTAGGTGAAATGTCTGATTATCCACAAAGAAACGCTTTGACATCGACTAATGCACTTCCTATTTCGACTTTGCCTGTGCGGATGCCGGAAGGTTTGGCATCAAGGATGGATTAACGCAAAGAATTAAACCAAGCGCTCATTTCACTCACGGCTTTCTCAGTCAAGTCGGCAAAGCTATTGACCGCACCCAATGCATTGGCCGATATATTGATCTGTTCAAATTGAAACGCTTTTCGAGCTATTGGCGCATTTGCGTTCGTCTTATACACTTCAACTTCAAAAGCAACGACCGAACGCGCTTGCTGAGGAGTGTCGAAACGTTGTTCGAAATCCAATAAACGCACTTTTACAGTTAACGGCTCGCTTACTGGAATTGCTGCGAAGTGCTTGGCCAACAAAGCGGCCGGTTGCGCGATCCATCGGTCTAGGTTATAAAATTTTACAATGGTAGGGGTTAAATAAAGCTGTCTGTAGTGAATTCTCGTATCCCTTAACCACTCCGGAGCTGTTACTTCGACATGTAATGAGGCCTGCTCAGCATTTCGCTGAACAATAAGCCCAAGGTCGTGCAAAGCCGCTCCATCGGGTCTAGTTTTATAGCTACAGCCACTTATCAGCATCAGCATGATTAGACACAAATTAATCAGCGATACTTTCATTGCGGCTCCTCATATCCCGGTTCGCCAGGAGCAGGCTCGGTTTTAACCGGGCCCAATATTAATGCTTGAGGATTAGCTTCGAGCATATTGGCAACTCGTTTTAGTTGATCCATTGTGGACTGTAATTCATTCATTGTTTGATGCACTTTTGGTAATGTTGTCCCTGTCAGCACATCCCCGACATTCGCTCCCGATGCGATCAATGCATCCCCTCGGTCACCAAGCACTTTTACGCTATTCGCCGCCGCTTTTAAATCAACCGTCAAATCACCGATTTGACCGAGCGTAGTCTCCGTAGTATCTATCAAATTCGGCATTCTTTCCAATACCTTACCCAGCTGATCCTCAAGTTTTGGCATTTTCGCGGTGACGACATTTAGATTACGCAAAATTTCACGTCCATGCTCTTCATTTTCATCGCTCAACACTCGGTCTAGACGTATCATCAATTGTTCGGCTTTCATTAATATTTCTTCGCCTGAACTCAATAGACGATCCGTCAACGATGGCAGCAACGGAATTCTTTGCTCCGGCCTATCACCAGGTAACAACCATTCATCGCTGTCTCCCGTATCTTGTAAATCGATTTGCGTTAACCCTGTCACCCCTTTTAGACGTAATGTCGCAAAAACCCCTCTTGTAAATCGTATATTGCTATCCACCTCAATTTCGACCAAAATCGTCAGTGGATCGCTCGGATCGAAATTTACCGTCAAAACCTTACCGACCGCAATACCCCGGTAATACACGGTAGATTCGGGATTTAAACCGGTTACTGAGTCTCTAGTCGAGATAACATAAAGATCACGCGCCTTTTCAAAGCTACCGATCCAATACACTATGCCGACTAGTCCTATTATCAGTGTTAGTAAAAAAAGACCGGTAGCTAAAGCGTGCGTATCTCTACCCAAAACAATGCTCTCTATTCATAAAAACTTTCTCAGCGTGCTTATTATGAAAAAATTGTCTCGCAAAAGTATGACTACACTTTAGCGCGACTTCTAACGGACCGTATGCAATTAATTTTTTTTCTGCCAGCACAGCAACTTTGGTACACAAATCATTCAAAACGTTTAAATCATGGGTGACCATAACAACCGTGAAACCCAAGTCATGATGAAGCTCGCGCAATAGGTCTACAAATCCTTGACTGGCAATCGGGTCAAGACCGGATGTCGGCTCATCAAGAAATAATAACGCCGGCTCTAAAATCAAGGCCCTGGCAAGAGCCACTCTTTTAATCATGCCCCCGGATAGTTGAGCCGGCATGAGTAATTCATCTTTTGCAGATAAGCCAACCATCGCTAATTTTAAACCAACCAAATGAGATATCCATTCGGAATCCTTGACACCAATTTCCCGCAACGGAAATGCAATATTATCGAAAACATTTAACGAACTAAATAAAGCACCTTTTTGAAACAATACACCAAACTGACTTAACATCTGCCCTGAAATATGCCCGGATTCATAATCTAAGATTTGCCCCATTACCATAACACGTCCTTCGGTCGGAGCCTGCAGTCCGATCATTTCACGCATCAATGTGGTTTTTCCACTTCCAGATGCCCCGACCAAACCGAGAATTTCCGCTTTTGATAAACTGAAACTGATATTCTCGTGAATTACGTTGTCACCAAATTGGGTCCAAATGTTTTCCATATGAATTGCATTAATGTCATTCATGGCATTCCCGTCCCCATAAATAGAATAGCAAATATCGCATCCACCATGATTACCACTGTAATTGAAGCGACAACGGAGTTAGTTGTTTCATTCCCTAAACTTTCCGAGTTTGGTTTAATATGGAATCCATAGTGACAAGCTATCATTCCTATTAACATACCGAATAACGCAGCCTTACCCACGCCAATAAATACATTAACCAAAGGTACGGAGTCAGGTAGTCTCTGCACAAACTGTTGCATACTTATATCGAGCGTGTGCCAAGCCGACACAATGCCACCTAAAAGAGCGGCCGCATTGGTCCATACCGTCAATAACGGTAACGTTACTGTTAAAGCAACTACTATCGGAAAAACGATTCGTAGAGAATGCGAAATTCCCATCGAGGACAACGCATCTAACTCTTCTGCAACACGCATGATTCCTATTTGGGCGGTTAATGCAGACCCTGATCGCCCTGCCACTAAAATAGCCGCTAACAAAGGCCCTAACTCTCGAATAATACTCATACCCAAAATATTGATAATGTAGATCTCCGCACCGAAAGCTTGTAACTGAAGTGCCGACAAATAACTGAGAACAATACCAATCAAAAAGCCAACTAACGCGGTGATGCCAAGAGCCTTAACACCGGAACTATATATCGTCATTGAAATTTCCGGCCAAGGTATTTTGTTTGGTGATCTTAATAGATATGCTGTATCGAGCAATAATTGCCCAAGCAAAATAATGCTATTAAAAACATGCCTATAAAATGCCAAAATGACTTTATTTCCGTCCTTAAAAATTTGTGCCAAATTTTTCTGTGCTTCCTCTGGGCGTTCATAGCTAAAGGTTTTCCAACGATCGAATAAGCGCTTATGTTCCGGCCTCATTTGCACTTGAATTGGAAACTCCTCCCCCCAAACCTGCCATATCAGCCAAGCTCCCGCACTATCGAGCGCATCGACCTCATCAAGGCGCCATATACAATCCGAATTGATTTGCAGTCCTTTAAGCTCTCGAGTAATAGCAGGACTTTCGTTGATTGCCAATAAGTTCCATGAACCTTTGAGATTAATTGAGGATAAATTATTTTCTTGATCTATTTGCAACACCGGTTTAGCAAAAAGCTTATTTTTTAATGAGGCCATCAATGTATTTTTCCATTGTTATAAGTAAATACAACTATTTGACCATTCTATAGCAATTTGGTTTTCGCCCATGAATCTATTAGCTTTATTGACTAGCCCATCCAATTACAAACCTAACTGTGAGGGTACGCTACGCGTACCTAATGGATGCCATCCTTTTGCAAAACCTTAAGACAAAAAAAAGCCCGTGTTGAATGATCAACACGGGCTTTTGGGATAAGCGCCTGGCAATTCCCTACTTTCACATGGCAAAGTGCCACACTATCATCGGCGCTAAGCGGTTTCACTTCCGAGTTCGGGATGGGATCGGGTGGGACACGCTCGCTATGGTCACCAGGCAAACCGGTTACAGCAGGTTCAAGGTTTCAGCGGCCAGGTTAAAGGCTATTTATTTTCTTTAACCCTAATCCGGCTTAGCTATCGAGCCTACTCAAAACTCTTTACTTCAGGTGTTTTCGATTTTATCGGGGTTTTCGGTCTGGGCTGCTTAGCCTTAGCTTTGCTCCTTTAACCTTGAACCTTTTATCGTTCACCTGTTTTTTTGGAAATCTGTACACGCTTTTCGTTCTCTCGCTTTAGCGATTGTCGGCTGTTGGATAACACCGTCGGTGCAAACCGATTGGGTGTTATATGGTCAAGCCTCACGGGCAATTAGTATCAGTTAGCTTCATACATTACTGCACTTCCACACCTGACCTATCAACCTGATCGTCTCTCAGGGCCCTTCAGGGGACTCACGGTCCCAGTGAGATCTCATCTTGGGAGAGGCTTCCCGCTTAGATGCTTTCAGCGGTTATCCCGTCCGATCATAGCTACCCGGCAATGCCACTGGCGTGACAACCGGAACACCAGAGGATCGTCCACTCCGGTCCTCTCGTACTAGGAGCAGCTTCCCTCAAATCTCAAACGCCCACGGCAGATAGGGACCGAACTGTCTCACGACGTTCTGAACCCAGCTCGCGTACCACTTTAAATGGCGAACAGCCATACCCTTAGGACCTGCTTCAGCCCTAGGATGTGATGAGCCGACATCGAGGTGCCAAACACCGCCGTCGATATGAACTCTTGGGCGGTATCAGCCTGTTATCCCCGGAGTACCTTTTATCCGTTGAGCGATGGCCCTTCCATTCAGAACCACCGGATCACTAAGACCTACTTTCGTACCTGCTCGACTTGTCCGTCTCGCAGTCAAGCGTGCTTTTGCCTTTACACTCATCGCATGATTTCCGACCATGCTGAGCACACCTTCGTGCTCCTCCGTTACTCTTTGGGAGGAGACCGCCCCAGTCAAACTACCCACCAGACACTGTCCCCAATCCGGATTACGGACCTAGGTTAGAACTTCAAACATACCAGGGTGGTATTTCAAGGTCGGCTCCACACCAACTGGCGTTGATGCTTCACAGCCTCCCACCTATCCTACACAAATAGGTTCAAAGTCCAGTGTCAAGCTATAGTAAAGGTTCACGGGGTCTTTCCGTCTAGCCGCGGGTACACTGCATCTTCACAGCGATTTCAATTTCACTGAGTCTCGGGTGGAGACAGTGTGGCCATCGTTACGCCATTCGTGCAGGTCGGAACTTACCCGACAAGGAATTTCGCTACCTTAGGACCGTTATAGTTACGGCCGCCGTTTACCGGGGCTTCGATCAAGAGCTTCCCCCTCACCTAGATTATCTATGCTGTCTCGTATCCGCTCTTTTAAGCTATGATACGCTTTACCACTACGCTTTAGTCGACCTTCTCGCCTCTTCGCCGCCTGCTCTGTCAAGTAGGCTTCATAATAAGAAACTATCCAGTCTTGTGCTTTTTTAGTCGATTTGTTTTCGCCTTGCTGATGTTGCCACAGACGCATTTTTAAATCTTCTGTCGAACCCAGATAAAATTCATCTTCCGTCCGACTGTACAGTACATAAACGTAATACATGGTTCTAAATAATCTAGGTGAGGGGTAACCCCATCAATTAACCTTCCGGCACCGGGCAGGCGTCACACCCTATACGTCCTCTTTCGAGTTTGCAGAGTGCTATGTTTTTGCTAAACAGTCGCAGCCACCAGTTTAATGCTACCCTCTTCAGCTCCATCCGCAAGGGACTTCACCTAACAAGGGCGTACCTTCTCCCGAAGTTACGGTACCATTTTGCCTAGTTCCTTCACCCGAGTTCTCTCAAGCGCCTTAGAATTCTCATCCCACCCACCTGTGTCGGTTTAGGGTACGGCCGCAGATAACCTGATGCTTAGAGGTTTTTCTTGGAAGCAGGGCATCAATCACTTCGTCTCCCTATAGGGAAACTCGTCGTTACGTCTCAGGATTGATCCTCCGGATTTGCCTAAAGGATCTCCCTACGCGCTTAAACTGTCACTTCCAACCGACAGCTGACCTAGCCTTCTCCGTCACCCCATCGCAGTTACCTCCGGTACAGGAATATTAACCTGTTTTCCATCGACTACGCCTTTCGGCCTCGCCTTAGGTGCCGACTAACCCTGCGTCGATTAGCGTTGCGCAGGAAACCTTGGGTTTTCGGCGTGGGGGTTTTTCACCCCCATTATCGTTACTCATGTCAGCATTCGCACTTCTGATACCTCCAGCCGACTTCTCAATCGACCTTCGCAGGCGTACAGAACGCTCCTCTACCACCTTACTTACGTAAGATCCGTAGCTTCGGTACTATGCTTAGCCCCGGTGAATCTTCCGCGCAAGCCGACTCGACCAGTGAGCTATTACGCTTTCTTTAAAGGATGGCTGCTTCTAAGCCAACCTCCTGGCTGTCTGGGCCTTCTCACATCGTTTCCCACTGAGCATAGATTTGGGGACCTTAGCTGACGGTCTGGGCTGTTTCCCTTTTCACGACGGACCTTATCACCCGCCGTGTGTCTCCCGTGCTCGCACTTGTTGGTATTCGGAGTTTGCATCGGGTTGGTAAGTCGAGATGACCCCCTAGCCGAAACAGTGCTCTACCCCCAACAGTGATACACGAGGCGCTACCTAAATAGCTTTCGAGGAGAACCAGCTATCTCCGGGCTTGATTAGCCTTTCACTCCGATCCACAACTCATCCGAATCCTTTTCAACGGATCCCGGTTCGGTCCTCCAGTTGGTATTACCCAACCTTCAACCTGGTCATGGATAGATCGCCCGGTTTCGGGTCTAATCCCAGCGACTATGACGCCCTATTCAGACTCGCTTTCGCTACGCCTCCCCTATCCGGTTAAGCTTGCCACTGAGATTAAGTCGCTGACCCATTATACAAAAGGTACGCAGTCACCCATCCGAAGACAGGCTCCTACTGCTTGTACGCATACGGTTTCAGGTTCTATTTCACTCCGATCTCCTCGGTTCTTTTCGCCTTTCCCTCACGGTACTGGTTCACTATCGGTCGATAAGGAGTATTTAGCCTTGGAGGATGGTCCCCCCATATTCAGACAAGGTTTCACGTGCCCCGTCCTACTCGTTTTCACACCCAGCAAATTTTCGTATACGCGGCTATCACGCTGTATCGCCAGACTTTCCAGACTGTTCTACTAATTTGCTCAATGCTTAAGGGCTGCTCCCCGTTCGCTCGCCGCTACTAAGGGAATCTCGGTTGATTTCTTTTCCTCCGGGTACTTAGATGTTTCAGTTCCCCGGGTTCGCTTCCTACACCTATGTATTCAATGCAGGATGACCAGGTTATCCTGGCCGGGTTGCCCCATTCGGAAATCCGCGGATCAAAGTTAGTTTGCAAACTCCCCGCGGCTTATCGCATGCTACTACGTCCTTCGTCGCCTCTTATCGCCTAGGCATCCACCGTATGCGCTTATTCACTTGACCATATAACCCCAATAAGTCTAACGTTATACAGATCAGCTGACATTTTCGCTTTCTGCTTGAGAACTCATTCAGTTCACTTTCGGTTCCGCCAATTTTAATCGCTCCCCTTGCCTTTCGACGCGGGCGCTTCTAAACTCGACTTCTCCGTCTGTGCACATGAACTTGTTATTTGTATCTTCTTAGTTTAAATTGCTTTAAACGCTGAATTTACAGTGTACAGATTTCCAAATTGTTAAAGAGCTATTACTGACGTTGTTGTTTCGTCACCAATGCTATACAGTCTTTTCGGGTGTTCGCCGTTAAAACTGTATAGCATTGGTGGAGCCAGGGAGGATCGAACTCCCGACCTCCTGCGTGCAAGGCAGGCGCTCTCCCAGCTGAGCTATGGCCCCTTGGGGGGTTCGTGCATTCCGCTTGCTCGGCGGCTTGACGGCCGGTCCTTCCAGCTTCCAGGCTTTCGCCGCGTTGGTGGGCCTGGGAGGATTTGAACCTCCGACCTCACCCTTATCAGGGGTGCGCTCTAACCAACTGAGCTACAGGCCCAGGCTCGTGACGTCTTCGATCAAAATAATTTGTTGTGGACACTCATGACGACCGCTTGCGTCTTTGTAAGGAGGTGATCCAGCCCCAGGTTCCCCTAGGGCTACCTTGTTACGACTTCACCCCAGTCATGAATCACAAAGTGGTAAGCGCCCTCCCGAAGGTTAAACTACCTACTTCTTTTGCAACCCACTCCCATGGTGTGACGGGCGGTGTGTACAAGGCCCGGGAACGTATTCACCGCGACATTCTGATTCGCGATTACTAGCGATTCCGACTTCATGCAGTCGAGTTGCAGACTGCAATCCGGACTAGGACCGGCTTTCTGGGATTTGCTTACTCTCGCAAGTTCGCTGCCCTCTGTACCGGCCATTGTAGCACGTGTGTAGCCCTACCCATAAGGGCCATGATGACTTGACGTCGTCCCCACCTTCCTCCGGTTTATCACCGGCAGTCTCCCTAGAGTTCCCAGCTTGACCTGTTGGCAACTAAGGATAAGGGTTGCGCTCGTTACGGGACTTAACCCAACATCTCACGACACGAGCTGACGACAGCCATGCAGCACCTGTCTCAGAGCTCCCGAAGGCACTCTACGATCTCTCACAGATTCTCTGGATGTCAAGGGTAGGTAAGGTTCTTCGCGTTGCATCGAATTAAACCACATGCTCCACCGCTTGTGCGGGCCCCCGTCAATTCATTTGAGTTTTAACCTTGCGGCCGTACTCCCCAGGCGGTCAACTTAATGCGTTAGCTGCACCACTAAGTTCATTAATAAACCCAACGGCTAGTTGACATCGTTTACGGCGTGGACTACCAGGGTATCTAATCCTGTTTGCTACCCACGCTTTCGTACCTCAGCGTCAGTTTGAGTCCAGAGAGCCGCCTTCGCCACTGGTGTTCCTTCCGATCTCTACGCATTTCACCGCTACACCGGAAATTCCACTCTCCTCTACTCAACTCTAGTTACCCAGTATCAAATGCAGTTCCCAGGTTAAGCCCGGGGCTTTCACATCTGACTTAAATAACCGCCTACGCACGCTTTACGCCCAGTAATTCCGATTAACGCTCGCACCCTCCGTATTACCGCGGCTGCTGGCACGGAGTTAGCCGGTGCTTCTTCTATAGGTAATGTCAAGGCATCGGGTATTATCCAATGCTTTTTCCTCCCTATTGAAAGTGCTTTACAACCCTCAGGCCTTCTTCACACACGCGGTATTGCTGGATCAGGGTTGCCCCCATTGTCCAATATTCCCCACTGCTGCCTCCCGTAGGAGTCTGGGCCGTGTCTCAGTCCCAGTGTGGCTGATCGTCCTCTCAGACCAGCTATGGATCGTCGCCTTGGTAGGCCTTTACCCTACCAACTAGCTAATCCAACGCAGGCTCATCTGATAGCGCGAGGTCCGAAGATCCCCCGCTTTCCCCCTCAGGGCGTATGCGGTATTAGCTTGAGTTTCCCCAAGTTGTCCCCCACTACCAGGCAGATTCCTACGCGTTACTCACCCGTCCGCCACTCGTCGGCTCCCGAAGGACCGTTACCGTTCGACTTGCATGTGTTAAGCATACCGCCAGCGTTCAATCTGAGCCATGATCAAACTCTTCAGTTCAATACAGTTTGTGACTAAATTAGATCAGTCACCAATCTTGTCTCGACTGCAGAATTAAACGACAATTACTTGAATTAACGTGTTGTTCTTGCGTCGATTAACTTTTACCGCTAAGCTAGTCGCCACAAGCACCCACACAAATTATTTTGATCAACTTGTTAAAGAGCCAGGAGCTTTACCCCTGTTGAGCCCGCCCATTATACAGAGCTGAAACTCGATGTCAAACTTTATTTTCAATCTCTCTTCCCGTCGTTCCGCTGTTTCGCGGCGGGAAAGACGAGCATTATACAGTCCTACTTCCACATGTCAACAGTTTTTCTTCCCCTTTTTCATTTTGTCGATTTATTTTATACGCCCATATTGGTCTCGCCATTGAACTGCATGTCGTATAGCCTAGCATAGAGCCCATTCTTTGCTAGCAATTCCTTGTGGCAACCCTGTTCTGCTATTTGACCATTATCCATTACAAGAATTACATCGGCATTCTCTATAGTAGACAAACGGTGGGCCACTACTATTGTGGACCTATTTGAAAGAATGTTCTGCAAGGCCTTTTGAATATACCGCTCTGATTCGGTATCGAGAGCAGAAGTGGCTTCATCTAGGATTAAAACCGGGGCATTTTTCAATAAAGCTCTCGCTAATGCTAATCGCTGTTTTTGTCCTCCAGACAACTTAACGCCATTTTCTCCGATTTCGGTTTGCAAACCCTGCGGCATTTTTTGGATGAATTTCATCGCATAGGCATCTTTTGCCGCTTGCTCCACGCTTTCCAAAGACACCCCTTGCAAAGCTCCATAGGCAATATTATTCGCTACCGTATCGTTAAACAATGTGACTTGTTGGGTCACTACTGCAATTTGTCGCCTTAAGTTTTCCAACTTATAAGCGGTTATGTCTACACCATCAAGAAGGATTTGACCCGACGAATATTCATAAAATCTCGGCAATAAATTAATCAGCGTACTCTTGCCTCCACCCGAGGCGCCAACTAAAGCTACAGTCTGCCCTGGCTCAACCGTAAAACTAATTCCTTTTAATGCCTCGCTCTCTGCTCCTTGGTATCTAAATCGTACATTTTTAAATTCAATTCTACCCTTACAATGCTTTGGCTCATATTCTCCAGAATCATTCTCGACCGGCTCATCTAATATGGCAAACAAGGACTCGGCCGCCACCACTCCTTTTTGTATTTTTGAATTAGCATCACTCAGCTGTCTAATGGGTCGCGGCAAAAGAAAAGCAGCTGTTAAAAACGCAACAAATTCACCGGCAGTCGCCTCTTGCATTAAAGTCAAAGACAAATACATTAAACCAGCCAAGGCAATAGAAATAATTAATTGCAGCAATGGTCCATGTAACGCTGATGTTGCCGCAAGTTTTAATGATTGCCGACGATGAAATTGACTACTATTTTTAAATCTATTTTTTTCATATTCTTCGCCCCCATAACTCCTGACAATTCGATGCCCACTGACCAACTCAGACGTTATGTGCGTCAAATTACCTATCGAATTTTGAATATCTTTACTCAATGAGCGTAATCTTTTACTCACATATTTAACAAGCCACACAATAAATGGTGTGACTGATAAAAATGCCAGTGTCAACAACCAGTTCATATAAAACAAGTACAGCACCAGACCAAGCGCAGTCAATCCTTCCTTAATTACAATTTGCACCGAGTCTGTCGTTGCCTGCGTTACCTCTCCAACATTATGCGTGATCCTAGACATCATGTGTCCGCTGTTGTTTGAGTCGAAATAATTTGTAGGCAAACCCGTATAATGATTGAATATTTCACACCTCAATGCATGAACGATACTTGTAGACACTTTGGCAATGAAATAATTACCAAGATAAGATCCGGTTCCTCTTAATAATATCAAGCCGATAAAGAGCAAGGGCATTAAACCGACATCTTCTCTCGAACCGCTTTGTAACGAATCGATGATATGTTTTAAGATTGCCGCAAATAAAGGTTGTGTCGCCGCATATATCAAGAAACCGATTATGCTGAAAAAAAACCAGCTTTTATAGGGGCGAACATAACTCAGTAATCTTTTATAAACTAGATAACCGGTTTTTGTTCTGTTCTGTTTTTTTGACTTAAAAATTTTCATGATCCCACAGCCTAATTCGTAACGAAACGAACCAACCGCTTAACTGATTGATTTATATTTATCACAGTTCACTTTTTTATCTGAAAGCAGACTCAAGGTTTTGTTTTTTCGCAATTTCGCTCCAAAGTTGGCTCTTCCGGATTTCTCGTGGTAATTTGAAAATTAGCGACAAAGCAAATTCTTAGCCCAGCTTTAACAAGTGCAGTGCCTACCACCTATGCTATTGAAATATAATAATTAAAAATCATGCCAAATTTAACTTTGTAGTGCCATAAAATTAATTATTGCATATTATTCAATAACCTATTGACGCGCAATGTTAAGGCTGGGTTAGCAAATAAGCTACATTGAATATCAGTCACATAAGTGAGAATCTTCTTTTCTTATTTGGTGTCGACACGCTGTTACCACGGCAAGTACGGAAGAGTCCAAAAATTGACATCTTCCCAACTTACTCCCTTTTGATCGTAAAACCGTCTAAGAATAAAAGGTATGAGATGTGCCTTTACCTTTCGCACTTCAAATTTCGGCAGCGCCTAACGAAGTACCGGGTTTCTCGGCCCCTCACCTAACGCTAGGTGAGGGCCTGGCATAGAGCCTATATGGATATATTTATGGCGTGCGTCTTTTGACGCGCGCCCCGGGGCCGAATTTTGATCTACGATGAGTATGGGTAATTTAGGTGTTGGATGAATTCATACGAACTTGCGGCAACTTAAATACCATGGATAAGTGATTGCAGATTTTGCATGAAGGAACTATAAACACTATCCCGATAAACATCAGACACTTAAACCTCAATAACCCAATAACTCAGAAGAGGGCCGCGCAAACAAATCTATTGAAAAATTTTTTATTGTAAATTGTAAACAAGACTCAACGTGACGGGCACCGCTCCGGTGATGCTCTGCAAATTAACGATTTCGCGTAACTTTTCAATACCCGCCTGCAGACCGAACCATTCGGTATTCATGATAATCGGCTCGACAGTTGTCACCGAGACTTGAGCATTAGTTAACTTAATAATTCTTAAATTAGCATCCATTGAACGCTCAACACCGTGCAATTTAAGATTCGCGGTTACGGGCAGGTCCATCATTTGTCCGGCCTTTAACGAATTCAACTTAGTCTTATCAAATTTCAGCTCAACTAAAGCTTCCGGAAAACGATCAATTTGAAATAAAAATTCCTTCATGCGTTCATTTCTGATCTGCACACCGGTTTCGACACTATTTAACTGAATAACAAGTCTCGCCACACCTTCATCGCTTAACGATCCAGACATTTCATTGAACGTATGCTTCTCGGTAACACTTGCATTTTTGGTAGTGAGAAAACTTAATGACGATAATTTTTGATTTAATACCCAATCGGCAAACGCCGTTGGCGCAAACAATACCAACACAATTAATGCTAATTTTTTCATTTTCAACCTCGATTTAAAACCCAAACAATGCAAAAAACACGCGACTATCTTATACGCCAATAATTCAACCCAAACTTATTTGTAGACGCTCAGTAAAAATTGGCATGATTTTTAACTCTTATGACCCAACTTCTTAAACTCTAAGCACCAAATTTTTTAAGACTGGGCCTAGTGACATGAAAAACCTTTTAGTTGTCATTATTCACACCCCCTATCGTTCCCACGCTCCAGCGTGGGATGCAGCCCGAGACGCTCAAGCGTCTCATACCGCTGGAGCGGTACTCAGGCATTCCCACGCCGGGCATGGGAACGGGAATGGCCGCGGGACTGAATACTCACTTTTTGTTTACTCATTATCAACCAAATTTTGGCGCTTAAGTTTGATCAAAGGTATAGCAACATTCACGATAAAAATTTTTGCTCACCTAAACTCTATCTATTCATCTACCGTTTGATAAGCGGCGACTCGGCTTCGCCCTATAGGCAACCAACTGGATATATTTGTTAACCCTTTCATAACCGGCGCAGCCCCACCCATTGCAACTGCATCGACCAAACAATACCAAGCAGCCACTCCGCTCGGTGGATTTCCTTGTGGAAGCCCCAATACTGGATCAATGGAAGCCCACGTCCAAGTTCCGGCAGCCGTCCCAATTAACTCCAACCAGGTTGTAATAAAAAATGCCGCCAGATACACCAGCGGTGAACGTCCTTTAAATAAATAACCTAAAAATACGCAAAATAACAGTGCACCTACCGAGTCACCCTGCACAGCCAGACCACTGATACCCCAAACCGACCAAAGCCCACAAACCACGACGACGAATAGCGCAATCATTCGTGCATACCGCATAAAGAATCCGGAACGCGCCAATGCAACGGCGGTCAAGTAAACCATACCATGACCCGGAGGAACATAAGCAGGCACATTTTCAAAACGATAGGTATATCCTCCCATATAAGGGGACGCAAAATGCTCGCCGACTGTCGCAAAAGCTACGGCAATAATAACTTGCATCCTTACTTCACTAGACTCGCCCAATAACAAACCTATGAGAAAAACCCATCCGCAAACGCCCAATGCATTTTGTTTTTCTATGGTAGCGTTAGCATCTACGACCAAACAAACAGCCACACAAAAAAATGTAAATCCTGCAATAAAATAGTCGCGCGGTCTATGCTCGTAAGCAATACCCGGCTCCGGAAAATGTCTTAACATCAAACTTCCTCTTTGAACACATATTTAAACAAAAGCAGCAATCCGCGTTAATTCCCCGCGAATACCCAGGAAATCGCCGCATATCGAACTAATTTTCCAGTAAAAATGAATACTATAGATGAATACAAAGATAATTTTAACCACCCTCCGGCAAAACAAAAACCATCTCCGATAACCGGTAACCAGGAAAATAAAAGCGCCCATCGCCCCCATTTTCTAACCCACATTATCGCTTTTTGTTTTTTAGTGTCTAACAATGAATCGAGAGGATATTTCTTTGCCGCTATATATCCTAAAAACCAAGTAGTCAAAGCACCTAAAGTATTGCCGATAGTCGCAATTCCGACTAATAGTATCACTTGGTCCTGATGTTCCGACACCATCAGAGCCAGCACGGCTTCAGAACCGCCTGGAGCAATCGTCGACGATATAAAGGCACTAAAAAATAAACCCGCCAAACCTAGAAAATCTTCCGGCATTTACTTAACCCACAAAAAAGCCCCTGAAACCCAAAGGTTACAGGGGCTTGACCCATTTTTTACATTTATTTCTCAGGCAATACTTTATTTTTTCCTGAAAAAACGGACTGTAGCACTTTGGAAAAAAGTCTGTATATAAAACCTAATATATTTCCGATTAATTCAAATACATAAGAGACACCTTCGGAAAAACTCATCCCTTTGAATTTTTTTGCTAATAAAGGCGAGATCAACAAACCAATCGCCAAACCGATTACCATAACCCCGGAAAACCATGAGCTACTCTCTTGCGAAGCGGTGTTGCTCGATGTTGCCCCTGAAGCGTCTTGGGACTGAATCGGATTATCAAGAATTGGAGAAACTTCGTAACTATCCTGAATCACATAGGGGGTCACGCCCGGGATACTCGGCAAATCGCCGGCGCCCTTACCTACCTTCAATTGCGCCTTCATCCCTTTCTCCATGTGCTGGGCAATATCGCAGTGTACTAAATAGGTCTTATCTCCAGGCGGTAAAATTAATGTACCCGATATTTTTCCTGGACCGGTTACCTCCAAATGAAACATGCCTTTCGGATACAAATATTTAGGTAGACCATGCATCATCCATTGATGTCGAACATTGTCATCGTTAATGAAATTAACCGTCAATTTGGTACAGGGTTCGAACTGAAACTCCTGGGTATCGAATGCAAACATTCGCCCCGGAAATTTTTCGGCATATTGATGCCCTGCGCGAACTGTAATTTCTTTAGTTGCAGCAATCTTATCGCAACCACCAGGCAAGGTATCCGTATTTTGCCCCATTACCATTCCGCCGCCCATGTCCATCAGATGGCCGCCACCGTGATCCATCATATTGTTGTGCTCTTCATACTCCTTTGCCTGAAGCACCGTTGATGCCAACATAAAACTTGTAGCAACAATTGAGAAAAATCCAAACCTCATATTTTCACCTTAACTTTAAAATTCGTCTTCTTTAACAACTTTCGTCGACATTCTTAATTGAGCTGAGCGTTTAGGATTTAGTGACAAATAACATCCTAGAACCATGAGCTTTGTAGCGGCCTCTGTTACTGTCTTGACAAGATAATGCACCTGCCGCCGACACCCGTCAATCAAACAACCGAACCAACCTACCCTATTTTAAAAATAGAGTAGACTACCTTTCGCACTTCAAATTTCGGCATTGCCTAAGGATGCGCCGGGTGTGCTCGGTTCCTCACGTAACGCTAGACGAGGGACCAGCATGGGGCTGGCTACAGCCTTCATGGACGATTCACCCAGCACCTAAATTCCATAGCCCATTGGCCATGGTTAATTGTCTTGGATAATATTGGGGCTGGGTTTACGATGTCCTTGAGCACCCCTATGCCGAATTTTCATCTACGACGGATATATTTACGACCAAGTCTTTAGGTCATTCGTTTGAGTTATTCCACTCATTCAAAAACTGCGGTTTTCTTCTGCCCTTTTCCGAACCGTTGCTCTGCCTATACAGCAGTCACAAGCATTTTTTAGATCGGTAAAACGCTCCTATCATTTCCGTAACCGGGCAAATAGCTAATTGAAATAATTTTTGAAAACAAAACTTATGAAATACTGCACCTCTGGCATATCCAGGCATAGCCCATTTACACATATGTACTAAGCCTGGTATGCGAGAAGATATAATTGGCGACTTTCGATCGTATCTGCCGCCATACTATAAATCTCAGACTTCTTTGATTTTTCCTAACAACTCGTCGACTTTTTTCTTAAATCCGGCATGCGATAGGTAGAGGATATAAAGACCCGCGAATACAAAAAAGGCATATAGCGCCATCAAACCTGTACTAGTCTCTTGTCCTTTACCCGCGACAAAACCCATGTGTACATCCAGCCTTTCGCCTTCGTCCGGAACCAGTGTGATATGAATCAGATAATTTCCAACTTCGGGAACCCCTTTATCCAAAGTTAAAGTGACTGTCCCGGATTTATGTTTTTGCGCAGGCATATGAAAAACACGAGTGCCTTCAGGTTCTTTTGTCACTTCAAACTCAACAGACATCTTTCTGTATCGTGGATCTTGATAATCGAAAACCAATTGAGTCAAAGTGTTAGTGTTAGGAATATTTGCACAAAACTCTTCGGCTGGGAAAGCTGATGGTTGATAAGCCGTATAATGAACCCAGTGCCCAGGCTCCAATTCAAACTTACATTGATCGGTATCGGTACCAGCCGCACCGCCATGAGCCCAAACTGAAGCGGAAAAAACCAAGCCCATAAGCGCTAGGAGACTATTTCTTACGATGTTCTTTCTGTTCATAATACCTTCCAGTTTTGTCGGTTAATTATAATTTTTATAATTGCTTGTTGCTCTTTTAAAAGATTAAAACCAGCGATAAACCAAAGTTTCGAATAAGCAAAAAACTGCATTAATTTTTTATTATCACTGATGCACTTATGAACTCTAACATATCACCCAATACAAATAAAGCCACTCCCCTCTAAGTCAATAACCGATTCAAGTTGAAGCATGTCCGTCGAGAAGCGCTATAAACCCATCCACTATGGCTTGGCGGCTTTAACCATCTGTCGACATCTCTCCGAATATACAGCACAGCTTTTTGCTTATTAGTCTTTATTTCGTTCAGATATTGTAATGCTACAACAAGATTTCTTTGCTACTACACCACCCAATCCATCACAAAACAATACCCTTTGGATTTAGACGCGGGGTAAATTGCCCCCAAAAGGCACATAGTAATATAATGCTTATTTTAATTTGTATCAGCAATTAGCCGTGTTTTCGTTGACTTTTGCAAACCTGACCGACTCATACAGGAAACTAATCACATGCCATCTTTGACCCGGACCCCCACCTGGAAATCCTTAGTTAGTCATTGCGCCGCCCTTCAAAACTTCGACCTTAGAGAAGCGTTTGATCTAAACCCTCGTCGTTTTGAACAATTCTCACTTCATTTCAACGACATTCTATTCGACTACTCGAAAAACTTAATCACAGAAGACACACGTTCATTGTTGGTCGATTTGGCAACTGATTCGGCACTTAGTTCAAAAATCGAAGCCATGTTTACCGGCGAAAAAATCAACCATACCGAACAAAGAGCTGTTTTGCATACCGCATTACGCAACAGAAGCAACCACCCGGTCATGGTTGACGGCGTCGATGTAATGCCAAGCATCAATCAGGTTTTGGCCAAAATGCGCGTCTTTACGGATAAGGTAAGAAGAGAACAATGGCTAGGACACACTGGAAAACCCGTTAAGGACATTGTCAATATCGGCATAGGCGGCTCGAACCTTGGCCCAAAGATGGTTGCTACTGCGCTAACCCCTTATGCTTCCGATAAATTAAATGTTCATTTTGTTTCAAACGTCGATCAAACAGATCTAGTTGAAAAACTCAAATCGCTCAACGCCGAAACGACTCTGTTTATCGTTGCATCAAAAATGTTCAATACTCAGGAAACCATGACTAATGCGCACTCCGCAAGAAACTGGTTGCTCGGGCAAATTAATGACGAAAAAGCCATTGAAAAGCATTTTGTCGCGATTTCCACACACCCTGAAAATGTCATCGAATTTGGCATTAATCCGGAAAATATGTTCGAATTTTGGGACTGGGTTGGCGGACGCTATTCATTATGGTCAGCAATTGGCTTATCCATTGCTTTACAGGTAGGTATGGATAATTTCGAACAATTGCTGCAAGGCGCACACGAAGCCGATTTACATTTTCGACATACGCCATTCGAACGCAATATTCCAGTCATCATGGGTTTACTAGGCATTTGGTATAATAATTTTTATGGCGCAGAATCCCATGCGATATTGCCCTACGACCAATCACTGCGCTATTTTTGCGAATTCCTACAACAAAGCGACATGGAAAGTAACGGTAAGAGCATCGACAGAGAGGGCCAATCGGTCGACTATAGTACCGGACCGATCATCTGGGGCCAGCCGGGAACGAATGGACAGCATGCGTTTTACCAATTGATCCATCAAGGCACTAAACTCATACCCTGTGATTTCCTGGCTCCGGCTAACTCACATTATCACCTACCGAAACATCATGATATTTTAATTTCAAACTTTCTTGCCCAACCGGAAGCTTTGATGCATGGCAGAAGTGCCGAAGAAGTCATTGCTGAACTACCCGAACAAGATAGAAATAACGACATATTAGTCGCATCTAAAGTCTTTGTGGGTAACAAGCCGTCTAATTCTTTTCTTTTCGATAAGCTTACACCTAAAACATTAGGCTCTTTAATCGCGTTCTACGAGCATAAAATCTTCGTGCAAGGCGCTATTTGGAATATCAACTCTTTCGACCAAATGGGCGTTGAACTGGGCAAAGTACTGGCTAAAGTCATTTTACCCGAACTGCTAAATGACGAAACCATCAGCAGTCATGACTGCTCCACGAATGGCCTAATTAATGCGTATAAAAAATTACGTAAAACAGACAATTGATCAGTACCAAACTAACGACGCGCCCGAAAGAAGTCTTTAAGCATTTCGGAACACTCATCTTTTAAAACACCGCATCGCCATGCGACTCGATGATTTAAAATTGGCGATTCGGACAGATTGATTGCACTGCATACTGCGCCACGCTTAGGATCTTCGGCAGCAAACACCAGGCGTTCGATTCTGGCGTGAACGATCGCCCCCATACACATCACACAAGGCTCAAGCGTAACGTAGAGCGTCGTACCTGTCAGTCGATAGTTTTTCAATATATTGCCGGCCTCACGAATCGCAAGCATTTCCGCGTGCGCAGAAGGGTCGTGACTCGCAATTGGTCGATTCCACCCTTCGGCAATGCATACGCCATCTTTGACGATAACCGCGCCAACCGGCACCTCACCCATGCCCTCGGCACGTTGCGCCAATCTAAAGGCATGCCGCATCCACGCTTCGTCGTTATGATTATCGGCTATTCCCACTCAATCGTAGCCGGCGGCTTGCCGGAAATATCGTAAGTCACCCGAGAAATACCCGAGACTTCGTTAATAATCCGACGCGAAACCAAATCCAAAAAATCATAAGGTAAATGCGCCCAACGCGCCGTCATGAAATCGATGGTTTCAACCGCGCGCAAGGCAATCACATAATCGTAACGCCGCCCGTCGCCCATCACGCCGACCGATTTGACCGGCAAGAACACCGCAAATGCCTGACTGACCTTCTCATATAATTGATGACGATATAATTCTTCGATAAATATCGCATCGGCTTGTCGTAACAAATCGGCATAGTCTTTTTTGACTTCACCTAAAATCCGCACACCCAAGCCAGGCCCTGGAAAGGGATGACGAAATACCATTTCGTAAGGCAAGCCAAGCTCCAAACCAAGCTTTCTAACCTCATCCTTGAACAATTCACGCAAGGGCTCCAGCAACTTAAGCGTCATATTTTCCGGCAACCCACCGACGTTATGGTGAGACTTGATTAAATGAGCCTTACCACTTTTCGCGCCGGCCGACTCGATCACATCCGGATAAATCGTGCCTTGCGCCAACCATTTCGCATCGGCCAGTTTAGCTGCTTCCTCATCGAAGATCTCGACGAACAAGTTACCGATAATTTTTCGCTTCCGCTCCGGGTCCGCCACTCCTTGCAAAGCCTCAAGGTAACGTTGCTCGGCATCGACCCTGATTACCCGGACGCCCATGTGTTCGGCAAATGTAGCCATGACCTGATCGCCTTCGTGCAAGCGCAACAAACCGGTATCGACGAACACACAAGTCAATTGATCGCCGATTGCCTCATGCAACAAGGCCGCCACGACCGACGAATCCACGCCACCCGAAAGCCCTAGAATCACTCGATCCGAGCCGACTTTACGGCGAACCGCATGAACACTGTCTTCGATGATATTATCGGCCGTCCACAGCGCCTCGCAACCGCAAATATCGAGCACAAAACGCGATAGTATTCTTGAACCCTGCCGGGTATGCGTCACTTCCGGATGAAATTGCAAACCATAAAACAACTTGTCTTCATGCGCGATACCGGCAATAGGCGCGCCATCGGAACTGGCAATACGGATAAAACCTTCCGGCAGTTCGACAACTCTATCGCCATGACTCATCCAAACATCCAACAAACCGAAGCCTTCCGGCGATGTATGATCCTCAATACCTTTCAATAACTTAGAGTGTGCATGCGCGCGAATTTGCGCATAACCGAATTCACGATGACTGGACGACTCGACTTTACCTCCTAATTGCTCGGTCATGGTCTGCATGCCGTAGCAAATGCCCAATACCGGAACACCCAATTCAAAAACCCGTTGAGGCGCACGCGGCGTATCATCGCTAGTGACCGTTTCCGGCCCACCCGACAATATAATGCCATTCGGTGCAAATCGAATAATGTCGTCGACCCCGCAATCACAAGAAAGTATTTCGCAATACACACCGATTTCTCGTATTCTTCGGGCGATCAATTGGGTGTATTGGGACCCAAAATCCAAAATCAGGATTTTATAGAGATGAATGTTGGTCGATGCTTGTTGACTCACGTTGACACTCGATATTGTAACGACAAAAATTAAAAGGGCTCCAATGAACCCCTAATGAGCTTACCGAAGGGATTAACCATTATTCCATATGATAATTAGGCGCTTCCTTGGTGATCGTAACGTCATGGACATGACTTTCACGCATACCGGCATTAGTTACCCGAACAAATTCGGACCGCTGATGCATGTCATCGATCGTACAGCTACCGGTATAACCCATACTCGCCCTAATGCCGCCCAACAATTGATGGATGATCGCATACAAGCTGCCTTTGTAAGGTACTCTGCCTTCAATACCTTCAGGCACCAGTTTTTCGACTTTATCGGTTTCCTCTTGGAAATATCGGTCGCTGGAACCTTGTGATTGCGACATCGCGCCCAGCGACCCCATGCCTCGATACGATTTATAAGAGCGTCCTTGATAAAGCTCGACTTCGCCCGGCGCTTCTTCAGTACCGGCGAACAAACCACCTAACATCACCGCATGAGCCCCCGCCGCCAATGCTTTGGCGACATCCCCCGAATACCGAACTCCGCCATCCGCGATCAGCGGAACGCCGGTACCTTTAAGCGCATCGGCAACATTACTGACTGCAGTTATTTGAGGCACACCCACACCGGCAACGATACGAGTCGTACAGATCGAGCCAGGCCCGATGCCCACTTTAACCGCATCGGCTCCAGCCTCAACCAAGGCTTTCGCAGCTGCTGCCGTGGCGATATTTCCACCGATCACCTGCACTTCCGGATAATTTCGCTTAACCCAACCGACCCGATCCAATACGCCTTGAGAATGCCCGTGAGCCGTATCGACAATAATCACATCAACGCCAGCCTTCACCAATGCTTCAACGCGCTCTTCGGTACCTTGACCGGTCCCGACCGCCGCGCCTACGCGAAGACGTTCTTGCTCATCTTTGCATGCTTGCGGATAGTCTTTCGCTTTTTGTATATCTTTGACCGTGATCATCCCTTTCAAATGAAATGAATCATTGACCACTAATACTTTCTCGATACGATATTTGTGCAGCAGTTCGATAGCTTCCTTGTGGTCGGCATTTTCATTAACCGTAATCAAGCGTTCTTTTGGCGTCATCACTTTCGAAACCGGCTCATCGAAGCGGGTTTCGAAGCGTAAATCGCGACTCGTCACAATACCGACTAAATTATCGCCATCGACAACCGGCACGCCGGAAATGTTTTTTGCTCGTGTCAGCGCCAATACTTCACGAATACTAATATTAGGCGATACCGTAATCGGGTCCTTGATCACCCCGCTTTCGTATTTTTTGACTCGCAACACTTCCCGCGCTTGTTGTTCCGCAGTCATGTTTTTATGAATAATACCGATTCCGCCCTCCTGTGCAATTGCGATGGCGAGCCTCGATTCTGTTACCGTATCCATCGCCGCGGAAATCAAAGGAATATTAAGCGTAATGTCGCGCGTCAAGCGGGTTTTCAAATCCACATCGCGAGGCAACACCGCCGAATGGGCCGGAACTAGTAATACATCATCAAACGTGAGAGCTTCCTGAATAACTCGCATACTCACTCCTTACAGTCAGAAAAATAACCGAAAATTATACTATGAAATATTTAACATTAGAATCAGCTTAATCGATATAGTTTCCGAACCGTTAGACAATCGCTAACAACCCGATTATTCCGAAAGTAACTTTACCGCCATAATAAAGATTAATAATGAAAAATAACTCTTCATGGTTTGCGCGGGAAGCTTATGGGCCAATTTTGCACCTACCGGTGCCGTGATCATACTCAATAATACAATGCCTGCAAACGCGGGCAAATAAACATAACCCCAACTGCCTGCGGGCAAGCCGGTTTTTCCATAGCCTAACAACATATAACTGAGCGTCCCGCCAAACGCAATCGGCAATCCGCAAGCACTGGCAATACCCACCGCATTGCGAACTGGATATTGCCCGCGCACCAAGTAAGGCACCGTCATCGTCCCGCCCCCGATACCTAACAATGAAGAAAGAGTTCCGATGACAATGGCCACCGCTGCATCCAATAATCGCGATTGCCGCATCACGACCGCTTCCGGCTTGATTTGAAATGCCATCTGAACCCCTATATACAACAGAAAAATAGCAAAGATAATACGCAGTGAGTCCGCCGAAATAGTGTCGGCAATGACGGCGCCTAAAACCGACCCTATTACGATGCCCGGAACCAAGTTGTAAACCTTATGCCATATCACAGACTTCAACCTGTGATGCGCAAGAGTCGCCGAAATTGAAGTCAACACGATAGTCGACAATGACGTGGCCACAGCCATATGCATGATAAAATCGGCTGAAAAATCCTGCGACTTAAACAAAAAAACTAGTATCGGCACCAATATCAGTCCGCCGCCGATGCCGAATAATCCTGCTAATAATCCGCTTACCGTGCCGGCAATCATGCTTAATATAAAAATTTCGACCACTTGCCCCCCTTTTGTTAACAGCGTATTTTTTTAAGACTCTAATCAAGCGTTATACTAACGCCATCATAGAAAGACGAAGACAAATCATAATCATGAAAACCTATTTAGTCGGCGGCGCGGTACGCGACCAGCTGCTCAACCTCCCTGTGACGGAAAGAGATTGGGTCGTGCTCGGGGAAACACCCGAATCAATGCTGAAAAAAGGATTTAACCCTGTAGGCAAAGATTTTCCGGTATTTTTACACCCCGAGAGCAAGGAGGAATACGCGCTGGCACGGACCGAACGCAAAACCGGCCCAGGTTACAAAGGATTCAGTATTCACAGCGCGCCAGACGTCAGTCTGGAACAAGACCTTCTACGCCGCGACTTGACTATTAACGCCATCGCGATGAGCTCGGAAGGCAAAGTCATCGATCCGTATAACGGTATTGCCGATCTAGAAAATCGTATTTTACGCCATGTTTCCCCAGCTTTCAGCGAAGACCCGGTCCGAGTGTTGCGCGTTGCACGCTTTGCTGCTCGTTATGCGCATTTAGGCTTTCATATTGCCGATGAAACCTTGAGACTCATGCAACAAATGGTTCGTAGCGGTGAAATCGACTATCTTGTTCCCGAACGCGTCTGGGCCGAGCTATATAAAGCGCTCATCGAAAGAACGCCATCGGCATTTTTTTATGCCCTCAGAGAATGCGGAGCGTTAGCCAAAATTTTCCCGGAAATAGACGCCCTCTTCGGCATTCCACAACCGCGACAACATCACCCTGAAATCGACACAGGCATTCATACGATGCTGAGTCTCGAACAAGCGGCTCGCCTATCCGAGAAACCCGAAATTCGCTTTTCCGTCTTAGTGCATGATCTCGGCAAGGCGATATCTCCGAAAGAACGACTTCCGCATCACTACGGTCATGAAAAAACCGGTCTGCCTTTGCTTGAGCAATTAGCTGACCGAATACGAGTACCAAATCATTATAGAATGCTCGCTAAACGGGTCATGCGCTACCACACACTTGCGCATAGAGCTTTCGAACTGCGGCCTGCTACCTTAACCGACCTGTTGTTAGACCTAGGGGCATTTAAAAATACCTCAACCCTAAAAGATTTCTTATTAGCTTGCGAGGCGGATGCGAGAGGCAGGGGCGGGACAGAAAACACCGCCTATCCGCAGGCCGGTTACATTTTAGAAGCCGCTAAAGCAGCGGCAGCCATCGATATTTCCGGCGTACTCAAATCCGGCCTGGAAGGTGCTCAAATCGGCGCGGCAATTCGCAGGTTAAGGATACATGCGATTACTGAAAATCTGAAACAACAAAAAAACACTAATGCAAACCTGTCTTGAATTAAAAAGACATTCGCCTTATATTGCCCTTTTAAACGATAAATTACACCATGCCATCTTTTGACATAGTTTCCGAATACGACTCGCACGAAGCGCATAACGCCGTCGACCAGGCTAATAGGGAAGTTACCACACGCTTCGATTTTAAAGGTTCCGGCGCGACATACGAACTCAAGGACGATACAGTCACGATGAGCGCCGGCTCGGAATTTCAATTGCAGCAGATGCTCGATATCTTGCAAATGAAACTGACCAAACGCGGCATCGACATCAGCTGCATGGAAATCAACGAACCCAAAACTACCGGCAGAACGGCTCAACAGATCATAGAACTCAAACAAGGCATTGAATCGCTACTTGCCAAAAAAATCGTCAAGTTGGTCAAAGATAAAAAACTTAAGGTACAGGCGGCTATACAAGGCGAAAAAGTAAGGGTCACCGGTAATAAAAGAGACGACTTACAACAAGTCATTCAAATGCTCAAGGCGGAAAATTTTGAAATGCCGCTACAATTCAATAATTTTCGCGATTAAACCGAATCACCGTAATTTTATACCTTTCGCACTTCAAATTTCGGCAGTGCCAGAGGAGGCGCCTGGGTGTCCGGTCGATTTTCGCTCCTGCAAAATCGACATTCACGCCATCCTGGCGTTCATAAAGGCTTTGCCAGCATGGAGCTGGCATAGAGCCTACATGGACGTATTCACCCAGCACCTAAATTCCATAGCTCATTGGCTAGGATTAATTGTCCAGGATAATTTAGGTGCTGGGTTCACGGCGTCCTCTAGCGGGCACCCAGGCGCCGAATTTTGATCTTCGACGGGTATAAATATCGATAGCCGATATAGCAAAACACTGCTAAAAGCATCCAAACGGTCACCAACGGACCGACCACACCGTCATAACTACTCACCAAATAAAGATTAGGCGATTCAGGATCGACGTTGAATAAGGACTTGTTAAACTTTATCTGCCAAACCCAAGCGGTGTGACAACCAATACATAAAGCCAAGCTGTTCGGCACCCTCGACCTAACGACTCCCAGAAAAACTCCGACCATGAACAACGCTAAAAAGGCGGGCAAAATATCGGGATTCATGACATTTAGCAACGCCTCTTTCAACAAAACGAATCCGCTAAAAAAGGTAACCTCTTCATTCGCAAAACGGCTATGGCTATCGAGAAAATGTAATATGCCGTAATAAAAAGAACTAATCAGCACGACTCCGATCACCGGCATTCTTTGTTTCAGGCCAGCGAACAGAATACCTCTAAAAATCGGCTCTTCGGCCAGCGATATCAATAAAGCCAATAAAAATCCCGTAACGAATTTTTGTAAAACCCAAGCAAAAGACCAGGATCGCGTCTCATCAATGACATGAACGCCCGCAAGATAGAGTACGATAAAAACCGGTAGCAACGTCAAAACACCTAAGCCTAACCCGTAACCGAACTGCCGCAGCATCGTAGCTTTATCGGCAAAGCCCAAATCCCGCCCCTTGAGATGAAGCACCGCCATGACCGGAAAAATACTCAACACTAAGAATAACTTACCGACCTTGCTGATGATTTTATGCAGCGGAAACTGATCGCCGAAACCCAGCCATATTAAATAGCCTACCACGCAACCCAGTGACGCCGCAGCCAACAAGACCGCCAATGGCATTAAAATATAAACAAGATATTTCATGATTGTATACTACTTCCGAAATCGCCCCACAGCATCTGTAGAGAGGCGATCGAGGCCAACGCAGCCGTTTCGGTACGCAAGACTCTGGCCCCTAGACGAACCGCTATAAAACCCGCCGCTTTGGCCATATCCCGCTCATAGTCGGCAAAACCGCCTTCCGGGCCGGATAGCAAGGTAACTTGATCATTTAACGGCTTAAGCTGAGACAAACTGGTTTCGGCATAAGGGTCCAAAAAAATTCTCAAACCTGCTTGTTTATCGACCCAATCGCTCAAATCATCAACTGAATTCAGTGCGGGTAAAACGGTTCTACCACATTGCTCGACCGCATGTTGCACAATTTTTTGCCAATGCATCAACCGTTGCTGTTGCTTTTCACCTTTCAATTGCACGACGCAACGTTCGGTCACCAACGGAGTGATCTTGTTAACCCCTAACTCTACTGCTTTCTGTATGCCCCAATCCATTTTATCGCCTCGCGATATCGCAAGACCAAGATTAATCGTCAAATTAGACTCAACCGTCCGGTCGCGCCATTGCCCCAAATCCAGGGCAACTCTTTTTTTGCTCGCTTCAGCAACAACCGCTGTATATTCGCCGCCTTTACCATCGAAAACGATCAATCTCGAATCTTTCTTCAGTCGTAAAACCGTTCTGACATAATGAGCCGCATCGTTGTCAAGCTCTACGCTCTGACTTTTACCAAGGCCTTCTTGCACATACAAACGGGAAACTCTCATCTCAAATACCCATGACCTGTGAGTTATACTTCGCGCGGTCACAAAAAAAGGGCTTTCGCCCTTTTCACGATAAACCGCCCATCCTTCTTTGATTAATCCGATAAATTCAAATTATTCCAAATCGCCAACGTTGGCGCGGATTGATTCATCGTATAAAAATGCAATCCCGGGGCGCCATTATCCAACAATTGCTGACATAAACGGGTTACGACATCGCAACCGAACGCGATGATTTGTTCCCTATCGTCGCCGAAGCCTTCCAATTTTTTCCTCAGCCAGCGTGGAATGTCCGCGCCGCACATATCGGAAAAACGAAATAATTGCGAATAATTCGTAATCGGCATGATGCCGGGAACAATCGGAATATCGATACCCATTTTTTCGCAGGCATCGACAAAATAAAAATAAGACTCGGCGTTATAAAAATACTGCGTAATCGCGGCATTCGCACCGGCATCGACTTTGCGTTTGAAATTCTTTAAATCCTCGGCAGCACTTCGCGCCTGAGGATGGGTCTCGGGGTATGCTGCGACATGAATCTGAAAATAATCGCCGGTTTCGCTACGAATAAAGTCGACCAACTCATTGGCATAGCGAAATTGCCCGGCCGACATCATTCCGGACGGCAAATCGCCCCTCAACGCAACAATTTTTTTTATCCCGTTCGAGCGATAACCGTGCAGAATCTCTCTGATATTCTCATGCGTCGATGCAACGCATGACAGATGAGGCGCCGCAGCAACGCCGCGTTCTTGAATTTTAACGACCGTATCGAAGGTCTTATCCCGCGTCGATCCGCCGGCGCCGAAAGTCACCGAAAAAAAATCGGGATTCAAACGACTCAACTTTGCATGCACGGCCTGCAAACTTTCCTCGCCGGCTTCGGTTTTGGGCGGATAAAATTCGAAACTGAACAGCTTGGGATATTTTTGTTGTGTTTGCATGATTTCAGATTATTGAAACAACAGACAAGCCAATCAATGACTTGTCCGTGTCTACATCGATCAATAACGGTAATGTTCGGGCTTGAACGGTCCATCCATCGACACATTGATATACTCGGCTTGCTTCTCAGTCAACCGGGTCAATTTCACACCCAATTGGTTTAGATGCAATGCCGCGACTTTTTCATCCAATTTTTTAGGCAATACATAAACTTTATTCTCGTATTTATCCGCATGATTCCATAGCTCCATTTGCGCCAGAACCTGATTGCAGAACGAGTTAGACATGACAAAGCTTGGATGACCTGTCGCACAGCCTAAATTAACTAACCGCCCTTCGGCTAATACGATTAAACGTTTGCCGTCCGGGAAGATAACATGATCGACTTGCGGCTTGATGTTTTCCCATTGGTATTGTCGTAACGAAGAAATTTCGATCTCGGAATCGAAATGCCCGATATTGCAGACAATGGCTTGATCCCGCATCGCCGCCATATGATCATGCGTAATGACATTAAAATTACCGGTCGCCGTGACAAAAATATTGGCGATCGGCGCGGCTTCTTCCAATGTGACGACACGATAGCCTTCCATCGCCGCCTGCAAAGCGCAAATCGGGTCGATTTCGGTAATCCATACGGTCGCACCCAAGCCTCGTAACGATTGCGCACAACCCTTGCCGACATCGCCATAACCGCAGACGACTGCAATTTTACCGGCAATCATGACATCGGTCGCGCGCTTGATACCGTCAACCAAGGATTCGCGGCAGCCGTAAAGATTATCGAATTTCGACTTGGTGACCGAATCATTGACATTGAAAGCCGGAACCATCAGTTTGCCTTTGGCAACCATTTCGGTTAGCCGCAACACGCCTGTGGTCGTTTCCTCGGAAAGCCCCTTGACATCGGTCATCAGCTCAGGATATTGCTGATGCATCATCAACGTCAAATCGCCCCCGTCATCCAAAATCATATTCGGACGCCAGCCGTTCGGCCCTTCTATCGTTTGCGCGATACACCACTCAGCCTCTTCTTCGGTCTCGCCTTTCCAAGCGAAAACCGGAATACCTTTAGCGGCAATTGCCGCAGCTGCATGATCCTGCGTCGAAAAAATGTTGCAGGACGACCAGCGAACTTCAGCGCCCAGTGCGATCAAAGTCTCGATCAACACTGCAGTTTGAATAGTCATATGCAAACAGCCGGCAATGCGCGCGCCTTTCAGCGGCTGCTCACTGCCGAATTCCTCACGCAAAGCCATCAAACCCGGCATTTCGGTTTCGGCGATATTGATTTCCTTACGGCCCCACTCGGCAAGATTAATATCTGCGACTTTGTAGTCCGGTTGAGTCATTGTTATCTCCTATATTTACTTAAAGCCCGGCCGCATCTCTCAATGCATCGGCTTTATCGGTTTTTTCCCAACTGAAGGACGCTTCGGTTCTACCGAAATGACCGTATGCTGCAGTCGCCTGATAAATCGGCTTCAATAAGTCCAAAGCTGCAATTAAACCTTTCGGTCTTAAGTCGAAATGTTCCCGAATTATCTGTACCAATCTTTCTTCGCCGACTTTTCCGGTCCCGAAAGTCTCGACGCTGATCGAAGTCGGCTCGGCAACACCGATCGCATAGGAAACTTGAATTTCGCAACGCTCGGCAAGACCTGCCGCAACAATATTTTTTGCGACATAGCGCGCCATGTAAGCTGCGGATCTATCCACTTTCGAAGGATCCTTGCCGGAAAACGCGCCGCCGCCGTGTCTCGCCATCCCGCCGTAGGTATCGACGATGATTTTACGACCGGTCAAACCGCAATCACCGACGGGGCCGCCGATCACGAAATTACCGGTCGGATTGATGAAATATTTGGTGTCTTTGTGCAACCACTCCTTGGGCAAAACATGCAAAATAATCTCGTCCATGACAGCCTCATGAATCTGCTTGGCACCGATTTCCGGAGAGTGTTGAGTCGACAATACGACTGCGTCGATCGCGACCGGCTTATTGTTCTCATAGCGGAAAGTAATTTGGCTTTTCGCATCCGGTCTAAGCCATGGCAGGGTTTTATTTTTACGAACTTCGGCTTGGCGTTTGACCAACAAATGAGAATAAGTGATCGGAGCCGGCATCAACACGTCGGTTTCATTGGTCGCATATCCGAACATCAAGCCTTGGTCGCCCGCACCTTGTTCATGATTATCGGACTCATCGACGCCCATCGCGATATCGGACGACTGTTTGCCGATTGCGTTCAAGACCGCGCAACTTTGTCCGTCGAAACCGATGTCGCCATGATCGTAGCCAATATCGCAGACGACTTTTCTGACCAGTGCTTCAGTATCCACCCATGCATCGGTCGTGATTTCGCCGGCTAAAATAACCATACCGGTTTTAACCATCGTTTCGCAGGCCACCCGCGAGCGCGGATCTTGCTCAAGGAGTGCATCCAACACCGCATCGGAAATTTGATCCGCGACTTTATCCGGATGACCTTCCGAAACCGATTCTGATGTAAAAATAAAATTATTGCTCACGACACCGCCTTTACTCTCTAATGTCTAATACACAAAAGGCTGCATCAGCAGCCTTTCAAATGATGGTGGGCCCTGTAGGACTTGAACCTACGACCTGCCGATTATGAGTCGGACGCTCTAACCAACTGAGCTAAGGGCCCTTAAATTTTTATTCGCCATCCAAGAAGCAACGCAATTGTTCGGATCTCGACGGATGCCTCAATTTTCTTAATGCTTTTGCTTCTATTTGCCGTATCCTTTCGCGAGTCACATCAAACTGTTTACCAACCTCTTCCAAAGTGTGATCGGTGTTCATATTAATCCCAAATCGCATTCTCAAGACTTTTGCTTCTCTAGCTGTCAAACCGGCCAACACACTTTGGGTCGACTCTCTAAGGCCTGCAATCGTCGCCGATTCAATGGGGGACAATACTTTAGCATCTTCTATGAAATCTCCCAAATGAGAATCTTCATCGTCTCCAATCGGCGTTTCCATAGAAATCGGTTCTTTCGCAATTTTCAACACCTTACGAACTTTATCTTCAGGCATTTCCATGCGCTCGGCTAGTTCTTCCGGGGTCGCCTCGCGACCCAATTCTTGCAGAATCTGCCTTGAAATCCGGTTTAATTTATTGATCGTTTCAATCATATGCACCGGAATTCTAATCGTTCTGGCCTGATCGGCAATCGAACGCGTGATCGCCTGTCTGATCCACCAGGTCGCATAAGTCGAAAATTTATAACCGCGTCGGTACTCGAATTTATCGACCGCTTTCATTAAGCCGATATTACCTTCCTGAATCAAATCCAGGAATTGCAAGCCGCGGTTGGTATATTTTTTTGCGATCGAAATGACCAAGCGTAAGTTCGCTTCGATCATCTCCTTCTTAGCGCGCCGAACTTTTGCTTCGCCGATCGACATGCGTCGGTTGATATCCTTGATATCGCTAACTGACAAGCCATAAGTACTGGCAATATCGGCTAATACCGCTTGCGCCTTCTTGACTTCCTGTTCATTTTCCGCGATGACCTGATTATCAATTCCCGTCGATCGCAGATATTGAACCAACCATTCGTAATCGGTCTCATGACCGGTCATTGCAATAATAAATTCTTTGCGTGTCATTTTGGCTTCATTGACACACAGATCCGCTATTAACCTTTCCTTTTCACGGATAAGAGCGACCGCCTCTGAAACGGTAGCCGTCAACCTTTTAAAATATTGGGGAGCCCATTTAAACTCGATGAAGCTTTCCGCAAGCTCATCTAGCTTTTCATTGACCTTAGGATCACCGTAACCATGTTTCTTGATGGCCGCCGCCGCCGATTTATGCAGCGTACGCAGCACTTCGACTTTTTCCTTGACATCATTATACTCAAGCCCTTTGACCTCATCTTCGTCGGCGCCCTCATCGACCGAGTCGTCATTAGCCGCTTGACTACTGAAAACCGCCTCCGGTTCACTAAGATCAACGAAGCCGGATACTAAGTCCGTCAAACGAATACCACCTTCTTCGTCCGATATGGAGTCAAAGTCACTAATGAATTCATCAACGACTTTACAGGATCGAGAAATCGCTCTGACAACCTGTTGCTGTCCTTCTTCTATGCGTTTGGCGATTTTTAATTCGTCTTCCCGGTTCAGTAATTCAACCGATCCCATTTCCCTCATATACATGCGAACCGGATCGGTAGTTCTGCCGAACTCGCTATCAACCGAGGCTAAGGCCGCTACTTCGTCATCATCATCCTCATCACCGGTAACCGCAGCGCCGTCGGTAATAAGCGAGTCTTCATCGGGGGCATCCTCATAAACTTGAATACCCATGTCGTTGATCATACCGATGATATCTTCTATCTGTTCCGGATCGGCAATATCGCTGGGCAAATGATCATTAACCTCGGCATACGTCAAGTAACCTTGCACTTTACCTTTGGCTATCAATTGTTTAAGTTGGGACTGCTGTTGTTCTTGATTCATCACTCACTCACAGAATACGATCAGCACAATTACGCTGAACAGGAAATTATACAACATATTCTTTTTTATGTTAATACGAATTCCCTTTTATCGGCTTACCAGTAATCTCCCTAATATTTCTCGCTCCTCTCGACTTAAGCCTTCCGCCGACTCTTTTTCTAATAACTGCTCAATACGACTTTCTCTCGCTTGCGCATTCAATCGCTCCAAAGCGTCTGAAAATTCGGCACGAACCCCATCCTCGGGAACCATTACATCCAAAAAGACCAGTTGCTTCACGACTTTCTCACTATTTCGTCCACGAAACAATTCTAAAAGCATGGAAAGATTTTTCGGATATTCGCTCGAAATCAGATCGACAACTTCCTTAAACAATTCTTTGCCGGGAAAGTTCAAACTCTCCCAATCAAGCTCTTTTTGCTCGACAACCTCGATCAAATCGGGATTTTGCAACAGCAATGAGATAGCCACCCTTGCAGGAGATAAACGCTTTTTATCCCTATGGACAGCAACCTTGGGTACCCTTGAGAGTGTAGCCGTATTTTCTAAAACGTCCAGTTTATTGAAACCCGATAAATCCTGAAGTCTTTGATACATCATCTCCCTGAATACGCCGACCGGCAATTGCTCTAAATACTTTTTCGAACGACTAATCAACTGTGCACGCCCCTCCATTGACTCCAGCGACAATTCGTCTTGAACTCGGCCGAAAAAATATTCGGATAGCGTTGCAGCCAAAGCAATACCACGCTCGAATGCAGCAACACCTTCCGCCCTAATCAACGAATCGGGATCCTGGCCTTCCGGCAGCAGCATGATTTTTACCTGCCTACCATCTTTCAAACAAGGAAAAGTCGCCTCCATCGCACGCCAAGCCGCCTCTTTTCCGGCTTTGTCGCCATCGAAACAAAACACTAATTCCGAACTGAACCGGAACAATAATTCCATATGCGCCTTGGACGTCGACGTACCTAGGGTCGCAACGGCATAGCCGATACCGAACTGAGCCAAAGCCACCACATCCATATAGCCCTCGACCACCAGAATCCGTTCCGGCCTTGAATGGCTTTGCAGTAATTCATAAAGCCCGTAAACTTCATTACCTTTAGAAAATATGGGCGTTTCCGGTGAATTCAAGTATTTCGGCAAAGAATCATCCAATACCCTCGCGCCGAAACCCACGACGCGCCCACGCTTATCGCGGATAGGAAACATGACTCTCCCGCGGAAGCGATCATATCCACCCCCGCCCTCCTTGCTAACAAGCAACCCGGCTTTAGTAAGCGCCTCAAAATTGAAACGGGAAGCCAACGTATTCCAACCTTCAGGCGCATAACCCAATTGATACGCCTTAGCGATTGCACCGCTAACACCACGACGCTTTAAATAATCGATCGCTTTCTTGCCGTCTCCGCTCGCTAATTGTTCAGCATAAAATGCGGCTACTTGATCCATCAATTCGTAGATCGGCCCGACATCGCTCCGGGAGCTTCCTGCCGGCGCTACAATTGACTCGCGCGGCACCGAAACACCGACAAATGCAGCCAGATCTTCGACCGCCTCGACAAAATCCAAATGGCTAAAATCCATTAAGAAACTGATGGCATTGCCGCTGGCTCCGCAACCAAAACAATAAAAGAACTGTTTTTTACGATTAACCGAAAAACTAGGCGTTTTTTCTGTGTGAAACGGACAGCGCGCTACAAAGTTGCTACCCGTTTTTTTTAAAGGAACGTGCGAGTCGATTAAATCAACGATGTCAACTCGCAGTAGGAGATCATTAATAAAGTCTCGAGGAATTCTACCGGACATAGATTACCCGGAACTCAAACTTTAATAGACGAATCGGACTATCACCCTGCTAAAACGGCTTTAATTTTTGCACTAACAATAGCCATATCGGCGCGGCCTTGCATTTTATTCCTCAGCAACCCCATCACTTTACCCATATCCTTAACCGATTCGGCACCGGATTGCTCAACCGCTTCGGCAACCATTTCATCAATTTCCTGCTCGGTTAGTGCCTGCGGCAGATAGTTCTGAATCACCAAAATCTCGGCTTCTTCGACCTCGACCAAATCCATGCGGCTTGCCCCTGAGTACTGCCTAATCGACTCCCTGCGCTGCTTGACCATTTTATCGAGCACAGCAATGATCTGATCATTATCGAGTTCGATACGCTCATCGACCTCGCGCTGTTTGATGGCCGCCATGATTAAACGTATCACGGCAAGTCTCGCTTTATCGCCGCCCTTCATAGCGGCTTTCATATCTTCCTTGATACGGTCTTTTAGTAATTCCATACTAATATCAATTCCGGCCGAATTATAATTGCGGACGACCGCGGCGCAGATTTTTCAACGCATAACGTTCGCGAGCCAATTTTTTTAAATGACGCTTGATCGCCGCCGCACCTTTTCTTTTACGTTCGGCAGTGGGTTTTTCATAGAATTCACGACGTCTGACTTCGGACAGGACACCGGCTTTCTCGCAAGCACGCTTAAAACGGCGAATAGCAATATCGAATGGTTCGTTTTCTTTAACTTTTACTGACGGCATTATTAATGATCCAACTGTGTTAATATTTAAAAATCGAGGGACGATAGTCCCTATATAAAAATGAACTCATTATTATACGCCCTCTTAGCATTTTTTCAAAAATCCATGTACGTTTTAGGCTTAGAAACTTCCTGCGATGAAACCGGAGTCGCCATTTATCATGCCGAAAAAGGTCTCATCAACCACTTGCTCTACAGTCAAATCGACATGCACAGCGAATACGGCGGCGTCGTTCCCGAACTGGCCTCGCGCGACCATATTCGCAAACTCGTCCCGCTGATCAAACAATGCATGAACGAAGCCGGACTAACGAGCCGAGATATCGGCGGTATTGCCTATACAGCGGGGCCTGGACTAATGGGCGCCTTGCTAGTCGGCGCGGCTACGGCAAACAGCTTAGCCTGGGCTTGGCGTAAACCGGCGATCGCGGTTCACCACATGGAGGGACACTTACTCGCGCCAATGCTGGAAAACAATCCGCCGTCATTTCCATTTCTAGCCCTGTTGATTTCGGGAGGCCATACGATGCTGGTCGAAGTTACAGGTATTGGCCGATATCGCTTATTAGGAGAATCGCTCGACGACGCTGCCGGCGAAGCCTTCGATAAAACCGCCAAAATGCTCGGCCTGGGTTATCCCGGAGGCCCCAAACTATCCGAACTAGCCAAACGCGGTACCCCACGCTTTAAATTCCCAAGGCCTATGACCGACCGACCCGGGCTCGATTTCAGTTTCAGCGGCCTAAAAACTTACACAATGAATGCATTGCACGACACAGCGCAATCCGATCAAGACAAAGCCGACATCGCCTTCGCATTTCAGACCGCCGTTGCTGAAACATTGAGCATCAAATGCAAGCGCGCACTACAACAAACCCGATTGGATAAACTGGTCGTGGCCGGCGGCGTCAGCGCTAATTCGGCCATTCGTCAATCTTTGACGGAAATGGCCGACAAAGAACAAGCCCTAATTTATTTTCCACGACCTGAATTTTGCACAGATAACGGTGCAATGATTGCCTATGCCGGTTGCCAACGATTGATGGCCGACCAACACCAGGGAAGCGTTATATTTGCACGCGCGCGCTGGCCGATTGAAGAACTGCCGCCGGTTTAACTTGCTATACCTTTCGCACTTCAAATTTCGGCATTGCTTAAGGAGGCGCCGAAACCCTCGTCAAACACACCTGAACTGCTAACTAAAAATTATAAGTAAACCGAACGAACCCCAATTGGTTTAGCTCTCCTCGCCGGCCAGTAGCCTCTGTATGTTACTTTTATGACGCCACAATAATAATACGGTCATCAACACACAAGACCCGACCAGACCTGGACTCTCGACAATATACCATGCATAAGCGGACGATAAGCTCGATGCAATCAAAGCCGATAAAGACGAAATCTTGGAAATTTTATAAATTAACAGCCAAGTTGCGATAACCGCGAAGCCTAATACCCATGAAAAACCCAGCAATACACCAACCGATGTCGCGACCCCTTTACCGCCTTTGAATCCAAAAAAAACCGGATACAAATGCCCAAGAAATGCCGCCAAACCGATCAAGGCCAACGCATCGACAGGCATGCCCAGTATTTTTGCCAAATACACAGGCAATAAGCCCTTCAGCATATCGCCTAACAACGTGATGCCGGCCGCTTTTTTTCCGCCGATTCTCATCACATTCGTCGCCCCGGGATTTCCGGACCCCTGCTCACGAGGATCAGGTAAACCCATCATTCGACAAACAATAATCGCACTCGAAACCGAACCCGCCAAATACGCGAACAGCACAAACAACCCTTCAAGCATTATTTCACCTATCAACATAGAACTGTATTTTCCCCAATATTCAATAAATTTGATGATATTTACGGCCAATTGCTATAAATTGGCCTTATATCATTCTTATATCGATAATAACTCAACGACATAATAAACGGAAAATTCAATGGACATCATTTTTTTAGGTGGTCTGGAAATCGAAACGATCATTGGCATCTATGACTGGGAAAGAACCCAAAAACAAACCGTAGTGCTAGATATCCAAATGGCCTTCGATATTAACAAAGCAGCCGAGACCGACGATATCAAGCATGCCCTCGACTATAAGTCCGTTTCCAAACGCATTATCTCGTTTGTCGAAGCGAGCGAATTTTTTCTAGTCGAAAAATTAATCGAAGAAATTGCCAAACTGATACAAAACGAATTTCATGTACCCTGGGTAAAAATCGTATTAAACAAAAAAGGCGCCATTCGCGGAGCCAGCGATGTCGGCATTATCATCGAACGAGGTAAAAAATAAATCATGGCCCGATGCTACATAAGCATAGGAAGCAATATCGACCGGGATGACAACATCCCCTCTAGCTTGCGCGCGCTCGACCATCATTTCGGCCAACTGATCATTTCCAGTCTTTACGAATCGGAAGCGGTCGGCTTCAGCGGCGATAATTTTTATAATCTTGTCGTGGGATTCGATACCGAGCTCGATGTCAAGAGCGTCGCCAAAATACTAAAACAAATCGAACTAGAGCATGGCAGGGTTCGCGACAGTAAAAAATTTTCCGCGCGAACACTAGATCTTGATTTACTGTTATACGACGACCTAATTATCGAAGATGGCCGATTACAAATACCGCGTAAGGAAATCGAACAATACGCCTTCGTCCTTGAACCGCTCGCTGAAATTGCTCCGGACAGCAAACATCCGATTAGCCGATTAAGTTACAAAGAATTATGGCAAAATCTAGACAAAAGTAATATCAAGCAAACGCGTATACGACCCGATTGGCCTCTTAAGCAATGACTGTTTTTTTTCAGCAGACCTCATTTTGAGTAGTTTCGCCAACTTTAGGGAGCGGGATATGTTATTCATTTATAACTTTCTCATACTTAACTAAAATAAATCATTCTCAATCGTTATAATTTTCGATGACCTCAAACATTTCTCACACAAACCGCGGACTCGATAAATCTCTCGAATCGTTTAGCGCGGATTTACATCGATTGGCGAAGCAACAACTGCAAGAACACGCAGGCGCGAGGACCTTCAAGCTTGTTTATCAACAACAAGCTTTTTGGATTAAACAGAGCCAGATTGCTCACCCTAGAATTTGGCATTGGCTCGGAGCGGTTGTCGCGATACTGAGCCGCAATCCCTTGCTGAAACCCACCGTCGCTACCGGAGGACCCGAGGCATTGAAAGCCGAGGCTAGCCGCTTGAGAAAGCTTGCGGCTTTAGGCGTCAGCGTTCCTCAAATCGTTGCCGAAGGCAAGGACTGGTTCATGCTTAATGATATCGGCCGCCCATTGACAGGCTGGATTAGAGACCCCGAAGTTTCGCGAGAACAAAAACGCACAATCGTCAAAAAGGCCTCCGAACAATTGGCCTTGCTTCACAGTCAAGGACTCTGGCACGGCCGCCCTGCTTTCAGAGACATGGCTTACGATGGTCAATTCTTCGGATTTTTAGATTTCGAGGAAGATCCGGGCTGTGTACTGACTCCGGCTCAATGCATGATGCGCGATACTTTGCTTTATATCCATAGCTTACATCGATACCTGGCCGATGATCGACCTATGATACTAGAAGCCATCGAAGCCTACCGACAACTGGCGCCTAAATTGACTTGGCGCAATACTCTTTCCTTCGCAAGACAAGTTTGGCTGATTTACGGACTGCTGGCTTTGCTGCACCGTTATTTAGGAAAAGATGCAAAATACGCTTACCAAACCCTCAAAACCCTAAGAAACTACGGCAACTAAGGGTTCGGGCGGCAGGGCAGATTTTTGCTCCTGAAAAATCTGCATTCATGCCATCCATGGCAATCAGTCGCCGCCGCCAAGCCTACACGAACGTATTCACCCAGCACCTAAATCCAGCACCTAAATTCCATAGCCCATTGGCTATATTTAATATCATGGCTTATTTAGGTGCTGGGTTCACGGCGCCCTGTCAAGCGAGTTACCGAAACCTCTATAAAACTCAATAGCACAAGGAAGTTATTTTTCACGAAATCCTAAAGACGAATCCCTAAATGCGTTCGCTGAAGGCTTAGCAAAACAATGTTCTCCCTCCATCGACCGCAATGACTTGGCCGGTAATGTAATCTGCTTCCTTGATTAAAAACCGTACTGCGCGAGCAATATCCTCGGGCGCGCCGTTGCGTTTCAGTGCAATCCGTTCGACAATTTCCTGCTTAACCGCTTCCGACATATCTTGCTCCGGCCATAAAATTGCACCGGGCGACACTGCGTTGACCCTGATGTCGGGGCCTAGCTCCTTGGCCATAACCCGGGTCATTGCCACTAAACCGGCCTTGGCTATACTGTAAACAGGATAGCCTTTGAGCCCTCGTTCCGCATGAATATCGGTAATATTCACGACACAGCCCCGCCTTGCCGAAAGCTCCTCGACTAAGGCTTGCGTTAAAAAAAACGGCGCTTTGAGATTACTACCGATCAAATCATCCCAATCATGCTCGGAAACTTGGCCGATTCCGGTCGGATAAAACGAAGACGCATTATTGATCAAGGCATCGATACCGCCCCAGGCCGTTTTCGCATAATCGGCCAACAATAACAATTCAGCCTTTACCGCCAAATCCGCCTTAATTATCTGCGCCGAATCGGGCCGAATGTCGTTCAACAGATCGCTCAACTGCAGAGCACTACGCTCCGATGATCTATAATGCAACAAAATATTAAATCCGCTTTCATGCAACAATTTCGCACAGGCCGCGCCAATTCGCTTGGCGCCACCGGTAATCAATACATTTTTGCGCACGGACGCCCCTTCTCGCTTATGAATAAAACCATACTACTCATCGGATTTTACTTGTTAATCAATGCTTGCAGCGAATCGCCACCCACGCTTCCAGAACTACCCGAAAATGCCGTCATTCTCGCGTTCGGCGATAGCTTGACTTATGGCTCCGGCGCCTCTGACGGTGACGCCTATCCTCGCGTATTATCCGAATTGATAGGCCGCGAAGTCATCAACGAAGGTCTCCCGGGAGAAACGAGTCAATCGGGCGCGCAACGCCTGCCGGCCTTACTCGACGAATATCGCCCGGACTTGTTGATCTTGATTCACGGCGGTAACGACATGCTACGGAAAATCCCCGCCCAGGAAACCATCGATCATCTCAACTCGATGATCGCAGAAGCGCAGCAACGCAATATCGGCGTGATTATGGTGGGCGTCCCTAAGCCCGCGTTATTTTTGTTGGATAGTGCGGAATTTTATCGCACCGTAGCCGAACAACATGCCATTCCGGCAGATCTGAATACGCTGCCTGAATTACTCGGTAGTACCGAATTCAAATCGGACCCGGTTCATCTGAATCCTGCCGGCTACAAAAAGCTCGCTGAAAAAATCCGAGATTTATTGATCAAAACAGGCGCGTTAGCGCCAGCCTAACGATCATGAAGAAGCCGTCACCGCCCCGGCTAATGAAAGTTCTCGGTAGCGGAGGGTGCGGTCACTCGCCCGACAGGGCGCCGTGAATACGTCCATGTAGGCTCGACGGCGGCGACTGATTGCCATGGATGGCATGAATGCAGATTTTGCAGGAGCAATAATCTGCCCTGCCGCCGACGCTTGCCGGTCGAGCAACCGCACCCTCTTCGGAACCAACATTGTTTTTCATATCGAAAAATTAGATAAAGAGCCCTAATCCACGAACTTTCACAGTAAAATTTAGAAAAATATCAATCTTTGTCGCTATCGTTAAAACTCTGCAATTGACCCGATAACGCCTCGGCGGGCTTACGCACAAATAATCGGGAAAACAACAAACCGAGTTCGAACAAAAGCCACATCGGAATAGCCAACAAAGTCTGAGATATTGCATCCGGGGGCGTCAAAAACATTCCGATGATAAAAGCGCCGACAATCACATAAGGGCGTTTTTCAGCCAAGGCTTTCGGGGTAATCAGGCCGGTCCAGACCAATACGATCGTAAAAATCGGCACCTCGAATGCCAAGCCAAAGGCAAAAAACAAGGTCAGCACAAAGTCCAGATATTTTGCGATATCGGTCATTACCGCGACGCCGGTCGGCGCGGCTGCGGTCAGGAAGCCGAAGATCAAAGGAAACACAACGAAATACGCAAACACTACGCCCAGATAGAACAGAAACGTACTTGCAATCAAGAGCGGCAAAATCATGCGACGCTCGTTTCTATAGAGCCCTGGAGCGACAAAAGCCCAAAATTGATACAGAATGATCGGTACCGAAATAAAAACCGACAGCACCAAGGCCAACTTGAAGGGTGTAAAAAACGGCGATGCAACATCGATCGCGATCATCGTGCTGTTTTCCGGCAAGTGCGCTAATAACGGCCCCGCCAAATAACTATAGATTTCATTAGCATAAGAAGCCAAACCGAGAAACACGACTAAAACCGACAAAACCACCTTTAACAGACGATTTCGCAATTCGATCAAATGGGAAATAAACGGCTGCTCTTGCGTTTCGTCAAAATTTTCGCGGCTCATAGGATTTATTTAGGTTTGCCTTGATCTTCCGAAGCCGATTCAATACCGGATTGAATCGAATGTGCCGCTCCCTTGGTTTCATCCAAAGTTGCTTGTATCTCATCAAACGCCGATTGCTCTTTCAGCACTTGACGAATTTCCTCGGCTTGTAATTCCTGCTTGATTTCCGCTTTCACCGAGGCAACGGTATTACGTAATTTTCCTACCCAAAATCCGGCAATGCGAGCGGCTTTCGGCAACCTCTCCGGCCCAATGACCAATAAGCTGACCAAGCCGATCAGAATCAATTCCCAAAAACCGACATCGAACATAATTTAAACTTTGTCCTGCTCCGACGGCGCTTTTTCTTTTGACTTTTCGGTATCGTCCTCGGCCAGCTGCTTATCTACCTCGCCGTCTTTTACCGCCGAACGAAAACTTTTGATCGCCCCGCCCAAATCCGAACCGATATTACGCAAGCGCTTGGTACCGAACAAAACAATCACGATCACCAAAATAATCAACAATTGCGTGACACTCATGCCCATTTCTTAACTCCGGTTGTTTAGTGAATAGTGAATGGAAAATCGATAATTGAGTCGTACTTTAGCTTTTGTCTTTATACATCGGGCTATTCAGCAGCATAAGCTTAAACGAAGGACACAATGAACCCGCTAATAAACATGGCTTTCCCATCCATTGACTATTCACTATTGACCCTTCTCTATTTCCCCCGGCTCGCTTTTTCCTCGAGTCCGGACAGTCCGAAACGACGTTGCAATTCGCGCAACACATCGTTTGGCCCCAGTCCTTGATGCGCCAACATCACCATGCTGTGAAACCAAAGATCGGCAGTTTCGTAGACGATTTTTTCTTTATCGCCATCCTTCGCGGCCATGACCGTCTCGGTCGCTTCCTCGCCGATCTTTTTTAAAATACTATCCAAGCCTTTCGCATATAGGCTTGCGACGTAAGACTTGTCGGCCGACTCCTGTTTACGTTGCTCCAGAATCGTAGCCAGCTCTTGCAATACTTGATTCATTTTTTATAGATCGTTTGAGGGTCTTTCAAAACCGGTTCGACTGCCTGCCATTGATCGTCTTTCAAGGTTCGATAAAAACAACTTTCACGGCCGGTATGACAAGCGATGCCGCCCTGCTGTTCAATTTTCAACAAAATAACATCTTCATCGCAATCCAGATAAACACCGAGCACTTTTTGCCGATGACCCGATTCCTCGCCTTTACGCCATAGTCGGTTACGGGAACGCGACCAATACACCGCATAGCCTTCGCTGACCGTCAACGCCAGCGATTCGCGGTTCATCCAGGCAAACATCATCACCTTGCCGCTATCGGCTTGCTGCGCAATGACAGGAACTAAGCCGTCACTAGTCCAGCGAATTTCATCCAGCCATCTTTCACTCATGACAAACGCACCTCGATACCTTTTCCGGCCATGTGTTCCTTGGCCTGCTGCACGGTATATTCGGCAAAATGAAAAATACTCGCGGCCAAGACCGCATCGGCCTTGCCTTCGAGAATGCCGTCAGCCAAGTGATCCAAATTGCCGACTCCGCCGGAGGCAATCACCGGCACGGCCACAGCCTCGCTGACCGCGCGAGTCAAAGCCAAATCAAAACCTTCGCGCGTTCCGTCCCTATCCATACTGGTCAATAATATTTCGCCGGCACCATAATCGGTCATTTTTTTTGCCCACTCGACCGCATCGATACCGGTTGGCTTGCGGCCGCCATGAGTAAATATTTCCCAACGATCGGTTTGTCCCGCTTCGCTGACTTTTTTGGCGTCGATCGCAACGACGATACACTGCGAACCGAATCGCGAAGCCGCTTCGCGCACAAATTCGGGATTGCTTACCGCCGCACTATTGATACCGACTTTATCGGCTCCGGCATTCAGCATGCGCCGGATATCGTCGAGCGTTCTGATACCGCCGCCGACCGTCAACGGAATAAAAACCTCGCCGGCCACTTGCTCGACCACATGCACGATCGTATCGCGATCATGATGCGTCGCAGTAATATCAAGAAAAGTCAGTTCGTCCGCGCCTTCTCGATCATAGCGTCTTGCGATTTCGACCGGATCGCCGGCGTCACGTATATCGACGAATTTAACACCCTTGACGACGCGCCCGTTATCGACATCTAAACAAGGAATAATGCGTTTAGCCAGACTCATAAATCAATCGCCGAAAGACTCGGCCAATTTCGCAGCTTCGGCAAAATTCAACGTTCCTTCATAGATTGCACGCCCTGTTATCGCACCGATAATACCATCGCCGACATGCTCGCCGAGCGCCTTAATATCGTCCAAATTGGTTATGCCGCCCGACGCAATAACTGGAATTCGGATCGAACGCGCCAATTCGGCGGTCGCCTCGACATTGACGCCGCTCATCATGCCATCGCGTGAAATATCGGTATAAATGATCGCTTCGACACCGTCCGCCTCAAATTTCTGCGCCATGTCGATCACATCATGATGGGAAAGTTTAGACCAACCGTCGATCGCCACTTTCCCATCTTTGGCATCGAGTCCGACGATAATATGCCCCGGAAATTCGATTGCAACATCTTTGATAAAGTGCGGCTCGCTGACCGCTTTAGTGCCGATGATGACATATTGAACGCCGGCTTCGAGATACGCCTGAATCGTGTCCTCGTCGCGAATACCGCCGCCGATTTGTACCGGTATATCCGGATAGGCTTCGACAATACTCCGGATAATCGCAGCATTTTTCGGTTTACCGGCAAACGCACCGTCCAAATCCACCAAGTGAATGCGCTTCGCACCGGCTTCGACCCATTTCCCGGCAACACTCACCGGATCGTCCGAAAACACCGTATCATCGTCCATATTGCCCTGCCGCAAACGGACACATTTTCCTTCTTTCAAATCGATTGCAGGTATCAACAACATAAGATCAACATCCTCAAGATTTTAATGCCGGATTAACCGGACGCCCTATCAATTAACGTTAAATTGTCCATCCCACTGCAAAAAGTTTTTCAACAGCTGTAAGCCGGCTGATTGACTTTTTTCAGGGTGAAATTGCACGGCAAAAATATTTGCCTTTGCCAATGCACAGGCAAATGGCTTCGGATAATCCGAAGTACCGGATACGACTGATTCATCCTCGGGAACGGCATAATAACTATGCACAAAATAAAATCGGCTGTCCTGCTCGATATTTTCCCAAAGCGGATGCGGCTGTTGCTTAACCCGATTCCAACCCATGTGGGGAATTTTAAGCCGCTCGCCGTTTTTATCCTGAAGGTTATCTGAAAAGCGCCGCACTTGGCCCGGAATGATATTCAAACACATTGTTGCATCGCTTTCCTCGCTATCGGTCAATAAAGCCTGCATACCCAGACAAATACCGAGCATCGGTTTTTCTTGCGAGACGGTCTTGATCGCCGAAGCCAAACCTGAAGCATTAAGCGCCCGCATACAATCGCCGATCGCTCCAACGCCGGGAAAAACGACGCGATCGGCCCGCAAAACGGATTCGATATCGGATACGACCCTGACTTCGGCACTAGGATCCGCATGTTGCAAAGCTTTAGCAATGGAATGCAGATTGCCCATTCCATAATCGATAACTGCGACTGATGACATAGTGAAGAAGGATTAAAGTGTTCCTTTGGTTGACGGCATTATTCCGGCCATTCGTGGATCTTGCGCAACTGCCATGCGTAACGCGCGGCCCATCGCTTTAAATATGGTTTCGGCAATATGATGCGCATTTGAGCCTTTAAGGTTATCAATGTGCAAGGTCACGCCGGCATGATTAACAAAGCCTTGAAAAAACTCGCGGAATAAATCGACATCGAAGCGACCGATCGCGCCTCTAGGAAATTTTACATCGTACACCAATCCCGGACGACCTGAAAAGTCGATCACTACGCGAGATAAGGCTTCATCAAGCGGCACATAAGCATGACCGTAGCGATACAGGCCTTTTTTATCGCCGACCGCTTGGGCAAAGGCTTGACCGAGTGTAATACCGATATCTTCGACGGTATGATGATCGTCGATATGCAGATCGCCTTTAGCGGTAACATCGAGATCGATCAAACCATGCCGCGCAATTTGATCCATCATGTGTTCGAGAAAAGGTACGCCGGTCGAAAAAACCGCGGATCCGGTACCATCCAGATTAATTGCGACTGCTATTTGTGTTTCGAGTGTGTTGCGCTCGATTCGCGCGCTTCGTGAGGTCATAAAGACTGCGTTGTTAATAATTAGCGGGCTTATTCTACTATGAAAAAAATCAATTATGCAGCGATTCGCTGCTAAACTAAGGCTAATCTTATTTTGTAAGCCTAAACGTACATAAATTTCAGCTTTGACTGACTTCTTTTTTAGTCATTTTGCGGCACAATAAGCCGTCGCCAAAACATAGGAGTTAGGGATAGATTTCGACAGGGTGTCTTAAGGACGATCGCATAAGCCAACCACTCGGCGATAAACGCCTCGAATCGCTAGTCGATTCGAGGCTTTTTTTATGTTTCTTAGGCCGCCGCGGCTCTCGATGCCTTTTTGCGCTCATGCTCCTGCAGCAATTTCTTACGCAAGCGAATCGATACCGGCGTCACTTCAACCAGTTCGTCTTCATCGATAAACTCCAAGGCTTGCTCCAACGACATTTTCTGAATCGGCGTTAAAATCAGATTCTCGTCGGTTCCCGCCGCTCTGATGTTAGTTAACTGCTTCGCTTTAGTCGGATTCACGACTAAATCGTTGCTGCGCGAATGAATGCCGACCAGCATGCCTTCGTACACTTCATCGGCATGCACCAAAAACAACTCGCCACGCTCCTGTAACGCAAACAATGCATAGGCCAATGCTTTACCTTGCGCCATAGAGACCAACACGCCGCGTTTACGCGCGCCCAATTCACCCTTCTTAATAGGTCCATAATGATCGAAAACATGATACAGCAACCCCGAACCGGAGGTCGATGTCATGAACTCGGTTTGGAATCCGATCAAACCGCGTGACGGGATCATATACTCCAGCCGAATACGGCCTTTGCCGTCCGGCACCATATTCAACAAATCGCCTTTGCGCTCGCCGAGTTTTTCCATGATGGTTCCTTGATGCGCTTCCTCGACTTCGATCGTCACGAATTCGAAAGGCTCGCATTTTTCGCCGTCGATTTCTTTGATAATGACTTCCGGCCGGGACACACCCAATTCGAAGCCTTCGCGGCGCATGTTTTCGATCAATACCGATAGATGCAGTTCGCCGCGTCCGGACACTTTGAACTTATCCGGATCGTCGGTACTCTCGACTCTTAATGCGACATTATGCTGCAATTCTTTTTGCAAGCGATCGTGAATTTGTCTCGAAGTGAGAAACTTACCTTCCCGACCGGCAAACGGCGAGGTATTGACTTGGAAAGTCATGGTCACGGTCGGTTCGTCGACCGACAAGGCCGGTAAGGCCTCGACCGTATCGGGATGACATAAGGTTTCGGAAATTTCCAGCTTATCGATACCGGTAAACGCGATGATGTCCCCGGCTTGCGCTTCCGGTACTTCGACGCGCTCCAAGCCATGGAAACCGAAAATTTGTAAGATACGGCCTTTGCGGATCGCTCCTTCGCGATTGATCAACGTCAACGGCATATTGGTTTTCACCTTGCCTCGCTGAATGCGCCCAATCCCGATCACACCGACATAGGAGTTGTAATCCAGGCTACTGACCTGCATTTGGAACGGCCCGTCCAAGTCGACATCCGGCGGACTGACTTTTTCGACAATCGTTTCGAACAACGGCGTCATATCGCCTTCGGTCGCATCGGTATCCAAACTGGCATAACCGTTTAGTGCCGACGCATAGACGATCGGAAAATCCAATTGCTCGTCGGTCGCGCCAAGACGGTCGAACAGATCGAAGGTTTGATCGACCACCCAATCCGGACGAGCGCCGGGGCGATCGATTTTATTGATCACGACAATCGGCTTTAAACCCAATGCAAACGCTTTTTGCGTCACGAAACGTGTTTGCGGCATCGGCCCGTCGACGGCGTCGACTAACAACAGCACAGAATCGACCATCGACAATACGCGCTCGACTTCTCCGCCGAAATCGGCATGGCCCGGAGTATCGACGATGTTGATATGATAACCGTTCCAATCCAACGCGGTATTTTTGGCCAGAATCGTAATACCCCTTTCTTTTTCAATGTCGTTCGAATCCATGATCCGCTCGGAAACCTTTTCATGGCTCTTGAACGTGCCGGACTGTTGTAACAACTTATCGACCAAGGTGGTTTTGCCGTGGTCTACGTGCGCAATAATTGCGATATTTCTTAAATTTTCGATCACTTAAATAAACTCTGAAGATTAATGAATTATGCGGCAACCTGAACTTCTGGTTGAGGAGTCAGAAGCCGAACATTGAGAAAGGCAAGATTGAACAATTAGTTAGCTTTGTTCCCAAGGTAAATCATGAAAGCGCCAACCACCTCGATTGCCGCGGTGTTTGTCGTCGTCGAGAGGACCTTCAAAGCCTTCCAATATATTGATAGGACGAGAATACCCAGCCGTCTCCAAGGCAGCCGCCGCATCCAACGATCGTTGCCCGCTTCGGCACAGCAACAACACCGGTGCATTTTTATCGGGAACCGCTTCGGCTACCTGCTCGACAAACGAGGCATTGACTTGCCAATCCGGATATTCTTTCCACGGAATATGCACCGCGCCTATCGGGTGCCCGACGTGGCTATGTTCCATTTTAGTCCTGACATCGATCAGTACGGCGCTCGGATCGGTTTGCAATAATTGCCATGCTTGTTTCGGTTCTAAGTTTTCTACCATAATGGAATCGATCGACTAAATTTAACGGATGGTATTCGGGAGATGCTTTTCAAACAGATCGCGACGGATTCAATTTCTTGCTTTTAAAGCCGTTAGAATTTGAATAAAATTATACCTGTCGTAGATTAAAATTCAGCACTGCCGAAATTTCAAGTATGAACGGTATATCACTTTCTACCAATGAATTGAGCTTCATTTCTGAGGCCTAACTCTATGTCGCCTATCGATCCGTATTCCCGATAATAAATCGGCTTTAATTCGGCAAATAATTCCAATAATTCGCCTTCAGCCAATAAAAAATCGGGACTGTTCGGCCCTCTTTCAACGACTTTCTCGCGGGTATACGTTTGATAAAATAACAAACCGCCTGGATTCAAAGCGTCTATTATCGCATCACACAGACTCCGGTCAAGAAATCGACTGATAACAATGACATCGAAACGATAGCCGGAGAAAGATTTTTTATCGATGGCGCACTGCTTCGCCTGAATAGCCAAGCCTTGCTTGTCGGCATCATGCTGCAATTTTTCTACCGCTACGGTCGATATATCCCAGGCAAAAACAGACAAACCCGCCGCAGCAAGCAATCGAGCATTAGCGCCTAAGCCGCAAGCTAAATCCAAAGCCGCGCCATTTTGCGGCAACAAAAAAGCATTTTCCGATAAAACTTCAGCAGGCCTGTATTCCGAAATATTGGCTTGACGGTAAACGGCATCCCATTTTGCCGCAATTTCATTAATTGCGTTAGATCCCATCGATACCGACTCGCCTAGGCAGCCACTCCTGCAAAAAATCTAAAAACTTTCTGACTTTGGTAGACAGATATTTTCGATGCGGATAAACGGCGTGTATCTCCAGGGGCGCCAATTCATAGTCTTCCAATACCGGCATCAACTTACCTTTTTCGATATCCCTCCCGACAATATATCTAGGCAACATCACCATTCCTAGGCCCTCTATCGCTCCGACTCGAATCGGATCGGCCACGTTAGCGACGATGCGCCCTTTTACCTTGATCATCAAATCACCATAAGGCCCCTTGAACCGCCATTGATCCCTCGGCGGAATCGACCAATTGACCAAACAGCTATGATCGGTCAAGTCCTCGGGCGTTTTAGGAATGCCATATTGTTGGAAATAACCGGGAGCTCCGCAAACCACTAAAGGCGAACTGGCGAGTTTGCGCGCAATCATACTGGAATCTTCGACGCCGCCCAAATTTATCGCGAGATCAATACCCTCATCAATCAGGTCACCCATATTGCCTTGCAAAATGATAGTCACCTCCAAATCGGGATACAACTTGAGAAACTCCGATATCGCCGGCGCGATTTGGGTGGCGCCGATGACTTGAGGCGCACTGATTTTCAGCGTTCCGCGCGGCTCGGTCTGCAGTTGCGTTACCGTAGCTTCCATTTCTTCGATATCATCCAATACCTGTTGGCAACGCTCCAGGTACGATGCGCCCATTTCTGTCAGACTCAGACTGCGTGTGGTTCTGTTGAACAACCGAGTGCCTAAATGTTCTTCCAATTGCATGATATGCTTGGTCGCCATGGCTCTCGAAATATCTAAATCGCGCGCACCGCCGGCGAAACTACCGGCCTTAGCCACCCGAACGAAAACATTCATGCTGGTTAATTTGTCCATTCATCTCTCTTTGAGTTTTAATTACTCGAGTCAACAACTTATACTTCGCGCGGTCATGTTTTCGGCTTTTATGGCAATGCTATTTTGTTCGGTAGCAAGGCGCGAAAAAGGCGCATAGCAAGCTGTGAAACTGTTTTCGCAACGGCAGCTACCGGGCAAAAAACGCGTCAGCTTACCAGAAAATGAGACCGCGCGGAGTATATCCTGTTGCTCACGATAATTCCGTTTTAGAATCGCTCCGCTACTTTCATACGCAACTATCGCTTGCCATTTATTTCATTTTTACTTAATATCTTCGGCGCTATAATAGCGCTTTAAGCAAAATTTCAAGACTCCATCTTCCAAACAAAAATCTCGATAAATTAGTCTCAAGAAAAAGAGACTAGTTTGCACGCTCTTTTGTTTCTAATTAAGAAACAATTTATCAACATATCAACCTATTGTCTGCTGAAATAAACTCTGTATAGTATTTCCCAAGCCCGCTGCGAAACTTCATTGGCTCACTAATAGCCAACGAAACCGATGCATCGGAGACCCTTACTCGTTGAATTTAACTGCAGCTCGCCGGAATAACATCGACTTGATATAAAATTCCTATGCAGATTCGTTTACCATGTTCTAACCCTCCTGGTGTAGTACCAACAAGCAGTTCCTCCTCAAAACTCTGCTTGATTTTTCACCTCCCTCTGCTTCCAAGCATTGGGAGGTTTTTTTTGCCTCTTTATATCTACTCCGCTACTTTTTCCAAAAAATCCGGCCATGCGTTAGTCGCGGCAAAACTTTTCGTCGAGCAGTTGAATAGCCAATCATCGATATCACATTGGGGCGAAAAACCCGATACCGCTTGCTTCAAAATCATCCGGACTTGCCGATAGTCGTCAACTAAGGCTGCCTGTTCCATTGCCGACAATAGCTTTTCAAGCTCATTCCAAGCAACAACCTCCTCTTCGGCCCGCATGATACGCGGGTGCTCGGTTACGGAAACATTGTCGCCTATCAATAGCTCTTCATAAAGCTTTTCTCCCGATCGCAAACCGGTAAATACAATCTCGATATCGCCTTCAGGACGCGCATCAGCCTTGACCGTTAAACCGCTCAGCTTGATCATACGTTTTGCCAAATCCAAAATCTTGACCGGTTCACCCATGTCCAAGACAAAAACATCGCCGCCCTTCCCCATTGCACCGGCTTGTATCACCAATTGGGCGGCTTCGGGAATCGTCATGAAATAGCGAATGATTTTCGGGTCGGTCACGGTCACCGGCCCGCCCTTGGCAATTTGTTCACGGAATAACGGCACCACAGAGCCCGACGAACCCAATACATTACCGAAACGCACCATAGTAAATCGCGTTGCTCGCGGGTTTTGATTTTCAATGCTTAAGGCTTGTAAAATCAGCTCGGCAAAGCGCTTGGTCGCCCCCATCGTATTGGTTGGCCGTACCGCCTTATCGGTCGATATCAATACGAAAGTCTCTACATTCGCGTTGATAGCTGCGCGGGCGGTATGTAAAGTGCCTAATATATTATTCCTAACCGCTTCGCCCGGGTTTTTCTCAACCATCGGCACATGCTTATAAGCGGCGGCATGATAGATCGTTTGCACGCCGAATGCCCGGCAAATTTTTTCGACTCGACTCCCGTTAACCACCGATCCGAGAACGGCGATGATTTGCGTATCGACAACATCCAATTTTGCCAAATAAAGATTTAACTCCCTCTCGATCTCATAGAGCGCAAACTCGCATTGCTCGTATAAAATCAATGCCTTCGGTTGCAATTGAATAATTTGCCGGCACAACTCCGAGCCGATCGAACCGCCGGCGCCGGTAACCATTACCTTTTTGCCGGTCGTATTAGCGGTCAATAATGTTTGATCCGGATCCACGGCATCCCGCCCCAGCAAATCGGCAATATCAACCTCTTGCAATTCATCGAATGTCACCTTTCCTTGCGCTATATCGGACATTCCCGGCATTGACCGAACATGGACCGGAAAAGGCTCCAATAGGCGAATTATCTCGCTCCTCCGGCTTCTAGCTACCGACGGCATTGCCAATAGTATATCGGTAACGGCAAATTTATCGATTAGATAGCTTAACGCGGTAAACGGATGAATTTTAACACCGTTAACTTTTTGCCCATGCAACAAGGCATTGTCGTCGATAAATGCAATCGGTCGAAAATCATGACCATGCGCCAATGCCGAAGACAACTGTACACCGGCATTTCCTGCACCATAAATTATGACATTGTTGCGGCGACACAATTCCGGATCTGCACTCCTTGCCATGCGCGCATATTGCTCGCCAAACCACCATCGCGCCATAAACCGGCTCCCACCGGCAAATAACAACATGATCAACCAATTCAGCGGCGGCACCGTCCTCGGCACCAAGCCAACTCTCAATTGAAACACCAATGCAGCAAATATCAAAGCATACAAAGTAACCGCTTGAACGATCGTCGCTAACGCTCTAACGCCGATATAACGAATAATCGCCCGGTACAGCCCCATTCTGATAAAAATCGGAATGACAATACAGGGCGCCAACACAAACAAAATCCAAACGCGGTCTTCCAGAACATAAAACTCACCAAACCGCAAAGAAAATGCCAACCAAAGTGCGAAGACCGCAAAAAATACGTCCGCACTCATCATTATCGCTACTTTTTTAGGCCGCGATAATCTTAAAAACCAGTCCGCTAAATTTTCCATGCTATTTACCCTTCCAAAATGAAACTCACCGAATGGCTAATCGTGCCGGTTATACCTGATCCGAATCGAAGCTACTCCCTTTTGATTGAAAAACCGGCTAAGAATTAAGGTATGGGATGTGACTATCGAGGGCCGCCGTTCAACCAGCATCTAAATTCCATAGGTATTTGGCAATGATACAAAATTCATGGCTTATTTAGGTGCCGGGTGAATACGTCCATGTAGGCTCTATGCCAGCTCCATGCAGGCAAAGCCTTTATGAACGCCATGGATGGCGTGAATGTCGATTTTGCAGGAGCGAAAATCGACCGGACACCCAGGCGCCTCCTCTGGCACTGCCGAAATTTGAAGTACGACAAGTATAAATAAAAGGCAGGCTGGATTAACAAAGCGTCATACGCAAACACCATGATTCAATCATTAGTCGTGCCGGCACCAAGCTTCAGAACTGCAACACACAAAGGCGCTGTCGCAACGATACAAATCAACGGTGCCCAAGCTTCGTAGATCACCGACACATAAGCCCAAGGCAGTAGCCAAAACACATTTATCGCCAGCACGCTTTGTGTTACCTTTTTATGCGAATTCAAGCGCCTCGATAATATCTGATAGGCATGACTCCGGTGAGCCCGATACCAAATTTCCCCTCTCAATATTCGTCGCCATAATGTTGTCGTGGCGTCGACGATGAATACCGACATTAAAATCCACCAACACCACATATTCAGCCCTCCACTTATTGAGGTCATTAGGGCCATTAAGCCTAAGATAAATCCCAAAAATCCGCTACAAGCATCACCCATGAAAATCTTCGCCGGCGGCCAATTCCACACTAAAAAACCGCCTACGCAAACGGCCAATAATAATGAAATCAATGCCCAATGCATTTGACCTTGCAGCCCTAGCAGCAAAGCGACCGCACCTGCCGTAGTCATTGCCTCAACACCCGCGAGCCCATCGATACCATCCATGAAGTTATAAAGGTTCAATAACCAAACGAGCATCAAACTATAGAAAAAAAACAAAATTATCGAATTATCCAATACCCAGGAAAAAAATTGTATCCTCGGCAATTCCGGCAACAAGAACAATGCGCCGGTTGCCGCGATAAAATGCACCAAAAAACGCCATTTAACCGCCAACGATTGATGATCATCCCAAAAACCAATTCCGGCAATCAAAGCACTGGACAGAATCAAGACCAGTATGGAATGAGGACCACCCTCCTGTGCATCAATAACCGTTAACCCTATAATGGTGGATAAAAAGACAATAACAACAGCGAACCCACCGCCTCTAGGCGTCGGAACATCATGCGAGCTTCGTAAATTTGGAATATCTATTAATTTTTTTTTGAATGCGTATCGTCTAATTAGCCCAGTTAACAGATAACTTGCCGTAAAAACATATAAACATAATGCTATCGTTAAAACCATAATCGACCTATGACTGCCCATCATTGGGGCAAGTTCTTAATGAATATCTGTTTACCAAAAACCGGCAACAACAATCTGCATTCGACTTATTTTAATTTACAAGTCTCATAAATGAATTAAATATACAACGACGGGTCCCCCTAGCGCAGCCTCATTGCACTTAGAATTTCGTGATAAATAACGCCCTGAAACTATGAGCTTTGTTGAGAGTTCGGCCACTCGCTTAACCGACCCTACACCTAAATTATCCAAGACAATTAATCCTAGCCCATGGCCTATGGAATTTAGGTGCTGGGTGAATACGTCCATGTAGACTCTATGCCAGCTCCATGCTGGCAAAGCCTTTGTCGGATACCCAGGCGCCTCCTCAAGGATTGCCGAAATTTGAAGCGCGAAAGGTATAACATGTTTTTTGCTACTTAAAATACGCCTCGGCAGCCTTTTGCAATTGCGCTTCCATCGTAATGACCGGACTCCATCCCAATTGCCTTTTAGCCTTCGTAATGTCAACTCTTAATGAGCCCAATAAGCTATTCGCAATCCCTGGCTTCCCGATAAGCTTAGCCGCAAAGTACAACCAATTCACCGGCACCGGAATCAACAATAGTTTTCTTCCGAACGCCCTAGAGGTCATTTTCAGTAAGTCAATTGTCGACACATCTTCGCCATCGGCAATCAAAAAAATTTCATTGGCTGCATTGGGATGATCAATACATATCACTATAAACTCCACTAAATTGTCCAGAGCTATCAGCGAGCGTTTATTATCGACCGCACCGAGCGGAAGCGGTATGCTTTTCGCCGCAAAATCCATAAGCCTTCTGAAATTACCTGGAGCATTGGGCCCATAGACCAGCGGCGGACGAATTATTACGACAGCCATTCCCGTTTCCCTCGCTATCGCTTGAAGACCGCACTCCGCCTCGTACTTCGAAACGGCATAAGCTTCAACCGGGTTAGGCCTATCCATTTCGGTAAAAGGCCGTTCATTACTGTTGCCGTTTACGCCAATGGAACTGATAAAGACAAAGCGTTTGACGCCTGCTCTCGCCGCCTGCCTGGCTAAATTCAAGGTGCCTTCAACATTGACTTTCCGAAATTCGGTCAAGGGATCGGCTGAGGAATCATGCAAAAGGTGTGCTCTTGCCGCCAAATGGACGATACCGTCAACATCCTTCAGAACCGCTCGCCAATCCGTATCGGCGGTAATTTCGCTAACCGTTACCGTCTCTATATTCGAATCGATAGAATCGATAGAAGCGCGCTTATGTCTAACGATACCCGTAACCTCGTACTTTCCCGCATCCGTTAGTCGCTTAGCAAGACCTTGTCCAATGAATCCGGTTACACCTGTTACAAGAAGCTTCATCGATTATCCTGAACTACTGCATCATAAATCTGCATAGTTTTTTGGAGCATTGTTTGGAAGCTAAATTCTTTCTCAAACCGCTGCCGCCCATTTCGCCCCATTTGTATCCGCATGGCTTCAGACTCGACAAGGCTTGTAATGGCTTGAGCCAACGCATCGTCATCATCGCGGTCGACCAATATCCCTGCCTCACCGTCCTGAACCGCCTCGGGCACGCCGCCTACCCTTGATGCAATAACCGGTAACCCGGCACGCATGGCTTCTAAAATCGTCAACGGCAAACCTTCCCAATTAGAGATAAGACAAAAGATATCCGACTCGTCCAACAGAGCATCCACATCATTACGAGCCCCTAAAAATTTAACGCGCTCCGCCAAGCCATAATCCCTTGCTAAGTCTGTCATGTTGCGCATGGTCGGCCCATCGCCTACAAACTCCATTATCCACGGAAGATGTGTAAGCCGAGCCAGCGCCGTTAGTAGGGCGTCATGGTTTTTTGGGGCCTCGAAACGCGCAACCATAATCAACTTGATAACATGACCGAACGGTCGGTCTCTTTTAATTTTTCGGAGGGAATCGGGTATGCCATTATGAATGGTCGTTAATAGGTTTTGATTACCAACTCCCAAATCAAGCGCCAATTTTCTATCATAATTTGAGACCGTAATAATTTTATCCGCAAAATTCGCCATGAATCGTTCGATAAGCCGATAAACCAAACGCCTTTTTTTAGAAACGCCCTCGGTAAAAGACCAACCATGAACCGTAAAGATCACTGGAATATTCAGCCGTTTTGCAACCAAACGACCCAATATACCGGCTTTTGACGAATGAAGGTGCAGTATATCCGGCTTAATTCTTGAAATAAGCTCTTTAAGTTCAAAATATCCACGCCAATCATTAACGGGGCTAATTTGGCGAACCATGTGACTCAATGAAATACAAGACAAGTGATTGGCTTTCGCGCGCTCTTGAAAAACACCATGTCCGCCAACCAAAATATAGACCTCATGCCCCACCTCTTGAACCCCTCGAACCAGATCAAGCAAGTGTACACTCGCTCCTCCCATGACATCGGAACGAGTAATGACATAAACAATTTTCAAAATAATTCCTCAAAGCCTCGAGAATGAAAACCGCCACGGTAATCTTAAATACATTATTTCTTTATTATACGCTTAAAAACGATGTCTCCAGCGCCTCGCATAGGTCAGAAACTTAGGCGGTATTGGTAACAACAATGCGATTTTGATATATAAACCCCACAAACCTAAATCTTTTACCAATTTTAGAATGCTTATGGCACTACCGTAATCTCCTGTCTCACACATTCCCGCGCATGTGTAAAAAGCAATCCGTGAAAACAGTAACGAAATTGACTGCCGCCGATGAATGTCCTCTACTTCCGACAATAACTGACTGAGATAAAGCAGGGATCCGGGGGCCTCGCTCTCGCGCAACCGCACGCTTCGATTGACCGCATCACGATTGTACACGGCAGTGATAACAGCGGCATGAGCCACTTCATAATCTAGTGCCAATCTTGTCCAGGCAATTAAATCGGGCCCCTTTTTTACACCGATCGGAAACCCGCCAACAGACAACATCGCATCTTTTCTAACACACGCTGTCGTTGAATTGATTAAGGACAGGCCATTCGCAAACCGGCAAAAAAAATCATCGACATAACCATTAAAATTCTGCGGATATGCCATTCCCGGAACTATCGTTTTTCCATCATGAACGATTTCGTGCATCGTACTAAACAAAGCCGCGTTAGGATAAGATTTGATCAAATGCTGCAATCTCTCAATATGATTGTCATACCAATAATCGTCAGCATCTAGAAAGGCGACATAACAACCTTTTGCCTCCCTAACCCCTGTATTTCGCGCACTACTTTCCCCCTGGTTCGTTTGTCGTATTAATTTGACCAAAGGATTTCGAAGACTTTCTACGATATCCGCACCCTTGTCTGTCGAACCATCATCGACCACGATAATTTCTAATGGCAACACTTTTTGCGAAAGGACACTAGCTAACGTATGAGCGATATGTGGGGCCTTGTTATAAAGCGGAATGACTGTGGATATCGTTGGCAGCACGTTAAAGTCTCCGATAATTCTTAAATAGTCTTGCCAAAAAAATCACCAATTGAAAGAACCGATGCTCCCCTGTCGCTAATTGCACACGAAAACATTCGGTTAACGCACCCAGTATGTCGTTACCGCTGGTTCCCTCGGTAGAAAACTCCCCCGCAACAAAATCGGCTTTGACAATATCAGCGCCGCTATCACCCACTTTCTTTAAAAAAAATTGATCCGCCGCCATAGGAAATCGGTGAGAATATAGGCCAAATTTTTCATGCAATCCTTTGTGAATAACAGTTCCGACGGCATGGCTGCTGACATAGGCAAATTGCCCGTACAGCCAAGGCCAAGGCCGCCTTACACTATGAACAATACCATCCGCGAAAACCTTTGCCGTGATCATATCGGCATCGGAATCGTTGATAGCCTGGCGAAACGTCGCCACTGCATCCGGAAACAGTCTGTCGTCGGCACCTAGGACCAGATAGTATTTTGCATTTGCGATCGTAACCGCACGGTTCAACGCATCATAAATCCCAAAATCCGGTCTTGAATCCATCACTAAATTTAGGTCTTTAACTTGAGCCAATAGCTCTAATGTATTATCAGTAGAAGCCCCATCAGCAACGACCCATTCAAAATCTTGGTCGGTCTGCAGCCTTAGACTTTCTATCAATCTTGGCAATACAGATGCGGCATTGTAAGTAGCTGTTATGATACTCAGCGTTGGCTTATTTCGATTAATGTCACTTCGCACTGGAATTTTTGATTATTTGATAAATATAACTTTTGCCGGCTAAATTTCGAAACCGGGCCTACCTAAATTAATGGGCAATATTGGAAGTACGAAAGATTGAATCATCATTAAACTGACGAGACTAATGATTGATAAAGCCGGCTATATTGATCGGCCACGATCGAATAGGAAAAACGCGCGACCGCATCCGCCCGCGCATTTTGACTCAACTCATCGGTACGCTTTTCGTCTTGCATTACCCATTGAATACCCAATGCCAAATCTTCAATATCAAAGGCGCGGGCTAAATAACCGGAGTGTTTATGTCGAACAATATCGGGCAAGCCGCAGGTATCGAAGGCAATCACCGGCGTCCCGCAAGCAAGCGACTCAACGCCGGCATTAGGTAAGTTGTCCTGACGCGACGGTACGACGATTGCGTCCGCCGCACTATAAAAAAGACGCAAACTCACATCGTCGTGCAAATGACCAGTGTAATGCATTGGAAAACCGAATCCCTGGTTTTTTTTCGGAGCCAATTGTCCGAGCACCAATAGTTCTAAATCCGGCATCAACCCCTGTAAATGCAACAAAGAAGCTTGCAATAAATCGAAGCCTTTACGAAAATCGCTTACCCCTCCTATTGCACCGAATAACAACAAAGGCACATCTTCGGGTAAATGTAATAATTGCCGTGCCAATGCTTTGTCGACCGGGGACCATTTTTCGGTATCGATTGCGTTAGGTATCACCGTTAAAGGCCAATCGCCCATCAATACGCTTTTTCGAACGCAGTCCGCCAACCAGTGACTTGGAGTCACGATGTGGAACGGTCGCTGCCAATGTTTGCGCTTGCGCTGCCAAACCCAGCGGTTGACATCCAGTCCTCGTTCGGAATTCGGCCTATTTTCTTTTGTATAGCCCTCTTGCCATCGTTGATGCTCAGGATAATGTTCTGCGCCGCTAAATGCCCACATGTCGTGCAATGTCCAAACGATAGGCTTGTTGAGGCGAGAAATGTCGCAGATCGACATCATTTCATCATTGACCCAATGCAAATGAACGACATCATTATCAGATGCATTCAAATTTTTTGAGCGATTGGAAGGCAATATCGCGAGGGAGTTGAATGTCGAATTACCCGAATTCAAAGACTTTGAGCACAAAGCGCCCAATAAAGGACGCAGTTTACTAAGGGCTTTAGACCATTTTGATTGGGGTCCCATTACTGTCCAATCACCCGCCTGCGCATTGACAACACACATTCGCGAATCAATACCTTGCTGCCGTAAGGCATGATGGATGCGATAAGCCGCTCGGGCAGCACCACCGCTGATATCGGAACAATTAAGATGGGTAACTTTCAAGGTTTTATCGCCTCTAGGTACATCGATTCCGCGCCCTTTCGCAGTAAGCCATTCGCATTGACATCCAAGGGCTCGAATGGAAAATCGGAAATAGCCGATGTTGTCGCGGACATTCGCCGCACATCTTTAAAGCCGGCTTGCAAAAGTAAACATTCAATCGTATGAAAATCATACATCCATGCATGTTTTTCCCCGACTCCGGTTAAACTGACATTTTGTTGCCGAAAGGTTGAAGGTAATAGCGACACAATTCCTTTTATATAAAATTGCTCCAGCTTATTAAGAATCTTTTTAGGGTTTTTGATGAGTCTTGACCAACGACTCCCCGGCAAAGTCCGAACCGGCGCATGCAGATCATGCCCAGTGCGCTGCCGGACGAAATCAATCATCTCTCTTTGTTCACTAAGCTCGGAGTTTAGCCTCGCATAATAGGCAGCCAATTCACCGCCAGAAACTCGACGCACACATTGGTCTAGCATTTCCAACATCAAAAAATCGGCCTTTTCGTGTTGTTCGCCTCCTGAACGACGCAAAGATAGATAGGTATCGCACAATTCCTCCCAATCCGGCAAGACCAAACGTAAAACGCCGCCGCTTTTGGTGATACGAAAACATTCCGATATGAAGCCGCTAACTAATTCTCGCGGTATATGCTCAATAAAGTGCGAGGAATACACAACATCCGCTTGCGCGTCCGATAATGGAAGCCGTCCTAATAAATCGGCTTGGCTGACATGAGCAGAATGCGGCATATAATCATAATTCTTCCAGCCTTCGACATAAACATCTCCGCATCCGATATTAACAAGCATACTCATAATATTTACCATATAAAGTGAAGACTCGGCCCAAGATAGCTATCAAGACAAACCGAGTTCGAAAAATAATCATATTATTTTCCAATGTGATAAGTCCCTGTCTATTAATTTTTCAAGTCTTTCGATATCGTTTTTATATAAATAGAAAAGCCTTTTTTTAGTCGCTTTATCTAGTGTTGGCTTAACTAAATTCGACTCTTGTATTTTTTCTAATTTTTGATTCAATTTTTCAGTTCCAAAAAACCAAGTGAGAAGCTTTTTTAAGGCCGGCTTAAATGGATATTTGCTTTTTATAATTGAATCGAGAAATTTGTACTTTGGAAGCCCTGTTTTATTTTTAAATGACGGATCACGAAATTGAAATGTTTCATCGATACCAAGAAAAATGCATAATTCTTTTAAACAATTTTCTTTATCTTTTAGAAAATCATCGAATATTATAATTTTTACATCGTCAAAATTTTCCAGATAAGACTTGACTGACTGATAGTAAAAGCCCGGTTTTGTGATAAAAAAACCATACCATATATTCTCCTTAACCCAGTCATCTTCTTTTCTCAAAATCTCCTCAATGCTAAGCTGGTCAAATCCATCTCTTACAATATGTAAGTAATTTGAATAAGCTCTATCTATAGGATTTCTAAGGATTAAAATAATTTTAACCGATTCCCCTAACTCCGATTTGATATTTTTTATTGATTCTTCATAATAATATAGATAATCAGGAGAAATATCGCCAATCGCTTTATTATGCTTATCGACGAATAAATTATAATATTCTTTTTTATTCGATATTATCTTAGCCCATTTCTTTTTTGAGAATGGATTTATATTCTTTTCCGAGATATTTGAAAAATATCTACATTCTTTTATCTCTGGCAAAAAAACATCAGGATGCTGCTTTAAGTATCCGTCCAGCGATGTAGTTCCGGACTTTGCGGCACCGGCAATCAAAAAGTTAGGCCTACTCATATTTCATCGATCGAGTATCCAAGAATATTGATAAGTTCTTTTGTCTCCGATATTATGTATTGCCGAACACTCGCATCCATATCGGCGGCAGTTTTACCCGTACCGACAAATTGCAACTTTCTCAATGGATCATGTTTATTATAGAGAGATTCATTTTGTTTCATGCTTTCAAGACTCACAAGCTCAATCGCTTCATTTGCAGTATCGGAAGAAATACCGATACCCAAATTAGTGTATAAATCAATGATTGCGTCGAGTGTATTTTTTCTTAAATCTTCGAACTTAAGCACATGCATTCTTTGTGACTTGGGCTTGTTTAGCCATCCTTCTACATGATTTTTCCAAGCCTGAATACCATATTTTTTATTTTTAACAAAATCTATCAGTGAACCTGAGAATTGTTGCCTTTGCGCCATAAACCCATAGTAGCTACTCATGACGCTTACAGGGTTTCTAACTAAGTAAATAACATGATTGTAAAATGGACAATATCCGTAATGACTTTTTATGAATCTAAACTTTGGCATATCCCACATTGGCTCGTCAATAATTGATCGGGAGACTTGGACGTCCGGAATAATCTGAGAAATATTATAATATGTTGCTCTATAAATCGACCCAGACTCAATCAAATTGATATTGGCGATGATACTGGAAAACCAAGTCACTCCACTCTTAGGAAACTCGACTATATAAATATCGCTATTTTTTGTTTTTTTCGGCAAATATTTATAATATTTATATTCAATCAGTTTTTCTTTTGCAAAAGCAATCATATTATCAGTCCTTGTAATAGCCATAATTCCCCAGACTTAACTTAAAACTCTGGGATAATTTTTTGTTAGCGTTTTCATAGATACCTAAAATCGCCTTTCTTTGCTCAGAATCCATAGATATGGACTTGCTAACATGATCATTTTTTGAAAGCACAATCGAACGCAACCATTCTTTTTGTCTTTTTGTAAGCTTGATTTTAGCAATAGGCAAATATTTTTCTTTGAAAAAATACAACTTATCCAGGAGCGTCGTTTTCCTTATTTCCTTATGACCTTGACTAGTGCTTCGAATATTCTCTTGTTTATTTATTAATTCTTTTTCCAAGTGAGCGCCATCGACCCCCAAAATATCACATAAATTGTTATAAAACTCTTGAGGATTCTGTTGAAGTTGTTCGAATACGATTACATGGATATTTCTGTCGCCAAATATTTTTTTATATTGAGAAACAACATCATTATAATCCAGAGCTTTTTTAAATGCATGATTACCATTACCTTGCAAAAAAAGATCTATAAACTTCAAAAAAGTATCGGTCTTATTATATTTACAATAATAATGCGTATACGATTGCGCATAAAGAGATGCTATCATGTCGTCTTGCTTTCTTATTGAAATTAGAATTTTCACGTCATATCGATTTTCATCAAATGCTCTTCTTAAGGCCATGGCAATATTATTACAACTAGGTAAATAATCTTTTCCATTTACCCTTGATATCCGTAAGCAATCGAATAAAAATGCCTCTTCTGAAAGAATGGCTTTATTTTTTATTGTTCTATCATCAAGAACGCTGCTTACTTGCGAACCGACTTCATTATTGAAAATAATTTTAGCTATCAGCTCATCCTGGAATACAAATTTATTTTCCTTATCATAAAACTTACCTAAATATTGTATATCTTCAATTTTTGGAAAAAAATGGTTTTGTAAGGTAGTTGTCCCTGTCTTTGGATAACCGACATGAATAAATATTGTTTTTTTACTTTCCATTTTTATCCCAACCGATCCAATAAAATGTTAACAACGCCTTAGTTTGAAGTTTGAAATTTATTCTAGTTCCTTTAAATATCGCATTGCCTAAATAGATAGCTAAAAAATAAGAAATTAAAGTCGCAAAAGCAGCGCCAATAAGACCATAATAATTAATGAGTATTAAATTAAGAAAAACATTAATCACAGCTCCAATAACTAGATTAAACGATATCAGCTTTTGCTTATTTTCAGCCGTATACCACATCCTGGAGCCATTATTCATAAAAATAAATATATTAGACCATATATAAATAATTAAAATATCGACTGACGGCAAGTATTCGGAACCAAAAGCAGTTTCTACAATCTCCACTGAAAACAAAGTCATTGCTATCGATATTACAACTGATATAAGTATCAAAAGCCTATATAAGTTTAATAGCCTTTGATAATACAATCTTTCGTCGACTTTTTTTGCATTCAACACGGCTGGAAATAATGAGGTAGTCACCGCCGCAGTAATAAATAACCATACTTCTGTTAACCTTACTGCAACAGCATAATAACCCACCGATACAGGTCCCATAATCTCCTTAATCATTACTTGATCGATTTTCATATATACCGATATAGCAACACCGGATAGTATCATTGGCCAGGATTCTTTAAGTAGCTTTCTGGCAATGGCTAAATCGAATATCAGGTAAAATGTTGGTTTTTTTTGTAATCGATAGGCGATGATATAACTGATGGCAAGACTAAGACTATCGACAAGCACAACGAGTACAAACCATACAAGCTCCGCCTTAACCAGGACCAAATATATTTTGATAAGTGACGACAATGCTAGCTGAATAGTCTTGCAAATAGAAACGACTTTTCCTTGTACTTTAGATTGAAAATAAAAATCAATAACCTCAAAACTTTGAAAAATTATTCCCGCCCCTATAATAAAAATATATAGATTAGTTGTCGCATCGTTTGATGTGAAAGGAAGAATAATAGCGATGGATGTCAAGGCTAGAATTGCGCCTATAATTTTCAACCAAAATGCCGTTCCCAAATACTTGTCACGTTCATTCGGCTCGTTTACTAAGTCCCTTATTAATATCCCGTCAAAGCCTAATTTTGCCACACACCCAAAAATAGCGGTAAACGAAAGCACATAACTCAACACACCAAATTGTTCCGGCCCCAGAAATCGAGCCACCCATATTCCAACAAGCAAACCGGCGACTATACGCAAGACCTTCTCACTCATTAGCCATAGGATATTATTCAAATAACGTATAAATCCTCGTTTTTTGATAATCGATCTAATCCTATTATGAATATTATTTAACATTCCATAATGCCTATTTTTAACATCATGCTATTCCAGAATTGCCTATCTCAATAATTTACTCGTAAATATTCAGTTCCCCTGGCCATTATCGTTCCCACGCTTTGCGTGGAAACGATAGGGGATGTGAATCATTACATTTACGTTATACCTTTTGCACTTCAAATTTCGGCAGTGCCGGAGGAGGCCTCGGGGTGCTCGGTAAAGGCTTTGCCAGCATGGAGCTGGCATAGAGCCTACAGGGACGTATTCACCCAGCACCTAAATTATCCAAGATAGTTAACCATAGCCAATGGACTATGGAATTTAGGTGCTGGGTTCACGGCATCCTTTGACGGGCACACCGGTGCCGAATTTTGATCTACGATCGCTATATCAAAGAGATGGGCTGAATATTTACCGAAATGCTCGTCGGTTTTTTGCTTCAAGGAAGGTGCGACTACGGGAAATAGCCAATGCAACTATGCCTTTTTCATTCATTGGATTCTACCATCTCCCGGAAGCAATATCGGAGGCATTTGCACGAAAAAACCTTTGTCATTAAGACTTTCTATCACCCTCTCCGAATTTTCGCGCGCTAACTTTCGGTCCGGCGTTAATTCCAGTTCCATCACGAATTGCATCGGACTCATTGACTTGAACAAAGTATCCGGTACATCGGTAAAATCGTCTTTTTTATCGAGGTATAAATAAAGTTCTTCTTTTTTTAGACTTTTATAAATAAAACACTGCATAATCGAGTTCTTTTAAACGACAACGAATTGAGCATTTTAGCTGTTTTTGTTTAGAATCCCTATGCCGATTAATTAACGATTCCCTCATGGCCAAATCTTCGTTCGACTCTTCCCGCTTTTTTACCACCGCCTGCAATTTTGAAGGCTCGCTGATTCTAGTCTCCGCTTTGTTTGGCTGGTTTGCCGGTATTAATCCTTTTGCCGATCTTTATTTTTCCGAACAAGCGTTTTTTTACGGTATTGTCGGCACGGTGCCGTTATTTATATTTTTTTTCGCCCTTGAGCAAATCAATATCCCATCGATTCGTAAAATTCGCAGCCTATTGGTCGACACCTTGGGATCAGGTCTAAAAACGTGCCATTGGACCGATATTTTTTTTCTCGCCGCGATCGCCGGATTTTCAGAGGAGTTATTGTTTAGAGGATTGATTCAACCGTGGATCGAAGCCTATTGGGGAATGGCTGCGGGACTTATCGGCAGTAATATCATTTTTGGATTGGTCCATGCCGTGACACCGCTTTATGCGCTACTGGCAACCTTAATCGGTATTTATCTCGGCTTGGCAATGGACTTCGGCGGCGAAAGAAACCTGATGACGCCGATGATCATTCACGGGCTTTATGATTTTCTGGCTTTTTTGATGATCATGAAATCGTTCCGACGCGACAGCGAATAGCCGCAGCTTTTTCCATGGTTTTTCCATTCGAGCGTTCATTCGCCCAACGGCTCGGGGCGACCCAACCAAAAGCCTTGGGCATAGTCGACGCCTAATTCCAATAAATGCTGATAGATCGCTTCGGTTTCAACGAATTCGGCAATGGTTTGTTTACCCAGCAAATGCCCGATTTCATTGATCGATTTGACCATCGCCAAATCGACCGGGTCGCAACAAATATCCTTGACGAACATTCCGTCGATTTTTAGAAAATCCACCGGCAGATTTTTCAGATAGGCGAACGACGACAAGCCGCTGCCGAAATCGTCCAACGCAAAACGGCATCCGAGTGTTTTCAAGGCCCCCATGAATCGAGTCGCTTGGTTCAAATTGGCAATCGCGGCGGTTTCGGTCACCTCAAAACAAAAGCGCTCCGCCGGTAAATTGAATTTTTTTAGTGCCTGCTGAATACAAAGCTGAGCCGAATCGGAACCGAGCGTTTGCCCCGATAAATTGATCGAGCACATCGATAGATCGGCCAATGCCCCCGAGTGTTCGGCAAACCAAAGCAGCGTATTTTCGATGATGTATTCGTCGATTCGGTTCATTAGACCATAGCGCTCGGCGGCCGGAATAAATGCGCCGGGCAAAATAACTTCCCGGTCGGCGCTCATAATCCTGACCAAAATTTCATAATGCTCGCCATTTTGCGTGCCGGTCGTGCAGATGGGCTGACGGTATAATTGAAAGCGTTGATTATCGAGCGCGTCGTTGAGTTTGGCGACCCATTGCATTTGTCCGGACAGCCGGCGAATTTCCTCGTCGTTTTTTTGATAGACAAAAACCCGATTTCGTCCGGCATCTTTCGCGGCATAACAAGAGGCATCGGCGACCATTAACAAATCGTTCAAGCAATTAAATTCATCGGTAATCGCCATCAAGCCAATGCTGACACCGATATGAAAGCTTTGGTTGTTCCAGTTGAATCGATAATCGGCAATGATTTCACGCAGCTCATCGGCTAACCGTTCAGCCTGCTCGATCGCGCAATGCTCCATCAGCACCCCGAATTCGTCGCCGCCCAAGCGCGCCAACGTATCCCGTTTGCGTACCTTGCCCTGCAGCAGTGAAGTCACCTGCTTGAGTAATTCATCGCCGGCGGTATGTCCGCAAGTATCGTTAATCACTTTGAATTGATCGAGATCGAGATAGCAAAACGCAAATTGATCTTCGCATACTTTACGAGTCCGCAATACGCGGTTCAGCCGCGATTCGAATTCGCGGCGATTAACCAAGCCAGTCAAAGGATCGTGCGACGCCTGATAGGCTAGCTCTCTCGATAATCGGCGGGCGTGACTGACATCGCTGAATACCAAGACCACGCCTTGAATTTCGTTACCTTCCCCGCGAATCGGAGCCGCCGAATCCTGTATCGCATATTCGCGGCCCAGACGATCGATTAACACTGTGCCGCTCATCAGAATTTTCGACTCACCCTCGGATAAACATTGCGCGACCGGATTCGGCAATTGATTACGGGTATTTTCATCGATAATATGGAAAACTTCGTCGATAGGACGGCCGAGCGCTTCGGCATGCCGCCATTCGGTCAGTTTTTCGGCGGCGGGATTGATGAATTCGATCCGGCCGGTATTGTCGGTAACGATTACCGCATCGCCGATCGATTTGAGCGTAACTTGGGCTCGCTCTTTTTCCTGCGTCAACCTTTCCTCGGCCTGCTTGCGGTAATCGATTTCCAAACGCAGTTCGGCGGTACGTTCTTCAACCAATTGTTCAAGATGCCGGCGATAAGATTCCAGTTCCGCTTCGACCGCTTTCGCTTTTAAAACATTGTCGATTGTAATCGGGATGAGATGCAGATATTCGCCGTTGATATCCTTGGTCAAATAATCGGCGGCACCCAGTTTCAGAGCTTTCACGGCGACGGCTTCGTTGCCGCTACCGGTCACAAAAATAATCGGGGTTGCCATCGGAATATAATCGACGATATCGAATGCGGTACCGTCGCCGAGCGCATGGTCGGCCAATACGATATCGAAGGTCTGTTTTTTCAACAAATCAACCGCTTCAGCCACCGATCCTGCAATCGTATAGTCGTAAGGTAATTGTTCTTGTTTGACAAAGCGCTTGAAACTCATCTGATCGGCCAAATCGTCTTCGACCAACAGCAAGCTCACGGGCTTTTTCCTAGTCATGAACGCTGCGTCCAATAAGGCTTAAGCACCTGGATCGCGTCTAGAAACTGTTCGTAATCGACCGGTTTGAGAATATAACCGGAAATGCCTAAGTCGAAACAGCGATCGACATCCTGCCTTTCTTTCGATGAGGTCAGCATCATGACCGGTATATTTCTGAATACCGGATGCTCTTTGAGATGTTTCAGACACTCGTGACCGTTCATCTTAGGCATATTGATATCGAGCAAAATAATGGCCGGCAAGCCGTGTTCAGGATTGCGTAAATATTCGAGCGCTTGTTCGCCGTCATGCACGACCAACAATTCATTGAGGACGCCAAGTTTTTTGAAACTCCGCTGAACGGTCATCACATCGACCTGATCATCCTCAACCAAGAGAATGGGCTGTATGTTATTCATGTTGTGCGGCTTTCGGTATCGTAAACAAAAAATTGCAACCGCAACCCGGCTCGGACTCGATCCGGATGCGACCGCCCCAGTTGTCAACTATTTTTTCGATCAGGCTTAATCCGATACCGGTGCTATCGGATTGATCCTTTGGCGCGAGTGTTTGAAACAGTTGGAAGATTTTCTCCTGATAGTGCCTAGGAATGCCTGGGCCGTTGTCTTTAACGCTGAATTCCCAGCTGGACTCGTGTTCGCGGCAACTTATTTCAATAACCCCATGGCTTTTATCGTTATATTTGATCGCATTATCCAGCAAATTTTGAAAAACCTGAAATATTTTAAGCTTTTCTCCTACGATAGTCGGTAAGCCGGCTTGCACTTTGATTTCGATATGCGACGGCGGTGCGATATGTTTGATCGTTTCCATTAACAACACATTGATGTCGACTTGTTCGTCAGGTTCTTTGATGCGCCCAACCCGCGAATACTGCAATATACCGTCGATCATCTCATGCATGCGTTTTGCCCGGCTTTGCAATAAGGCCATTTGCTCCTTGCCGTCATCGTCGAACGCATCACGGTAATCTTCGGCAATCCAGCCGGATAATTGATTGATCGCGCGTAAAGGCGCTTTTAAATCGTGCGATACGACATAAGCAAAACTTTTCAGTTCTTCATTGGCTTTATTCAATGCCGAGGTCCTCGCGGCAACGCGTTGTTCGAGCTCTTTATTGAGTAAATTGATTTGCATCTGGCTTTGTTTCATTTTTTCGATCAACAAGGTGTTTTGCAGCGCAATCGCCGCTTGTGCGATCAATAGCCGAGTCATTTCGATATCTTCGAGCGAAAACACCGATTTGATCAAATTGTTTTCCAGATACAATACGCCCAGCACTTGTTGTTGCATTTGCAATGGCAAACATAATACCGATTTCAGTTGCCTTTTCTGTACCGTATCATCGGTTTTAAAATCACCTTCGACCGCGGCATTGTTCAAGACCACCAGTTCGGCGGTTCGGTAAACATAATTGACGATCGCAAGGCTAAGAGTATCGGCCTGCAGTTCGCCTCCGTCGCGTATCTCGACTTCGACCCGATCATGCTTGGCGCCTTTAGCCAATACCGTTAATTGCTGATTTTCGGCAATCAACAAATAACCGGTTTTCGCGCCCAAGCGCGCCATCACCGATTCCATGATCGTCACCAGTAAGGGTTTAAAGTCGAGTTGTTGCGTAATCGTTCGAGTCGCTCGAACCAAATAGTCGACATCGAGCAATTGCGCCAACGATTGCTCTGTCTGTTTCCGCCTTTCGGTAACCGTGAACGAATATTGCTGTGCAAGTTGCGCCGTTTTGATATCGGCGCCGCATTGACGATAAATTTTAACGGCCCGATTCAAATGATACGAAGCATGATCGTGTTGTTTATCGAGCAGAATCTGTCCCAACCGCTCGTGTAAAAACGCTTCCAAAAATAAATATTGCCGCGACTTGGCCGAATCGATCGCATCCAAGCCATAGCGCCGGGCTTGACTGAAGTCGTCGTCGTGACATGCCCGCTCCATTATCATGAACAGCAAATAGGGCTTGAGAATCGGCCCCAACGAGGACCAAACCTCGACCCGCTCCAGGCAGCGCTCGAGATAATTTCGTTCCTCGTCGTCCAATGTTGGATGTAGTCTCAAACCATTGACGTAACGAAATACATACCAGAGCCGGTTGAGTATATTGTCGCTCAAGCCTCGTAAATACGGCTCGGCCCGCGCCAAACAACTGGCCGCCTGCCGATAATCGCCGAGATAATGACTGCTAATTCCTTTTAAAGTGAAATATCCGCCGACCGAAACGACATGCTTGTCTTGTTCCCAGCGATTTAACTTGGCATCGATTTTCGCCTCGGTTAGCTTGTTCCGGCCGACATTCATTTCGTCGACCCAACCGGCCAATACGCTTTCGGCAAGCCCGAGCGATAACGACAGATTAAATTTTTTCGAAAAACGCCGGCACTCTTCGGCCACACTTATCACCTGATACAAATCGTTGCCTCGATGGATCAAATGCCAAAGATAAGGCCCGTAGGACAAGCCGGCGTTGTATAAATCGCCGCAATTTTTACCGCGGTGAATATTTTGCTGGCATTGCTGAATAATGTGCTCGGAAGACCTTCGATTGTGCATATTGGTCCATAATATGCCATTGATCCCCTTGGTCGCGCCGAAGGTATCGGGATAGCGCTCCGATAAAGCGAGGCCGAGATCTTCGTAGCGAAACGACATGTCGTATTTATCCTGCCGCTGTAAATACAAGCCGACCATCGAAAAACCGTAAATCACCGTTTCATCGACACCGCCGGCCAAACAGTTTTGCGTCGACTGGATCGCGGAAAGATACAATTGCGGCACCATGCCGGCCAAGTAGTAATCCGGTATCAATTCGCTATAGATACCGGTTTCGATCCGCGTCGCGCGGTCGCCGCTGGGCGTGATATCGAGAATTTGTTGCCAGACATCGCCATGCCCTTGATGAATTTGTTCCAAAATGCTTCCTGCACGCTGCAAGGCCTCATTGTCATCTTCCGGAATCGCGCGCCCAAAATAGCTCAAACCGCGATTACCCAATTCAATCGCCTCTTTGAACTTGCCCATCGACGACAAGCCCGTAGTCTGCTCGTACAAGCAGTCGGCCCGGTCCAGATCGCTTTTCGCTTTTGCAATCAAGGTATTGAGTATCGCTTCCGAAGCCGGCTGATTGCCGAGCGCCATTTCGGTACGTGCCAGATATTTATGTAAATCGAATAAAAATTCATAATCGCTGTCCCAGTCCGGATCGGGATACAAGGCTTTCGCCTGCGCAAAGAAAAAATTGGCGTTATCCATCGCCAGTGCTTTCATCGCGGCAATTCCGGCATGATAATTAAACACGGCCTCTTGTTTGAGCCGCTCCGCGCTGGGCTTTTGCGTGCGACCTCCCTCCAAATGTTCGACGATCGCGAATAAGTTCGGCTGTGTTTCGAGGTTGGCGTTTACGGGGATCGCCTCAATATAGGCTTGTGCGATGCGTTCGTGAACGTCGCGCTTTTTCGTTTCATCCATGAAGCTCTCGACCGCCGCTTGAACTTGGTCGTGAAAAAAATAGAGTTGATTTTTTTCACGCAATAAAATGTTATCGACAAAGGCTTCCGACAGTAATTGATATAACACCGACATTTCGATACCGGCGGCACGCGCCAAATCTTCGGCTTGAAAGCGCGCGCCCAAACAGGCGCCAATCATCAACATGTCGAGCGTCTGACACGCCAGCTTCGAAATTTTGTCTTTAAACAAATCCAACGCCGTATCGGGAATCTCGGTATGCCGTAAATGTTCGTCATCCCAAGTCCAGATACCGTCATCACCCAAATGCAAATGCCGGTAACTATGCAACCAGCGCAAACTTTCATTGACGAACAACGGATTACCCGCCGAGGTCTGAAATATGATCTCGGCCAATGCTTCGGTCCGAACCGGATAGGTATTGAGAATATAGGCCGTCATCAAATTGACTTCATGTAAGCCCAAGGCATTCAGACGAATCTCCAACAAAGGCCGGTCATCACGCTTGATGCGTTCGATCAAGCGATTCAATCGATGGCCGGCATCGACTTCGTTATGCCGGTAAGCGCCAACCCAAAACAGCCAAGGATATTCCGCCGAATTGTCGAAAAAACTTTCCAGAACATCGAAGGTTGCAGCATCACACCATTGCAAATCGTCGATGAATAAGGTCAACGGGTTTTCAGAACTGGCCAGCCCGGCGATAAAGCGTCCGACGGTATCGTTGAATCGATTGCGCGCTTCGACCGGCGGCAAATCGACGACGTTCGGCTGAGGCCCGATGATCAGCTCCAATTCCGGCACCAAATCGATCATCAAGCGACCGTTGTCGCCCAATTGCTCGCCGATTCGCTGACGCCAGTATTCGATCCTATCCTTGTCCTCGGATAATAAGGTTTTGATCAAGCTCGTAAATGCTTGTATCAAGGTGCTGTAGGGAATGTGTTTCTTAAACTGATCGAACTTACCTGAAGTGAAATAGCCGGAATGCGCGACAATGGGCAATTGCAGCTCTTGAATTAGCCGGGTCTTGCCGATTCCCGACCACCCGGAAATCAACGCGGCGCGAAAGACACCCGAGCAGACTTTATTGAACTCACTCAACAATTGCTGCTTTTCCCTGTCTCGACCGACCATTACCGAAGGGATCGTGATCCGGTTGCTGAAATCGCGTTGCTTCAAAACGAAATCGTCGATATGCCGTTCCATCCGCCACTGCGTCAAACAAATGCGCAGATCGTTTGCCAGGCCGGATGCGGTTTGATAGTGCTTTTCGGGTGCTTTTTCCAAAAGCAATGCAATAATATTGCTCAAAGCCGTCGGAATTAGCGGGTCGATTTGATGTAAGGGTTCCGGCGTTTCGGCAAGATGCGAATGAACGATTGCGATCGGATCGTTAAATGAAAACGGCGCCTTACCGGTTAGACAGGCATAAAGCACCATACCCAAAGAATACAAATCGGTAGCATAATTCACCGTGTATTTGATGCGTCCGGTTTGTTCGGGCGAAAGATAAGGCAGGGTTTGTGTGCGAAAATGCGGATCGTAGATGAAATGACTGACCTGATTGATATCGAGGATACGAATGTCGTCGATTATCTGGACGGATAAATTATCCGGCCATATCAAAATATTGGTCGGCTTGATACTTTTATGAATATGCCCGGCTTTATGGATCTCTTCGAGCCGTTCGGCCAGCGCTACGGCGATCGTCAGCACACGTTCGATGTCGGGTTCCGAACTGAACGGCAAACATTCGGATAACGGCTTGGCATCGATATAAGGCTGCCGTAATACCAACCTGCCGTTTTCCCTGCTGAGGATTTTCGGAATGATGCTATGCGGTATGGCTAACTGGCTGAGCAAGTCGATTTGTTGCCGAACATAATCGCCAATACCCTTCACGCAAAAACGAAGCTTGATATCCTTTAAAACGACTAATTCCGAAGTACGAACATGCTGCGCTTTAAAAACATATGCATGCATGCTTTCGCCAAGCTTTTCGAGGATCCGATAATCTAAAAATTGGGTCATGCCATTACTTTCTTTATACTCAAAAATTAGCTAACTTTATGAAGGTATGGGGTGTGGCTAGCGAGGATGTCGGCAGCAGGGAGCTGCCGTCAAGCCCGCATGGATGGGTTCACGGCGGTCCTCGATAGACACATCCCATGCCTTTTATTCTTAGACGGTTTTTCAATCAAAAGGGAGTAGGAGAATCATTGCGGGTTAGAAGAAATACCTAGGGCACAACGACTATAGCATTTTCCCGAGCAATGTCAGGGTTTTATCGACTTTGGTATCATAGCGCTCTCAAGACTAAAACAAATAGCTATACTCATCGGAGATCAAGATTCGGCGCCGGGGTGCCCGTCAAAGGACGCCGTGAACCCAGCACCTAAATTATCCTGGACAATTAATCCTAGCCAATGAGCTATAGAATTTAGGTGCTGGGTGAATACGTCCATGTAGATACTCTGTTTAAAATCAAGTTAAAAATAGGCATTTTTCTGCTATTCAGCGATTGACGGAATTGCATAAAAACGCGTGTTATCGAATGGTTTATCATGCTTGAGCATGCCGTGAATCGCATGTAACAATTTACGCATGACCGCACAACAGGCTTGCAACGGTAATTTACCCATCTCAAGGAGATGTTGGTAATACGCCTTAATATGGCGATCATGCTGCACAGCGCTCCAGACAGGCATATACAGGGCGGCGCGAATCTGGCTGTTACCGGCCTTGGATATACGCGTTTTTTTGTGGACACTCGTGCCGGAATCAAAAGCTCTTGGATCGAGCCCCGCAAACTTGACCCACTCACGGTGCGACATATCCGCAGGCAAAATCAGTAGTTCTCCCATGAGAGCAATCGCACTGGTATTGGCAATACCCTTAATGCTCGTGAACAAAACTAATGCTCGACTGAGTTCCGGATGTTTTTCGATCAATGCCAAGGCGCCAGCCGTTAACTGATCGATACGCTTATCTAATTGATCGATGGCTGCTTGTGCATCTTTTAGCACGGCTTTGGGTGTTTCAACTGTTGCGCTTAAGGCATGCAACTGATTCTTTGCTGCTGTTTTTTGATCGGTTAGCGCATTAATACGGCGTGAGAAACAACGTAAAGCGATCTTTTCATTCGAAGGACGGGACCAAGGCACAAAATCCATCCGTTCGGCATACACCGCCAGAGTATTCGCGTCCACATCGTCTGTTTTACTATTGTTCATCAATACTTTAGCAAAGTTATGAGAGACCTTGGGATTGATGACCATTACCTTGACCCCGGCATCATGGAGCGCAACGGCTAAATCGAAATGATAACTGCCGGTGGCTTCCATACACACGATAATGCCGGACAATTTGTTCAATTTCTTGGCCATCCGGGCATGATCAGCTGGGGTATTGGAGAACTTCTGCGGATTGAAAGGTTTGCCATTTTTGCGCACCACCAAAACCAGTTCTTTAGATCCTACATCGACGCCAGCGAAGATACGGGTTTGTGTGTCAAGTGAAGCGCTGTTAATTTGTTGATCTGCCATGTTTAATTGTTATTCTGTGATAAGGAAAGTAAACTAGTCATTGGTTCCCGACCCTGCGTATGCACCTACCATCCTTGTGAATGCAGGCTCTAAGCCTCAGATACTCCGCGGTATAGGTGAATAGGGCGGGGGCCAATCTACATGACAGGCTCTGGTTTAATCCAGTCCTCAGGCTCAAGCGGCCTCCCAATGAACTCGGTACAGCTTAAAGTATTTCCTGGCTAAAATTCATTTAAATTAATCATACAAGGCTCTATGCCAGCTCTATGCTGGCAAAGCCTTTACCGAGCACCCCGGCGCCTTCTTAGGCACTGCCGAAATTTGAAGTGCGAAAGGTATATACGCTTAACCGGAATTTTCTCGTAATCTACATGGTTATCAAAACTTACAGGAAGTCTCATGTCGAGTCACCATTCTTTACAACACAGTAATAACGATCTCAAACTTCATTGGACCGTCGCCGGGCTTACACTTACAACCGTAGCGGCCTATTTAATTTTTTGCCATGTAGCCGGCGAACAATGGCGGATTCATCTCCCGGAAGATCAACGCGTCCTAATTCGTACCCTATTTTATGTGTTGGCCATTATCGGTTTTCCGGTGACCAATCTGCTGCGTCATATTCAATTGCGTCTAAACCAAACCATGCCCGGGCTAAAGCCGGCCAAACAGCGCTATTTGCTTACAGTGATCGTATCGATGGGACTCGCCGAAACTGTCGCTTTGATGGGTTTGGTGATATTCCTGTTGGGAGACGATTACAACACCCTTTATATTTTTACCGCGTTGTCGGTTTTGGCCGTTTTCCTGTACCGCCCGAAAGCCGATGAATATCGAGCAATAATGGTCGCGCTGGCAAACCGGGAAGACAATGACGATTAAACCTAGAAAAAGCATTTCACCATGAAGATCATGAAGAATTAGAAGTTAATTCAATAACTTATTATTCATTTGTAGTTTGTATATATCTTTCGCTCTCCAAAAATGTTAGCTAGAATATTTAGGTAATTTTTTGAAGTCCTTCATGAACTTCATGTGCTTCATGGTTAAACTGCCGAATTTAGGTTAATACATTCAGCGAATGGTAAATTCCAATATTTTGATGACGACCCGGTAGTTTTCTTTGAGTTTTTCCGGATTAAAAACATCTATGAGCTCGATCGGCAAAGCATCGGGGCTTGCTATCGCGATCACTTGATCGGTACCTTTCGGCTCTCCAATATCGATCGTAAAATCGCCCTCTTCCGGCGGAATCCGGTAGCGCTTGCCGGGAAGACTGTAATTCTCTTCCTGATAAGGATTGGGATACACCCAACCCACGGCACCCGCCGCATCGATTACTGCGATGTAGACATATAGGGCTTGCTCGACCTGAAAATCGACTATTAAACTTTCTCCGATTTTAAAATCGGTTTTGTTAATCGAAACAGTAAAGATATGCTCGGGTAAGAAATTTTGATCGACTTTGCCGTTTAACGGTGTTGAAACTTCGGAAGTTTCTTCATTGGCGACCGTCTCCTCTGCGTCAAGCTGCGCAGCGGTTTTATCGATCGGTGCTTCGGTTAGAGCTTCGTTTTCCGGTTTTTCGATCGAATACCGCTCCCAATAGGGCCGAATCATCGCCGACGCCCCCAGCAATATTGCTACCGGCAAGACATAATATAGAGCTTGGTAAGGTTTGTTCCGGGATTCCAAACCTTTTAAAAACGCTTCAACACTATCGATTCGATCTTCGCGCTTGAACTGCAGCCCCTTCTTCAATGCATGCCATTGCCGGGCATTGAGCGATCGAATCGGTTTGGGTTGGAGTTTTTTCTGTAAACAATAATCGACACGCTGCCGATTGAACGGATGAAAGCCGGCGAACAATTCATAAGCCACGCAAGCCAACGCATAAATATCGTCGCGAGGGTCCGGCTTTTCCCCATGCAACATTTCCAGCGTTGCGTAAGCAGGCGTCATGCCGCCAAGCACGCCGGCATCGAAACTTCCCACCCGGGAAAAATTCTGTAGCCGTGCGATACCGAAATCCAATATTTTGACTCGATTATGAATATCGATGAATACGTTGGAGGGCTTAAAATCCGAATGGATAATCCCTTTTGCATGCGCATGGCTCAATGCAGCGCAAATTTGCCTAATAATCGCCAATGCTTCGGAATGTTCGAGCCCTGCCGGATGGTTTTTGACGATTTTGTCCAGCGTAACGCCTTCCAGATATTCCATCGTCATGAATACGATCGGACCGTCTCTGTCGAAATCGTAAACGGTCAAAATATTCGGATGAGCCAGCGATTGGGTTTTTCTGGCTTCGCTATGCATAGCCTTCAATAATTCGGGATTAGCCCTGAACTCGTCATTCAGCACCTTGACCGCAATAAAGGCTGAATTGCCGGCTTCGATATCGCGCCGGTCCAAGGCTTTATAAACACTACCCATGCCTCCCGTTCCGATTTTCTCCAAAAGATCATAGCGATTTTTCAATACCGAGCCCGAACCCGGAGTTACTGAGCCGTCGGCATAAGGACTTCCTTCATCAAAACCGGTCGCTGTTTTACCGATTCCGCCGGTCGTTCCGAAGAGTTCGTGCTGCGTTCGAGCCGAATATAAATCCGAATTGCCCTCGGTTCGGCGCGGCTTTTGTTGAATGATGGTTTCATCCGACTCTTTAGTTCGGTTGACGGCTGATTCTTTAGGATCTCGATCCATGGTTCGGTATGTGTTTGATGTCATTGAGCCGGGGAATGCGCCGGAATCATTTTTCGTCCAAATGCCAGACGCCGTCGGCGCCCAATAAGCGTCTTTCCAGCCATTTCGTTATTGTGCTTCGGTCCTTTCGGTAAACTTCGGGACATTCCGATGTCGCCGAGCCATACGTTTCGATTCCTGCCAACCAGTTTTCCCAAGCGGCAATCGCATCCGGCGAAAAACGCGAATCGCCGGCATGGCCCACGGCATATAAGGTTGCCGGTTCGTTCCTGCCCTTGACTTGCAGACGCCCTAAGCGCCGAACCGGATAATTCAATTGCCGCGCCGCGCCGATAAAGTCTTCGGTGACAATGATCTCGGTATTGAACAAGCGGGTCAGGCTTTCCACTCGCGCGGCCAGATTCATTGGATCGCCCAAAATGCCGAATTTTCTGACGCCTTTTTTCGGCCCCAAATCGCCCATCACCACCGAACCCGCAGTCAAGCCGACACCGGCGTCGATAATCGCATGAATCCGCTTGAGCACATCGGCTTCAATTTTTCGATCGTAGCGCTCTTCGAGCGTTGCAAAAAAACGTTTTTGCAATGTGACCAATTCCAACGCCGCCTGCAATGCATTGGCGCATGCTGCTATATTCTCCCCTTCATTGCATTGATAGGGCCAATAATAGCAAACCATATCGCCGACATAATCCTCTAACCAGCCATTGTATTTATCTTGAAGAATCAATGAGGTTTCGCTCAGATAATCGTTCATTAGATTCAGCACTTCGGCCGGGTCCTTAATGAAGCCAGTCACGGTCGTATACCCGGCCAAATCGCTCATCAATACCAGCGCGAATCGGCGCCGGTTTTGAAAGGTCTCGTTGGGTTTTAAGCTTATCAATAAATTATGAATTTGCCTCGGCATATAGTTGATAATCAGCTTGCCTTCCCGCGAACCGATGATCAAATGGATGCCTATCGTTTGACCGACACCTGCGATAAAAACGATCATACTAGCCGTAACCGGCCAAAGTTGAACTAAGTCGTTCAAATAGCACAAAGACCCGACAGCAGCAATAAACAAGCCGCCGATAAGCCAAACAAAACCCTGTTTCAAATAAGCGCCCGATAGGACGCCGATCATAGCCGCCGTCAAAAACAATGCCGCTTTTACCGGTAACGCGGGCGCTCTCGGATGATCTCGATTCAATAGCGTCTCGACCGCATCGGCCAAAAACTGCGCTCCGTGAGTCGGCAAATGAGGGCCGAACAAACCCGTTGTCATCGGCGTTACCAACACGTCGGTAGCTTCGTCGGGTGCAGTCAACTGAAACACGGCAACTTTATCCCTCAATAACGCGGCAGTCCGCTCTGCAATATCGCTATCGCAAGACGCCAACCGACTGACCGGTATCATCGGCCTATTGCCCTCTTCGGATATGACGAACTGCGGCTTGCTCAACCGTATTCGGCGGCATGGGCGGCGGCCGTCGCATAGTTCGTCATCGGGTCCATGCAAATAATCGTCACTGAAGTTTTGCGGAAGGATAAATCGTGCCAAAGCAACGACTGCATGATCCGGGCTCAAATCCAACCATCGAGAGATGGGGCTGTTATTTTTAGAGACCAAACGATCGCTTGCTACCAAACCCAGTTCGGTCACTGCAAAAGCGGCCTCCAAGCCGTACAGTAAAAAATCGGGAAGCGCTTCTTGACCGCTAAAATAGGGGGCAATTTTGAAATGCTCGATCGCAAAGGCCGGCATTTGCAATGGCGCGTTGCCTAATTCGCTATTACTCATTCGGCATTCGCCGCCGGTAGGAGAAGCGGCGCATCGAGGCTGCGACCATTGGACCGCGCCGGAAGATTCGATACAAGCGGCATAAGGCATTCTGCCTTCCATTTCTTTCGAAACGACCGCGTCGAGAAAAACGCCATTACCGCCGGCGGCAATAATTCGTTCCGTAGCCTTGGCAAAAAGCGGTAAAGCCTGTTTACGGCCGACATCGATCGGCACGCCGTGATCCAAAACCACAACCGCAGTGTACCGCCATTCTTCCCGGGCTTGAAAGACCAACGCGGAATCGTGTATCCAGTCGTCGATAGCGGTACCCCCCAAGCGGTCCAGAATCAAGCCGGCCAAAAATGCCGCCGCGATTAGCGGTATCAACACAATCCATCGGTTGATCGGTAAATCAAGCATCAAAAAGTGCGGGTAAACTTTTGACCGGTTCTTGTTGCCGGATAACGGTAGTCTTTGATAACGGCTTCGACGCAATCCAAAAACCGGCCGCCTTCAGATTCTATGGACGATAGCGTGACAGACTCGGCGCGCCCTACCGAATTGACGGTCAAATTTACCGTGATTTTGCCGTCGACTTGAAAAAGATTCCGGCACAGTTCGATTTCAGGCTCTATGGCCTCGAAAATTTCGTCGATGCCGGCTTGCCGCTCATCGGTCGAATAGTTTCGCATCTTGACCGAAGTCGACATCGCGAGTTGCCCGCTGCCTGCGGTCTCGGAACGCTTGATCGCCGCGATAGCGCAAAAAAATGCGTTACTGCCGCCATGAACGCCGTCGCATTTGAGTTTATGATCCACCCATCCAGTGCAATTTTTCAAATCGGTCGGCGTAATCCACGGCAAAAACAAACTCGATACCGTGACTTCAAGCGGTGCGGACGAACCGTTTTGACAAACGAGTTGAAAATCCGCATCGGTTTCGGGCTTAGGTAACGATTTGATCCATAATCTTGCGTCCCGGCTTAATTTAAAGACGGTCCCCAGGCCGACTTCGTTTCCCTTGGCGCAACGATCGTTTACGACTTCGACGCCTTGACTCTTGGCATCCAGATATTGGATGTTACTGCACTCCGAGGCCTGAACTTCAAGCCCCGTCAGTACTAAAAACGTAACGACTATGGTTTTCATAACAAATGACCTCCGGCAAAACTCTGTTGAGTTACAACTTATTTTGACTACTCTATTGATAAAAGAACAATGTTCATCAACTTGCATTAAACGATTCGGGCTAAAACGCCCTTTCATTTCAGCAATTCCCAATTTGGGGATCAAAAAGGGTGTGGGGTGTGCTTGGCGAGGATGTCGGCAGCAGGGCAGATTTTTGCTCCTGCAAAATCTGCATTCACGCCATCCTTGGCGTTCGAGCTGCCGTCAAGCCCCCATGGATGGGTTTACGGCGTTCCTCGACAGGCATACCCCACACCCTAAGATCGGCGAAAATGCTCAAACTGGGAATTGCTGCTTTCATTTATATGGTAAGCAATTAATTCTTTAATATGCTAGCTTTGTAAATCAATATAAGGCAAAGCGATTTGTTACCCATGTAAATCGCCGAAATCATTTCTTGAAAACCTTTCAATTCAGAGTAGCTTATGGCCACCGATATCGACATTTTAAGAAACAACGGTTTATTCAGCGAATTGAACGACGAAGAGCTTACCGCTCTGGCAAAACTGACCCAAACCCGGACATTTCTAAAAAACTCGTTGATCTTATGCGAAGGCGATACTTCGAATGCCATGTACATCATACAAAAAGGCAAAGTCAACATTACCGTAACCAATGAAGACGGAAAAGAAATGATTCTTTCCACATTGCAAGCGGGAGATAATTTCGGAGAATTGTCCCTACTTGACGAAGCCCCCCGGTCCGCAAATGCCGTCGCCCTCGAAAAATGCGAATTGATCGTTTTGCACAAAGCCGAATTCGTACAACTACTGACTCAAAACTCTGCAATCGCATTGGCGATCATACGTTATCTATGCGAGCGGGTAAGATTTTTGACCAGCCTAGCCCATGGCTTGGCATTATTGGACGTCTACGGACGGCTCGTTAAACTGATACAAAGCTTGGCCGAACCGAATCAAGAAGGTCAATTAGTCGTCGCGATACCGTTGACCCACAAAGATATCGCGATGCGGGTCGGCTCGTCGCGGGAGATGATCAGCCGAATCCTGAGCGAATTGGAAAAAGGCGGATACGTCTCATGCGAAAACAAACACATTAAAATCAACAAAAAATTGCCGTCGGCTTGGTAAGGATTTGGTTATAAATAACGTCCCTATTTTTTGATTTAGGGTAGGCAAGTTCGGCAAGTCGATGATGCGGCTTGTTTAAAGTGTGCCGCGAGTTATTTCGGCAAAGGCTCAGCTATCGCAATTGAATTAAACATCGATAGGAAAATACGAACAATGTATAGCCATCATAGATCAAAATTCGGCACCGGGATACTTGCCGTAAATACGTCCATGTAGGCTCTATGTCAGCTCCATGCAGGCCCCTCACCTAGCTTTAGGTGAGGGGGCTAAGCACCCCGGCGCCTCCTAAGGCGCTGCCGAAATTTTGATTGCGAAAGGTATAAAACTCGAATTATAGATCATATCGATACCACTTACCGGTCACTTCCAAGGAGTCGATCATGGCTGATTGTAACGAGCGCAAACGAATCGAAGAAAACCGGGGCGATCTGCCTCCCTGGTGGTTATGGGGTCCCTATGTCGGCGAAAGATCCTGGGGAACCGTCCGCGAAGATTACAGTCCGGATGGCGATGCCTGGCGTTATTTGCCCCACGATTTGGCGCGTAGCAAGGCTTATCGTTGGGGCGAAGACGGCTTGGCCGGCATCTGCGATCGCTATCAACTATTAGTTTTCGCCATCGCCTTATGGAACGGACAAGACCCGATTTTAAAAGAGCGCGCGTTCGGTCTCAACATGTGGGAAGGCAATCACGGCGAGGACGTCAAAGAATATTATTTCTATCTCGACAACACGCCGACGCACAGTTACATGCGTTATCTATACAAATATCCGCAACGCGCCTATCCCTACGAAGCGTTGGTTCGGGAAAATCAAGCCCGGGAGGGACAAGGCCCCGAATACGAGCTGCTCGACACCGGACTATTCGACGAAAACCGCTACTTCGATATCGAAATCGAATACGCCAAGGCATCGCCCGGCGATATTTGCATCAAAATAACCGTAACCAACCGAGGACCCGACGACGCACCGCTGCATATACTCCCTCATCTGTGGTTTAGAAATACTTGGGCCTGGAGCGAACCGCGCAAACAAGCGCCGGAAATTAAATTAATCGATACGCCGAATTGTCCATATCGCTGCCTATTGGCCGATAGCACTCGACTGGGGGCGCTACCCGGCCTGCTTTTCCCTTACCGCTTACCCAATTACCATTTATATGCCGAAGGCGACTGCACACCGCTGTTTACCGATAACGAAACTAATACTCGGCGAGTCTACGGTACCGACAATACGCAGCTCTACACCAAGGACGCGTTTCACCGCTACCTTATCGATCGGGAGCCATGCCTTAAACCCGATAATTCCGGCTCCAAGGCCTGTTTGCATTATGTATTCGATATCGAGGCAGGCAAAACGGCCGTAATTCATCTGCGTCTAAGCGAGCAACTCGTCGACGAGCCGTTCCGGGACGCGGAAAGCTTAATCAAACAACGCAAATCGGAAGCCGATGCATTTTATCGAACGCTTCATCCCGAGCTTGCGACCGACCAGGAACGCTTGGTGCAGCGGCAAGCATTGGCCGGCTTGCTGTGGAGCAAGCAGACCTATTTATTCGACGTGCGCAAATGGCTCGACGGCGATTTGCCGAGCGCACCGCCGCCGGAATCGCGGCTAACCATCCGTAACCGGCACTGGCGGCATCTCAATTCGATGCGTGTGCTGCTGATGCCGGACAAGTGGGAATACCCTTGGTTTGCCGCTTGGGATTTAGCGCTTGCCAGCATCCCGATGGCATTGATCGATCCTCAGTTTGCTAAAGAACAGCTGTGGCTGATGTTATTCGAACAATTTCAGCATCCGAACGGTCAGATCCCGGCCTACGAATGGGACTTTTCCGATTTGAATCCGCCGGTACACGCATTGGCGGTCTGGCGCGTTTACAACATGGAAAAGCGCTTACACGGTTATGCCGACCGCGACTTTCTGGAGCGTTGTTTTCATAAACTCATGCTCAATTTCACTTGGTGGGTCAACAAAGTCGACAGTCAAGGCAATAATATCTTCGAAGGCGGATTCCTGGGTCTCGACAACATTTCGGTCGTCGACCGCAGCCAGCCCCTGAACGGCGGCCAAACCCTCGAACAATCCGATGCAACCGGCTGGATGGCGATGTTCTGTTTGAACATGATGCGCATCGCCTTGGAACTCGCGTTGACCAACCGCAGCTACGAAAGCCTCGCGACCAAATTTTTGGAGCATTACATTTACATAGGCGCTGCAATGAAAAACATGGGCGGACGCCACTATCAACTTTGGGACGAAAACGACGGCTTTTTTTATGACGTGCTCCGACATCACGACGGACATTTCGATAAATTCCGGGTCCGATCCCTGGTCGGCCTGATACCGTTGTTTGCCGTCGAGCGCCTGGAAGCCGATTGGATCGAGCCGTTTCCGTCGTTCAAGGCCAACTTGCAATGGTTTCTGGCGAACCGCAATCAATTCGCGCAATTCAGCTGCCATCCGGTCGATCGGGACGGCCGAACCAATTATTTATTGAGCATTCCGAACCAGTCCCAGATAAAGCGCATGCTGGCCCGCGTCTTCGACGGCAACGAATTTCTATCGCTGTTCGGCATGCGGAGCCTATCGAAGATTCACGAAAACCAGCCTTTTCAATTCGGTTCGAGCGAAGTCCGCTATGAACCGGGCGAAGCGGAATCGAAATTGAAAGGCGGCAATTCCAACTGGCGAGGACCGATCTGGTTTCCGGTCGGATTCCTGATGATTGAGTCGCTGCGCAAACTGGACAAGGCATTAGGACCCGATTTCAAGGTCGATGTCGTATTGGACAATCAACCGGCATCTCTGTCTCTAGGCGCGCTGGCGCGAGAATTATCGAACCGCATGATCAAGCTTTTTCAACCCGGCAACGACGGCCGAATACCCATTTTCGGCGACGAACGGCGCTTTGACGACGACCCGCATTGGCGAAATCTTTTGCTGTTTCACGAATATTTCCATGCCGAAACCGGCAAAGGCTTGGGAGCATCTCATCAGACCTGGACGAATTTGGTCGCCGCGATGATCGACGAATGGCGCCGCGAAGGATAAAACGGCAACGGCCGAATAGTTGCCGATTCGAGAAAAAGACACGTCCATGTGCCATGTGGTAATCCATTGGGTTCCTCTCTTTACGAAATGGTTGTCCTTGGCGTCATTCAATCAAGCCGTTACCGAATATCGATCGAACCGGTATTGGCCACCGAATCCCTGCCGATCGCTTGGGTGTTGGTCAACGTGTTTTTGGACGCGTTGATCACCGTCGATTTTTCGACTTTCGAGCCGACCACGTTGATCGAACCGGTGCTCGCGGCGCTGTTGCGGCCGATGGCTTGCGTGTTGGTCAGCGTGTTTTTCGAGGCGTTGATCAAAGTCGATTTTTCGATTTTGGAACCTTCGGCCATTGCCGATCCGCTGAAGACTGCGACCAATGCGACTGCTGCTACTGTAAATTTTTTCATGACGTTTTCCTCTTGAGTTTTAAGTATTGGGTTTTTTGTTACGGTTTTACTGTACCGTTTGACTGTTTGTTTTGCGGTGAACCGTTCACGCTAAAATTGTGAACTATTCACCGCTTCTGTATTAGCGAATGTCCACCGAACCGGTGTTAGCGACGCTGTCCCTGCCGATCGCTTGGGTGTTGGTCAACGTGTTTTTGGACGCGTTGATCACCGTCGATTTTTCGACTTTCGAGCCGACCACGTTGATCGAACCGGTGCTCGCGGCACTGTTGCGGCCGATGGCTTGCGTGTTGGTCAGGGTGTTTTTCGAGGCGTTGATCAAAGTCGATTTTTCGATTTTGGACCCTTCGGCCATTGCCGATCCGCTGAAGACTGCGACCAATGCGACTGCTGCTACTGTGAATTTTTTCATGACGTTTTCCTCTGGTTTTGATTATTTGATTTAGTTAATACGGGTTCGAACGTTTCGTTGAACTTGGGTAAAGTATCCCGATTTGGAAAGGAAAACGCGGTGATCGAGTAACGCCGGTTCTGTGATTTATTCACGAACCGGATTCCGATGAATCATTGGTCGTTGTGTTTAATCGATCGGATTGACGAATCATAGAAAAAGTAAGGAACGCGCATAAAATAACTTCCTCAAGTGCGCTGATGAATTTCCGGTGTAGGTGAGGATTTATCCGCACAGTGCGAATAAATTCGCACCTTGTATATTAAAAACATCTTCAAACACAAGATAATTTAAACCCAAAAGTTTATAGTGATTGCCGATTTCTGGGGAAGCCGTTCGCACCTGAAGCCTTGAGCTTGCATGTAGATAGGCTCCCCACCCTCGTCATCCATGCCGCGGAGTATCTGAGACCTGTAAGCCAAGCTTCTGAGTCTGCATTCACAAGGACGGTAGATGAAGTGTCAGGGTTGGGAAACCAGCAATCATCATAACAAACAAATCTTAGGAAGATAGATAATGAACTATGTTGGCATTGATGTGAGCCAAAAAGAATTAATGGTCGTCGTGATTATCAAAGGGAAAGCGCGTCCGGCCAAGAAGTTTGAAAATACAACCACAGGGCATCGTGAGATCATTCAGCTATTAGCCAAATTGAAAGGCGAAACACGAATTTGCTTGGAAGCAACGGGCGTCTATCATTTTGATTTAGCCGTCGCCCTGAGCCGAACAGATGGCCTCGAAGTGATGGTGATCAATCCCAAAGCCGCTCATAACTTCGCTCAGGCCTTGATGAAACGGAGTAAGACCGACACCATTGATGCGGCCACCTTAGCGGCCTATTGCGAAAGAATGCCGTTTGAAGCGTGGCAGCGTCCGGCTGACGAAGTCATTGCCTTAAGGGCCATAGGGCGACGAATCGCGGCGTTAAATAAATTGAAAACACAAACAAAAAATCAGCGTCATGCCTTAACAGCCACTCAGGACACGCCTGATATCGTGATCGAGCAAACCGAAGAATTAGTCAGCGTACTGGAAAAACAGATCCAGGCTCATCGGGACAGCGCTTTGGAACTGATCCGGCAACACGAATCACTGACGCGAGTCTTTACCCTAATCATCGGTATTAAAGGGATTGCCGAGGCCAGCGCGATACAACTCTTAGCGGAACTACTGGTCTTGCCTCAAGACATAAGCGCAAAACAATGGGTAGCCTACGCGGGCCTCGATCCTCGACATAACGAATCCGGTAGTAGTGTCGCCAAAAAGCCGCGTATCAGTAAGGCGGGCAACAAATATCTTCGTCACGCCCTATACATGCCTGCTTTAGTGGCGACGCGCTATGAGCCAAACATTAAACGCTATTACCACCACTTAATTGAAAACAACGGGCTCAAGAAGCTACAAGCGCTCTGTGCCGTGATGCGAAAATTGTTGCACGCCATCCATGGCATGTTGAAAACCAATAAGGAATTCGACGGTTCTCGTTTTTATGCGATGCCTGTCGATACCTCTAGCTGAAGTTTTTAACTCTTTAGCAGAATAGGCCTTGTGTTTTAAGAGAGTATCTACAATCCCCCGATTTATTTCATGCCCATTACTAAGTTTATTCTGATCACAGATATTTCAAATTCAGGCGCGCCGCAATTCGACCCAGGTTTTTGATTTAATTGAACCAATTTTTTTTTGAGTACAAGTCGTAATTTGGAAGGGCTAAACTGCTTTTTTTGCGGATTGAGTGGATGGCTGCCGAAATGAAATCATTGGCCCGCTACAGGTCACTGCCATTAAGTTAAGGAAAACCCGTCATTCCGCCATGGACTGGCGGAATCCAGTGCCATGGATGGCAGGCTTTTGAAGCACATCCGAGCCTGAATGCCAACATTACTTATCCTGTTACAGCTTTACTTAATGGCAGTGGTCGCCTGCTGCATCCGGAGCCTTTGCAGCAACTAAATGTCGGTATCGCCATTTCCGTGTTTGCGTCGTTAATCAATCCGGTTGCGGCTAAAATTCTGATTACAGTCGGTCGTAGCCGGGCATTCAATTACTTAGAAGCAGACAGTAAGCATTTGATGATCGACGTGTGGACCACGGTCGGAATTGTCCCAAGTATTGGCTTGATCGCGTTGGGCAATCGGTTTCAATTGACGCTGGATTTTGCTGAGCAATTGGGCATGCAAGGCTGGGAGATTCTCGATCCGGTGATTGCGATTTTAGTTGCAATCAACATTCTTTGGGCAGGGTTACATCTATTGCGCCGCACTATTTCCGGTTTGATGGATGCTACGCTGCCGGAAGAAGAACTAGCCGAAATTGTAGGGGTGTTGGAGCAATTTATCGCTTCGGATCAAATTGCCTATCATGCTTTACGCACCCGATATGCCGGTGCGCGCCGTTTCATGTCGGTACATGTGTTGGTGCCGGGGCAATGGTCTGTACAACAAGGCCATGATTTGCTGGAAACCATAGAACATCGGATCAAGGCTAAATTCGACCATATCGATATAGAAACCCACCTGGAACCGATAGAAGATGCGGCTTCATGGCGGCATTAGGCAAGGGCTGTGCGCCAGTAGAAAACTCACTGGCAACTAATCTGCAATTGAAAACCGTTTCGAGATTTTTCTCGATCAGGGACTGTAAGTCCTTTTCCAGAGCGAAGTTCTTCTGCTCGACGGCAGATAGCTTGTCACCTGAAATATCGAAAATCGGCACTTAATAATTACTCCATTGTTTCTTTGGCTTCTAACGTTCCACATAACTCGACTGAGCCACATCACGGCGAAGGTCGGAGTTAATGCGGTTGTTATAACTTATTCTACATTGGAATTTTCCAATCCGATGAATATGAGGCAAATTTAGGATCTTCTGTTTTTGGAGGCATATATATTTCATCCCAATTTTCTTTGTATCTAAATTGTGTTGCTAATTGATCCCTAATTGCGCCCAATCGTTCAATACTAGTTAGCCCGGCTACTACATCCCTTATAACCATACCAAACGCTTTTGTTCTTCTTGATTTTAAAATTTCTGGATAAGGTATATTAAAATTAAAGCCCGGCACTTTGTAACCAGTAGTAAAAGGTGCGATCGAATTATATATATTTATTAAAGTTGTTGAATGAATACCCTGTTCGGTAGCGACTCCATACTTTGCCAGGGTTGCCTCACATCCTGCATTGATAAATTTCATCCATTTAGTAACTAATGGAGAACTACCTTCGTAACCTTCTTGTTGGTAGGCGTTCTTAATTTCTCTAAGCGCACCTCTAATTTCAGAAATAGCATTTTCTTTTTTTAACTCAAAAGCAAGCTCAAGTACACCGGATGGACTTCCTGCTCGTTGAATTAGTGCTGCTGAAAAAACTGGTAACGTATATTTAATTGATGCAGAACGACCATGTGAAATAACATTAGTAACCGCGTTGGCAGTTGCTTGAGAAAGGCTTGCAACCAGCTCCGTCGCTATATCGCTGCCATAAACACCATGTTTTGACATCCAATTCATTTGATAAGCGTGTCTTATAGGATGAAGAAATGTATCTGCTTCAAGATAACGGGCTGTCATAGAATAATAAATAGTTTTGAATGCCAACCAATTTAAAGACGCAATAAACATATCCAATGCTTTTGTAGTTCCCCCAAAACCACGGCAAGCTAAATCTCTAGCTTGTTTAAAGTCTTCTTCGGTAAATTCCTGGCCAGTTGACGATACTAACCTAACTTCTTTCGACCAGTAGCCCTTTGTTGTACTCGACTCAACCAGCTCACTATAAATTGCGCTGCTTAGCTGACTATACTTCTCATACTCTTTTGTATTTGGCTGCCCCAACATTTTCATCGTCAAATAATAAACACTTGAACGTAAATCCCAAGTGCATGTCATATTCAATTTTAGAAGCTCTAACAATTCAGAAAATTCATTATCTTCAAATTTTCCTCCTATTATTGCTGGCTTTATACTAGCAGCTGCCTTTTTTGCTTCAGCTTCTACTTCTTGAAGGCCTAATTCGGTTGGTGAAAGAAATCTTATATATGGGAATCGTTCTACTCTTTGCTGGCGATATTCTTCTTTGTAATTGTCTATGCATACTAGTTGATCAAAAAATAAAATTGCCAATATCAAATTTTCGAATGCTAACAAATCTCCATTAATCGTATCAGGGTTGGAAATTTCAGCGTCACCAAGTACTCGTTGCACAGCTGAAAGAGTAGCATTGTCAAGAAGAGCGTACGTCAAACTGAACTCCCTAAGTTATAACGCTCCGCATAACCCGACTGAGCCGTATCGCGGTGAAGGTCGGAGTTAATACGGTTGTTATGCATAGCCTTTATTTGTGCAATAAACCTTCATAGCACTGTGAATAATAACACCATGTGACTTGTTAAATTCATAGACATCTGTTGTTGGCTCTCTATGCTTAAAATAAACGTACCCATTATCACCCATACCCCCAACTAACGACCTATAGAACATATCCTCAAGCAAATTACTAGCAGAAACACCAGAGCAATTTCGGTTAATGATATCTATTGCATTTTCATAAGTTATAGAGCGTATGTGCGGTTTTTTAAGAGCAGAGCTAATTTCTCCGAAGGCATTAAAGACCGTTGCTATTTGTTCGGATGAATAGAAACACGATAATTCATTTTTAATCTCATTTACAACTTCCTCGCAATATCGCCCAATGAGATGGTTTGCGTCTGTCTTTGATAAAGGGAAATTATAATTATGCTGAGATAGTGGCTTAAAAAACAGTAATAGGTCTCTTGGCCGGAAAAAAGTATGATCCAGAATGTATTTAAAACTTGATTTTGTAGAATCCTGAGTTCCGCTAAAAGGATCTTCCACCAAAGAAAGCCAAGGATCAGTAGTATTAACAGCAATTCTTTCCTCGCCAAAGGCGTAATCTATCCTCTTATTGATAAACTTTCGGATATTCAACTGAAGTTCTTCATCTCCACTGTGATATTCATCCTGGTACCAATTTATAGGAACCGAATATGAAGAAAATATTTTTGCTGTGTCGGATGTGGTAGATGCAACCTTTTTACTAATATCATCTCTTAATAGAATAACTACTTTTGAATCAAGATTGTTCTTAGCGAAAAACTCATTGTTAATTTCCTTAGACACTCGGAGTAGAGAAATTAATGAGTTAACGGTACTCTCATTATTTGCATCAAAAACGATATCTAAGTCATCAAAAAATAGTACGTAATTATTGTTGTTTTCTCGCTCAGAATGACTGGTAAGAACCTTTAACAATATCTCTTTTAGGTGTGGTATTAGCTTGTAAAACGGTGCTTTTTCCTGTCTTATTTCTAAACTCTTATTCATTTTACTGGTAAAAAAACGCTTCAAATACTGAATGTTGATGTCGAAGCCTTGCTTTTTAATAAGCTCTTTAACCTCTGATTCTCTTATATCTATATACCCTGAGTTTTTAGATATAAAGTGCTTAAGTAGGTCATACTCTTTAGCGTTTTGCGCTGCCTGATTATCTGAAAACATCTTCAATATATTTGTCAGAATAAGCCACTTATATAAGTTCTCTTTTTCTATCTCATGGCCGTTTTCTATACCTATCTGCACTATTTGCTCTAGATTAGATTCTCCTTGTCGAATAAATCTTGCGAATAAATTAGCTTGATCTTCTGCTATCGAACATATGTGCTCCGCAAAAGCACTTTTTCCAGCGCCTTTTCTACCAACTACGATAAATTTTTCATTTGCTAGGGCGCCAATAAGGTCGCAATGGTCTTCATAAACCTTAGATAAAGGCATACGAGAATTAGGTAACGCTTCAGCCTCCGCTTCCGGTGAACCGAGAAATATATTCCCTTTTTCACGTTTGCGATTTCTTGAAAGTTGGCCAAAGACCATATTAGACTCCTTTAGTGGTTCTATCTATCTTTATAAACGGCATAAAGCCATTCTCTTGACCGGGATATCTTAACTGCATGAAAAAGCAGTTGACAAAGATTATCCACGATCGCTTCTTTTTCTGCCGGATAACATGCAAATCGAACATGATACAAGGGTATAGATAACTACAATACTGATCAAACAATTGCAAAAGATACAAACTAATTTTCAGACTATACATCACCTGAAATTCAAGGAACAATTCAGTTGCCGATGTGGGACATCTAATCGATTTGCGCCCTTCTGCCGTATCATCAAAATGGACGATGGGCCTATTCGTCACATGCCTAACATGAAATCGGAACCTTTCGCACTTGATAACTTCGTTTGCAACGGCTGAGCCGAAGGAAAATTCTGCCAAAAAATCCGAAGAAGATTTTATCGGCCGTTGCGGTCAATTGGTAAATACTGAATCGCTATTCGGCATCGTACAAATGCAGACAGCAATCGTCTTTTGCATTTCTCTATTTACCCTCCGTGTCTGGATAGTTCCACTTGGCCTTGGCGTAAACAATGAGGCTGAAATTTCGAATATTTGTTAAATCTGCAAAAAATTCCTTTCTGTTAATCTCCACTAGCCTTTCGATAACTCAATTCAAACCCGAATTGTTATCTTCTAAGGATTTGGTCGTAAATAACTTCCCTATTTTATGGAGGGTTCGGTAGCTTGATTGGCAGGTGTCGGCGGCAGGGAAAGCCGCCGTCAAGCCTACACGGACGTATTCACGGCGTCCTGTCAAGCGAGTTACCAAACCCTCAACAAAGCTCATAGCTCCAGGAGGTTATTTATCACGAAATCCTAAGTGACTCTATGGGCCATGATGCGGCAAAATCTCTTTTTGAAACGAATCGAGGAATTTCCGAATGCCAAAACTATCTTTAATCCAAGGTATTCTTATCGACCTCGACGGTGTTTTGTATGTCGATTCGAATGTCATCGAAGGCGCCGTCGAGGCTATCGCCGAAATCAAACGGCGCGGTTACCGTTGCCGTTTCATCACCAACACCAGCACGTTGTCGGCCGCTTCGCTGCACGACAAAATAACCCGCCTCGGCTTCGACATCGACGAACGCGAAATCGTCAGCGCGACGCGCGCCACGTTGATCTACCTAGAACAATTCGGCGATCCGGTCTGCCATTTGCTGCTCGCCGACGATGTCAGACGCGATTTCGAGCGGTTCCGGCAATCGGATACTCAGGCCGATTTCGTGATCGTCGGCGATATCGGCGACCGTTGGTCTTACCCGGTTCTGAACCGTGTCTTCCGTCTGCTGACCGGCGGTGCGCGGCTGATCGCGGTCCACAAGAACCGCTTTTGGCAAACCGAGCAGGGCCTGCAAATGGATATCGGCGCGTTCGTCAGCGCTCTAGAATACGCCAGCGGCCAGCAGGCGACGATCATCGGCAAACCGTCGCCCGATTTTTTCCGTGCGGCGCTGACCGAATTGGAATTGCCGCCAAAACGCGTCGCGATCGTCGGCGACGACATAGACTCCGACATCGGCGGCGGTCAAAATGCCGGCCTGATCGGCATTCTGGTGAAGACCGGCAAATACCGCAAAGCCTATGCGGACGCTAGCCGCGTGATGCCGGATTTGATCATTCCGTCGGTCGCCGAGTTGCCGGCTCGATTGCCTATTGAGATTGCCGGTTCTTAACATTCAATTCGGACGCAAGTTCGGCTAAGCTGCGCGCTTGCCTTCCCTCTCGATTTTTGGACTTCCTTGCGTCAAACCATACGAAAAACGGCATATAAAAAGCCCAGCTCACGGATGTGGCGGGGCTAATTATCAAGCACGAGCAATGCTTTTTGTCAGAAAGGCGTACAGAATTCGCCGAGTTTACTGATAATCACACAGGCTTTAGGTATCGGATCGAAAGCCACTTTACCGTCGGCAAGCGATTGTCCGTTCATTTGAGCGCTGAGATTGCCGTTAATTCCTTTGATATCGAGTGTCAGATCGATTTTACCGCCGACATCGAGATCGATCACAGGTAAATCGGGTAGGGCTAATTGCGCAAGTTTCAAAGCGGCTTTAGCGCTTTCCAAGCCGATAATCAATCCGGAAACGCGCGGATCCAAATCGATCGGCAATGCCGAGATGCCTTGTTGAATACCGTACAGAACTTGTTCGGCAGTCCACAATACCCCTTTGGCGGCCGCCATCGCTACATTCAATCCGGCAATCGCCGTATTGGCAACACCGATCTGACCCAGCTTATAGGTACGATAAGCGGTATAGGCGGTCCAAGCGGCCGGTTTTTTGTACCACGGCTGATCGTCATACCATCTTTTTTTGGCTGCAATTTCGCCTTTGTATTTCTTGATCAAGCCGTTTTGATAGTCGATCTTCGACTGCAACGATTTAACGCCGTTTTGCGCACTAACGACTTCGGCACGGGCTTTTTCCAGATTGGCCGCATCACGGTCCCGATCGGCCTGCACTTGTTTCCGCGCTTGATCGACCAAATATCCGGCTTCTTGGACTTTTTGCTCGGCCTTCAGCACGCTTTCCCTCGCTTTGTTCAACGCGGCGGTAATATCGCCGATCGGTAAATAGATGCCTGCATTACCGGTCAGTAAAGGCCCCTGGTTGGTAATTTGGCCGCCCATGCCGATCTCGCTCAGCGGCGTGACGAATTTTCCGTTGATGAAAAAGCCTTTGGCGCTGATATCCAAAGCAACCGGCGACAATCCGACGCCTGCAACCTGCATTTGTCCGGACATTCGAACATAGCTCAGTTCAGGACGAGTAAACGGAAAGAAGATGTCGACATCGACCGAACCGCCCAATTGTATCGACGGGTGAATGCTTGAAGATGTCCGTCCGCGCAACCGGATACCTTCGACCGTTACCGTCAGATCGGCGCTGTTGACCGCTAGATTATTCAGATTGACGCCGACCAGTTTGCTCAGACCGGCGGTATCGTAGCCGAACTGGCCCTTGGCCCGCAATTGCGTCACCATTGGATTGGCGCTGCTGATATAACCCGAAACCAGTGTTTTGTTGGCCGGAGTGAACGGTACGAAAGACGGTAAAAACGAATAATTCGGATCGTTGATGCCGCTGAAATAGGTAGCCTGTTCGTCCTTGGTTATCGTGACTCCTGCAGTGGCATTGCCGAGCGGAAACGAAAAGTTCAGGAAATTCGGAATCAGATCGAACGAAACTTCAACGTTGCCGTTACCGCCTTGCATATAACCTTCTTTGCCGATATACGTGACGATTTCGCCGTTGAGTTTGACGAATTTATAAAGCGGCAATTCGGTTTCTATGTACAGATGGCCTTTGAATTCGCCCGCTCCTTCCGGTATTCCCCATATCGTTTCCGGTCTGAATGGAATACCGCCCTCGAACGAAAACGCCAGATCGCCTAAATCGGGTAATACCGATTTGGCGGTTTCCGAGGCGGCGTCTTTGACTGCATCGTTGTTTTCTTTATTATCCTCGCCGTTTTGCTGCTCCCGCTCCTTTTCCCTCTCTTCGTTGGCCTGCTTAGCCAAATCGATTGCGGCTTCCGATTTTTCCGCTACCAATTCGCGCGCATTTTGCGAAATGAAAAAATAAGGCTCTTCGAGATCGAGAATAAAGGTCACGCTTTTATCGCCGGGCACCGAAAAATTGAACGGATTATCGCCCTCCTGATTCATTCCCAATAATGCATCAAGCGGCATATCGAACGCCAATCCGCTTTGGAAATGAAAAAACAAATATGCAGGCTGCTTGATATCGTTAGGATCGCCTTCCGGATCTTTCGGGTTTTCCGCTAACGGCAAGGTATAGCCGTCCGACTCGAGCAAAGATTTCAACATTTTTCTACCGGCCAGTCCGACTGCGGCCAGCGGTTTGGCGGTAAAGCTTGCACCGGCCAACAGAGGTACCGACGGAAAGGGCGCTTCGGCAACACCGTAGACTTCGAAACCGATGTCGGCATTGTCGGTATTTCTGGAAAAATACAACTGCGCATCCAGTAACGGCACATTGCCGGCCGGGGTTTTGACTGTCAGATCGCCGATCATTTCATAGCGGTCGCCGTCTCCGTAAAAATCGGCAATGCCGGACTCGATCGCCAAACTTTCATGTATAGAGATCGAACAACGGTAAGCATCGCAACTGACGCCTTCCGCACCGAACGCGGTCGACATCAACGGAATTTGCAGTAAAGCGGTCATAAATAGCTTTACCATCGGTTTTTTTCTTGTTTTCATGGCACACACCCTAAGTTAATGATTGAATTACGATTTAGCGCAATTCCATCGTATGTGGTTTAACTTAGGAACTCTGTGCGGTATTCACCGGGTATTCGGGTAATAAACACGGTCGATTTGCCTATCACGTCGTTACAATTTGTCATCCGAACTTGTTTCGGCAAACTTACAGTGCATCATGCATTTATCACTTGAAGTCGAGCGACCTTTCAAATGAATCCATGAACCATAAATAAAAATCGCCGCTATAATCCTGTAGGAACATGTGCTTTTTCTAGTCGTCTTTATACCGTAACACTATGAAAAATATAATTTTTAACTCAATCGTCATTGCTGCGTGCATATCGTTGTCGGCATGCGCGCCGAAACGTTACTATACCGACAATGTCATCACAACCCGCCCTCTCGCTACAGGAACCCCTGCGCAAACCCGCGTATCGGCAGCGGTTGAGGAGTGGCGAAATAGCGGCGTCAAGGTTTCCGCCGGACAGAACTATCGGGTTTCCGCCAAAGGGCAATGGCGGACTTATCCGACCTGCAATTTTACCGGCCCCGACGGTATCGGTTTATACAAGGCTTGGTGCGATAATACTCCGTTATATCCTCAGATTATCGACGGTTACAGTCATTCGACTCTGATCGCCAAAATCGGCGAACAGGGTACCCCTTTCGTAGTCGGCTCGGACGTCACGTTTACGGCATCCGAAGACGGCCCGTTAATGCTCAGAATCAATGACGTAATCGACGGCAACCACGACAACGAAGGTTATGTCGATGTCGAAATTGCCTTAGCCGATTCTAATCCTTCAATCGCATCACCGAATCCCGCCATGATCACCCTGCCGCCCGGCGCCCAACAATTGTCGGCGTCATCGTCTACAGTGCAACCCATGTCGAACGCCGCCATTGAGGCTATCGGCACGATACCGCTGCGCCGAACCGCTTTAGTGATCGGCAATAGCGAATATGCCTTCAGCCCGTTAAAGAACCCGGTCAACGATGCCAAAGCCATGGCCGACTCCCTGAGCCGTTTAGGGTTTGAAGTCACGTTATTGCTCGATGGTAATCAGGAGCAAATGGAAGCGGCGATCGATAAATTCGGCCGGCAAATGAGTGCGGGTAAATTAGTCGGTTTATTCTATTTCGCCGGCCACGGCGTTCAGGTTGACGGTTCAAATTACCTAATTCCGACCGATGCGGTCATTAAAAGGCAGTCCGATGTCCGTTATAAAGCGGTCAATATCGGGCAAGTATTGGGCGCCATGGAAGGCGAAGACAATTTACAAATCGTGATTTTGGATGCCTGCCGGGACAATCCGTTGCCGCGCAGTTTCCGGAGTGCCGGCCGTGGCCTCGCCAAAATCGACGGTCCGAAAGGCACCATTATCGGCTTTGCGACCAGTCCCGGTTCGGTTGCCGCCGACGGCGAAGACGACAACGGAATCTACACCAAGCATTTGCTCAACAATATGCAAGTCCCCGGTCTCACGATAGAAGAAGTTTTCAAACGCGTCTTGCAAGGCGTCAATCAAGAAACCGGCGGCCAACAAATCCCCTGGATGGAATCGTCGTTTACCGGCAACTTTTTGTTTATACCGGAATAAATCGTGACAACAACAAAAAGGAAGCCTATTCTTGACAAACCCGCTCAATTATTGTTGCATGCAATTTAATGTTTTTAATTCTACTCCCTTTTGATTGAAAAACCGTCTAAGAATAAAAGGTATGGGGGAGTGTCTAACGAGGACCGCCGTGAACCCATCCATGGGGACTTGACGGCTTTCCGTTAATTTAATGGCAGTACCGTCTCCAAGACGGAAAAAGATAGCTGACAGTTTCCCGCTGGTCACTAAATCACAAATCGAATGTGAATGTTTCACATCGAAATCTCTCAGGGATGGTTACACTGACCTCGAACTTTAAAACCACCTGGAGAAACCCCATGAAAACATTATCGACTTCACTGCTTGCATTGGCTTTAATGGCCACTGTTTCGTCTTCCGCCTTCGCCGAAGGTTCCAAAATCGAAAAATCCACGTTGATCAATGCGTCTAAAAACACGCTGACCAATACCCAAGCTATCGGCCGCAATTCTTCAGCCAATACCGGCTCGATTAGCGTCGAAGGTTCTAAGGTCGAAAAATCAACTGTGATCAACGCGTCGAAAAATACTCTGACCAATACTCAGGCAATCGGCAGAAACAGCTCGGCCAACACCGGTTCGGTCGATATCAAATAACGAATTCAAGCTTCGGATGTGAATAGATCACGTTTTTTCCGTGATTCCTTCACGCCGATAAACCCGAGGCCCGGTTACACTGACCTCGAATTTTAAAACCACCCAGGAGAAACCCCATGAAAACATTATCGACTTCACTGCTTGCATTGGCTTTGACAGCCGCCGCTTCGTCTTCCGCATTCGCCGAAGGTTCGAAAATCGAAAAATCCACGTTGATCAATGCGTCTAAAAACACGCTGACCAATACCCAAGCCATCGGTCGCAATTCTTCGGCTAATACCGGCTCAATCAGCGTCGAAGGCTCCAAGGTCGAAAAATCGACTGTGATTAACGCTTCGAAAAATACTCTATCCAATACCCAAGCAATCGGCAGAGACAGCTCGGCCAATACCGGTTCTGTCGATATCAAGTAAACCTTAACCCTTACGGGAAACCGGTCCGATTACTTGATCCGTCCGGTTTCCCTCATGACGAGGAAGACGGCTATGTCATTTATTCGATTGTGTACTTTTTTACTCTTTATCGGCTTGCCCGTAACGCCGCTTCTTGCCAACGATTTAGACGACGGTATCGGCATCGATGAACCCATCAACGATAACATACAGCTCAATCCCAATATCGATTTTATAAAACGCAATGCCTTGGCAAAGGCGCGACGTAACACCGATCAAAATTCCGGTTGCGGCGGTACAGGTAATCAAACCTTCGGTCCGGGCGCCAATTTGCAAAATGCCACCATTGTCAACCTTTCGGATAACAGACGCGCCAATTCGGTCTGCATCGAGCGAAGACGATAAGCGTCCGAATGCCAAATTTTTAGAAACGAGGTCGTGTTATGAACAACTATAAACTCACTAGCGGTTTTCGAATCATTGGCTTGCCGCTCTTGCTCGTCGGCTGCGGTTTAAATCCGCAGAGTGCCGATATTGGGCTCAATGAAACACTGCCTGAAGCCAAGACCACGATTTATCAACGCGCAATCAATAAATTGGGCTTGATGACCGAAATTTACAGCAACGAGCCGGTCAAAATCATGGCCAAAGAAGTGTTCGACAATACCGGAACGTCCGTGGCAACGAGCGGTGAAATTCCGCGTGACATCACTGAAATGGTCAAGAGTACCTTGAACGGAATTGGCGGAAACGTACTTTACATACCTTACGAACCCGAATTCATGCTCAATACCGCACAAACCGGTTATAGCGGCTATGAAGACAAGATCCTGCCGCAGGTTATTTTGTCGGGAGGTATTACCGAATTCGACCGCGGCCTCGTGACCCAAGGCGACTCCTTCGATGTCGATATCGAGGTGAAGGAATACGGGCTCAATTTTACCGATCAAAATAAGTCCTCACTGGCCAGCGTCACGTTGGATTTCAATATGATCGATTTCAAAACGTTTACCGGCATTCCCAGAATACAGGCGATCAACGGCATCAAACTACATAAGGCGACCAAAGAGGACAGCATCGGTTTTACGATCAAAAGCGTCACGTTCGGCGCAAAAGGCGAAATCAAAAAAGTACAAGGCAGGCACGCGGCCGTCCGTTTGCTGGTTCAATTGAATATGATTCAATTGATCGGACGCTATCAAAAATTACCCTATTGGCGTTTGATACCCGGCGTCGAACCCGACGATGTCGTGATAGATCAAGTCCTAGCCGATTATTATTCGTTTACCCGTTCGGAACAAATAGCCAAGGTTCAGGAATTACTCTATCTGCATGGCTTCAGCGTGCAACCTACCGGTCAGATGGACGGCGCGACTCAAAGTGCATTACAAAATTTTGTTCAAAAACACAACCTACCGGGAACCGATTTGAATCAAGAGCTTTATCTTGCCTTGTATGAAAACGTTCCTTTGAATCATGCCACCCGGCAACTGCGAAAAAATCTGAAAGGACAGGGAAGCTTCCATTATGCCGCTCATGAGCCGATGACTTATAGCCCGCCGGCGCCCGCCCCGGCTCCGCAAACTTTTATCGACGCTTCGCCTACTCCCGGCTCGTTATCGCTTAGAACCAACAAATCCGAATACCGTATCGGCGAACCGATGCAAATCGATTTCACGGTCAGCGAACCGATGTACGTCCGCATCGTTCTGATCAATTCGGAAGGCAAGATCGACACGGTTTTCCCGAATATCTATCAACCCGATAATTATTGCTTACCGGGAAAAACCTACAGCATCCCCTCACCCGGCGCTGATTTCACTATCGATGTCTCGGGCCCGGCCGGCACCGATAAACTCAGGGCTATAGCCTCTAAAAATCCGATTCCGGCCGACGCATTGTATTTCACCAACGACGGTCAATTCGACGAATCCAGAATGGCGGCCAACTCGGTTAAAGCCGCAATCGACTATGTCATTCGATAAGGTAAGCATTATGAAAAAATTAACATTAATCTTACTCGCCGGCCTGATTTTACAAGCCTGCGAAAATGCTCCGGTCAGACGCGAGGAAATGATTTCCGAACATCCGGAGTGGGACAAGGAAATGGTCGAAGTCATCAAAGCCGGCTATCTGGTCAAGGGCATGGATCAAGACCAAGTTAAAGCGGCTTGGGGAAGGCCTTGCTGGAGCTGTACAGGCACCACTTCCGGAGATTGGGGCGAAGCCTGGGAATACTCCACGCAAGTGGTATTTTTCGACAAAAACGGCAAAGTTACCCGTTGGGAACAAAAATAAGCCGGCAATTCTTTCTGAGCCGGTTTGATGATTAACACGAAACAATTCGTATTAGAATTAAAGAGGTTAGTACCATGAAACTACATCACTCTATCACCGCCGCCAGCGGTGCCCTTTTACTGGCTTTATACACCCTTAATACTCAAGCCGAGCAAGTACGCATGTACGATGCTCCCCCTAGCGCCGAGGAAATGGGCAAAGTTCTGTTCGGAGGACAAACGAACGGCACTCCGGGAACCATGAAAATGCGTTCTATCAATTTCCAACCAAAAAAGAATGAGCGGGCCGACGATTTAGCCACCGCCGAACGAGTCGAGGCGGAAAAAACCAGTATCGGTTTACCGATTAAATTCGCCTATAACTCGGATGAAATTTTGCCCGAATCGCTACCGTTCTTGGAAGAAGTCGGCAAAATGATGACGATGTCCGATTTTGCCGACAAGCGCTTGATCATCGAAGGCCATACCGATGCGGTCGGCTCGGCCTCTTATAATTTGGATTTATCCAGACGCAGAGCGCAATCCGTAAGAAATTATTTAGCGCGTAATTTCGGCGTCTCCTCGAATAGATTAACCACCAAAGGGCTCGGAAAATCCAAACCCCTGCCGGGCCGCGACCCGTTCGATGCGGTCAATCGCAGAGTTCAGTTTTATAGTGCGAATTAACAACGCGGCTTTTTTATTCGATTCGTCATCAGGAGACGCGCTATGACAACGCAAGGAAAACAAACAACCGATTTCCGGCCCGAACAAAGGGCCGGTCGCCGATCTCTGACTATCGGTCTGAGCTTGGGCCTATCCGTTTTATTACCCTCACCGACCGATGCTGTTGCAGGCCAAGCGACGACCGGCAAAATTATCATCGATGGAGTCGTTTATGGCGGCAGCGATGCGCGTATCGAACAAGGCTCGGGAGTTTTAGGCAAAGAACGCCGCGATGTCGAGACGTTCCGGGCTATCCATGTTGCCGCAGGGATCGACCTTAACTATCGTAACGGCCCGGCGCAAAGTATCGAGATCATCGGCGACCGAAACTTGATTCCGATTATCGAAACATCGGTTAGCGGCGGTCTATTAACGATCGCCGGGCGTAAAAGTTATCAACAACATTTACCGCTGACTGTCGAAATTACGAGCCCGCGTCTGGATTCGCTTGCCCTGCATGGTGCCGGCGATATTCGGCTGAACGCGATCCGCCAAGAATCGTTCACGCTCGCTCTTAATGGAAGCGGCAATGTGACCGCCGACGGACAGGTCGACCGCTTTAACGTGACCGTCAATGGCGCCGGCGATATCGATGCACAAGGATTGGTTAGCAAGTTGGCGGATATCCGGTTATCGGGTTCCGGGGATATTTCAGTTACCGCACGGGAAACATTGAAAGCCTATCTGATCGGTAGCGGCGACATTACCTACTACGGGCGTCCGGCACACATAGAAAAACGCATAATCGGCAGCGGCGATCTGCAACCGGGAGATTAAATGAAACTCACATGGCGCGGCGCTTGGGTCATTATGGCCGGTTCTTTTCTGATATTCACGAACGGTTCTGCGCAAACTACTCAATTGGCAGGAATCACATTCAGCGAATCGGAGTCGCCGGCAATCAAACCGAAATCGATGACTAAGCCGGAACTCAAATCCAAAAAAGACAAATGGCACGAGTTGCACGGTAGTTTAGATAACCGGTATGTTTTTTTAATCGTGAAAAAAACCGGAACAAGAGACGTCACCGGCTATTTATTCGACGGCAAAGGCAATAAAAAATACGTTTACGGCGAATGGTTCAATCGAAATTTACAGCTCTACGATCAATCCAACAAGCTGTTGAATATTATTCTGTATCCTTAAATTTAATCATTTATTTTGCATTGATATTCTTTAATTTTTCCTACGACCTCTCTAAGAATTTCGTAACAAAAACTTCCCGATTATTCATCGTTCCTTCGCTCTGCCTCAAGGCCATTAAGTTAAACCGAAGGGCTCCGGGGAGCGGAATACACTCTCTACATTTTCTCAATCCAAAACTATCCGTCGTAATAGAGGTGGAGCGTCAAAAGCGGCATTACCACGCAGAGTATGAGAACGTTAAACTTTTGAGGGATGTGCACAAAGCGCATGAAGCATTTTTAGCATATCCTAAAAGCGGTCAGTTTCTACTAATTATTTCATAAAGGCAATCAGGATTACTCCTAATCCTGATTGTCCCGGATACGACTAAAATCTAAATCATACTATTTTCTAGAAAGATACCGCCCATCTTAAACCGCCGCTAAAGTTATGGTTATTAACGAACGAATGGGCTTGAACCGTATCGTAATTGGCAAATGCCGACAAACCATAAGCGAATTGCGCCGAAATACCTGCATTCATAACAATGTAGTCTCTATCGGGATTATCGGTAATTATTGAGAACTGAGCAGTAGGATCAGCCACAAAACGTGCGTTAATTCGCCGACTATCGTTTTCAAACTCATGAATATACTCAGCTTTCGCACTTGGTACGATAATCGCCCATGGCAAACTCAGCGCATAAGAAAGTTGCAAACCGGCCGCGGTTTGCAACGACTCGAACTCTTGACTACCGATATGCAAAGCTAAACCCGCTCCACCAGTTTCCGTTAACGCATCGACCTGAGTCGTCGTGTAATCGACTCGCACTTGAGGAGTCAAGGTCAGCCCTCCAAATGCCATGTTATAGCCGGTATTCATACTTAAATTAAATTCATCACCTTGAGTATTTCCCTGAGCGTTCGTGTTTGCGACCGCAATATTTCTAATCGAGTCATACTCTAAGTGACTGCCGGAAAAAATACCGTCAATAAAAAAACCGCTTTCGGTAAAAAATGATCCATAAATTGCGCCGGTATAACTGTCATTTTCATTTCTTCCTAAACTATTAAAATACCGAGAAGTTGAATTGTTATAACCGAACGCTGCACCAAGGAGAAAATTATCGGTAATTCGATAATCCGCGCCAAAAGTCGCGCCATGCTCATCGAGATTGTAACCGAGTTCATTGACAGTTGCTCGTCTGTCGCCGAATCCGATGTTACCGTTAACAAATATACCAAGTCTTTCATAACCGGTATCGCCCGCAGCGGCTTTGTTCGTTTGTCCTAGAGCTAGCGGGTTATTTACGTCATCAAACAATAAGCCGCTTAAATTCAAACCGACACCTTGACGACCTCCCCTTACGGCGGCAACTCGTGCGCCGATCGACGATAACTGTACATTGTTCATTGCTAATGCGTTCATACTTTGAGCGGCAGTTTGCATGGATGAGAGCTGAGTAAGCCCCTCTAAACTTGTATTGCAAAATTGACTAATAGTCGAAGATCTACTGCCGCACATAGCGTTATTAACTTCTGCTTGATTAACAGTCTCCGTAGCAGATACTTGCCCCAATGGCATAAGCAAGCCACTTACTACCGTATAAACTAGCGATTTTTTAAAAAGACTCATTTAACTTCCCCCGTTAGATTAAAAAAATTATTTACTTACACTGGATTTTTTTATGCTACTGATTTATATATTTATTAACCTGAATTCGGCAGTTTAACCATGAAACACATGAAGTTCATGAAGGATTCCAAGAACTTACCAAATCCTTCTCGCTAACCTTTTTGGTGAGCGAAAGTTCTATACAAACGCTTAATAAGCTATTGAATTAACTTCCCATTCTTCATGATCTTCATGGTGAAATGCTTTTTCTAGGATTAAGGAAATATCCCAATAACTTAAAATTCAACACGGCGTAACATGAGGGCAATAGAAACTTTTAATGTGTTTGCCCCGAGTCGGGCAACCTCATTAAAAAATACCTTTATAAGCCTGAATACCCTACCTAATAACATACCGGTAACATTCAAATTTGACCTTGGATTTAATGCCGCTATTTCGGCACAAAGAAAAATTCCCCTGACTCATGCCCCGCATGATTAACCGGCGCATATTGGGGAACTTGCTCGATACCGTACTTCGCTGCTATCGCTACGATATTGGCTGATACGTTCCGGTACAATTCCTGTCCTTCGAGCAAAGAATCGTTGCGATCCAATGCCTTGATGAAGGAGGCTGCGAATACCGAATGCTCGCCTCCGCCGCCATCCATGACAGGTTTCAATCCGCCCGAGGTCATTACGGTCCGGGACCGGGCTTTGAGCATCGCTTTCAGCCATTCGGATTTCTTTTCGGGACTCATACCGACATCCAGACGCGCCAGTGAAGAACGGGTCATCGCACCGGAGTAACAAGAATCCGCAACGACCATGACGTGCTTTGCGGACATCGCATTCAAAATATCGGTGATCGATATGGTCGATATCCAATTCGCATTATTGTCGGCTTCGGCATCGACCGGCAACCAATGACCGCGCATGTTGACTTGATCCAACTCGCCATGGCCGGCATAGTAAATCAGTAAATTATCCTTTTCGGTCAGCTTGGCTCGCATTTCATTCATCGCCGACAAGATTTGATAACGATTAGCGTCGATCAATAATTTTGTTTTAAATCCGTATTTTTCACGAAGAACCCGGTCAACCGCTCGCGCATCATTGACCGGCGTATCGAGAGACGGAATTTTCTGATAACGATTGTTTCCGATGATTAGGGCATGATAATGGCCGAAATCCAAACCTTTCCATGGGCTGACAGTGTGCAAGCGGGTAATGTCATCTTTACCGCGTTGACTATCGCTTATTGGGTCTTCCAAGGTCATTTTGAATTCGAGGCTTTCGCGTGCGCCATTGTTATCGACCGCTACGATCCTAACCGGCGTTTCCTGAGCGGTGATGGCAATGCTTCTGTTAAACAACCCACGCTCGTCGATACGGCTTTTTACATCGTTGATCAACACCGACAACATACCCGCCGGCGAACTGGCCTTGCCGATGATTTCCCGTTCTTTGACGGCAGAACGCAATGTTACGGTTGGTACTCCGCGGATTCGCATGAAAGGCGGATCGATAATTTCGATCACGGGTTTTTGCGCCGCTGCCACGGTCACCGAAGACTTCTGTAATTGTTGGATTTCTTGTTCGTATCTTTTCTTGTCGGCTTCGAGGCTTGCAATCTGATCGGCCATGAGCCGTTCGCGGTTTTCTTTTTCTTGTAAGTCCTTTTGAATTTTCTTCAGGGCATCCTGGTGCTTTCGTTCGATTGCGTCCAATTGCTGCGTATCGCCCGCCGTCGGAGTGACCGAAACGGGACTCTTGGCCGACAACAATTCTTGCTCGGTTTTTGCTAATTGCGCCTCGGCGTTGACTAATTTAAGCTGGATTTCGCCGGCTTCGGTCTTCTGTTTTTTGAGTTGGCTATAGATTTGATTGGCCCGGTTTTCGGTTTCCTGCAATTTACTGTTGAGTTGGTCGACTTCTTGACGATACTGCTTTTCAAGATTGCCCACCTGAGCCGCGTAAGACGATAATTCCCGTTCCGCATCTTGCAATTTCCTTTTTAAATCGGCGATGGCCGCATTGTCGCCTCGGCCGATAGCCGCATCTAATTTCGACTGGGTATTGTTGCGCTCGTCTAAGTAGCGTTGCAGTTTTTGTTGGCTTTCCTGTAATTGGCGCTGCGTTTTCGCGAGTTCGCCCGATAAGCGTCTTGCCTCATTGCGGCTGTTGTTGAGCTCGGCTTTGAGCCATTTGATTTCCTCCAACAAGCCTTCATCCGGTGAAGTTTGCAGAGTTGCCGCATAGCGAAGATCTTTATCGTCGAGTCCCGAGGCTTTCTGGTACCATTCCATAGCAACGGCGGAGTCCTGTTCGACACCAAGTCCCTTTTCATAGAGATAACCGAGACTTAATTGCGCTCGCTTGTTGCCCTGCTCGGCCGCCCTTTTAAACCATAACGCCGCGCTTTGATAATCGGGCTGCGTTCCAAGCCCTTTTTGAAAAATTTCCCCGACATAGGCCTGAGCTTCGGCATCTCCCTCTTGAGCGGCAGGGAGCCATAAGTTCAAAGCGGTCGCATAATTCGAACGATCGAATGCGACATAATCGCCGCCCCGAATTTCGCAGTCCAGCGCGGTGGTCTTGATCGGAACCTTGGCCGTTAAAAAGGTCATCATCCGGCCCATTCTTCTAATTTGACCGGGCAGGAGACAATCCACGATATAAAGTTTATCGGCATCGCGCATCTGTTCCACTTTCGCAAAATCCGCCGCGCGCTCCTTGACCACAACGGAATCTGCCGTACAAGCGGCCAACACTACAATTGTCATTGAAGCTAATAAGGGAAACAGTTTCATAGCTGTAAGCCGAATCAAGATTATTGATATAATGTAGACATAAAATTTAGAGCTTCTTAGGGGGGTAACTATTCAGTCCTCTGGCAATTATCGTTCCCACGCTCTGCGTGGGAACGTCTGAGTACCGCTCCAGCGGTACGAGACGCTAGAGCGTCCTGGTCTTCATTCCAACGCCGGAGCGTGGGAACGATAGAGGGTGTGAATAATTACTCTTAGGGGGCTTTAGACTATCATTACTCCCTTCTTACTGAAGAATCGTTCAACTTTGTTGGGTATGGGGTATGCCTATCGAGGAGCGCCGTGAACCCGTCCATGGGGGCTTGACGGCAGCTCCCTGCCGCCGACATCCTCGCTAGGCATACCCCACACCTTCTCGTTCTTATACGCTTTTTCGGTCAAAAGGGAGTAGCCCTGCCTAATAGTCATGGCTATTAAGTTCGGTTTGGATTCCCACAGAGAGCTATGGCAACTAGGCTCCAACCACAAACCGATGTTAAGGGAATTCACACTACCGAAAAATATTCATTATAAATATTGGCATTTTGCGAACATTTTCACAAAAAATAATATTAGTACTAATTTTTAAATCATGCTAGAAACAAAATAGCCGATCAGTTCATGAAAACCTCTTATAAAATCAGTCCACTCAACGGTATTAGTACGCTTGACTTAAAACGGCACAGCGATAAATTTTTAAAATTTTGGGAAATTTTTAGGGAAAATTCGGCAATCGATGCCGAAACCTTATAGGCTCGCCGTTATACACAAGTATCGGTAAACTTGCTAAACAGAGGTCATCTGTATACCTGAAAACGGTGTTGTTTGATAAATCTGCGGATATTGAACATCAGTGGCTTCGAAATCGCGACAAAGGCGTCGCTCCCACAAGAGGGCAGGATGCTCTTTGGGAGCGATCCCCAGATCGTCCCTCACCTAACGCTAGGTGAGGGAAAGTCGGAAACGTTGGGCGACAAAAAATGGTATCGAGGCCTCATTAGCTAAGATTGCAAAACAGTAATTTTTTCTGGTTCCCACGGTCCTCCGTGGGAACCCATACCTTGTCAGCCGAGGCAAGATCGGTAGCATTCCCACGCTGGAGCGGTGGGAACGAGGAAAACGGTAATTTTTGACTTATGTATAACGATGAGCCTTATAGGCGAGAGAAGGGAAAAAACATAAGCGCCAAATTATAGCTTATTTTGTAATGTATTTACGGCGTTATTCGTCATCTCGGCTGAATTGACGATATTCTAGGCCATGGATATGAAGCTACGGCCACCCTGCACTGGACTACGCCAATACGAAACGGAAATGACGTGTTTTTTCCTAAAGTTGTCGAAATGGGAAAACAGGGAATTGAGACCTTCCTTGGTCACAATGTCTTAAGCAATAAAAGATATGGATAGCTCAAATACAACCTATCCGCGCAAAAATTCACTATTCGCTGCTAACTGCTAACTGCTAACTGCTAACTGCTAACTGCTAACTAAAATTAAGCATAATTTCTTCCGTAAAATATTTCAGCCATTTCTTGCTGCAATTGCTCTTGAATAGCCTCTTTTTCTTCATCGCTAAACGCGCTTTCTTTTTCGAACAAATAATTTTCCAACTCGGTTTCCTTCAACAGCATTTTGGTATGGAAAAGATGTTCTTGATAGACATTAACGTCGATCATTTGATATTTTTCGCGCGTATCTTCCGAGATATATTTTTGAATCGACGTAATATTATGATCGATATAATGCTTTTGCCCCGATACATCTCGTGTAAAGCCACGTATTTTATAATCCATGATCACAATATCGGATTCAAAACTATGAATCAGATAATTTAATGCTTTTAACGGCGATATCTGACCGCAAGTCGATACATCGATATCCGCTCGGAATGTGCTGATCTCGGTATCGGGGTGACATTCGGGATAGGTATGCACGGTAATATGGCTCTTGTCCAAATGCGCGAGCACGGTTTCGGGCAGCGGTCCCGGCGACTCGCTGTTGAGTTGCTCGGCATCGACTTCAGTATCCATACCCTCGGCAATCAACATGGTCACGCTGGCACCTTGCGGGTCGTAATCTTGATGCGCAATATTCAGAATATTGGCGCCGATAATTTCGGCGACATCCTTTAATATTTGTGTGAGGCGGTCGGCATTGTATGCCTCATCGATATAGTCTATATAAGCCTGTTTTTGATCGGCCGGTGTATAACAAACATCATAAATATTAAAGCTGAGCGACTTTGTTAAGTTGTTAAAGCCGTGTAATTTTAATTTTTTCAAAATTTATCAAACCTCGATTACTTCAAAGTCGTGGGTAACCTCTGCCGTCTTACCCAGCATGATGGATGCGGAACAATATTTTTCCGCCGATAATTTTATCGCGCGTTCTACAGCATTCGCTTTAAGTTCACGTCCGGTTACGACAAAATGTAAATGAATTTTGGTGAATACGCTGGGTATGGATTCCGCTCGTTCCGCCGTTATTTCGACACGACAATCGACGATGTCGTTTCTGCCTTTGCGCAAAATGTCTACAACATCGAAAGACGAGCAACCGCCTAGTCCGAGTAAAATCATTTCCATCGGCCTCGCCCCCATGTTACGTCCGCCATGGTCTGGCGAACCGTCCATGACGACTGCATGTCCGCTACCGGTTTCGCCAACAAACATCACACCGTCAACCCATTTAACTTTCGCTTCCATCTGTCTATACCGACTCAATAAAAGTCGCATAGATTACCACACCAGGCTAAATTTAAAAGATCATCATTGTTGATTTTTTTATAAAAATGCGGCACTGTTAGCGGAATTTTTTTTACAACATAGTTAGAGGATGATTAGTTGTTATGACCCCTAGTAAGCTAAACCCGGCATATAGAGATGCATTGGAGCCTTTTTTACACTTGTGCCATACCAAGTCCTACCCGGCCAAAACCACCATCATTCGTCCCGGAGATACCGGTGACCGCCTCTATTTTATTATCGAAGGTTCTGTCAGTATCGGTGTCGAAGACGAAGACGGCCGTGAATTGATCCTTGCTTATTTAAACAAACACGACTTTATCGGCGAAATCGGTGTATTTAAACCGACCGACACTCGAGAAGTAAGCGTTAACACGCGAACGCCCTGCAAATTAGCGGAAATCGGTTATGAAAGGCTAAAACAAGCATTAAAAAAAGAATTGCTGGAATATGCTCCCGAAATCCTGTCCATGCTCGGTGAACAATTAGCCTCTCGCCTTTTAATCACCAGCCGCAAATTCCGCGACCTCGCCTTCATGGATGTGGAAGGCCGTATCGCTCGCACCCTTCTCGACCTAGCAAAAGAACCGGATGCCGTTACTCACCCGGACGGCATGCAACTGCGCATCACCCGTCAAGAAATCGGCCGGATTGTCGGTTGTTCTCGGGAAATGGCGGGACGCGTACTCAAGGAGCTTGAAGATAAAGGCCTGATTACCGCCCACGGCAAAACCATCGTCGTATTCGGCACCCGTTGACGTAAACAATATTACATCGATGGTTGATATGTGTCTATGCGGTTCGGGGTTACCGTACGAACAATGCTGCCGGACTTACCATAACGGTAGCCGATTTGCCGAAACCGCGGAAATCTTAATGCGTTCGCGTTTTACCGCTTATGCCTATCATGACGCGGCTTATCTTTTAGCAACCTGGGACAATGCTAAAAAGCCTCAGTCTATCGATTTTTCCAAAGATAAAACGGTTTGGACCAAGCTCGAAATCGTCAATGTCAAAAAAGGCGGTAAAAACGACGCTAAAGGTTTAGTGGAGTTTAAAGCCTATTTTAGCCTCGATAACGAAGAACGCGTCATGCACGAACTCAGCCGTTTCAAAAAATCCGGCGGACGCTGGTATTATCTGGACGGTCTGGTCAAATCGATCGGCCAACCGAAATCGGAAAGCGGCCAAGGCAAAAATGCACCCTGCCCCTGCGGCAGCGGAAAAAAATTCAAACGTTGCTGCGGACAAAATTAACGCAACTTTTTTCGCCTCATTCAGTCTCATTTCGACATCCATCAAAAAAGGGGACAGCAATGAATCAGCATTTAGCAGCAATCAGGGCTTACCACGACGAATTAGCGATTCCGCAAGCCGAGCACGGAGCGCCCGTCGAAGTTTCCGATATGGATATCATTCTACGTCAGGCTTTACTGATGGACGGCGGCAGCGAAACCTTTAAGGCAATCAAATCCGGCGAAATGGCGGCTATTCTGGCCGGCTTGACCGATCTCGCCTATTACGCGTTGAGCGCAATCGCGCTTTCGGGGAATGAAGTCAGCGATGAACCGGTGAATTGGCAGCACGACGGCTTCGTGCTATCGGTCATGACCTTGTTGTCGAAGGAAATCGATCGATGTAAAGACGGCGATCCGAAAAACTATTCCGCACTCTATTGCTTATGTGTTCACCTAACTAAAGCCTTTTTGAATGCCGACTTTAACGGCGCCTTCCAGTGCGTTCACGCCAATAACATGGACAGACTGAATGCGATAAAAAACGCGGATAGGCTAACTCAATTGCAATTACCGAAAGCGCCGGACTTGAGCGAATTCATGTACGAATAACGAACATGAAATAACTTCGACAACTGCTTTCTGGTTCCCACGATCCTCCGTGGGAACTCATACCTTTTATCCTAGAAAAAGCATTTCACCATGAAGATCATGAAGAATAGAAAGTTAATTCAATAACTTATTACGCGTATGAATCAAGCTTTCGCTCACCAAAAAGGTTAGCGAGAAGATTTAGGTAATTTCTTGAAATCCTTCATGAACTTCATGTGCTTCATGGTTTAACTGCCGAATTTAAGTTTATACCTTTCGCACTTCAAATTTCGGCAGTGCCCGAGGAGGCGCCGGGGTGTTCGATCCCTCACCTAACGCTAGGTGAGGGACCAGCATGGAGCTGGCATAGAGCCTACATGGACGGGTTCACGGCGGTCCTCGATAGACACATCCCATACCTTTTTCTTAGACGGTTTTTTTAATCAAAAGGGAGTAGCTGCAGAGGCAAGATCGGTATGCATTCCCACGCTGGAGCGGTGGGAACGAGGTACGTTCCCACCTTCTGGAAATGAGGAATCAAAAAGACCTACGTTATTTCGTGCTCATTCCTAAACCGAAATCGTCGCCTTGATATGCGCGTGAGCTTGGTAATCGAGCATCTCAAAATCTTCGAAGCGATAATCGAATATCGATTCCGGCTTGCGTTTGATCGCTAAGCGAGGCAAGGGATAAGGCTCGCGCGTCAATTGCAATTTAGCCTGCTCCAGGTGATTCAAATACAAATGGACATCGCCGCCGGTCCAAATAAAATCGCCAACCTCTAAACCGCTCTGCTGAGCGGCCATATGCGTCAATAACGCATAACTGGCGATATTGAACGGCAACCCCAAAAAAATATCGCAGCTGCGCTGATACAACTGGCAAGATAATTTACCGTCGGCAACATAAAACTGAAATAACGCATGACAAGGCGCCAATGCCATTTTGCCGTTGGCGACGTTTTGTTGCGGACTTAGTTTCTCATCAGGCAAATCGGCAACATTCCAAGCCGAAACGATCATGCGCCGGCTATTAGGGTTGCTTTTTAATTGCTCGATTATTGTAGCAATCTGATCTATACAGGTTTTATCAGGAGTCGGCCATGAACGCCATTGATAACCGTACACCGGTCCCAAGCCACCGTCGGCATCGGCCCATTCATCCCAAATCGACACACCGTGCCGATGCAAATAATCCAAACGGGTATCGCCTTGCAAAAACCAAAGTAGCTCATGAATGATCGATTTCAAATGAACTTTTTTGGTTGTCACCAACGGAAATCCGTCCGCCAACGGAAATCGCATTTGATGACCGAAAATCGATAAAGTACCGCTACCGGTTCTATCGCCTTTCAACTTCCCTTCGGTTAAGATTTTTTCCAATAAATCCAGATATTGCTTCATGCGGTTTTTCTGTAAGCCCAGTAGAACATAAATCCGCCGATTAATATCATTGGAGTCGATAGAATCTGCCCCATCGTGACCCAATCCAACATCAAATAACCCAGATGCGCATCGGGCATGCGATAAAATTCGACAAAAAACCGAAAGCATCCGTAAAGCATCACCGCCAAACCGGTCGCGGCCATTGTCGGCCTCGGTTTACTGCTATAAATCCAAAGCACGACGAACAACACCAATCCTTCGAGAAACGCTTCGTAAAGCTGCGAGGGATGTCGCGGCAATGGCCCGGCATTCGGAAACACCATCCCCCAAGGCACATCGGTCGTTCGTCCCCACAATTCGGCATTGATAAAATTGCCGATACGGCCCGCACCCAATCCGATCGGCGCCAGTGGTGCGATGATGTCGGTTAATTGCAACATGGTGCAATTATGTTTCCGCCCGAAAATCCACATCGCAACAAACACGCCGAGCATACCGCCATGAAAGGACATGCCGCCCTGCCAGATTTTGTAAATGATGCTCGGATCGTTCAAAAATTCACTGAAGTTATAAAACAAAATATAACCCAATCGTCCACCCAGTATGACCCCTAGTGCGCCATAAGTAACGAGGTCTTCGATCGCTTCCGGTTTGACCGGCGACCAGGGTTGTTCGGCTCTTTTTTTGCCCAACACCCAAACGGCGGCAAACCCGATCAAGTACATCAAGCCATACCAATGGACTTTTACGGGGCCCAGACTGAACGCAACAGGATCGATATTAGGATAAGTCAGCATTTTTCTCGATAGGTAATGATTAAAGGCCTTCCATTATACATGTCTTCCGCCGCATCCCGATAAGCACAAGTAACTCTCTATTGTCATTAAATATTCAATAAACTTTCAACGATTTGTCATGTTCTGCTGTTATCTTTCCAAATTGTGCTCAAACTACTTCTTTGATACTGAAAATTCGTGCGACTTCATTTTTAAGTGTGGAGTGAATCGAAATTTGGGCTTTCAACGATACTTCAAGACATTAAATGGAGATTAAATTGCCAACTATAAACGAACCCTGTCAAAAAATCCGGCCTGGTAAAATCGCTCCGGATTTTTTATTACCGGAAATAGACGGAATGCCGGTAACTTTTTATGAACACTACTGTGGACAAGGTCCGGTTGTTATCGTATTTTCCGCCATTCAAGTCGAACTCATACGATATGAGCCGATAACTAATCATACCAACCTACTCGGAGTATTTTCCGGAAATCAAAATCATCAGATCGATTCCCCATTTCCAATACTTCAGGATGACGGGCGCTTGACACAGGCTTTTTTAAACGCCTCGCAAGTAAGCGAACCGCTGGTATTGATATTGCGCCCTACCTTGACCGTTTTTGCCTGTCTTGAAAACCCCACTCTCAACGAAATAGAACACATCCTCGATGCGATCCCGGCGCAAAACTCCATAGTTTGCAATGAAACAGCCCCGGTCTTAATCGTTCCTGAAGTGTTGCCCTCTTCGTTGTGTAAACAATTGATTGCTGCTCATGAAGCGGATAACTTCGATAGCGGCATGGTGCGCATGGTCGCCGGGGAACCGACACTTATTCCCGATACCAGGACTAAAATTAGGAGCGATCATCGCTTAAAGGATCCGGATTTGGCTCAGGCTATAAACGACGCATTAGTCGAGCGGTTATTGCCGGTTATTGCCCGCGCCTTTCATTATCCGGTAACCCGACTGGAAAGTTATAAAGTCGTGGCTTACGATGCAATCACCGGCGGTTATTTTCGCCTGCATAGGGATAATGTGACGCCGGATGCCAAACATCGGCGTTTCGCATTATCGCTGAATTTGAACGACGATTACACGGGAGGCGAAATCGTTTTTCCGGAATTCGGAGCTAACCGTTACCGTCCTCCGGCAGGAGGCGCATTAGTGTTTTCCGGAACCTTACTTCACGCCGCGACCGATGTGACTGCCGGAAAACGATATGTGTTGCTGACGTTTATGTGGGGGGATGATGATAGCGGTTAGCGGTTAGCGGTTAGCGGTTAGCGGTTAGCGGTTAGCGGTTAGCAAACTGTAACGGTATTAATGCATCTGTCAAATTCCATGGCTTCCTTTATCCTTTACCGTTTAAGCGTTAAGCGCTTTGCATTTTTCGCTATCAAAGTTTCTTGGCGCGCTTCGGCGATGGAACGATCGACGGCATCGGCTTGTTAATTTTTTGCCTGAGTTCATCAGCCTCTGCTTTGAAATTCTCGATCTCCTCCAAGCCGCTTTGCTCTCGGACCGCTTGACGCAGTTCTTCTGCGTCCAGTTCTTCCTTGATTTCGGCCTTGACTTTGGCCACGGTATTTTTCGCCTTGCCTACCCAAAAGCCCGCAACGCGGGCCACCTTCGGCAGTTTTTCAGGCCCTATGACCAACAAAGCGACCAAACCGATCATGCATAGTTCGGTAAAACCGATATCAAACATAACGGGATTTAGACTTTGCTTTGATGTTGCAATTCGACCGAATCTTCCACTTTTTCGGATTCGTCTTTGCTTAATTGTTTATCGTCCTCGCCTTCCTTGACTGAATTGCGAAAACTCTTTATCGCGACGCCCAAATCGGAACCCAAATTTCTAACGCGTTTGGTGCCGAATAAAAGAATAACGATGACCATGATGATGACTAATTGCGTAACGCTGATGCCCATTGTATCTCTCGACTAAAAGCATTTTTAAAAAATGGGCATCCTTGCCCACGAGTCTTCCTTTAGAAAATGACTAACTCACGAGCTCTTTATAAACCGACTACGCCGCCGTCTTCACGCGTAACGACCAATGTCGCCGAGCGCGGACGCGGACCGTTCGGATTCGGCACAACTTCATCATCGCCAGGATGTCCGTAAACCGCGCCGCTGTCCGGCCAGTTACTAGTGAACACGCCCGGTTGCGAGCGATCGCCCGGATGCTGGAAGTTGACGAACAAGGTTTTACCGTCCGGTGTCGAAACGACGCCTGTGGTTTCTTGATCCCATGGACCGGATAAGAATCGTTTGATTTCACCCGTCTCAGGATTTGCCGCCAACATTGAGTTATTACCGAACGGACCCGAAGCTTGCTGCGAGCCGCTCATGTCGGTCTGAATCCACATCGTACCGAATTGGTCGATCCACAAACCATCCGCGCTAGCGTGAATGTTTTCTTGCGTCAATGCAGGCCCACCTTGTTCAGGCAATACTTGGCTATCGACTTCAGGACCCGACAAGACGAAGATATCCCATTCGAATTTGGTCGCCCAAGAACGATTACCTTGCTCGCGCCAACGAATGATGTGACCGTACGGATTCGGTCCGCGCGGATTGGCTGCGTCGATTGGGTTATTACCATTCTCATCCGTACGTGAACTGTTGTTGGTCAGGGTCATATAGACTTCGCGTGTTTGCGGATGTACCGTACCCCACTCAGGTCTATCCATTTTCGTCGCACCAACGACATCGGCCGCCAAGCGGGTGTTGACCAACACATCGGCTTGATCCGCGAATTCGACACCGGCAGCGGCAGCCGCGGCTTGGAATTTCGGATTATTGATGTCCAACGCCAACCATTCGCCGGTGCCGTCGTCATTGAAGCGGGCAACGTACAAGATGCCTTCATCCAACATGTCCCCGTTGGCGTTTTTACTGTAACGCGCCTTGGTCACGAATTTATAGATATATTCGTTACGTGCATCGTCGCCCATATAGAATGTGATCGGCTGACCCAATTGCGGCGGAGACAACCAAGCGCCTTCATGCGCGAAACGGCCCATTGTGGTGCGTTTGATCGGTGTGCTGTTTGGATCGAACGGATCGATTTCCAGCACCCAGCCTTGGGTGTTCGGCTCGTTGCGGTAATCTTCGGTCGCATCGGCGCCTTTAGGCGTGGCATCGAAACGGATGTATTGATCTTCGCCGCTCTGTGCGGTTTCCCAACGGTAACGGCTGTTGGCGGTGGCCACTCCGAAACGACTTTGTTCTCTCGGCCGGCTCAACGACAAGTCTTGGTCGATACCGGCTTGTGCCAATAAGGCGCCGAATTCGCCTTCCAATACACGATCAGAATCATTAAAGGTATTACCGGCTTGCGAGTAAACCAAGTTGGTAACTTTTTGATCGAAGAATTCGTCGAAGATACCGATGATACGGTCGGTTTCCGGATAGAAACGCGCAAAGTAACGACCTTGGACGAACGACGTTTTCCGTCCCGGATACAGCCAGGGTTGCGTGTCTTCAAACCAGTTCAACAAAGCTTCCGCGCGGGCCAATTGCACGCGGCTGACGAAATAGCCGGCCCAGTTTTCTTCACAAGTCAAATAAGTGCCCCAAGGCGTGTAACCGTGAGCGCAGTTATTGATCGTGCCGCGCGCCATCGTTCCGTCCGGGCTGTATTTGGTTTTGACCAAATCGCTGCCGCGTACCGGGCCGCGAATTTCGGCAGGCGTACCGGCCGTAACACGGCGGTTGTACGAACCGTTGACCACGCCCCACTCGCCGCTGATCGCATTTTTTTGGATCTCGACTACACTGACGCCGTGCGCGGCAATCTCTTTTCTGACTTCGTCGGTCGGCCGTTGACCGGCAACGAAAGTTGCGCCGGCTGCATGAAATACACGTTGATCGACATACTCATGGTTCACGCACAATAGGCCGTGACCGTTCGGGTCGTCTTGCATCGGGAAGTAATGCATGCCGTCGTGATGCGAGCCGACTTGTTGTTCTTGCTCTTCACCGGTATTGCTGTCGGCCGAATTGAATTCCGGATAGCCACCGGTGATCGGCGTACCCCAAGGAATCAGTGCTTGCGCTTTATAACCGTGCGGGATGGTTGCTGTATCGGAACGCGTGATAGGAATCGCGTCGAAACCCAATGTCGGCTTCAATGCAAATGGAGGTTTACCTACTCGCGGCGGCAGGAAACCGGGCTTTGCCGCTTCGGCTAAATTATTGATCCCGGAAGCGCCGAACACACCAGCCACGGCCGCAGTTAAGCTGCCGCTCAAGACTTGGCGGCGCGACAATCTCTTTTCTAAAATCGTTGCGAAATGCGGGTTATCCGAATGATTGCTCATCGGCTCGTCGCCATTGTCCATCTCAATCATCGTTTGTTTATTATCGCTCATCTAATGCCTCTCTCTTCGCTTAATCAGGGTTAAGGTGAGCGGTCACTATAGTGAGGACATGTGAAAAAATGATGAAGATTTAGTGACTGTAAAATGACGAAAGCGTTACCGTGCAAGACTTAATCGATAATTGACAAGTATCAATGAATTAACTTAGTGGATAATTCACTGCCATTAAGTTAATGGTGTCACAAAAATAAGTAATGCTTGTATTCAAGCTCTAATGTGCCTCAAAAGCTTGCCATCCATGGCACTGGATTCCGCCAGTCCATGGCGGAATGACGGATTTCCTTAACTTAATGGCAGTGAGTGGCTAATTGGGTTAACTTTGTTTTGTACTGACTTTTCTTATTAGGCTTATACATTTTCAATGGCTATCACTTTTGGTTTCCATTCACTCAATGTTCATCCCAAATTGATCGACCGGCACCGGCTTGCCGAAAAAATAGCCTTGAAATACGACGCACCCTTTTTCAACGAGAAACTCCAACTGCCGTTCGGTTTCGACGCCTTCGGCAACGACCTTTAAACCCAGGTTGCCTGCCATCGCAATAATGGTTTCGACAATCACGGCACTGTTCTTATCGACATCAATATTTTTGACAAAACGCTGATCGATCTTTAATTGGCTAAGCGGAAATTGCGTCAAGTAGGCCAGCGACGAATAGCCGGTACCGAAATCATCGATCGAAATCGCGATTCCCAATTCCGTCAATGCCTGCATTTTTTCAACAGTGTCGTTGATATCCTGCATCAGTACACTTTCGGTTATTTCAATCATTAATCGACTTGATTCGATATCGGCTTGCACAATGGCTTGCTTGACTTTAATCACGAAATCTTTTTGCCGAAATTGTTGCGAACTCACGTTAACCGAGACATAAGCATAGTCCCTACCGGCTTGTTGCCATAGTTTAATCTGTCTACACGACGCCTCAATAACCCAAGCGCCTATTTGCTGTATTATCCCCGTTTCCTCAGCGATTGGAATAAACTCGTTGGGCGCAATCAATCCCTTACCCGGATAGTTCCAACGAATCAATGCTTCTGCGCTGATTATCCGACCGGTTCTATCGACCTGAGGTTGAAAATAAAGCGTAAATTGCTGTTGCTCTATCGCCATTCGTAGTGCATTTTCGATCTGCAAACTTTTATCGGCAGCTTCTTGCATGCTTTGATCGAAAAAACTGATGGTATTACGACCTTTCTCTTTCGACCGATACATTGCAGTGTCGGCCTGTTGCAGTAAATCGGTCGCCGCCAATTGGCACTGCCCGGAAAATAAGGTAACACCCATGCTGGAACTAAAATAATGCTCGTTGCCTTTGATTAAATAGGGTTCATTCAACTTACGCATAATTTTTTCGGAAAGATTTAAAATTTTTTGAGTCGCCTCATCTTGACGATCGCTATCGGTATGCACCAAGATAACGAACTCGTCACCTCCGAGGCGAGTCGGCGTATCCTCTTGTCGTATCGATTGCTTCAAACGTTTGGCTACTTGGACCAATAACTCATCGCCGGTTTGATGCCCCATCGAATCATTCAATACCTTGAATCGATCTAAATCCATATACAGAATCGCCGCATAAGTATTTTTTCGTTTGGCTTGTATCAATACCTGTTCGATTCTTTCGAGTAACAATCTGCGATTCGGTAAATCAGTCAACGGATCGTAAAAAGCCAATTGCGAAATATATTCCTCGAATTTTTTCTTCTCACTCAGATCGGTAAACACCGCAACATAATGCGTCGTTTCGCCCCGGTTGTTTTTAACCGCGGTAATGCATTGCCAAATCGGAAAAATCGAACCGTCCTTACGGCGATCCCAAATCTCGCCTTCGAATCGACCGTCGATTTCCAGTTGCCGCCATAAGTCTTCATAAAATGATTGATCATGCCGGTCGGAATGCAGAATATTCGGATTTTTGCCGATCACTTCTTCGGCAGAATAACCTGTCACTGTCGTGAATGCTTGATTGACACGCAAAATTGTCGCATCAGGATCGGTAATCATGATCCCTTGCAAGCTTTCGAAAGTAATCGCAGCCAGGTGCAGTTCTTCTTCGGCTTCTTTATGTTCGGTCACATCCATCCATGCGCCGAATACTTCATCGATATCCCCAGTCGATGTTCGGGTCATAATCGATCTGTCATGTATCCAACGATAGGAGCCGTCTTTATGCCGAAACCGGTATTGATGATTCAATTGTCCGGTTTCTTTCAGCTGTTCCATTAATTCGATAGTCTGTTCTCGGTCGTCCGGATGTAGACGATCGATCCATAAGCTATCATTGCTGTACCAATCAACAGGTGCGAACCCGGTAATGCTTAAAAAGGCGTCGCTTATAAATGTCGTTCTATAGGGATATCGGTCATGGCCGGTAAATAGCAACGTATATATCGCGGTCGGCGTGACGTTGACGACATGCTTGAAACGTTGTTCGCTTTCCTGAAAAGCCTGGTTACTCTGTTGCAGTAACTCAACCGTTTTGTCTAAATCTTGATTGAGCCGCTTGAGTTCATTTTGTATTTGTAAGTTATAACGAATTTCGTCTTGTAACAGAGAATTGGCTTTCAATAATTCCGATGGGCTCGGAATCAATAGCGCTTTCGGTATCAAGGGCCAAAGCATTACGGCCGCTACCACAGAGACACCGGCAGTCAATGCATCGATGATGCCCGACAATCCGTAAACGGGTTTCCAGATCGTTACGACATGCATGACATGCGTCGCGCCGCAGGAAAAAATAAACAGGCTGAATAGTAATAATATGCCTTTGAATTCAACTTGCTTACGCTTATAAACAAAATAAAGCAGCGCAACCGGAATTGAAAAATACGCCAAGGCGATCACGATATTCGCCGTTACAGTTAACCATAGCAAGCTAGGTTGCCACAGGAAGCAATTACCGTGCGGCATTAAATCTGCGCTGCCGAATAAAAATTTCATCAGTTCTTGCATAATGGCTATCCGTTTATTGATTTGCCGAATCTTAGAAACAACATAATCGGCAATTTATTTTATTACGGTTATTAAGGTTTATTAATAGGCCATTCTAAGCGAAGAATACCGGAAAGATAAGACAATAGTTTCGGTACGAAATAGTTATTAAATGTCCTTATGTTGTAAGTATTCAAACCCGGGTGGCAAATTACCGCAATTCAGTCGTAATGTTGGCTTCCCCCTTTGCAAAAGGGGATTTATTTAAAAAATCTCCCCTCGCCCCTCGGCAACTGCTCCTGCGTCGCCTAAAGCGCCTACTGTTAGTGCCCTACCTCCTGCATCCGTGCAGTCGTCTTTTTCAAAGAGGGGGACTAAATACTTACCTTATGTTTGTTTAAGCCCGACTTACGCGATACCCTCGCACAACAAAGTTCTGTACAGGCGTATGGAGGAGCCGGTACGGAAAGAGATTAAATAACACCGCTATCCAGAACCGGTGATACTCGATAACTGATGCCCGAGCCCGAAAATTCGCCGCGCAATTTATCGAGCAGTTCTGTCAGGCCCTGCTCGGCCAGATACATTTGAAAACGGATTTTGCGTTGACGACCGGTGACCTGCTCGGCCAAAGACAAACCGACGTTTCGGTGGTCATGCGAATAGACTGGCAGACTGCTGAAACCGTGTTCGGATTCCAGAGTCAACAAGCAATCGACGACCGCTTCTTCAAGATCCGGCGCGACATTCAATGTGACTAAAAACTCAGGGCTACTCATCGTCAAGCTCCTTTGCCATACCAAAGCGTTGAAACAATATCGGCAATAAAAAAAGCGTCAAAAAGGTCGATGACAACAAGCCGCCGATCACGACGATCGACAACGGCCGCTGAATTTCCGAACCCGGCCCGGTTGCGTACAACATCGGCAACAAGCCGAATGCTGTGGTTGCGGCTGTCATCAAGACCGGTCGCAAACGCCGCATCGACCCGACTACGACAGCCTGCCCGACTTGCATACCGGCTATGCATAATTGATTGAAATGGGTCACCATCACCACGCCGTTCAAGACCGCGATACCTAGCAACGTAATAAACCCCACAGAAGCCGGTACCGATAAATATTCGCCGGACAACCACAACGCAATGACGCCGCCGATCATCGCCAGCGGAATATTCGACAATACCAAAGTCGCTTGACGGACCGAGCCGAAGGTCGCGAACAACAGCAAAAAAATTAGGATCAACGCAATCGGCACGACAATCGCCAACCTTGCCGCAGCCCGTTGCTGATTTTCAAATTGTCCGCCGAACTCGACCGAATAACCGGTCGGCAGTTCGATTTGTTGCGCAACCTGGTTTCGCGCTTCGTCGACGAAACCGACTAAATCTCTGTTTTCGACATTGCTGCGAATGACTGCGAAGCGCTGGGTTTTTTCACGCTCTATCGACACCAGTCCTTCGCTGCGATCGAGTTTCGCCAATGCCGACAGCGCGACATAGCCGCCTCCCGGCAACGCAATCGGTAAACTAGCGAAATTCGCCGAACTACCAGCGCCGCGCAACAGTAACGGCGTCCTCACTTGACCTTCCTGAACGATACCCAGCTTCAAACCTTCGATCTGCGCTCTCAACAGATTCTCGACAGCATCGATATCCAACCCGAAGCGTCCGATTGCCGCACGATCCAGCTTTAATTGTAGAAACTGCATGCCTTCGTTTTGTTTCAAAAAGACGTCGCTGGAACCTTTTATACCCCTCAACACCGCTGCGATTTCCTCGGCTTTTCGATTCAAAACGGTCGAATCCGGGCCGAATAATTTGACCGCGACATCGCCTCGGGTCCCGGTCAGCATTTCCGACACGCGCATTTCTATCGGCTGCGTGAAACCATAGGCGATACCCGGCAGTTGATCGAGCACCTTGCGAATCTCGTCGATCAACGCTTCCTTACCGTCCATCCGCCATTGATCCTCGGGTTTTAAAATCAGAAACGTATCGGTCTCATTTAAGCCCATTGGATCGAGACCGAGTTCGTCGGAACCGACCCTCGATATCGCTTCGGCAATTTCCGGTACTTTTTCCAGCAACGCTTTTTGCACACGTCCGTCGAGCGCTACCGATTGCTCCAACGTGATTGACGGCAGCTTTTCCAACTGAACGATAATATCGCCTTCATCCATACTTGGCATGAAGGTACTGCCGATTCGGTTAAACAACAATAAAGCCAGCAGCAATAATACGCCCGCGCCGAGAAACACCGATTTGCCGTTATCCAAACACCATAGCAACGCCGGTCGATAGGCTTTGAGCATTTGCCTAGGCAGCCAAGGCTCTTCTTGCGACACCTGTTTCAAAAAATAAGAAGCCAGCACCGGAATCACGGTTAGCGATAAAATCAAGGAACCGGCCAAGGCAAACACAATCGTTAAGGCAACCGGCGCAAATAATTTCCCCTCCAAACCTTGTAAGGTTAACAGCGGCACAAAGACGATGATGATGATCAATGCACCCGATGTAACCGACACTGCCACTTCACGGGTCGCCCGATAAATCACATGCAATCGCGGGAGACGCTCGGCTTTTTCTTTGTGCGCCAATTGCGTGATGATATTTTCGACGACGACCACCGATGCATCGACCAGCATTCCGATCGCAATGACCAATCCGCCGAGACTCATCAAATTAGCGGACATATTCATCGTTTTCATCATGATGAACGTAAACAATGCCGCCAAAGGCAATACCAATGCCACGGTCAACGCGGCGCGCCAGTTACCGAGAAACAACACTAGCATCAACAACACCAATACGATCGCCTGAGTCAAGGCAGTGATGACGGTATCGACGGCTTCTCCGACCAATACCCCTCGGTTATAAAAGACGTCGATTTTCACGCCGTCCGGCAAGGTTTTTTTGATGGCGTTCAGTTTTTGTTCGACCAGATCGATGGTTTGTCGGGCATTCGCTCCGCGCAGACTTAATACCAAACCGGTAACCACCTCACCTTCTCCGTTACGGCTGACCGCACCGTACCGGGTCAGTGCGCCGATTCGAACCTCAGCTACATCCCCAATCGTAATCGGCGTGCCGGAAACGGTATCGACCACAATCGCCCGTACATCCGATAATTGCTGAATGCGCCCTTCCGCGCGAACGATCAAGGTTTCCTCGCCTTCATGCAGACGTCCCGCTCCGTCGTTGCGATTGTTGGTCTTCAATGCATCGATCAAACGGTCAACCGAAATATTTCGGGCAGCCATCTTGAGCGCATCGGGCACGACTTCGAAACTGCGTACCGTACCGCCAAGCGAATTAACATCGGCCACGCCCGGCACGGTTCGAAGTGCTGGGCGAATCACCCAATCCAATAGGGTACGTAGCTCCATCTGATCCAAGCCTCCGCCCGATACGGTAAACATGAACATTTCGCCCAGAGGCGTCGTCATCGGCGCAATCCCCCCTTCGATACCTTCCGGTAAATCTCCCCACAACGAATTCAAACGTTCGGCGATTTGTTGTCGCGCCCAATAAATATCGGTGCCCTCTTCGAAATCGATCGTGATATCGGTTAGCGCATATTTAGCGATAGAGCGCAGCATCGTCTGATGAGGAATGCCCAGCAGTTCGACTTCGATCGGTGCGGTAATCCTTGTCTCGACTTCTTCCGGAGTCATACCCGGCGCTTTGACGATCACCTTGACTTGGGTTGGAGAGACTTCCGGAAACGCATCGATCGGTATCCGTTCCCATGCATACCAGCCTCCGCCGACCAACAGCAGCACAAACAAAACAATCAGTATGCGTTGAGCCAGTGCGAATCGAATCAAGTTGCCCATCATTCAGCGCTCCCTGACTCCAGCCAAAGCGCTTTCAATGCCGCGGCGCCGCGCACCGCGACCGTTTCGCTACCGTCCAGCTCACCTACGATAAAGACCGCATCTTCATGCCGTCCAATGACTTCGGCCGGCTTAACCTCGAAGCCCTGTCCGCTCCGCACGAATATATAATCCCGCCCTTCGCTTTGCGCCAGCGCCGATTGCGGCAACTTAAACGCGAGGGTCTCAATGTGTTTGATCGCTTGAGCATTGACTGTCTGTCCCGGCCGCAGCTTGGCTTGAGGCCCCGCTAATACGGCGCGCGCGAGTACCGATTGAGTCTGTTTATCGACATGCCGGCCCAGCAAAACAATCTCGGCGATAGCTTCTGTGCCGGCGACTTTAACCTTGTCTCCGACGGTTAAGATGTCGATACGATCCTGAGCGACCGACAGTTCCAACCAAAGTTGTTCGAGATTCGCAATGCGGAACAACGGCTCGTTCGCGGTTAGACGTTCACCAACCGAAGCGCTGCGCTGCAGTATCGTGCCGCCGATCGGCGCGCTAATTTCCAGCAGACTATTCAGCCGTCTTGATGCAAGCAATTGCCCGGCCTCTGTTTCGGTCATGCCGTTAATCAATAACATTTGTTTGGCTTCTTGCGCCTTCGCTTTGGCGACGTTGAAGCGGCTAAGCGTTTCCTCCCAGCGGCTCTGCGGAATAATGCCTTCCTGCTGTAATTTCCGATCGCGCCGATAGACCGCCTCGGCTAATTGCGCTTCGCTGGTCTGTTTCAGATAATCGCGTTGCAAAGCCAAGAGTTCCGGACTGTTCAATTGCGCCAATACTTGACCTTGCTGCACGACATCGCCTTCTGCAACATGAATGCGGCTCAACATTCCCGCTACGGTCGTACTGACGATTTGTTCATTTTCCGGCGGAACGATCACGCGAGCCGATGCCGTCAGAAGCGGTATTTCGTCGGCCTTTTCCAAGGCGGCGAGTTTAATATCCAAATTAGCGATCTGCTCGTCGCTCAGTTCGAGAACGGCCTGTTCCGATACCGGCGAACAATGATTCTCGTGCGCCGTGTCCGCTCCGACATCCTCGCACGCGTTTGCCGCCCAACTGTTATTTGAGGCCTGTAAAAGAAACAGACCGGCCCATACTGATAACAAGATTCGTTTCATGGCAACACTCCGACGGCCTGATTGTATAGTGCGATATCCCTCTGCAAGATCACCGAACGCTCTTTGGCGTTAAGGATGGCTTGTTGGGTTCTGGCACGGATTCTTAATAATTCGATCAGATTGATTTCACCGACCGAGAAACTTAATTCGGTCATATCCAAATGTTCTTCCGCCAGTTGCTTCATTTCATCGGCGGTTGCCTGTTCGGCGCGGTTGACTTCCAAGGCATGCTCGGCTTCGTGATAGGCGAGTTTCAAATCTCTAAACAGTTGCTCACGTTCGGCGATCAGACGATTTAACTCGACATTGACCGCGGCAATTTTAGGCGCCTGATGCGCGCTGCCGCCGAACGGGACCGAAATACCGACGCCGAAACTTTCGGTATAGTTACTGCGCGGGTCGTTATTACCCCGGTCGCTGTTGATGCCCACCGAAACCTGAGTTTGACCCGAGCCGGTCAACCGTATCGCTTCGAGTTCGGCTTGTTTACGGGCTATTTGACTGTTGAGCGCGGCCAAGGCGGGATGCTGCTGTTCGATTGTTTTCAGCGCAACCAATGGTTCGTGGAATTCGGCCGGAATCTTTTCGGTCCGCGTCAAATTCGTATAGCGCTTTCGGGCATGCATGACTTCCGATTCCGCCAGGGTCAACACCGACCGTTTCTGCAACAATTCGCTTTGCGCGAGCAATAAATCGGCCCGGGCCAAGTCACCCAACTCATAAAGCCGCTTGACCTTGCCGACCAATTTTTCGGTTAATTCATAATCGGTTTTCGCCTGATCATGACGCACTTCAGTCAATGCGATATCCCATAAGGCCGACCTAACTAATCCAGCAACACGCAATTTGAACGCCCGGCTTTGCGATTGCCGGCTGTCATCGGCACGTTGAGCAATATTTTGTTCGGCATCGCGTTGCCCGAAGTTCCACAAGGGCACACTTACCACTGCATCGAGAATATGCAAGGTACCGCTGGTCGCTTCCAAAAAAAACAAATCCGCAGTAGCAGGCCCTGCTATCCAACTTTGCCCGCGCTCAGCAAGCGCTTTCGCTTCATCTTCCAACGCTTTGAGCCATGCGGCATCAGGATAATGTTCGGCAGTGGTATCGATCAAACCGGCCAAAGTCATGGTCGGCTCGACTTCAATTGGATCGAAATGATCGACGATCATTTCGCTGTCTGCCCATACGCCGAATGACGACAGCAGGCAGCAACACAGCAAAGCGCCTGTTAAAGGCTTGAGGGGAATCATATTGAGCTCCGCAATATGCGGCAGCAGGGCCGCAACTGAAACAACGAGTCGGATACTCAGCGAATCCGACGATCTATAAACTGTTTACAGTTGCACAGGCGGCGCGCGTGGCGCTTGAGGAGAGGAGGACGTCCGGCCGGAAAGCACATTCGGCGGTGGAGAAAACGCGACTTCGAAACCGAGACATTCATCCGGTTCGGGAAACACTAAAGCAACGAACACTACGGCAAAAGGAAGCCAATCGGATAGCAGCGTCGTTTCGGTTTCAATGCCCTGATCCAAATCGATCACGGACGAGTCGAATAACGCCAATACATCATCGTCGTCGTTCGCTACGTTGAATTGCTCAAAGCCGGGCATATGCAAGCCGTCCGACAACTCGTCCACCATCGGATGCGCATGCACCAACGGCGCGATCGATTGCAGGATCACGAGAAAAATGACTAAGGCTTTTGTGAAGGGCGTCGACATGGGGCTTATGCTATGTCAAATAGTGATTGGTGGCAATAAAAAACAAGCGTGTCTCAATCAATTCAGTTCGTTCCTCACCGAATCCTAGCGAGTTTGGAAACGCTTCGATATCGCGGTCACTTAGGATCGCTCTACCTCAGCAGAGCCCGCAGGAGCGCGTTTTGTTAGGCTGGAGCATGTAAAATATGCTCAACGACTTGAGTCGGTAATGAGATCCGATCGAATAATGAAGCAGGGTATAAATAATCTTCGCCTGACTCATCAATCACCCTTATTTGTTGATGCTTTTCAGCATCGGAGTCATTTAGCACTTCGTAGAGTTTGCGCGTTTCAAGCGAAACTTCATAGCCGCGATTATTGATGCAAATTGCAAATTCGTGTTTATTCATGGCTGTGTGTCAATATAACGCTTAATTTTAAATTCTCGTTTGCCGATACCCGAAGCCTCATACCAGTGAATTTCAGCTTCGCGAAGCGATCCATCTTGTAAACGAACGGTTGCAAAACCTTTGCGCTTACGCCAATTGCCTTGCCTATAAATTTTGCGAAGCCTTGGTAGCTCTCTAATCGCCAAACCACGAGCAAACGTTTCCGGATGTTTTATGTTTCCAATAATTTCAAAATCCATTTGTGGATTGTAACGTAATCAACGGAAACATGCTCAAAGGGTCAGTGAGTAGCTCTGATGTGACGCAGTGGAATCCGGAATAATCAAAGCCGTGTTTGCCCCGGATTCCGTAAGCTCCATCTGCCGGGCTACTCACTAACTTTTGATCTGATATCTGTTTTGACCGATTATCCGTTTTCATAACGCCCCTTTAAGAAGGGATGCATCAGTACAACCAGACAAGCCATAAGGCTTGCCTGGTTTTTCAAGGTAGCACTAAAAATTTAGGTAAAAATAGAAACTGCCGAATTTTTTCATTATTTATGTCACTAGTTTTTCACTAATTTGGCACACTTTTCAATTTTTGTGGCACCCGACAAAAAACACCTACACATCCAAATTCGTAACATCCAAAGCATTCTTGACGATGAAATCCCTGCGCGGTTCGACGATGTCGCCCATTAGCGTTGTGAAGATTTCGTCGGCGGCGATTGCGTCTTCGATGCGGACTTGCAGCATGCGGCGGCTGTTGGCGTCGAGCGTAGTTTCCCAGAGTTGTTCCGGGTTCATTTCGCCCAATCCTTTGTAGCGCTGGATGTGCTGACCTTTTTTGACTTCTTTCATCATCCACTCGAACGCTTGTTTAAAACTTTCGACCGGCTGCTGGCGTTCGCCCATCCGGATATTAGACTGCTCGCCGAACATGCCGGCGGTACCTTCGGCGTATTGCGCGATTTTCTGATAATCCTTGCTGTCGAAGAATGCCGCTTGCAGTATGAAGGTTTTGGTATTGCCGTGATGGCGCTTGTCGACCGTTAGCGTGTAATCACCAGCCGAGCGGTAATCGAGTTCCATCTTAAATACCATTTTGCTTTGCGGATTGTAGAGGCGTTCAGCCAATTGGCTAACCCATGCTGCCAATCGTTCCTTGTCTTGTTTGATTTCGTCACTCACGCGCTCCATATAGACTAATTGCTCGAGAAACACGTCATCGTAGCGGCTGGTCAAGCGATTAATGATGGCTAGCACCTCGGTGTATTCCTTCGCCAATTTCTCCAAGCCTTGGCCTTGTATCGGCGGTGCACTGTCATCGGTATGCAGTGCTGCTTTGTCGAGGGCTAGTTGTATCAAGTAATCGTTCAATTGCGCATCGTCTTTGACGTAATGTTCCTGCTTGCCCTTCTTGACCTTGTACAGCGGCGGTTGGGCAATATAGATATAGCCCTTTTCGATGATTTCCGGCAATTGCCGGTAGAAGAACGTCAACAGCAAGGTGCGTATGTGCGATCCGTCGACATCGGCATCGGTCATGATAATAATGCGGTGATAACGGAGTTTGTCGAGATTGTATTCGTCCTTGCCGATACCGCAACCAAGCGCGGTGATCAGTGTGCCGACTTCTTCGGACGAGATCATTTTGTCGAATCGCGCTTTTTCGACGTTCAAGATTTTACCTTTTAGCGGCAATATCGCTTGCGTGCGACGATCGCGGCCTTGTTTCGCCGAACCGCCCGCCGAGTCACCCTCCACGATGAACAATTCGGATAGGGCCGGATCTTTTTCCTGACAATCGGCTAGTTTTCCGGGTAATCCGGCAATATCCAATGTGGTTTTGCGACGCGTCATTTCCCGCGCTTTTCGGGCGGCTTCACGGGCTCGGGCCGCATCGATGATTTTATTGACGATAGCTTTGGCGATTTGCGGTTTTTCCAATAAAAATTCCTGCAGTTTTTCATTCATCGTTGATTCGACCAAAGGCTTCACTTCCGATGAAACTAATTTGTCTTTGGTCTGCGAGGAAAACTTAGGGTCGGGGACTTTGACTGAAAGCACTGCCGTTAACCCTTCCCTTGCATCGTCGCCGGTCGTCGAGACTTTTTCTTTTTTCGCTAAACCGTTATTTTCGATGTATTGATTGATAGTACGGGTTAACGCCCCTCTAAATCCGGCTAAATGCGTGCCGCCGTCCCGTTGCGGAATATTGTTGGTATAACAAAAAATATTTTCCTGATATGAGTCGTTCCACTGCATCGCGACTTCGACGGTTACACCCTCTTTTTCGGCGCTAAAGTGAAACACATCGGGAAATAACGGCGTTTTATTTTTATTTAAATGTTCCACGAAAGCGCTGATGCCGCCTTCGAATTCGTAGACGTCTTGTTTATTGGTGCGTTCGTCTTCCAGACAAATTCTGACTCCGGAATTTAAAAACGATAATTCTCTGAGTCTTTTCGCCAAGATATCGTAGTGGAACTCGACATCGCCGAAGGTCTGATCGCTCGGTTTAAAATTAATTTTGGTTCCGCTACCCTCGGTCGGCCCGATTTCCGCCAATGGTGCTTGCGGTTCACCCATGAGATATTGTTGTTTATAGAGTTTTCCGTTTTTCCTGATTTCCAGATTCAACTCCTCAGACAAAGCGTTTACCACAGAAACACCGACTCCGTGTAATCCGCCCGAGACCTTGTAGGCGTTGTCGTCGAATTTGCCGCCGGCATGCAACACAGTCATGATGACTTCCGCAGCGGATCGCCCTTCTTCTTGATGAATATCGACGGGAATTCCTCTTCCGTCGTCAGACACCGTAACCGAACCATCATTATGAATGATAACCTTAACCTCTTTGCAGTACCCGGCTAAGGCTTCATCAATCGAGTTGTCAACCACTTCAAAAACCATATGATGTAACCCTGTTCCGTCATCGGTATCCCCAATATACATGCCCGGTCTTTTTCTGACCGCATCTAAACCTTTTAGTACCTGAATATTGGAACTGTCGTACTGCTTATTATTTTCGCTCATGTGTGTTTACTACCTTCTCAATGTGCCAATGTTTCACGTGAAACATTACGCTTGTTTAATTTCACCATGTTCCACGTGGAACATTTTATAGTTTTTAAGTTTACTTAAATCACCATACTCAGACATCTCAGTGGCCGTCATAAAAACCTGAACATTCATTGTTTGTAAATATTCTATTAACAGAGATCTTTTAGTCGTATCCAATTCAGCAGTGAAATCATCAATTAAAACACAGACATTATTACTCTGATGGGTCGACAACAATTGTACTTGCGCAAGTTTTAAACATATGACTAACAATTTTAATTGTCCGCGTGATACAAAGTCCTTGGCGAGTCGATTATTAACGGAGACAGTTAAGTCAGCACGATGCGGACCACTATGCGTCATTTTATAGCGCAGATCACGATCGAGATCATCATCCAAGGATTGGATAAAGCCTTTACCGCTATCCCAACCGGATAAATAATCGAATTGAACAGTTTCAGCACCTAAAAATCGACGGACAAAATCTTGAAAAACGGGCTCAAGCCTTTGTAAATAGGTTCGTCTATATTGATCGACTATTGTACCGTAATTAACCAATTCATTATTCCAGACTTGGATGGAGTGCGTTTGCTTTTGTTTGATTAAAGCATTACGTTGATTCAATGCGGTTTTGTATTGTCGCCAAGCCAAGAGGAATTGTTCGTTTTCATTGAAAGTCCCCCAATCGATAAATTCTCTTCTGATTTGAGGGCCGGTATCCAATAGACGATAAGATTTAGGTTCAATCAATTGAATAGGCAAGGCATAAGCAAGCAAATACCGAGGTTGATTAGGTAATTGCTGAATTCGGATTTCAGAAACCTTCCCATCGAATTGTACGCCTAGTTGGCAACTGCTGCGCCCGCCCTGTTGCAGCACTTTGCCCGATACGATCAAGTCATTTCGATCAAAGTTTACGACTTGTTTGATATGCGTGGTTCGAAAAGAACGTGCGCGGCCAAGAATAAATATGGCTTCAAGAAAAGAGCTCTTACCGCTGGCATTAGCTCCGTAAATTAAATTGAGTCCAGGCGATGGTTGTAGACTGGCTTGCCGAATATTTCTAACATTAAAAATGTCGAGCTTTTGTAAACTCATCGGTTATTAGTTGCTAGTCAAAAAAAGCACCCGGTTAACACCGGTTAGATGAACAAGCTCGGTTTTTTGTCGCTTCCACATTTGATAATGACTGCGATTTAGAAATTTCAGGAAGTTAGTGAACAGTTAGCCATAAAAAAGCATGCCGAAGCAATAACTGATTCAGTTGATTTAAAAGGCTTCATTTATCCGTTGAAAAAGTTCCCCAAAATTGCATAAAGCAAAGATCATAGACGCATCGGCATCACGATGAATCGATAAGCTCTTGTTTCCGGTTCGTCAATGATGCAGCAACTGGAATTACGTGCAATGGTCAACTCGGTAATTTCCGAATCGATATTGGAAATCGCATCGAGCACATATTGCACGTTAAACGCAATCGAAAGCGGTTCGCCAACATAATCGGTGACAATTTCTTCTTCGGCTTCTTCATGTTCAGGGTTGTGCGCACTAATTTTCAGCGAATCCGAAGAAAGGTCGAAAGTTACGCCTTTGTATTTTTCATTGGATAAAATCGCCACTCGAGTTAATGCATCTTTTAATAACTGGCGTTGAATATGAATCGGCGTTAGAAAATCTTGATGGAAGACACGGTTAAAATCGGGGTATTTGGCATCGACCAATTTAGCTGAAAAGATCGTATTATTGATCGTAACCCTTATGTTATTACTAGAAAATTCAACCAAAAGTTCAATTTCAGGATCATCCAATAAACGCACCAATTCCATAACGCCTTTTCTTGGCAGGATGATACGCGCTTCATATCCGGCTGGATTTTCTAAGTTGTCTTCGAAAACCGATAAACGATGTCCATCGGATGCGACGAGTTTGATACGCGAATTGGAAATGTTGAGCAATAAACCGTTGAGATAATAGCGTACATCCTGAGACGCCATACAAAAAACGGTCTTTTCGAGCGCTTTTTTAAAAAGTCCGGCATTGATGGTAAACCGATGATCTAACACGGATTCTGAAAATTCCGGATAATTTTCGGCAGGCAGTGTACTTAAAATAAAGCGGCTACGCCCGGAAAGCACCTTAACTTTGTCGTCGGCGACTTCCAATTTGATATCGGCACCGGTCGGTAGCAAGCGGCAGATGTCGAGAAACTTTCGGGCGGGTAAAGTAATTTCGGCAAAAGTCGTATTTTCTATTGCAATTTCGGTAACAATTTGAACTTCAAGATCGGTACCGGTCATTAACAGGCTGTCTTGACGAAAAACCATCAACACATTCGACAAAATCGGCATGGTTTGTCTTTTTTCAATCACACTGACAATTTGCTGCAATGGAACCAATAGCCGTTCTCTATTAATAATATATTTCATATAAGATATTTATTTATATTTACTATTAGTCTATAAAAAAAACGTGATAAGTCGTTTAATATCTTATATATCAATAACTTATCTTGTAAGAAACCGGAGTTTAAGGCTGTGGATAAGCGCTTGATAAAAAGAGGATAACTCGCCTTCTCTGTTAATGACTGCAGTTATCCACAAGTTAAACACCGTTAATGCGACAATGTTCTCAACAGGTTTAAATAATCTTCCTCAAGTTTTACATCCGAGTCGCGCAAGGAGGCAATGCGTTTACAAGCATTAATAACCGTGGTGTGATCGCGTCCACCGAATGCTTCGCCGATTTCCGGAAAACTGTGCGAAGTCAATTCACGAGCTAGACACATAGCAATTTGCCTTGGTCGGGTAATGGATTGCCGCCGATTTTTCGACGATAAATCCGCAACCCTAATCTTAAAATATTCAGCTACGGTTTTTTGTATGTTATCGATATTGACGAGCTTATCTTGTAAGGAAATCAGATCGTGCAATGCTTCTTTGGTAAATTCAGTGGTGATTTCGCGTCCGGTAAATTGTGCATTGGCAATGACTCGTCGTAATGCACCTTCGAGATCTCGTACATTCGAAGGAATCCTTTTACCGATGAAAAAAGCGACTTCCTGAGGTAGATCGACACCCGCCATCATTGCTTTTTTCATTAAAATAGCGGCACGGGTTTCAAGGTCCGGCGGTTCGATTGCAACCGGTAATCCCCAGCCGAAGCGCGATTTCAAACGGTCTTCCAAACCGACGATTTCTTTCGGGTATTTATCGCAGGTTAAAACGACCTGGTGCTTTTTTTCCAACAACGTGTTGAAGGTATGGAAAAACTCTTCTTGAGAGCGTTCCTTGCCGGCAAAGAATTGAATATCGTCAATCAGCAAGGTATCGACGCCTCGATAATATTCCTTGAAAGTATCGATCGCATTTTGTTGTAAAGCTTTGACCATATCCTGCACGAATTTTTCGGAATGCAGATAAACGATTTTCGCCGACGGATTATGTTGCAGGATCGCATTACCGATCGCATGCATCAGATGTGTTTTACCTAAACCGGAGCCGCCGTAAATTAATAACGGATTGTATGCCTTGCCGATATTTTCGGAGACTTGAATGGAAGCCGCTTTTGCCAATTGGTTGGATTTACCTTCGACAAAGTTATCGAAAATAAATGCTTTATTAAGAAAGTTAGGACGTGATTTTTTACTATCGGGGGCTTTGATATGCTGCGGTGTAGGAGTCAGCATGGCTTTCTTCGAGCCGATGTCCAATTGCAAGCTTAAAGAACCGTTGGAAAATTGCTGTATCGCCTCTTCCAGTTTGGCGAAATGATGTTCTTTTACCCAATCCAGCACAAACCGGTTCGGCGCTAATAACTTGATTTGTCCGTCGGTTTCGATTGCCTGCAAGGGTCTAATCCAGGTGCTGAATTCCGAGGAAGAAATTTCATTTTCAAGTTTAGCGAGACAGTTGTTCCAGAGTGCACTCAT